>CAJTIM010000001.1 GCA_910576325.1 Clostridia bacterium
ATAAGTTCATCATACTTCTTATCGAACTTATGATAATGATAATAGCTCAGAGAGTCCTTTCCCTTCTCTACAGCTTTCTCTTTGGCCTTTTTCATTTCCAGTAAAAGGTCTATAAATGCAGATGCCCACTTCTGATCCGGATGATTTTCATCAATCCCCGTTAATTCACGGAGAAGATGGGCACAGCAGACTGCATGCTGAATATCCGGATAATTCCAGTAGGAAGCCCAGCAGTCATGCATGGCAATCCCTCTGAATTCTGGGAGAACACCGCATTGCTCCATGCCTTCGGTCCCACGTTTGGGACTGATATCAAGATAGGTATATTCACAGTTTGAGGCATCATGAACCCACCAGAGCTTTTTATCCACTCTGGTTCCGGTTTCATCGAAATGTCCAAGTGAGGAACCGATCATCTTATCCTTTATCTTACCGACTGTTTCACTCAGGCTGTCAGCGCATCTTTTTACCATGCTGCTGATCGTTCCTGTTGCAATCGGAATGTTAAATACTCCGGAAAGGATCTCATGAGTGCGTTTGATGCTGACTGCACCCACGGTGTTTAATGCGACAGATAGCGCCTGCAGGTTTTCACCATACTGTACGGTTGCTTTTACATCAGAAGGGAATTCTCCTCTGCGGGTGTCCCCATGCAGCATACAGATTGGAAGTTCCAGTGCCTGATGTTCTGTTACATTGACTGTAACAACCGCATCAATCACATGGCGTTTTTCTGCGATGCACGCGGTGCCTTTACACATCTGATAGTGCGGGCATCCTCCGCATGAGGATGGCATATGCCTGACGATTTCGTCCGGAGCTGTTATCACCGCCAGATGTGTTCCCTAGTGTCCGCTCTGCCCGCCAGCTTTTTTCCCGGATGGCTTCCGGAGACTCTTTGGGGCAGGCTTTTTAAAGCCATCGCTGGATGGCGGTTTGGAACTGTTTTTGGAATTCTTGTTAAGCTGTTCCTTCAGTTCCTGTATGGTCTGATTGAGTTGGGCAATCAACTGAGTCTGAGCAGCGATAGTTGTTGATAATGCTTCATTTTGTTGTAATAACTGTTTAATCAGTTCATCGTTTGTCAACCGGACCACCTTCTTCCGATAAAATTTGATACTTCTATTTTAACGGAAAATGAGCCAAAAAGCGAATCGTATCGTTTTGGTGTACTGTCAAAATGACGGTGGATAACCAGAAAAAATCAGAGATTAACTGCCGATAGCTCTCGGATAAAATTGACAAATAGTCCATTATTAGGCTGTGATCAAGGATTGATGATGCCATAATCCACAGGCCAAAAGTACTTGGCAGTTATATTGAAAAGTTATCCACTTTTCGTGATAAAGTAATGGTAAAACAGAAATTTTATTTTCTCTGTTTTGAACAAAAATCAATATGCACTAAACGGGGTGCTGAATAATTACAAAAGATAAAAAAATTGCTCTCAGGCACTTGACAGATAAGGGGGTGGACTACACGCACCCGGATTTTCGCAACGAGGACGGAAGCAGCCGGATTCTGGCTTTGTGGGATCAGACGATTCCCGGGAATCCGCCGGAGGGATATCTCATTGGAACGGAGTACACAAAGGCTCAGATTGATGAGGCTTTGAGAGAATATGATGAAGGAAGGGGAAGGGGGCTTGTACCTAGTGTGGATACAAGCGGCCACGGAACCCGGGTCCTGGGGATTGTGGCCGGAAACGGAAGGGCCAGTAACGGGCGTTACCGGGGAGTGGCAAGCCGCAGTTCAATTCTGGTGGTGAAGCTTGGAGTTCCGAGAGCAGAGGCATTTCCAAGGACAACGGAGCTGATGCAGGGGCTTGATTATTGCCTGCGTAAGGCTATGGAATTTGCACTTCCGGTGGCGGTGAATATCAGCTTTGGCAATACCTATGGCGCACATAACGGGACGTCTCTTTTGGAAACCTATATTTCGGATATGGCGAATATCTGGAAGTCTGTCATCAGCATTGGTACGGGAAATGAGGGCTATGCGGCCGGACATACAAGCGGGCGAATGGAGAAAGGAAAGCCTATAGAGAGTCCGTTAGCCGTTGGGGAGTATGAGGCGGCTTTGAATGTGCAGATTTGGAAGTCCTATTTGGATGAGGCGGATATTATGCTGACCAGTCCGGGGGGAAGGCGCGCAGGTCCTATACAGAGTATTCTGGGGCCTCAGCGGTTTACTATGGAGAATACGGAGATTCTTTTGTACTATGGGGAGCCTACGCCCTACAGTTCCTCGCAGGAGATTTATATTGAGTTTCTTCCCAAGGGAGATTATATTGATTCGGGGATTTGGACCTTTACCTTGATTCCGGGGCAGGTACGGGACGGGGAGTATCATTTGTGGCTGCCGAGCAGTGCGGCGGTAAATGGAGCGACACGTTTTCTGTATCCGACGCCGGTGGGGACCCTTACGATTCCTTCAACGGCCAGGAAGATTATTGCGGTGGGAGCTTACAATAGTCGGACGCTGACGTATGCGGATTTTTCCGGGCGGGGGACTGATGGGGGAGAAAGCCTTAGAAAGCCGGATCTGGTGGCGCCGGGGGTGGATATTATGACTACGGTGCCTGGGGGTGGTTATGGGGAAGCGACGGGGACTTCCTTTGCCACGCCTTTTGTGACAGGGGCGGCGGCGCTGCTGATGGAATGGGGGATTACGGATGGGAATGATCCGTTTTTGTATGGGGAGAAGGTAAAGGCGTATCTGCAGAAAGGAGCGCGGGCTTTGCCGGCGTTTTCGGAGTATCCGAATCCGGTGGTGGGGTATGGGGCGTTGTGTGTCGAAAACAGTCTGCCGATGTAGGATTAGGGGAGACTTTTTGGGGAAGATTGGTTAATTTCTGCTATGCTAAAATTAAGAATAGGATTCCTGTACTGCTTTAATTGGTATGTGTAGGTATCCTTTTTCCATATGTTTGCCTGTTGATACATAAAATTGTGTAAATACACATAAAATGGCAATTGATGTTGACTTAAAAATTATTTAGTGATACGATAATATTACTTGAAAATGTGTTAATACACAAAAATAAGGAGCGAAAGCATGGAGATTAAAAGAGATTTTTATCTTGAACAGTTGAAAATAAGAAAAGATAACGGAATGATCAAAATTATTACGGGAATCAGAAGATGCGGAAAATCTTTCCTGTTATTTGTGCTATATAAGAAATATTTATTGGAAAGTGGAGTGGATAGTAACCACATCATTGAGATAGCACTAGATGGAATTGAAAATGAGGAGTTGAGAGATCCAAAAAGATGTTATCAGTATATCAAGAATGTAATGAAGGACGAAGAGAAATATTATTTGTTTTTGGATGAAGTGCAGTTTATGCCCAGATTTGAAGAAGTACTGAACAGTCTGCTTCGCATAAGTAATATTGATGTATATGTAACCGGAAGCAACTCTAAATTTTTATCCAGCGATATTATAACTGAGTTTAGGGGCAGAGGTGATGAAATTAGAATTTATCCTTTGTCCTTTGCTGAATTTTACGCAGTTTTTGACAGGGATTATGATGATGCGTGGAATGAGTATATGATATATGGCGGACTTCCGCAAGTGGTACAATTTTCAGTGGAACGTCAAAAGGCAGAGTATCTGAAAAATATTTTTGCAAATGTTTATCTCAAGGATGTAGTTGAGCGAAATAAGATTCAGAATGTGGATGAGATTGGAACTTTAGTGGATATACTTGCTTCTGCCATAGGAGCGCCTACAAATCCAACGAAAATATCGCATACATTCAAATCAGAATGTGGTATCAATTATAGTAACAAAACTATTTCCAACCATATTGATTATTTAACACAAAGTTTTCTGATCTCTAAAGCCAGTCGATACGATATTAAAGGTAGAAAATATGTGGGTGCAAATCTGAAGTATTACTTTACGGATGTAGGACTTAGAAATGCCAGATTGAACTTTAGACAACAGGAGCCTACTCATATTATGGAGAACATTGTTTATAATGAGTTACTTGTACGAGGTTATAATGTGGATGTTGGTATTGTAGAAGTGTATGCAAAGAGTAGCGAAGGAAAAACCATTCGTAAGCAGTTGGAGGTTGATTTTGTAGTAAATCAGAGCAGTCAGAGATATTACATTCAGGTAGCTTATGATATGGCTTCTGAGGAAAAGCAGATACAAGAGCTTAATTCACTTCGAAATATTCCAGATTCATTCAAGAAGATTGTTATCGTGAATGGTACAAAAAAGCCGTGGAGAAGTGATGAGGGATTTGTGATTATGGGGATGAAATATTTCCTTCTCAATGCGGATAGTTTGGAGTTTTAGTAAGAGACTGGTTCCTGAATAACGATATCTTGACTTTGGTGATCCGGCAGAAGATTACTTCCGATCAAGAGTGTTTCCGGAAGATTTTATAGACAGCAAAGAAGTACTGGGAAATGTAGTCCGGTATTTCGCATCCTTTGGTGAAGCGATTCGTGATTTTACTGTTGAAGAATTTTGTCAGGAAGATGAAAGGGATGCGGGAAAAAGCTATAAGATTAATGATTTTCATAAAATGGCAGACAATCAGGAGAGTGAATTAATTCCATTGAAACTGGAATCAAGTGGTACTCTAAAGATATGAGTATTTTTTATGGTTTCGATGGTCTGTCCCAAACTGTGAATTATTATGTTCATGCGAATCTTTTCTCCCAGATGATAACGGATTTTCTGCGGACTTTGACTCTGGTACTTCTGGAATTCCTTACTATAGTATGGCAGCACTCGCACAGCTGCATAATGGAAAAGATTATTTGAAAAAAGAAAATGTGATTCATTTGCCGATTCATATGGCAATGTTTTTGTAATGCGGCAATCAGAGATAGTGTGTGGGTAAGTCATGGAAAGGAGCAGCGAAATGTATCCAACAATTGATATGAAAGCGACCGGAATTCGCATACGGCAGCTTATGGATGAGAGAAGGCTGACAGTAAAGGACATACGCAGGTATTTGAATTTAGCCAGCGTACAGAGCATCTATCACTGGCTGAACGGGCAGAGTATGCCGACGATAGACAACCTCTATGCCTTATCAGCATTATTTGGGCTCCCTATGGATTCGATAATTATAGGAAGTAAGAAGTATCCTGTACAAGCCTTGACGGGGCCGTTTTATATTCGAATGTGTACATACTATAAAAAGGCTGTAAAATTAAACGCTGCATAAAATTAAACTTATAGTTTAATGACAAACATCCGGCAAAACCCTTAAAATTATTCTATAAGATACCCTTACGCCATCTGGAGAATTAAGGAAATCTTAGACGCATCGGATAATTTTAAGGGTTTTTTATAATTGGAAATGGCAGGGAGGAAAGATTATGGACAACGGATATTGGATTGAGGGAAAAGTCAGTATTCCGGAAGGACGAAGAGCGGAGTTTAATGAAAATGTGCGGAAGCTTTTCCGGCTATGCGGAATCCGAAAGCTGGAAGAGATAGAAATAGCCGGGAAAATATGCACGGTTGTCCATGAACCGGAACCGGATGACAGGGGAATCCTAAGCTTTGACTATTCTGTTTTTGAGAGACGGAAGAGGGAGATTTCTACTTATGATATGAATACCTGCGAGCTTCATGTGAAAGATAGGGGGTATGAAGAGTTTGGCCTGGTCATGAATCTTATCATGACAATGCAGGAGGCATATTCAACAGAGCCTTGCTGCCTGATGAGGAAAGATCAGGTAATCAGTGTCTATGGCTATGCGCTGATGATAGAGCGGACGGCAGGTATTAAGCTGACCTTTCCAAATCGGGAAAAAGCATGGAATATGCTGTTGTTCCTCAAATCTACCGGAAAATATGAGGACATAGACGCTGAAAGTATCTGGGACAAATTTCCCTTCGGCTACGGAAAAATGGAATTGGCTCAGTTTGCGGGATGCATGGCCTGTTCTTACAAGTCTCCGTATAAGCCGGAGAAGCTTTTTGACGGAGAGAAGTCGGAGCTTAAAGAAGCCGGCATGATGCAGAGAGTGTATTATGTATATGAGCTTCTGTGCGGCTTGTTGGAGAGAGAAGAGGAAGAAAAGGTAAGAGGATTTCTAAAAGACCTGTTGGAAAGGAAGCTGCCGGAAAGGGAATGTCTTGCTCGGAGAGAGGATGATTTTGGCAGCATTGCAAAGGCTTCCCTTTATGATCTTCCGCCCTGCATTGTGACCGCCTATGCGTGGGCTCTTCAAAAGGAGTTCTGGGAGGTATGGTTCTCCTTGAAGATAACAGGGTATGAGGATATCGAAACGAGAGAGAAGAAAGAGGCACAGAAAGAAGCTGCGAAGGAAACGGAAGAAAAAGAGCCGGAGAAAAAGCGAATATTTTATGAGGCGATCCTCCGTGACAACGAGGACGAATTCCTTGAATTTTGGGACACGCAGGATTTGTATCTATCAAATGATATGCAGATGAATCTGGAGGAATGGAAAGAGAACTTTGCAAAAATAGACGAATCCGAGGTGAGGAATATGGATGGGGAAGCGTACCTGGCAGATATTCTCTGGGAGATGGAGAATATCTGGGGCTGCCGTTATGCGGACAGGGAAATGGTAAGGGAATTCATAGGGCATTGTGCTGAGCTCCCATATCAGAAGTGCCTGTTAATCTTCAGAAGGCTTATGGATGAGGAGACAGAATATTTTCCGGAGCTGACCAAGAGGCAAGTGAAGGAATGGATTGTGAGAAGGGTATGCGTCAGAGAGGACAGAACACAGATAAGCGGGTATGCTTCTCTGTTAGGAAACCGCAGAAAGAGATTTGAGCTGTTAGGATTTTAAATACTGCAATGGTGTGCTGGAAGGGAGAAAGCATGGGTACATTTGGAGGTTATACCGGAAGTATGAGTATTTCCGATAAGAAAAAGAAAGAATTTACAAAGAATCTGTTAAAGCTTCTTAATTACGGCGGCATGATGCAGCTTGATAAGGTATGCATGTATGGGAAGGAGATTACGCTTATAAAGCCTGTGGAGATTGGCGAGAAAGGAAAGGCGTATTTTCATTTCAATTATTTTGAGGATGACGCTTGGGAGAGTGCGGGATATGAGAGTGAGAGCACCGACTTCTTCTGCGGGAAAATCGGCGGAAGAGAATTTTGTGATGTAGTGACTGCAGTTCATGTTTTGTATGAGCTTTATGATGACGGTATCGGGTATGCCGAGATAAATGGAGAGATTGTGGAAGCAAGTCCTTATATTGGGTGGCTCAATCATGTATTGGGGACAGATTTTTCTTTGAAAAAAAGATTTCAGTTATGGGAGTATTTTGAAAAATATTGTCTGAGCCAAATGGAATACGATTTTGATAATCCGTCAAAATCCTATGATGTCATGGATACAATTCCATTACCGCTTTACCAGGGGCTTGGAGGAACGGAGCTGGCGGATATCTTCTATATTACAAAGGGAACCGAAAGTCTGCAAAAAGAGGAGATTGCGCCGGGTTCGTATCCGGAAATGATATATCGGTGCAGAGAATTACTGAAGCAGTATTTTGACAGAAGAAAAGAAGCGGAAGAAAACCCGGGCCGAAATATCTGGGAACTGGCCGTATGCAGCCGAGCTCAAAGGGAGAGAATGCGGGAAGGAGATATAGGCGCCATTGCGCAGATATCATTGACGCTCCCGGCGCATATGCTTGTATATTTGGCGTCCGAGATTCAAAAAGAGAACTTCTGGCTTATTTGGAAGGACTTACATAAAAGGGCTTATAAAGATGCTGTCCTGCCGCAGTATGCATCTGATAAATTGATGGAAGAGAGAAAAGCAGCCATAGAAGAACCGATTGAAGAGCTTACAACCGTGGAGTTTCTCCGCCAGGACGGGGTGTTTGCTTTCTGGAATACACCGGAGGAATTGAAGGGACAGCCAAACTATTACATTTCTGATGATGACCGTGCGTTCTGGTGGAACGGATCCGAGGAAGTAGTTTTGTCAGAAAAGATGGATGAGTGGCTGCGAAAGCTGTCACAGCGGCATAAGAAGATTGTGGAGGAGCTGGAAGGGGAGAGTCAGGACCAGGAGAGATTTCTGAGGGATTTAATCGGGCTTCTGGAAGAAATCAATGATTTTTATAAAAGAGTTTTTTCCTTTCACAGTATGTTTTATGAATTTTTGCAGAACAGCTCGGACAGGCGGTATATTGCGGCGGTAAGACTGCTTGAAAAGCTGGCGGAGGAGAATAAAGAGGCAGGGAAGATTATTGAACATGCAAAGCACTGGTGGGATACCACAAGCAAAAATGTTACGCATAACGCAGGGCGGTTGGCGATGAAGAGATACTTAAGCGTAATGGCGAATAAAAAATTGAGAGAAATGTATTTTGGATTTTGAAGAAATTGATGCTTTACTAACAATATAAACGAATTACTTTTTGCGAAATATCCTCTTTAAAAAGGCAGATGAATTTTGAGCATCTGTTTGGCAGAAGAGGATATTTTTGTTATTATACTAAGTAATAGCAATTTATGATGCCGGAAAAATTGTGTTTAAAATAAACATAAAACAGCAAGAAAGGCAATATAAAAAATGAACATAGAAGCATATAATTTGGATTCACTCCGAAAGCTGGTACGAGATCTTCAGGACGAAAACAAAAGATTGAAAATGCAGCTGGAAAAGGCAAACATTGCATATGAATCAGAAAATCTATTTGAAGAAAAGATTGAAACAAATGAAGAGTATGATCCGGATCAGGGCGAACGCATCCTAAGTAAATATATTACCGAAGATCTGGTAAATAAGTATTTTGCAATGTTTTGGGGTAGGACGGACGTATATGCGAAAAGAGGCACAAAAGGCGGATACTTTCCACAATGCAATCATAGATGGAAGGAGCGAATATGCCCCAAACAGCGTGGTGAAAAAATTAACTGTGAAGCCTGCGGGCATAGAGAGTGGACGAAACTGGAGCCCAGAAAAATCATAGAGCATCTTCTTGGCAGCAGAGAAGATGGCGCGGATGTCTTGGGCATCTATCCGTTGCTTCCGGATGGTACATGCCGCTTTCTTGTTTTTGATTTTGACAACCATGAAAAAGGCGCGGAAAAAACGGATTTTGCCAATGATGATGAGGAATGGCATGAAGAGGTCGATGCCTTAAGGCGCATATGTGAAAGCAACGGCATAACACCATTAGTGGAGAGGTCAAGATCAGGCAGAGGAGCACATGTATGGATTTTTTTCAAAAAACCTGTACCGGCATCTCTGGCAAGAAATTTCGGCTTTCTTTTGCTGGATAAAGGCTCCGCATCGATTAATTTAAAATCCTTTCATTATTACGATCGCATGTACCCATCACAGGATGTCGCAAGCAGTATAGGGAATTTAATAGCTTTGCCGTTACAGGGACAGGCATTGAAAAGCGGAAACAGTGCATTTGTTGACAAAAATTGGAATGCTTATCCGGATCAGTGGGATATTTTGTTAAATCATACGGAAAAGCTGTCATTGGAAGATATAGAAGAGCATATGAAAAAATGGCAGACAGAGCTTGCGGAAAAGAAAGGGATTGTTTCCCTTGAGGCTTTGCAAAGCCGTCCAAAACCGTGGAAGAAAAAAGACGGTTTTGTAAAGTCAGATGTGGTTGGGAAGATGCACATTGTTCTTGGAGACGGCATATATGTTGATACATTAAATCTAATGCCGCGATTGCAGAATCAGATCCGAAGTATGGCGGCCTTTGACAATCCCATATTTTACAAAAATAAGAGACTCGGATATTCCAATTATTATAATTTTAGCGCCATATATATGGGCAAAGATATAGACGGTTATATTCGTATTCCCAGAGGCCTTCGTGACAACCTTTGCACTTCCTGTAAAGAAGCCGGCATTGAGTATGAAATTATAGATCACAGGGAAAAGGGGAGACCTATCAGAGTTGCTTTTAACGGCGATTTGAAGACTCAGCAGGATCTGGCGGCACAGCGTTTGCTTGCATTTGATCATGGAGTTCTCAGTGCGGCTACCGCATTTGGAAAAACTGTGGTCTGCAGCTATCTTATCGCAGAACGAAAAGTGAATACGCTTATTTTGCTTCAAAGTAAAGACTTACTGGAGCAGTGGGTGGACGAACTGAATAAATTTTTGATTATAGATGAAGAGCCGCCCATTTATAAAACAAAAAGCGGCCGGGAAAAACGCAGGAACAGTGTCATTGGAATTTTGCATGGCAATAAGAATACTTTAACAGGCATTATCGATGTGGCTATGATTGGTTCCATATATAGTAAGGGAAAATTCAATGAGTTAATCAATTCTTATGGTATGGTTCTAATGGATGAGTGCCATCACTGCGGCTCCAACACATCCATTGAAGTTATGCAGAAAGTGAATGCCAGATATATTTATGGAGTATCCGCAACACCCAAAAGGGGAGATCATCTGGAAAAAATCATTTTTATGCTTTTAGGACCCATAAGGCATAGCTATACTGCAAAAGAACGGGCAGCCGAGCAGGGAATTGGCCATTATGTATATCCAAGGTATACAAGAGTAATTGACACAAACGAAAGCAAAACAGATATTAATGGAGCTTATGCATTGATTAGTATGAATTCTGCCAGAAATGAGATGATTCTTGAAGATACAAGGACCTGCGTGAAAGAGGGAAGAACGCCGGTAATTTTGACAAGATACAAAGAGCAGGCAAAATATCTGTATGATCATTTACAGGGGGATGCGGATAATGTCTTTATCCTATATGGCGATAACAGTGATAAGGAAAACCGGGAAGTGCGAAGAAGACTAAAAGAAGTACCAAAGGATCAAAGCATGATTCTGGTTGCAACAGGCCAGAAAATCGGCGAGGGGTTTGACTATCCCAGACTGGATACTCTGATGCTGGCAGCACCGGTATCCTTTTCAAGCAGGCTTGAGCAGTATATAGGAAGATTGAATCGTGATTATGATGGAAAAACAGAAGTCATTGTTTATGATTATGTGGATTCCCATATTCGTGATTTTGACAATATGTATGCAAAGCGTCTGCGCACCTATAAACGTACAGGCTTTCAATTGATGACAAATAGCGTTCTTTCAAAACAGACAGCAAATGCTATTTATGATTCCGGAAATTATATGGATATATTTGAGAGAGACATTGTTGAAGCACAAAAGAGGATTCTTGTATCCAGCCCGGAGCTTACCCAGGATAAGGTAGAACGCTTTATTTATCTTGTGAAATTGAGGCTGGAATATGGAGTAGATGTGACAGTTATAACAACAGAGCCGCAGAATCTATCTTATGGAAGTCCGGAGTTTTGCCAAAGGCTGATGAAAGAAATGCAGGAAAACGGCATACATGTCATTGCAAAGGATGAGGTTATTGAACATTTTGCAATTATAGACGATGACCTTGTATGGCATGGAGGAATGAATCTGCTTGGCAGGGAAGATGCATGGGATAATCTGATGCGAATTAAATCCGTATCGGTTGCGGCAGAACTGATGGAGATTGGATTAAAAAAATAGAGACATGCCTACCATAAAAACTTAGCAATAATTTCTCAATAATTTTTATGGTACTTAGCAGCTAATTTCCACCATCGTAGCGAAAGTTATACAGTTTTGCAGACACTTGGCTCTCAAAAAAGTGAAAAATTTCGTAATAAAAAACTTGCCCTCATCGGGTTGGGGAACCCTTTGCGTGAGAGAGTATGTCAGATTGATAGATTTAGAACATGATTTTCACCATAGGATAACTAAAGGTTAAAAATAATTTAACAAAATTTACAACAATAGAATTTGTGAATCAAATAAAGGAGTTTATGTTTGAAAAATCATTGAAGAAGTAGAAGTGGCATTATATTCAATTGACTTCCATAGATTATACCGGTACGATATTGACATGTGTAAGAAAAAATGCTAATATATGTGTATGGAAAAATGCAGTTGGAGGATATATGAGGAGCAATACATATGCTAGGCTGGAGACTGTATATAGCAAGTTTAAAGGATATATAGGAACAAAAGAACTTTTGGAAGAAGGTTTTTCGAATCGTCAAATAGCTTTTATGGCAGAAGAGGGTTATTTGGAAAAAGTATGTCATGGTTATTATTGGCTAGCTGGGAAAAATGAAGATAAACCATCAGACTATAAATGTATAGAAGTATGTCTTAGTGACCCCAGGGCTGTTATTTGTATGAACAGCGCGCTCTATTATCAAGGAGAGATTAAAACAGAGCCGGAATATTTATCTATTGCCACTGCACGGACAGACCGTAGTCTGTTGAGCATGAATTTTCTAATTATCAGGCATTATTTTTCAGTTAGTAATTATTTAATGGGTGTAACAAAAAAAGAGACCAAATTTGGTTGTTATAATATCTATGATAAAGAACGGAGTATCTGCGATTTGGTTCGGTTAGAATCAAATATTCCAACAGATATTGTAAATAAAATAAAAAATAATCAAGAACAATACAGACGATTATTGAAGTACGCAGAGTTGTTTCAGATAAGACAGAAATTATAAGAGAGGAAACTATGGATTATACTTTTAACAATATGCAAATATCTATTGAAACTGCAAGAAACAGAGAAGAGATGAAGCACCGATTACTGGTATATGCGATACTGCTTCATGCGAGGATACTCAGGCAGTCCAGAAAAGAAAACAATATGGTTTCTGACAAGAAGGGATGTCTGACTACATTCTGGAATAAAGAAAGTTTCTGGGAACAAAAAATATATGGAAAAATGAAAAAATGGGAAGCAAGGCATCCTATAACAGGAATTGTACTTTGTACAATATTGGGTGGAATACTTATTAGTTTGGTGGCTGGAGTTGTTTTAGAAGTGATTATAATGGTGAAATAAAAGAAGGATAGATATTTGCCGGAACGAATTGTAATTATGTGAAAGTACGCACCAATAGCAAGGGAAAAATTGGAAGATTAAAGAAATTATTTGATGATATTGTACGCGTATCTGAAAATAGAGAAATCGAATTTGTGCATGCCAGGGAATTGCAGCTATTGTTAGGATATTCAAGATAGTAGAATTTTGAGTTAGTTATAAAAATTCAAAATGGATAGCGATACCGTTCGTCTGTTTTTAGATTTAGATATTTCATAGAGAAGCTAAGTACTTAAGTCTTTTAAGTAATACAAACGAAATTGTTTAGATCAAGTAAAGTGGCCGGATTCGACCACTTCAAAATAGAATAATGTGAAAAATTTTACTTCAATTTCCTTTACGCTGAGTAATGTCATATACTTGGGAAACAGGCTGACCGTCTCCGGACTTTTTGCATTGGCGATGCCCGGTCCAAGGGATGCGATGCATCTCATAGGCCATCCAAATTTCCTCTGCTGCATATAAAAACCGCTCAGTCGTTTTCAATACCCGGCTCCTTTGCAAATTTACCGGTCAGATTGAAGCAGTGCTGCATCGGCCCCCGGCCATGGCCCAGGTTCAACATGGCCCCCAGAGCTCCGGAGAGGTAATCTTTTGATCTTTGAATAGATGCGGACAAGTCAAAGCCTTTGGCAAGGTTTGCGGCAATAGCGCTGGACAGTGTACAGCCGGTGCCATGGGTGTTGGGATTGTCAATGCGGGTTTCGCAGAACCATGTTCCCACACCGTCGGCATAGAGAAAATCGTTGGCGTCGTTGATATTATGTCCACCTTTGAGCAGGACGGCACAGCCATAGACAGTGCCAATGTGCTTGGCTACGGCCTCAATGTCCGCTTTGTTTCGGATGGTCATACCGGATAAAATTTCTGCCTCCGGGATATTTGGGGTAACCACGTCGGCCATGGGTAACAGGAAGATTTTCAGAGTATCTACTGCCGCCGCAGAAATTAGCCGGTCACCGCTGGTAGCTACCATTACCGGGTCAACCACAATATTTTTTGCATGATAAAAGCGCAGACGTTCTGCGATGATCTCAATCAGCCTGCAGGAGGACACCATACCGGTTTTAACTGCGTCAGGTGGGATATCCTCGAATACTGCGTCAATTTGCTGCCTGAGAAATTCAGGCGCCACTTCCACGATTTCCCGCACGCCGGTGGTATTCTGCGCCACCAGCGCCGTTATAACACTCATGGAAAAAACCCCGTTCATGGTCATCGTTTTCAGATCAGCCTGAATCCCGGCTCCTCCGCAGGGATCTGTTCCGGCAATCGATAATGCTGTTTTCATAATTTCTCCTTCCTGTTATTTTTATTGTGAGGCGGAAATTGGAGCTTTGTACGTGTGCCTTTCACGCTAATAACAGAGCGTAAGTACTTATGGGTTCACCATTTTTTCTGACAGTGCCCGCAGCTCCCGACAGGTTTCTTCAATATCCTCCGCCGAAAAGATAGCCGATACCAAGGCCACACCATCCACACCGCTGCCGGACAGCTTGAAAAGGTTATCCCGATTGATACCTCCGATTGCTACAATAGGCAGCTCCACTGAGTCACAGATGGCCCGAAGCATATCGCCGGGCATCTGTTCCGCGTCCGTCTTGGTGCCGGTGGGGAACACCGCTCCCAGACCCAGATAGTCCGCCCCATTCAGGACGGCCTGACGGGCTTCCTCCACGGTGTGAACGGTGACTCCTAAGATTATATCCTTTCCCGCGCGGCAGCGTACATCGCCTGCGGCCATATCCTCCTGGCCCACGTGCACGCCGTCGGCCCCGCAGGCAAGGGCAATGTCCACATTGTCATTTACAATGAACGGAACGTTATACCGGCGGCACAGCGCACAGATTTCTTTTGCCTCTTGAAGAAATGCCGCTTCGTCCAGCTCTTTTTCCCGCAGCTGCACACAGGTTGCACCGCCTTTTACAGCTGCCTCCACCTGCTGAAAAAGCGTCTGCTTTTCCGTCCAAGTCCGGTCGGTGACGGCATAGAGCCGCAGATATTGCTTATCGCACTTCATAGCTTGCTCCCCTTTCCAATGCTGCTGGGGTCAGGCGGTACATGGCGTCGATGATATAGTTGCGGTAAGAGGAATTGCCGTCCAAAGCTGTCATCCGGTTATAGGCGAGCTCCCCGCAAAGCCCCATGGCGCACACGGCGGCAGCAGCAGCTTCCAGAGGCCGGTCCGGATTGGCAGTAACGAAAGCTGTTGTCAGGGCGGAGAGCTGGCAGCCGGTGCCGGTGATGGCAGACATCTCCGGGCGGCCGTTGCGGATACAAAACGCCTGTTTCCCGTCTGCCACGATGTCGATGGCTCCGGTAATAGCAATCACTGTTCCGGTGCGCCGGGCGAAATCTTTGGCTAAGGTCACCGTTCCATCCAGATTTTCTTCTGTTACCTTATCCGCCGCATCCGCGTCCACGCCCTTGGTGGCGCCGCTGCCCAGGGCCAGAGCCTTGAACTCCGAGATATTGCTGCGGATAACGGTAAATGTTACCTCCTTCAGCAGCCGTATGGCGGTTACCGTTCGCAGCGTGGAGGCTCCCGCGCCAACCGGATCCAGCACCACGGGATGACCCAGCTCATTGGCCCGCTTCCCGGCAACGAACATGGCAGGAATGGTGCGCTGATTCAGTGTCCCGATATTGATGTTCAATCCGCCGCAGAGGGCGGTGATCTCCACAGCGTCCTCCGGCTCGTCGGCCATGATGGGAGAACCGCCGCAGGCCAGCAGTATATTGGCGCAGTCGTTGACAGTGACATAGTTAGTGATATTGTGTATCAGGGGAGATTTTTGCCGGACATTTTCAAATATTTGTTCAAACATAGTGCGTTACTCCTTTGTAGTGAGGGGAAACAGCTCCGCATGGCTGTGTTTTCCTTGATGATGGCAGGTGTGCTGCGGCTGCCGGTATCACGTCCCTTCTTGCAAATGAACAAAAAAAGGGACACCCCAATGGGATGCCTCTTGAAAAAGTACGGTTCTCTACAACTTCCTCCGGCGGCATTATCCGCATCAGGTATAAGGGTCGAAGGTCTACCTTCCTCTCAGCCTGTCACACAAGCTCCCCTGCTTATTAATTTTGAAAATTATAGCATTTAACTTTCCGTTTTGCAAGTGACTTCTGTCAGAAATTTATTCCGCAAATAGTCAACCTATATTAATAAAAGGTTGACTATTGAATCTGGACATGTTATAGTTGTTTCCGTAAAGCAGAAAACACTGATTATAAAGGAAAAGAGGCGCCAGATAAGAGCCGGCTTTTCATTCTCACCGGAGGAGTCAGAATATGAGAAACCAAAAGACAAAAAACATGATCCTAAGCGCTATGTTCGTAGCATTGATTTCCGTAGGCGCATTTATCAAAATCCCCGTTCCGGTGGTTCCCTTTACCCTGCAAGTCTTATTTACCATGCTTGCCGGTCTGCTGCTGGGCGGAAAAAGAGGTGCACTTGCCGTATGTGTCTATACCGCACTCGGTCTGGCCGGCCTGCCGGTTTTTACCCAGGGCGGAGGACTCGGCTATATTTTTCAGCCGACTTTTGGCTATATTATCGGATTTGCAGTAGGGGCCTATGTCACAGGTGTTATAGCCAACCGCTCAAACAGGCCCGGCTACAAGCGGCTGCTGAGTGCTAATTTTGCCGGCCTTGCTATTATATACCTTTTTGGAATGGTGTATTATTATCTGATCTGCAATTTCTATCTGAACACTCCTATTGGAATCTGGCCCTTATTTTTATACTGCTTCCTTCTTGCGGTTCCTGGAGATATCGTATTATGTATCGTGGGGGCGGTTCTTGGAAAGAGGCTGATTCCGCTGGTAAAAGAAGGAAGGTTATAATCCTTCTCTGAAATATAAATGAAAGAGATACCGTGCAATTGGAATGAGAGGAACAAATGGATATCAAAACTTTAGGAAATGAAATCATAAAAGGAAAACAAATCACCCGAGAAGAAGCCCTCTGGCTCTACTCCCAGCCCATTAAAGAACTGTGCAAAAAGGCGGATGAAATCCGTTCTCATTTTTGCTCCAACGGATTTGACATCTGTACGATTATCAACGGAAAAAGCGGCCGCTGCTCGGAAAACTGCCGTTTCTGCGCCCAGTCCGCCCACAATCATACGGGAGCCGACGAATATCCCCTGCTTTCCGCAGAAGAAATACTGGCGCAGGCCAAAAGGAACGATGAGCAAGGGGTACTCCGCTATTCCATAGTTACCTCCGGAAAACGGCTCTCTGACCGGGAGGTGGATCAGATGTGCGATGCGGTACGCCGGATTCGCAGTGAAACCGGTATCAGCGTATGCATTTCCTTCGGTCTTCTCAATGAAGAGCAATATAGAAAATTAAAGGAAGCCGGCGCAGCAAGGGTACATAACAATCTGGAAACCTCACGCCGGAATTTCCCTAATATATGTACCACCCACACCTTCGATGACAAAATCCGCGCCATTCGGGCCGCTCAGTCAGCGGGACTGTCCGTGTGTAGCGGCGGTATTATGGGGCTTGGCGAAACGGTAGAGGATCGGGTTGATATGGCATTGACTTTGCGCGAGCTGGGCATCAAAAGCGTACCGGTCAATATGCTGAATCCCATTCCGGGCACGCCTTTTGAGCATAACAGGAGGCTTACCGCGTGGGATATGTGCAGGATTGTGGCGGTTTACCGGTTTATTCTTCCGGATGCATCCATCCGACTTGCCGGAGGCAGAGGACTTCTTGCAGACAAAGGCAGAAGCTGCTTTGAATCCGGAGCAAATGCGGCCATTTCGGGTGATATGCTGACTACGGCCGGCATTACGGTGGAAACGGATTTGAAGCTTTTAGAAGAACTGGGCTATGAAGTGAGGTATGGAAATGAGTAAGACGCTCTTTGTCATCGGAACAGGGACAGACATAGGAAAAACTTATATTTCCGGTCTGATTGTAAAAAAGCTGCGGGAGAGCGGAAGCAGAGCCGCTTATTATAAGGCCGCCATGAGCGGAAATGAGCGCAGAGCGGACGGCAGCTTGATTCCCGGAGATGCGCTCTTTGTAAAAGAGGTATCCGGAATCAGCCAGCCTTTGGAAGAAATGTGCCCTTATATCTATGAGACAGCCGTTTCTCCGCACCTTGCATCCAAAATAGAGGGCAATCCGGTCCGAATGGAGGTAGTGCTTGAGGGCTTCCAAAGAGTCTGCGGCAGTTATGAATACGTTACATTGGAAGGCTCCGGGGGAATCCTGTGTCCGCTCTGCTTTGACGAAGGAGAGCTTTGGCTTCCGGATGTAATAAAGGCATGCGGTGCGGGGTGCCTGCTTGTTGCAGATGCCGGGCTGGGGACTATCAACAGCGTGGGGTTGACCGCATTTTATATGAGAGAGCATGACATTCCGCTGAAAGGGATTATATTTAATCATTTTAAGCCGGGGGATGTGATGCAGGAAGACAATTTGAAAATGTGCAGGCATCTGACCGGCGCCGAAGTGATCGCCTGCGTCCGGGAAGGCGATACGGAGCTTGATATTTCCGCGGAGGATTTAAAAAGCCTATATGAATAAAAACAGTAATATCCCGCACATTAAATAAATTACGGAACTGGAAACAGTAATATGCCTCACAATGCATAAATCGATTTACAGGCACATGTGTTAGTGACTGGAAATCGATTTCATAAGGTGCATTGAGAGGGATATTACGGAACTGGAATAGGAGTCAAAATATGATTTGGTATCCATACGAACAGATGAAAACCATGAAGGCCCCTTATAAAATCGTAGATGCGGAAGGCGTCTACCTGCATACGGAGGATCAAAAGCTGATAGATTCCGTATCTTCCTGGTGGAGTGTGATTCATGGCTACAAGCACCCGGAGCTGAATAAGGCGATTGTCTCTCAGGCGGAAAAATTTTCCCATGTTATGCTCGGAGGGCTGACGCATGAGCCGGTACAAAGACTGGCGGAAAAGCTAAAGGAGTTCCTGCCGGGCGATTTGAATTACTCCTTCTTTTCCGACTCCGGCAGTGTGGCGGTTGAGGTGGCGCTGAAGATGGCCCTTCAATATTATATGAATCGGGGCGACGAACAGCGTACCATGATTTTAGCCTTGAATCATGCATACCACGGAGACACCTTCAAGACGATGGAGGCCGGTGATGATGAGGACTATCATTTTGTTCTCAATGCTTATGGCCCGAGTAAATATGTCGTACATATACCCACGGAAATTTGTGCTCTGGAGCAGGCGTTTGAAAAGCACCACAGACGTCTGAACTGCTTTATCGTGGAACCTCTTCTTCAAGGGGCCGGCGGAATGCGGATGTACGATGTTTCCTTTTTAAAACGAGCAAGAGAGCTTTGTGATAAGTATGGTGTGCTGCTGATTTTTGACGAGGTGGCAACCGGCTTTGGCCGTACTGGCAACCGTTTTGCGGCCGATCTGGTACAGCCGGACATTCTGGTTCTCGGCAAAGCGCTGACAGGCGGCTATATCGGACATGCGGTTACTGTTGCCAGCGAAAAGGTATTTCAGGGCTTCTATGATGATAATCCGGAGCATGCTCTGATGCACGGACCGACCTTTATGGGAAATGCCCTGGCTTGCAGTGTGGCACTCAAATCCATCGAGCTTTTTGAAACCCGGGATTATATGGCAAAGATCCGCAGAATTGAGGAAATCACCCGTCGGGAAATGGCCGGATTTTCCGATGAGCGGATCAGGGAGGTCCGAATCATGGGCGGCTGTGTCTGTGTGGAGGTAAAGGAGGCCGGCGTGCTTGCGGGGTATCAGCAGTTTGCTTACGAGCGAGGCGTATTCAGCAGACCCTTCCTGAAATATCTTTACGCAATGGTTCCCTATGTTATTTCCGAGGAAGATTTGGTAAAAGTGTTGAGGACTATGAAGGAATGGTTTGCCAGATAAAAATAAGATGTGATATGATAGATTCAATGCCAGAATAAAAAGAAGGGCGATTGAAATGATACTAAGCGTCAGCAGAAGGACAGACATTCCCAACTATTATGCGGACTGGTTTTACAACCGGCTCAAAGAGGGTTTCCTGTATGTAAGAAATCCCTTCAACCCTCATCAAATCAGCAAAATCCCCCTGTCGCCGGATGTGGTGGACTGTATCGTGTTCTGGACAAAGAATCCGGAGAACATGCTCGGCCGGTTAGAGGAGTTAAAGGCTTACCCCTTCTATTTCCAATTCACATTAACAGGATATGGAAAAGACATGGAGCCTGGAATACCCCATAAACGGGAGCACATGCTCGGTGTATTTCAAAGGCTTTCGGAACAAATCGGAGCGGACAGAGTGGTATGGCGGTACGATCCCATTTTATTCAATCACCTGTATACACCCGAATATCATCTCAAGGCATTTGAGGAAATCGCAGGAAGCTTAAACGGGTATACCCATAAGGCAGTTATCAGCTTTGTGGATTTCTACGCAAAGGCAAAAGGAAGAATGAAGGAACTGGCCCTTCGTGCGCCCTCCGAAGAAGAAGCAATATCATTTGCCCGGAAATTGGCGGAAATTGCAGGGAAAAATAATATGTCCGCAGAAGCCTGCGCGGAGCGGATGGATCTGCAAAAGGCAGGCGTGAATCCCGGAAGCTGTATTGACCAGGCGCTGATTGAAAAAATCATCGGCTGTAAAATAGCGGGAACTAAGGACAGGAATCAAAGAGAAGCCTGCGGGTGCCTGGAGAGCATCGAGGTGGGAACCTACAATACCTGTCAAAACGGATGCCGTTACTGCTACGCCAACGGAAGCAATGAAGAGGTAGTCAGGAATACGGCGTTATATGATGTAAATGCACCCCTGCTGTGCGGCAGAATCGGCCCGGAGGATACTGTGACAGAGCGGAAAGTGAAATCTCTGAAGGTCGGCCAGCTGGGGCTGTTTGACAGGAAGACATCCAACGATCTCCAAAAGATCCCGGGCATAGGCGCAAATATGGAACAGCACCTGAACAACATCGGAATCCGGAAGATTGCAGATTTAAGGGGAAGAGATCCGGAAGAGCTGTATCATCTGAACTGTCTGAAAAAAGGTTACCAGGATGACAAGTGCGTCCTGTACGTATTCCGCTGCGCCGTCTATTTTGCAGAGCATGAGCAGCATGAACCGGAGAAATTAAAGTGGTGGTATTGGAAGGACCGGGACTACCCGGAACCGGAGACATAAGGCTATTGATACTCCCCCTTATGCTGCTGGGCATAATAAAACATATACTGCTGCATAATGCCGGCAGCATCCCCATAGGCGGAAAACGGCGCCTGCCCCTGATATTCCCGGTCAATAATCTTCTTAATCCAGGTATCCACAGGAGCCAAAGCTGTCCGTCCGTAGGAGAAAAGCGCAATGCAATTGGCTACCTTATCCCCCACGCCCCGGACAGATTTCAAAGCATGGAACAGCTCCGTATCGTCATAAGCCGCAATCCCGTGCAAATCAAGCTGTCCCCCATACACCTTATCAATGGCGTCCAGAATATAAGAATTGCGGTATCCAAGGCGAAACTGCTTCAAATCCTCCGGGGTTACACGGCACATCTGCGCCGGAGTCGGGAACAGATGGACAGTTTCGTAATCCGTTTCCACGGCATCCCCGTAGATTTCGGCAATCCCTTCCACCGCTCCTTTGATAGAGGGTATGGTCCGTTGCTGGGAGATAATAAAGGTAATCAGCATTTCCCAGGGCTCCTGACGCAGAATACGAAGCCCGGAACCGCAGGAGGCCGCTTTTTTCATATAGGAATCCGTGTCCGGAATCTGACGGCGGATCTGACGGTAACTGCGGTCCAGATGAAAATAAGAGCGCCAGAAATCCCGCCACTGAGCTTTTGTGCAGCTAATCTGATAGAGACCGGGTTCCGCTTGCTTTATGTATAAAATATTGCTGCCTGTAATAAAGCGGTACATTCCGTCCGGAAAAGCCTTCACACGAAAGCACTGGCCGCTGTCGGCAATTTTCTGCAAATCAAAATCGTCCGTAATCTTTATATTCATAGAAACGTATCCTTTTGTTTTTCTGTGTACAAATTTTATAGTAACATAACTTTTTGCTTCTGAATACTGACATTTTTTATAAGTTCGGAACATTTTGTGTTATACTATTAAAAAGCTCTGCACCGTCTGTATGGGGAGAAGCTTTTCGGCGGTGATATTGTTTTGATTTTTGGATAAGCTATAAAAGAATGATTTTTGTTCATTCCATTGAATTTGTACATGGACTGTTCAGAGGGAATGAAACAGAGGTATGAAAATTGATTTATTATAGGTGTTTCGGAAGGAATCTTACGGAACTTCTAACAGGAGAAACAATATGTGCACAGCGATTACCTATAAAACAAAGAATTTCTATTTCGGACGCACCCTGGATCACAATTTTTCCTATGGTGAGGAAATTACAATTACACCCCGAAATTATCCCATCCCCCTTCGGCATACGGAAGCTCTTAAGCAGCATTACGCCGTCATCGGCACGGCGCATGTGGCCGGGGACTATCCGCTGTATTACGACGGCATAAACGAAAAGGGCCTGGGGATGGCCGGTCTGAATTTTGTAGGAAATGCAGTCTACCAGGATCAGGATACATCCGGGAAAAATGTGGAGACCTTTGAATTGATTCCCTGGATTCTGGGCCGATGCGCTGATGTTAAGGAGGCAAGAGAACTGCTTTCAGATCTCAATCTTATGGGTACACCCTTTCAGGCTGCCCTGCCCGCAGCGCAGCTTCACTGGATACTGGCGGATCGGGAGGAGGCTATAACCGTAGAATCGGTAAAAGAAGGGCTTCGGATCTATGATAATCCGGCCGGCGTACTGACCAACAATCCGCCCTTTGAACAGCAGATGTTCCAACTGAACAACTACATGCATCTGTCTCCCAAGGATCCGCAGAATCATTTTTCCGGAGACTTGCCTCTTTCCACTTACTGCCGCGGCATGGGCGCTCTGGGACTTCCGGGAGATCTCTCCTCCCAGTCAAGGTTTGTAAGGGCGGCTTTTGTAAAAATGAATGCTGTCTCCGGGGACTCCGAATCAGAGAGCGTCAGCCAGTTTTTTCATATATTGGGATCTGTGGATCAGCAGCGGGGATGCAGCCTGGCAGATGATGGAACATATGAAAGGACCATCTACACTTCCTGCTGCAATGCGGAAAAAGGGATTTACTATTACACCACTTATGAAAACCATCAAATAACGGCAGTACACATGCACCGGGAAAATTTGGACGGTTCTGTCTTAATCCGGTATCCGATGCTTTATGAAGAGCAGATCCGACACCAGAATTAGGACATTTTTGTGAAAAATATTTTCACAGGTAAAAATGAAAGGAACAGGTGGCTCTATGAACCAGGATATTTTACTCTTTTTTGATAAGCACCCGGAGGCATTGCCTTTGTACGAAGCTCTGGAGGAGCGAATCCTCGCAGAGCTTCGGGACGTAAAAATCAAGGTGCAGAAAACACAGATTACATTTTCTAATAAGCGTAATTTTGCCTTTGTCTCTTTTCTGCCTGTGCGAAAGGCCGGGGAGCGGCCGGATATTTTTATTGTTGTAACCTTCGGATTGAGTTATCGGAAGGAATCGCCGCGGATAGATGCGGCGACAGAGCCCTATCCCAACCGCTGGACGCACCATATGCTGATTTCCCGGACGGAGGAGATAGATGATGAGCTGATGGGATGGATTGAGGAAGCCGCTGTTTTTTCCGCAGGAAAGAGATGAGCTGCCGGGAGGCAAAATGATTACCAACGAAAGTATCAATCGGGCCATAGACTATATTTTGCTGCATATTGAGGATGTGACTCTGGAGGAAGTGGCATCCTACTGCCATTTTTCCAAATATTATTTCTGCAGGCTGTTTAAAGCGCAGACCGGGGAGAGTGTTCATAGCTTTATCAAACGGGTGAGACTGGAGCAGAGCGCCTTTCGTCTGAAGGTGGAGCAGGAGCGTTCCATTACGGAGATTGGGGCAGATTACGGCTACAGCGCTTCCAATTACAGTACGGCTTTCCGGCAGCATTACCAGGTTGCTCCTGTTGCATTTCGCAGAAGCATTTCCGGTGTTTCTCTTAAACATCCCTTTTTTCACCGGGAGGAATGGAGGGTGGAGAGCTTTGAGGAGTGTAACGCTAAAATCACAAGGGAAGTGCTGCCGGATTATTATGTGATTTATGAGAGAAGGTTCGGAAGTTATGAAGGGATTCGCAGGTCCTGGACAGAGTTTTTGGAAAAATATGGAGCATACATTACGGAAGAGACGTGCCTGCTGGAGCGGACCTATGACGATCCGGCGGTGACGGCGCCTGGGAATTGCCTTTATGATATCTGCATGAGTGCGGAGATAGAGTGCCCTCTGGAAAATACGGCATTGCTGAAAGGCGGCTCCTGTGTGGTTTACCATTTTAAAGGCCATGCAAAATACATATATGCGGCCTATCAGACGATTTTTTTGGTGTGGCTTCCCCGGACATCTTATGAACTGGATGCGGGGAGGAGTATGTTTGATATTTATCATATGGTGGACAGTGATACGATGTATATGGAGCTGGATATCTGTATTCCGGTGAAATGAGAGGCGAAAGCTCTGCTTTAGACCGGCAAAGTGCGGTTGGGAAGAAGAGGGCAACAATTCAGAAGTTTATAATTTGATTTCTTTATATAATGAATACCGTCACTTGACAGGAGCATATTTGTTTCTGCCAAGTGACGGTATTATTGCTTGATGGGGAAGAGCAAGGAAATACCCTGCGGGTATACCTATATGCCCAAAAACATGGGCAGATTAAGGAAACACCCTTCGGGTATACCTATATGCCCAAAAAACATGGGCAGAATTAAGGAAACACCCTTCGGGTATACCTATATGCCCAAAAAACATGGGCAAAATTAAGGAAAGGAGAACAGATAATTATGGACTTACAACAAATCAAACAAAACCAGGCCGGCATGATTCTGAGATTTTCCGTCCCGGCTATTATTTCTATGCTGCTCACCGCATTTATCACCGTAGCGGACGGATTTTTTATGGGAAATTATGTGGGGAAGGAGGGAATTGCGGCAGTCAATCTGGGTCTTCCCATTGTCTACTTGTACCTTGGCGTGGGGCTGATGATTTCCATAGGCGGTGTGGCGATGGCAGGAATGGCTCTTGGAGCGGGTGAAAGAGAGAATTGTAACCGCATATTCCGTCAGACAATTGTCACGACCATAGCAGCCTCAGTTCTTTTAAGCTGTATCATGCTCCCCGCCTTTACGCCTATGCTTACCGTTTTAGGGGCGGAGGGACAGGTGAGCCGGTATTTCAGGGAATATTATTGGATTATGCTGCTGGAGCTTCCCGTAATGGTGGTAAATTCCTCCTTCGGCATGTTTATTCGGGGTGAGGGGAATCCGGAGTATTTTCTCAAGGTGACCATTTTAAATGCCGTGCTGAATGTGGCTCTTGACTATCTCTTTGCCGGCTGCCTGACCTGGGGAGCAGGCGGAATCGCAGCGGCTTCCCTTTTGTCCGCCCTTGCTTCTCTCTTCCTTATTCTTTCGTATTTTCAGAAAAAGGCCCGAATTTACCGTTTGGGAACCTTCCGCTTTTCGGGGACTCTTTTTGTGAAAGGCATGTTAAATGGAAGCTCGGAATTTATTGGAGAAATGTCCACAGGGATTGCTATGTTTGCCTATAATTTTGTAATTATGAGAAAAATAGGCGCGGATGGGGTGACAGCCTTTACCATAGCCGGATATGCGGCCTACGGCTTCAATATGCTTGTGGTAGGCTTTGGACAAGGGGCCAGTCCGCTTATCAGCTTTGCCTATGGTGCAAAAGAATATGAATTGGCCGGAAAACTTCGTCAGAGGACCAACCGCTATGTGTTTTTTGCCGGAGCGGCGGTATTTTTGGCAATGACAGTGAACTCCGGGTGGTATGGCAGCCTTTTCGTACAAAATGAAAACATCGCAGAAATGATACGTTCGGGAATGGTGATTTTTACAAGTGCATTTTTCTTTGCAGGAATTAACGGGATTACCTCTTTTTATTTTACGGCCACAGGGAGAGCTTTGGAATCGGCGGTTATCTCCCTTTCAAGAGGACTGGTGGTTCTATTAGCCTGCATCTTCGTTCTTCCGGCTTTGCTGGGGATGACGGGGGTGTGGATGGCTGCCCCGGTGACGGAGGCTGTGACACTTATGTTGACTGTATTTTTCTTATATAGAGATAGAAAGAGATCTCGATGAGAGAATGGCTGCCATGAAAAGATTGGGATGCTTCATATTGGCTTTCAGTGTCCCGAATTTGAGGCGGTTGGAGTGGAAAAGATATAACTTTGAGTTTAGGTTTACTATCAGGTTTTGGTCAGTGTTCTGGAGCCTTTAATATTTACGAGAGAAATTACATCATTGAAAATGATAAATGATGATTACCCCAAATACATCATTACAATGGATGAACTGCCAATGGGCGAGGATGGCATCAGGCAGATAAATGTAATAGATTTTTTGCTGCAAAATAAGTGAACAATATTGACTTTTACAGTAAACTATGCTATTGTCAAATAGTCAATGGGATAGTGATTGCAAAAGCAAGCTAAACCTACATTCCAGGAACAGAAGTGTTTCTTCTGCAGTGGTGTGTAGGTTTTTTTTTATGGGGAAGCGGCGATGGTAATTGAAAAAGTACTGAATAATAATGTGGTAGTAGTTCGGGAAAATGATGTTGAAAAAATCGTAATGGGTCGTGGGCTGGCTTTTCAGAAACGAGCGGGTGATGAATTTGATGAGGATTTGATTGACAAAACTTTCATTTTAACCAATCAAAAAGCAGCCAATAAGTTTCAGCAATTAGTGGTTGATATACCGATAGAGCATATTGAGCTTGCAGAGGAAATTATCTCTTATGCAAAGCTAAAGACAGGAAAAAAACTGAATGATATGATTTATATCAGTCTGGTGGATCATATTTATACATCCATTGTGCGCTTTTTAGATGGAATCACGGTAAAGAATGCATTGCTGTGGGAAACAAGAAGATTTTATCCCGAGCAGTTTGCGATTGGAAAGATGGCGCTGGATATGATCGAGGAACGCTTTAAGGTGCGTCTCCCGGAGGATGAAGCGTTTGCTTTGGGCGCTCTTGGAGATGGAATGGTGATTGTGCCCACAGAGGGCAGAGTGTATGCTCCCTTGGACGGAACGGTTACTACGCTGTTTCCAACCCTGCATGCCATTGGAGTTACCGGGGACAGTGGAGTTGAGGTTCTGATTCATCTGGGAATTAATACGGTGAATATGAACGGCAAAGGCTTTCAGGCACACATTCAGCAGGGCGATCATGTGAAAAAGGGTCAGCTGATTATGGAGGTGGACTTGAAAGAAATTGAAAAAGCAGGATTTTCCGCACAAACGCCCATTATTATCACAAACTCAGATGACATGATGGATATTTTGAAAACAGATAAGAAAAGTGTGGAACATACAGATACATTAATGACAATATTGTTTTAACGGAGGTGACAGATATGGCGTTTCGGAAGAATTTTCTGTGGGGCGGTGCGGTGGCGGCCAATCAATGTGAAGGCGCTTGGAATGTAGATGGGAAAGGAGTTTCTGTGTCAGATATCTGCACGGGAGGTTCTTACAGCGTGTCTAAGAGGATCACGCCGGTATTGGAGGAGGGAACTTTTTATCCCAGTCATGAGGCAATTGATTTTTATCATCATTATAAAGAGGACATTGCCATGTTTGCGCAGATGGGCTTCAAAGTGTTCCGATTTTCCATTGCCTGGACGAGGATTTTTCCTACCGGTGAGGAAACGTGTCCCAATGAGGCAGGTTTGGAATTTTATGATAAGATTATTGATGAGTGCAGAAAATATGGGATTGAACCATTGATTACAATTTCTCATTATGAGCCTCCATTTGCCCTGACACAGAAATATAATGGCTGGTCAGACAGACGGGTGATTGCACTGTTTCTCAGATATTGTGAAACAATTTTCCGGCGATATAAGGGAAAAGTGACCTATTGGCTGACCTTTAATGAAATAAATGTAGGCATCTCACCTATGGGGAACCTCTTTTCGCTTGGAATACTGAATGAGGGGACATCTGATTTTTCAAATCAAAAGGATGATCCCAAGCTGCGCTTTCAGGCGCTTCATCATCAGTTTATAGCCAGCGCAAAAGCAGTGAAACTTGCTCATGAAATAGATCCGTCCTATCAAGTAGGCTGTATGCAGGCTTTTGGCACGACTTATCCTTTGACCTGCAATCCGGACGATATACTGCGTTGTCAGGAGTTCAACCACAGGCAGAACTGGTTCTGTTCGGATGTTCAGGTGCGGGGAAAATACCCCAATTATATGAAGCGCTATTTTGAAGAGCAGGGGATTCGGATTATGATGGAGGAAGAGGATGAAGAAGTTTTAAAGGAAGGCTGTGTAGATTTCTATACCTTTTCCTATTATATGTCAAGCTGTGCAACATCGGACGAAGCCCGGAGAAAGGTTGAGGGCAATATTTTTGGAGGTGTTGCCAATCCTTATTTGAAGACCAGCGATTGGGGATGGCAGATTGATCCAAAAGGGCTGCGATATACATTAAATGAAATTTATGACCGGTATCAGATTCCTTTGATGGTAGTAGAAAATGGCCTTGGAGCCTATGATAAACTTGAAGAGGACGGAAGCATTCAAGACGATTACCGGATTGAATATCTGCGTCAGCATATTGAACAGATGCATGAAGCGGTTTTGGACGGTGTGGATTTGATGGGGTATACTCCCTGGGGATGTATCGACCTGGTGAGTGCTTCCACAGGAGAGATGGCTAAGCGTTACGGCTTTATCTATGTAGAAAAATATGATGATGGAAGCGGGGATCTTTCAAGGAAAAAGAAGAAATCCTTTGATTGGTACCGGAAAGTAATTGAGACAAACGGGGAAGACTTAAGCTAAATATCTTTAAAGAGGGCAGCCGTATTGGGCGGATGCCCATAAGGAAGTAAATAGAATTTCCGGAAAAACCGGCATGGCAGAGGTCACGCCGGTTTTTCTGTCAGTAGTTCCGGTTTGGCAAGTGGAATCCGGATTTTCCCCACATAGGTAAAATAGACTTCAATCGTGACATGTTTCTTCCCGCCGATCTTCTCTGGGCTGTGGATCACAATCTTTTCAATCAGCTCATTTACCGTAGCGGCGTCCAGCTCCTGCAAATCGGAATACCTGTCGGCAAGCTGGAGGAAACGCCCCACATCGGCAATCTGTCTGGCTTCATTTTCAATTTCTCTCTCCAGCGAAGCTGCAAGCTGCTGAATTTCCGCCTGCTCCGCTTCATACTGTGCCGAAAGTTTTTGAAAGCGGAGGTCGCTCAGCTTGCCAAGAACGGAATCTTCATAAAGCCTTTGGATGATCTTGTCCAAATCCTCCATGCGCTTCTGCGCCCCGGAGAGGGCTTTCCGCTTCTGTGCCAGTTCCGCCTTCCGGCTGGCTTCGTCCTGCGCCAGCATTTCCTGGGTGAAATCATCCCGGAACAAGCGCACATAGGTCAGCGTCCCCTGAATACATTCCAGAACCCGCCTATAAAGCGTGACTTCCCGGATGTAGTGGATTTTACAGGAACCTGTATTGCTCTTATAGTTGGAGCAGACAAAATGATCCTGTGAATCATCCTTGTAGGTGTTGCAGGTACAGTAATAGAGCTTCGCACCGCAGTCGGCACAGTAGACAAGTCCGGAGAAAATGCTGGTTTTCCCTGTCTTTGTCGGCCTGCGCTTGTTGGCTCTTAACACCTGTACCCGTTCCCACTGTCCACGTTCAATAATCGCCGGCTGCGTATCTTCAAATACCCTCTGGTTTTCTTTCGGGTTTTCCATCCGCTTCTTGAATTTGAGGGATTTGGTATAGGTCTTGAAGTTGACGGTACAGCCAGTATATTCCGGCCGCTCCAGTATTCCAGCGACAGACTTCGCACACCACTGGTACAGGTTATCCGGCATGGACCATCCTTTCTGTCTGGCGTTATACGCAGTAACCGTCAATACCCTGTCGGCAGTCAGGATTTTTGCGATCTGCATGGGGCCTTTGCCCGCAATGCATAGGTCAAAGATACGCCGCACCACCTTTGCGGCTTCCTCGTCTACAATCCATTTCTTTTTATTCTCCGGGTCTTTGATATATCCGTAGGGCGGATTGCTGGCGATATGTTCCCCGGCTTCTCCGCGCATTTTTACGACTGCCCGGATTTTTTTGCTTGTGTCCTTTGCGTAATAATCGTTGAACACAGGTTATTGGGGAAAGGGAAAGCAAACAGGCAAAAACCCAGTATTCATGCGGGTTTGCGGCGAGATGGCTCTCAAAAGCTAACCTCACAAAAGACAGATCATTGCACAATCACATATCGTTTCTAAGGGAGAATGTTGATTCCGGTCACATTCTCCCTTTTTTCATACCAAGAAATGAGGTGATTATCTTGAACACGCAAATCATCGCCATCGCAAACCAGAAAGGCGGTGTGGGCAAGACCACAACCTGTGCCAACTTAGGGATTGGGCTGGCACAGGCGGGAAAGAAAGTGCTGCTCATTGACGGGGACCCGCAAGGGAGCCTGACCATCAGCCTGGGCAATCCCCAGCCGGATAAGCTGCCCTTTACCCTCTCTGACGCGATGGGCCGTATCCTGACCGATCAGCCGGTCCGCCCCGGCGAGGGGATTCTGCGCCACCCGGAGGGTGTGGACCTGATGCCGGCGGACATTCAGCTGTCCGGCATGGAGGTGTCGCTGGTAAACGCTATGAGCCGGGAAACGATTCTGCGGCAATATCTGGACAGTGTAAAGGGGCAGTATTCCCATATCCTCATAGACTGCCAGCCCTCCCTGGGTATGCTCACCGTCAACGCGCTGGCCGCCGCCAACCGGATCATAATCCCCGTCCAGGCGGAGTATCTGCCCGCCAAAGGGCTGGAACAGCTGCTCTCTACGGTAGCCTGAATATTATCGGTAATCAATTCATAAGTAAAAACACGCTTTGGGTTGGCAGCCAGTAATGCCGGTATGTCAAATTCTTTGCCTGTCAGAGAGATAACTCGCTCCCGGACTCTTACAATACGGTGCTCCAGGCAAAGATAAAGTTCGCCTTCCTGTATTTCTGTCAGGACATTTTTGATTTTTGTAGGTGAAGCATGATAAGAATCACGAACAAATTTAGGGGAACTCTCTTGCCCCGTTTTAAAAACACGGGGCAGGAACGGATGTGGGTAAGAAACAAATCCTCCGTTGCAAACCTAAACACACTTGCCCATATCAGTCTTTTGGCTGTTGCCATTGCTGCAGTTACTGGCAATTCCGGTCAATCCTACCGCAAGCTAAAATCTTTAAAACGGACTGCCTGACTTTTGTAACTGAATATTCTCTGATTTTCGTAGGTTTTGGACTTACGTTAGCTTTGTTATGCCTAAAAAGCGTCTTCCCTCAACATTAAAAGTCTAACAGCCAAATCTCATCTTAAAATCAATGCGTTTTGCTCTTCTCTATCAACTTTATTTCAAGATTTTTACCATTATTTTGAATCTTCAACAAAATACATAATTCTCCGTATCAGCTCCGGGATATTTACCGGGGAGATGATATAGTCGTTCACGCCCTCATGCCGATATTCATATTCCGTGGCAAGGTCGCTGTTCTCGGTGAGGATAAAGAACGGCAGAAGCCGGACAGGGGGATTCTTCATTTGGAACATCCCCTCCACCCGCCGCAGCGCATGAAACAATTCCATTGCTGTACCGTCCGGCAGTTCCACATCACACAAAATCAGTTCTATTTCCTTATCCTCAAAAATCCGGCGCTTAGCGTCTGCAATCGAGGGAACCAGAATCAGGTCAAAGCCCTTTTGCAGCATAGTAGCCCGCAGCACTCCGGCGCTGGTATCTTCCGCATGGACAAAGAGCAGCTTGTGAAAAGTCGGGGCCTTTTCGCCAGATAACTGCCGGTAGGCGTATTCCACCAGCATATCCTGTAGCAGCATCCCTTTCATTTTGTCCATACACAGCGTCGCACCCCGTTGCTTGGCCTCCTGTTCGTAGTCCTCTTTATCATGGCAGGACACCAGAATAAAAGGCAGTTCCTTGTCTGCGGCCCGCACCTCGTCCAGAAAGTCCATGCCGGAACCGTCCGGCAGGTCGAGATCACAGCAGACCACCAGCGGCATTTCCTCTTGGATGGCGGCCCGCGCTTCTTTCAGCGTACAAGCCGTTTTCACCGGGTAACCGCGGTGCTGTAAGTATTTTTGCAGACACCATGTATAGGTGTCGCTGTCGTCGATCAGCAGTATCTTTTTCATGTGTCCTCACCCCCAATATTGATTTACCACAAGCATAAACTACAAATGTTACACAAATGTCCGAGGTGCCTTTGATTTCGACAAGAAAACAGGCTGAATTGTTACAAAGCTCGGACATTTCAAAAATTTCTTTGAGAAATGGCGAAAAAAGCGGGGCAGCACACGCCGCCCCGCCGATCCCATACGGTTATTCCATCGCCCGCATTTGTTCGATCAGGGATTGTTTTTTCTGTCTGCGGACTGTCCATACAGACAAGATCAGTTCCATTCCGAACAATACCAGAATGAACAGACCCATTTCCAAAACCGGGAATTTGTAAGGCACTACATTTCCGGCAAAAGCACCTACACTCATTTTTCTGCAAGCAAAGATGGAAGCCGGAAGCCCAACGATCAGCGTCGCCAATGTTGCAAAGAGCGCATAGCACAGCCCCTCACAGATGTTCATTTTACATAGCTGTTTTTGTGTTAGGCCGATAGAACGCAGAATACTGTTTTCCTGCTTTCGGGCTATCTGGTTAGAGAGTGTCGTATTGATAAGGTTGATAACGCCAAAGAGAAATACCAACCATGAAAGTATCTCCATACTGCCAAACGCAAAAGAATTTGTCATTTCTTCATATTCAATCACTGTATTGATTTCATCTAAGGCAATATTACTATGGCTGGCAACAATATTTTTCAATTCAGCTCCCACATAGTCTGTTTTTTTAGGGTCATTTACAATGCTCCATGAATAGTCAAAAGAGGTGATTTCCGGGTGCAGTTCGTGGAACAACGCTTCTGGTGCAAAAAGAGTTGCCCCATCTAAGTGCATCCTGTCATGTCCTGAATATACCTTTGCAGGAGCGTATAACCCCGATATGGTAACAGAAACGGATGGCTGTTCTTCTCCCAAAGAAATCTCAACCTTTGAACCAACACCCATATCCTCATTCTGCTTTAGCACATTATAGTCAATTACAATACTACGGGAATCTGTTGGCATGGTTCCCTCTGTCAGAGCCGCTTCAACTGCCGCATAATTCTGGTCGGTCAGCATATCGCACATACCACCAGCTTGATGAATCTCTGTTTTATAAGTTGCATGGAGAGATTGCCTGCTTGGAATTATATCTGTAACGCCATCAATAGATAAGATTTCCTGCTTTAATTCCTCATTCAATGGATTTCCCGCTGCCATAACCTTTTCTTCTGTCATTTCAGAATCCAAATAAATTTTATAGTCGCCGTCTGGGAAAAACTGTCTTGCAAGTGCCTCTGGTGAGCGCAGCAAAACAATGGAGGATACCACAAGCAGGATAATTCCGCCCAAACTCAATGAGGCTACAATAGCAACGGTCTTTTTTCGGTCACGCTTAAAATTTGCAATTCCCATTGAAACAGGATTGAGCTTGATATTCTTTTTCCGGCTGCGGATGTCCTTTTGCGCCGGGGTAAAACGGACGGCTTCAATCGGGGAAATCCCTGCCGCAATTTTTACCGGCTTACGGATGGAAACAGATACCATGATCCAACTGCTTATGAGTGTCAAAATAACCGTTGCCACATAGGAAACAGCGTTAAAACCCTTAGAAAACAGGAGAAAACCGCCACATATGCCCAACACTGTACCTATCACAATCCCGATACTGCCGAGTTTGCGTCCCTCCCGCTTTACAATCCGCTTGATTTGCTTTGGCGTTGCACCAATCGTCCGAAGCTGCCCGTAACTCTGGATTTTGTCATTGATGGAGATACGGAAGATACTCTGGATCACAATGTAGCCGCCAATCAGAACAAGGGCAATCACGCCAGCCATCAAGGTAAAGTCGTCAAAGGGTTGTTTGGAGGCATAGGTGAAATACCTGTTGTTCATGCTGGGGGTAGGAAGCTGATATTCCTCCGCAATCTCCCTGCAATAAGAGGTCATCAGTTCTTCGCCCAACTGGTCGCTGTTTTTGAAATGGACATAGGCACGATAACCAGCCGGGTCAAACCCATCCCATTCTGTCAGGGCAGCGTTGGAAAGAATGATAGCGCAGGTATTTGCTTCTTTCTCATTTACGCTGTCCATAATGCCGGTAACGACATAATCACCATGAAAGCTCTCGGTGTCTAAGGTCACAGTGTCCCCGATCTTGGCATTGTGTCCATAGGTGGAAAGAAAGTATTCGCTTACGACAACTTCATTTGCTTTTTCAGGAACCCGACCCTCTAACAACTCCATCTGCGCCTTGGTAATCTCCATCATTTGAGCGTCACAATACACATAGGACGCATGATAGCCCTGTTCCGAAAGTTCCTCACCCAGTATATAGTAGCCGCCTACGCGCTCAAACTCCGGCAGTCCTTTTAGGGTTTCAATATCGTTTTCCTCTACGCCCAGCCAAACCGCCTCATAAGTATCGGCAACCTGATTGCGCTGCATTTGTGTCAGGGAGGTAGACACAATTCCCGTAAAGCAGATTAGAAACGCCGCCAGCGCAACGGCGATCACCACCATCAGATTCCGGCGCTTCTCGCTTTGCAAACTTTTCTTTGCCAGCTTCTTTGTAATGGCGCTGGTATCATTCTCAAAAGGCCATGTCATAGCCCGCCACCTCCTTACTCCACAATCTTTCCGTCCTCAATGCGGACAATCCGATCTGCAAGGCGGGCAATGTCGTTGTTGTGGGTAATCATCACGACAGTTTGCCGAAACTCCGCGCTGGTACGCTTGATAAGCCCCAGCACCTCGGCGCTGGTCTTGCTGTCAAGGTTTCCGGTCGGCTCGTCGGCCAGCACAATAGCCGGTTTGGTAATCAAGGCGCGGGCGATAGCCACACGCTGTTGCTGGCCGCCGGAAAGATTGTTCGGCATATTTTTCAGTTTATCTTCCAGTCCCAGCAGGTGAACGATCTCGTCCAAAAACTTCTGATCCACCGTGTCCCCGTCCAGCTCCACCGGCAGGACAATGTTCTCATACACATTCAGAATGGGAACAAGGTTATAGTTCTGGAAGATAAAGCCGATGTTGCGGCGGCGGAAGATGGTAAGCTGTTCGTCGTTCATTTTCGACAATTCTTTGTCCCGGACAATCACATTACCGGAAGTCGGGGTGTCCAGCCCACCCATCATGTGAAGCAGGGTAGACTTGCCGCTGCCAGAGGTTCCCACAACGGCCACAAATTCACCGTCATTTACGGAGAAGTTCACGCCGTCAAGGGCGCGGGTAATGTTCGGCTCTGTGCCGTAATACTTTTTCAGATCAATCGTCTGCAAAACGCTCATACTCAAAACTCCTTTCAAGGCTTTCTGCCTGTTGATAAGGCTATTGTAAAACCCAAATGTCCGCGAAATGTTACAGCGGCCAAAAAATTTCATTGAAAATCGGGGGGAAATGTTACAATGCTCGGACATTTCAAAAAAATTTACGGCGGGCAGCCGGAAATGGCCGTCCGCCGCGTTCTATTTTGTAGGCAGCATAATGGAAAATTCCGAACCCTTGCCCGGCTCCGAAACCACTTTGATATAGCCGCCCTGTCGCGTTACGATCTCGCGGGCCAAATATAGACCAATGCCAACGCCCTGCTGTTCGTGTACTTCTTCCTCACGATAGAAGCGCCGGAAGATGGCGGCCTGATTGCTTTCAGAAATGCCCTTGCCGGTGTCGGTCACTTTAATCTCCACATACATTTCCCACAGCACCACCGACACAGCGATTTTCCCGCCTGCCGGGGTGTACTTCACCGCATTGTCCAGCAGGTTAAAGAGGGCTTCGGATGTCCATTTGCTGTCATGGGAAACGGTCAAATCCTCCGGGCAGTCCACGGACACGGCAATTTCCTTTCTCTCCGCTGCATACACGATCCCACTCATGGCCTGCGCCACGCTATCAAAAAGGCGGCCCGGTTTCTTGTCCAACTGGATCACGCCCGTTTCCAGCCGGGAGGTTTTCACAAGGGCCTGAAAGAGAAAGTCCAGCTTATCCGTCTGGCTGCGGATTCCCCGGATAAAATCGGTGCGCTCTGCCTCGGTCATGGGCTTTTCCAGCAGCGTGTCCGTCGCCATTTTCAGATTGCTTACCGGCGTTTTCACTTGATGGGAAATATCCGATACAAGGGTCTGCAACTCCTGCCGTTCCTCGTCCACCCGGCGGCGGTTCTCCTGCATGATCTGGTAAAGCCTTGCCAGCCGGTGTCCGATTCTGGCAAGCTGGGTTTCGCTGTCCTCTGGCCGCTGGGGTGCTTCATTTCCGGCGATCATGTGGTCTAAAGTCTGGCACAGGTTAGCGGTAAACTGCGACAGCCGCTTTCCAAACGCCTGCGTCAGTACAAAAATCCCCACAAGGGCGCACAGTAGCAGCGCCCCGCCAGTCAGTAGCACCGCCGTCTGTTTTGTCACAAGAAACAGGGCTATGGTGATCCCGGACATGGAAAGGACAAGTCCTATTGCCACCAGGCTAAACAGCCGCTTTACCGATAGGTTTTGAAACTTCATTTTGCCTCGCCTCCCGTCCATTGATAACCCATGCCGTAAACGGTCTTGATGTAGGGCGCGCCGCCGTCGGATTCGATCTTGCTGCGAATCCGGCTAATGGAGGTTGTCAGGGTGTGTTCGTCTACAAACCTTTCGTCTATATCCCACAGCTTTTCCAAAAGCTGCCCACGGGTCAGCACTTGCCGGGGATTTTTACGGAACAGATTCAGCATTTTATATTCCATCGGGGATAGGGTCAGGGGCTTGCCGTTTAAGGAAGCCGTCTGCTCCGAGAAGTCCAGAAACAGCCGCCCGTCGTCGTAAATGTCCTTGGCCGGTTTGTGGTGTTCCAGCATGGCGAACATGGCTTTGATTTTCCGCTGCAAAGCTCCGATTACAAAGGGCTTTGTGATGTAGTCCACCGCGCCCACCTCATAGCCCCGTATCTGGTCGCTCTCCTGATCGTTGGCGGTCAGGAAAATCACGATGGTGTCCGGGTGCTGGGGCTTTATCAGCTTGCATAGCTCAAAGCCGTTCCCGTCCGGCAGGTTGATGTCCAGCAGCACTAAATCAAATTCCCACTGACGGATAGCTTCGGCTGCGGTTCTGGCATTTAGGGCAGAAGTCACGCCGTAGCCGTCTGCGGTCAGGTTATAGTCTAACATCTTATTCAAAAAACTGTCGTCCTCGACAATTAAAATCTGCTTCATATCCTCACTTCCCTTTCTTTTTTAGTTTTTTATAAATAATTCCTGGAAAAATAATGCTGAACAATAATAAAAGTACCATCAACGCAATCATATCTTTTACCGGATAGCGGAAAGCGAAATAGGAAATCTGCATTTTCATATACCACTGCATGATACCAATCCCTAAATTTCCAAAACTCATAAGCAATCCACATAACAGTAACCAATAGAAAAGACCCTCTGTTACAAACATTCGATATTCTTGTTTTTTTGTCATCCCTACACGTTCCAGGATTTTACACTCCCATTGCCGAAGCATAATATCCGATATTCTTGTATTTGCGAAATTCATAATTCCTATAAATATTAAAATTCCACTAATACTCATAAGCAGCCATCTACTTGTCTGAATATAGTTCTGCTCCTTTAGCAGACGTTCTGATTTAGAATCTAAATAAAACAAGTTCAATTTATCAGCGTGTCCATATTTTGATTGAAATTCCATATTATAATTGCGAATCATCTGATTCAGTCTTTCTCGGATAACTGACTCCTGATTTTTGTCAACATTAAATTGTATTTCAAAAATTTGTGGTGTTAATTTTTCTACCAGCCAATCATATGTAGTCTCTGTTACCAATAGGATATTTATATTTTTACCATCCCAGCACAATTTCATCTCTGGGAAATCATCCTCTGTTATATCCAGATAACCACAATTTACTAATTTCTCAGGAACTAAACTGCTCATTTCCGTACCAACCGGAACCAGATCATAAAATTCCATCTCTGTTCCTATATAATCCTGCACTTCTCCTGCTATATAATCTGACATCCTATGATCATGTAGCACGATTGTTCCATGATTATTTTGAAACTGCTCCCAATTTACTAGCTTATCATTTTTCTGAATAAAGTCTTTTAGTTCTTCCTGCTCCCCGATACTGACTGTCTGAATTACCGTGGATATTTTATCTCCATTGATTAGAATCTTTATATTCTCCTTGCCATTTTTTCCGACAATCGGATAAAATCCTTTAATATTTTCTACTGAATGAAGTTCGTTTCCTATGGTCGTTTCAATATCATTCATAAGGGACTTCGGAAAAAACTTCATATTCTTTGTGTCCGGTGATGATTCAATTAAATAATTGCAAGCTTCCTCTGTAATTCCTATTTGGAAGTCCGGCTCTTTACTATAATAATTCTGTAAATCCACTCCATTCACAATTACCGCAGAACATAATGCCAATTCGCACCCAAGCCATAATGACAAACTTGTTATCCCAAATGTTTTTTTATTCCGAAATAAATATTTCTTTGCAAGATAAATTTCAGGATGTTTTCCCCAATAGCGGAATTTCTTTATCTTCGGTTTCTTCCTGCTTTTATGATAAGTGACCGCCTCCGTATATTTCATACACTCCAACGGACTTAATTTCCTCATTTTTCTTTTCAGACATTCCACTGCCACTCCCAACGTGAAAATCACAAGAACAATCGCTAGGATAAGAAGTTTGGGTTGAAAGAAAACCATTCTTTCTAATTTCCATGTATTCTCTGCATACATTTTTTCTAATAACAATGGCATAATACCCCATATAAACATTCCTCCTAAAACTGCTCCAGCGATACTTCCCGTAAGTCCTATTTTTAGCATCTCACGATTCATGACTTTAATATTCTGCTTTTGTTCCACACCAATTACTTGTAAAAGACCATAACGTTGTAAATCTTTTTCCAGCGAAATATTTAGGATATTGTAAATAAACAAAAACATAGAAAGTAAAACCATAACCGAAAAAAAGACTGCAAATCCATAACTTCCCATCATTTCACTTATTGCCCGATATTCTGCTGGGTTCATACTTACAATTCTCTGTCCCTCATTCAACTTTATGTTATTTGTCAGCATATGTTCTATTTGCGAACCACTGGAATATTTCTTTGTATGATCTATTAAAATCCTACATGGCTCCCATTGAAGTCCGTTCTTCTCCATTGATTTCTCTGATAAAAAAGCCACAGAAGCACCGGAGGTTTGATTTTGATACTCTGTAAAATACCCAGAAAGTAAAAAGTTCTGCATACCGGTTCCACTGGTATTGAAAATGTCATTCCAATAAAAATCCAGTTCAATTTCCATGCCCACTTCGGGATTCTTGATTCCAAGATATTGCAGAGTTTTCGTAGAAAGCATAATTTCATTTTCTTTTTCTGGATAAGTCCCTACCACATTTGTAAATGCAGGACGTATCATTTTTTCAAATCCGGTCACATCTGTAATGACGCAATCACAATATTTTATGGAATCATCTAATAATTTTCCTGCAAACTTTTCTTTCCCAATGCTTTCTATGCATGGTAGCTGTGTAAGCTGTTGTGTCATATCCGCTGTACCATTTTCAATATAGGTCGATACAGCCATACCATCGGCTTTCATATTTTTCTGAATATCAATCTCCATCTTCCCATAGATTAAAGAGAACACACTAAAAATCACGCCTACAGTAATTGTAATTACGATAAACAGTAGACGATTTCTGTTTTGATTCTTTTTCCTGGAAGCATCCATAAGCACTCTTTCAGCCGACTGATTACAATCGTAATTCTCCATCCTATACAACCCTCCCATCTTTCATCTGAATAATCCGATCTGCCATAGCTGCTATTCTTTCATCATGTGTAACGATAATCATTGTCTGGCTATATTTTTTACACATCTTTTTCAAAAATTTCATAACGGATATACTGGTTGTAGAATCTAAATTTCCTGTCAACTCGTCTCCCAAAAGTATGGTAGGATGTGTATAAATAGCTCTGGCGATTGCGACCCGCTGCTGTTGTCCACCAGATAAAGTCATAGGATTTTGTAATAGTTTTTCCTCAATTTCCAGTTCTTCAGCTATCCGCATTACTTCTTTTTTACTGATATTTCTTTCCATAAGTTTGGCAGGTAAAACTATATTTTCAAATACATTCATCTCTGGGATTAAATTAAAATTTTGAAAAATAAACCCAATATGCCATCTTCTGAAGGAACTCCTTTCCTCCATAGATAACTGTGTAATATCTACATCATTGATATAGACACATCCGTGTGTGGGATTTTCCAAACCACCTAGTAAATTGAGCAACGTGGTCTTTCCGCAACCTGAACTTCCCATAATAGCTACAAATTCATTTTCTTCAACTGTGAAAGATATATCATCAACTGCTCTTAAATAGTGTTCTCCATTAGAATATTCTTTTGTTAAAGATACTGTCTTTACTGCTGCCATATCAATCCCCCTTATCTTTTTCAGATAGTATAACAGGCAAATGTCCGCGAAATGTTACAACGAGCAAAAAAATTTATTTTTTTCATTCATTTCTCTGTTATAGTAGCTCAAAATAATGATTTTATTATAGGCAGTTATCAAAGGTTTCTCAATGCGGCAACTGTAAACAGATTCTCTGCCAAAGACTCTTAAAACTACTGGCAAGCAATGCATCTTTACGTAAAAGATGCCTACCAGGCAGAAATTTCGTTCCCGTAATTCCTGCCTGTTGCTTGTTGGTGATATGTCCCCAAACCCCTAAGATCATTGCCGCTGGCAATGGCTGCGCGTTCCGTTGGAACGCTGAAAAATCGAAAGTTAATATCTTACCAAAATAAAAAATGCTATGCAATCAGTGAACCTTTTGCATAGCATTTTCTATTTTTCCGTTTACCTGGCGTAAGTCATAAGTTTTGTAATGTTTCCTTATGGGCTACTGCCATTTTACGGCCCCCTCTTTTTTTGGCGCCTTTTTATTCCTTAAAAGCCCCCTTTTCGTTCCTGACAGCAAATCAATCCGGCCGTTTTGCCGATATATAAGATAACAGGGTATCACATATTTTAAGGACTTCCAAATGAGGTGAAAAGCTTGCGCATAGCAATCGTAGATGATGAGAAAATCATCTGTGAGCAGATAAAGGATTTCATACAAAAGGAACATGGGGACTGCCAGATAGACAGCTACTTTTCCGGTCAGACATTTCTGGAAGCGGGAAAGCGGTTTGACTTGGTATTTCTGGATATTCAGATGGAGGGAATGGACGGCATGGACACGGCCAGAGCTCTTCGGAAGACACAGCCGGAAGCAGTTCTCATTTTTGTCACAGGGTCAAAAGAATATGTATTTGAGGCCTTTGATGTGTCGGCCTTTCATTATCTGCTAAAGCCCCTTGAGGAAACAAAATTTAAGGAGGTGCTGGCCAGGGCGCTCTTGGAAAGCCAAAGGCACAGGGCGGGAAGACAGGAACGGCTTTTCATCCGCACCAAAAACCTGACGATAGACCAAAAAGACATTCTCTACATTGAGAGCAGGGGAAAGAAAGTAGACATACACACCCTAAAGGAGACTTTCTCGATCTATGGAGCCATGAATGAGCTGGAGACACAATTAAGCAAAAGCTTTTACCGCTGTCACAGAGGATATCTGGTGAACATGGCTTATATTACGGAGTACGGCGCCGACAGCATCACGCTCACGGGAGGGGCCAGGGTTTATCTGACAAAAAAGAAGCATGGAGAGTTTGTCAAAGCCTATATGTGGTATCTCCAGAATGGAGGAGTGTCTTGTGTCTAACTCCGTAACAATCATTTTTGAGTTTCTGGATGTGGTCTTTGTCCTGTTTCAGGGATATTTTTTACAGTATTACATGGGAAGCTTTCTGGAACCAAGGGGCAGGAGGCGTCAAATGGGAGTGTGTCTGGCAGTGGTGTATACCCTCTTTCGAAAAGGGCTGGACGCCATATGGCCTCCAGGCTATGAGGGGATGAATCTTCTGGGAAAGCAGATGGTTTCATTTGCGCTTCTTATAGTTTTCGTTCTGTGCTTTTATAAGGCCCTTTGCAGTATTACGATTTTCCTGACTGTGTCTTTTCAGGCAGTGAGGGATATCAGCGTTTACATCTCCGTTATCCTGCTGGAAAAACCGGCAGATCTGATATTTGCCCTGTGGGAGTGGGGTACGGGGAAAGAATCCGGCGGCGATGTCTTGAAATGGCTTGGAGCAATGAATGTAAGTATAGTGGGGCTTCAGATCTTTCGTATTTTGTTTGCGCTTCTGGTGATGGGGATTTCCCTGAGAAAAATTGTAAAAGATTTTCGGGAAAAGGATTATAGAATGCACAAAAGCGAGCTGAAGTTCATTCTGATTCCGGCACTGACGGGTCTGATGCTCTGTATGCTGCTGCGGGCTGTTATGGTTACGGTGGAGCAGGATGCTACGATCTTTTTATACCAGAAATATCCGTTCCTTGTTCTTCTGCTTCCGGGGGTATTGTTCTTATCCCTGCTGTCTATTCTCCAGGGGGTAAAATCTCTTCAAGAAATAGCCGGCCTGAACAGGGAGAAAAACAGCCGGGTGATATTGGAAAAACAGGTGGAGAGCATGCAGGAGCACATGGGGGAGCTGGAACGGGTTTATTCCGGTGTGCGGAGCATGAAGCATGACATGAGAAATACCCTTGCGGTGATTTCGGGACTTATTTCCGCAAGTGATTCGATGCCCCCAAAAGAGCTGCAGGGAAATAAGGAACTGACGGCTTATCTGTCTGATTTAATGGAAACCATGAATCAACTGGAGCTTCCTTTTCACACGGGAAATTCCATTGTAGATGCTTTGCTTCATATGAAATATTACGAAGCTCTTCAAAGCATTCCGGATCTAAGGCTTAGCGCAGAGCAGCTGCTCTTCCCAAAGGATTTGCCCATCCGGGGCTATGACATTGGTATTATTCTGGGAAATGCTTTGGACAATGCCCTGGAAGCCTGTGTGAGACTGAAAAAACAGGAGCCGGAGGCGGAAGCGTTTATCCGTCTGATTTCCTTTCAAAAGGGAAAGCTTTTGTTTCTTCGGATAGAAAACAGCTTTGACGGAAGCCTGATCCGAAAGCCTCAGTCAGAGTTTCCTGTTACGGCAAAGGCGGACAGGGAGCTTCACGGAATTGGCCTTGTGAATATCAAGCATGTGGCGGAAAGCTATGAGGGAACTGTGGATTGGGATGTGGCAGAGCGGATGTTTATTCTGGCTGTGATGCTGAAAGTTCCATCTACAGATTAGGGGGGAAGGGTATCCCTTTATGTCCAAAAAGCATGGACAAATTAAAGAAACACCCTACGGGTATCCCTTTATGCACAAAAAACATGTGCAGATCAAAGAAAGGAGAATAGAGATGGCATATTATCAGAACACGATTCAAGACCTGTATTCCGGGCATTTTAAAAATTCCTATGGCGTAGAGGGAATGTGTGTTACCGGAAGAAGCGATTACAAGAAAATCATTGATGTGTCGGATGACATGAAAAATCATGTGCTGGAGGAGGTAAAAAAGTCCTATTACAAGTACAACGGCATGTCCGGCGGGAACGAGAGGGAGGACGAGGCTTATTCCCGGGGCCTGAATGAATATTATAAAACCCTGGACAGAGAAGATCGGCTTTCCGCCGCATGGACATTGGGACAGCTTAGCCAGGAGTTGTCGGGAGCAGTGATAAGCGCAATTCGGGAAAAGATTCCCGGCTGGCAGGCGGGACAGCAGATTCCTTCCGACATACTGGATGAAATATTCTCAAGCAAAGCCATTGAAGACATCATGACAAGAAAGGCAGACGGAAAAGGGGCGGCAAAGGAGACAAAAGAAGATCAGCTCGTCCTGTCATCCGAAGCCCCGGAAGCAGAGCCGGACAATGAAAAGCGTTCCGGCAAGGTGGCCGTTAATGAGGGAAAGAGAGCCAGACAGATAGCGTCCGCAAAGACGCCGGCGCAGATACAGATTGTAATCAGCCTTTTGAAAAAGGATGTCTCTGACTGTGAAAGCGGTCTTTCCAATGACATGTGTGATGAAAATGAAGTAAAAAAGGCAAAAGCGTTGCTGCAAAAAGCGATGGAACGGTTAAGTGAGGTTTCGGGAAAGGAGCAGGAACAAGAGGAAGAGAGCCAGAGCAGCTTTTTGATTAATATGCTGATGTAAACAAAATTTAAAGGAAGAGAGAAAAACAAAAAAAGAATAGTGCCAGGCAATGCCGATATGTGATAAAATAAATCATATACCGGCATTGTCTGATCCTGTGGAACAATATCCTGTAGGATACTGCTCTTTAGGACAGATGAAAAGGGAGAGAACAAAAAACAATGCCAAGGGAAAGGGGAAAACATATGAAAAGCGAAGCAATCAAAAAATTATGTGAAGAAAACCAGATCCGCATGATTGATTTTAAAATGACAGACATTGACGGACGCTGGCGCCACATCACCATTCCGGTAGAGCGGTTCGGGGAAAATACATTTACCCAGGGAATCGGCTTTGACGGCTCTAACTACGGCTACGCACCCATTGAAAAAAGCGACATGGTATTTCTGCCGGACCCGGATACAGCCTACATAGATCCATTTGCAGAGGTCCCCACACTGACCATGTGCGGCAACGTCTGCACCATCGGAAAGGGAGAAAATAAGCCCTTCGACCAATATCCAAAAAATGTAAGCCTTCGGGCCATAGAATACATGAAAGAAACCGGCATCGCCGACCGCATGGTCATCGGACCGGAATTTGAATTTTACCTCTTTGACAGCGCCCGGTTCGAGGTATCCCCCCACCAGTGCGGCTACCGCATTGACGCCAGACAGGCCGACTGGAACTGCAGCTTAGATACAAGAGGCAACAACGGCTACGAGGTGCCCTACAAGGGCGGCTACCATGTGGCGGCGCCCCAGGACGTAGGCTGCGATCTCCGCAGCCGCATGTGCATGATGATCGAAGACTGGGGCATTCAGGTAAAATACCACCATCACGAGGTAGGCGGTCCCGGCCAGATGGAGATCGAGGTAGAGCTTGACGATATGCCCAGTATGGCAGACAATACCATGATCATTAAATACATCATTAAGAATCTGGCCGCAGAGGAGGGAAAGACAGCTACCTTCCTGCCCAAGCCTATTTACCAGGAGGCCGGAAGCGGTATGCATGTACATATGCTGCTCCTGAAAGACGGACAGCCCCTTTTCTATGATGAAAACGGCTACTCCGGCCTGAGCCGCACAGCCCACTACTTCATAGGAGGGCTGCTAAAACACATCGCATCCCTGTGTGCCTTCACCAACCCCTCCACCAATTCCTTCAAGCGCCTGGTGCCGGGTTATGAGGCTCCCGTAACCATCGGGTATGCCACCTCCAACCGCAGCGCCGTTATCCGGATTCCGGCTTATGCGAAAACCCCGGAAACCAAGCGTTTCGAGCTTCGGAATCCTGACGCCACAGCCAACCCCTACTATGCCTACGCCGCAATCCTTATGGCTGGCTTGGACGGAATCGAGAACAAGATCGATCCATCCGAACAGGGCTGGGGCCCCTACGACTTCAACCTGTACACCTTGTCCGAAGAAGAACAGAAAAAAATCAAGGGTCTGCCGAAATCTTTAGGCGAAGCTCTGGATGCTCTGGAAACGGATCACGACTACCTCACCAAAGGCGGCGTATTCCCGGAACATCTCATTCATGTATGGATTTCCAGAAAACGGGCAGAACTAAAGAAGCTGGACCAGATTCCAAATCCGGCGGAGTTTAAGATGTACTTTGACCTGTAAACGCAAACCCACTCCACCCAACAATCTACAATCATATCACTAATCAAACAACATAAGCATCATTGTTAATTTAGAAAAAACTGACCTCACACCAATAAAATTTTGCCAACAAACAGGGCTGGCCCCACCGCCGCTAGCCCGTCCACTCCCAAAAAATTTATTCCTCACGCATCCAAACCCCATCTTACCAGGTCTAATAAGTGAATGTACATTCAAGCAACCCTAAGGAGGTAAGGAATGAAAAGAGACAAAACAGAAGAACTGCTTTTGAAAGCCAGAGCCTGTGACGGGGATGCGTTTGTGGAACTGATGGAGCTGCACAAGCAGTCCATGTATAAAGTAGCAAAGGCATATCTGAAACGGGAAGAAGATGTGGCGGACGCCATATCAGAGACCATACTGGACTGCTTCGAACATCTGGAAAACTTACGTGAAACACGTTATTTCGGAACATGGCTGGTAAGGATTTTGATCAATAACTGCAACAATATAAGAAAATCCAACCAGCGCACCGAATACACGGATCAAATAGAAATCCTGTCGGGAGACGGCAGAACCGACGAGAGGACCAGGGCCTTTCTGGATTATCTGGAACCCTTGGAAGAGCAGGATCGGCTCCTGATGATTCTGTATTACGTGTGGGGTTTCCGAACGAGAGAAATATCGGAAATCCTTCACATAAAAGAAGCAACGATAAAATCCCGGATGCAGCGCGGCAGACAGAAAATCAAGCAGGCATTTTTCCCAATGGTGGTGTAGAGGAGGCAAAGATTATGAGTGAGGATAGAAAAAGATTAGAAGAGCAGGTATTAAAGCAGAGTATCCCCGTATCCAAGATAACCGAGGATAAGATTCAGGCAGCCTATGACATTGTACGGGCCAAGAGCCGTCAGAAAGCGAAGGCAACACCTATGCGCAGCAGACGTTCCCTCCGCCATGTTTGGGCGGCCGGCCTGGCAGCGGCTCTCATAGCCGTTTCCGGCCTGGGCGTTATGGCGTCTATGGGATATTTTACAAAGAATGTACAGGAGGCAGACGGCAAAGTGTCCTACTCCTTTGAGGTAAATTACGAATTAAAGCCGGTGGAAGTCAAAGCAGAGCCGACCTACCTGCCGGAAGGCATGATCAAGCAGGAGGAAGGAAAATACTTCTTTGAAGGTAATTATGGTCATGGTATTTCCATTATGCCGATGAACATGGTAAATATTGACGCACAAAAGGAAATGCTGGACTTCAGCCATGTGGAGCAGGTGGAAAAAACCACCATCGGGAATATGGAGGCCCATATTATTACCTATCAGGAGCCGGACAAATATTTAACAGGTGAGGATTTGTTCCTCTTCAACCCGGAGGACGGTTATGTAATCCGCATTTTCGCAGATTATGGAGTTCCGGCAGAGGAAGTAAAGAAAGTGGCCGAGGGCTTAAAAATCACTGTTACGGAAAGTGAGGATTTGACTTACGGTCTGACCCCGGAAGAGCAGCAGAAGCAGGCGGCGGCAGAAGCTGGCGATGCACAGTGGGAGAGTCTGGTAGAAAAAGGCGTTACTATAGATCAGATTACCAAGCCGGGCGAAACCTTGAAATGTGAAGGCTACGGCGCCAGCTATACCGTAAATGACGTAAAGATTTACGACAGCCTCTTTGATGTTCCCGGATACACGGAGCAGGGTGTCTACGACCTGGAGAGACTAAGTCCCTGGCTGAATGCCGACGGAACTCATAAGCCTTATCAGCGCATGCATCTTGATCAAGAGGGTGAAATTTTGGAAGAAACGACGGCAACACCCAAGTTCCTGGCAGTACAGGTTACGGCGGAGCAGTATATCGGTTATGATGAATTTAGCGACGGAAGCACCCAGGATTCTACTGCTTTGGATGCACGTCTGGTCTATGTGGAAAAGCGTGCCGACGGAACCTGGAACTTTAGGAAGGATACCTACGAGGCAGTTCCCGGCGAACGTTATGAGCTTCAGATGGATGCTTCCGCCTTCTACCTAAGCTGTCCGAAGAATATAAATGGTGAAGAGAGGCTTCATTCCTTCTTCTATCGTTCGATGGCAAAGGGCGAGAGTATAGACTACACCCTCATCTTTGCGGTAGATGCGGACCGTATGCCAAGTGACAGCCTTGCGAATATCGTTCTTTGCTTCAACGGCACAGGCAATGATGAGACAAATCCAATGTGGAGCGCACTGACAGAGATGAAATAAAGAGATGCGCCCGTAATCTCGCACATCTCCTCATTATTTTAGGCTGCCGGAAAACCGGCAGCCCATCTTATGTAAAAGGCATTTGCCTGTTGTTGTTTGCCGAAGCTGGTCAGCACCCATAAGCACCGGCAGCCTCTTTCTTTGTTAGTTCTATCATATAAAAAGATTATGTCAAATATGTGTCTGAATTCTGAAAAAATGGTGAGAAGATTCTAAATTATTTCTAAATTTTATTCCGCTGATGTTAAGAAAGAAAATTCATTGACGCATTTATTTCAACAACGTATAATGTAGGTCAAAGCTCTCATAAACACAGAGGCTCCCCGGCCATTCCGGTTCATCATAGGGGAGGCGAAAGGGTTACTGTTCACATACCACTGTTCCGCGAGGTGTTTCCGCACAATTTGTGCGGAAATCCCGAGTTTTTCAGCGCGAAATCGTATCTTTTTGCGATTTCTGTGCATCGCGAAGCGTGTTACTGGTCACGGAGTGAACAGTAACGCGGAAGGAGAGCGGCAGGGAGGATTTATGAGCCAGAAGAAGGTTTATGCCGTAAAAAAGGGAAAGACAACAGGACTGTTCTATTCCTGGGACGAGTGCAGCGATGCGGTCAACGGATATCCCGGTGCGGAATTTAAGGGATTTGCAAAAGAAGCGGAGGCAAGGGCATACTTAGGAGAAACGCCTCCAAAAAAGAAAGAGGCATCCAAACAGTCAAAAGCAAGGGAAGAAGCAGAAACTCACACGGAAAAAATGGCGGAAAATCAAGTGATCGCATATGTGGACGGAAGCTTTGACAAATCAATCGGCAAATACTCCTTTGGCTGTCTGCTCCTTCTTCCGGACGGCAGAATTATCAAAGAATTTGGGAATGGAAACGAACCTGATTCTTTAGCTATCAGAAATGTGGCGGGAGAAATGTTAGGAGCCATGTATGCGGCTCAGTGGGCGCTCATAAACGGCTACGAAATCATAGAGATTCGTTATGACTACGAGGGAATTGAAAAATGGGCTACAAACGCCTGGAAAGCCAACAATACGCTTACAAAGAAGTATGCGGAATTTATGCGCCGAAAGCAGACCCAGATCCGCATTTCCTTCCGGAAGGTAAAGTCCCACTCCGGTGATTACTACAACGAGAAGGTGGATAAGCTGGCGAAATCCGCATTAACAGAGGCTAATGGAGTTCCCAAAATTCAGAAGCGGGAGCCTAAGGACCAGACAATGCACTGAGCTGGAAAATGAGATGGTATAACGGCAGGAAAAGATAAAAGGAAGATCCAAAGAAAACAGGATCTTCCTAAAATATTTACCTAAAATAAAAAAGCTGGAAAAGAGACTTGAACTCTCGACCCCTTCATTACGAGTGAAGTGCTCTACCGACTGAGCTATTCCAGCTTGTGCTTTTCAGCATTTGATATTATAATCCAAAAAGAGCATTTTGTAAAGGGGTAAATTTAAAATGATTAAGAAACAATTGCGAAGGCTGCAAAAAATCAGTAAAAACAGAAAAAACAGGGACAAGCTTTACACGAAAGAGGAATTGGAAGAGGACAAGGATATGGTTCACAGCCTAAGAAGCGGCCTGCGGTACGGTCTGCTTGGACTGGCAGTTGTGCTGTGCGGTTTCCTCTCCGGCTGTGGGAAGGAAGGTATGTCAGATAATTCCGGAATACTTCGAGCCGGTTCAGCGGGGATAGAGACAGCCAGCCGGGAGGTCCGGTTGGAGATTGAGCAGAAGGCGGAAGAAGAGAGAAAAGCTGCCGAGGAAGCCAGACAGGCGGAAGAAGCGGAAAAGATTCGCGCGGAGCAGGAGAAGGCCGAAGAGGAAGCCCGGCTGGCCGAAGAGCAAAAGGCCGCCGCAGGAACATATCTGGTAGCCATCGACCCGGGCCATCAGGCAAAGGGCAATTCCGAAAAGGAGCCTATAGGCCCGGGAGCTTCCGAGATGAAAGCCAAGGTGGCGGGAGGGACCTCCGGAGCAGCCAGCGGATTAAGAGAATACGAACTGACGTTACAGGTGGCATTAAAACTGAAGGAGGAGCTGACAGCCCGTGGATATGAGGTGCTGATGATCCGGGAAACCAATGATGTAAATATCAGCAATGCGGAGCGCGCTCAGATGGCAAACGAAGCTCAGGCGGACGCATTTATCCGAATCCACGCCGACGGCTCGGAGAACAGCTCGGCCAGCGGCATTATGACTATCTGCCCCACGGCAAACAATCCCTACACGCCGGGAATCTATGAAAACAGCCGGGCTTTATCAAAAGCGGTTTTAAATCATATGGTCGGCGCCACAGGAGCAAAGGCAAGAAAGGTCTGGGAGACAGACACCATGAGCGGCATCAACTGGTGCCAGGTGCCGGTTACGATTGTAGAGATGGGCTTTATGACCAACCCGGAGGAGGATGTTAAGATGGCTTCGGAGGATTACCAGCAAAAACTCGCCCAGGGCATGGCGGACGGCCTGGACGAGTATTTCGGAATTGCGGCTGTTCAAGATCTGCCGGAAGGTGAAGAATAAGAATGATGTCTTTCAAGCGTTACTGGTCACTGAGTGAACAATAACCTTGAAACAGCCGGTATGGATTGCAGCCGGCAGGACTAGTAGTCCGTACCGGAAATCCTTGTGCATATTTCCGATACGGACTACTAGAGAACGGCAATCTGACACATTTTCATGGCATTCAAAGCGTTCTCGTGGCTTTCCGGCGTTACACCCGCGCAGCAGGAGGCGGTGACGCTTACGGGAAGCTCCGGGAAAAATGCCTTTAATACCATAGCATTGGAAATGACACAGATATCCGTACAGAGGCCGATAAGCTCCACGCACTCAAGCCCGCCCGGATAGCGCGCCTCCAGATAAGCAGGCAGATCCTTAGCCCCGAAGGTTACTTTGTCCAGCACCGGGGAGTTGTCGGCATCCCGCAGAGCCTTGAGAGCCGGGCAAAGCTCCCAACCGGGCGTGCCCTTGATACAGTGGGGAACAGGCAGATTGCGTCCCTCCTGGGTTTCCATATAATTATCCGTATGGGTGTCCCTGGTATAGAGGACATCACCCTCAAACTCCTGAATGTGCTTCACTACATTCGGAACAATAGCCGCGGCCTCCTTAGTTCCCAGAGCGCCGTCGATAAAATCATTTTGCATGTCGATAACAAGAAGAAGCTTTTTCATATGGATACCTCCGTATTTTCTTTTTTCAAAATCAATATTTCATAAAAGCAAACATCATTGCTTGATATCACAATCACATATCCATAACATATCGGTTAAGTTATGCCTTTCCGGTTTGGTCGCACCTCATCCGGAAGTGTATAAGAGATGGCATGGCGGATTTTCTGAAGAGAGGAATTGGCCTGTCCCTCATCCCGAAACATCACCATAACAAACAACGTATCTATAATACAGAGCTGCGACAGCCGGCTTGAAAGCGACTCAGAACGCCAGGCAATCTCCTCCGAGGTGGAGGTCAGCACAATATCCGCAAGCTTTGCAAGGGGAGACAGGGGATAACTGGTCAGTACGATCAGTCCGGCTCCGTTTTCCCTGGCAATCTTAGCGATCTCAATACTTTCCTTTTTAAGCCCGGTATGGGAAATGACAAAGGCGCAGTCATGCTCGGTTAAAAGACCTGCATTCATCAGCTGCATATGATAGTCGGAGGCAAAACCGCATTTGACGGGAGAGCGCAGAAACTTGTGAAAGCTGTCCAGAGCCACGGCATTGGAGCCGCCAAGGCCGAAGAACCACACTCTTTCGGACTTTATCATCAGATCGGCGGCCTCCCGGAAATGCTGCCCGCTGCTGATCTGCCGGGTGGCCTCCAGCGCCTTGATACTGGAATCAAATACCTTGGCGATCATCATATCTGCCGAGTCGTCCTTTGATATTTTTTCGTGAATTGAAATCTCAGAATCAAACTCCTCCGTGAGAAGATGCACCTTAAAATCCTTGAATCCGTCATAGCCCAGCTTTTTCGTAAATTGGTAAACGGTAGAATCCGCAATCCTTAGAGTACTGGAAATATCATTGATGGTTCCCCGGGACACAAGCTTGAGATTTTCCAGAATGTAGTCGGCAATCTGCTTTTCCTTTGGATTCATATCGCGGTACATGGTTTTGATCCGCATTTTTACAGTTAAATTGTCCATAATAAAATAGTCCTAGAATTTTTTTCTATGTTCAGGGTATCATAAAAAAAATTTTTTGTAAATAGAGCCTTGTGAAAACTGACGGGTATAAAATATTTTTTTCTAAAAAGTATTTACAAAAAAATATTTTTCGATTATAATTAAACCAGAAAGGCAGATACGGAACTGAAATTAGATATCAGGAGGAAGAACAGATGGAAAACATGATACTGTTGGGGACACACGGCAGATTTGGCGAGGAGCTCATTCGATCGGCGGAGCTGATATTGGGAGAGATGAAAAATGTGCGCAGTTTTTCACTTCTGCCCGGGATGGCGTTGGAGGATTACCTTCCGCCGGCGGCGGAGGCGCTGAAGGAGCTGCCAAAGGGAACCCTGTGCCTGGTGGATTTGTTTGGAGGAACACCGTGCAACGCCTTTTGCGCATTGAGCCGCGAATATGAGAATGTGGTGGTGGCGGGATTGAATCTGGCCATGCTGATGGAGGTCTACATGAATAAAGACCGCTTATCAGGCAGGGAGCTGGCGGATCTTGCGGTTTCCACATTAAAAGAGAGCGGGAAGATTGCGACGGAGCTATTAAAAGAAAGGAGATAGGTATGGCAGACATTGTGTTAATCAGAGCGGATTTTCGTTTGATTCACGGGCAGGTGATTACAAAATGGGCCAAGCAGACTATGGCGGACAAGATTCTTATTGTGGATGATCTGCTGGCAAAGGACAGCTTTATGTCCTCCATCTATACAATGTCGGCGCCTCCGGGAATGGAGGTTGTTATTGACACGGTAGAGGATGCTGTTTCCAAATGGAACAGTGACGGATATGGTAAATGCCGCCTGTTTGTTCTCATCAAGGATGTGCCCGCAATTTACAGCCTGTTCAGGCAGGGCTTTCCTGTGAAGGAGCTGCAGATTGGAGGGCTGGGATCGGCGCCCGGAAGAAAGGTGGTGTTCGGGCCGATTACACTGGATCAGCCGGATGCGGAGAAGCTTAAGGAGATGCAGGATGCGGGCGTCCGCGTATATCTGCATCAGGTTCCGGACGATCCGAGCATGGAATTTACAAAGATACTGGAGAAAAAGCTATTTGACATTTAGCGGAGAGGAGTACTGGAGAGTATGAATGTTGCATTAGTTGCCGCAATCTGCGGATTGATGTATTTCGGCGGTACATCAAAAATAGGATATCATTTGACAACAGCTATGGGGTCCCCCGTCGTAATCGGCTTTGTGCTGGGACTGATTTACGGCCAGGTGCCTCAGGGGCTTTTAATTGGAGCCTCCATACAGCTTATTTATCTGGGAGTAATTGCTACGGGAGGAAATGTTCCGGCGGATCAGGCTCTGGCAGCCACGATTGCCATTCCCATTGCCCTGCAGACAGGCATGACTGCAGAGGTTGCCGTAGGTTTGGCCGTTCCCTTCGGCGTACTTGGCGTTTTTATGGATCAAATCCGCCGCACCTCCAATTCCATCTGGGTAAGATGGGCGGATAATTATGCGGAAAAAGGCGACAGGAAGGGAATTTTTAAATGCGCGGTGATATATCCGGCCGTTTTTGCCTTCTGTCTGCGCTTTATTCCCGTATTCTGTATTAACCTGGTAGGATCCGACGCCGTTTCCTGGCTGATGGATGTTCTCCCGGCGTGGATTATCACGGGCTTCAGCGTGGCCGGCGGTATGCTTCCTGCCCTTGGCTTTGCGATTATCATTATCACGATTGGAAGAAAAGAGCTGCTTCCCTATTTCCTTCTTGGATTCTTTGCAGTTGCATACCTGGGGATCGGCACAATGGCAGCGGCCGTATTCGGAACGCTGATTGCCATATTGCTTACCATTAACGCAAGAAAAAATAAGAAGGGAGCTGAAGCGTAATGTCCGGAAAAGAAACATATGATGCTGCTATTATGGAGCAGGAACAGAAACTGACAAAAAAGGATCTGCGCGGCGTTTACAATACCTGGTATTTTTCCACGGAGCTGAGTAATTCCTATGAGCGTCTGCAGGCTCTGGCATTCTGCAATGCCATTTCCAAGCCTCTGCGCAAGCTGTACAAGGATGATGAGAAATATAAGGACGCATTGAAGCGCCATCTCCAGTTCTACAATTCCGAGGGAACCTTCGGCTGTATGATTCACGGAATCGTACTTTCCATGGAAGAGCAGAAGGCCGGAGGTGCGGAGATTCCGGGCGAGGTAATTACGGGAATCAAGACAGGTCTGATGGGCCCCATGGCCGGCATCGGCGATACGATTATCTGGGGAACGCTAAAAGCGATCATTCTGGCTCTTGCCTGTACCTTCGCCATGCAGGGGCAGGCTCTGGGAGCACTGGTGCCCTTCCTGTTTCCACTGACGGGCTACCTGATCGGATGGTACTGCCTGAGCCTTGGCTATAAGGTGGGCAAGGATTCCATTATGAAGGTGATGCAGTCGGGCCTTATCAATGACATCATTACGGGATCCAGTATTCTGGGTTTGTTTATGATGGGCGCGCTGTCAAGCTCCTATGTGAAGGTAAAGACAGTGCTGCAGTTCAGTATGGAAAACACCACGGAGCCGATTGTATTGCAGAATATCCTGGATCAGATTCTGCCGGGTATGCTGCCCCTAGCGGTTATCTTCGGAATTTACTATTATTTCACACACAAGGGGGCCAATTACAACAAGGTTATCTTCGGACTGCTGGGAATTTCCCTGCTGTGTGCGCTCCTGGGAATTTTAGGTTAGGTGACGGAATATGGAATGGTTAGAGAAGAAAAAAGCGGAATGTGATCAGTACCTGGACGAGCAGATGGAGGCGCTTTGGAGTGTGTCAAAATATATCCATGCAAATCCGGAGCTGAATTTTGAGGAGGTAAAAGCCTGCAAGGTGCAGTGTGAATTTCTGGAGAGGTACGGCTTTTCGGTGAAAAAAGGCATCGGAACGCTGGACACGGCTTTTGAGGCTTCCTATTCCAAGACTTCCTCCGGGCCGGTGATAGCGATTATTTCCGAGTATGATGCACTTCCCATCGGGCATGCGTGCGGTCACAACCTGATCGCATGCTCCGCCCTGGGAGCGGCCATTGAGCTTAAAAAATATATGGAGGAAACGGAAACGGCCGGAACCCTGAAGGTAATAGGCACCCCGGCGGAGGAAGGGGGAGGCGGGAAGATTATCCTCATTAAGCAGGGAATTTTTGAGGGAGTGGATGCGGTTCTTATGATGCATCCCACCAGTGACACCACCCGTCTGGCAGGGGCGTGCCTCTCATCCAAGCGCTATAAGGTGACATATCACGGCGTATCCGCTCATGCAGGCTCCCACCCGGACAACGGGACGAGTGCTTTAAGCGCCGCCGCCCTCTTTTTGTCCGGCAGCGGACTATTGCGCCAGCATTTCAAGGGAGACTGGCGTTTGTCTGGAATTATTACGAAGGGCGGTTACTCTACGGGACTGATTCCGGAAATCAGCGAGGTTGAGGGCTCCATGAGCTGCTTCAGCTTAAAGGAGCTGAATACTTTGGCAAATCGGGTGGCAGACTGTGCAAAAGGCTGCGGCCAGGCTATGGGATGCCGGACCGAGGTGGAGATTGCGGACGGATATGAGGGCCGGATTCCCAATCGGATCCTGTCCGATGTGTGCAGAGGGGAATTTGAAAAGCTGGGAGAGCCGTTGATGGACGGGATGCCGGTTGACTTCGGCGGCGAGGATCTGGGAAATGTATCCAGGCTGATTCCTATCTGCAATCCCTATATGACCATTTTTCCAGATTATAAAATATCCAATCACACGGAACGGTTCCGGGATCTGGCGGTTTCCGAGGCGGGAGTACGCTGTATCCGCCAGTCCTCCAAGGCAATGGCAAGAACGGCTATGGAGCTTCTGAACAGGCCGGCATTGTTGGAGCAGGCAAAAGAAGAATTGAGAGAAAGGCTTCAAAAGGAATAAAACATGCATAAGGAAATGCGAAGCGGTATTGCGAAAACAATGTCCTCAGCCCTGCTGTACGGCTTTACACCGAGCATCTGCGCTCTTACATATGCAATGGGCAATAATCATACGTCCATGACATTTTTTCGGAATTTTCTGGCGGTTCCGGCTCTGCTGGTCCTGGCTGTATGGAAGAAAACAGATCTGCGCACGGACCGCAAGACTTTTTTGAACATATTTCTGGTGGCGAATCTGGGAACCTTTATTACCACACTGCTTTTGTATTCCAGTTACAGCTATATTTCCGTGGGGATGGCTACGACTCTGCATTTCCTTTATCCCCTGCTGGTGGTGATTTTCAGTTTCCTGTTTTACGGAGACAAAATTACGCCGCAGAAGTGGTGCTCCATCGGACTGGCGGGCACAGGGATTCTCTGCTTCCTTTTCAACAGCCGGATGGGTGAAGCCAAAGGAATGTTGCTGGCTTTTGCCAGCAGTATCACCTTTGCCCTTTATATGATGCTTCTTGACAAGCTGAAGCTTTCCGAGCTTGACGGGAATATGCTTATGTTTTATGCCTGCTCCATTACGGCGGCAGAGATGTATCTTATGAATATCGGAACAAAGGAATTGATTTTTGAACAGTCCCCGAAGGTATACGGGCTGATGCTTTTGGTGGCGCTGCTGGTGTCCGTCGTGGCAAATCTGTTTTTAAAGGAAGGAGTCCGCATATTGGGGAGCACGATGGCAAGCTTTGTATCCCTTTTGGAGCCTATTTCCTCTATTTTTTTCGGAGTACTGCTTTTGAACGAATCGGTATCCGTGATACAGATTGGGGGATGTGCGGCGATCATTCTGTCTATTATGAACCTGATTGGATTTCCGCAGATTCGGAGGGTAAGGGCGTGAAGCATATTATTTTTGATATGGATGGGGTTCTTGTAGATACAGAACCAGAATACAGGCGAAGAACAAAAGCGTTTTTTGAGGAAAAAGGATTTCAGATTTCGGATGAGGTGTACAATCTTACCTGCGGTTCTAATTTAAAGGAAACATATGAGATTTTCCGCAAGCATGTGGAGGGATTTCAGATGGCCTTTGAAGATTATGAACGGGAAAAGAGGGCCTATGCGCAGCGGGCACCGATAGATGCCGCGGCATTGGCAGATGCGGATATTTATCCGCTTTTATCCTGGCTGAAGGAGCGCCGGTATCACATCGCACTGGCGACCTCCTCGCCGGAGGATACAATATATCGGTATTTGTCAGCATTGAAAATTGAGGACTATTTTGAAATAAAGGTAAGCGGGACACGGTTTGCCAGAAGCAAGCCGGACCCGGAGATTTATCAATATACCATGAAGAAAATGAGGGCCAAGCCGTCCGAATGTCTGGTGGTGGAGGATTCTACCTATGGAATTACGGCAGCCAAGGCGGCGGGAGCCGTTGTGATAGCAAAAAAGGATGATCGTTTTGGCTACGACCAGTCGGGGGCGGATTATCTGGTAGAACGCCTGACTGAGATAGTGAAGCTGATCGAAGGAGGAGTTATTTGGAAATGAAAAAAGCAGAGATAGGCTTAATCGGCCTGGCCGTGATGGGCGAAAATCTAGTTATGAATATGGAATCCAAGGGGTTTTCGGTGGCGGTGTATAACCGGAGCATCGACAAGGTGGAGAGCTTTGTAAACGGACGCGGAAAAGGAAAGGCCATTACAGGCTGCAAAAGCCTTACGGAGCTTGTAAATATCTTGGAGCGCCCCAGGAAGATCATGCTGATGATCCGGGCCGGGGAGGCGGTAGATCAGATGCTGGAGCAGCTTGTTCCGCTGCTTGAAGCGGGCGATATTGTAATAGACGGCGGCAATTCTTATTTTAAGGATACCGTGCGCAGGGAACAGGAGCTGAAAGCGAAAGGGCTGTTCTACATCGGAACAGGGGTTTCGGGAGGAGAGGACGGCGCCCTCAACGGGCCATGCCTGATGCCGGGGGGCAGCAGGGAGGCCTGGAATGCGGTGGAGCCGGTGTTTACGGCAGTCAGCGCCAAGGTGGACGGGGATACGCCCTGCTGTGCATGGATTGGAGAGAGCGGAGCCGGCCATTTTGTGAAGATGGTTCACAATGGCATTGAATATGGCGATATGCAGCTGATTTGTGAGGCTTATCAGCTGATGCGTGACGGCCTTGGTCTTGATAATGAGGAGATTTATGAGATTTTTGCCCGGTGGAACGAGACGGAGCTGGACAGCTATCTCATGGAGATTAGCCGTGACATTGTGAATTTCCGGAATGAGCAGGGAGAGGTGGTTCTGGAAAAGATTCTGGATGTGGCAGGACAGAAGGGAACAGGAAAATGGACCATTGAGGCATCCCTGGAGGAGAGTGTTCCGCTGACGCTGATAAGCGAAGCCGTATTTGCACGCTGCCTTGCGGCTATGAAGCAGGAGCGTGTGAGGGCGGCAAAGGCTTATGAAAAAGAATACGGCCGGATTTCGGAGAAAAAGGAGGAGTTTGTGGAGGCAGTCCGCAAGGGTCTGTATGCATCCAAGATTGTATCCTACGCCCAGGGCTATGCGTTGATGCGAGGGGCGGCAGAGCATTACGGCTGGGAGCTGGACTATGGGAATATTGCGCTTATCTGGAGGGGCGGCTGTATTATCCGGAGTACGTTTCTTGGCAGGATCAAAGAAGCTTATGACCGGGATCCGAAGCTTCCCAACCTGATTCTCGATCCCTATTTCAAAGAGGCTGTTTCCGACTGCCTTACATCCTGGCGAAGGGTTGTGTCAGGCGCCGTGGTGAGCGGAATCCCTCTTCCCGCTATGAGCGCAGCCCTCTCCTGGTTTGACAGCTATACCAGTGAGCGGCTTCCGGCCAATCTGCTTCAGGCACAGAGAGATTATTTCGGCGCACATACCTATGAGCGGGTGGACTGCCCCAGAGGAGAAGTGTTTCACACCAACTGGACGGGACATTCGGGGACTACTTCGGCGGGAACGTACAGCATTTAACAGAGCCGTTCGGGTGGCGGGAAAACAAATTGCCGTCCGGACGGTTTTATAATTCAGTAGAAAATAGGCAAGTCGGGCAAAATAGTGCTCGACTTGTTTTGGGTTTCGGGTTAGAATAGGAGGAAGAAATGTATTTCAGGAAAAGGAGCGGAAAAAATGAATCATTTTCAATATTATACCCCGACAAAAGTAGTTTTCGGAAAAGATACGGAAAAAGAGGCCGGCAATCTGGTGAAGGCGCAGAAGTGCGGTAAAGTTCTGGTGCATTACGGAACGGGAAGTGTGAAGAAAAGCGGGCTTCTGGATCGCGTATATGAAGCTTTGGACGCAGCAGGCGTTTCCTATGTAAGTCTGGGAGGTGCGGTGCCCAATCCCCGGCTGTCGCTGGTGTATAAGGGCATTGAGCTGTGCAGGAAGGAGAGTGTGGACTTTATTCTGGCCATTGGCGGCGGAAGTGCGATTGACTCGGCGAAGGCCATTGCTCTGGGGACCAAATACGAGGGAGATGTGTGGGATCTTTATCTGAAAAAGGCGTCTGCCCGGGATGCGGTACCCTTGGGCGTGATTCTGACCATTGCTGCCACAGGAAGCGAGATGAGTGATTCCACCGTAATTACCAATGAGGAGGGATGGTTAAAGCGCGGACTTCACAGCGATTTTGTACGGCCGCATTTTGCCATAATGAATCCGGAACTGACCTATACTCTGCCGGAATATCAGACTATGAGCGGCTGCACGGATATTCTTATGCATACTATGGAGCGGTATTTTTCTCATGAAATGGATACGGATCTGGTGGACGGTATCGCGGAGAGCCTTCTCAGAACCGTGATGCGCGCGGCAAGAGTTCTTTTAAAGGAGCCGGAGAATTACAATGCAAGGGCGGAGATTCTATGGGCAGGCAGTTTGTCTCACAATGGACTGACGGGCTGCGGGCGTACGGGCGACTGGGCATGTCACCAGCTGGAGCATGAGCTGGGAGGGATGTTCGATGTGGCCCACGGCGCAGGGCTTGCCGCTGTGTGGGGAAGCTGGGCCAGGTATGTGTATAAGGAGGATGTGGCACGTTTTGCCAAGTTTGCTGTGAATGTGACGGGAGCTGCCTATGATTATGCGGATCCGGAAAAGACGGTTCTGACGGGAATTGAGGCTATGGAGGACTTTTTCCGGTCCATTCATATGCCGGTGAGCATCCGCGAGCTTGGAGTGGAGCTGACGGGGGAGCAGATTGAGGAACTGGCTTATAAGTGTACTTATATGGGGCAGCGTACTATTGGCGGTATTAAGAAGCTTGGCAGAGAAGACATTGCCAGGATCTATGAGATGGCAAGGTAATATAAGATGGAAGACAGAAGAACAGATCTGGGAACGGAGAAGGTCAGCCGCCTTTTGGTACGGCTGGCCATTCCCACGATTACCGCCCAGATTGTAAATATGCTTTATAATATTGTGGACCGTATTTACATCGGGCATATTCCGGGAGAGGGAGCTCTGGCTCTTACCGGCCTTGGCTTGTGTTTTCCGGTACTGATGCTTGTGACGGCATTCTCAAGCCTGATAGGCATGGGAGGAGCACCGCAGGCCTCCATTAAAATGGGGCAGCAGGATTCGGAAAGCGCGGAAAAGATTCTGGGGAACTGCTTTACCATGCTGATGGCTCTGGCCGTTGCTCTGACCGTGATATTCCGCCTCAATGGACAAAGGCTTTTGTTCCTTTTCGGGGCCAGTGAGGATACCATCGGTTATGCATTAGATTACCTGAACATCTATATTCTGGGGACTGTCTCCGTGATGTTTTCCCTGGGGCTCAATGCCTTTATCACCACCCAGGGCTTTACAAAGATCAGCATGCTGACCGTGGTGATCGGGGCGGCGGTCAATATTGTGCTGGATCCTATTTTTATCTTTGGATTTGGAATGGGGGTTCAGGGGGCGGCTCTGGCTACCATTATTGCCCAGACAGTTTCGGCGGTGTGGGTTTTGAAATTCCTTTTGGGAAATAAGACGGTTTTAAGGATTAAGAAGGAAAATATGAGAATTCGGGGCGCGGTGATTCTGCCGGTGCTGGCTCTGGGATTGTCGCCCTTTATTATGACCAGCACGGAGAGCCTTTTGAATATCTGTTTTAATACGTCTCTGCAGAAATATGGCGGAGATCTGGCAGTGGGGACAATGACGATTCTCTCAAGCTGCATGCAGGTGTGCAATCTGCCTCTTCAGGGCTTGGCTCAGGGAGCGCAGCCGATTATCAGCTATAATTTCGGGGCCAGGAATCTTTCAAGGGTGAAGGAGGCTTTTCGGCTTTTGTTTATAAGCGCTGTTTGTGCTTCTTCGGCGATTTGGCTGATTGCCATTTTTATTCCCGGTTTCTTCCCGTCACTGTTTTCCGGGGATGCGGAGCTGATTGCTTATGCTTCCTGGGCGATTCGGATCTATCTGGGGATGGCCTTTGTGATGGGGGCACAGATGTCCTGCCAGCAGACCTTTGTAGCAATCGGAGAGGCGAAGATTTCTTTGTTTTTAGCGTTGTTTCGGAAGATTATTGTGCTGATACCGTTGATTTATCTTTTGCCGGGCTTTTTTGCGGATAAGGTATTCGCCGTATTTCTGGCGGAACCGGTGGCGGATACTCTGGCGGCAATTACCACAACTACGCTGTTTTTTTGGAGATTTCGGAAGCTGTCGCGGAGGATGGACCGGGCAGGCTGACAGAAAAGACATATGATACACAATAATAGGAACAGACAGGTGTATACAATGGAGACACAAATAAAAAAGCTTGATTATGAAGCGGTAGATATGGATATTATTGAGGAAGCGGGAAGAGTTCTGAAAGAGGGCGGTCTGGTTGCCTTTCCCACGGAGACGGTCTACGGCCTGGGTGGAGATGCCCTGAATCCTGCTTCCTCGGAGAAAATTTATGCGGCGAAGGGACGGCCCTCGGACAATCCGCTGATTGTACATATTGCGGCGAAGGACGATGTGTACCGGATTGCAAAAGAGATACCGAAGAAGGCGGAGCGGCTGATGGAGACATTTTGGCCGGGGCCGCTGACGCTTATTTTTTCTAAAACAGATTTGGTGCCTCTTAAGACAACCGGCGGGCTTTCCACGGTGGCGGTACGGATGCCCAGCGATAAGATTGCGCAGGAACTGATTCGTGCGGCGGGAGGATTTGTGGCGGCTCCCAGCGCAAATGCTTCGGGACGGCCGAGCACCACAACGGCGGCTCATGTGGCGGAAGACCTGAACGGGCGGATTGAGATGATTCTTGACGGGGGACAGGCGGTGATCGGTCTGGAATCCACAATTGTGGATGTGAGTGAGGAAAAGCCGGTGATCCTGAGACCGGGGGCAATTACAAAGGCTATGATGGAGGCGGTGATTGGCCCCTTAGAGGTGGATCAGGCGGTGCTCCAGGCGGATTCCGGCATAAAGCCCAAGGCTCCGGGAATGAAATACCGCCATTATGCCCCCAGGGCGGAGCTGACGATTGTAGAGGGAGAAACGGAAAGAGTGATTGCGGAAGTGAACCGCTTGACGTCTCAGGCGGAGCTGACAGGAAAGCGGGTTGGAATCATAGCCACGGACGAGACGGCAAAACGTTATGAAAAAGGCCTTGTACGGAGCCTGGGCGCCCGCAGCTGTGAGGAGGAGATTTCCAGGCATCTGTTTGAAGTTTTAAGAAGCTTTGATGAGACAGATGTGGATTATATTTATTCGGAATCCTTTGAGACGGCGGCTATCGGGCAGGCGATTATGAACCGGCTGTTAAAGGCGGCAGGGTATCGGGTTATAGAAGTGGGGAAATAGATAATATGTCCGCGCTATATGTTATGAAAGTGAGGTACAAGTTTGAAAAAATTAAACGGGAAAGTGCTTTTTCAAAAAGCGATGCTTCATAAAATACCACTTTTTCTCTGTTTTCTTGGTGTGTTTTTGGAATTGTTTGTTTTTAATTATATGCATTGGATGTCTCTGACCTGGCAGAAGGAGCATATTCCCGCGTTCAACTGGCTGGTAGGTGAAGGACTGGAGAAGGTGGATAACACATTATTCCGTATCACGGAGCCTGAAGGTGAAGAGACGGCTACGATTGAATTTACAGATATCAACCAGGAGCTTCATAACATTCATATCAGTCTCTTGGTGGAAAATGCTTCTACAGCAGCGGATAAAGCCGTGAATATTCAATTAAAGCTAAAAGATGCAACTTCAGATTATTATTTTCGAATTCCGGAAAGAGATATTGTTTCCGGAGTATCAAAAAGCGAATATATAAGGCTTCATTTATGCGGTGATGCAAAGGAGGCTCTGCTTATTATCAATTCTGCTGAAGGTGCTCTGATACGCATACGTGATATCAGCGGCAATGTACGAGTCCCCTTTTTCTTTTCTCCAGGAAGGATGCTTGCGGTTATCATTGCTTTACTGGCCGGATATTGTCTGAGGCCGGGCTCTGCGTTTCATAAAAAGCTTTTTATTGAACATACCTTAAGAGGAAAGCTTGCCATTGCCGTGCTGGTGGCATTGGAGCTTGTTTTTGCCGTAACGGTTTCCCAAAATAATCCGCAATCAAGAGAGAACAGTAAGGCTGTCTATCAGCAGCAATACCAGCTTCTGGCTCATGCACTGGCAAAGGGACAGCCCTGGCTGGATATAGAGCCGGACAGCTTTCTGGCCGAACTGGAGGACCCTTATGATTATCGGATTCGAAGTGCGGCGTTGATGGAGACGGATGGTACCTATATTTGGGATGCCGCTTACTATCAGGGGAAATACTATGTCTATTTCGGTGTTGTGCCGGAGATTTTGCTTTTTCTCCCCTATTATCTGGTTACGGGAAAGGATCTTTCCACGACAGCCGTAATCCTGTTTGAGGGAGGTCTCTTTATCATTGGCGTTTTTGTTCTGTTGGGTGCGATTATCCGTCACTGGTTTCCGAAAACGCCTTTTTCTGTGTATTTAGTGATGGCTCTTTTAATGGTCAATGGCAGTGGAATATGGACATATTTCCGTAACCCGGGATTTTACGAAATTCCTATTCTGGCGGCTCTTGCCTGCGGCACATGGGGGCTGTATTTTTGGTTTCGTTCTCTTTCTGGGGAGCAGATCAGTCGTTGGCGTATGTCGTTGGGCTCGCTGCTTCTGGCAATGATTGCCGGCTGCCGTCCGACACTGGTTCTTGTTACATTGCTGGCAATTCCGATTTTTTGGAAGCCGGTGAAGGAAAAACGGATTTTGGGAGAGCATAAAGTTTCGGATATTACCTGCTTTTTTGTGCCTGTACTTTTTGTTGCGGCTGGTCTGATGTATTATAATTATATTCGGTTTGGAAGTGTCACTGATTTTGGCGCTATGTACAATCTGACAACTCAGAATATGCCGAAGAGGGAGTTTATTGCAGGTATGATTCCTATGGAGCTGTTTACCATGTTATTTCAGCCTCCTTATGTGACAGGTGTCTTTCCTTATTTTCAGCAGGTGCCCATAGTAAGTCAGTATGCAGGAATTTTGCTTGGAGAATCGGGATTCGGCGGTTCTGTGGCTGTTAATTTAGTTTTAATTTTTGCCTTTCTGCCATTTATGTTTCGGCATATGGAATATAGCCTTGCCGCCTATGCATCCTCATTCATTCTTTTGGGGTCCACTCTTGTTATTATTGTGGCAGATACGCAGATTGGCGGTATTGTTCCCCGTTATCTGGTGGATTTTACGTGGCTGCTGTTTCTGTCGGTTGCTTTTTTGCTCCTTGGCTGGAATCAGAAATATTATGGTACACATTTTTGGAAAATGGGCTGGCTTCTTTTTCTTGCCCTGTTTGTGCAGAGTATGATTTTTAATGGGCTTACGATTTTTACAGATGTCTATGAGAAGGTGGAGGAATTTAACCCGGAATGGTTTTATCAGGCGGCGCATCAGATTGTGTTTTGGATGTAGAGGATGGGAGGCTATGGAATATGGCAGTTATGAAAATATAATTGACATTGATTTAGTTCCAAAAATGTAGTGTAAAAAAGTGTAAACATTTTTGCACTACATTTTGTTACACACCCAAACATAAAAAATACGATAAATACGGCATTTCTGCTATATTTATCGTATTCCTAACCAATGCGGAAGATGGGACTTGAACCCACACGGCACGAATGCCACAAGATCCTTAGTCTTGCTCGTCTGCCAGTTCCGACACTTCCGCATCTTGTGCGGCTCCCAAGCTGTTATCTCAAGGCGCTTAATTATACTACCATTTTCAGAAAGAAAAGTCAAGTACTAAGTTCATAAAAAAATATCAAAATTTTAGAAAAAAGTGTTGACATTTGTTCGGAAATTCGGTAGAATACTATTTGTTCGCAGGAGTGGCGGAATGGCAGACGCGCAGGCTTCAGGTGCCTGTAGTCGCAAGGCTGTGTGGGTTCAAGTCCCATCTCCTGCATGGATTAAAAGTGTGATAAATATAGCAGAGATGCCGTATTTATCACATTTTTTTATGTTCAGGTGTATTAAAAGTGAGATTAAAAAAGTTTACACTTTTTTACACGAATAACGGAACTGAAAATTCAAGGTCTTCCGATTCTCTATGCTTTTGTTCATCGGAATAACAAGAGAAGCAGGAATGCTTATCTCAAAAGGCTTGCTTGCATCTCATTCGGCAGCTTAATCCAATTATTTGTATTTATTTGCCCCTTAGACAGTCCACCAAAGGCCGTATATAATCCCTGGAAGAGATATCATAAGAATGTGCAATGATTTCCGCAAATCTATCCTCATTGGGACTTTTTCCCTTTTTTTGCTTCATCATAAATAGAAATACCTTCATCATAAGCCGGTCGAAAATTCCCATTTTTTCATAGCAAAGTCCGCCTTGCATATAAAAATGAGGCAGATCGGACAATTCTTCCTCTGTCAGATTATTCTTCCACATTTCCGTAATAGTCTGGGTTTCCGTATTAGGCATAGCACCCGTTACAAAGAGAGCCGAGAGACTGACTCCATTGTTCTGAAGAAGCTTACGCGCTTCTCCAAAGCCGTCAATCCGCCCCGCATGCATCCGGCTGCCAAAGAGAACCGGATCGAAGGAAGAAAGGGCATCTGGCGAGACCTTCTTAACATCCATAGCAGTACCGCCCGTTTCCGCAGCAATCATCTCTGCGTATCTTTTGGTAAATCCCGTTTTGCTTTTGTATAGAATCAGTATCCCTCTGCTCATGCTTCTTCCTCCTTATCATCCAAAATCTGCGCTAAAAATGCCTGGCATGCCCCTTCCTGCATACCGAAGATTTCCTCCGGCGAAATTCCGGGCCTGGAGACAGAAAAAATGGTGCCCAGACCAATGGTATAAATCAGCATATTCAGGTGAAGACGCCGGGCTCCGGAAAGAGAGAGGCCGTATTGTTCGGCAATGGCCAGAGCTGTCCGGGGATTTGCTTCAGATTTATATAAATCCTCAAGGGAAGAAACAGGCTCTCTATGCTGCAGAATAAAGAGCTTGAACAGATGGGGTTCCTCTCTGGCGATTTTGATATAAGTCTGCCCGGTGCTGCGGAATAAATCATTTTTATCAATATGTGAGGCCAGATATTCCAGAACAAAATCCCTGGTCCGCACTTCAATGTCCCGTCGCAGTTCCCCCATGTTATTGCAATAACTGTAAATAGGCTGAACGGAGCAGCCCAGCTTTTCTGCGATTGTTTTTACAAGAACCTGCTCCATCCCTCCAGTACGGGCCAGCTCAAAGGCCGTATTGATAACCATTTCCTTTGTGATTCGCTGTTTTGGCATATGAAATCCCCTTAATCTGTAAAATTTAATATATAATTCATTTATATAAGTTATTTATATAAATGAATTATATATGTATGAAAGAGGATTGTCAATCCATATTAAAAGGAAAAATGATTCCCCTTGCAATCCCACGCCAGTTTTTATAGAATAGTAAGAGACAGAATAAGATGAGGTTATCCTCAGTGATTCCTTACCCGCTGAGGGTATAATTTAAGAGCCGCAGATATGGCTTGCCGTGTCCGGCATGGACAAACTGTGTCAGTAAGGGATAAAAGGAGAACAAATATGAGATTGAAAAACATCCTAATTGTAGTAGAAGATATAGAGCGTTCCAAAAGGTTTTACCGCGACCTGTTCGGCCTCAGAGTCCTTGCTGATTTCGACGGCAATGCAGTATTAACAGAGGGCCTGGCATTGCAGGACAGGCGTGTCTGGGAGCATTTGGTGCAAAAAGAAATCATCTGCGGAGACGGCGATATGGAGCTGTACTTTGAAGAAAACAATTTGGATGATTTTCTGAAAAAGCTGGAGTCTTACCCGGAATCGGTGCGTTACTTTCAAAAGCCCCTGGAACACACGTGGGGGCAGAGAGTTGTCCGTATCTACGACCCGGACGGTCATGTTATAGAAATAGGCGAGGCAATGGAATCTGTGACAAGACGTCTCTATCAAGCCGGAATGTCCTTAGAAGAGGTTTCAAATAAGACACAGATCCCTCTTGACCAGGTGAGAGGAATCTGCCAGGCTCACTGCCGGCAGGAATAAAAAGATATAAGGATAGAAAAAGAAACATCATGATAAGCAGAAAAAAACTTATACAATTCTACATCGAACAATATACAGCCGAAAGCAAAAGAAAAGAAAAAAAGGTTCCCAGATACACCGACGCCCCAAGTCGGATAAAGAATCTGCAGAAAACCTTAAGAAGAGCCAGGCCCTCCCGTATTCCCATCCAAAACCTGGAGGACTACCATCGGCAGATTAAAAATATGGCCCTCTATGCCTATCGGAAAAAACGGGATGATCTTGCTCTGACCATCCAGATAGAGCTGGTTCCAAAGCTGGTGGATCTGGATCTGGGCCTTCTTCTGAAAGAACAAAAAGAAGGTATTGACGGAGAATTTCTTTCTTATCTGAGGCGGAAGCTGCCGGGAGCTGTCTGTCAGGAAACCCTGTTTACCCTGTACCCAAAATTCCGCCAGTACAAGGTAAAAAATAAAATCCTGGAACTGGTCCCCTCCCGCCCGGAAATGGAATTTCCCGAGGTGCGTAAAATGCACCGCCACTTTATACTTCACATCGGACCAACCAACAGCGGTAAGACCTTCCGCTCCCTGCAGCGGCTGAAAACAGCTGCAAAAGGCGTATACTTAGGACCTTTGCGCCTTCTGGCTCTGGAGGTCTACGAGCAGATCAATTCCTACGGTGTTCCCTGTACCATGCTGACCGGACAGGAGTGCATTGAGGAAGAGAACAGCCGCATCACCGCTTCCACAATTGAAATGGCAGACTTTGATGAGGAATACGACGTTGCCGTCATAGACGAGGCGCAGCTGGTAGCAGACACAGACCGCGGCCATTCCTGGACAAAAGCCATCTTAGGACTTCGTGCAAAGGAAATTCACATCTGCATGAGTCCGGCTGCTGAGTCCGCTATGATACATCTGATCGAGCTTTGCGGCGACGACTATGAGACAGAGCGGTATGAGCGGAAAACAGCTCTTCTCTGCGAAGAAACGTCCTTCACATTTCCGGAAGATGTACAGCCCGGAGACGCTCTTATTGTATTTTCCAAAAAATCAGTCCTTGACGTGGCCGGCCGTCTGGAGGAGCAGGGCATAGAGGCCAGCGTTATCTACGGCAGCCTTCCGCCGGAAATCCGCCGCCGTCAGATGCACCTGTTCAACAAAGGAAAAACAAGGGTTGTAGTAGCCACGGACGCTATCGGTATGGGCTTAAACCTTCCTGTCCGCAGAATCGTATTTCTTCAGTCGGAGAAATTTGACGGTGTGGGAAGGCGCCCCCTGACCACATCCGAAGTACGCCAGATAGCCGGCCGGGCCGGCCGCTACGGCATCTACAATTCCGGTTACGTAAACGCAATGGGTGAGGAAGAACTGGAATATATCCGCGAGCATTACGAGGCCGAAGAACAGCCTATTGAAGAAGTCAACCTGGGCTTCCCTCAACTTCTCTTGGACATCGACGGACCCTTGGACGAAATCCTCAGAATCTGGCATTCCGTAACCCCATCCGCACCCTTCGTAAAGGAAAACATCGAAGAAGCTCTGACTCTCTATGATCAGGCAAAAAAATGCCGGGATGAAATAGACGGTTTCGAGGACAAGCGTACCCTTTACCGGATGATCACCTGTCCCATAGATATCAAAGACAGAAAAGTTGTATCCCTGTGGCTGTCTTACTGCAAAAACTACACGGCGGACACATCCCTGGAACGCCCGCGGCCGGAGTATGGAAGGCGAAAGAATATCCAGCAATATGAAACATACTATAAACAGCTGGATCTCTATTACCAGTTTTCCCACCGCATGCAGAAAGTCGTTGACGAAACCTGGCTGAATGAAGAACGCGCCCGCACCGAGATGATGATTATGAAATACCTCACCAAAGGAAAAACCAACTACATCGCCAGGTGCCGTTACTGCGGCAAGCTGCTGCCCCTGGGAACCCCATTCCAGGTCTGCGACCGCTGCTTTCACCGCAAATAACATCAGGAATCACAGATTAAGAAAATTATCCTGAGGGCAAGATGAATTTGCTGCTAAAATAAAGAGAAGAACTAGATTCACATAAGCAAGCACAGATTAAGAAACACCCTGCAGGGATATTTATAAACACAAAAATATGTGCAGATTAAGGAAAGAAAGGAGAAAATCACAATGGAACAACTACTCATAGCCCACGATCTGGGAACCTCCGGTGACAAAGCCACCCTGTTCACAACAAAAGGCCGCCAAATCCGCAGCTTCACCGTTCCCTACGACGTTCATTTCTTCAACGGCAATTACGCCGAACAAGACCCGGAAAACTGGTGGGATGCCGTATGCGACGCCACCAAAGCCGTTCTGGAGGGAGAAGATCCCTCAAAGGTAGCCGCTATGTCCTTCAGCGCCCAGATGCAGGGCTGCCTGGTTGTAGATAAAAACGGTGTGCCCTTACGCGACGCTATCATCTGGGCAGATCAGAGAGCCGTAGAAGAAGCCGAACAATTGGAGAAAAAAATCGGCGCAAAGCGGATGTACGAGATCACCGGCCACCGGGTTAGTCCAAGCTACAGCATCGAAAAGCTAATGTGGCTCAAAAAGCACGAGCCGGAAGTGTATGAAAAAACCTACAAAATGCTCCAGGCCAAGGACTACATTATTTCCCGGGCTACGGGAAAATTCGTTACGGATTACTCTGACGCCTCCGGAACCAACGCCTTAGATCTGCGGAAATTAGAGTGGTCCGAGGAGATTATAAAAGCAGCCGGCATCGATAAGGACAAGCTTCCCAAATTAAAAAAATCCACCGACATCGCGGGCTATATCGAGGACCGCGTGGCAGGCGAGATTGGACTTCCGGCAGGAACCCCCGTAGTCTGCGGCGGCGGAGACGGTCCCTGCTCGGCAGTAGGCGCAGCATGTATCAGAGACGGAGAATTTTACCTTACCTTCGGCACATCCGCCTGGATCGGAGGAACCACTACGGAGCCGTTTATTGACGAAGATCAGACTCTATTCTGTTTCGCCCATGTTATTCCCGGGAAATACATGCCCTGCGGCACCATGCAGGCGGCAGGAAGCTCCTACGCCTATATACGCCGGGCATTGTGCGGCGGCGCGCCCTATGAAGAGTTGAATCAAATGGTAGAAAAGTCTCCCGTAGGAGCCAAAAACCTTATATTCCTGCCTTACCTTCTGGGCGAACGCAGTCCGCGCTGGAACCCGGATACCAGCGGGGCATTCTTGGGGATCAAGCCGGAGCATGAGAAAAAAGATTATGTGCGGGCTGTCCTGGAAGGAATTGCTATGAATATGGAGCTGATCCTGAAAGCCTACCGCAAGCAGGCTAAGATTGAGGACATGTGTCTCACCGGGGGCGGAGCTAAGGGAGATGTGATAGCCCAGATATTAGCCGATGTATTAAATGTGGAATTTCGCATGCCGGACTGTGTGGAGGAGGCCACAGCCATCGGCGCGGCTGTGATTGCAGGCGTAGGCGTAGGCGTCTTTGACAGTTTCGAGGAAGTAAAGCGGTTCTTAAAGTTCGAAAAAACTGTCAAGCCGGTGGAAGAGCACCGGGAAGACTATAAGAAGCTGATTCCGATATTTGACGAGGCTTATCATTGCATGCTGCCCTTGTATAAAAAGATGGCGAAGCTGTAAAAGAAATTGCGAAATAATACCCTCAGTGCCCCTGTCATCACTGAGGGTATTATTGTATGATACATTGTGATAATTTTTCACCAAAAATTCGTATTCTACTTTCCGTAGATTGCGCATCCGTATGCTATGCATTATGATGATCTTAGTGCTGCTCATATAAAATCAAAATCCGCAAATCCGGCTTGATGTATTCCAAAAGGCGATGAGAGTTAAGGCTTCTGCGGCCTGCAAAAAGCTTTGTGGTTTTATGTGAGCAATACCAGATCAAAGTGTGAAAGAGGGCAATATCATGTTTGAGCTTGATAAAGAAAGGTTCGGAGAATTTCTTGCGGTTCATAGAAAGAAAAAAGGATATACGCAAAAGGAACTGGCGCAGAGACTTTTTGTATCGGATAAGGCCGTGAGCAAATGGGAACGGGGCGCCGGGATGCCGGACATTTCCCTCTTAATTCCCTTGGCAGATATTCTGGGAGTTACGGTAACGGAGCTGCTGGAAGGACAGGAAATGGAAGCGACATCCGGAATGGATACAAATCAAGTGGAAAATCTGGTCAAAAAAGCTCTAACCTTATCAGAGGAATCTCCCGAACAATCCGGAATCCGAAAAAAACAACATTGGCTGATATTTGCTTGTGCAGTCATAATAATGCTTCTGGAATCCCTTCTGCTTATGGCTGCAAAATATACCTTCGAACAGGGAATAGACAGCAATTTTTTCTTACTGGAGGTATTCTCTATTACCTTTGGAGGATATTTTTGGATAGGGATCAAGGAAAGGCTGCCGGTTTACTATGATGAGAATCAAATCAGCGCCTACGGTGACGGGATATTCCGCATGAATATGGTGGGAATACATTTTAACAACAGCAACTGGCCCTACATTGTGCGGACCGGAAGAATCTGGTCGGTGAGCAGTATGGTATTCCTGCCGGTACTTACTTTGGCAGGAACATGTCTGTTTCCGTCAGTTTGGGGCGCGGCGGGGCCATTTGTGCTACTGCTTTTGTTCTTAGGCGGATTGTTTATTCCTATCTATGTGGTTGGGAAGAAATATGAGTGAATAAGGCAATATAAATAAGCCTTCGAATCCTTGATGTGCGTAAGAATACGATAACATAAGGATTCGAAGGCTTATTTTTAGATTCCCTCCTATCAGTGAAGGCCCGCCTTAATGACGGCATATGCATAAATGGAGGCGCCGCAAGGTGTCCCATATCGGACGAGAGCTATACGCCCCCAAAGGATATGCATTAGCGGAATACCCGCAGGGGATAAGCAGGGATATTGGTTTCTTTATTCATTGAGAAAGCCAACGCCGTTATTTCGCAAGCAGCATCATAATCTCATTGCTCCGGGCAATAAACTTCGTCATAGCTTCCGGCGCCAGCGGCTTGTGGCTGATAAGGGCCAGATCATAAAGCTGCTCGCAGAATATGTTCACATGCTCGGAATCGCTGTGGTTCAGAATGTACTGTACCAGCTGATTATTGGCATTGAGCACCAGAGTTTCACCGCCGCCTCCGAACATATTCGGGTCCATGCCGTACATATTGTACATCTTCATCATTTCCTGCATCCGGCGGCTCTCCTCGGAGAGTGTAATCATAGAGGAAATACTCTCATTCTTGATCTTTTCCACCTTCACATCCAGCTTTTCATTGTTCAGAGCCTTGCGGAAAATCTCGGTGAGGGAATCGGTTGTCTCCTTCAATTCCTCCTCGGAAACCGTCTCCACAAAGTCCTCTGTCAGATCCGCGTCAATCCTCTGGAACTTCACATGCTCATTCTTCATCTCCAGATGAGAGATAAAGGGAGAGTCAATGTTGTGCTTTAAGATAACGGCATTCTTGCCCTCCTCCTTGAACATATTGATGTATTGGCTCTGCTGAACCTCATCCGTCACATAGAAGATGGTTGTCTTTTCCGGTTCCTTCTCCTCGCCGCTGTCAGCCTCGGCTTCGTCGGGATTCTCTACTACGTCAACCTCGGGAGCTTCCTCCTCGGGAACCAGATCCTTGATGGTCTGATACTTGTTGTCCAGATCCTTGAACAGCAGATAATCCATCATCTTTTCGCAGAACTTGTCATCCTTTAAGCAGCCGAACTTGATAAAGGGATTGATGTCGTCCCAGTATTTTTCATAATCCTCCCGCTCGGTCTTGCACATGCCCGTAAGCTTGTCGGCCACCTTCTTTGTGATGTAATCGGAAATTTTCTTCACAAAGCCGTCATTCTGCAAAGCGCTTCTGGAAACGTTAAGCGGCAGATCCGGACAGTCAATCACGCCCTTGAGGAGCATGAGAAATTCCGGAATTACCTCCTTAATATTATCCGCAATAAATACCTGATTGTTGTACAGCTTAATGGTGCCCTCAATGGAATCGTACTCCGTGTTGATCTTGGGGAAGAACAGAATACCCTTTAAGTTAAAGGGATAGTCCATGTTCAGGTGAATCCAGAACAAAGGCTCCTTATAGTCCATAAATACCTTCCGGTAGAACTCCAGATATTCCTCCTTGGTGCACTCGTTGGGATGCTTGGTCCACAGGGGGGCCGTATCGCTTAAGGAGACGGGACGCTTATTGATCTTCACCCGATCCCTTGCCGGGGAGATCTCCTTTGTCTCCTTGGCGCCGTCCTCATTTTCCACTTCCTCGGTCTTGGCTTCCTCGTGGATGCGCTCAACAACCACATCGTCATCCTTCAAATCCGCCTCGTCGATGGTCTCGTACTCCTGCTCCGCATTTGCTTTCTCCAGGAAAATCTCCACAGGCATAAAGGAGCAGTACTTATTGATAACCTCCCGCGCCCGGTACTCGTTGGCAAATTCCAGGCTGTCCTCATTTAAGAAGAGGGTAATCTCCGTACCAACCTCCGTGCGGCTTCCCTCGGACATCTGATACTCCGTGCCGCCGTCACATTCCCAGTGTACCGGCTTGGCGTCCTTCTGATAGGAAAGGGTGTCAATATGCACCTCGTCCGCCACCATAAAGGCGGAGTAGAAGCCAAGTCCGAAGTGGCCGATGATCTGATCCTCATTGGTCTTGTCCTTGTACTTCTCCAGGAAATCCGTAGCGCCGGAGAAGGCAATCTGGTTGATGTACTCCTGTACCTCGTCTGCGGTCATTCCAAGACCCGTATCAATGAATTTCAGCGTCTTTTCCTCGGGATTCACCACCACCCGAACCATGTTCTTGAAATCCTCGGGATAGGTGTACTCTCCGATGAGATCCAGCTTTTTCAGCTTGGTAATGGCATCGCAGCCGTTGGAGATAAGCTCCCGGAAGAAAATGTCGTGGTCGGAATAGAGCCACTTTTTGATAATCGGAAAAATATTTTCGCTGTTAATGGAAAGACTTCCATGCATTTCAGCCATAAATGTTCACTCCTTCGTATTTGTTTTCGTATTCTGACACATATTGTAATATGAAGGAAATGAAAAGTCAATAGAAAATTAGCACTCTGCGAAAGTGAGTGCTAACAAATTTTTCTAAAGATTATAAGAAGGATCGGATGAAACACAAAATGGAGAACGTTCGGGAAATAAAAATTCAATAAAAAATTAATAGAAATTAATAAGGAATGTACTGGATTTGCGATAAAACGGGTGATATACTATTAGCACAGGCGCGTAAAACAGGCGATCTGACAGTATGTTAAAATAAGACTTATCAGTTTATATAAATGGAGCGATTGACAGCGTTTTTGTTTTCGAGGAGGAATTCAGGGTGAGACAGAGTAGGAAAGGAGCTCTGTATCTGCTTTTGGCAGCGGCCCTTTTAGCAGGATATTTTTTAAATCTGGAGAAGAGCAGAGAGCAGGGAAACGAGGAATTTCCGGCTGTGGACCGGATTCGGGCCCAGGAGCAGGCCGATGTGGGAGAGATTGAACAGGAGTTGTTGAAGAGAGAGCAGGAGGAGGCGGCAGAAAGCACCCGGGAGACGGCTTCCCGGGAGCAGGAGGAGAAGCCCATGGACAAGCAGAGTCTCCGAAAGCGCCTTGGAGCTGCCGTGATTGTGGGTGATTCCGTGACAGAAGGTTTTCTGGACTATGAGTTTCTGGAGTCGGACTGTGTGATTGCGGAGAAAGGGCTTCGGGCGGATTCGGCCGGGGAGGAGATTCAAAAGGCGCTTGATTTGTCCCCCACACAGCTTTTTTTGTCCATAGGGCTTAATGATCTGGAGTACTGCCGGGGAGACAGCGAGCGGTTTGTCCGTTATTACAGGCAGCGGATTTTGGAGATACGGGAGGAATATCCGGATCTGCCCATTTACATTAACGGAATTCTGCCCATACTTCCGGAGGCCGTGGAGAAGAAGGCGGAACTTGGGCAGGCAGAGGCATATAATGAGGCTCTGCGCAGGATGTGTGAGGAGCTTGAGCTTACCTTTATTGACAGCGGCGATCTCCTGGAGGGAAAAGAGGAGTGGTATCAGAAGGATGCCATACATCTTAAATCACAGTTTTATCCTTTGTGGCTGAATCGTATGGAAGAAACGGCGGGACTATAGATGAACGGGTGGGATATTTTACTAAAGCTGGCAAAGGCTCTTCTGGCCGCTCTGCTGGTGGTGATGCTGGCCGCAATGATACATGGAAGTACATGGAAGGCGGATTTTGAGGAGTTGGAGGAACGGGTTGAGACCGGACTGAATCTGTCCGGTATGCAAAAGGGAGATGAGCAGCTTCTTCGGCGGCTCTATGGACTTAATGCGGGAGAGCTGAAGCACTGGGTTCTTTACACGGCTCAGGATAATATGGATGTGGAGGAGCTGCTCTTTGTGGAGGCTGCGGAGGAAGGGCAGATGGAGCTGATCTGCCGGGCTATGGAAAAAAGGGCGGATACGCAGAAAAATAATTTTGAGGGCTATGGACCGGAGCAGCTAAAGCTGATTGAAAAGCATGTGCTTCGGGAGTCGGATCCCTATGTGCTGTTTGTCATATCAAAGGACGCGGAGACCGTCAAGGCCGAATTTGTGAAAGGTCTGTATCAATAGAATCCAGAAGGAAAGGGAATGCATCGTGGTATTCAGCAGTATTTATTTTATTTTTTCATTTCTTCCGGTGACAATCGTTGCTTATTATCTGGCGCCCCAAAGGCTGCGGAACGGGATTTTGCTGGTGGCAAGTCTCTTTTTCTATGCCTGGGGAGAGCCGGTGTATCTGTTTTTGATGCTGTACAGCATTGTGTTTAACTATGTGATGGGGATTGATATTGCAAGAAAGCGAAGGAACGGCAGGCGCGGGCGCGTCAGCCTGTTTTTGGGTGTGCTGATCAATCTGCTGATTCTGGGATTTTTTAAATATTACGGGTTTGTGGCGGAAAATATTGAGGCGATCACAGGGGCTGTCCTTCCCAAGACGGATCTGTCCCTGCCCATCGGCTTATCCTTTTATACCTTTCAGTCCCTCTCCTATCTTGTTGACGTATACAGGGGAAGGGCCAGATATCAGAGGAATATCTTTTCCTTCGGACTGTATATTTCCATGTTCCCGCAGCTGGTGGCAGGGCCGATTGTTCAGTACTCGGATATTGACGCCCAGCTTCGGAAACGCGAGACCTCCATGGATAAATTCGGGCAGGGCGTCCGCTATTTTATCTGGGGCCTGGGAAAAAAGGTGCTGCTGGCCAATAATCTGGGAGCTGTTTATGAAGCGGTTGCAGGCCTTCCGTCTATGTCCGTTCTGTCCGCATGGGTGGGGGCGTTTGCCTACACCTTTCAGATTTACTATGATTTCAGCGGCTATTCCGATATGGCTATCGGCCTTGGGCGGATGTTCGGCTTCGAGCTGAAGGAGAATTTTGACCACCCCTACTGTGCCCGCAGCATTACGCAGTTCTGGCGCAGATGGCATATTTCCCTGGGATCCTGGTTTCGGGAATATGTCTATATCCCTTTGGGCGGAAATCGGGTGAGCGTACCGCGTCATATCCTGAATCTGCTGCTGGTGTGGGCGCTGACCGGGCTCTGGCACGGGGCCAGCTGGAATTTTGTTCTGTGGGGCCTCTATTACGGCCTGCTTCTGATTCTGGAGAAATATCTTCTTCGGCGGGTAACGGAGCGGATTCCCGTTCTCGGTACGATTTATACCATGCTGCTGGTGATTGTGGGCTGGGTCTTTTTTTTCAGCCCTACCATAGGAGCGGCAGGGAGTTATCTGAAAGCTATGGCCGGCATCGGGGTGACAGGAATTACGGATGAGGCGGGAATGTATTATCTTCTGACCAGTCTGATTTTGTTCTGGTTCTCCTGGATTTTTGCTGTGCCGGCAGCCTCCCGGATATCCGGGGAGCATATGGAGAGCTCGGACAGCTGGTCGCCCCTGCTGATAATGATTCATGCGGGTATCTTTTTGACGGCGGTAGCCTATTTGATACATGACACTTACAATCCGTTTTTGTATTTTCGGTTCTAGTAGTATACAAAGGTGTGTAACAGGAATCAGAAAGGATAGTGGATGAGAAGATGAGACGATGGATAAGAATAAGACAGCCCTCCTCCGATGCCTGGCTGGGAATTTTGTTTTTGATCGGCTTATTTTCCTTTGGAGTTCTGAATTTGCTTTCAGAGGATCGTGTTTTCTCCGAGCGGGAGAACCGGTATCTGGAGCAGCGGCCCATCCTGCGTATTTCGGAGCTTTTGGACGGAAGATTTATGAGCAGCTATGAAAAATATCAGACGGATCAGTTTTTCTCCCGGGATTCCTGGATTGAATTCCGTTCCGCAGCCGATCGCTTTTTGGGAAAAAATGAGTCCGGCGGTGTTTATTTGGGAAAAGACGGCCAGCTTTTTGAGAAGCCGGCGAAGCTTGAGCAGCAGGTGTGGAATAATCTGGATGCCATACGGGAGTTTGCAGCAAATCATTCGGATACGGGAATCTATTTTCTGCTGGCTCCGGGGGCAGCAGGCGTAAAGCCGGAGGGCCTGCCGCCCTTTGCGCCTATTGAGGATCAGGCGGATCAGCTTCGGCAGATTCATGGGTATTTAAACGGAGCTGTTCGGGAGATTGACGTCTTCGGAGTACTGCGGGAGCACAGGGAGGAATATCTCTACTACCGGACGGATCATCACTGGACTACCCTGGGGGCCTGGTATGCCTTCCTTCAGGCGGAACAGGTAATGAGGCTTGAAGCCGGGCCGGCCATGGAGGCTTATCCGGTGACGAACCGGTTTCAGGGAACCCTGGCCTCCAAAAGCGGCTATCGCGTTGCCTCGGATACCATTTCCGTTTTTCTGCCGAAAGAGGAGGAACGCTTGGTGGTGACTTATGTGGAGGAACAGAAGAAATCAGCTTCCCTGTATGCGTCGAAGAAGCTTGAGGGACGTGATCGGTATGGGGTGTTTTTGGACGGGAATCATCCGGTGGTAAGGATACGCACCATGGCGGAGAGCGACAGGACGCTTTTGCTTCTCAAGGATTCTTACGCTAACTGCTTTGTGCCCTTTTTGACAGCCCATTTCCGTGAGATTGTGCTGGTGGACCCCCGCTACTATTATGGAAATGTCAATACGCTGATGGGGGAAGAAGAATTCACAGATATTCTCTTTCTTTACAATCTGAATACATTTCTGGAGGATGACGTGCTCCATTTTGTTTTGGAGGAATCTCAGGAGGAGCCTACAAAAGCGTAAAGGCGACGGCCTGCTTTATCAGAAACTTCCGCACCATCTGATCCCAGGTGTGATCCAGTGATTTATCCATGGTAAAGAGATTTAAGGACAGAGCCGTGGTACAGAAAAGCCCGGCGGAATCATAGCGGATATTTAAAATAAGCCCGCCGATATCATCCATGGAAAATGTACTCCCGGACTGTGCCAGCAGCTTCCTTGTGTTTTCCGGGGAGAGCTGGAAGGTAAAGCGAAAGCCAAGAGGGGTCCGCTTACCCTTGATCAGCTCCAGACAGAAGGGACGAAGCTCCTGCCAGAGAGAAAAACGGCGTTCTGAGAGCCCAAGGGCTTCCTGTTCCTCGGAGGAATAGTATTCGGGCTTCAGCCGGCCGTTCATGTGAAAGGTGTTGTAGGTGGTAACTGTGCCTTCTACAACCAGAAAGGGATCGAAGGTACTTTTCAGTAAAAGGTGGTTCATAAAGTCTTTTACATCCTGGATTTGAAGTGAAATCATGGTGGACCTCCCGGTTTGCCGAAGTAATAATTTTATAAGTAGTATACATGGAAATAAAGAGAAATGCAATTATTTAGGAAGGAAGGACAGAAAGATGAGTACAAATGTATATGCCGAGGAGTTATTGCAGCTGGTGGAGGAGGGGACTTCGCCCTTTCATGTAACGGCAAGCGTGGAGCGGCAGCTTCACAAGGCAGGATTTCAGCAGCTTTTTATGGAACAGGATTGGAGCCTTGACAACGGGGGACGCTATTATGTGGTACATAACGGATCCAGCCTGATTGCATTTACCATAGGAAAGGCCTTTCAATTCGGAGATGCCTTTCGGATTGCGGCGGCCCATACGGACTTTCCGGGACTTCGGGTGAAGCCGGCGCCGGAGATTGCCAAGGACGGATATCGCCAGTTGAATGTGGAGGTTTATGGAGGAGCTATTTTGAATACCTGGCTGGATCGGCCTCTGTCGGCGGCCGGACGGGTGGTGCTTCGAAGCGAAAAGCTGTTTGAGCCGGAGATTCGTCTTGTGGATTTTCGGAAGCCTTTTCTCACCATTCCCAATCTGGCTATTCACATTAACCGGGATGTAAATAAGGGTGTGGAGCTTAATAAGCAGACAGATATGCTGCCGGTTCTGGGACTTGGAGGAGAGGAGGATAAGGAGGAATTTTTCCGGAACTGCCTGGCCGGGGAGCTTAAGGTGGATCCGGAGGATATTTTGGAGTATGAGCTGGGGCTTTACAATACGGATACGGGAGATTTTCTGGGGCTTTCAGAGGAGTTTATTTCATCTCCAAGGCTTGACAACCTGACTTCCGTTCATGGGGTTGTCACGGCTCTGATTTCCGGCATCCGGGATGCGGGTATCAATGTGGGAGCCTTTTTTGACCATGAGGAGATCGGTAGCCGGACCAAGCAGGGAGCGGGATCGGTGCTGCTTTCAGCTGTTTTGGAGCGGATTCTTCTGTCCTACGGAAGAAGCAGGGAGAAGTTCCTGCAGAGCTTTTCCAAAAGTATGCTGCTGTCGGTGGATGTGGGTCACGGACTTCATCCCAATAAAACGGACAAAAACGATCCTACCAATAAGGATGTGCTGGGAAAGGGGATCTGCATCAAGGAAGCCAGCGGGCAGGCCTATGCTACGGACAGCGAGGCCATTGCCATTATGCAGCAGATCTGCGAGGCCAATGAGATTCCTTATCAGAAGTTTGTGAACCGATCCGACGGAACAAGCGGAGGCACCTTAGGCTCCATTGCATCCTCGGTTTTTCCGGTGAAGACCGTAGATATCGGCGTGCCGCTGCTTGCCATGCATTCCAGCCGGGAGCTGATGGGGACGGCGGATCAGGAGAGCCTGGTTCGGGCGGTGGAAGCATTTTTCCGCTTATAGCCGGAGCAGAAGGAGAGAGGGAAGGCGCTTGGGCAAATTGTATATCCGGGCGCCTTTTTTGTCCTTTCTCTTTGCACAGTATAACGTAAAAAATATTATTTATAAAATAGCTGTTGACAAATTGCACAGAAGAGAGTAGTATACTGAATATACAATATTTTGAACATTGGAGATCCGGTTTCATGCACACAAATTCAGGGAGCGTTTTATATCAGAAAATAGGCGTTACAATTGAAAAGCTGGCGCTCGCTCTGCTTTCAAAAAATGCAGGGGACCGGATACCGCCCATTGCTCAGTATCAGGAGGAATTTGAGGTTTCCAGAGGAACAATTCAGAATGCTATCCGTTATCTGGAGGAGGCGGGGGCCGTGAGCCTGACTCATCATGGTCATCAGGGAACTTATATTGCCGCACTGGATTATGGAAGACTGCAGGAGAACTGCCTGCGTCAGGGACTGATGGGGATTATGCCTCTTCCCTACTCCGTGACCTATGAGGGATTTGCCACGGCTTTGTATGAACAGTTTAAGGATCTGCGGTTCAATATGGCCTATGCCAGAGGTGCGGTAGGGCGTATTAAGCTGGTGGTTTCCGGCGCCTATCAATTTGCGGTCAGCTCCCAATATGCAGCAGAGTACGCCATTGCTTCAGGGGAGGAGATTGAGGTGATCCTGAACTTCGGTCCGGGAAGCTTTCTCTCCCAGCACGTATTGCTTCTTCGGGACAGAGACAAGGACGGGATTACGGACGGGATGCGGGTGGCTTATGACAGGGATTCTCTGGATCAGAGCCGGATTACCCGGAATCTTGTGGAGGAGAAGCAGGTAGAGCTGGTGAATATCCGCACTCAGCAGACTATTGGGGCTCTGCTGGGAGGAACGATAGACGCGGGTGTCTGGAATTACGATGATATTTTGGAGAATCATCACCTGGATAATCTGAAGGTGGTATTTCTGGATGCCTCCGATTATAATAAGCTGTTTTCTACGGCAGTTCTTTTGGTCAGAAAGGACGGAGGGTACTTAAAAGAGGTCTTAAAGAAGCATATCCATGTGAAAGAGACCCTGGAAATTTTGGACGACGTGCGCAGAGGCAGAAGACTTCCGTCCTACTGATTGTTATTTTTTGCATGAATGTACAAAATTTTGTATATTAGTAAAGTTATGGAAAGGAGAAAAATGGAAGGTCAGGAAGCGTTAAAGGAAAGGCTCAAGATTTTGAGAGAGAGCGGATTGATAGAAGATCATACCGCAGAGCAGACGGATAAAATAATCAGCCTGGTCTGTGCGGGAGAGAAAGTGCCGGATATGGAAAAGCTGGAAATTTTCACTACGCATATTGCCATGGCAATACAGAGAATCCGGAGAGGGGAGTTGGAACAGCCGTTGGCAAAAGAGGTGCTGGAGGACTTGAAGGAGGAAGCTTCCTTTGGGGAGGCCAAAAGGCTGGTACAACAGATTTGCGAAACGGCGGATGTAGATTTTCCTCAGGTAGAAAGGGACTACCTGATGGTTCATCTTTGCAATTTAATGATGTGAAAGGAGGAAGCAGTACATGAAAATTGCAATCGGAGGTATGCAGAAAAATCAGATGCAGCAGGAGATTGCCAGGGTATGTCCGGAGGTGGAGACAGTTATCACCAATGATATGAATGCCGCGTCCATGCTGAAAAAGGGGGAGGCCGATTACTACATTGGCGCCTGCGAAAGCGGAGGCGGCTCTGCCATCGCTATTCTTATCGGACTGATGGGCTACAACAAATGCTGTACTGTCTGCAAAAACGGCGGGGATCCCAAGAGAGAGGAGATGGAGAAATTTGTAGCCGAAGGAAAGCTCTGTTTTGGAATGACGGTATCTCAGATTGAAAATACCGTGCCAATCCTGATGCAGGTTTTAACAGAACATGAAAACAGAACGTAGCGGAAAATGAATTGAAATTTTTGCAAAAGTGAAAAGCGAAAGGAAAAAATTATGGAACTGAATGTTGTGAATGTAATTGTTGTGATGCTTGTGTGTGCTATGAGTGCTTTTTTATCACATATGGGAATGGCAGTATTCCACGACGGAATCCGGCCGGTAATTCCTGAGTATATTGAGGGACGTATGCATCGAACCGAGATGGCCTCCATAGCCTTTGGACTGAGCGTGGGCTTTATCGCTTCCGTGGGTATAGGCAATGCTCTGGTTACGAATCTTTTGAATCCCTGGCTGCTGTTTCTGGCCACGGACATTATCGGAATTGCCTCGCCTAAGAAATGGCTGGCGCCGATACTGGGAGCGCTTTGGGGTCTGGTATGTCTGACCGGCATTGGCGGAATCAATGCCGTATTGGTGGGAATGCCCGTAGATCTGATTGGAGCGATGGGCGATGTGGGAACTTATGTGGTAACCGGCTTTGCACTGTTCCCCATTATTGCTATCATTATGCAGTTTGGCATGAAATCAGGTATCATTACGGCGGTCGTTGTATTGCTGTTCCGTCTGGCTGGTCCTCTCTTTTCTCCTGTTAGTGCGGATGCATGGACGATGATGGTGGGTGTAATTACCCTGGTGGTATTCTGTGTATTAAAGGATAGCAAAAACAAGGAAAAGGAAGACGCGGACAGCTTGAATATCTTTTCGGAGAGAATCTCCAGAATCCGTAAAAACCTGCCTTTCCTTATGGGAATGGGAGCGCTGATTGCTCTTGCATGCAATATTCATGTATTTGCAGGCTCCGATGTGTCTATGTTTGACCTGTCTACAGCCTATGGCATGGGGGATACGGCGGAAGCTTCCGCTTTGGTGAAAACAGTAGCAACCAATGAATTTATGCGCGGATTGAGCTTTATTCCTTTGATTGCAACTACGGCAATTACCACGGGTGTATACGGCGTGGCAGGCTTTACCTTTGTATATGTGGCAGGCTATCTCTGTCCCAATCCCATTCTGGCCGCTGTGTTAGGCGCTGCGATTATTTTTGTTGAAGTAATGCTGCTGGGTTTTGTCGGAAAGTTCTTGGGAAAGTTCCCCTCGATGCGGGATGCCTCGGACAACATTCGAAGCGCTATGAATGCCTGTGTGGAATTTGCCCTGATCATTGGCTCCACAGCTGCCTGCTGCACCATGGGAGCGGCAACCACGGCCGGAGCGGCAGGAGGGTTTGTGATCGGCGCCTGTATTTATCTGATCAATGAAATTACGGGCCGTAAAATCATGCGTATGGCAATCGGACCGGTTGCGGCCATTGCAACGGGTATCCTTCTGAATCTGACCTATCTGGTTGGGCTGACGCCGTTGATATAAGGAAGATTTTACGGAGGAAAATAAATATGATACAGACAGTAATGGGGGAGCTTCCGGCCGGCGAGCTTGGAGTGACCATGTGCCATGAGCATCTGGCCGTCGATTTGTCTCCCGTGCGGGGAGATGAGGACTCTCATTTTGACGATGAAGAGCTTGTGACTGAGGAGCTGCTGAAGATGAAAGCGCTGGGAGTGGAGGCAGTTATTGAGGTAAGCTGTAACGATATGGGGCGGAATGTTCGAAGACTGAAAAAGTACAGCGGGATCTGCGGGCTTCATGTCATAGCTTCCACCGGCTATTATCTGGCGGAATATCACTCGGATTTTGTAAAAAACAGCAGTTCGGAGGAGCTGTGTGAGGTGTTCTGCCGGGAGATCACGGAGGGAATTGACGGGACGGGAATCAAGGCCGGAATCATCGGAGAAGTGGCATCGGGAGAGCCTGAAATGAGAGAAAGTGAGCGCAGGGTTTTGATTGCGGCGGGCATGGCGGGAAAGAGAACAGGAACTGCCGTAACTACTCATTGCCAGCTTGGAAGGCTGGGCCTGGAGCAGTCAGGGCTTCTTATGAATCAGGGAATGGCTCCTGACAAAATTATTCTGGGGCATTTGGATTTGGCTGATGACAGGGCTTACTATGAGGAATTGCTGGGGCTCGGTGTGAACATAGGCTTTGACACGATTGGAAAGACAGGCTATTTAAGCGATGAAAGACGGGCGGATAATCTGATGTATCTGATAGAGCGGGGATATGAAAAGCAGCTTGTGCTGTCCCAGGATATTTCCAGAAAATCCTATTTTTCCAGGTATGGAACATATTCGGGTTATATGACGGTGATGAAGGATTTTGTGCCTCTTCTGAAAAAGAGGGGAATCAAAGATGAGACGCTTTCTGCGCTGTTGATTCACAATCCGGCCCGTATATTAGATAAAACAAGTTAGGAGTGATCATTACGAAAACCTATCCATTGCAAAGCATATCAATGGAAGAAGCGGCCAGGCTTCAATTTTGGATTGTTGATTGCATAACCAGAGAGTTTCAGGGACATGAACTGTTGAGCCGCGGCGACTTAGGTGTGGTTTTGGGGGCAAATCAGCCCCTGACCACACAAAAGGCGGAGCTTGTAATTGCACGAATTTTCGGTGCGGAGGACAGTATGCTTGTGCGGGGAGCGGGAAGCGGCGCCATACGCTTCGGACTTCACGGCATGTTTGCACCCGGTGATCAGGTGCTGGTTCACAAGGCTCCTGTTTACACTACCACGGAGGCTTCGTTCCATATGCTGGGACTTCGCAAGGTGGAGGCTGATTTTAACAGACCCTTGGAGCTTCGCCGGGTGTTAGAGGAGCAAAAGGAGATTAAGGGAGCGGTTATTCAGCATACAAGACAGCTTCCCGGAGACTCTTATGAGCTTTCCCGGGTTATAGAAATCATAAAAGAATTTGGTGATTTGCCCATTTTAGTGGACGATAATTATGCGGCCCTCAAGGTGCCGCATATCGGCAGTCAGTGCGGCGCGGATTTATCCTGCTTTTCCTCCTTTAAGCTTTTGGGGCCGGAGGGTATCGGCATACTTGTGGGAAAGAAGCGGTATTTGGATTTGCTGAGAAAGGAACACTATTCCGGCGGCATGCAGACCCAGGGACATGAGGCGCTGGATGTGCTGCGGGGGCTTGTTTATGCACCGATGGCCCTGGCTGTGGAAGCAAAAGAAAGCGAAGAATGTGTGCGCCGTCTGACGGCAGGGGAGATACCGGAGGTAAAGGAGGCATTTCTGGCAAATGCCCAGTCCAAGGTGATTTTGGTTGAATTTCGGGAGGAGATTGCCCGGACGGTTCTGCAAGAGGCCCAAAAGCTTGGGGCGGCGCCCTATCCCGTCGGCTGCGAGTCAAAATATGAGATTGTTCCCTTGTTTTACCGGCTATCCGGAACCTTTCGAAAGGCAGACCCGCTTTTGGAGCGCCGGATGATCCGTATCAACCCCCTGAGGGCGGGAAGTGATACGGTCATACGAATCTTAAAGGAATCCATAGAAAGAGGAAACGCATGTTTATAGAACAGATCTTACGGAAAAATACGGAGCTTGCGAGGGCCGCCTTTGCCCTGCATCAAGGAGGAAGGATTCTGCCGGATTCTTATCTGGTAGATATGGATTCTCTGCTGGAAAATGCGAAAAAAATCCTGGAAGCGGGAAAGCGGGAACAGATAAAGCTCTTTTTTATGCTAAAGCAGCTGGGTAGAAATCCTTATATCGGGAAAAAACTGATGGAGCTTGGATATGAGGGTGCTGTGGCCGTAGATTTCAGGGAAGCCCAGGTGCTGATGAAGGCAGGAATTCCGATTGGAAACGTGGGGCATCTGGTACAGATTCCCGATGCCCTGCTACCGGAACTGATTGCCCGGAAACCGCAGGTGATAACGGTTTATTCTTTGGAAAAGCTAAAGAAGATTGATATGGCGGCCCGGGATCTGGGGATGGTCCAGGGGATTCTTCTGCGGGTTTATGATAAAGGGGATTTGCACTATTCGGGTCAGACGGCAGGCTTTTCTTTGGAAGAGCTTCCGAAGATACTGGAGAGTGTCTTAAAGACCTGCCGCAATGTCATAATTCGTGGAGCAACCTCTTTTCCCTGCTATCTTTATGATGAGAAGCAAAGAGACATTATGCCCACAAATAATCTGAATACGGTAATAAAAGCGGCAGAGATTTTAAAAGCTGCCGGTGTGAAGGCAGACATTATCAATACGCCCTCCGCCACCTGTGTTCGAACCATTGAAAAAATGAAGGAGCGGGGAGGAAACTGCGGAGAGCCGGGGCATGGGCTTACAGGGACAACACCGCTTCATGCCTGCTGCGAGGCAGAGGAGCTTCCGGCAGTCGTGTATGTAAGTGAAATTTCCCATAATTTTATGGGAAATGCCTACTGCTATGGAGGCGGACATTATCGGAGATCCCATGTCAGCGATGTATTGGTGGGAAGGAATCTTGAAGAAGCAAAACGGCTTCGGGTGATTCCTCCCTCCCATGAGAGCATTGATTATCATTTCGGAATTTCAGAGGAATGTGAGGTGGGGGATACGGCTGTGATGGCCTTCCGCTATCAAATGTTTGTAACCAGAAGCGATGTGGTTCTCCTGGAAGGAGCTGCCTCAGGACACCCGGAGATTATCGGGATTTATGACAGTATGGGAAACAGGAAGGATATATGAGCGGAAGATTTATTGTAATTGTATTGGATGGCTTTGGAATAGGTGCAATGGAGGATGCGGGCAGGGTAAGGCCGGGGGACGAGAGAGCCGATACGTTTGGCAGTATTCTGGAGGATCATCCAGATTTATATTTGCCCAACTTGGAGCGTCTGGGGCTTATGAATGCTTATGGACGGGAAAGCCGCCGTATGAAATTCCGCAGGGAGGCAGGCTTTGGCAGGGCGGAGCTTAAACATTTTGGAGCGGATACCTTTATGGGGCACCAGGAGATTATGGGAACTCTGCCGAAAAAGCCGGAGGAGCATCCGTTTCAGGAAAAAGTACAAAAGACTGCGGAACACCTGTGCGCACACGGCCATCAGGTTCAGATTGTGGAGCGGGAGGGGCTGCGGTATCTGGTGTGTGACAAATATGTGACGGTGGGTGACAATCTGGAAGCTGACCTGGGGATGTGTTATAATGTGACGGCGCCTCTTGACTTTATTTCCTTTGAAGAGGAATGTGAGATTGCCCGTCTGGTCCGTGAGGTGGCGTCCGTAGGCCGGGTGATTGTGTTCGGCGGCACGGGCAATACGATGGAGGATCTGTATCAGGCGGAGGAGGTTCGTGAAGGGCGCTTTATAGGGATTGCTTCCGCAAGGTCCAAATCCTATGAGCAGGGGTATCAGTGTCTTCATCTGGGATATGGAGTAGATAAAAATGTACAGGCTCCCACTTTGCTTGCCCGGGCAGGAATTCCGGTTGTTCTGATTGGAAAAGTGGCGGATATTGTGGCAAACGATGGAGGAAAGAGTATTTCATGTGTTCCTACCAGGGAGTGTTTAAAGCTTACACTGCAGGAATTAAGCGGTATGGAACAGGGATTTCTTTGTACCAATGTGCAGGAAACGGATTTGGCAGGCCATTCTCAGTCAACACGCGTTTACCGGGAGATTCTGGAACAGGCGGATGAGGGAATCGGGGCGCTTTTGAATGAGCTTACTGAGGAGGATATGCTGGTGGTTATGGCAGATCACGGAAATGATCCGAAGATTGGGCACAGCAAGCATACCCGCGAATGTGTTCCCCTTCTGATTTGCCAGGGAAGAAGGAACGTACATCCCATTGGGGATCGAAAAAGTCTTTCGGATGTGGGAGCCTCTGTCTGTGATTATTTTCAGGTGCTGCCACCTCAGAATGGAGAGAGCTTTTTATACCTGCTGTAAGAATGAAGATAGCGGCAGTTTCCGAAACAGTTTCAAAGTTTCTTATAGTATCTCATAGTTTCAAAAACTACTTGAAAAACATGTGGATGTGTGTTACTATCATATGTAGTATTGAAAACCACATTTTATAGTGGAAAGAGCAAGTAGGAGGCATATTATGAGTTACAAAATAGTTGTTGACAGCTGCGGGGAACTGCCGGAGAGCTATAAGAAAAATGAGCGCTTTGAGAGTGTACCGCTGGTGTTGGATATAGACGGGCATCATGTGGTGGATGATGAAACCTTTGACCAGGCGGATTTTCTGCGCAGGGTTGCCGAGAGCCCCAATTGTCCGAAGTCCTCCTGCCCCTCACCGGAGCGCTATCTGGAGGCTTACACCTGTGAGGCGGACAATGTGTATGCGGTTACTCTTTCCGCGGAGCTGAGCGGTTCCTATAACAGTGCGGAGCTGGGGAAGAAGCTTTATCAGGAGGAGAAGGGACAGAAGAATATTCATGTATTTAATTCCTGTTCCGCTTCCATCGGACAGACATTGATTGCCATGAAGATTGAGGAGTGCGAGAAGGCCGGTATGACCTTTGAGAAGGTGATTGAGACGGTGGACAGCTATATTGCAGGGCAGAATACGTATTTTGTTCTGGAATCTCTGGAGGCTCTCCGCAAAAATGGCCGTCTCAGCAATCTGAAGGCATTTGTGGCGAATGCATTAAATATTAAACCGGTTATGGCGGCTACACCCATAGGCACGATCTGCCAGCTTGACCAGGCCAGAGGGATTAACAGGGCACTTAAGAGGATGGTGGAATATATTGCGAAGGATCTGAAGAATCCGGCGGAAAAGCTTCTTGCCATTTCTCATTGTAATTGTCCGGAGAGGGCTAAGATGGTGAAGGAAGAGATTCTGAAGCATGCGGCGGTGAAGGATGTACTGATTCTGGACACGGCGGGAGTGAGCAGTCTCTATGCAAGCGACGGGGGAATTATTGTGGTAGTCTGACTGCTTTTTGGAGTTGAAATTGGATTTTGGCGGATTTTTAAAAATTTTCATGATTTTTTCATAATTTTGTGTTATACTCAAAGGCAGAGTTGCGGCGGATGGCGCTGCATGGGAAAAGAGAGAGGTAAAGAGAGGATTTCACAGGATGAGTCAGGAAAAGGTAAACCGTTATAAAGAGGAGAAAGCGAATCGGAAAGAGATTTTGGCCAAGGAGAAACGGAAGCAGGCTGTCACGAAGGTTTGTGCAGGAGTTATTGCATTGGCTTTGGTGGGATGGATCGGGTATTCGGTGTATGATATGGCTACGAGGCCGGATACTTCAACGATTGAGATGGATGCTTCTGCGTTGGATTCGTATCTTTCTTCTATGGGAACGGAGTCGGCGACGGCGGAGTAGAGATGAGGGGAGCCTTCCTTTTGGGAGGCTTCTTTTTTGCAGAATCAGCCGTCAGTCTTTTCGCTTTCCGTGTTCGGGCGGTTCACGCACACACGGCGGAAATCTGTTTTGGGATTTCCGCCGTGTGTGTAGAGTTCTTTTATTTTTTGGAGGCTTCGGCCTCAGCCATTTTCATGGCGCGAACCTTTAAGGGCAGCCCGAAAAGGGTGATGAAGCCGCTGGCGTCATGGTGATCGTAGAGGTCGCCGGTGGTGAAGGAGGCCAAGGATTCGTTGTACAGGGAGTAGGGGGAGGTGGTTCCGGCTTTGATGATGTTGCCCTTGTAAAGCTTGAACTTAACTTCTCCGGTTACATACTCCTGGGTGCTGGTGACGAAAGCCTGTACTGCTTCGCGCAGGGGAGTGAACCATTTTCCCTCGTATACGATCTGGGCGAATTTGTTGCCCATGTCTTTTTTAACTTCCATGGTGGCGCGATCCAATACCAGCTCTTCCAGCTGCTGGTGGGCTTCCATAAGGATGGTTCCGCCGGGAGTTTCGTATACGCCGCGGGATTTCATGCCTACTACGCGGTTTTCTACGATGTCTACGATGCCGATGCCGTGCTTGCCGCCCAGAGCGTTAAGCTCGGTGATGATCTCGGATACCTTCATGGACTTGCCGTTCAGGGATACGGGGATGCCTTTTTCAAAGGTCATGGTGATATATTCGCCTTCGTCCGAAGCTTTTTCGGGGGTAACGCCGAGAACGAGCATGTGCTCGTAGTTTGGCTCGTTGGCCGGATCCTCAAGCTCCAGGCCCTCATGGCTGATGTGCCACAGGTTCCTGTCGCGGCTGTAGCTCTGGCTGTGGTCGAAGGGCAGATTGATGCCGTGCTGACGGCAGTATTCGATCTCGTCCTCGCGGGACTGCATGGTCCACACGTCAGTCATACGCCAGGGGGCGATGATGGTCAGATCCGGGGCGAGAGCCTTGATACCAAGCTCGAAGCGTATCTGGTCGTTGCCTTTGCCGGTTGCGCCGTGGCAGATGGCGGTTGCGCCTTCCTTGCGGGCGATTTCTACAAGACGCTTGGCAATTACCGGACGGGCCATGGAGGTGCCCAAAAGGTATTTGTTCTCGTATACGGCGCCTGCCTGTACGCAGGGCATGATGTAGTCGTCGCAGAATTCATCGATGATATTCTCTATGTACAGTTTGGAAGCGCCGGACAGCTTTGCACGCTCTTCCAGGCCGTCAAGTTCATTTCCCTGCCCGCAGTCGATGCAGCAGCAGATGACCTCATAATCAAAATGTTCTTTCAGCCAGGGAATGATGGCTGTAGTATCCAGTCCGCCGGAATAGGCCAGCACAACTTTTTCTTTCATAGTTATATCCTCCTCAGTTTGTATTTATCCGGAGCTGCCTTATTTTACGGACGCCCCGGCCTTTGACTTTCTCACTGACAAATAATATACAACATCACCTGGAAAGATGCAAGTGAAATTTTATACATATTTATAAGGGGATGGAGGTATAAAATTGTAAAAAGGTGATATTTTATACATTATATACAATAAAAATGTATAAATATTTACAAACTGGGCTGAAAGGGGGCGGATTTACTTTTACATCCTCCAACTGTGAACAGTTCCTTTTGAAAGAGCTCTGTTGGCTAAAACGGATTCCAATACCGCCCCCCATTTAGAAACTGTAAGGCAATGGAAATCCCAATCAGCACAAACCCCAAAACCATTGTGGCATAGTCAAATCCTGTAAATCTTCGCTCCCGATACCAGGTCCGTCTGCGTTCTTTGCCGAAGCAGCGAAGCTCCATAGCGTTCGACACCACCTCAATCCGTTCCATGCTGGAGAGGATGAGAGGCATCAAAATAGCAGTAGCGCCTTTCAGTCGTTTTACCAGATTTTCCTTGCCGGACAGCTCCACGCCCCGGGCCTGCTGCGCAAGGGAAATCGCATGAAATTCGTCCAGGACATCCGGAATATAGCGCAAAGCCAGAGAAACGGAGTAGGATACCTTGTAGCTTACGCCGATTTTATTTAAGGAAGCGGCAAATTCACTGGGCTGTGTGGTGGAGATAAAGAGAATTACCACAGGAATTGTTGCTGTGTATTTCAAAACCACATTTGCATGGTAGAGAAGCTGCTGGGCAGTGATGCTGTAACGCCCGACGATGCGGAAGAGCACCGTACGGGTATTGTAGATACTCACTCCGTGCTCCGGTGAAAACAGATAAATCAAAAGATTGTTCATCACCAGGAACACCAGGGAGAAGATGAGAATCACCTTCACATCGCTGACTCGGATCTTGGAAACCTGGAATAAGATCAGGGCAAATACGGTAAGCAGGATGAGATACCTGGTATCAAAGGTAATCATAGCCGCCAGGACCCAGCACAGCATACAGGCCATTTTGGAGGCTCCTGTTAATCTATGAATGGGAGAAACACGCTCTATATAGTTGAATAACTGAATCATCCCCGCACCTCCTCTTCATAGTCAATAAAATGCTGTACAAATACATTGGGATCCGGAATCCCGCATAAAAGGGCCAGATCGTATAGAGAGGTTTCCTTTAGGTTTGCACGGCTGATGATATCCGGGTTGGTGAGGATATTGGCGGAGGTATCGTCCGCGATTACCTGTCCTCCGGAAAACACGATGGCTCTCTGAGCATATTCCAGCATCAGATGCATATCGTGGGTAATCATAACCACCGTAATTCCCCGCCTGTGAAGCTCCTTTAAAAATTCCATGATTTCCGTGTAATGCCGGTAATCCTGCCCGGCCGTGGGTTCATCGAGAATGATCATCTGAGGGTCCAGTGCAAGGATGGAAGCAATGGTGACACGTTTTTTCTGTCCGAAGCTCAGGGCGGATACGGGCCATTTCCGGAAGGGGTAGAGGCCGCATATTTTCAATACCTCGTCTACCTTTCGGGCAATGGTATCCTCGGATACATGGCGCTGCCTGAGGCCAAAAGCCACTTCATCAAAGATCATGGTTTTGCAGATCATCTGATTGGGATTCTGCATCACGTATCCGATACGGTCCGCCCGTTCCTTGATGCTGTAATCCTTCATATCTTCTCCCCGGAAGGTGAGCGTGCCTTTTTGCTGCTTTTCAAAGCCGCAGATTACCTTGGAGAAAGTGGACTTGCCGGCGCCGTTGGTTCCAACAATGGCAAGGAGCTCTCCTTTGGCGGCGCTGGCGCTGATGCCCTTTAAGGCGTGGAAGCCGTTTTCATAGGTAAAGTCAATGTCCTCGGCCCGAAGAAGCATCTCCGGCGCTTCCTTTTTTCCTTTGGCTTTTCTGCTGTGATACCAGTCACGGACACAGGATTTTTCTTCTTCCGTGAGTGTGAGGCTGCGGATGCTGTGAGGCAGGCACTTGGGGGTAATGGTTACTCCGGCATATTTGAGAGCGGTTAGGTATAAGGGTTCCCGGATACCGTTTTCCAGGAGAAGATTGGTGGAAAGAAGCTCGTCCGGTCTCTGGTCCGCCGCGATTTCTCCGTCCTTCATCAAGACAATTCGGTCTACGCCGCGCCACAGTACATCCTCCAGACGGTGTTCCACAATGATTACGGTGGCGCCTGTTTCTTTCTGTATCTGATCAATAATCTCGATGGCGCGCTTCCCGGTGGCAGGGTCCAGATTGGCCAGGGGCTCGTCAAAAAGAAGAATTTCCACTTGATTTACCATAACGCCGGCCATAGAAACGCGCTGCTTCTGACCGCCGGACAGAGCGTTGGGAGAGTGATCCAGATGATCGGCAATTCCAACCTTTCGGGCCACCTCACGTACCTCTTTTTTCATATCCTGCTGACCCATACAGGCATTTTCCAGAGCAAAGGCAATGTCCTCCGCCACGGTAAGGCCGATGAACTGGCCGTCCAAGTCCTGGAGCACCGTACCGATGGTTTTGGATATCTCGAAGATGCTCTGATTTTTTGTATCCTGGCCCCGGATAGTCAGGGTTCCGGTGGACTCTCCGGAGTAGGCAAAGGGAATCAGGCCGTTCATACAGTGAGTGAGGGTGGATTTGCCGCAGCCGGAGGGACCGGCAATGAGGAGCTTTTCTCCCGGATAAATCTCAAGGTTGATATGCTTCAGCGTCGGTTCTGCCTGGGCGTCATACTGAAAACTGAAATCCTCAAATTTTATTATCGGTTCTTTCACATATACCTCCTTATAGAAAGCCATTTAATAGAATGGCTTTTGAGATCGGCAGCCTTTTTCGTTCATTTATTTTTCCGCTTTTAAGGAGCCCTTTTTCGCTCTGGTAGCTGCATATGCGAAGCACAAAATGGTGCCTACGATAGCTGTTGAGAGGATATTTCCGACACTTCCGACTGCGCCCTGGAGGAAGATTTTTTCCGCCGGCTCATCATATATGAGAATATCCAGGCCGGGAGCGATGAAGCCCCAGGCAATCAGATGTGCAATAATCTGTACCACATTGAAAATAACTGCGCCTTTTACACCGAAATCGCCCTTGGACAGCTTCAGCTTGTAGCCTAAGAGACCCATAACCAGTCCAAAGAAGGCAGAACCTGCGATCCAGCTCCACCAAACACCCCAGCCGCTTGCCAGGTCGCTTAAGAAATGGCCGATAAGGCTCATCAAAAAGCCTGCTACGGGTCCGAACAACATGCTCATGACGGCCACAACAGGATAGTGTACACTGATCTTGAGATTGGGCACTGGCGTGGGAATTGCCACATAACTGCTAAGCACGAAAAACAGCGCCGCGCCGATACCGATTGCTACGATTGTTTTTACTGAAAAATTTTTCATCTGTAACTCTCCTTTTCCCTCTTGTTTGATTGAAAGTGCATTGAAAGTATATATTACAAAGGCAGGATATTTACCGGGCCTTTTGTAATCGGTTTCTTGTTTCCTTTATCCTCTTGGGTCTTTGCGGATCTCAATATGCCAGCTGTTGCCGGTTCCGATATTGTAAGCTTTGGCAAAGCTTCCCTGGTTGATGGCAACTGCCATACAGTTGAGAGAGTTCATATACACCAGAGGCTCGCCCACATACACATCCGCAAAGGAGTGAGCGTAGACCATGGTATTCCGGTACAGGGTTCGCGTATCATTGGAGATCCGCACTTCCACCCGTTCGCCGAAGGCAATGCCCAGGGTTTTGAACAGCTCAATGGGAATGTTGGACCACAGGCTTCCGAACCGTACATCCAGAACATCAATGGTGCCGGCCACGCCGCCATCCTCCGTTGTCTTAGCCGGAATGGTGGGAAGCTCCAGGATGGTAGAGGGATCGATTTCCTCTCCTACCTGCTCAAAGGTGATCTTTCCGGCCGCCAGCTTTGCGCCGGTAAAGGCGTATACGTCCCGGCCATGGAAGGTGTAGGATTCCTCGGAACCGGATCGGCGGTTTGTGGTCTCGTCAATGATTCGGGCCGCTTCGATCCCGGGGTTTCGTTTTACAAAGGTGAGAGTGCCGTTATCCGGCGTTACTACATACTGGCCGGTCTTTGTCTTGGCGACAATGCTTCTTCGGGTGGAGCCGACTCCCGGATCTACCACGGAGACAAATACGGTTCCCTCCGGCCAGTAGCTTACGGTCTGAATCAGACGGTAGCTGGCCTCCCAGGTGTTGTAGGGTTCAATCCCATGTGTCAAGTCATAAATCTTCAAATCTGGTGATACACCGTAGGCAACGCCGTACATAGCGCTGACTGCGCCGTCCTGCATGCCGAAATCTGTCTGGAACACTAAGGCTCCCTGTCTCATATTTCTATCCTCTTTTCTATATAATTTAAACACCTCCGGATTTCTTCCGTTCTCTGGTTCCCGAGGGGATATTCCGGAGAGGTTCAATATCAATAGATAATCAACGTTTCCATTAGCGGAAAATCATTTAACAATCTGCTCAATCAAGTCTGTCATAAGCATATCGCGCTCAATCCGATAAACATATTTCATAGAATGACGGTTCGCGGAAAAGCGGTAGCCTCCCTTGTCGGTAATCTGCGGACAGGGAATAAGCCGATCCTTCATAAAACGCTGTCCGCCATTGAGAAGCCAGGCCACAGCCGGCACATCCCAGATGGCTTTGGCCCACATGGGAGTTTCCGCCCAGGCTTCCACCGAGGTAATGGCATGGGAAGCCAGGTAATCTGCCAGAGGATTTTTGCCGATCAGCCAGGTTTCCAGCTCCGGCCGGCTTATGGTGAAATGCTCTGTGACGCCCCAGCAGGGAAGCTGTACGAAGGGAACTTCACTGTCAAAAAGCACCTGTGCCGCCGGAATATCCTCCATAAGATTGAACTCCTCTATCTCCGGACAGTGAAAACCGCTGCCTCCAAGCCAGATGACCACAATGTGTTCCCGAATAGCGGGTTCGAGTAAAAGGGCGGAAGCCAGGTTCGTTGCGGCCGCTATTCCGATCACGTACAAGGGATTCTCCCTGGAATGGAGGAGTGCGCGCGCTATGAGATCTAGGGCGGCCTCCGATTCCGCAGGCGTATACTGATCCTTTAGAAAATGGTCTGCGCCCCGATATACCCGGCTCTCGTATTCCGGCGCTTCGGCCAGCCGGAGGATACGGAGAATCTCATCATAGCTTTTCTCCATTCCCATCTTGGGCGTCCCGGCCTTTTCATTGAGGAAGGGAGCGGCATATACGGCCTGGAGCCGGAGCTTATCCCGATTCCGAAGCAGGTATGCCAGTGCGAATTGATCGTCTACCTCATTGAAGGTATCGGTGTCCAGAACCACATCCGACGGATACACAGATTGCTTAAGCATCGAAAGCCGTTGATTTTCATCCAATCACTGTTCCTCCCTGTCCCTATATTTGTGTAATTTATGTAAAAAATATGCAAAAAAAGAATCTTCTTCTAGCATTTATACCATGTAATGAGTAGGATGTCAATTGATTTGTAATTTTTACGATTTCCCTGAAAAATGCCTGTTTGCCAGCCGGAGAGAGAACTGGTACAATGTCGTTGCCGGCCGCAGAGTGACCAGTAATACAATGTCTGCCGAGGTATGCGGAATAAGAAACAAATGCCTTGTAACACATCCCAAAATGTAGTATGATGGGGGAAACATATGTTTGCAGAAAGATAACCCAAAGAAAGGGGCAGGCGATAACATAATGATGGAACAGTTAAGCTTATTTGACGACAGGGAAAAGAGCGCGCCTTTGGCCAGCAGGCTTCGTCCGGAGAGTCTGGATGAATATGTGGGGCAGAAGCATCTGATTGGAGAAGGAAAAATTCTGCGGAGACTGATTGAGACGGACCAGGTATCCTCCATGATCTTCTGGGGCCCTCCCGGCGTGGGAAAGACCACTCTGGCGAGAATCATAGCCAGGCAGACACGGGCGGAGTTTGTGGAATTCAGTGCGGTAACAAGCGGCATCAAAGAGGTAAAGGAGGTTATGAACCAGGCGGAACAGAACAGAAAGATGGGAATCCGCACCCTTTTGTTTACCGATGAGATTCACCGTTTCAACAAGGCCCAGCAGGATGCCTTTTTGCCCTTTGTGGAAAAGGGGAGCATTGTTCTGGTAGGCGCCACAACGGAGAATCCTTCCTTTGAGATTAATTCCGCCCTTTTGTCCCGGTGTAAGGTCTTTATCTTAAAAGCACTGGAGGAAGAGGATTTGACAGCCCTTCTCCGTCATTCACTGAAAAGCCCCAGGGGTTTCGGCAATCTGGACTTATTAATAGAAGAAACACATCTTCATGCCATTGCCCGCTTTGCCAATGGCGACGCCCGGACAGCCCTTAATACCCTGGAAATGGCGGTTCTCAATGGAAGAATGAATGAGGAGGGCGTGCTGGTAATCGACGAGGAGCTTCTTGCCCAGTGCATGAACCGGCGTTCCCTTCTATATGATAAAAATGGGGAGGAGCACTACAATATTATTTCCGCTCTCCACAAGTCCATGCGCAACAGTGATGCCGATGCGGCCCTTTACTGGATGCACCGGATGCTGTACGGGGGAGAGAATCCTTTGTACATTGCAAGAAGGCTGATACGCTTTGCCAGCGAAGATGTGGGAATGGCGGATTCCCAGGCACTTCCTCTGGCCGTATCCGTTTACCAGGCATGTCACTTTTTGGGAATGCCGGAATGTGATGTGCATCTGACACACGCGGTGGTGTATCTTTCCATGGCGCCCAAGTCCAATGCCCTTTACCGGGCCTGCGAAGCCTGTAAGGAGGATGTACGCAAGCTGCCTGCGGAGCCGGTGCCCTTGCAGATCTGCAATGCGCCCACAAAGCTGCTGAAGGATCTTCATTACGGAGAGGGGTATATTTATGCTCATGATACGGAAGAAAAGCTGAGCCGGATGGAGTGCCTGCCCGACGCTTTGGCCGGCAGGCGCTATTATCATCCGACGGCGGAAGGGCAGGAGCGAAAGGTGGGAGAAAGACTTCAGGCAATCCTTGAGTGGAAGCAGGGAGAGCCGGAGGCATAAAAAGAGAAAAATTTTCGGGTAAATGTCCTTAAATATATCAGAACTGTATAAAAATAAAAATTAGCTTGAATTTTATGGAGCAAAGTGATAATATATGCAATAAATATGAATAATAATACATAAGCATTTATTTCATTCAAAAGCAGAGAGGAAAGAGGAGATTATGATAAAAGCAGGAATTATCGGAGCAACCGGGTATGCAGGCGCCGAGCTGGTGCGGCTTTTGACAGGCCATAGGGAGGCGGAGATCAAATGGTACGGTTCCAGAAGCTACATAGATAAAAAATATGCGTCCGTCTATCAGAATATGTTTCAAATCATAGAGGACAAGTGCCTGGATGATAATATGGAGGAATTGTCCGGGCAGGTGGACGTTATTTTCACAGCCACACCTCAGGGCTTGTGCGCGTCCCTTGTAAATGACGAAATTTTATCACGAACGAAGATTGTGGATCTGAGCGCGGACTTTCGAATCAAGGATGTGGAGGTGTACGAAAAATGGTATGGCATCACTCATCCCACGCCCCGCTATATCAAGGAGGCCGTATACGGCCTCTGCGAGATCAACCGGGAGGCGGTGAAGGCAGCCCGGCTGATCGCCAATCCCGGCTGTTACCCCACCTGTACCACCCTTTCCATTTATCCCTTATTAAAGGAAAGGCTGATTGATCCCAATACAATTATTGTGGATGCCAAGTCGGGAACCTCCGGGGCAGGCCGGGGGGCCAAGGTGGACAATCTTTTCTGCGAGGTCAATGAAAATATCAAGGCTTACGGTGTTGCCTCCCACCGCCACACGCCTGAGATTGAGGAGCAGCTGGGTTATGCGGCCGGAGAGCCGGTACTGATCAACTTTACACCTCATTTGGCGCCTATAAACCGCGGAATTCTGATTACGGCCTACGCTTCCCTGAAAAAAGAAGTATCCTATGAGGAAGTAAAAGCGGTTTATGACAAATATTATGCCGCAGAGCGGTTTGTGCGCGTCCTTGAAAAGGATGTATGCCCGCAGACAAAATGGGTGGAAGGCAGCAATTATGTGGATGTGAATTTTAAAATTGATCCCAGGACAAGCCGCATTATTATGATGGGCGCCATGGACAATCTGGTAAAGGGCGCCGCAGGGCAGGCCGTTCAGAATATGAATCTGATGTTTGGAATTAAGGAGAGCGAGGGCCTGGAGCTGATACCTATGTTCCCGTAGAAACAGAGTATCTGTCAGAAAGGAACGGATGAAGATGATGACAATCCGAACAATGACAATCGAAGATTATGACGGTGTGTACGAGCTCTGGATGACCATTAAGGGTTTCGCGATTCGGAGCATAGACGATTCCCGGATTGGTGTGGAGCGTTTTCTGCGCCGGAATCCGGATACCAGTGTGGTAGCTCTGGAGGATGGCCGTGTGGTGGGAAGTATTCTCTGCGGCCATGATGGACGCCGGGGATGCCTCTACCATGTGTGTGTTCATCGGGACTGTCGGATGCGCGGTATCGGAAAGGCTATGGTGGTGTATGCCATGAATGCCTTGAAAAAGGAGGAAATCAGCAAGGTATCTCTGATAGCATTTACAAAAAATGATATTGGAAATGCATTTTGGAACCGTATAGGCTGGACAAAACGGCAGGATTTGAATTATTATGATTTTGTGCTGAATGAAAGGAATATTGAGGAATTTAATAAATAGTCCGCAGGCATCGGGCGGAGATAGCCGTCTGCCTCCGGTTCGGCATAGTATACAAATTAAGAGGATTCACTATGAAAGAAAAGAAAAGGATTCTGATGCTGACCACAGGAGGCACCATTGCCTCCGCTCCCACGGATCGCGGCCTTGCACCGGCCCTTCGCGCAGATGAGCTTCTGAAGGGCTTGGAGGATCTGCGGGAAAGTTGCCGGATCGATACTCTGGAGGTATGCAGCCTGGACAGCACCAATATGACCTGGGCGCACTGGCTGAAGCTTGAGGAGGCCGTTGAGGCCCATTATAAGCAGTACGACGGATTTGTAATCTGCCATGGCACGGATACGATGGCCTACACGGCAGGAGCGCTATCTTATCTCATTCAGAATCCCGGAAAGCCCATAGTGCTTACCGGTTCCCAGAAGCCCATTACGCAGGAAATCACGGACGCCAAGCGAAATTTAAGAGACAGTATTGCGGCGGCTATGAATGAGGACTGCCACGGAGTGCAGATTGTATTTAACGGACAGATAATTGCAGGCACACGGGCAAAAAAGGTAAAAAGCTTTAGCTTTGATGCGTTTACCAGTATTAATTTTCCTGTTCTGGGAGTGGTTCGGAACGGGAGGGTGATCCGCTATGTAAGAGAGGAGCTGCCTTTGGAGCCGCCGGTATTTTATCATCGGGTACATCCGAGGGTGTTTCTCCTGAAGCTGATTCCGGGAATGCAGCCGCAGATTTTAAAGCCTATTTTTCAGGAATTTGACTGTGTGATCGTGGAAAGCTTCGGGGTGGGAGGAATACCGGACAGCATTGCGGAGGAATTTTTCCGGCAGTTAAGCCGGTATGAGCCGGGGGAGAAGATTCTGATTATGACCACCCAGGTTACTTACGAGGGAAGTGATGTGGATGTATATGAGGTGGGTAAGCGGATTCGGGAACGGTTTCGGTTTTTGGAGGCTTATGATATGACCCTGGAGGCTGTGTTTACAAAGATAATGTGGATACTTGGGATTGAGGGCTTAAGCTTTGAGGAGATTGAGACGCTGTTTTATCGGAAAGTCAATTTTGATACAAGCATGACTTATGTGAAAACGTGAAGCTGGCGGATAAGGACAAGGCTGTTAAAGAGGAGAATATGAATAAAATGGAGAGTGGGATTATGGAAAACAGGATTGGAAAGGTAAATATCATAGAGGGCGGCGTCACGGCGGCTAAGGGCTTTGAGGCAGCGGCTGCAGCGGCGGAGATTAAATATAAGGGACGCACGGATATGGCTCTTATTTACAGCCAAACGCCCTGTCAGGCAGCCGGAACCTTTACCAGCAATGTTGTAAAAGCGGCTCCGGTGAAATGGGATCAGAAGATTGTGGCGGAATCTCCCTTTGCACAGGCGGTTGTGGTTAATTCCGGGATAGCCAATGCCTGTACGGGAGCGGAAGGATACGGCTATTGCAAAGAGACGGCTGAGGAGTGCGCAAAGGCGCTGAATATTCCTGAGGATGCAGTCCTGGTGGCTTCCACAGGCGTGATTGGCATGCAGCTGCCCATTGACCGGTTAAAAAAGGGAATTGCATTACTGAAGGAAGCAAAGGGCGGCACCGCGGAGCATGGAACGGCGGCGGCCAAGGCTATTATGACTACGGATACCGTACATAAGGAGATTGCGGTACAGGTAGAACTGGGAGGAAAAACCGTGACCATCGGCGGCATGTGCAAGGGGTCCGGCATGATCCATCCCAATATGTGCACCATGCTTGCCTTTGTAACTACGGATGTCTGTATTTCCAAAGAAATGCTTCAAAAAGCCGTGAGTGAAGATGTGAAGGATACCTTCAATATGATTTCCGTGGACGGAGATACTTCCACCAATGATACCTTGCTGGTACTTGCCAACGGAGCGGCAAAGAATCCGCAGATTACAAAAGAAAATGAGGATTACGGACTTTTTGCGGCAGCTTTGAACACGGTGAATACTTATCTGGCAAAGAAAATGGCGGGAGACGGCGAGGGAGCGACGGCTCTCTTTGAGGTAAAGATTGTAGGCGCAGAGACAAAGGCAGATGCGGTGACATTAAGTAAATCTGTAGTGACCTCCAGTCTGGTGAAGGCAGCCGTCTATGGCCATGACGCGAATTGGGGACGGATTCTCTGTGCTATGGGTTATTCCGGCGTGGAGTTTGATCCGGAGAAGGTGGATCTGTTCTTTGAGAGCGCAGCCGGACGGATTCAGATTATCGAAAATGGCGTTGCGGTGGATTACAGCGAGGAGGAGGCCACCCGAATCCTGTCCGAACCGGAGGTGACGGCGATTGCGGATGTGAAGATGGGTGATGCCTCTGCTACGGCCTGGGGGTGCGATCTCACCTATGACTATGTGAAGATCAATGCGGACTATCGGTCGTAATGGAATAGATAAGAAACGTGTGAGGAAGGGTCAGTTCATTGGGAACTGACCTTTCAGTTATCAAGGCTCTTTTAAAGTTGATTTAAACGTACTTTTTATCGTGTTTTTCTTTCATGTTATCATTCGGAGCGGGAATGTCAGCCTTTGTTGATAGAAAAACAGACAGATTTCAGATAGGATTTTCACACAGCATCTTTTAGACGGCGCCGGTTCGTTTTAGAGATATCTCTTTTGCAGCCGGAGATTTTTCTCCACCGGTACAGGCTGAAAGGTGTGGAACAAAAAACAGGAGGACAAAGCAGTGCAACTTGGAAATCAAATTCATCAATTGCGGAAGCTGTCAGGGATGACGCAGGAACAGCTGGCGGAGAAATTGAATGTTTCCAGACAGACCATTTCCAAATGGGAATCCGATACGACGATGCCGGACCTGGAGAGTATGGTTCGAATCTGCCGGATATTCCAGCTGTCCTTAGACGAGCTTGTGCTTAAAGAGGAGGAAAGCATGACGGAGCGGCATGAAAAAATAACTTTGGAAGATCTCATGGAAATCAATCTTCACAACCGGAGAATGACCCTGCTGCTGGTGAGCGGCCTGATATTTCTTATGGTAAGCGCCCTTGGAATTATCTTTGTAACGGCTCTGAGCGATATTACATACAGCACCCAATATATGCTGTACCGCTATATTGCCGTCGGCAGCTATGCTTATGCGCCCGTGAATTTTGCAAGGTTTCTGATACCTTCCGTGGGCGCAGGCGTGATAGGGCTATTGCTGTGCCTGTGTTATGTAATCAAGAACAGAAACGGAAAAAGGTAGCCGGGTAATTTTTTTGCACGGATAACCTGGCAGGAAAATAGAAATGGAAAGAAAGGGATTGAAATGAGAGAGAAGAAGCGTATGGCAGGAATAAAAAAATGCATTGCAGCCGTATTGGCAGGGATTCTGATCTGCATGGCTTTTGCATGCGGCAAAAAAACCGATGATATCGAGGCGCTGGGGAAGGCGGTAGCAGGCTTGGGTGATGATGAACTCTTTGCAATCGTAGAGATTGGAGCGAAGCATTCTGTCCTGCTGACCTCTGATCAGACATATGATGACAAAAACGGGAATCAGGCGTCGATTTTCTGTGATGTTTACTATGAGGGAGAGGATGGAGAAGCAAAAAAGATTGGAACATTGGAAAGCCTGGGTACCGCCTATCCCATAGCTTATGACAAATCAGGTCTCTACACTGCCGGCGGCCATGAGGTGCGGCGCTATGAGGTGGATAAGGCAGGCTTTCTGGTGATGGCGGAAGGCGTGTATGAAATCTATGATGAGACAGGTACGGCTGCATATACCAGAGAAACCACAGACGGCACAGAAACGATTACGGAGAAAGAATACATGGCTATGGTGGAAGCCTACGGAAAAGCAACAGTGGTAAATTTTCGATACGGGGCAACGGATGCCTAGAAAAATGGGCGTCAGGACAGGATTTTCTATTATATCCTGCCTTGACGCCCATTTGTTCGGCTTGACATGTCAGCGTCAGCGTTTATAATAAATTTGGACCATATCAGCAAAAATGAGGAGATTATGAAAATGAGCAGAGAAGAGGAAATGAAGCGTTCTCTGGAAAAGGCGGAGGTCTTGATTGAGGCATTGCCTTATATCCAGCGGTTCAACCGGAAAATTATTGTAGTAAAATACGGCGGCAGCGCTATGGTAGACGAAGAGCTAAAGCGCAACGTGATTAAGGACGTCACGCTGCTGAAGCTGGTAGGCTTTAAGCCCATCATCGTTCACGGCGGTGGCAAGGAGATCAGCCGCTGGGTAGGTAAGGTAGGCATGGAGCCTCACTTTATCAACGGCCTGCGCGTAACGGATGCGGATACGATGGAGATTGCGGAGATGGTTCTCGGCAAGGTGGGAAAGAGCCTGGTACAGATGGTGCAGGAGCTGGGCGTAAAGGCGGTAAGCATCAGCGGCAAGGACGGCGGACTCTTAACAGTAGAAAAGAAATATTCCGACGGAGAGGACATTGGCTTTGTGGGAGAGATCACGGAGGTAAATCCCAAGATTCTTTACGATCTTCTGGAAAAAGACTTCCTTCCCATTGTGTGCCCGGTGGGAATGGACAAGGATTTTCATACTTACAATATCAATGCGGATGACGCGGCCTGTGCCATTGCCAGGGCGGTCAATGCGGAAAAGCTGGCGTTTCTGACGGATATCGAGGGAGTTTACCGGGACCCGGAGGACCCGTCCACACTGATTTCCGAGCTTCACGTAAAGGAGGCCCGCAAGCTGATAGGCGGAGGAACCATTGGAGGCGGTATGCTGCCCAAGCTCAATAACTGCATTGAGGCCATTGAGAACGGCGTTTCCAGGGTGCATATTTTGGACGGCCGGATTGCACATTGCCTGCTTCTGGAGATCTTTACCAACAAGGGAATCGGTACGGCAATGCTGAGCGAGGGGGAGTGTAATTATTATGACGGAAAATAAAGAGACAATTATGAAGCGGGCGGAGGAAGCCGTTTTACATACCTACAACCGCTATCCCCTTGTTTTGGAAAAGGGAGAGGGCGTTTATCTGTATGATACGGAGGGGAAGCAATATCTGGACTTTGCGGCGGGGATTGCCGTACAAGGGCTTGGTTATCATTACCCCGGTTACGACGAAGCCTTAAAGGCCCAGATTGATAAACTTATGCATACCTCCAATCTTTTTTACAATATCCCGGCTATGGAGGCGGCCGAAAAGCTTACGAAGGCCAGCGGCATGAGCAAGGTGTTCTTTACCAACAGCGGAACCGAGGCCATTGAGGGAGCCTTGAAGACGGCGAGAAAATACGCCTGGCTGAAGGACAGGCGGGATGATCATGAGATCATTGCCATGAGACACTCCTTCCACGGAAGAAGCATGGGAGCCCTGTCTGTCACGGGCAATGAGGCTTATCAGGCGCCGTTCCGGCCATTGATTGGCGGTATCAGGTTTGCGAACTATAATGATTTGGAGAGCGTTCGCGCCCAGATTACGGAGCGGACCTGCGGCATTATCCTGGAGACGATTCAGGGAGAGGGCGGCATTTACCCGGCCACAGAGGAATTTTTAAAGGGTGTAAAGGCGCTCTGTGAGGAGCATGATATCCTGCTGATTCTGGATGAAATCCAGTGCGGCATGGGGCGTACCGGCCATATGTTTGCATGGCAGGAGTATGGCGTGAAGCCCAATGTGATGACCTGCGCCAAGGCTCTTGGCTGCGGCGTTCCGGTTGGCGCTTTTGTACTGGATGAGAAGGCGGCGAACGGCTCCCTGGCTCCGGGAGATCATGGAACCACCTACGGCGGCAATCCCTTTGCATGCGCGGCGGTGAGTACGGTTCTTGATCTCTTTGAGAGGGACGGAATCGTGGAGCATGTGCGTGAAGCAGGCGCGTATCTGACCGAACGGCTTGACGAACTGGCGGAAAGGTATGACTTTATTGAGGAGCGCAGAGGAAAGGGTCTTATCCAGGGCCTGGCAATTCAGGGTAGACCTGTGAGCGAAATTGTGGTAAAATCACAGGAAATGGGCCTTCTGGTCATCACGGCAGGGAACAATGTTCTGCGTCTGGTGCCGCCGCTCATTATTGAGAAACAGCATGTGGATGAGATGATTGAGAAGCTAATCAGGGCTTTTTAGAATAGAAAAGGAAGTATTTATGAGACAGAAGATATATCGAAGGGCTTTTGCGGTTTTCTGCGTACTGCTGGTGTTTTTCCAGATGATCCAGGTGGCGGCCTCTTATCACCAGGAGCGGCTTAAAGCTCTGGAGGAGGGAGAAGCGGCAGAGGAGGAAAAGGGCTTGACGCTCTGGTACACGGATGATAAGCTGAACGCCTATCTGGTAGAGGCGGCCGCGGAATTTGAGGCAAGGCATCATGTGGAGGTTACGCTTCAATTGGTTACGGCCGTAGATTATATTGAGCATATCAATACGGCCAGCATTTCCGACCTGGGGGGACCGGATCTCTTTATTACCTCCAGCGAGCTTTTGGAGAAAGCGCGTCTGTCCGGCCTGGCCGTAGAGAATGACAGCTTTTCGGCGCGGGAGCTTGAGGACTCCTTTCCGCAGAAGGCTCTGGACGCCGCTACCTGCGGGGGAAAGCTGATGGCTTATCCCTTCTACTTTGAAACCTGCTTCCTGCTGTATAACAAGAGCTATACGGACGCGGCCCCGGCAACTATTGACGAGATATTGGCCTATGCGGATAATTTTGAGGGCGGCGCCAGTACGGAAAGGGTAGAAAGCATTTTCAAATGGAATGTGGCCGATATTTTCTTTAATTTCTTTTTTATTGCTGATTATGTGAATCTGGGAGGAGCCACAGGGGACAACAAGGCGGAGGTGGATCTTTCCGCAGAGGAGATTGTCCGCTGTCTGGAATATTATCAAAGTCTCAATGCCTTCTTTGCCATTGACGCGGACGAAGTAACGACAGAGAATGTGATTCAGGAGTTTATTGACGGAAAGATTATCTACACCATAGCCAAGACGGATGCCGTGGCAAGGCTGGATGCGGCCATTGCGGAGGGAACCGTGTACCAGGTTCAGCAGGAAGAGGCGCAGGAGGCGGAAGACGGAGAGACCACGGAAGAAGGAGAAGCGGGAGAGGAGGCTTCGGAGGAAGCCCCGCCGGAGGAGGAGCCGGCGGACAACGGCTATTTTTACGGAATTGCCCGGGTGCCGGATCTGACGGGAGAGCTTCATACAAAGGGATTGTCCGTAACAAATTCCGTGGTGGTCAACGCCTACTCCGGCGAGCGGGAGCTGGCAAAGGAATTTGCAAAATATCTGACTTATGATAAGGTGGATGCTCTGTATACGATGGCAAATAAGATGCCGGTAAAAATGGGCGTCAGCTATGCCAATGAGGAAATGAACCTGCTGTTTGCCCAGTATGAGGATTCCGTGGAGGTTCCGAAGCTTACGGATCTGTCCAATTACTGGATTCAGATGGAGATTGCCTTTGCCAATATCTGGCGGGGAAATGAAGTGGGAGCGGAGATTGAGTCCGTGAATCAGATGATACACGCCCAGCTTCAGACGGAAGAAAACGAGTAACATAATTATTCCAATGATAGGGAAAGCTATTGGTACAAAGGACAATGAGACCGAAGGAGGCTTTTTCTATGATTGGAATTTTTATTGCCCTGATATCCGGGGCGCTTATGAGTATTCAGGGAGTATTCAACACAGAGGTGACAAAGAGCAGCAGTATGTGGGCGTCCGCAAGCTGGGTGCAGCTTTCCGCCCTTCTTACCTGCCTGGCGGTGTGGGCGCTGCGTGACAGGGAGAATTTGATGAACGTCTTTCAGGTAAGCCCGAAATATATGCTCTTGGGAGGCGTAATCGGCGCCTTTATCACCTTTACCGTGATTCAAAGCATGGACAGCTTGGGACCTGCCAAGGCTGTAATGCTCATTGTGATTTCTCAGTTGATTGTGGCGTACCTGATAGAAATATTCGGTGTCTTCGGGGTGGAGAGGACAGCCTTTGAGTGGCGGAAGCTCCTGGGAATGGCCATCGCCATCGCAGGCGTTGTTCTGTTCAAGTGGGAATAAAAAAAGGTTGTAATCATTTCCGAAATCGGCTACACTAATATTATCCGCATCAGAGGGGTCCCCGGTCCGGCAGGAAGGATAGGGGAATGATGAAAGGGATAAGAATTATTTTATGTGCTTTGGCTGTTTTACAGCTTTTGTTTTGTACGGGCTGTGAGAAAAAGGCGCTGCTGTATGACAGCAGCGGGACACAGAAGGCTGAGGCTTCGGAGGAAGCTTTTCAGACGGAGCCTTTGGAGACCCGGGAGGACGGCAATCCGGCAGAGGCACAGGAGCCGGGGCTGATTTGCGTTTATGTCTGCGGCGAAGTGGAGGCTCCCGGAGTCTATGAGCTGCCGGCTTCGTCCCGTATCGGGGAGGCGGTAGAGGCTGCCGGCGGTATGACGGAGGAGGCTGCCGATACCTTTTTGAACCTGGCCGGGCATATGACGGACGGGCAGAAGATAGAGGTGCCCTCCAGGGAAGACGCAAAGGCTCTCAAGGAGCAGCAAGAGCAGCAGGAGGGCGGCCTTGTGAATCTCAATACGGCCGCAAAAGAGCAGCTTATGACGCTTACGGGCATCGGAGAATCCAAGGCGGAAGATATCCTTGACTACCGGGAACAAAACGGAGGTTTCCGGACAAAGGAAGATCTCATGCAGATTCCCGGAATTAAGGAACGGGTTTTTGAAAAAATCAAAGATCAGATTACAGTGTGAAAGAGGCAGAAAAAGATGGCAAAAAAGGTATTGGTTGTTGACGATGAAAAGCTGATTGTAAAGGGACTGCGCTTCAGTCTGGAGCAGGACGGCATGGAAGTGGACTGCGCCTATGACGGAGAAGAAGCCTTGGAGTACGCCCGAAGTAAAGAATACGATATGATCCTTTTGGATGTGATGCTTCCGAAGATGGACGGCTTCGAGGTGTGCCAGCAGATTCGTGAATTTTCCAATGTGCCTGTTGTTATGCTGACTGCCAAGGGAGACGATATGGATAAGATCCTCGGTCTGGAGTACGGGGCCGACGATTATATTACAAAGCCCTTTAACATTCTGGAAATAAAGGCCCGTATCAAGGCAATTATGCGGCGGACCGGTCGGCCAGAGAAGGGAACTCAGGGAAAGATTGTGGAGGCGTCGGAGCTTCGGATGGATCTGGAGAGCCGCCGTCTGTTTATAGCCGGTAAGGAGATCAACCTGACCGCAAAGGAGTTCGATCTTCTGGAGCTGATGGCTTTGAATCCGGGCAAGGTATATGGCCGCGAGAGCCTTTTGAATACCGTGTGGGGGTATGAATATCCGGGTGATGTGAGAACTGTGGATGTGCATATCCGCCGCCTGCGGGAGAAGATTGAGACAAATCCAAGTGAACCGAAGTATGTTCATACAAAGTGGGGAGTGGGCTATTATTTCCAAGCATAGAGTTTTAATTACATATCTGAAAAGTCTGAAGGCCCGGATATTTCTGGCAATGCTTTTGGCCGGCTGGATTCCTATGCTGATTGTGGCTTACGGAGTGCTGGACAGTTACCGGGAAAGGGCTATCACGGTCCGAAGCACGGATGTGCAGAATCAGTGCAGGATTTTATCAAATCAGCTGGTCAGCTATAATTACCTTAAGGACCCCTCATCAGAGCTGATAGGGGGAGAGCTGGCCCAGCTTTCCAATCTGTACGACGGCCGTATCATTGTGATTGATCAGAATTTTAAGGTTATAAGGGATACTTACGAGTTAATAGAAGGAAAACTGGTGGTCTCCGAAGAGGTTATCCGCTGCTTTCAGGGGAAGACGACCAATCAGCTTTCCAATAAGCGTTACATTGAGATGACAGTGCCCATTCAGGAGGCAGATACCCAGAAGATTATCGGGGTACTTCTGGTGAGCGTATCCACGGACAGCATCTGGGACAATCTGGATGTGCTCACGGGCAACGCCCTGATTTTTGTGCTTATCTGCGGCGTGCTGGTTCTGACCTCCTCCATTCTTCTTTCCTACTTTTTGGGACGTCCTTTTCATCGTATGGTGCTTTCCTTAAGGGAGATTGCGGAAGGACATTCCACGGAGGATTTGAAGATAAAGGCTTATACGGAGACAGAGGAGATTTCTGAGGAATTTAATAAGATTGTCAATCAGATGCGTGTGCTGGATGAATCCCGTCAGGAATTTGTGTCCAATGTGTCCCATGAGCTGAAGACGCCATTGACCTCTATGAAGGTGCTGGCGGATTCTTTACTTGCCCAGGAGGAAGCGCCGCTTGAGCTTTATCAGGAATTTATGAGTGATATTGCGGAGGAAATCGAACGGGAAAATAAGATTATTACCGATCTCCTGTCACTGGTGAAGATGGATAAGAAGGCGGCAAATCTCAATATTGAGCCGGTGGATATCAATGATCTGCTGGAGCTGATTTTAAAGCGCCTGCGGCCCATTGCTTCCAGGAAAAATATTGAGATGGTGCTGGAGAGCTTCCGGCCGGTGACGGCGGAGGTGGACGCGGGACGCTTGTCCCTGGCCTTTACGAATCTTATGGAAAATGCGGTGAAATATAACAGGGAAAACGGCTGGGTCCATGTGTCTCTGGATGCGGATCATAAGTTTTTCTATGTAAAAGTTATGGATTCCGGCATGGGGATACCAGAGGAGTCGCTGAATTTTATTTTTGAGCGCTTTTACCGGGTGGACAAATCTCACTCCAATGAGATAGACGGGACAGGCCTGGGGCTCGCCATTACCAGAAGCGCCATACAGGTTCATAAAGGAGCCGTCAAGGTGACAAGCCATGTGGGAGAGGGAACTACCTTTTCCGTACGGATTCCTTTAAATTATATTGCCTAGACCGGTATATCAGATTTGGGAGAAAGCCTATGAAAATAAACGGAAGGGTTTGGATATTAGCCGTTCTTCTGCTTGTGGCATCAGCCCTTGCCGGGTGTGAAAAAAAGCGCGAGCGGCCGAAAGAGGAGGAGACCGGCTACCGAATTTATTATATCAATAAAGAGGAAACGGCTGTGGTGGCAAGAAGCTATCGGCCGGAAGGAGTGACAACGGAGGAGCTGATGGGGGAATTTCTGGAATGCTTAAGGGAGACCTCCGGGGATCCGGAGGAAAAGCCCGCCATTCCGGCTAATGTAGCCCTTTTGGATTATACCCTGGAAAAGGGGCAGCTGTCCCTGCAGTTTGATCATACTTATCTGGAGATGAAACCGCTGTACGAGATTCTTTGTCGGGCAGCCATTGTCCGTACGCTGTGTCAGATTCCGGAGGTGGAGAATGTGTCTTTTCTGGTGGAGGACACGCCGCTGATGGATTCCAATGAGATTCCAATCGGCTCTCTGAATGAGGAGAGCTTTGTAGAAAATGCGGGCAATGAGATCAATACCTATACAAAGACAACGCTGCAATTGTACTTCGCAAATGACACGGGAGATGGTCTGGTGGGAGAGCGTGTGGAGATTCGCTACAGCAGCAATATGTCCATAGAGAAGCTGGTGGTGGAGCGGCTGATCAAGGGTCCCATTACAAAGGATGCTTACCCGACAATTCCGGCCGATACCAAGATTGTCAGCGTTGCAACCAAGGACGGAATCTGTTATGTAAATCTGGATGACAGATTTTTAGGCCAGGGCTATGATGTTCTGGAGCAAATCCCAGTATATTCCATTGTGAATTCCCTTACGGAGATTCCGGGGATCAGCAAGGTGCAGATTCTGATTAACGGCGAGACGAATATTACTTACCAGGAGAGCATCCGGTTTGAAACCATATTTGAACGCAATTTGGATTTGATTGAGGAAACCTGAAGGATGATAAAAAAACGGCCTCTGTGCGTGACTGTGCTGGCCGCGGTTCTTCTGCTGATGCTTCTGCCTTCCGGGCTGTGGATGGAAAAATCCCTCCCGGAGTGCAGGAAGCCGGCGGAGGGTCTGACCGGGAAAATATGCAAAATAGAACCCAGGGAGGACGGACAGGCAGTCTATCTGACACATTCTTACCTTTCGGATAAAGGAATTCTTCTGATATACTTCGATGCCGAGCAGCCATTTTCTATCGGCAATACCATACGAATAGAGCCTCCCTACCGTATCTGGGAGCCGGAGGCGCCAACCAATCCGGGACAATTTGATTCCCTTCTCTATTATCGGACACAGCATGTAACCCACTTGTGCCGTGCAAAGAATGCTTCGCTGATAAAAGACGGCTGTTTTTGGCCGGGAGAGCTTCTCCGAAGATTAAGGGAGGATCTGAGCATCCGCTGTGATCGGCTGTTCGGCGAGGAAAGGAGCGGCCTGCTGCGGGCCATGCTTTTGGGAGATAAAACGGATCTGGAGGAGGACACGAAGGATATTTACCAGAAAAGCGGCATGTCTCATCTGCTGGCCATTTCCGGATTACATATTTCCATTGTAGGTATGAGATTGTACCGCTTTCTGCGAAAGCGGGGATGCTCTTACGGTGTGTCCGGGAGCACGGGCCTGCTGCTGGTGCTTCTATACGGAGGAATGACGGGGATGAGCGTGTCTACGGCACGGGCGGTTACAATGTTCGCACTGGCCGTGGCGGCGGATCTTTTTGGGCGAAGCTATGATATGCTGAGTGCTCTGGGGGTGTCGGCCCTGCTCCTTTTGTTGGAACAGCCTCTGCATGTGCGAAGCGCTTCCTTTCTTCTTTCCTTTGGTGCGGTGCTGGGAGTGGGATTGCTCTATCCGGCCGCCGCAAGTCTTGTTAAGGTTAAAAGCAAGCCGGGAGGAGCCTTTCTCTTAAGTCTTTCCATTCAGCTTTTTACACTTCCGCTGATTCAGTGGTTCTACTATGAATTCCCTCTCTATTCCGTGTTTTTGAATTTACTTGTGATACCCCTGATGGGAGTTTTGATGATCTGCGGAATAGGGGCTCTTTTCTTAAGCCTTCTGTCCTGGAAGCTTGCGGGGATTCCCGCCTTTTTCTGCCGGCTGATAGCGGGCCTTTATGAGTGGCTAGGCAGTCAGACTCTTCGTCTCCCGGGAGCCGTGATCGTCTGCGGCAGGCCGGAGCTTTGGCAGATGCTATTGTATTATGGCGGAATCTGCGGCTTTGTACTTTGGAGAAGCCGGGGACGGGAGAGTGATAAGTGGCAGCTGTGTTCCCGAACGGCAAAAGGTGAGGAAGAAAAAGAAGAAACGGAGGATGAACGTCATCGGAGAATAAGAAAAGAGAATCTGCAAAAAGGAGCAGCAATCACAGCGGCTGCATTGTTGTGCGTATGCCTGTCGCTGCGGTTTCACAGGGGGCTGTCCTTTACCATGCTGGATGTGGGACAGGGCGACGGGCTGTTTCTTCGGACAGCGGAGGGAACCACCTGTCTCATTGACGGAGGAAGCAGTGATGTGAAACAGGTGGGACGCTACCGTATTCTGCCCTTTTTAAAGGAACAGGGGACGGGAATCCTGGACTATGTGCTGGTGACGCACACGGACGGCGATCACATCTCCGGCATAGAGGAACTGATTATCCAGGCGGCAAAGCCCGGGGGTATCCGGATCGGGACGCTGCTGCTTTCGGGGCAGTCCATGGAGGAGGAGCCGGGACTTCGGTTAAAGGAGCTGGCGGAAAAAGTCGGCATATCCGTAAAAGAGATAGGGGCAGGAAGCGTTTTGGAGGATAAAAGTACAAGACTTACCTGTCTTCATCCTGCAAAAGGAAATGTTTATAAGGATAAAAATGCAGGCTCCCTTGTATTGCGGCTGACCTATGGAGAATTTTCCATGCTTTTGACAGGAGATTTGGAGGAAGAGGGAGAAAAAGAGATTTTAATGCAAAAAGAAAAGATAAACTGCAGCATTTTAAAGGCAGGACATCACGGTTCACGATTTTCCACTTCCGGGGAGTGGCTGAAAGAGGTGAGGCCGGAATTAACGCTGATTTCCTGCGGAAAGGACAATTCCTATGGACATCCCCATGAGGAAACCCTGGAACGTCTTTTCCGGTCAGGGAGCGAGGTACTTACTACTACAGGTCAGGGAGCTGTTACCATACGCAGCAGCGGCCGGGGCTTCACGGCGGAAGGATTTACTATGCCTATCGGCTGTATTTAACAAGGAGAAGCTCCACACTCATGACATCATTGATCCGCCCCGCGGTTACATCCTCTACGGCTTTTGCACAGTCCGCAAGAGCGGCCGTTAGCTGCTCGTCGGTAAAGTTACGGGCCTGTCCCATGAGACGGCGGATAATAAAGGGGGCGATGCCTGTCTTGGAGGCAATGGAAGGCTGACCATAGCCCTTGGCCATCAGGCTTCTTACAAGAAGCAGCTGCTGGAACTGACGGCCTAAGAGGGTGAGAATTCCTCTGGGGGATTCCTTCAGAGTCAGCAAATCGTAATAGAGCTCCAATGCCTGCTTCTGATTTTTTTCGGCAATGGCCCGGAGCATATCAAAGATACGATTGGAGGTCAGTATGGTACAGACGTCCTCCACATCCTGGGAGGTTATGGATTCTCTTTCATAGGTATAGCAGAGAAGCTTTTCCAGTTCCTTTGAGATGTGCTCCATATCCGTACCGGCCCGTTCCAAGAAAAGGCTTAGAGCGGATTTTGAGATCTGCTTTCCTTCCCGCTTTACAATGCCGAGAATCCATTTGGTCAGGGTGGCCTCATCCTGGGAGGCGAATTCTACCGCGCGCCCTCTGTCCTTGACGGTCTTGAAAAGGCGGTTCCTTTTATCCACGGCCGTTTCCACAAAAATCAAGCAGGTGGTGTCGGGCATGGAGGGCAGATAATCCGCCAGTCTGTCGCATTTTGTCTTGAAAAATTCGCTGTTTTCCACGAGAATCACACGCCGGGGAGCAAAGAAGGGCAGAGTTTCGGCCAGATCGATGATCTCCTCAGGATGAATGCCTTTTCCCTCAAAGCGAGAGAGGTTCATGGTATCCGCCGGGTCAATCAACACATTTGTCAGGCGGTTTCGATATTGGCTGCGCAGATAGGATTCCTCGCCGTAGAGAAGATAGGAGGCTTTGAAGGTTCCGTTTTTAATATCCTCCGCAAGCATTTTCATAATGTCTACCCCATTTTCCTCTTTCTGTCCTTATCCGGCATGGGATAGGACGCATTTAAAATCTTAGAAAAAAAGGCACCCAACTGACGGTATTGGGCGCCTTTTTATATCGTAAATCCAAAATTATGCGATGCTGTTCACAGCCTTGGTTAAACGAGAGATCTTTCTGGAAGTGGTATTCTTGTGATACACTCCCTTTGAAGTCGCCTTGTTCATGGTTGCAATTGCAGCTCTGAGATTTGCCTTTGCGGTCTCAATATCCTTTGCGGCAATTGCAGCATCCACCTTCTTAATTGCGGTCTTAACCTCAGATTTAATTGCCTTATTTCTTGCGGCTCTTGTTTCAGCTACCAGAATTCTCTTTTTTGCAGACTTAATATTAGCCAACCCGTACACCTCCAAATTATTTATTTCATTTTATCTTTTTAGATTTATCTGTACATGCTCTGTGAAAGCCGGACACGGACGTCTTAACAAAACATGCCATTGTTTGGCTCATCCAAACATACTCATTTATTTTATGTCAGGAAAGACGTTCTGTCAATACATAATTCCGAAAAAATAAGAGAAAATAAAAGAAACGCAGCAGTTCGGCCGGTCAGCAGCGGCGCAGGCCGAGCTGCTACAAGAAAACAGCGGAATAGGAGAAAAGGAGAGTGGAACGATTTCAGATTCGGACAGATCTGGCGCTGGAGGCCAGGGAGAGTTTCGAGGAGGACGGTGTGGAGATCCGGGGAGTGGCCATTGAGGAGTCCTACGACGAGGAACGGGACATCCGCGTCACCCGCGTGTGTATTGAGACGGAAAACGGGGCCAGAGCCATGGGAAAGCCCGTGGGGACTTATCTGACATTGGAGGCTCCCAGACTTTCCGATCCGGATGATGGATATCACAGGGAGGTTTCCAGACAGCTGGCGGAGGAATTGAAGCAGCTTCTCGGTACGGAGGAGGAAAAGTCCGTGTTGGTGGTAGGTCTGGGAAACCGGGAGGTGACACCGGATGCATTGGGACCGGAGGCGGTGAACAATCTGATGATTACCCGTCATGTGGTGCGGGAATACGGAAAAGCGGCTTTGGGAAAGGAAAAGGTACATTTAGTAAGCGGAATAGTGCCCGGCGTAATGGCCCAGACCGGAATGGAAACCTTTGAGATTATCAAAGGAATCATTGATGAAACGAAGCCGGATGTGGTGGTGGCTATTGATGCTCTGGCGGCCAGAAGCACCAAGCGTCTCAATCGGACCATCCAGCTTTCGGATGCGGGAATTCATCCGGGCTCCGGTGTGGGAAATCACCGAAACAGCCTTACCAGGGAGAGCCTGGGGATTCCCATTGTGGCAATCGGCGTGCCTACGGTGGTAGATGCCGCAACAATCATTTATGATGCAACCGGGGATCGGAATGCAATTTCACCGGGGCTCAACGGCATGTTTGTGACGCCGAAGGACATTGATGAGACCATCAAGCGGTTAAGCTTTACCATTTCCGAGGCTTTGAACATTGCTTTGGCATAAGGCCGTCTTCTTTTGAATATATTGAAGGGAGTATGGAGTGATTGGAAATGAGCCGTCTGCATAAGGTAATGAATACAATTGTATGGGTGATCATCGGAGTGTTGGGAATCTATATTCTCGGATATGGAATGAAGGGGCAGTCTTTTGCAAAGGCTGCCTACGCTTGTGTGAAGGCTTTGACAAACAGTGAGGGAAGCATTAGGAAGGCGGCGGAGAAATCCCTTTATCCGGGGCTTGCCTTTATGGCCGGAGATCGGGAGCCCTCCTACAGCTTTGAGGAATTTTTGATCCGGCAGGCGGCCGGCCTTTTTCCCCTTTACTCCTATCTGGATGAAAAAGAACTCTACGAGACAGAGATTGAAAGCCAGGCTGCCTATGACATATTGATAGAAGGCGGAGCTCACGATGAAAATGAGATTGACGAGCGCACGGGAGAGGCCTTTGACATTGCGGAGAAGATGGAGGAGGAAAATCTTCAGGCGGCCCAGGAGAAGGAGCAGGAAGCTTATGCACAGCAGAGCGGGGAGCTCTTGGGCACACAGTATACCATGGAGCAGCTGGCGGATTTTGATTTTCTGAAAAATAACTTTTACATTGTGGAGAATAACACGGATATCAGCGGAGATGTCCTCAATGCAGAGACGCTTCTAAGCAAGGATATGCGGATACAGGGGGATGGATCGGAACCTCAGATATTGATTTACCATACACATTCTCAGGAAGGCTTTGCGGATTCCGTGGCAGGGGATAACAGCACCACCATTGTCGGGGTGGGGGAGTATCTGACAGAGCTTCTGCGGGACGTATATGGTTATAACGTCATACATAATACAAATGTCTATGATTTTATTGACGGAAAGCTGGACCGCAACCGGGCCTATGCCCTGGCCGAGGAGGAGGTGCAGCAGATTCTGGCGGAAAATCCCTCCATTGAGGTAATCATTGATCTCCACCGGGACGGTGTGAAGGAGGAAACTCACCTGGTAACAGAGGTAAACGGGAAGCCTACCGCCCAGTTTATGTTTTTTAACGGCTTAAGCTACAGCAAACGAAACGGTGTAATTGATTACCTGCCCAATCCTTATATTGAGGATAATCTGGCACTGTCTTTGCAGCTTAAGCTGGCAAGCGAAATCTATTATCCGGGACTCAGCCGAAGAATTTATCTGAAGAGCCTCCGGTACAATCTGCATCTTCGGCCCAAGAGCCTGCTGGTGGAGGCGGGGGCGCAGACGAATACTTTGGAGGAGATGATGAACGCAATGGAACCGCTTGCGTTTGTGCTTCACGAAGTATTGGGAGGCGGAGAGATAATAGAAGAGTAGAGTAGTTACCGAAAGAATTTTACATTTCTTCCTGTTTATGCTATACTACCCTCGATTGACAAGGAACACAGAGAATCCTGTCAGCCGGGGGTGGTTTTTATTGGGAAATACCTTGCGGCGGGATTCTTTTTAGTAAAAATACGGAGGAATATTCGATGGCATCTATGGACCAGAGTAAAATAAGAAATTTCTGCATTATCGCCCACATTGATCACGGCAAGTCCACCCTGGCGGACCGGATCATTGAGATGACGGGGCTTCTGACCAGCCGGGAAATGCAGGCCCAGGTGTTGGACAATATGGATTTGGAGCGCGAGCGGGGCATTACGATTAAGGCCCAGACCGTGCGCACGGTATATAAGGCAAAAAACGGCGAGGAGTATATTTTCAACCTGATTGACACGCCGGGACATGTGGACTTTAACTATGAGGTATCCCGAAGCCTGGCGGCCTGTGACGGGGCGATTCTTGTGGTAGACGCGGCCCAGGGGATTGAGGCCCAGACCTTGGCAAATGTATATTTGGCCCTGGATCACGATCTGGACGTGCTGCCGGTGATCAACAAAATTGATCTGCCCAGTGCGGAGCCTCAGCGGGTGATTGATGAGATTGAGGATGTAATTGGAATTGAGGCACAGGATTCACCGCAGATTTCCGCCAAGACGGGACAAAATGTGGGTGATGTATTAGAGGCGATTGTGGAGCGGATTCCGGCGCCTGCAGGAGACGCCCAGGCGCCTCTTAAGGCGCTGATCTTTGATTCCGTGTATGATTCCTATAAGGGTGTGATTGTATTCTGCCGTATCAAAGAGGGCACCGTAAAGAGGGGAACGCCCATCCGCATGATGGCTACGGGAGCAGAGGCCGATGTGGTGGAGGCAGGCTACTTCGGCGCCGGACAGTTTATTCCCTGCGAAGAGCTTTCCGCAGGCATGGTAGGCTATCTGACGGCAAGTATTAAAAATGTCAAGGATACCCGTGTGGGTGATACCATAACAAGCCGGGACAATCCCTGTGCGGAGCCGCTGCCCGGTTATAAAAAGGTTCTTCCTATGGTGTATTGCGGCATGTACCCGGCGGACGGAGCCAAGTATCCGGATCTCCGCGATGCGCTGGAAAAGCTGCAGCTCAATGACGCTTCTCTCCAGTTTGAGCCGGAGACCTCCATTGCATTGGGCTTTGGTTTCCGCTGCGGCTTCCTGGGACTTCTTCATCTTGAGATTATTCAGGAGCGCTTGGAGCGGGAGTACGGTCTTGATCTGGTGACCACGGCTCCCGGCGTTATTTACAAGGTTCACCGGACAAACGGCGAGGTAATTGAGCTGACCAATCCATCCAATCTGCCGGACCCGGCGGAGATAGAATATATGGAGGAGCCTATGGTCAGCGCGGAGATTATGGTGACTACGGAGTTTATCGGTTCCATAATGGAGCTGTGTCAGGAGCGCAGGGGCATTTATCTTGGCATGGAATATATGGAGGAAACACGTGCGCTTTTGAAGTACGACCTTCCCTTAAACGAGATTATCTATGATTTCTTTGACGCGTTGAAATCACGTTCCAGGGGCTATGCCTCCTTTGATTATGATATGAAGGGCTACGTGCAGGCAGAGCTTGTGAAGCTTGATATTCTCATTAATAAGGAAGAGGTGGACGCTCTGTCCTTTATTGTTCACAGCAGCACGGCCTACGAGCGCGGCCGGAAAATGTGTGAGAAGCTAAAAGAAGAGATCCCGAGGCATCTCTTTGAGATTCCCATTCAGGCGGCGGTCGGAAGCAAGATTATTGCCCGGGAGACGGTAAAGGCCATGCGCAAGGATGTGCTGGCAAAGTGCTATGGCGGCGATATCACCCGGAAGAAGAAGCTTCTGGAAAAGCAGAAGGAAGGAAAGAAGCGGATGCGCCAGATTGGAAATGTGGAGATTCCGCAGAAAGCCTTTATGAGTGTGCTGAAGCTGGACGACAGGTAGTTGGAAACGGTAGGATATGTGTGAAAACGGAAAAAAACAATCGGAACTGGAGCTGTATCTTCATATCCCGTTTTGTGTAAAGAAATGCGCTTATTGTGATTTTCTGTCCGTACCGGCGGATAAAGCAGTTCAGCTTTGCTATGTGGAAGCATTAAAAGGAGAAATTTATCAGCAAAAGACCCTTGGATTGAATCGAAGGGTTACTTCCATTTTCGTCGGAGGCGGTACGCCCTCTATCCTGGATGGGGGGCAGATGGCGCAGCTTCTTGAGGCTGTGCATGACAGCTTTCACGTCGAAACAGATGCCGAGATCACGGTGGAGTGCAATCCGGGCACATTGACGGCGGACAAGCTTTCCTGTTACCGTCAGCAAGGCGTAAACCGACTGAGTATAGGGCTTCAGTCAGCGGATAACGAGGAGCTTCGCCTCCTTGGAAGGATTCATACGTATGAGGAGTTTTTGCAGAGCTATATGCTGGCCCGTGAAATGGGATTTGAAAATATCAATGTGGATTTGATGTCAGCCCTTCCGGGGCAGACGAAAGAAAGCTGGCAGCAGACCTTAAGAGAAGTACTGAGTCTCAAACCGGAGCATATATCAGCTTACAGCTTAATCATAGAAGAGGGAACGCCCTTTTATCACCGTTTCGGACCGGGAGCCGGGGAGGAACGCCTTTTGCCGGATGAGGACACGGAACGGCAGATGTATTACGACACCAAGGATATACTTAAGGCAGAGGGCTATGAGCGGTATGAGATATCCAATTATGCCAGACAGGGTTTTGCCTGCCGGCACAATCTCGGCTATTGGGAGAGAAGGGAATACTTAGGCTTGGGACTGGGAGCATCCTCTCTGACAGAAGGAGTGCGTTACCGCAATCACAAGAAGCTGTCCGCGTATCTGGCCGGTGATTATGGGCATGAGGATAAACACAGGCTTACCAGGCAGGAGGAGTTGGAGGAGACCATGTTTCTGGGCCTTCGGAAAACGGAAGGAGTTCTGCTGACGGAGGAGCTTTTAAAGGTCTATAAAGGCGTGTTTGAGAGATTGGAGCAGCAGGAACTATTGATTCGGGAAAATGGAAGGGTACGATTGACAGAGCTTGGGATTGATGTGAGTAATTATGCGTTGGCAGAGTTTTTACAGGAGGATTAGAACATGATTAAGGAAGTAATTTTTGATATTGACAACACCCTTTACAGCTATGACAAGGGTCACGGCGAGGGGATGAAGCAGCTCTATGGCTATATGAAGGAGCAGTTCGGCATAGAGCAGGAGGAATTTCAGAGCATGGTACGTATCAGCAACCAGGAGATAACGGACCGCTTGGGAAAGGATAACGCAGCTATCCACAGCCGCAGCATCCGCTTTCAGAATCTTCTGGAGAAATGGGGAAAGCCCCTGTTTCCTCATGTTCAGGCTATGTATCATGTCTACTGGGATACGCTTCTGAAGGTAAGCGGGCCGGAGCCGGGAGCTGTCGCCTGTATGCAGGAATTAAAGTCTATGGGCATCCGCATCGGAATCGGAACGGATATGACGGCCATGATGCAGTATGAAAAGCTGTCGGCCTTTGGCTTTGCTCCGTATATCAGCCACATAGTAACCAGCCAGGAGGCGGGAGTGGAAAAACCGCACCCGGAATTTATGAAGCTGTGCATCAAAAAAGCGGAGGCCCGGCCGGAGGAGTGCGTTTTTGTGGGAGACAATTTGAAGAAGGATGCCTGCGGCGCGTCCGCCTGCGGTATGCACGGCGTCTGGTACAATCCAAAAGGAAATAAGCTTCCTGAGGATTCGGAGCAATTGAAAGGAACATTCAGGGAAATACGTCATTTTGATGAACTGGTGCCGTATATTAAGACATTGGAATAGTATTTGGCTTTTAATCAAACTTTAAAGCCTATTTTTGGAAGTAAAAGTGCGGAGCGGTAAGGTATGATATTTGATTACTGGTCACGAAGTGAACAGTAACGATATTTGGATAAATGAAAGCAGAGGAAGAGAATCTTATGAAGGAATTGCAGTTTTTAGAAGAACAACACGTGTCTCCGGGCCTTATCCGTGAGGTGGAGAGGTTTCGTGAGGCCCATCAGGTATCGGAGGAAGTAAAAAACCGTATTGTCATGCCGCCGATTCCGTTTTACGGGAAGGAAATACTGGAGATGGCCATAGCAGCGCTGCTCCAGGGAGAAAATGTCCTGCTGAGCGGCTCCAAGGCTACGGGAAAGAATATTCTGGCAGAAAATCTGGCCTGGATTTTCCGCCGTCCCTCCTACAATATTTCGTTTAATGTGAATACGGACAGCAGTTCTCTTATCGGAACGGACACCTTTGCGGATAATGAGGTGCGTCTGCGTAAGGGTCCTGTGTATCAGTGTGCCGTCAACGGCGGCTTCGGTATCTTTGACGAGATTAATATGGCCAAAAATGACGCCGTGTCTGTGCTGCATGCCACTTTGGACTACCGCCGGATCATCGATGTGCCGGGATACGACAAGATTGAGCTTCATCCGGCCACACGGTTTATCGGAACTATGAATTACGGCTATGCAGGAACAAAGGAGCTTAATGAGGCGCTTGTTTCCCGTTTCCTGGTGATTGATATGCCGCCTCTTACGGAGGAAACCTTACTGCTGATTCTCAAGAAGAATTTTCCCGATGCAAAGGAGGAGGGCTTAAAGCATTTTGCCGGCCTGTTTCTGGATCTGCAGCTTAAGGCGCAGAACAGTGAGATTTCCACGAAGCCTATGGATCTGCGGGGCATGATTGGGGCGCTGAAAACCATACAAATTGGGATTTCACCCCGGAAGGCCGTTACTATGGGGATTACGAATAAGAGCTTTGATATTTTTGAGAAAGAGATTATCGGAGATATCGTAATGACTCGGATTCCGGAGGAGTGGACCGGGGATGAAGTGTTCTAGCAGACCGTATCGGAGATTCCCGGGCACATTGCGGATAGAAGAGAAATAGTCCGGCTAAGAAATGTCAAGTGTTTATAAGAAATACTCTTGGCTGTCCGGTAAAGTCGCAAAGGCGCACGAGAGGAACTTTCATGAGTGCCCTTTCGAATGAAAGTTTCTCTCATCACAGGTGTGCCGAAGCGACTTTACCCTTTAGTGCTGTCGCGCAGCGACTTTAATAGGAGAAGCATATGGAAGAAGCATATGAGATCGACCAATTTGAAATTGAAAACCGGCTTCGGAATCTTTGCTGGACAGTCAGCGGTGATTACGACCTCAATCTGAAGCCGGATACGATATCCTACTCCAAATCTGTCTATGTATCTCTGTACGACGCCGTTAAACAAGGCGCATTTTCCAAATACTTTGACCGGGATGCCTTCGGACTCTATCTGGTAAAAAAGCTCTACTGCGGCGGGGAGGAGCAGCCTCTGACCAGTCTGGCGCAGCTCTGCGTGGACAGCGCCGTTTACAGGAAAATCAGCAGGGAGCGGCCGGGGATTCTGGAGATTCGGAAAAAGGCTTTCGAGGATCTTATGGAGTACGATTTTACCAGGCTTGCGGCTTCCTTTATCGGGCAGATACGCCTTTCCGTTATGCAGGAGGCGGTTTTAGGTCCCAGAACCATGCAGAGCCGTATCCGAAAGGCGGCGGACATGCTGGAAGCGCTCTGTGAGACAGAGGATACCATGACAGTGATACGGACTGTGGATGACCTTTACAACTGGCTGGTGGACCCTCATTTTGCAGAACGGCATGGTTCCCTTGACACGGTGCTTTCTGTTCCAATGGAGAAATTAAGGGAGTTCCGGTGGCAGGATTTTCTGGAGGAAGAGGCTTACGAGGAGGATTTTGACCGCTATCTGTCCCAGGTGACGAATGTGGCTACGCAGCTTGCGGATCAGGAGGCCCAGGCAGAGGAAAAAAAGCGGCTTCGATCCAAGCGTGTGCTGGTTGACCAGGAAGCGGCGGACAAAATGTTTTCCTATATTGAGCTTAATTACGGGCGTTCCTATCTGTCCGGACAGGAACAGCAGCGGATGAACCGAAGTCTCTGCCGCGGCGCTCATGCCGATTGCAGCCTTTATTTTACGGATGGGATTCTCTCCGGTATGGTGAAGAAGAATTATCAGTCGGAATATGCCAGACGAGCGCGGTCGGAGAATCTAAAGGCATATGGCCACTGTATGCGTGTGTCCAGAAGAAATGTCGAGCATCTCTCCGATACCCTGCGCCGGGCGCTTACGGCCCGCAGCGAGCGGGAGGTTCTGCCCTCGGAGTTTGGCCGGATTGTGCCTGTGAAGCTCTGGAAGGTGGGGCGCAGCCGGGACAAAAAGCTCTTTGAGCGGGAGCTTCGCAAAGACAATTCCGATTTTGCGGTATATGTGCTGATTGACGCCAGCGGTTCCCAGAAACGAAGGCAGAGCCTGGTGGCGCTCCAGGGCTTTATTATCAGCGAGGCTTTGAGCATTGTGGAGATTCCCCATCAGGTAATGGGATTTTGTACCTTCTGGGATTACACGGTGATGCAGCGATACCGGGATTACGACGACCCAAGGGAGGCAAATCAGAAAATCTTTGAGTTTTACGCCTCCTCCAACAACCGGGACGGCCTGGCGATCCGTGCGGCGGCCGACAGTCTGATGAGCAGGCCGGAGGAGCATAAGGTCCTGATTGTGCTGAGCGACGGACGGCCCAATGATATTATTGTAAACCGGCCGGGCAGCCGGAATCCTATGCCTTATTCCGGCGATTATGCGGTGAGAGATACGGCGGCGGAGGTGCGGAAGGTTCGGGCTGCGGGGATCTCGGTCCTTGGAGTATTTGCAGGGGAGGAGCAGGACCTGCAGGCGGAGCGGCGGATCTTTGGACGGGATTTTGCTTATATCCGGGATATTATGAATTTTTCCGGTGTGGTTGGCCGGTATCTGAGGAGGCAGCTTGATGACGTGGATTAAAAAACAATATAAGCTTCTTGCAATCATGGTGCTGCTTTTGTGTTTTCTGTTGCATCCTTTTCTTATTCTTACGGAAATTCGAATAGACTTTGCAAAGGAGGATTATTCCGCAGGAAATCATTGGAAGGTATTCACCTCCTACCATGAACAGGTTGGCATTGACAGTGTGCGGCGTACCTATGAAAAACCAGGTGCGGCAAGAGTGGTTTTCCCTGACTTTGCCTATGAAAAGGGAACTTATGTGAAGAGGATGGATCCTATGGACTACGATTTTGATGATGAAGCGATTGTGCGTTCCATGACTTTTTATATCAATGGATTTTATGCCGGCAGATTGGAAGGAAAGGAGCTTTTACAGTCATTTGTTCCCAATGATCAGGTCCGTATGTATGAGACGGAAGACGGATATCTGGGACTTTGGATTGAAGGGGAAGATTCCCAATTGATTCCAACGGAGATATTTCGGGATTTTTATAAAACGGTGGCAAAGCACTATGCATGGACGGGGATTTTTTACTTAGTTCCTTTGTTGGCTTTGACAGTGCTTGCTTTTTCTTTTTACATAAATTATGTAAAAAAACTTTTCGGTTCCAGACAGTTTGTATTTTCCAATACAATCCTTTATACAGTGGGGATTTGCGCCATCGTGTTAGTTACTTATGGAGCTTTTTCAGGCTCTCCGGCTATTAATCCGGATGAATCGGAGGGAATCTATTCCGTGCGGTATTATACCAACCATTGGAAAATCCCGGATATGAGAGAGCTGCCCTTGGAGGCCTTTTCACAATTTGGAACTGCACGGCTTTCAGAGCTGAATCTCTACTATATTTTTGCAGCGCAGATAGCTCGCTTTGTGACAATGGAAAGCGGAACCAGATTTTTCGGCATATTATTGATGGCCGGTCTTTTTTATCTTGTCTTTTGGAATTTAAAGAAAAACCGCTATTTGCTATGTACCCTCTTACTGACGCCTCAGGTCTGGTATCTGTACACTTACTGTACTTCGGATGCCCTGGATTTTGCAGTATCCGTGCTGGTATTATATCAACTGGCGAATCCGGAAAGCATGCTACAGAAACTTTTACGGAAAGATATAAGGAAAAAGGATATATGGAGGGTTCTGCTTTTAGGTTTTCTTTTTTCCAATATTTTTATGTCCAAACAGAATTACTACGTGATGGCCATCTACTCTTTTGCCATGCTTTTGACAGAACTTTTGTATGCTAAAGGGGAGGAGAGAAGAAAACGGCTGACAGGCTGTCTGTGGATAGCCGGGGCTGCTCTGCTGTTTTTGGGGATTCGTTATATTCCGGAATTTATACATTATGGAATTCACAAGCAGCAGGTTATAGTGGAGCTTCAAAATGAGATAGCAATACCAAAGCTTCGCCCGTCTTCTCCGCCGGAGGTACAGAGCTCGGCCTTTAACCTTTATGGAAAGGGAGTATCCCTGAATCAGCTTTTGTTTCATATGGGGTTTCATACCATGCTGTTCCGTTCCTTTGTGGGGACCTATGGCTGCCTGGCATTTCCAAGTCCCAAATGGTATGTGCTGATAATGGGGATGCTGTATATGATTCTGTATGCGGGAATGAGCATTTCCATATGGAGGGAAAAGGGGCAGAAAGAGAAAAAGGTGAAGTTTGTGCTGCTTCACCTGATGGCGTTTATTTCCTGGGTGCTGGTGGTATATAATGGCTGGTTTATTGATTTTCAGGCTCAGGGACGCTATATGCTGCCGGTGCTGATTTTCGTAGCCCATGCGGTATCTTTAAGCCCCAAGGTGCTGAAGTCAAAGTGGTTTCAATGCCTGATTTGCACAACTGCGATTTTATCACTCTATTCCTTTGCTTGCTACTGTATTCCCAATATACAGCCGCAGGTGTAGGAAAGAAGCCGGGGAAGCGTATTGCGGGAGCGGAAACAGCAATATTTCTCACAGTGTACAAATCAATTTATGTTATATAATCTTGCAGTTGGAAATGAAAGTTTTTCTCATAACATGTGTACCGAAGCGACTTTACCCTTTTGAGCTGTCGCGCAGCAACTATAGATAGGAGGTCTTACTATGAAAGAATACGAAGTAGTACACGAAATTTTCAATCAATGCTCCGGCAATCAGATGCGGGATGTATTTATCGAGGAGGTGGAGATCGCAGATCTGGAAGCCTACGTAACCAGCCGCCACCAGGACAAGGATTTCACCTTTGAGCGGGAGGACTTGGCGGACGGAACGGTCATTTATCATGTGAATACCTCCGGCATCCTTCAGAGATATACCTTCACGGAATTATAAAAGGCCGGGCACAGCAGTTTAGGCTGATATAAAAACGTAGATCCTTTCAGAAGGCCTAATCTGTGCCCCGGTGAGAATGAAAACGCACAAAATTATCGGGAATACAAATTTTGACAAATAATGATAATATTTTTTTGAAATTTTCAGAAAAAACTTGCCGTCATCTTTTCATAGGTGTAAAATAGAACTATGAAACCTTGAAGCTCTGCCGACGCCGCATCGCCAAGCGGCCCGGCAGAATATGTTCAAAATGATACCAGGGAGGTAATGGGTATGAAGGCTTATGAAATGATGATCGAAAACTTAAACAAGTGTCCGGGCAATCAGATGCGCGATACGGAGATTCGGGAGATAGAGATTGCGGATCTGGACGCCTATGTACAGGGCTTACATAAGGACAAGAAAGTAAATATTGACAAAGAAACCATGAACGACGGCTCCATTGTATACCACCTGGATCTGTCCGGCACACTGGTTCGCTACACCTTTACGGAGGTCTAGGAGCGGTAAATGGGCTGGGAAGAACGTTTTCTGCTATTTTTACAAGAGAGTGTCCGCAATCCGATTCTGGATAAGGTGATGCAGTTCGTCACATCCCTGGGCGATGCAGGCTTTTTGGCTATTCTGGCCTGCATTGTCCTTTTGTGTATCAAAAAATACCGGAGAGCGGGAGCGGCGGCCTCCCTGTCATTGAGCCTGGATTTTCTGGTAGTAAATCTGGTTTTGAAAAATCTGGTTGCCAGAATCAGGCCCTATGACGTATTTGAGGAATTGATTTTAATTACCAGGCGCCCCTCGGACCTGTCCTTTCCGTCGGGCCATGCAGGAGCCTGCTTTGCAGTGGCAAGCGTCCTGTTCCTGTGTCTCCCGAGAAGGTTCGGGATTCCGGCCCTGGTGACGGCGGCACTGATCTCCTTTTCACGTCTGTATGTGGGCGCTCATTACCCCACGGATGTGCTTGGCGGAATTCTGATCGGCTGCGTCACCGGATGGGCTGCGTGCCGGATACTGCGGATAAAACGAGCGGAACTATAGACGGGCAGTCCGTACCAAAGCTATGCACAAGAATTTTGGATACGGACTGACGGCAGATGTGCGGGCCATTTCATTATTATGCGCGGGCACAGAAAAAATACGGAGGAAAGCGATGTTTGATTTTACACAGAATATGCTGACTGTTTTAATTCCTGTTATTTTAATCATTGTGTTAGTCATTATCTTAGCCGTCGGCTATGTAAAGGCTCCGCCGGACAGGGCATTTATCATCTCCGGTCTTAAAAAGGAGCCGAAGATCCTGATCGGGCGGGCCGGTATCCGGGTGCCTTTCCTGGAGCGTCTGGATAAGCTTTATCTGGGCCAGATGACGGTGGATATCAAGACGGAGCAGTCCGTTCCCACCACAGACTTTATCAATGTCAATGTGGACGCGGTAGCTAAGGTGCGGATTGACCCCACCACCGAGGGCATCCGTCTGGCGGCCAAGAACTTTCTGAACAAAAATTCCGATCAGATTACCCGGGATCTGCAGGATTCCCTCCAGGGTAATATGCGTGAAATCATCGGCACGCTGACCCTCAAGTCCATCAACACGGACCGGGATTCCTTCTCCGACCAGGTGATGGAGAAGGCTTCCAAGGATATGAAGAAGCTGGGAATCGAGGTTGTGTCCTGCAACATCCAGAACGTAACCGACGAAAACGGACTTATCAAGGATCTGGGCGCCGACAATACGGCGAAGATTAAGAAGGATGCTTCCATTGCCAGAGCACAGGCCGAGCGCGACGTAGCCATTGCCCAGGCGGAGGCAAATAAGGCATCCAACGACGCGAGAGTGCTGGCCGAGACAGAGATTGCGGAGAAGAACAACGAGCTTGCCATCAAGAAGGCGGAGCTGCAGCAGGTATCCGACACCAAGCAGGCTATGGCAGATGCGGCCTACAAGATTCAGGAGCAGGAGCAGGAAAAGGTCATCCAGACGGCTACGGTCAACGCTCAGATTGCCAAGGCCGAGCGGGAGGCGGAGCTTCGCAAGCAGGAGGTTCTTGTAAAGCAGCAGGCTTTGGAAGCGGAGATTAACAAAAAGGCGGACGCAGACCGTTACGCCGTAGAGCAGGCGGCAGCGGCAGCCCTTGCAAAGCGCCAGAGAGACGCAGAGGCTAAGAAATACGAGGCGGAGCAGGATGCCACGGCCCGCAAGTATGAAGCGGAGCAGGATGCCGAGGCGAAAAAGGCCCAGGCCGAGGCCAAGAAGTACGAGGCGGAGCAGGACGCCCTGGCAAAGAAGGCCCAGGCGGAAGCCAACAAGTTCTCAATGGAACAGGAGGCAGCCGGTATCCAGGCCAGAGGGTCCGCAGAGGCCGAGGCTATCCGTGCAAAGGGTATGGCAGAAGCCGAAGCTATGGAGAAGAAGGCCGAGGCTTATCAGAAATACAACAAAGCAGCTATGGCGGAAATGCTTATCGGCGTACTCCCGGATATTGCCGGAAAAATTGCCGAGCCATTGTCCCAGATTGACAAGATCACCATCATCGGAAGCGGCGAGGACAAGGGCGTGGGCGATGTGGCCGGAAATGTGCCGGCAGTTATGGCAAAGCTCTTTGAAACGATGAAGGAGACAGTGGGCATCGATCTGTCCGAGATCATCCGGGCCGAGACCTACGACGCCAAGGTGACGCGGAACATCAATGTTTCCGGGCTGCCGGAGAACGGCGGCGAGAAATAAAAGGAACAGACGGGGGCGGTAAAACCGATTCTTTGCCGTCCCCGTCTATTATTAAGTAAAAAATCATTTCAAAAAAAGAACGGAGAAAAGCTTGAAGAAGAAATCATATTTATGGCTTGCGGCAGGGTGCGTCATTCTGCTTACGGTCATAGGCGGGCTGCTGTATGCAAAAAAGAAAATGGAACGAGAAGCATTGGCAATTACCGCAATGTATGTGCCCTTTGGCGAGGGACTTCATATATTTGTTGATGAACAGCGGGGGGCATTTGAAGTTGCCGCTTGGAATGAGGAGTTCAAGGTATACGATATAAAAGGGAAGGAAATTGCATTTGATCAGCTTGTCAAAGGAAATATTGTAAAAATATACGGCGATGGGATGATGATGGAATCCTATCCGGGCCAGTATCCGGGAGTTACGGAAATCCGCGTAATCAAAGAGGGAAATCCCGCAGATGCGGATGTTTACCAGGATATTGTGGACGGAATTTATACAAAGCCCGATCCGGCGGAGCCTCCCTATATGCAGGTGTTATACACCACAGATATGATAAGCACCGCGGCAATGACAGCCAGAGGAAGCTATACCTGGAGCTATGTGGATGAGGACGGGATGAGTAAGACTGCCGCCGCAGACTGCGCCCACGTTCTGCAATGGGGCGGGGAGCTAAACGACCTGCGGCTGACAGAGGCTGTGGATCTGACCCTGCATTTTGGAAAAATACCGGACGAAGTAGAGGTGGTTCGCTACGATATGGCCTTGCTGGGCACACTGAAGCCGCCCCCGGGCGAGAAAGTAGAGCTTGTCCGAAAGGACGGAGAGTTTGTCATTGAGGGAGGCCAGGGCAGCTACGTGTATGCGGTTACGGGCATCTGGGAAAACGGCCGGGTGGAATTTGGTTTTATGAATACGGCCGAGTGAAAAGAAAACAGATACAAAACACACTTTTATGCAGCGGCTGCGCAGGTATTCCCCTGCATGATATGGGAGTGCATCTGAATACAATTTGGATACATTTATTTAGAGAGGAAACCGTTATGGGATATTTGATATATTTAGCAGGCTTGCTGATTTGCCTTATGTATGGCATTGGCCTGGACAGAGTTTATAATTTTATAGACCTGATCAGTTTTGGATTCATCGTGGTTCCATGCATTTTGATGTTGATAGGTACAGGCTGTTGGAAAGGATTTATAAAGGCATTTGTTTATATCTCTGGCAGGAAAGAATACAACAAGAAAGAAATGAAAGAAAGTGCGCAGGCAGTTAAGCTGGTATGCATATCCTCTCTTATATTCGGAGTGCTGGGTGTTGCAATAAGCGTGATAAATATTTTGCATTGTATGGATTTGGATTTTGGACTGTCAAATATTGGTCCGGATATATCAGTGGCTTTTATTTCCGTATTTTATGCAGCCATAATAAATGCCGTACTGGTGCCTCTGTACTTTAAGCTAAAGAGCTGCGGACAGAGATAAGAACTTATTTTACAACCGTCTTGAAGCAAAAAAACAACATAAAAATACGGGGTGCCGGGTAATAAGAAACCAACTGTTTCTATATCCCGGCCCTCCTTATTTTTCAATGTGAAACATAATTTCCCTATAGAAAGATACCATTAAACAGACGAATTAAGAGAAGCAGTCAATCCCTCCCCATCCGTATCAATCACAATCGTATCCCCTGCAGCGATCTTCCCGCCCAGAATAAGCTTTGCGGCAAGGGTCTCCACATGCTTCTGCATATACCGCTTCAAAGGCCGCGCGCCGTACACCGGATCGTATCCATGCTCCGTAATAAATGTCCTGGCCTGTTCCGTAAGCGCAAGAGTCAGCTCCCGGTCCTTCAAACGCCCGTTCAGCTCATCCAGAAGCAGATGAATAATGGAAGCAATATCCCTCTTGCTTAAAGGCTTAAAGAGAATCGTTTCATCCAGCCGATTCAAAAATTCCGGCCGGAAATGCGCTCTCAAGTCATTCATCACCAGCTTCTGAGCCTCATCCCGGATATTTCCCTCATCATCAATCCCCTCCAGAAGATAAGAAGAACCGATATTCGAGGTCATAATCAAAATCGTATTCTTAAAATCCACCGTGCGCCCCTGAGAATCCGTAATCCTTCCGTCATCCAGTACCTGCAGAAGCACATTGAACACATCAGGATGGGCCTTCTCAATCTCATCAAACAGCACCACGGAATAAGGCTTTCTGCGAACGGCCTCCGTAAGCTGGCCGCCCTCCTCATAGCCCACATATCCGGGAGGCGCTCCGATCAGCCGGGAAACAGAGTACTTCTCCATATACTCACTCATATCTATCCGCACCATATTCTGCTCATCATCAAAGAGACTGGCCGCAAGAGCCTTGGCAAGCTCCGTCTTTCCCACACCCGTAGGCCCAAGAAACAGAAAAGAGCCAATGGGCTTGCCGGGGTCTTTAATCCCCGCCTTAGAACGAATAATAGCCTCAGAAACAAGAGTCACTCCCTCATCCTGCCCAATCACGCGCTTGTGAAGCTCCTCATCCAGATGCAGTGTCTTATTCCGCTCGCTTTCCGTCAGCTTAGCCACCGGAATCCCCGTCCACCGGGAAATAATACGGGCAATCTCATCCTCCGTCACCGCCTCATGCACCAGAGACAAATCCTTCTTATGAATCGATTCCTCCTCCTGCGCCAGCTGCTTTTGAAGCTGAGGAAGCTTGCCGTATTGCAGCTCCGCCGCCTTATTCAGATCATAATTCTGCTGCGCCGTCTGAATCTGCTTATTAATATCCTCAATTTCCTCACGCAGCTTGGAGAGACGCTCCACCGAGGTTTTTTCATTATCCCACTGAGCCTTCTTCCCGTTAAATTCATCCCGAAGCTCCGCAAGCTCTCTTTGAAGATGCTCCAACCGCTCCTGGCTCAGACGATCCGTCTCCTTTTTCAAAGCCGCCTCTTCAATCTCAAGCTGCATGATTTTCCGGCTCAGCTCATCCAGCTCCGCCGGCATAGAATCAAGCTCCGTCTTAATCAAAGCACAGGCTTCATCCACCAGGTCAATCGCCTTATCCGGCAGAAAACGGTCGGAAATATAGCGATTGGAGAGTGCAGCCGCAGACACAAGCGCCGCGTCCGTAATCTTAACGCCGTGGAACACCTCGTAGCGCTCCTTCAACCCTCTTAAGATAGAAATCGTATCCTCCACCGTAGGCTCATCCACCATCACCGGCTGAAAACGCCGTTCCAAAGCCGCATCCTTCTCAATATACTGCCGATACTCATCCAGGGTCGTAGCGCCGATACAATGAAGCTCCCCTCTGGCAAGCATCGGCTTTAACATATTGCCTGCATCCATAGCCCCGTCCGTCTTACCGGCCCCCACAATCAAATGCAGCTCATCAATAAAAAGAACAATCTGCCCGTCACTCTTGCGAACCTCATCCAGCACAGCCTTCAAACGCTCCTCAAATTCCCCCCGGTATTTGGCCCCAGCCACCAGAGCGCCCATATCCAGAGCAAAAAGCTTCTTATCCTTAAGTCCTTCCGGCACATCCCCCCGGACAATCCGCTGCGCCAGCCCTTCAATAGCAGCCGTCTTACCAACACCGGGTTCCCCGATAAGAACAGGATTATTCTTCGTCTTTCTGGAAAGAATACGAATAATATTTCGAATCTCCGCATCCCGACCAATCACCGGGTCAAGCTTCTGCTCCCGCGCCCGCTCCACCAGATCCGCCCCATACTTATTCAGCGTATCATATGTCGCCTCAGGATTATCACTGGTAACACGCTGATTTCCCCGAACCGTAGAAAGGGCTTTCAGAAAACGCTCCCTCGTAATCCCATACTCCTTAAAAATCTCCTTAACAGAAGGGCTTGGGTTATCAAGAAGAGCAAGAAACAAATGCTCCACGGAAACATACTCATCCCCCATCTGCTTCGCCTCATCCTCAGCACTGATAAGTACCTTATTTAAATACTGCCCCACATAGGGCTGCCCGCCGGAAACCTTCACCCTCTTATTCAGAGCCTGATCCACCCGATTCACAAAATGCTCCGTCTGAATCTCCATCTTAGAAATCAGCTTCAGGATAAGACTATCCTCCTGCCTAAGAAGGCTCATAAGCAAATGCTCCTGTTCCAGCTCCTGATTGCCATATTCATAGGCAGTCTTTTCCAGGTCATTCACAGCCTGTATAGATTTCTGAGTAAATTTGTTAATATTCATAATCTGCCTCCTATTCCGGTTCCGTAAAATGCAAAAAACCCTATACCACACACTTATGCATGTGATACAGGGCCTTGTTCACTTGTCTACACCTAGTATATATCACTCTCTATCAAAAAATGCAATACTTAATTTCTAAAATAATTCTAAACATTTCACCAAACATTTCTAAACAAAACATTCCGTCCAAACGTTCTTCCCGGCCGACACCCCCATAAATCCTTATCCATTTTCCTAATACAGACCACGCATCCATACAGAAAACCACATATCCCTTCAGGCATTACATACCTGCTGAAAATGCAGCCGCACCTATCCATTGCAGGCGCCAGGCAAATACTTTATAATTAGCATACAACCCGTAAGAGACCTGCATAACAAAGAAACAAGCCACCCACCAATCAAAGTATTATAAAAAAAACACCAAAAAACTCCCGTCCCCAAGCAGTTCATCCAGGAGGAGGCGGCGGGCAGGGGCACAGGCTTTTCCGATATCAGGTGTCCGGCTGTTCGCGAACATGCTGTCTGATATGGCCGGACATTACCACAATCCCAAAAACACCTTCCAAAAACAACAAGGTAATGTCCGACCAGAGCAGACCGCGTGTTCGCGAACCGTCCGAACACAGATATGGAAAAGCCTGTGCCCCTGCCCGCCGCCTCCTCCTGGATGAACTGCCTCCCCCCCAATTTCTAAAAAAAACATAAACTCGCTTGACAAACGCCCCCCATAGTGCTATTTTAATGTTAGCACTCAAAAGGGCCGAGTGCTAATAGAAAAAAGACACACAAGAGTATTCCCAACAAAAATGGAAATCCTCTATAAAAATGGGGTGACGAATTGGAACTGGACGAAAGAAAACTGAAAATCCTGCAGGCAATCATCCGCAACTACATGGAAACAGGAGAACCCGTAGGCTCCAGAACCATTTCCAAGTATTCCGATTTGAACCTAAGCTCCGCAACCATCCGCAACGAGATGTCAGACCTGGAGGAAATGGGTTACATCCTGCAGCCCCACACCTCAGCCGGAAGAATCCCATCTGACAAAGGCTACCGTCTCTACGTGGATCGGATGATGGAAGAAAAAGACCGGGAAGTCAGCGAGCTGAAAGAGCTGATGATAGAGCGGACCGACAAAATGGAGCGCGTACTCAAGCAGGTAGTAAAGGTCCTGGCGGCCAACACCAACTACGCCACCATAGTATCCGCCCCCACCTACCACCGGAACAAGCTGAAATTCATTCAGCTCTCCAAGGTCAGTTCCACCCAGATACTTACCGTTATCATGCTGGAAGGCAATCTGGTACGAAACAAGGTGATTCCGGTCACCGAAGAGCTGGACCAGGAGACCGTGCTGAAGCTGAACATCCTTCTGAACAGCGTTCTGAACGGATTGGCCATCGAGGAAATCAATCTGGCCATGATAAAGAACCTGAAGGAGCAGGCAGGAATCCACAGCGGACTGGTAGCCGACGTCATTGACGCGGTGGCGGAGGTCATTCATTCGGAGGAGGAAGTAGAGATATACACCTCCGGAACCACCAACATTTTCCGCTATCCGGAGCTGTCCGAGAACGGAAAGGCCAGCGAGCTGCTAAGCACCTTCGAGGAAAAGCAGGAGCTTACGGATCTGGTAACCCGGACCCTGGAGGAAAGCGGCGACCGGGACATCCAGGTATACATTGGCCAGGAGCTTCCCGTACAGGCCATGAAGGACTGCAGCGTGGTGACAGCCACCTACGAGCTGGGAGACGGACTTCGCGGCACCATCGGAATCATAGGACCGAAGCGCATGGACTATGAAAATGTGGTAAACACCTTGAAAACCCTCACGGACCAGCTGGACGAGATATATAACCGAAAGAGAGAATAAAGGAAGAGAAAGGGGTAAAGACCCGTGGAAAAAGAAATGAAACAGGAAGAGGCAATTCAGGAAGAAGAGCTTCAAAGAGAAGCGGCGGAGGCAGAAGCCGCACAGGAAGAGCCGGAGGCGGAAGCGGCGCAGGAGACAGAGGAAGAAGCGGCCGAAGACGCCAAAGAGCCAAAGGAGCAGAAAGAAAAGTCCGAAAAATCCTTCCTGGGAAAGAAAAAGAAGAAAAAAGACCCCAGGGACGAGAAGATCGAAGAGCTTGAAGATCGGGTAAAGCGCCAGATGGCGGAGTTTGACAACTTCCGCAAGCGCACCGAAAAAGAAAAATCCCACATGTATGAAGTGGGAGCCAGGGATGTAATTGAAAAGATCCTTCCGGTGGTAGACAACTTCGAGCGCGGTCTTGCAGCCGTTCCGGAAGAGGAGCGGACCAATCCCATTATCGAGGGAATGGATAAGATCTACAAGCAGCTGATGACCGTACTGACCGACCTGGGCGTAGCGCCCATTGAGGCGGCAGGCCAGGAATTTGATCCCAACCTTCACAATGCGGTGATGCACATAGAGGATGAAGAGCTTGGGGAGAATATTGTGGCGGAGGAATTTCAGAAAGGGTACACCTATAAGGAAACCGTTATTCGTCACAGTATGGTGAAAGTGGCAAATTGACACGGCGGCAGGCAAAGCTTTTCTGAGCAGCGCCGCAGAGTAAACATACAATCAACCAACAACTTACCAATCAAATAAATGAGGAGGTCTCTATTATGAGCAAAATTATTGGAATCGACTTAGGAACAACAAATAGCTGCGTGGCAGTTATGGAGGGCGGCAAACCGGTGGTAATCGCCAATACCGAGGGCGCAAGAACCACACCGTCCGTAGTAGCATTTACAAAGACAGGAGAGCGTCTCGTAGGCGAGCCTGCAAAGCGTCAGGCAGTTACGAACTCCGAAAAAACCATTTCCTCCATCAAGAGAGACATGGGAACCGATCACAGAGTAGCCATTGACGACAAGAAATACTCCCCCCAGGAGATTTCCGCTATGATTCTCCAAAAGCTGAAAGCAGACGCGGAGAACTACTTGGGCGAGAAGGTAACGGAAGCTGTTATTACCGTTCCGGCCTACTTCAATGACGCCCAGAGACAGGCGACCAAGGATGCGGGCAAGATTGCCGGCCTGGATGTAAAGCGTATCATCAACGAGCCGACTGCCGCAGCGCTGGCTTACGGTCTGGACAATGAAAAAGAGCAGAAAATCATGGTTTACGACCTGGGCGGCGGCACCTTCGACGTGTCCATCATCGAGATTGGCGACGGTGTTATCGAGGTACTGGCCACAGCCGGCGACAACCGTCTGGGCGGCGATGATTTTGATCAGAAAGTTACCGATTACATGCTGGCAGAGTTCAAGCGCACCGAGGGTGTGGATCTCTCCGGCGACAAGATGGCCCTCCAGAGATTGAAGGAGGCGGCTGAGAAGGCAAAGAAGGAGCTTTCAAGCGCAACCACAACCAACATCAACCTGCCCTTTATCACAGCTACCTCCGAGGGACCGAAGCACTTTGACATGAACCTTACAAGAGCAAAATTCGACGAGCTGACCCATGACCTGGTAGAGCGCACCGCAAACCCGGTACAGGCAGCCTTAAAGGACGCCGGCATTACGGCCTCCGAGCTTGGAAAGGTCCTGCTGGTAGGCGGTTCCACACGTGTTCCGGCCGTACAGGATAAAGTAAAGCAGTTGACCGGACATGAGCCGAGCAAGTCCTTGAATCCCGACGAGTGCGTGGCTCTCGGCGCGTCCATCCAGGGCGGCAAGCTGGCAGGCGATGCAGGCGCAGGCGATATCCTTCTTCTGGACGTAACCCCGCTGTCCCTGTCTATCGAGACCCAGGGAGGCATTGCAACACGTCTGATTGAGCGCAATACGACAATCCCCACCAAGAAGAGTCAGATCTTCTCCACGGCGGCAGACAACCAGACAGCCGTAGACATTAACGTGGTACAGGGAGAGCGCCAGTTTGCAAGAGACAACAAGTCTCTGGGACAGTTCCGTCTGGACGGTATTCCTCCTGCAAGACGCGGAATGCCGCAGATCGAGGTTACCTTTGACATTGACGCCAACGGTATTGTAAATGTTTCCGCAAAGGATCTGGGAACCGGCAAGGAGCAGCATATCACCATCACCGCAGGCTCTAATATGTCCGACAGCGACATTGAAAAGGCCGTAAAAGAAGCGGCGGAATTTGAGGCACAGGATAAGAAGCGCAAAGAGGGCATTGATGCAAGAAATGACGCCGACGCTATGGTATTCCAGACCGAGAAGGCTCTGGAGGAAGTAGGCGAGCAGGTTGACGCCGCCGACAAGTCCGCTGTAGAGGCAGAGCTTTCCTCTTTGAAGGCTGTTCTGGAGAGAACCAAGGATCAGCAGGAGCTTTCCGATTCCGAGCTGGATGAATTGAAGTCCGGTAAGGAGAAGCTGATGAACGCGGCTCAGAAGGTGTTCGAGAAAGTATATGCCCAGGCGCAGGCAGCACAGGGTCAGGCAGGCCCGGGACCGGATATGGGCGCAGCGGGATCTTCTGATGACGTAGTTGACGGAGATTACCGGGAGGTGTAAAATCTCTGTGTATTGCGAAGTGAGTTGCCGGTCACTGTGTGAACCGTAGCATAAAAAGGATTCCAAGGAAAGTGAACGAAGAAGCAGTCCGCTTTCCTTGGAATTTGGCCGTATTAAAAACATTGCATCCCGCCGGTTTTCAATGAACGGCAGAGGGTAACATAGGCAAGTGATTCGTCTGATTACCAGGAGTATTTAAATAAAGAGGAAGATAGAAGAATGGCAGAGCAGAAGAGAGACTATTATGAGGTCTTAGGCATAGACAAAAATGCGGATGACGCCGCAATTAAAAAAGCATACCGTCAGCTGGCGAAAAAATATCATCCCGATATGAACCCCGGCAACCAGGAGGCGGAGAAAAAGTTTAAGGAGGCTTCCGAAGCTTATGCGGTCTTAAGTGATCCGGATAAGCGCCGTCAGTACGATCAGTTCGGCCATGCGGCCTTTGAAGGAGGCGCCGGAGGAGGAGGCTTTGGCGGCTTCGATTTCACCGGTGCGGATATGGGAGATATCTTCGGAGATATTTTCGGAGATCTCTTTGGCGGCGGCCGCAGCAGGAGAGCCAACAACGGTCCCATGCAGGGGGCAAATCTGAGGGCGCAGATACGTGTGACCTTTGAGGAAGCCGTATTTGGCTGTGATAAGGAAATTGAGCTGACGTTAAAGGACGAGTGCGGAAAGTGCAACGGAACCGGTGCAAAGCCGGGAACCTCTCCGATTACCTGTACAAAGTGCGGCGGCAAGGGTCAGGTGGTGTATACCCAGCAGTCTTTATTTGGCATGGTGCAGAATGTGCGCACCTGCCCCGACTGTAACGGAACCGGTAAGGTAATTAAGGAAAAATGCCCCGACTGCTATGGAACCGGATATATTTCCAATAAGAAGAAAATCGCGGTCACCGTGCCGGCCGGAATTGACAATGGCCAGAGCATCCGTATCCGCGGCAAAGGAGAGCCGGGAGTGAACGGCGGACCCAGAGGGGACTTGCTGGTGGAGGTTCTCGTAAGCAGGCATCCCATTTTCCAGAGACAGGATACGAACATTTATTCCACGGCTCCCATCAGCTTTGTGACAGCGGCTCTTGGAGGCACGGTGCGGATCAAGACCGTGGACGGCGAAGTGGAGTACGACGTAAAGGCAGGAACCCAGACCGATACCCGTGTCCGCTTAAAGGGCAAGGGCGTACCGTCCCTGCGGAATAAAAATGTGCGAGGAGATCATTATGTAACCCTGGTTGTGCAGGTGCCTACGGATTTGAGCAAGGATGCAAAAGAAGCCCTGCGTGCCTATGACGATGCGGTAAACGGCATTGCGCCCTCGGGAAAAGGGGGAAAAGCGAAAAAGCGCTTTATGGATAAGGTAAAGGAAGCGCTGGATGAATAAACATTGACAGAACTTATAAAAACGGCCCTGACATTGCAGAATACCGGAAGTACCGATACTCTGCAATGCCGGGGCCGTCTCTTATTTAATGATGTAAAGCATGTCCGGACTTGAATTTAAGCGGTTCTTACCTCCAGGGCGGTAAGACGCTTTTCAAAGCTTTTCATGCTGTGGAGCAGGAGGGTAATGGTCTCCTGTTCGTTTTTGGTGACACGGTAGATGTCCTTTAAACCGTCAAGCTCGCGCTCGATTTTTTCAAAACGTTTCTCATTCTTTTTATCATAGCGTTCCATTTCATCCAAAAGCATAGACTCGGATTTGAACAGCATCTTTTTCATGCGTCTGGTCAATCTGTCCTCCGAAGCCTGGATTGAGGTCTGAATCAACTTTGTCATTCTGTCTTCGGACGCCTGAATGGATTCTTGAATCAATTTTGTCATTCTGTTCTCGGACGCCTGAATGGATTCCTGAATCAGTTTTGTCATCCTGGTTTCAGATTCCTGAATCAGTCCGGTCGTGCGCTCTTCGGATTCTTGAATCAGCCCAATCATCCTGGCCTCAGATTCCTGAACGGCCTTCCCAACTATTTCGGCAATCGCCGAAAGATCTTTTGCATCTAACAAGGTATCCTCCTTTCTCTTCCCAATCCGAGAAGAAATATGATTTGAACAGCATCTTTTTGAAGAGGTATTTTTAAGTATAATCGATCCTTTTTTAAAAAACCAGTCCATTTTAAAAAACCTTTTACAATTACCGAAAACGAGTTGCTGCTGTGCTCCGTAACCGGAAGTTTTGCTTTTAAATACTTTTCCCAAAGAAAGTGCTAGAAGAAAGCATCCGACTGCCCTTTGAACAATACGGACGGAAAAACAGGATAAAAGGGAACTGACAGAAGGAAAAGTATTTGGGCGCCGCCGGGCCTGCCTTTCATAAGACAGCCTGCCTACATCCGGTTAATAAATTCTTCGACGGACCGCACCTGGCGCGCTAAAAGGAACCAGCGGTCCAGCTGAAAAAAGCTTGTCTGGTGTAAAATCTGTTCCTGGATTCTAAGCGGAACCTTACCGAGATCGGATAATATCTCCAGAATACATTCGGCTTTACTGCTTGCAGCGCCTTGTATCCAGAGAAATAAAGATCCATAGCTTGAAATAGATTGTTCCATTTGATAATCATTTGTTTCCAAAGGAAATCTCCTTTCTATGTAAAAGGGAACCTTGGCGAGCTGCCAGATAATTAGAAGCTGTTACAAGAGGGAGTATAGCAGAGTGCCTTTGCAAAATCAAGGAAAGCGGACCATTTGTATGATAATGTATAAAGATGTCGAAAAAGTTCATCCGGTCCCGGGCAAAATCCGCGTTTCCTCATACATTACTGCGCCGCCAGGTGTTTTCCGCAGTTTCGGTTCAAACACCGTTGTTCCAGGAGGGATTTTTAATATTTTGTACATCAAAAAATACAACATTGAAATGGACAATTCGGGGGCAATATGTTAGAATAATTTACATATGGGATACTCGCAGGTATCCCCCAATGCGTACCTGGGAAAGACTGACCGGGGCGAAACAATTTAAGGAGGAAAAGACAAAATGGCTAGAAAAATGAAGACCATGGATGGTAATCATGCAGCGGCTCATGTATCCTATGCATATTCCGATGTTGCTGCAATCTATCCGATCACACCTTCATCTGTTATGGCAGAGGCTACGGATGAATGGGCAACACAGGGAAGGACCAATATCTTTGGACAGACTGTACAGGTGACGGAGATGCAGTCCGAGGCAGGTGCGGCAGGCGCCGTACACGGTTCTCTGGCGGCAGGTGCGCTTACTACCACCTTTACGGCTTCCCAGGGTCTGCTTTTGATGATTCCCAACCTTTACAAAGTGGCAGGCGAGCAGCTTCCCGGCGTATTCAATGTATCCGCACGTGCTCTTGCAAGCCATGCATTATCCATTTTCGGAGATCACTCCGACGTATATGCATGCCGTCAGACCGGTGCGGCTATGCTCTGCGAATCCAGTGTACAGGAAGTTATGGACTTAACGCCTGTTGCTCACTGTGCAGGAATTAAGGGTAAGATTCCGTTCATCAACTTCTTTGACGGCTTCCGGACCTCCCACGAGATCCAGAAGATTGAGACCTGGGATTACGAGGATCTGAAGGATATGGTTGACATGGATGCCATCGACGCCTTCCGGAAGAACGCTCTGAACCCCAATCATCCCTGCCAGAGAGGTTCCGCTCAGAACCCGGATATCTTCTTCCAGGCCAGAGAAGCATGCAACCCCTACTACGACGCTCTTCCGGCGATTGTACAGGAGTACATGGACAAGGTAAATGCAAAGATTGGAACAGACTACAAACTGTTTAACTACTACGGAGCCGCAGACGCAGAGCATGTGATCGTGGCAATGGGTTCCGTATGCGATACCATTGAAGAGACCATTGATTACCTGGTAGCGGCAGGCGAGAAGGTGGGCGTTGTAAAGGTACGTCTCTACCGTCCGTTCAGCGCAGAGGCACTGGTGGCTGCAATTCCTGATAGTGTTAAGAGAATTACCGTTCTTGACAGAACGAAAGAGCCGGGCGCTTTGGGCGAGCCTCTGTATCTGGATGTAGTGGCTGCTCTGAAGGGCACCAAGTTTAATGATACTCCGATCTTTACCGGCCGTTACGGACTTGGCTCCAAGGATACCACGCCGGCACAGATCACTGCTGTTTATAAGAATGCAGACAAGCAGAAGTTCACCATCGGTATTGTGGATGATGTAACAGGTCTTTCCTTAGATCCGGGCGCTCCTCTGGTAACCACGCCGGAAGGAACCATTAACTGCAAGTTCTGGGGTCTGGGCGCTGACGGTACTGTTGGTGCGAATAAGAACTCCATCAAGATCATCGGCGACAATACCGACATGTATGCACAGGCTTACTTTGACTATGACTCCAAGAAGTCCGGCGGCGTAACCATGTCTCACCTGCGTTTTGGCAAGAGTCCCATTAAGTCTACCTATTTGATTCACAAGGCAAACTTTGTAGCCTGCCACAATCCGTCCTACGTACGCAAGTACAACATGGTACAGGAGCTGGTGGACGGAGGAACCTTCCTTCTGAACTGTCCCTGGGATATGGAAGGCATTGAGAAGCATCTGCCCGGACAGGTGAAGAGCTTCATTGCAAATCACGGTATTAAGTTCTATGTGATTGACGGTATTAAGATTGGTAAGGAGATCGGACTTGGCGGACGTATCAACACCGTTTTGCAGTCCGCATTCTTCAAGCTTGCCAATATCATTCCCGAGGAGCAGGCTATCGATCTGATGAAGGCTGCTGCAAAGGCAACCTACGGCCGCAAGGGAGACGCTATTGTTCAGATGAACTATGACGCCATCGACGCAGGCGCAAAGCAGATCGTGGAGATTGAGGTTCCCGAGAGCTGGAAGAGCGCGGCGGACGAAGGCTTAACAACCACCCATGCAGAGGGCGGCAGAGCTGACGTAGTAAGCTTTGTAAATGAAATCCAGGCAAAAGTAAACGCACAGGAGGGCAATTCCCTGCCCGTATCCGCATTCAAGGATTACGTGGACGGTACCACCCCCAGCGGTTCTTCTGCTTATGAGAAGCGCGGCATTGCCGTAGATATCCCCGTATGGCAGCCGGAGAACTGTATCCAGTGTAACAGATGTTCTTATGTCTGCCCGCATGCGGTTATCCGTCCTATCGCTATGAGCGCAGAGGAAGCGGCAGCAGCGCCGGAAGGCACCAAGATGCTTGATATGACCGGAATGCCGGAGTACAAGTTCGTAATGGCTATTTCCGCACTTGACTGTACGGGCTGCGGCTCCTGTGCAAATGTCTGCCCGGGCAAGAAGGGTGCAAAGGCACTTGCTATGGAGAATATGGAAGCCAATATTGCATCCCAGAAGCTGTTTGATTATGCTGTAACTCTGCCGGAGAAGGCAGACGTGATTGCCAAGTTCAAGGAGGCAACCGTAAAGGGCAGCCAGTTCAAGAAGCCGCTCCTTGAGTTCTCCGGAGCATGTGCAGGCTGCGGCGAGACACCGTATGCGAAGCTGATCACCCAGCTCTTCGGTGACAGAATGTATATTGCAAATGCAACAGGATGTTCCTCTATCTGGGGCAACTCCTCACCCTCCACACCTTACACCGTAAATCAGAAGGGACAGGGTCCTGCATGGTCCAACTCCCTGTTTGAAGATGCGGCAGAGTTTGGTTATGGTATGAGCCTGGCACAGCGCGCCGTAAGAGGCGGCCTGAAGGCAAAAGTAGAAGCTCTGATGGCTAAGGCCGGCGATGATGTGAAGGCAGCGGCACAGGAGTGGCTTGACACCTATAACGTAGGAGCAGCCAACGGCGCAGCTACCGATAAGCTGGTTGCAGCGCTTGAGGCATGCGGATGCGACGAGGGCAAAGAGATTCTCAAAGACAAGGATTTCCTGGCTAAGAAGTCTCAGTGGATCTTCGGCGGCGACGGCTGGGCATACGATATCGGCTTCGGCGGCGTAGACCATGTGCTGGCAAGCGGACAGGATGTAAACGTAATGGTATTCGATACTGAGGTTTACTCCAACACAGGCGGACAGTCCTCCAAGGCAACACCTACCGGCGCCATTGCACAGTTTGCGGCAGGCGGCAAGGATGTGAAGAAGAAGGATCTGGCTTCTATCGCTATGAGCTACGGCTATGTATACGTGGCACAGATTGCTATGGGCGCTGACTATAACCAGTGCGTAAAGGCAATCGCAGAGGCAGAGGCTTATCCGGGACCGTCCCTTATCATTGCTTACGCTCCCTGTATCAATCATGGTATTAAGAAGGGCATGAGCAAGGCTCAGACCGAGGAAGAGCTGGCAGTTAAGGCAGGATACTGGCACTGCTTCCGCTTCAATCCGGAAGCTGCTGCTGAGGGTAAGGATGCCTTCACTCTGGACAGCAAAGAGCCTACAGGCGACTACAAAGAGTTCCTGGACGGCGAGGTTCGTTACAATGCCCTGAAGCGTGCAAATCCGGAAAGAGCGGAGATGCTGTTTGACAAGGCGGCGGCAACGGCTAAGGCAAGATATGAATATCTGAAGAAGCTTGGAGAACTGTACAAGGCTGAGTAAGAGATTTGCCGAAATATAAGATAGCAATATCATAGCGGAGCGGTCCGCGGCAGGCGATAAAATTTCCTGCCGGACCGCTCCGCTTTTCTTGACTTTGGAGGCCGCAAAAGGTATGCTAGAGATATGGAACGGATATTGCGGAACTGGAATAGTCCGGCTAAGAAATGTCATGTATTTATAAGAAATACTCTTGGCCGACTGGTAAAGTCGCAAAGACGCACGAGAGGAACTTTCATGAGTGCCCTTTCGAATAAAAGTTTCTCTCATTACAGGTGTGTCGAAGCGGCTTTACCCTTTAGCGCCGTCGCGCAGCGACTTTTAATAGGAGGTATAAGCGTGGAAAAGAGAATACGGATACCAAACACAGAGCTTTCCCTGTACCCGATCGGACTCGGCACTGTGGATGCCGGCCTGAAATGGGACGGCCCGGAGGCGGATCGGATTTTCGGAACTTATCTGGAGCAGGGCGGCAATGTGATTGACACGGCCCATGTCTATTCTGACTGGGTGCCCGGAGAAAAGGCCCGGTCCGAGCGCGTGGTCGGAGACTGGCTGTCACGCAGCAAAAAACGCAGTCAGATTGTACTGATTACCAAGGGCGGCCACCCGGATATGACAAGGCCCGTCCCGGATCTGCACGAGAGCCGTCTGACCCATAAAGATATGGCGGAGGATTTGGACGGTTCCCTGATGCAGCTTCGCACAGATTACATAGATCTTTATTTCTACCACAGAGACAATGAGACGCAGTCTGTGGAGGAAGAGATTGATGTGATGGAGGAATTTGTAAAAGCCGGAAAAATCCGCTACTATGGCTGCTCCAACTGGTCGGCCAAGCGTATGCAGGAAGCAGACGCCTACTGTGCCCGAAAGGGATACCGTGGCTTTGCTGCGGATCAGAGCCTCTTAAATCTGGGCATGAAATATATGAAGCCTCTGGCAGACGATACTCTGGGCTATATGAAGGACGAGGCATTTCAGTATCATGTGGACAATGGGAATAATCTGGCAATGCCCTATATGGGAAATTGCAGCGGCTTTTTCCACATCCTGGAGGCAAAGGGGGAGGAAGGCGTCAGGGAGAATCCCTATTATACACCGGGAAATATGGAGGCTGCCCGTAAAATCAAGGAACTGAGAGAAAAATATGGCTGCTCTCTCACCCAGGCGATCCTTGGCTTTTTCTTCTGTCAGCCCTTCACCTGTGTGCCTTTGTACGGATCTTCCAATCCGGAGCGCATCATTGACGCCTGCCGTACCTTGGAGATCCCCTTTACGGCGGAGGACTACAGGTACGTATTAGGGGACTAAAAATTAACAAAAGACTGCTGTAATGTAAACGGGATGAATCTCTGCGATTTCGAGAATACATTATGGCAGTCTTATTTTTTGATGGGATTTATGTTGATTTCGGAGTTACTTTTCACACCCACGCCAATCACTCCGCTGATTGGCGTGGAGCCAGTACAGTTATGTGCTCAAAGGGACTGCCCCTCGCCGAAGGCGACTTTAAATGGGCAGTCCCTGTTACAATTTACACCCTTATCAAATAAAAACTTTGCAAAAACTGGCGTGGGTGTGAATCAATGTCATTAAGTTAATAGTGAACTGCCTGAAATGGTTAGATTCTTTTTATGAGGTCTAACCATTTTTTGTTTTTTTAAAAGGGGGTTGACAAATCCCCTGAAATGTGCGGCCGCTCTCGCTACTGATTGAATTTAAGAAGTAGCGAGAGCGGCCCTTGGATTAGGACATATCAACATTCTTTATCCAAGGAGGTACTTACCATATGCCGCACAACAAAATCAAAAAGGCCTTTTTATCTGCCATGAATTCCGTTATTGCAGATCCGGACCAGCTTGCTGCCAGTCCCACAAAGGATTTCACCAGACAGCGGAAAATCCCACCGGACACCCTTATTTCCTTTCTTGTCTCTAAAGGCTCTTCTTCTGCCAGGGTGGAGATGCTGGACTTTTGGGGACTGGACCAGAAAATGCCATCCCTTCCCGCACTGAACCAGCAGCGCGCCAAACTCAAGCCCGTGCATGAAAAAAATGAATTTGGCGCATTCTGCGACATCGTGGACCGGCACGGGACGCTCCCCGGCAGGAAGAATGTCTATATTGGTGACAGGGGCTACTGCTCCTACAACAACATGGCACATGTGGTGGAACAGGGGCAGTATTTCCTCTTCCGCACAAAGGACATCCTTTCCAAAGGCCTGGTCGGAAATTTTGAATTTCCGGAAACGGAATCCTTTGATATTGATGTGGCTGTCACCCTGACGCGAAGCCATTCCAGGAAAATTTCCATTCCCCTAGGAACCTACGGACGCTTCATTGACCAGGCCTCCGCCTTCGATTTTATTGAATATGTCTCCCCTGGCACATATACGCTTACTTTTCGTATCGCCAGGTTCCCCATCGGCGATGATTCCTACGAATGTATCGTGACGAATCTCCCAAGGGAAGAATTCCCTCCCGAAAGGCTTAAGACCCTCTACTACAGGAGATGGTCGATTGAATCCTCATTCCGCAAACTGAAATATACGATCGGCCTGAGCAACTACCATTCTTATAAGCCGGAGTATGTCAAACAGGAAATATGGGCAAACCTTATTGCCTACAACATGACGGAAATGCTGGTCAACTGTGCCGTCATCGAAAAGAAGGAAACAAAATATGAATACAAAGTGAATTTCACCAGGGCTGCACATATTTGCAGGGTCTTTCTCCGTCTGGCCACGGAGAAAGACCGATACAACGTGATGCTCCTGCTGCAGAAAGAACTGATCCCCATACGGAATGAACGCCAATACCCAAGGCTGCAGACAGCCCATTTCCGTAAGCCACGATACTTTATCTATAGGGCAGCCTAAGCACCTATATCATCATACCATTTTTTAGGCAGATGGGAAATCTGTTTATTTGGCATGCCCCAAATATATCTACGACCACCAACATTAGCCTATGGGGAAGCCAGATGTCCTGTTTTTGCCATCTTTTCCGTAGTAAGCCATATGTTGCTGGGCTAACTTAATGACATTGCGGAGTGAACAGTAACATATTTTAATTATAATATATTGACTTGCCTATTTAGATTTATTGTGATAAAACTACGAAAAAATGCATCATTTCCCAATATTTCGAAGTAAGGAGAAGAGGATGGAGACGATTAAGAGGAATCCAGAATCATCAGGATTCCGTTAGATGATGATTACAGCGAATTGCATGACAGCAGGCGGCTGAGCGGTTATATCAAAGAGCGTGTCACCAGCGATGATATGTGGTATGTTTTTTTGGATGAAGTCCAGATGTGCAGAGGATTAGAGTCGGTGCTGAATGGTTTGAACAGGAGGGAGAATCTGGACATCTATGTGACAGGAAGCAATTCAAAATTCCTTTCCACAGATGTACTGACAGAATTTCGGGGGTGCGGAGATAACTGTATGGCGGCACTGGTAAATATCCTTGCATCGGCGGTGGGGTCGCTGACCAATCCTCTAAAACTGGCGAATACTTTCGGCAGTAATGGGATGCATGTCAGCGATAAAACTATAGGAATTTATATCGGATATCTGTTAGATGCCTTTTTTATCAGCAAATCACAACGGTATGACATTAAGGGAAAAAGGTATATTGCTTCCCCCTTTAAACATTACTTCACGGATATGAGGCTGCGCAATGCCCAGCTTAACTTCAGACAGCAGGAAGAAAACCATATTATGGAAAACATTATTTACAATGAGCTGCTGATTAGAGGATTTAATGTGGATGTTGGCGGTGTGGACCATTCCGAACGCAATGACAATGGAAAGGCGGTGCGCAATAAACATAACACCCCCATAACCCAAACAACAAATAAACCAAAATCATCAAACAATCCAACCAAAACTCAAATAATATTTTTCACAAAAAGCCCCCACCACTTCCCCCCCAGGATGCACCGGAAAAGCCTGCCGCCCTCCTTTTCGGTGCATCCGTCCGTCCCCAAAACAAAAATCAAAATTTTTCAAAATTATTGAAGACACCCCCCAATCATTTTCGTTATAATAATGAACAGATAATTACCTGTCAAAAAACAAAGCCCAAACACCAAAAAAGGAGGGGAGGCGGATGCGATCAATCGAGAAGAACAACTGGAAGAGTTAATAGACCGATACCAAAATCTAATATTTTCCATCTGTTACAAAATAACCGCAGACTATTTCACCGCCGAAGATCTCGCCCAGGAAACCTTCCTGTCCGCATACGAAAAATACACCTCCTTCGACGGCAGAAACGAAAAATCCTGGATTTGCAGAATCGCTACCAACAAAGCCTTAGACTATCTCAAGCATTCCGGCCGAAAGCAAATCCCCTCAGAAGACCAATATTTCATAAATCAGGAGGACCAGGGCCAGACCCCCGAAGAAGCCTGCCTGGAAGAAGAAGTAAGGGAAGAGCTGTACCAAACCTGCAAGTCCCTAAAGCCGCCCTACGATGAAATCGCCCTGGACTACTACTATCACGAATTAGACGCAGCCGAAATAGCCGAAAAGCGAGGCCGCAACGTCAAAACAGTCCAGACACAAATCTACCGGGCAAGAGGGATGCTCCGAAAACACTACGACAAAAAGGAGGGAAAGCGCGTATGAGAACAGAATACGAAAAAATCAAAGATTTGGACGCCTATACCGAGCAGATCATCCGCCAGGTAGAAGCAGAAGGTCTTATCAAAGCTCCGGCCCACATGAAGCAGGAAATACTGGAGCGTTCCGAACGCATCGACTATCAGCTTGCGGTAGCCACCCGAAAAGTATCCGGGCAGATGCAGCTTTTCTTCTACAGCCTAAAGGTAGGCGCAGCCGTAGTAACAGCCCTGTTCTTACTGTTTATGGTGCCAAAAGAGATTCCTCAGGCAGAGCCTATGGTCCCGAAAGAAGCTGCAAGGCAGCAGGAAGAAACCCTGAACCGCAGACTGAATAACGGCATGCAGGAAATGAACCGGATGTTAAATGAAATGCTGAATTGGAAATGGTAGCAGAGCGAAGACAACAAGCATCACAAAAAATAGAATTAGCAATATCCCCGGATGGAGAGGATATTACGGAACTTATAACAGTAATATCCCGACAGAGCCAGAAGGATTTACGGACACATGGTTTTGTGGCCGGAAATACTTCTCAATAGGGGCGCTGGAGAGGATATTACGGAACTTATAACAGTAATATCCCGACAGAGCCAGAAGGATTTACGGACACATGGTTTTGTGGCCGGAAATACTTCTCAATAGGGGCGCTGGAGAGGATATTACGGAACTTATAATGGAGGACAAAAAATGACAAAGAAAAAAAGCGGATTTTTGACTTTTATTTTTTCCTGGATCCCGGGAGCAGGACAAATGTATATGGGCTTTATGAGAATGGGCGTCAGCCTGATGGGATTGTTTTGGGGAATCTTAGCCCTGTCCATTTTTTTCAACACCGGATTTCTGATGCTGATCGATGTGGTAGTATGGTTTTACAGCTTCTTCCATGCACACAACCTGCGGGCAATGGATGACGAGGACTTTTATGCGCTGGAGGACCATTATCTGATTCGCATAGATACGGACAGTGAGTTCTGGAGCAAGGTAACCATTGAAAAATACCGCAGACTTTTTGCCGGAATTTTGATAGTATTCGGCATAGCGGTACTGTGGAATTCCATCCTTGATTTGGTTTACTGGATAGTTCCTGATTATGTATGGAGCTATGTGAATCACATCAGCCGTTTTGTTCCCCAGCTTGTTCTGGGAATCGGAATCATAGCAATCGGAATATTTCTGATTCGCGGTAAGAAGCAGGAACTTTTAGAAGAGGATAGGGGGGAGGATCATGCAGGAGAAACAGATCATTCACATTCATAGAGTGGGAAGCGTCACCTTTGGACTGGTACTGGTAGTTATGGGCGTTCTGTGCCTGCTGAGGCTCATTTTCCCCTTGTTGGACTACGAACTCATTTTTCGCCTTTGGCCCGTGGTCTTTATCTGCCTGGGCGTGGAAGTGCTCATAAGCAGCCGCAGACCCGAACGGCGGGTAGTCTATGACGGGGCGGCCATCTTCCTTTTAATACTGCTGATACTTTTTGCAATGAGCATGGCAGGCATGGACTGGATATTCACCCACTACCCGGAATGTTCGGGCAGAGTAGTTACCTGGTAACAGAGGACAGGGAAAAAGCATAAGATAACATATAAAACAGCACCATCCCACAAAGCGCACAAAGCGATTTACGAAAACCTATCCCGTGCATATCCGGAATATGTTCTTATATGGAAAAAGCCTGCGATCCGCAAGGAAGGATCGCAGGCTTTTTGCGCAGATTTCTTTTGCTCTGTAAAGGCGGATCATGTATAATAAAAGTAATTGCACAGATGATATATTAAAAATTACTGGTTACGGAACAGGAATGGAGGCCCTTATGTATACCATAGTAATCGCAGACGACGAAGCCGAGCTGCGCCAGGCGCTTATCCGGCGGATTGACTGGAAAGAGGTAGGCTTTGAGGTTGTGGGAGAGGCGGAGAACGGCGCCGAGGCTTTGGAGCTTGTGGAAAAGCTGGAACCGGACCTTCTCCTTACGGACGTGCGGATGCCCTTTATGTCCGGCATCGAGCTTGCCCGGGCGGTCCGGGAGATCCGCCCCAACATACAGATAGCCTTCCTAAGCGGCTTTGACGACTTCACCTACGCACAGCAGGCCATTCAATACAACATCATCAGCTACCTGCTAAAGCCCATTTCCTCAAAAGAGCTGACGGAAGAGCTGAAAAATATTAAGCAGAAAATAGACGTCAAGTTCGAGGAATTTACCAAAAAAAATGCGGAGCAGGAGCAGCAGAGCCTTATGGTCTTCTTTATGCCCCTGCTTCTGGACTCCTTTTTTGACACCCAGGGAGAAGAACGGGAGGAGGCGCTGATCCAGGAGGCCGTGCGCCGGGGCTTTATCAGGCCGGAGCATACGTATATGCACTATGCCGTCCTTGTCACAAGTTTCTGGGACGACAGGGGAGGCAACCGTACTTCCGAGGACGATGTGAATGCGGTAAACCTCATTCTGCGCAAATACATCCGTTATGTGAGCTTCTACACCGACGGCAGAATCGTATCCCTGCTGGCCGGAACCAGGACAAGCCTTGCCAAATATCTGCACATCATCGTGGAGGATATTTCCCAGAGCGTGAAGCGGATCATGAACCTTACGGCCTCCATCGGCGTCAGCCGCATGGTGCCGGGACTGGGACACTGTCACGAGGCATATTTGGAGGCTATGGATGCCCTGGGCTACGCCAGACGGAGCGACACCGGCGTATCCTTTATCTCTGACATTGAGCGGACCGCCGCACTTGACCAGGAGACCGTTCAGGCGGCTGTCAACGAGATAGAGAGACTCCTTCGAAGCGGAACGGAGGAGGAGCTTCGCACCTACCTGGAACAGCTCTTTGCGGATCTGGAGCAGGAGGACACCCCGGCCATGAACATTCAGCTGGTGATGGTACAGCTCATTGCGGCCGTATTTCGGGTGGTAAATGCGGTGGCGGACAGCGAAGCCATTCAGAACCTGCAGAAAACCTCCCCCCTGCTGGGCCAGCTCTTTTTTGAGAATCCCAGAGAAATGAAAGAACGCTATCTGGCCTTCTGTCTTGCGGCCAGGGAGCTGGCTGCCGAGCACCGGAAAAAGAGCAGCTCCGTTATCTGCGACCGCGCCCTGTCCATTATGGAGAGCCGCTTTATGGACCCGGAGCTGTCCTTAAATGCCATCAGCAGCGAGATTTCCGTAAGCCCCAATTATCTGAGCACCCTTATAAAGCGGTCCACAGGCAGCACCTTCATTGATCTGCTCACCCGCAAGCGCATGGCCACAGCCAAAAAGCTTCTTCTGGAAACCCCCATGAAGATCCGGGAGGTCTCGGAAAAATGCGGCTACAACGATCAGCATTATTTCAGCTACTGCTTTAAAAAATATGAGGGCATATCCCCCAATGCATGCAGGAGGAAGCATGAAGAAGGACAGGCATAAGAGCCGTATTTCCCTTTCCGTTGTTATGACCTGCGTGGTTGTGGGGCTGGTGCTGACGGTGCTGGGATCGGTACTTTTCTTTTTTATTGACTTTTATCAAAGCTCGATGGAGCAGAACGCGGCCATAACCAGTGAGCAGGCCGTAGTGCAGGTGATGAATACGGTGGAGGATTACACCGAAGGCATGGCGGAATCCATGCGCCTGATTTCCGTCCATATGGGAACGCCCAAGGAGGAGCGGGACGAATTTTTCCGAAGCTTTATGGAGATTCGATCCGATGTGGTGGCAGTCACCACCTACGGCAAGGAGGGACAGCTTTTGGACTGCTGGTCCAACGGACTTAAGCGAAAAAGCGCCATTTTGCAGAATCTTTCCTATATGGAGGAGCCGAAAGGAAAGGGGCTGTGTATCTCCAAGCCCCATGTGGAAACGCTCTTTGAGGAATATTACCCCTGGGTGGTTACCATCTGCCAGAATATACGGGACGCGTCCGGCCAGGAGCTTCAGGTCTTTATGGACATCCGATTTTCCAATATCGCAAGCTATGTGGACGATGTGGGAATCGGACAGCACGGCTACTGCTATATCCAGGATACGGAAGGCAACCTGATCTATCATCCCCAGCAGCAGCTGATTTACTCCGGTCTTAAGGAGGAAATGACAAGAGAACTGAAAAGCCTTCCCGACGGCTCCCACACCCGGACCAATGTGATTTACACCATTCACACCCTGGAAAACTGCAACTGGAGAGTCGTGGGCGTAAGCTATGTGGACGAGATGATTACGGGCCGCGTGGAAGGAATGATCCGCATCTGTGTGGCGCTGCTGCTTCTGGTTCTTTTGACGGCGGTGCTGGTGGGGACGCTCTTCTCCTGGATCTTTTTAAAGCCTGCCAAGCGGCTTACGGGAGCGATGGAGGCATTTGAAAAGGAGGCGGAGAACTTTCAGTTTGCGGCCGTCCGGGGAACCGGCGAGATATCCGCCCTTTCGGACTCCTTCGGCCATATGGTGGTGCGGATTCAGGAGCTGATGGAGCAGGTGCGGCAGGAGGAAATCACTCTGCGCAAGACAGAGCTGAACGCGCTGCAGGCCCAGATCAATCCCCATTTCCTGTATAATACCCTGGATTCCATTGCATGGATGTGCGAGGAGAACCGGACAAAGGAAGCAGTGGAGATGGTAAATGCTCTGGCCAGGCTTTTCCGCATCAGCATCAGCAAGGGGCATGAGCTGATTACCCTGGAGCGGGAGGTGGAGCATGCCAAGAGCTATCTGAAGATCCAGAACTACCGCTATAAAAATCAGTTTACGTATGCTTTTGACGTAGAGGAAGGCTGCCTTTCCTATCTGTGCAATAAGATTACCCTGCAGCCCATTATAGAAAATGCGATTTATCACGGAATAGACCGCATGGTGGACGAGGGCTTTATTGAGGTACGGATTCGGGAGGAGGAGACGGCTGTTCGGATAACCGTCACGGATAACGGCGTAGGAATGACCAGGGAACAGTGTCGGGAGATCCTTCACCGGGAGGCTAAGGATCGGACGGGAATCGGCATCAAAAACGTTCATGACCGCATCCGCATCTATTTCGGAGAGGAGTACGGGCTTCATATCACAAGCGAACCGGACGAGGGAACCTGCGTGGAGATCCGCATACCCAAACTGGAATCAAAACCGGAATAGACCGGCTGAGAAATGTCAAGCGACTTTACTCTTTAGTGCCGTCGCGCAGCGACTTAAACAGTAAAGTCGCAAAGACGCACGAGAGGAACTTTTATGAGGCCCTTTCGAATAAAAGTTTCTCTCACTACAGGTGCGTCGAAACGACTTTACTCTTTAGTGCTGTCGCGCAGCGACTTAAACAGTAAAGTCGCAAAGGCGCACGAGAGGAACTTTTATGAGGTCCTTTCGAATAAAAGTTTCTCTCACTACAGGTGCGTCGAAGCGACTTTACTCTTTAGTGCTGTCGCGCAGCGACTTTAATAGGAGAAAGTTTATGAAAGAAAACAAAGCAGCGGGCAAAATTCCCGGCCGGTGGCTGATTCTTCTCGGGGTAGTGCTTCTTGCAGGAAGCTATATCGTCGGAATCCGTTATATCATCGGCAATCTCAATATATATGAAAATGAGCGCGGCGAGTCCAAGCGTCACTATGTGGCGGTCATTGCCAAGTCCACCACATCCGCCTTCTGGAAGTCCGTATTTGCCGGGGCGAATGCGGCAGGCACGGAGTACAACCTAACCTTAACGGTGGACGGCCCGGAAAATGAGGAGGACTATCAAACTCAGAACGAAATGATTCGCCGGGCCGCGGCGGAGGGAGCGGAAGTGATTGTATTTTCCGCCGTGGACTACCAGGCCAACGCACAAGCCATCAACGAGGCGGCTGCGGCAGGGGTAAAGATTGTAATCATTGACAGCGATGTGGACAGCAGCGAAGTGAGCTGCCGGATCAGCACGGATAATTTCCAGGCCGGCCGCATGGCAGGGACAGCCATCCTGTCGGAAAAACAAGAAGAACTGAACGTGGGAATTGTGAATTTTGATAAAAATTCCGCCAATGGCCAGCAGAGGGAGCAGGGGCTTCGGGAAGTGCTCTCCGGGGACAGCCGGGTGCGGATTGTAGACGCCGTCAACGTACTTTCCACAACGGAGGATTCCAAGGCAGGCACCTTGGAAATGCTGAAAAATCACCCGGAAATCAATGTGATCGCTACCTTTAACGAGTGGACCAGCTTAGGCGTCAGCTACGCCATCCGGGAACTTGGCCTGGCGGAAGAAACCTCCGTGGTGGCCTTTGACAGCAATGTGGTCTGCGTAGGGATGCTGGAAACCGGCGAGGTGGACGCACTGATCGTGCAGAACCCCTACGCGATGGGCTATCTGGGAGTGGAATGTGCCTACAACCTGATCAATGATATTCCTCTGGAGAGCGTTCAGGTAGATACGTCCACCACCGTGATTACAAGAGAAAATATGTTCGAGGAGGATTGCCAAAAGGTATTATTTTCTTTTGATTGACAGAAAATAAGTAAGAATTTGTACAAAAAGAATAAAATTTTTAATGGAAATCCTCCTTGTTTGTGGTATACTTATAAACGCAAGCAGATCAATGAGCTTGTAAAAAAATAAACAGGGAGGATTTTTCATTATGAAAAAGAAAGTTTTAGCTGCATTGTTAAGCGTAGCAATGGTAGCAACCTTACTGGCAGGCTGCGGTTCTAAGGAAGCGCCGGCAGAAGCGCCTGCTGAGACCGAAGCACCGGCCGAGACCGAGGAGCCCGCAGATGCGGAGGAGCCGGCAGAGACCGAGGCACCTGCAGCAAGCGGAGATTTCGCAGACAAGAAGGTAGGCGTATGTATCTATCAGTTCTCCGATAACTTTATGACACTGTTCCGTACGGAGCTTGAGAACTATCTGATTAGCTTAGGCTTTGCAAAAGAGAACATCACCATCCAGGACGGTCAGAATGACCAGGGTACACAGAGCAACCAGATTGATGCTTTCATCAATGACAAGGTTGACGTACTGATTATCAACCCCGTAAACTCCTCTTCCGCAGAGACCATTACCGACAAGGTAGTAGGCGCCGGAATCCCGCTTGTATACATCAACCGTGAGCCGGACGAGTCCGAGGAGCAGAGATGGGCGGACAACAACTGGGATGTAACCTATGTTGGATGTGACGCACGTCAGTCCGGAACCATGCAGGGCGAGATGATCGTTGACCTGGGTCTGGAGAAGGTTGACTTAAACGGCGACGGCAAGGTTCAGTACATCATGATCGAGGGTGACCCCGAGAACGTTGATGCAAAGTATCGTACCGAGTTCTCCGTTAAGGCTCTGACAGATGCAGGCTGGGAAGTAGAGCAGCTTGACGATCAGGTTGGTAACTGGGATCAGGTAAAGGCACAGGAGCTTGTATCCAATGCACTTGGCCAGCATGGCGAGAAGATCGAGGTTGTATTCTGCAACAACGACGCTATGGCACTTGGCGCACTTCAGGCAATTGATACCGCAGGCCGCAAGGTGGGCGAGGATATCTTCCTGGTAGGTGTTGACGCTCTGTCCGAGGCTCTTGAGAACGTAATCAACGGAACCATGACAGGTACCGTATTCAATGACCATATTTCTCAGTCCCACAGCGCAGCAGACGCAGCAGTAAACTATCTGACCGGTGCCGGAAACGAGCACTACATCGGCTGTGATTATGTAAAGGTTACAACTGAGAATGCACAGGAAGTACTTGACAGCGTAAAATAAAAACGTCTGATTAAGAAACTGCAGGAATGAATTTGGTGCAGGTGTTGGAATTACGGCACCTGCACTTTTCATAATGAATGGAAATATGAATGAAAAGATATGGATATGATGTCTGTTTTTTGCCGTTCGGTTGTTACGAAAAATGACAGATTGCGATCTGTATAATATAAAAAAAGAGAAGGAGGAGCAAAATGGCAGAGTATAAACTGGAGCTGAAAGGCGTCTGCAAGTCATTTCCGGGTGTCAAGGCACTGGATAATGTACAGTTGTCGCTCCGTCCCGGTACCGTACATGCACTGATGGGGGAAAACGGCGCCGGAAAGTCCACACTGATGAAGTGTCTGTTCGGTATTTACAAGATGGACGCAGGAGAGGTCATTCTCGACGGACAGAAGATTGAGATTGGAAACCCCGATGAAGCCATGAAGTACGGTATTGCAATGGTGCATCAGGAGCTGCAGCCCGTACCGGCCAGAAGTGTGGGGGAGAATTTGTATCTGGGAAGATTCCCGGTAAAGAAATACGGTCCCTTACAGGTGATTGACCACAAAGCCATGTATGCGGAAACGGAAAAATGGCTGCAGGAAGTAAAGATGGACTTTGATCCCAAAGCCCTTCTCGGCACCCTGTCCGTTGGACAGATGCAGTCCGTGGAGATTGCCAAGGCCGTATCCCAGCAGGCAAAAGTCGTTATCTTTGACGAGCCGACCTCATCCCTGTCGGACAATGAGGTGGAGGCTCTTTTCCGGATCATGAATGATCTTCGGGATAAGGGCGTAACGATGGTTTATATTTCTCACAAGATGGATGAGATTAAGCGGATTGCCGACGATATCACCATTATGCGTGACGGTACATACGTGGGAACCTGGCGGGCGGAAGATATGACCACGGACGATATTATCGCCAAGATGGTAGGACGTGAGCTGACGAATGTATACCCGCCCCGGGAAAATGAGCCGGGCGAGGTGATTATGGAGGTAAAGGATCTTTGCTCCATCCATGCAAAATCCTTCCAGCATATTAATTTTACCCTCCGCAAAGGCGAGATTCTGGGCTTCGGCGGTCTGGTAGGCGCACAGAGAACGGAGCTGATGGAGGGAATCTTCGGTATCCGCGGCGTGGAGACGGGAGAGATCCTGATAAACGGCAAGCCGGTAAAGATCAAACATCCCAAGGATGCCATGAAAGCCGGAATCGGTCTGATTACGGAGGACCGCCGGGGCAACGGTATCTTCGGCTGTCTGTCCATCAAGGATAACGTAGGCGTATCCATTTACAATAAGCATCTGAAGGCCGGATTTGTTCTGGATCACAAGAAGATTGACGGAATTGTGGATGAGAACATCCAAAAGCTGCGGATTAAGACGCCAAGCATGAAGGAACATATTGCAAATCTTTCCGGAGGTAATCAGCAGAAGGTTATCGTTTCCCGCTGGCTTGCAAATGATCCGGACGTACTTATCATGGATGAACCCACCAGAGGTATCGACGTGGGTGCCAAGCATGAGATCTACGAGATTATGAATGAGCTGGCAAAGCAGGGGAAGGCCATTATTATGATTTCCTCTGAGATGGCGGAGCTTTTGGGAATGTCAGACAGAGTTTATGTCATGTGTAATGGAAAGATTACCGGTGAGATTACGGAAGAAGCTGAGATGAACCAGGAAAGTGTTATGGGCTACGCGACCAAGTTCTGATGGCGAAGGAGGATGGATAGAATGGAAAAAACGAACAAAAAACAAATAACAGATTTTTTGATTAATAACGGTGTTATTATCGTTATGTTTATCCTGGTAATTTATACGGGATTTACGACTGATAATTTCTTTACAAGCAATAACCTTCTGAATCTGTTGGTAAATATGAGTTCCCGTCTGGTGATTGCTCTTGGAATCGCAGGCTGTGTTATCACCGCAGGCTGTGACCTGTCAGCCGGACGTATGATTGGTTTCGGAGCCTGTATCTCGGGCGTGCTTCTGCAGCGTATGGACTACTCACAGAAGTTCTTCCCCAATATGGAGCCGATGAACGTATTTTTGGTAGCGGTGATTGTTATGCTGATTTGTGCGGCATTCGGTTCGGTTACCGGTTTCTTTATTGCATACTTAAGCGTGCCTCCCTTTATTGCGACACTGGCAATGATGGAGATTGTGTATGGTATCAATATGATCTTTACAAATGCAACTCCTCTGGGCGGTTATGTAAGTAATTATACCAATGTGGCAAGCGGCAAGTTCTTAGGGATAAGCTATCTGATCTGGATTGCGATTATTGTGGCGGCTATTACCTGGTTTATTTTCAATATGACTCGTCATGGAAAATATATGTATGCGGTAGGCGGCAATCCCCAGGCGGCAGAGGTGGCCGGTGTTCCGGTGAAGACTACGCTGATTCTTATCTACATGAAGGCGGCGGCTATGTACGGACTGGCGGGCTTTATGCTTGGTGCAAAGGCCGGCGGAGCTTCCGTAAACTTAGGTCTGGGCTATGAGATGGAGGCGATTGCGGCATGTACCATCGGCGGTGTATCCGTTACCGGAGGCCGCGGACGTGTTACCTCAGCGATTGTCGGAGTTACCGTATTTGAGCTGCTGAAGCTGGCTTTGCAGTACCTTGGAATGGATGCGAATGCACAGTGGATTGCAATTGGTATTGTTATCTTTATTGCTATTTCTCTGGATATTCGGAAGTATATTGCGAAGAAATAAGATTGTGCTTTGTGAGAGCTTTTGTGAATTTGGGTATAGAGAGTTCCCGGGAATGTTTTGTGATGAAAACGGCGGTTGGAAGAGATTCCGGCCGCTGTTTTTGTATGACGGAATCGAAATATGGAAAAAATCTGCCAAAGAAACAGGCAGATTTCGGGGTTACAGGAAGCTGTTGGTTTTTGGATCGTATTGGAAATCTATTCCGCCCAGGGTGATTTCCAGGGCTTGGCGGTCCAGATTGAGGGCGGTGCATAGATCGTCCAGGTTGGTGTAGTAGTCGCGGAGCTGCATGTTGATCCAGCTTAGCAGCATGAAGGGGTCTTTTGGGATCATGGTGTTTACCTTCTTTCTTTACTTATTATACTACATGTGGTGGAAAAGTAAAGGTTTCTTTGTGGGGAAGTAAAGGGAGGTTGTTCAATATGTATTTAACTTATTTGGCAGCAAAACGGGGGAGCTTGCAAGTGTATCTTATTTCTGGTAAACTTAGATGTATTGGGGAGGGCGATTTGAGATTTTACGGAGGGACGGTAGGTTGTGCAGGCTGCGGGCAGGTACCGCCACCCCTGATCGGGGCGGCCCTCCTCCCCTCCGCCGGTAACGTTACGTGGCTGGACGGAAATGGTTTATCTCTGATATGGTGTCCGGGGGATTTTTCTTGGAATGTGGTTTTTGGGCGGAAATTCAGATCTGGTGTTTGGGGCTGTATGAGGGATACGGAATTGGAATAGGAGAAAGAGATGGAGAAACGAGTGATTGATCCGGAAAAGAGAAGACAGGTACAGAGGACTACGACGAGAGCGGTTGTTGGGGTTACGTTGGTGATTGCGGCTTATGTGGTTTATGCGATGATTACGAAAAATCTGAATATTGTTGTTTTTGAGGCGATGTTGATGATTTTTGTGGGGGCTTATGTGATTTTGAATGATTTTGTGGAGCCTTATCGCCTTGGGATTTTTAAGGAAATGACGGTGGGGCAGAAAAATGGGTTTATGAAGATTCTTGTGCTGGATGCGGTGGGAATCGGGGCGGTGCTGTACTGGATTGTTGGTATGGGGAATGCGGAGAATGTGAATAATAGTATTTTTCCCTTGTTGATCTATATTATTTCTGCGCAGTGGAAGCGTAAGTTCCGGCCGGAGTTTGAAGGGACGGATGAGGAGCGGGAGGGTGAGGATGGCTCCCCGGAGGAAACCGGTTCGTTGGATATGGCGGAAGAAGATCGTGGGGATGAGTGAGAGATAAGGGGTGTTGGAAATAAGTTGGCTGACTTTTTCGACGCCCCTTCTGTATTGGCTCCTTTTTGCATATATTAGGATAATGAAAAATGGTGTTTGGGAGCGTACTGGGTGAGGAAGGATGTGACAGCCGGCTTTCCGGCGTGGAAGCGCGGGCTTTTGGTGGGCGTGATTGGGCTTGCGGCGGTAGGAGCGGCGGCCGGTATACGGGACAGGCAAATTGAGGGCGGCAGGGAGATGGTGATGGGGGATGCCTCCGGGGAGGAAGAAGGGGCTGAAAGCAGGTCCGGGGTGGAGCCGGGGGAGGAGACGAAAAAGATTGCTCTGACTTTTGATGACGGTCCTCATCCCCGCTATACGGAGGAGCTTCTTGATGGTCTGGCGGAGCGGGAGGTGAAGGCTACTTTTTTTCTTTTGGGACAAAATATTGAGGGCCGGGAGGAGATTATTGAGCGGATGGCCAGGGAAGGGCATCTGATTGGGAATCATACGTATTATCATGTGGATATTACGAGGCTGTCTCAGAGGGAGGCGTGCAGGGAAATTTTGGATACCAGTGAAAAGATTACGGCTATTACCGGGCAGCCGGTGGAATATATTCGTCCGCCCTTTGGCAATTGGGATAAGGAGCTGGAATGTGAGGTTATGATGCTGCCTATTTTCTGGTCTGTGGATACGCTGGACTGGACGACGAAAAATGAGGATCAAATTGTCCAAAAGGTAGTGACGAAAATTGAAGAAAATGATATTATTTTAATGCATGATTCTTATGACAGCACCGTGAAAGCGGCTCTTCGGATCGTGGATCTGCTGCAGGCGGAGGGGTATGAGTTTGTGACGGCGGATGAGCTGATCCTGGAGTGAGGGAAGTTGAAAGCGGAGGGAATACGGGACATGGATAACAGCATGGATTTGTTTGATTATATGCGGAAGAATACTTTGGAGCAGGAGGCGCCTCTGGCCTCCCGGCTGCGTCCGAAAACGCTGGAGGAGATTGTGGGGCAGCGGCATATTCTGGGGAAGGATAAGCTGCTTTACCGGGCTATTAAGGCGGACAAGCTGAGTTCTCTTATTTTTTACGGTCCTCCGGGGACGGGGAAGACTACGATTGCCCGGGTGATTGCCAATACCACCAAGGCCAGCTTTACCCAGCTGAATGCTACGGTGGCGGGGAAGAAGGATATGGAGGCGGTGGTTTCCCAGGCTAAGGATAACTTGGGGATGTATGGGAGAAAGACCATTCTTTTTGTGGATGAGATTCACCGGTTTAATAAGGGGCAGCAGGATTATCTTCTGCCCTTTGTGGAGGACGGTACGGTGATACTTATAGGGGCCACTACGGAAAATCCTTATTTTGAGGTGAATGGGGCTTTGATTTCCAGGTCGGTTGTGTTTGAACTGAAGGCGCTGGAGCCGGGGGATGTGAAGGAGCTGATTCACCGGGCCGTGTATGATGAGGAACGGGGAATGGGGGCTTACCAGGCGGTGATTACGGAGGAAGCGGCGGATTTTCTGGCGGATATTGCGGGAGGGGATGCGCGATCGGCTCTCAATGCGGTGGAGCTTGGCATTCTGACTACGGAGAAGGGGGAGGACGGGCGGATTCATCTCACCAAAGAGGTGATTTCCGAATGTATTCAGAAGCGTGCGGTGCGGTACGATAAGACGGGGGACAACCATTATGATACGATTTCCGCCTTTATCAAAAGTATGCGCGGCTCTGATCCGGACGCGGCTGTTTATTATCTGGCAAAAATGATTTATGCCGGGGAGGATGAGAGGTTTATTGCCAGAAGAATTATGATTTGTGCTTCGGAGGATGTGGGTAATGCGGACCCTATGGCGCTGACGGTGGCGGTGTCTGCGGCACAGGCCGTGGAGCGCATCGGATTTCCCGAGGCCCAGATTATTCTGGCGCAGGCGGCGGCTTATGTGGCCTGTGCGCCCAAGAGCAATTCGGCGGTAAATGCCATTGGGAAGGCGATGGAATCGGTGAAAAGCCGCCGGACCAGTGTTCCCGTTCATCTGCAGGACGCCCATTATCCGGGGGCAAAGAAGCTGGGGCACGGAACGGGATATCGGTATGCCCATGACTATCCCAATCATTATGTGGAGCAGCAGTATCTGCCGTCGGAGATTGAGGGGGAGGTTTTCTATGAGCCTTCGGAAAATGGGTATGAGAAAGAGATAAGGGAATATTTTAAAAAGATAAAAGGTTCCCCGGGAGAAACAGAGAACTCATAGCAGGTTTAGGAAGAAATGCTTTTTGGCGGACGCTTCCGAAGCAGGGCGGAAATTTTATGAATACGCACTGCTTCGGGAAGAAGGCCGGCTGCGGAGCGATACCTGATGTTCTACAGGGTTTCCGGTTCCGGATAGTCCAGGCCGAAGGTTTCGGCTGTTACGGACTTCATAACCTGGGGCGTCATGGGCCGGTCGCCGTAGTCCGTAGGGGTCTCGGCAATCTGATTTACTACCTCAAGTCCCTCAATCACTTTTCCGAAGGCTGCGTAAGCGCCGTCTAAGTGGGGACTTGTCTTGTGCATCACAAAGAACTGGGAGCCGGCGGAATCGGGGTCCATAGATCTTGCCATAGAGAGTACGCCGGGGGTATGCTTCAGATCATTGGCAAAGCCGTTCTGTGAGAACTCTCCCTTGATGGAGTAGCCGGGATCGCCCATGCCGTTTCCGTTGGGACAGCCTCCCTGGATCATAAAGCCCATAATGACCCGGTGAAAGGTAAGGCCGTTGTAGAAGCCTTTGTTTATCAGACTTAAAAAGTTGCGGACGGTGTTGGGAGCGATATCGGGATAAAGCTCGGCCTTGAAGATTTGTCCGCCCTCCATTTCAAATGTAACAATCGGATTTTGTGCCATTTTTTATATTCTCCTTTTTGGTTCGAGTGTACTGACCTGTTCCGCATGGAAGGCCGGATTCTATTTTAGCGGAAAAGGGAGGATTCGTAAAGGAGTTTTTGTAAAATGCTGAAAGGAATTGTCATTGCTGCTTCGGGAGCGGAGCTTTTGAAGCAAACCCTTACAAGGGAACATCTGCCCTGGGCGGAGGTCAGGCATCGGGAGCCGGCTGATTTTTTAAAAGCTCTGGATGGGCTTAGGGCAAAAAAGAGGGAGATTTTGTGCCTGGTGGAGACAGACCGGGAGGAAAGAATCGCCCTGGAACTGGGATTTTTCTGTGTGGGGTATCTGAATCCGGCTTTGCAGGAGGAGCATTTGTCCGGCTGCCGGATTCTTCTGGAGGGGTTTCAGGAGATTGACAGGAGCTTTCTTCAGAATGTCCATACGCGCGCCCTGGGGCTTCCCGTGCTGATAGCGGAGACGGAGCGCCTTTTGATTCGGGAAATGACCCTGCTGGACTTAGACCAGATCAATGCTCTTTATCAGGAGGAGCCTTCCATGACTCTTTCGCCGGAGCTGGCCCTTGACCGGCAGGAGGAGGAAGAGAAGATCAAGGCTTACATTGCCTATATGTATGGGCTTTATCAGTTCGGCATGTGGGTGGTCATTGAGAAAAAGAGTCGGGAAATGATTGGACGGGCCGGCTTTGGCATTGCGGATTATCTGGATTTTGCGGAGATTGACATGGGATATCTGATTGGGAAGAAGTACCGCAGACAAGGCTACGGGGAGGAGGCTTGCCGGGCGGCGCTGGCTTATGGGCGGCAGGTATTGGACTTTCCGGGGGTCAGCGCTTATATTGAGCGGGAAAACGGAAGCTCTCTGGGTCTTATAGAGAAGCTTGGTTTTAAACGGAAGCAGAGCTTTGACTACCAGGAGCGGCATTTGTGCAGATATCGGCTGGAGTTTTAGGGAAACGCAGGATTGGTATATAAGAGGAGTGAAAAGACGGATTTGAGGGAACAATTTGAACAGATCAAAAAAAATGAGGATGTACGCCAGAGCCTTATTTCTATCAGGGCGGAGCTTAGAGGCGGGCAGGGACTTAAGGAGCTTAAGGCGCTTTTTCAGGAGGAGCCGGAGGCGCTGCTTTCCAAGCTTGGGCACGAGGACGCCAAGGTGCGCAAAAACGCCGCTCTGGTGCTTGGAAGCATAGGAACGCCGGCCTGCCGGGACGCGCTGTGGAAGGCGTATGGGTCCGAGGGGCAGCGCTTTGTGAAAAGTGTTTACCCGGAGGCTCTTAAGGGCTGTGACTGCGGGGAACTGCTGGATGGGCTTAAGGAGCGGAGGCAGGCGCTTCTTAAGGAGGAGGAAACCCCGGAGACAGGGAAGCACAGGCAGGAGGAGCTGCGAGCGCTGAATGGGCTGCTGGCCCGGTATGAGAAGCCAAAGGGACATCGGTTTACGGGCTTTTTAAGGCCCTCGGATGTGATTCTCGTTACCCACCGGGATTACCGTGAGGCGGTTCTTAAGCAGATTTCGGAGGGGCAGTGTGTGCTTTTAAAGGCAGGCGTGAAGGTGCTGGGAGGGAATCTTGAGGAGCTTATGAAGCTTCGCGCCTTTCGGGAGCTTTTGTTCTGTCTGAATATGGATGAGATTTCCGGGGAGCAGGCGGCGGAGAAGCTTGCGTCTTCCGATTTGCTGCCGCTTCTTAAGGAGCTGCATCAGGGGGAAGGACCGTTTTACTTTCGGATTGAGTGCAGGAGCCGGATGACCCTGGAGGAGCGGAGTGCATTTACAAAGAAATTGGCCGCGCGTCTGGAGATGATGACCGGGGGGCGGCTTGTCAATTCTACTTCGGACTATGAGCTGGAGCTGCGCCTGGTGGAGACAAGGGCGGGGGGATTTTATCCTCTGGTGAAGCTGTTTACCCTGCCGGATCGGCGGTTTGCATACCGAAAAAACAGTGTGGCAGCCTCTATCCGCCCGGAACAGGCGGCGCTTTTTATGGAGCTGGCTGATGAATATCTGAAGGAGAATGCCCGGGTTCTGGACCCCTTCTGCGGCGTGGGGACTATGCTGATTGAGCGGAATTACCGGGTCCATGCGGATACGCTTTACGGGGTGGATATCTATGGCCCGGCCATTGCGGGAGCCAGGGAAAATACGGAGATTGCCCGGATGACGGCTCATTATGTGCACCGTGATTTTCGTGATTTTACCCATGAGTATCCCTTTGATGAGATTGTGACAAATTTTCCGGCCAAGGGGAAGACAAGGAACGGGCATGAGCTGGAATTTCTCTATGGGAGGTTTTTTGATCGGGCGGAGGAGCTTCTTCGTCCCGGGGGGCTGGTGCTGCTTTACAGTCATGATCCGGCGTTTGTGCGCAGGCAGATGCGGGAGCATAAGGGGATGGAGCTTTTGAAGGAGTGGCCTATGGGCGGCAAGGAGGAGAGCCGGCTGTTTGCGATTCGTTATGTGACTTCATGATTTGTGTATCGGATCTTCGGTTCACACACCACTGTTCCGCGAGGCGTTTCCGCACATTTTGTGCGGAAATCCCGAGTTGACATGCTATATAAAATTTTAACTTTACAAGGTAGTTTGAAAATGTTATAGTTAAAAAAAGAGAAAATAAAGTTAAAAGCGGAGACGGCAGAAGTGAGTTTTAAAGAAGAAAAGCGGGAAAAGATTAAAAGATACCTGTTAGATAAGGTCGATATGAACCAGAGGGATTTGGCGAAGAGAACGGCGGATACCTTTGAGATCTCTTTGAATACCGTTTATCGTTATCTCAGAGAACTGGAAGAGCAGGGGATTATAGAAAAAAAGGACGGCCGGTATGTATTTGTAGAAAATGTGAAAACGGTTTGCCTAAAGCTTTCCCAGGGCGAGCGTCTGGAGGAGGACAATATTTATCTGAAATACATTGATAAATACGTAAATTCTCTCTCGGATAATGTGCAGAGAATCTGGCAATACTCCTTTACGGAAATGATGAACAACGCAATTGAACATTCCGAGGCTGAGCTTGTGACAATCAGGGTTGTCCAAAATTACTTGAATACGGCTATTTTTATCGTGGATAATGGAATCGGCATATTCCGGAAAATTAAGGAATATTATTCTTATGCTTCCCTGGACGATGCGGTGAATGAGCTGTTTAAGGGCAAGCTGACAACAGATAAAAAGAACCATTCCGGGGAAGGAATATTTTTTACATCGAGAATACTGGACCGCTTTGCGGCGGTTTCTGACGGTAAAATTTTTTCTCATGACAAATACACGGAGCTGCTGCGGAATCTGGAGGATATAAAAGCCCTGAGGGATTGGAAGGAGCGAAAAGGAACTGTGGTTTATATGGAGCTTTCCAATTTCAGCAATAAAATCTTAAAAGAGGTGTTTGATATGTTTGCGGATGTTGACGGCGGATTTACCAGGACTCATATTCCGATTAAAAATATTTATGAGATGTACCCGGTATCCCGTTCACAGGCGAAGCGTTTGTGCCATAGATTTGAAAATTTCAAGGAGATAGAGCTTGATTTTCAGGGGATCAGTGAGATCGGGCAGGGGTTTGCCCATGAAATTTTTGTTGTATTTCAAAATGAGCATAAGGATGTGAAGCTGGTTCCCACACATATGACTGAAGAAGTGGAGCGGATGGTTTATCATGTCACGGGCGGCAGGAGTGTATAGCTGATACCCCTGGGGCAAGGAGCGGGAGCGAAGGAAAAAGAAGAAAGGGGCGCATGGATTTTATGTGGAAGCAATGGGCGGGAAAACAGTATCGCGGATTTGCGGCGCTTTTTTTGCTGGCGGCAGTTTTTCTGACGCTGTCCGCATGCGGCAGGGGAGAACATGAGGAGGAAGCCCTTATGATGCGGGCGGAAAATGCGGAGGACGTGGACGAAGAAGCGCCGACGCTGGCCCTGGTGCTGACCAGCCGGGACGGGGCGGAGAATGATGAGTTGATAGGAAGCTTCCGGGAAATGGCGCAGGAGCAGGGAGCGGAGCTTCTCGTCCGGCTGCCTGATGTGTCGGAGGAGGATGCTTTGAAGGCCCGGGAGCTGACAGGGAGCTTTGTTCTCTGCGAGGTGGACCCCATTGAATACCAGATGCTTCTGATCAATGAGCTGGTGGCGGAAAATGTGGATGTGATAGCCATTTACCCCAATCACAGCGAAGCTCTGGAGCCGGTGCTTGCAGCCGCCAGATCGGTAGGAATCCGTGTCTGTGCTTTCGGGCAGCAGGTGGGAGAGGAAAGCTGCGATGTTTATACAACCGTTGAGGAAGCTTCAGGGGCAGCAGCGGAGCTTTTGTGAGCAGGTGATTAGGTGCGGACAGAAGGATGAAGCAGCTTAAGAAACGGCCGAAGCAAAATATGAGAAATAAGAAGGCCCTCACAGAATTACCGCCTTGCGGCTGATGTGAGGGCCGGATTTTTTTTGCAGGGCATTTCCTATTCCAGATTCAGACGCTTTGTCATAAAGTGATTGGTCAGCACAAAGGCTCCCGCACCCAACGCAAGAGAGAGTACAATAGAAAATCCGATATTAGCCCAGAAATAAGCTGGGCTGTTGAAGCGGGAATAGTAGCTTCCTACTCCAAAGAAGAGGGAGCCTGCATTCATATTTCCCAAGGTGCCGATGCTGGTCAGGGCAACGACGATGGAGCTGAGCAGATTGGCAACAAATTTATAGCCCATATAAATTCCGATGGAAGATATAATTTTATGGGTATTGAAGCTGTGGCCGATAGCAATGCACATATAGATAATCAGTGTGCCGGCAATGGTATCCAACAGTCCGGTAATCAGAAAAATGGGGACGCCAATCCCGGCCGATACCCCGAATATCTGCGGGAAGGAATTCCACATATCATCCCAGTAATACCCGAAAAACTGAAAGACCGTCTTATTTGCCAGCATAGCAAAGACGGAAAGACAGATGAGCAGACCGTCTATTATCTGCCACACGGTAGATACCGTTAGCTTGGCAAAGATATGCTCTGCGGCCGAAGCCGGAAGGGTGTGCATAAGATATCCTTCATCCGTAAAAAGATTTTTGCGGAAACGGAGAATATCCATATACAGCCAGGTGATTATGAAAATGGCAATCAGGGCAATGACGTAAGCGGAAACAAGCATTACGTCCATAAGTCCTTCCCACATGCGCAGGGAAGTGTTGCTGTAGTTCACATGCTCCCGGTTCACTACAAACTGAACGTAAAAGCGGCCGATAATGGTAATGACCACCAGTCCTAAGTGCAGGGGGATCATCAGCCGGTTCACAGCTTTAAATTCATGCTTTAACAATTTTCCTAACATCTGAACACCTCCCGGAAGAGAGCGTCTACGGATTTGCCCTCCTGCTCCCGAATGTCATCCACAGAGGTCGTCAGGCGGATGTGGCCGTTCTGGATAAAAATCACGTCATCCAGCACATTTTCAATATCGGAAATCAGGTGGGTGGAAATCAGTACGGACGCCCGTTCGTTGTAGTTGGTTATAATGGTCTGGAGAATATAGTCTCTGGCCGCCGGGTCCACGCCGCCGATTGGCTCATCCAGGCAGTAGAGATCCGCATCCCGGCTCATAACCATAATGAGCTGAACTTTTTCCTTGGTTCCCTTGGACATGGAACTTAGGCGGTCTTTCTCGTCAATGTTCAGGCGGTGGAGCATTTCTATTGCCCGGTTCCGGTCAAAATCGCTGTAAAAGTCGCAGAAGAAATCCAAAATATCCGTAACCTTCATCCAACTGTTAAAATAGGTCCGTTCCGGCAGGTATGAAACTATCTTTTTTGTCTCCGGGCCGGGAATTGCGCCGTTTATGAGGAGTAAGCCCTCGGTGGGTGCAAGCAGGCCGTTGATGAGCTTGATTAATGTGGTCTTTCCGCTGCCGTTTGGTCCCAAAAGTCCGATGATGCGGCCGCGTTCAATGGTTAGGTTGATGCTGTCCAAAGCCGTTTTGTAGCCGTAACGCTTTGTCAGGTTCTGGCAGCTTAGCAGTTGTTCCATTACTGTCCCCCCTTTAACTCCTGATCCAGAAGCCGTTTGATATCTTCTTTTTTAAATCCCAATTGTTCCATGTTTTTGAGGAAAAGCTGAATCTGTTCCCGTGCAAGCTGTTCTTTAATCTCTGTCATTTTTGCCGTATCCTCCGTGATAAATCTGCCGCTGGTTCGTTGTGTGTAGACAAGACCGCTGCGCTCCAGTTCTGTCAGTGCCTTCTGCATGGTATTGGGATTGACGGATGCCTCCATCGCCAGGTCCCGTACAGAAGGAAGCTTGTCGCCCGGCTGGTATGCGCCGGCGATAATGTTGGTTTTGATGACGTCCACGATCTGCAGGTAGATGGGACGGGAATCATCAAGAATCCAGGCCATATAGTCACTCCTTTCCTTGATCTGCCCATGTTTTTTGGGCATAATGGTATACCCGTAGGGTGTTTCCTTGATCTGCCCATGTTTTTGGGCATAATGGTATACCCATAGGGTGCTTCCTTGATCTGCCCATGTTTTTGGGAAATTTCCATTTTTTTCTAGGGGGGGGGTAAAAAGGGTTTTTGGTTTTACCGCTCCCCGGCCCCCTCCGGTCAGGAGGGCGCAGTATATAATACGGATGCATCATTTGTATCACTGTATTACTTTAATAATACAATAAGCTCTTTTGCCGCAAATGTCAAGGGGATGGGGGAATATTCAGAATTTCTTAAGAATACGGACGTAACAGTTCCGGCGGGCTGCTGCAAAACCGGCCTTCTGCCATTTCCATATCCTGTGTTCGGACGGTTCACGTACACGCTGTCTGCTCTGTACGAACATTGCTTTTTATTTTTGTAAAGGTGCGTTGGGGTTGAGCAATGTTCGTCCATATCAGACAGCATGTACGCGAACAGCCGGACACCGGATATCGGAAAAGCCAGAGAGCCGGTTTCGCAGCAGCCCGCCGGAACTGTTACTGGTTGATGGGGAAACGGGTGTGGGGAGGATGCAGTGAGCTTGCTTTGGTGCTTTTTGCGTGGTATGATAGGGGAAATGGAAAAGGAGTGTGGCCTATGTATCGGGAAGTGGCGAAGCTGGTATTATATAGAGATTTGGGGGAGGACAGTATCTTAAGAAAGCTGTCGGGGATCTTTGAGGAATGGGAGAGGAAGGAAAGTTCGGGGGCGGAGCTGATTACCCGGATTTATGAGCAGATTAAGGCGCTTCTTGATCTGTCTACCATGTATGGGTTTGATACGAATCTCTGGCATAATTATCTGACGTTTATTCTTTTGACGAATGAAAATTCCTTTAGTATGACGAGTGAGAAGGTGGGGGCTCATGACGGGAGCGTGAATCATTTTGCAAAGGGTGATTTTCGTGTGTTTCATAGGCTGTTTGACTTTGACTTCGGGCCGATTGAACGTGATCTCGGAATTGACTGCTTTTCTACCGTTTGTAATTACAGGGCTATTGGGAAGAAGGAGCGCATGTACAATAAGAATGTGAGCGAGAAGGTGCAGGCGGTGAGCCTTCGGATTGAGAAGGCGGAGGATGAGGAAGAGATTTTTAAGATTGTGACGGATTTTTATAAGGCTTACGGGGTGGGGATGTTTGGACTGAATAAGGCTTTCCGCATCAAGAGTCTGGCGGACGGGGTGGAATTTCTGCCTATTAATAATACGGAGCAGGTGCTTCTTGATGATCTGGTGGGGTATGAGCTTCAGAAGCAGAAGCTGATTGACAATACGGAGGCGTTTGTGAAGGGGCTGCCGGCCAATAATGTGCTGCTTTTCGGGGACAGCGGTACGGGGAAATCTACCAGTATTAAGGCTATTTTAAATGAGTATTACGATAAGGGGCTTCGGATGATTGAGATTTACAAGCATCAGTTCCAGGACCTTTCGGCGATTATTGCACAGATTAAGAATCGGAATTATCGGTTTGTTATTTATATGGATGATCTGTCTTTTGAGGAATTTGAGATTGAGTATAAGTTTTTGAAGGCTGTGATTGAGGGAGGCATGGAGACGAAGCCGGACAATGTGCTGATCTATGCCACATCTAACCGGCGGCATATTATCCGGGAGACCTGGGGGGATCGGGATGATATGGAGACGGACAATGGGATGCATCGTTCCGATACTATGCAGGAAAAGCTATCCCTGGTGGCGCGGTTTGGTGTGACTATCTGTTATTCGAAGCCTTCCCAGAAGGAGTATTTCGGGATTGTTACCGAATTGGCGAAGCGGTATCCGGAGATTACATTGTCGGAGCAGGAGCTTTGTGCCAAGGCAAATCAGTGGGAGTTAAGCCACGGCGGAATCTCCGGGCGGACGGCGCAGCAGTTTATCAATTATCTGGCCGGGAGAGTGTAATTTTGAAGAGAGAGAAGGGGCAAAGGCGGAAGAGAAGTTGAATTTCTTTTTTTCGGCAGGCGGCAGAGGGGATAGACGGACACAGGGGTGAATTTTTAAGCAGGTGTCAGAACAGGAAGGAACAATTCTAAACAGGAAGCGGGAGCCAAAGGTTTTTATGTGTGAGTTTTGGTTTTCAAAAATCTGGTAATTCGTTGACAAAAAATTGGGGGTTTGTTAAGATAGGATTAACCAATTAAGATATAAAAAACCAGCCGGAAAACAGAGGTAACAGAGTGATTACGGAGCTGGAAATCAGTAATCGCTCTCAAGGTGCACAAATCAATTTACAGGCGCATGCACTTGTGACTGGAAATTGATTTAGGCTAGGTGTACCGGGAAAGCGATTACGGAACTGGAATAGGAGGACAAAATGAGAATTATCGAAGCAAAAGACTATGCGGACATGAGCAGAAAGGCGGCGCACATTCTGGCAGCACAGGTGACCTTGAAGCCAGAAAGCGTACTGGGACTGGCGACAGGCTCCACCCCCATCGGAACCTATGACTGTCTGGCAGAGTGGTGCAAAAGCGGAGATTTGGACTTCTCCAAGGCAGCTACGGTGAATCTGGACGAGTACCGCGGACTGGATCACAGCAACGACCAGAGCTACTACTATTTTATGAACAAGCACCTTTACAGCCGGATCAACATCGATCCGTCCCGCACCCACGTACCCGACGGAACACAGCCGGACCCGGAAAAAGAGGGCCGGCGCTACGAAGAGCTGATCCGCTCCCTGGGCGGCGTGGATATCCAGCTTCTGGGCATCGGACATGACGGACATATCGGCTTCAACGAGCCGGGCAGCTTCTTTGACGGCGATACCCACTGTGTGGATTTGACAGAGATGACCATCGAGGCCAACAAGCGCTTCTTTGCTTCCGCAGACGACGTACCCCGTCAGGCTTACACGATGGGAATCGGAACCATTATGCGCGCAAGAAAGCTTCTGATGATTATCAGCGGCGAGGATAAGGCGGACATTACGGTTGCGGCCCTCTGCGGAGAGGTAACGCCTCAGGTTCCCGCTTCTATCATCCAGTTCCACCCGGATGTAACTGTCATTGCAGATCCGGCGGCGCTGTCCAAAGTAAAGAGATAATTTTCCTGAGTACCGCAAAAAGGTGCTTCGCTTAAGTGACGTAAATTAAGTATAAGCCGGAGCAGGACTTGGCATCCTAAAGATGCAGGGTATGGAAAAAGTCAGAAAAAGGAGTTTTTTTGCAGAATACTGCTGTAGAGAAGCTCCTTTTTTGCAATATTACGAAGCGATCCGTAAAAAAAACCGCAGCGGTGGACATAAGTCCCAATTACCATTGACTTTTATGGTAATAACTAGTATACTATTTACAATTCAAGTGTTACCCTCATTGTGCAGGAAAGCCCGGCTTCTTCTGTATAATTGAGGGTATACTAAAGGTAAAAAGGTTTACCGGAATATTACGGAACTGGAATAGGGAGGTATGAATTCTATGGAAACACGTCAAGGCAAGAGCGTATTTGCCGGAGTGGCAATCGGAAAGCTGTTCGTGTACAAGAAGGCGGCGCAGGTGGTAGATAAGAGGGCCATTGAGGACCCCCAGGCAGAGATTGCCCGCTATATGGCAGCAAAGGAGAAGGCAGCCGGACAGCTTGCGCTTCTGAAGGAAAAAACCATGCGCGACGTGGGAGAGGCAGAGGCGGAGATTTTTGAGGCTCATCAGATGCTTTTGGAGGATTTGGATTTCGTAGAAGGCATTACGGGCATGATCGAGCAGGACAAGGTCAATGCGGAATACGCGGTGTTTGTGACAGGCGAACAGTGCGCAGCCATTTTCTTAAGCATGGACGATGACTATATGCGCGGGCGCGCGGCGGATATCAATGATATTTCCAGCCGTTTGATTGCTATCTTAAGCGGCACCCAGGTAAGCGCGGAGGCAATGCCGGAGCCGGTGATTATTCTGGCGGAGGATTTGGCTCCCAGTGAGACCGTGCAGTTTGAGAAGGATAAGATTCTGGCTCTGGTAACCCAGAAGGGTTCCGCCAATTCCCACACGGCCATTCTTGCCCGTATGATGAATATTCCGTGTCTTGTGACTGCGGACATTGATCTGGATACGGAGCTGAATGGAAAGATGGGCGTTGTGGACGGCTTTACGGGTGAGATTCATATTGAGCCTGACGAAGTTACCCTGGCCGTGATGCAGGAGAAGAAGAAGCGCGAGGAAGAGAGAAAGCTTCTGCTCCAGAGCTTAAAGGGGCTGCCCACCGTGACCAAGAGCGGCAAGGTAGTGCATCTTTACGCCAACATCGGAAGCGAGGAGGATGTGGATTCCGTTCTGGAGAATGATTCCGAGGGAATCGGACTTTTCAGAAGCGAGTTCCTGTACCTGGGAAGAGACGATTATCCTACGGAGGAAGAGCAGTATACCGTATATAAGAATGTCATTTCCAAGATGAACGGCAAGAAGGTGATTATCCGTACCCTGGATATCGGAGCCGACAAGCAGGCCGATTACTTTAATATTCCCAAGGAAGAGAATCCGGCTATGGGCTTTCGTGCCATCCGTATCTGTCTGGAGCGGACGGAGGTATTTAAGACACAGCTCCGCGCCATTTTCCGGGCAAGTGCTTACGGTACGGCTTCCATTATGTTCCCAATGATTATCTCTGTGGATGAGGTAAAGAAGATTAAGGGCATTGTGGAGGAAGTGAAGGCGGAGCTTACCAAGGCGGACATTCCCTTCGGCGATGTGGAGCTTGGTATTATGATTGAGACGCCGGCGGCCGTTATGATTGCGGATATGCTGGCTGCCGAGGTGGATTTCTTCAGCATCGGAACAAACGATCTGACCCAGTATACGCTGGCCATTGACCGTCAGAACCAGTCTCTGGACAATATCTACGATCCTCACCATGAGGCAGTACTGCGGATGATTCAGCGGACCATTGAGTGTGCCCATGAGCATGGCGCATGGTGCGGAATCTGCGGCGAGCTGGGAGCGGATATGGAGCTGACACGCCGGTTCCTGCAGATGGGTATTGACGAGCTTTCCGTATCTCCCGTATTTACGCTGGAGCTGCGCAAGAAGATCCGCGAGGCGGAGTAAGGGCAGTTAGATATTTTGAAAAAGTTTCTATATAATTAGTGGATAATTGTGCGGAGCGGTTTTCGGCCTGTTGCGGCATCGCCGCGGTTATACAAAAGCAGAGGCATCCACAGCCGCGCCGGACAATTGGAAATATGAATAAACATAAAGGAGAGACAGAAAAATGAAAGAGTTTAAGTATGTAGTACAGGATGAGCTGGGACTTCACGCAAGACCCGCAGGACTTCTGGTAAAGGAAGCGGCAAAGTATAAGAGTGCGGTAACTCTGGACAGCGGCGCAAAGAAGGCGGACGCCAAGAGAATTATGGCAGTGATGTCAATGGGCGTTAAGAAGGGCGTTGAGCTGACCGTAACCATCGACGGTGAGGACGAAGATGCTGCAGCAGAGGCAATTGAGAACTTCTTCAAAGAGAATCTGTAAAAATCAGTTAAGTTAGTAAGAATAGATGCCGGGAAATCTTGTTTGTGCAGGTTTTCCGGCATTTTTGACTGAGAGCGGATGTCTTGAAAAAGTACTTTATAGGCGTTTCAAAGCTCACGTTTATATAAAATAAAGAAAGAAGGCTGTAAAAATGTCAGCTGTAGAAAAACTGGAAGTAATACCAACCAAAACAGGTTTTATAATCCGCCTTGTAGCATATTTTTTACTTATTTTTCCGCTCTATATATTTTGGATATGGATCGGATTGGAAGAAATCAAAAAGAGCGAAACAGGTTTGGGAAGTGAGATAGTCGCATGGTTTTTTATGCTTGTACTTCTTTTGGTGCTCTTTGTTCTGGATTTTATTGAAAATATATGGGGATATTTTCATAAAAAACTGGTATTGACGGAAACAAAATGCTATTATATCAATTCTTTTGGGAAAAAAAGAAAATTTAAATTAGATGAGGTGAACTATTCTTTAAGGTATATCGGAAAAAACTGCCGCCTGATATTAAGAGATGGGGAAGGAAAGATTATAGCCAGGCTGATTTGTGATTACACCTTGAAAAATGTGGAAAAAATCCGTCCCTTTATAGAGGAACATCGTAAATGATGGAATTTATGAAAAGAGGGGGGGGCGGGAGTCCCTAATCGTTGATACTAAAAATGTGAGATAAGAAAATTTTTCCTTTTAAACAAGGCAAAAAGGTGGTATACTATACCAGATATTAAAGAGGCGCATTGCTGCGGTGCCTCTGTAACGTATGAAAGTAAATCACCCAGGAGTATAAAGATGACAGTCGAACAATTAGAAGCCTACGAACTGATAGAAAAAAAAGCAATCGACGAACTGAAGTCCACCGGTTATTATTTAAAACACAGAAAGACAGGAGCCAAAGTCTGTCTCCTTTCCAACGAGGACAATAACAAGGTCTTTTACATCAGCTTTCGCACCCCGGCGCCGGATGATACGGGTGTGCCTCACATTCTGGAACATTCCGTTCTGTGCGGCTCGAAGGAATTTCCGGTGAAAGACCCCTTTGTGGAGCTGGCCAAGGGTTCGCTGAATACCTTCCTGAACGCCATGACCTACCCGGATAAGACCGTCTATCCGGTTGCAAGCTGCAACGACCGGGATTTTCAAAATCTGATTCATGTCTACATGGATGCGGTTTTCTACCCCAACATCTACGAGAAGGAGGAGATCTTCCGGCAGGAGGGCTGGCATTATGAGCTGGAATCCGAGGACGCTCCTCTGACCCTGAACGGCGTAGTATACAATGAGATGAAGGGGGCGTTTTCCTCCCCGGAGGGTGTGCTGGAGCGCGAGATCCTGAACTCCCTTTACCCGGACACCACCTATGCCAACGAATCCGGCGGCGATCCGAAGGCCATTCCAACTTTGAAGTACAGCGAATTTCTGGATTTTCACAGCCGTTACTATCATCCGTCCAACAGCTATATTTACCTCTATGGTGACTGCGACATGGCGGAAAAGCTGACATGGCTTGACGAGCATTATCTGAGCAAATACGACTGCCTTCCGGTGGATTCCCAGGTACGCACCCAGAAGCCCTTTGCCAGGACCCGGGAGGTGGTAAGGGAGTACTCCGTCTCCGCAGAAGAGGGAACCGAGGACAAAACCTACCTTTCCTACAACAAATCCGTGGGTGACACAATGGACAAAAAGCTGTATCTTGCCATGCAGGTATTGGAGTATGTGCTTCTCTCCATGCCGGGGGCGCCTTTGAAGCAGGCTCTTCTGGACGCCGGGATTGGCAGGGACATTATGAGCTCCTACGACAATGGGGTGAAGCAGCCCATCTTCTCCATTATCGCAAAGGAAGCCAATGAAGATCAGAAGGAAGCCTTTGTAGAAGTAATCGAGCAAACCCTTGGGAAGCTTTTGGAAAAGGGACTGGACGAGAAGGCTCTTCGGGCCGGAATCAATTATTTTGAATTTCGTTACCGGGAGGCGGACTTCGGCAGCTATCCGGCAGGGCTGATGTACGGACTTCAAGCCTTTGACAGCTGGCTTTACGATGAAAACAGTGTATTTCTCCACCTGGAGGCGGTGGAAACCTTCGCCTTTTTAAAGGAACAGGCGGATAAGGGATATTTTGAAGGGCTGATGCGGACATATCTCCTTGACAATCCCCATGCCTCCATTGTTATCATTCGTCCGAAAAAGGGACTGACAGCACAGCAGGACGAAGCGCTTCGAAAACAGCTTGAGGAATACAAAAACGGACTTGACAAGGCACAGATTGCGGAGCTGATCGCATTTACCAGACATCTCAAGGAGTACCAGAGCGAGCCGTCCTCCCAGGAAGATTTGGAGAAGATTCCCCTTTTGGAGCGGGAGGATATCGAAAAGAAGGCTCTTCCCTTCCAAAATGAGGTTTATCCGGTTGGAGATGTGCAGGTGGTACACCACGATCTGTACACCAATGGAATCGGTTATGTAAACCTGATGTTCCGGGCGGGCGAGATTCCGAAAAGACTGGTGCCCTATCTGGGACTTTTAAAGGCAGTTCTGGGAAATGTGGACACGGAGCATTATACCTACGGCGAATTTGCCGCGGAGCTGAACCTTCATACGGGGGGCATTTCCTGCGGGGTCAATTCTTATGAGAGCCTTAAAGAGCCGGGAACCTTCACAGCTATGTTTGAGGTGCGGTGCAAGGCGCTCTACGAGGAGCTTCCCAAGGCATTTTCCATGATAGAGGAAATGCTGCTGACCTCAAAGCTTCGGGACAGGAAGCGGCTTACGGAGGTTTCGTCAGAGACGCGGTCAAGACTGCAGATGGTATTTACCACGGCGGGCCACTCGATGGCTGCCCTGCGCGCCATGTCTTATTTCTCGGAAAGCTCCTGCTTTGCGGACGAGACGGGAGGCGTGGCCTTCTATGAATTTATGGAGAGGGAGGAAGCAGCCCTTTCGGAAAACTGGGAGCAGATTGCGGGAGACCTGGAAGAACTGGTTCACGCCCTGTTCCGAAAGGAAAATCTCACGGTCAGCTATACGGCGGAGAAAAAGAGCCTGGAGGATTTGAAGAAGCAGGTAGAGAACCTTCTTTTGAAGCTTCATGATATGCCGGCCGGGAAGGAGCATTGGAGCTTAACGGCCGGCCGGAAAAATGAGGGCTTAAAGACCTCTTCCCAGATTCAGTATGTGGCAAGGGCGGGAAGCTTTGGAGAAGCAGGGCTGCCCTACACGGGGGCGCTGTCCGTGCTGCGCACCATTATGGGCTACGATTACCTCTGGAACAATGTCCGGGTGAAAGGCGGAGCATACGGCTGCATGAACAATTATACCCGGAACGGTTCAGGATATATGGTATCCTACCGTGACCCGAACCTGGAAAAGACCAACCGGATTTTTGAGGAAAGCGTGGAGTATGTGGAGCATTTCGAAGTGTCGGAGCGCGATATGACGAAATATATCATAGGAACAATGAGCAGTCTGGATACGCCGCTGAATCCCAACTCCAAGGGTATGCGGTCCATGAGCGCATGGCTGCAGGGACTAGAAGAGGAAACCGTACAGCGGGAGAGGGATCAGGTGCTGACCTGCGAGAGTAAGGATATTCGTGCCCTGGCGCCTTACCTGAAGGCGGTGCTGTCACAGAAGCATATCTGTGTAATTGGGAATGAAGCGAAACTGGAAGAGCAGAAGGAGCTGTTTGAGACGGTGCGGAACTTGTTCCATTAGGATAACGAATCATAAGTTTTGCCTTATGAGCATATCCACAAGCGTTGATAAATGAAGCTTCACTGAAAACAAATATATCAGGAACTTAATTGATGCCGTACGATAGATTTATATACAATAAATGCCTCTGCGGGCCGGACCATATATCTTCGGCTCTGGAAGGATAGATAATGAGAGGCGCTTTTTAAAATAAGCATCAGCCATTTCCACATCCGGTGTCCGGCTGTCTTGTTTTACGAAAGTACCGTGAAAGACAAAGGAGGGAGTTTGTAAATGGATACTTTACAACTGATACTGTCAATTTTACCCCCGATTATAGCAATCGGCCTGGCGCTGATTACCAAGGAGGTAATTTCTTCCCTGCTCATCGGTATTCTGACCGGAACACTGATTTACAGCCAGGGTAACGTAGTAGGCATGGTAACCTCGGCCTTTGGGCTGATGGGAAGCAAAATCGGCGACAACGTGAACATTTTGATTTTCCTGGGACTTCTGGGCGCACTGGTAGTCATTGTAACCCGTGCGGGAGGCTCCGCGGCCTACGGCGAGTGGGCTTCCAGAAAGCTGACCACCCGGAGAGGCGCGGCCCTTGCCACAAGCGCTTTGGGCTGCCTCATCTTTATCGACGACTATTTTAACTGCCTGTCCGTAGGAACGGTTATGCGTCCCGTGACAGACAAACACCGCATTTCCAGGGCAAAGCTGGCCTATCTTCTGGACGCCACCGCAGCGCCCATCTGCATCATTGCGCCGGTGTCAAGTTGGGGCGCTTCCGTTGCCTCCTACATGTCGGACGCAACGGGAATGAACGGAATGACCACCTTTGTAAAGACCATTCCCTACAACTTTTACGCCATATTAACAATTATCATGATTCTGGTAGTATGCCTGACCAAGCTGAATTACGGTCCTATGGCGAAGTTTGAGAAAAACGCCGTCGAAAAGGGCGATCTCTTTACCCATACGGAAAATGTAGTGACCGATGATTTTGGCGGCGGCACCGGCGGAAAGGCCTTGAAGGGAAAAGTATATGACCTGATAATTCCCATTCTGGCGCTGATCCTGTGCACGGTATTGGCAATGGTATATACAGGCGGCGGCTTCTCAGGAACCCCGTTTTTATCCTCCTTCGGCGAGTGTGATTCTGCGTTCTCCCTGGTGCTTGGAAGCTTCCTGGGACTGGTGGTAACCTTTATCCTCTACATTCCCCGCAAGGTATTAACCTTTGTAGACTTTATGGGCGGCATCACCGAGGGAATTAAGTCAATGGTTCCGGCATTTACCATTCTGATACTGGCCTGGACCATCGGCGGCGTGTGCAGCTCCGATTATCTGAATACGGGCGAACTGGTAGGAAATGCCATCTCCAATTCCGCATTCCCCACCTTCCTGCTGCCGGCAGTCATACTGATCGTAGCAGCCTTCCTGGGCTTCTCAACAGGAACCTCCTGGGGAACAATGGCAATCCTGATTCCCATCGGTGCAGCCATAGCAGGCACGCCCCAGACACAGCATCTGCTGCTGCCCATCTTTGGCTGCACCCTGGGCGGCGCCGTATACGGAGACCACGTTTCACCCATTTCCGATACCACAATCCTTTCCTCCACAGGAGCAGGCTGCAACCATCTGGACCACGTATCATCCCAGATGTACTATGCGTCAACCGTACTGGTATGCTGCTTCGTAGGCCATATACTGATGGGACTGATGGGCGGAAGCCTGGTAGTACCCCTGATCGTATCCGTGGCATTACTGCTTGTCCTGCTGTACGTACTGAACCGAATCCAAAGCAAAAAGGAAAGCATAGATTATTCACAGGTAAAGTTTTAAACGAAAAAACAAACCATACCCTCAGCGGACAAAGAGAAACACACTGAGGGCAAGAAAAGCGGTTACCGCTTGCCAGACAACTGACAGGCGGTAACCACTGTATTTTTCGGAAATAGAAAAAAATTCTGAAAAACAATACAAAACTTCAAACAGGAGTACTTATTCTATGAAGGCAGACAACAAATCCGGCTTTGCCACCCTCATAGGCAGGCCAAACGTGGGAAAATCAACCTTAATGAACCAACTGATCGGCCAAAAAATCGCCATCACCTCCCACAAGCCCCAGACCACCCGAAACCGGATACAGACCGTATACACCAGCGAAGAGGGACAGATCGTCTTTGTAGACACCCCCGGCATCCACAAGGCCAAAAATAAACTGGGCGAATACATGGTAAACGCAGCGGAGCGCACCCTGCGGGAAGTAGACGTCATACTCTGGCTGGTAGAACCCTCCGACTTCGTAGGCCCCGGAGACCGTCACATCGCCGAGCAGCTAAAAAAAACAGACATCCCCATAATCCTGGTCATCAACAAAACAGACACCATAAAAAAAGAAGAGCTGCTCCCCTTTATAGACACCTACCGCAAAATACACGACTTCGATGAAATCGTCCCCGTATCCGCCTTAAAAGGCGACAACACAGAAGTCCTAATCGAGCAGATATTCAAATACCTGCCCTACGGACCCAACTTCTTCGACGAGGACACCATAACAGACCAGCCCATGCGCCAGATAGTAGCCGAGCTTATCCGCGAAAAAGCCCTCCGCTGTCTGGACGAAGAAATACCCCACGGAATAGCCGTATCCATCGAAAGCATGAAAACCCGCCCGGGCGGAAAAGTAACAGACATAGAAGCCACCATCATCTGCGAAAAAGACACCCACAAAGGCATCATCATCGGAAAACAGGGCGTCATGCTGAAAAAAATAGGAAGCGCCGCCCGCTACGAAATCGAACAGCAGCTCGAGCACAAAGTAAACCTCCGGCTCTGGGTAAAAGTAAAAAAAGACTGGCGCGACAGCGACTACCTCATCAAAAACTTCGGCTACAACAAAAAAGAAACAGAGCAATAACCCGCCCCCGCCAATCTTTTATCTTATTTGTCAAGGCACAAACCCAAAAAAGATCTGGTATATTTTTAACAGCATAAGCCCCCCTTTCATGGACATTCTATTAACATACCAAACAACACACAAAACCCATCCCGCATAAACGCGGACCAATGCAGTCAGAACAGGGGCGATAAAAATGACATGGGAACAATTTGAAGAAACAGGCGCAGTAGAAGACTACCTATCCTACCGGGAATCCACAGGAAGAATCAGAACCCGGATGGAGCGGCAGGATCCGGAAAGCATCACAGCCCGAAAAGAGGCCGAACATGGGACAGACAATCACAGTAACCGGCATGGTACTGGCGGCATATCCGTACAATGATTACGATAAGCGGCTGATCGTGCTCACAAAAGAACGAGGAAAAATCACAGTATTTGCGAAGGGAGCCAGGCGTCAGAACAGCTCTCTTCTTGCTGTGTGCAATTCCTTTGTATTCGGAGAATTTTTCGTATACGAGGGCCGCAGCTCCTTCAATCTCATGCAGGCAAAAGTACTGAATTACTTTTCCGATCTTGGGACAGACGTGGAAGGAGCCTGCTACGGCTTTTATTTCTGCGAAGTGGCGGAATACTACACCCGGGAGGCAAACGACGAGCTGCCTATGCTGAAGCTCCTGTATCAATCTCTTCGCGCCCTCTTAAACAAACACATCTCCAACGAGCTGGTCCGCTACATATTTGAGCTGAAAACACTGGTCATCAACGGCGAATGTCCCGTAGAATTTGATGATCCGGGTCTCAGCGATTCCGCACGGTACGCCCTGTCCTTTATAGTATCCTCTCTGCCGGAAAAACTGTATACCTTCACCGTATCGGAGGCAGTCTTGGGAGAGCTTCGCCTGATACTCCATCGTTTCCGGGATCTTTATATGGAAGGAAAATTCAAATCTCTGGAGATTCTGGAGGAAATGAGTTGAAAAAAAAGGAAAAAGACGCTATACTATCATGGAATGAAAGTTCCAAAGATCAGGAGCTTTCATATTATGAGGAGGGAAGCGTATGAAAAAGTTAATGAGTCTGTGCCTGCTGGCGCTCATTCTCCTTCTGACAGGCTGCTCTGAGAAAATACCTTCGGTAAATACCATTTCCGTAGATAAAAAGGGAGTGGTGACTTACACCGTCATAGAAGAGTTTGGAAAAGACTTTTATGATGCGGAGGGACTTCGGGCAGATATAGAAAAAGAGATAGGAGATTACAACCGGAATTTCGGTTCCGATCCCCTGACGCTCAAAAGCCTGGAAGTGGAGGACGGCTCTGCCGTTATGCAGATGCAGTTTACGGAAGCCCGGTATTATGAAGATTACTACAAGGCTTATTCCGGGGGCACGCTTTTTGTGGGAACCGTAAAGGAAGCGATGGATGCAGGGTACGAACTGGCCGGTGAATTTATGGCGGCGGACGGCGCTCTTACGGATATAAGTCAGCTGTCGGGAGCGGAGAACCTTAAGGCGCTGATTACCAGCGAGGCCCTTACCATTCAGGTGCCCGGGGACATTCAGTGCGTCAGCCCGTCGGGGAGCGTGGAGATTACAGGAAAGAAGGAGGCAGTCGTCAGTGAAGAGGCGCTGCAGGCCTGCATTATTTATAAATAAGAAACAGTAATATGCCTCACAGTACACAAATTGAATTACAGGCAAATGCACCTGTGATTGAAAATTGACTTCATATGAGAGCAACGAGAGGAATATTACGGAATTGGAATAAAAAGGAGATAGAATAATGGAAAAGACAATGGACAAAATTGCGGCTCTGGCAAAGGCGAGAGGCTTTATTTACCCAGGCTCTGAGATTTACGGCGGCCTTGCCAATACCTGGGACTACGGCAACCTGGGCGTAGAGCTGAAAAACAACGTAAAACGGGCCTGGTGGCAGAAGTTTGTACAGGAGAATCCCTACAATGTAGGCGTTGACTGCGCCATTCTCATGAATCCCCAGACCTGGGTAGCTTCCGGACATCTGGGAAGCTTTTCCGATCCGCTGATGGACTGCAAGAGCTGTAAGGCCCGTTTCCGCGCGGATCAACTGATTGAAGACTATATGAAGGAAAACGGCGTCACAGCCGAAGGCTCCGTGGACGCCTGGTCCCAGGAGGAAATGAAGGCTTACATCGACGAGCACGGAATTGCCTGCCCCTCCTGCGGAAAGCATGATTTTACGGATATCCGCCAGTTCAATCTGATGTTCAAGACCTTCCAGGGCGTTACCGAGGACGCCAAGAATACCGTATACCTGCGTCCCGAGACAGCCCAGGGTATCTTTGTAAACTTTAAAAATGTTCAGAGAACCTCCAGAAAGAAGGTTCCCTTCGGCATTGCCCAGATTGGAAAGTCCTTCCGAAATGAGATTACTCCCGGAAACTTTACCTTCCGCACCAGAGAATTTGAGCAGATGGAGCTGGAGTTCTTCTGCAAGCCGGATACGGACCTTGAGTGGTTCGCTTACTGGAAGCAGTACTGCATTGACTGGCTAAAGGCTCTCGGCATGAAGGACGACGAGCTTCGGGCAAGGGATCACGAGAAGGAGGAGCTTAGCTTCTACAGCAAGGCCACCACGGACCTTGAGTTCCTGTTCCCCTTTGGCTGGGGCGAGCTGTGGGGCATTGCGGATCGTACCGACTATGACCTGACGCAGCATCAGAATGTCTCCAAGGCAGATCTGTCTTATTTTGACGACGAGACCAAGGAAAAATACATTCCTTATGTAATTGAACCCTCCCTGGGGGCTGACCGCGTGGTTCTCGCCTTCCTGTGCGCAGCTTATGACGAGGAAGAGCTTGAGGGCGGCGATATGCGTACCGTGATGCATTTCCATCCGGCACTTGCTCCTGTGAAGATTGGCGTGCTGCCCCTGTCCAAAAAGCTGAACGAGGGAGCGGAGGCTATTTACCAGAAGCTCTGCAAGACCTGGAACTGCGAATTTGACGATCGCGGCAACATCGGAAAGCGCTACCGCCGTCAGGATGAGATTGGAACGCCCTTCTGCGTGACGTATGACTTTGAATCCGAGGAAGACGGGGCAGTGACGGTGCGCGACCGGGATACGATGGCCCAGGTGAGAGTGAAGATTGATGAGTTAGAGGCTTATTTTGCGGATAAGTTTCAGTTTTAAGCTGATATTTTGAAAATGTGAAAAACAGAGGAAGAATTATCAGAAAGAGCTGTAAAGGTTGACGAAACCGCCAAATAGTGATAGTTTAGAATAAGAGCGTTTGAAGCTCTGTAAAAAATAACAAAGGAGTACGGTTATGAATCTTTCACCACTTCAGAAAGCAAGATATGAATATGTTCCGAAGCTTCCGGCAATGCTTAGAAACGGCATCACCGAGATTGCCGTTAAAGAGGGAAGCACTACGACCAGTGCGGCGGATCAGGAGAAAATTAAAGCGCTGTTCCCGAACACTTACGGAAAGCCGGAGGTTACCTTTGAGAAGGGACAGAATACTTCTGCCGCTAAGAAGCAGGTAGTCGGCGTGATCCTTTCCGGCGGACAGGCGCCTGGCGGACATAATGTTGTGTGCGGCCTGTACGATGCGCTGAAGGCGACAAACAAAGAGAATATCCTGATTGGCTTCAAGGGAGGCCCCAGCGGACTGATTGAGGATAAGTATATTGTGTTTGAGGACGCTTACATTGATCAGTACAGAAATACCGGCGGATTTGATATCATAGGCTCCGGAAGAACCAAGCTGGAGACCGAAGAGCAGTTTGCGATTGCGACAGAGGTTTGCAGGAAGCACGGCATTACTGCCATTGTTATCATTGGCGGCGACGATTCCAACACCAATGCATGCGTGCTTGCGGAGTACATGGCGGCGCACAACACCGGTGTACAGGTCATCGGGTGCCCGAAGACCATCGACGGCGACTTAAAGAATGAGGACATTGAGATTTCCTTTGGATTTGATACGGCAACCAAGACTTACAGCGAATTGATTGGAAACATTGAAAGAGATTGCAATTCCGCCAAGAAATACTGGCATTTCATTAAGGTTATGGGACGGAGCGCTTCTCATGTTGCGCTGGAGTGTGCACTGGAGTGCCAGCCGAATATTTGTCTGATCTCCGAGGAGGTTAAGGAAAAGAAGCAGTCCCTGTCCGAGATCGCGGATTATATTGCGGATTCCGTGGAGAAGAGAGCGGCAAACGGCCTTAACTTTGGCGTTGTCGTGATTCCGGAGGGTGTTGTGGAGTTTGTTCCGGAGTTCTCCGCTCTGATCGGCGAGATCAACGAACTTCTTGCAGGCAGCAAGGCAGATGCGTTTAATGCGCTTCCGAATTGGAGCGAGAAGTATGCGTTTATCGAGAAGGGGCTTTCGGGGGATGCTATGGAAGTATTTGCGATTCTTCCGCAGGCGATCCAGCAGCAGCTTTTCCTTGAGAGAGATCCCCACGGCAATGTACAGGTTTCCCTGATTGAGTCCGAGAAATTGTTCGCAGCTCTTGTAGGCGATAAGCTGAAAGCAAGAAAAGCGGCAGGAACTTATGCGGGCAAGTACGCAGTCCAGACGCATTTCTTTGGCTATGAGGGAAGATGTGCATTCCCGTCCAATTTTGATGCCGACTATTGCTATTCTCTCGGTTACAATGCGTTCATGCTGATCCAGTATGGCTACAATGGTTATCTTTCCAAGGTTTCCAACCTGTCCAGGCCGGCGGAAGAGTGGGTTGCGGGCGGTATGCCGATTACCAAGATGATGAACATTGAGAGAAGACACGGCGAGGACAAGCCGGTTATCAAGAAGGCGCTTGTGGAATTGGATGGAAAGCCGTTCAAGTACTTTGAGGCACACAGAGATGAGTGGGCGGTAGAGACTGCTTACGTATTTCCGGGAGCTATTCAGTATTATGGGCCGACGGAGGTGTGCGATTTAACTACCAGAACCCTTGCATTGGAAAAAGCATAAGGCGGAATAAATGTTAAAAAATAAACAAAATCGGGTGCCGAAGCACCCGATTTTATTGTTAAAATATGCTAAAAACCTCTTGACAAATTTTACAGGTATGTTACACTATTCATGTGCGCAGGGTTGGGTCGTTGACCACATATCCGGCGCACATTTTGCGTGTAGGCAACGAGCCGTGCGGCCGGACGAAAGGACAAGCTCTCATGCTTATCCTCACGCAGAATGTGCACCGGTGAGACTATTTTTTAGGAGGGAAACAGATAAATGGCAAAATGGGTTTATTTATTCAAGGAAGGCAACGCCGAGATGCGGAATCTTCTGGGCGGAAAGGGCGCGAATCTGGCAGAGATGACAGGCTTGGGACTGCCGATACCCCAGGGCTTTACCGTAACCACGGAGGCATGTACCGACTACTACAACAATGGAAAGCAGATTTCCGATGAGATTAAGGAGCAGATCTTTGCTGCCCTTGCACAGTTGGAGGAGCTTCAGGGCAAGACCTTCGGAGATACGAACGATCCCCTTCTGGTATCCGTTCGTTCCGGTGCGAGAGCTTCCATGCCCGGTATGATGGACACGATTCTGAACCTGGGTCTTAATGATGAGGCGGTAGAGGGCTTTGCAAATAAAACAGGCAACCCCAGATTCGCTTACGATTCCTACCGCAGATTTATTCAGATGTTCTCCGATGTGGTTATGGAGATGAGCAAGACCTTCTTTGAGGGCATTTTGGATGAGATCAAAGAGGCGAAGGGCGCAAAGTTTGACACGGATTTAACAGCAGACGATTTGAAAGAGGTTATTGCAAGATACAAAGCCATTTATAAGGAAAAGATGGGAGAGGACTTCCCCCAGGATCCCAAGGTACAGCTTATGGAGGCTGTAAAGGCCGTGTTCCGTTCCTGGGACAACGAGCGTGCCATTGTATACCGCCGTATGAATGACATTCCCGGCGACTGGGGAACCGCTGTCAACGTACAGGCTATGGTGTTCGGAAATATGGGCGACACCTCCGGAACCGGCGTTGCATTTACCAGAAATCCGGCTACGGGCGAGAAGGGTATCTTCGGTGAGTACCTGATCAATGCCCAGGGTGAGGACGTTGTGGCAGGTATCCGTACACCGCAGCCCATCACCAAGCTTGAGGAGGACCTTCCTGAGTGCTTCAAGCAGTTTATGGAGATTGCAAACCGCTTAGAGGATCACTACCGCGATATGCAGGATATGGAGTTTACCATTCAGGAGGGCAAGCTTTACTTCCTGCAGACGAGAAACGGAAAGAGAACGGCTCCCGCAGCCATTCAGATTGCCTGCGATCTGGTAGACGAAGGAAAGATTACACCCGAGGAGGCTGTGCTTCGTATTGAGGCGAAGTCCCTGGATCAGCTTCTGCATCCCACCTTTGATCCGGAAGCTCTGAAGGCCGGCGAGGTGATCGGCGAGGCCCTTCCCGCATCTCCGGGAGCGGCGGCAGGTAAGGTATACTTTACGGCAGAGGATGCCAAGAGAGCCAGGGGTAAGGGCGAGCGTGTCATTATGGTGCGTCTGGAGACTTCTCCTGAGGATATCGAGGGTATGCATGCGGCAGAAGGTATTCTGACCGTGCGGGGCGGTATGACAAGCCATGCGGCAGTTGTGGCCCGCGGAATGGGAACAGCCTGTGTATCCGGCTGCGGCGAGATTAAGATTGACGAGGAAGCCAAGTACTTTGATCTGGGCGGACACCACATTGTAGAGGGTGATTACATTTCTCTGGACGGTTCCACCGGAAAGATTTATCTTGGAGATATTAAGACCATAGAGGCATCCGTAAGCGGCAACTTCGGGCGTATTATGGCCTGGGCGGACGAGTTCCGTACTCTGGGCGTGCGTACCAACGCAGATACGCCGGCCGATACAAAGAATGCGATTAAGCTGGGCGCAGAGGGCGTTGGTCTCTGCCGTACCGAGCATATGTTCTTTGAGCCGGAGCGTATTCCGAAGATCCGGAAGATGATCCTCTCCGAGACAGAGGAGATGAGAGAGGAAGCTCTCTGGGAGCTGATTCCTTATCAGAAGGGCGATTTCAAGGCTATGTATGAGGCGCTTGAGGGCAAGCCCATGACAGTTCGTTATCTGGACCCGCCGCTTCATGAGTTCGTACCCACCGATCCGGAGGATATTGCGGCTCTGGCAAAGGATATGAACATGACGGTGGAAGAGGTTGAGGCAAGATGCGAGGAGCTTCGCGAGTTCAACCCCATGATGGGACACCGCGGCTGCCGTCTGGCCGTTACCTATCCGGAGATTGCGAGAATGCAGACCCGTGCGGTTATGGAAGCTGCTATCGAAGTGAAGGAAGAGAAGGGCTACGATATCGTTCCTGAGATTATGATTCCTCTTATCGGTGATAAGAAGGAGCTGAAATTTGTAAAAGAGATGGTTGTCAAGATTGCGGAGCGTGTGAAGAAAGAGAAAAATTCCGATATTAAGTATCACATCGGAACCATGATCGAGATTCCCCGTGCGGCTCTTCTGGCAGGCGAGATTGCTGAGGAGGCTGAGTTCTTCTCCTTTGGTACGAACGACCTGACTCAGATGACCTTCGGCTTCTCCCGTGACGATGCCGGGAAGTTCCTGGATTCCTACTATAAGTCTAAGATCTATGAGTCTGACCCGTTTGCAAGACTGGACCAGAACGGTGTTGGCAAGCTGGTGAAGATGGCTGTTGAGGAAGGCCGGGCTACCAGACCGGATATCAAGCTTGGTATCTGCGGCGAGCATGGCGGAGATCCTTCTTCTATCGAGTTCTGCCATAAGGCGGGCTTGAGCTATGTGAGCTGTTCCCCGTTCCGGGTGCCTATTGCACGTTTGGCGGCGGCTCAATCTGCTATACAAAATAGGCAGGCAAAGTAATCCGTACTTTGGTTTAGGATCGCATACTAGCAGGCATTGGCTTTTCGCAGGGCAAATGTTGATCTTTTGCGAGAGGGCAGTGGAAAGACCTTACTGTTGAAGTGTATATAATTTAATGAAAGGGGCTGTTGCAAAATAGATGAGTAATTATCTATGGAGCAATGGCTCCACTTTTATGTAATAGAACCAGGTTAGTGTATAATTATTAATGGAAAAATAGGAGTTATTCCTAAAATAAAAGGGAAGCAGAGAAATTCCCTACTTCCCAACCATACAGTTTTTCTTTATGATGTTAACGACCAAGAAAACATATAAAGGAGACTGTGTGATGAAATCTATTGTAGAAGAAAAGCTGGTATCTTTCAAGAGCCTGGAACAGAAAATTTTTGCATATGTCTGTGAAGAAGATAGGGCTGATCTCTACAAATCTGGCGGAAAAGATAGCCATGACGGTCACAGGGCGCAAAAAACCGCCTACTCTTAAAATCCATAAGAATAAGCGGCTTCATGGTGATGTGCATTAGACATATTCGATTTTCACCTTTTTTACTGGGGCGTTGGCTACCTTGAAGATAATCTCGTTTCCAAGTCCTGTGCTGTATAATAAATCACTCATTTTCTTTTACTACTTTCCAATTACATTCTATCGAGCACCATTGTTTTTGCCACTCATCCTCATTCACAATCGCATCAAATACAGGCTCAAGGAAAGTCTGTATTTCCTCAATAATCACCGAAAACTCAAGCGTATCATTTTTTATTGTTTTCAAAAAGAATCTCCACCGCTTTTGCATATCCACATCCTCGGCAAGTGTGAGAATACGCTTGAAGCTGTCCTTTTCGAAGGGCGTCCCTCGCCGTTCCAATGTTCTGGATATTGCCGTCTGCAATCTTGCTCCGTCAAAATCAAAAGTCCTTGCCAGATAGTAAATATCGTAAAAGTCTTTCATCCTGCCCGTTAGTTCAAATCGTTGCAGAATCGCATCGAATTTCTCGGCTATGGTGCTTTCAAGAGAATAGGTCATAATAACAGGAGCTTCAAAATCGGGAAGCTGTGTATGGATAGTCCGTTGCTCGGCACGGGGAACAATCACATCGCCCACACCCATATCCACATTAAAAGGAACTCGAACATTTTTTATCTTTCCAATAATCTGTGTGCTGATGCCATGATATTTTCTTTGAGGTGAGATTTCTTCAAATCCTTTCGCACTCATCTCAATATAATCATTGCCCGTAGGCGTGGCAAGAATTTTTAGGATAAGGGCTTTTACCTCATCCAACGAATTGGAGGCACTACGAAGCAAGAAATCTACATCAATCGTCGCTCGGCTTTCAAAATTGGTCAGCGTATAGATAAATAATCCGCCTTTCAGAATAAGAGTATCCTCATATCCAGACTTTGAGAGCTTCCGCAAAAATTCTTCCTGCATAAAAAGCTGCAGGCACTGCTGATAACTGATACCAACCGCCTTCGCCTTATTCTTTAGCTTTGCCAAAACAGATGCTGCTGCATCAGCCATCACAACCACACTCCAATCAATTCTTTTACACGCTTTTGTATACGCAATACTTTTGCATACTCCATCAGATTCGGTATATTTTTTTTCGGGTCTTTTACATACCCTTGTATTGCCTTATTAAAAATCTCTTTATCCATTTTGTTCATATTCCGCAGTACATCACAAATGGTACGGTCACGGTCGTATATACGGATATCAACAAAATTGATGCTGCCTTTTGTTTCGCCGATGGGTACTAAAGCAGGCTCAACCCGATATGCCTTTACAAAGGGGTAGTCAATATTTGTACGGCTTCTGGAGACATTTTTATCAATCGTAATATTCCACTCGGCAGGACTGCGGTCACTGTACTGGTAGTAAAAGAGGGCGGTTTCCATACAAAGCACCGCATCGGGAAAAAGACGGTTGATAATTTTAACTTCCTGTTCGCCATAAGTTTCTGTCCAATGATAATAGCCCCATTTGATTTTTTCAATAATGCCCTCGTTTAATAGTTGCTGAATATCGGCATAGTAAATTCTGTAGGAATCCAGTTGAGCAGTCGTCATTATATAATCGTGTTTGGCAAAAACCTTCCTGACAGCGTTTATCAATTTTTCATCAAGCATTGTCTCACCTCTATGAAACCACACGTAAATTTCTCAATGATTGTGTACTTTACTATAGCATATCCGATTTTTTCAAAAAAGTCAACTTAGTAAAGTACACATGATCGAAGCTAATAATAGTGTAGTTTACTATGGAAAAATAAGCTTGTCTAATTTCTTTCAGACAAGCTCATTCTATCACGCTTTATAATTATAATAGATATCTGCATCCGTTACCGCATAGAGGGTTATCCATCTCGGAGTGCCGTCAAGCTCGATAAAATAAGGCTTTCTGCCACCTTTCCTGCATCTTTCCTCATCCCACTTGCCGATTCTTTCATAGCTGACAAAGCTAAGTACAAATAAGCCGAAGGCACTGAGCTTGTCCACATTAGGGCATGATAAAAAGGCTGCATTGCAGTAAAGACCAGACACGGTAAAGCATTGGCGGATTTTACCGAAAAGTTACAAAAACAGCTCACCCCGAATCTTTGCAGACCTTCGGATGGGTTATTTTTGAAAATGTGGTGAAAATGCCAGAGATTGATATATGGATTCCCCTTATCAAAAGGAAAAATTATGCCGATATATTTTTGAACATGTTGTGCGGAAAATAAGAGACATGGAAAAGAAGGATGATTTTCCACAATCGGAAGCTGCGGACAACAGAACAAAAAAGGAGACTGGAGACATGATCAACTACATAAGAAATTTAAGAATCCGATTAAAGCTTTATATCCTCATAGGAGTTGCGCTGATTGGTATGTTTATTATCGGCGGCATGTCATTCTATCTTATGGGCCGGATGAACGAGATGACAGATGATATTTCAACAAGCTGGCTTCCCAGTATTGATACGGCAAGGGATCTGACCAATACCCTTTCCAATATCCGTTTGAATGAATTAGGGTATCTTACCGCAATTTCTGATGACGCAGAAGCATCCAGCCTTCAGTATCTTCAAAAGGAGAAGGGGGAAATGGATACTCTCTTAGCCGCATATAAGGAATTAATCGACGAAGAGGAAAGCGGCTTCTATAATAATGCAATGAACCTCTGGACTCAGTACAGGGAAGCGGACGATGAAATACAGGCGTTAGCCAAGCAGGGCCGTAAGGAGGATGCCCGTGCCATTCTGGAGGGCGAATGTGTAGAGCTTTACAATTCTTTAAACGGCGCCTTTCAGGAGATTGTCACCTACAATACGGAGGGCAGCGACGCGGCAACGGAGGAAAGCTTCTCCCTTTACAGAACTGCCACCCTCCTCATGACGCTAATTATCATTGCGATTATTATTGTGGGTGTGTTCTTCTCATTTGTGATTATACGCCTTATTAAGTTCCCGATTTCCGAAATCGAGAATGCCGCTACGAAGATGGCGGAGGGTGATTTGGACGTGGAGATTTCCTATACCTCCAAGGATGAGATGGGAGTTCTCGCGGAGCAGGTACGCAGATTGATCCGCAAGCTTCAGGTTATTATAGATGATGAAAATAAATTCCTTGCTAAAATGGCAGCCGGAGATTTTACGGTGGATTCTGTCTGTGAGGAGGAATATACGGGGGGCTTCTATCCGCTGCTTGTGTCCTTCCGGGGCATTGCGGAAAAGCTCAACGACACAATGCTGCAAATCAGCCAAAGCTCTTCCCAGGTAGCAAGCGGATCGGAGCAGGTGTCCAGCGGCGCCCAGGCTCTTTCCCAGGGAGCAACCGAGCAGGCAAGCTCCGTGCAGGAGCTGGCGGCCTCCATCAATGAGATCTCCAATAAGGTAAATGAGAATGCGGAAAACGCACGGCAGGCCAATGCCACGGCAGGCAGCGTCAGCATGGAAATGAACATAAGCAACGAAAAAATGCAGCAGATGATACAGGCGATGGGCGATATCAGCAGCTGCTCCAGTGAAATCGGAAAAATCATTAAGACCATTGAAGACATTGCGTTCCAGACCAATATTCTTGCCCTGAACGCGGCTGTAGAAGCTGCCCGGGCAGGTACTGCCGGAAAAGGCTTTGCCGTAGTTGCCGACGAAGTCCGCAATCTGGCAAGCAAAAGTGCGGAAGCTTCCAATAATACCTCCGCTTTGATTGAAAATTCATTAAAGGCAGTGGAAAACGGAACTCAGATTGCCGGAGAGACAGCGCAGTCTCTGCTTCAGGCCGTAAATGCTGTAAATCAAATGACAGGCATTATCGGACAGATTTCAGAGGCCAGCAGCGAACAGGCAGATGCTATCTCCCAGATTACGATGGGAATAGATCAGATTTCCAGCGTTGTTCAGACAAACTCGGCGACCGCGGAAGAGAGCGCGGCCGCAAGCGAAGAGCTTTCCAGCCAGTCACAGCTTATGAAGGGGCTTGTGGGGAGGTTTAAGCTAAAAGGCGGTTTTTAGTACATGATGCGTTAGTGGGGAAAACCATTGGTTTAAAATAAAAGACAGGGCAATTGCAGAATGAGGCGGCGAATATTACCATATCCGCGTCCTATTCTTCAATCGTCCTGTTTTTTTGTCGGCAGCCATTGAAACATTATATAAGAAACAGCTCCAGCACAAACACCACCAGGCAGGAGCACACCGATACCTGTAAGAGACTTTTCCCCTTCCATGCCAAAACAATCCCCGTCAGGAGAGCGGCCCAGGCGGACCAGACACTTCCTGTCTCGGACAGAATCGCCGGAAAGGTCATCACAGCCAGGGTAACATAGGGCACATAGAAAAGAAACGAACGGATAAAGCGGTTGGTAATCTCCTTGCGTATAAGCACCAGCGGAAGCATACGTATGGTGTAGGTAACAGCCGCCATAACCAGAATATAGAGATAAATATTGTGCGTCATGCCTCCTCATCCTCCTTCACAGGAAATAAAACAGCCGCGCCTCCGGCAAGCAGCACCGTCAGCAGAATGGTGCGCGTACCGGTGGACAGATCCGCAATCAGGGGCAGCTTCGTAAAGGCAAAACTGGCCGCCATAGAAACAAAAATCACCCCGGCCAGAACCTTGCTTTTTCTGGCCGGCGGAATAATCACAGCCAGAAACATTCCGTAAAGTCCCACGCTCAAAGCCCGTACCACATTCACCGGCAGAAGATTCCCCATCAGCACCCCAAGATAAGTACCAGAAGCCCATCCGGGGGCGGCAATGGCAATCAGACCATAGGTATAGAAGGGATTCAGCTTTCCCGGAACGCTCATGGATACGCCGAATATCTCATCCGTCACATCAAAGCTGATCAGCAGCCGGTGAAAAAGAGAGGTACTCGGGTGCAGCTTCTGGCTCATGGCGCAGGACATCAGAAGATACCGGGCATTTGCCACCAGCTCCATCACGGCCAGCTCCAGGTATCCGGCCCCGGCAGCCACCAGTGTAAAACCGGCAAACTGTCCGGCGGAGGCATTGTTGGTGAGGCTGGTGAGCATGGCCTGAAAAGCGGTAAAACCGGCATTTTTCGCGGCAATTCCCAGAGTAAAGGACACAGCCAGATATCCGAGCGAAATGGGGATACCGTCGCGCAGTCCCTTTAAAAACCAGTTCTTATTTTCATTGATCATAATAACAGCTCCTCTTACGTAATCGTACTCTATTTTAGCGCGCTTTGGGCGAACAGTCCAGAAGATTTTTACTAGAATAAGAGTTATGAATAAAAGTTGCGGTAAGAGAAGCTATGATACAAGAAACTATGATACAAGAAGCTGTGATAAGAGCAGCTATGATACAAGTTAAGCCTCATCGATATTTCCGCTTCCCATTGTGCGGTACCATTTCCCGGGAAGGAGTACCATATGTCCCTGCTCTAAAGATTGGGGAACGTCAATGATATTCTGATTGGAAGAGCCGCGGAACAAAAGCCCCGGATCTTTTAATTCCTCCACAAATTTTCCGTCCACCAGTACATCCAGATTTGAGAGCAGCTCCCGCGCGGTCTCGGGCGTGCCCACATGTCCGGGAAAAAGATCTTTTTCCAAAGTAAATCCCGTATAGCACCAAATCGTTTTTTCAGGAAAACGCTGCCGAACTTTCTTTACCAAACGAAGAACCGCCTCCTGATTTTCCGGCTCAAATGGTTCGCCCCCCAGCAGAGAAAGTCCCGCCACATAGTCGGGCGCAAGGGCGGTAAGGATTTCTTCAATGGTCTTATCCGTAAAAGGGGCGCCATAGGCAAAATCCCATGCTTCCGCATTAAAGCAGCTCTTACAGTGGTGACGGCAGCCGCTTACAAAGAGGGACACCCGCACACCGGGTCCGTTGGCAATATCATTTTTTTTAATTACTGCATAATTCATGTTAAAAATCCTTTCCGAAAAGCCCTGTGGCCGGGCAAAAAGGAGCTGCCGCCGGGAAGATACCCTGCGGCAGCCATAATATTCGCTGATGTACGGCCTGCCTGATAATCAGGCCGTACACTGGGGCACCGGAAATTCCTGTGCTTATTCCGGTATCAATTTACTCAAACAACAGCGGATTCCGCAAGGGAGAGGGCTTATAAGTGAAGCCTTATAAATGAAGCACCCGCTCCTTGATTTCCTGCGTCCGTCCCTGGTTCCAGAACTGAGTTCCGATATAGCCGCAGGTACGCCGGGCCACATTCATCTTATTCTGATCCACATTGCCGCAGTTGGGGCATTTCCAGATAAGCTTGCCGTGCTCGTCCTCCTGGATCTCAATCTCCCCGTCATAGCCGCAGACCTGGCAGTAGTCGCTCTTGGTGTTCAGCTCCGCATACATGATGTTGTCATAGATAAACCGCATCACGGAGAGAACGGCATCCAGGTTATTCTGCATATTGGGAACCTCCACATAGGAAATGGCTCCGCCGGGAGAAAGGGCCTGGAACTTGGCTTCTAAGGCCAGCTTTTCAAAGGCGTCTATATTCTCGGTTACATGAACGTGATAGCTGTTGGTGATGTAGCTCTTATCCGTTACATTCTTTACAATGCCGAAGCGCTTCTGCAGGCATTTGGCAAATTTGTAGGTGGTGCTTTCCAGAGGCGTCCCGTAGAGAGAGTAATCAATCTGCTCCTCCGCCTTCCATTTTGCCGTATATTCATTGAGCTTTTTCATAATCTCAAGGCCCAGCGCCTCGCCTTCCGGCTCCGTAAGCTTCTTGCCGTTCAGACTGTAGACACACTCCCACAGGCCGGCATAGCCCAGGGAAAGGGTGGAATATCCGCCGTGAAGGTACTTGTCAATGGTTTCGCCCTTTTTCAGACGAAGGAGGGCGCCGTGTTGCCAGAGGATGGGGGCCGCATCGGAAAGGGTTCCGCTCAGGCGATCATGGCGGCACTGGAGCGCTCTGTGGCAAAGCTCCATACGTTTGTCAAAAATCTCCCAGAACCGGTCGATATCGCCTTCTGCGGACAATCCGATGTCCACCAGATTGACGGTGACAACGCCCTGGTTAAAGCGGCCGTAATATTTGGGCTTTCCGTTCTCGTCCACATAGGGGGTGAGGAAGCTTCTGCAGCCCATACAGGTGTAGCAATGGCCTTCGCCGTTTTTGTCAACCTTGTTCTGCAGCATGATTTTTTCGGAAATATAATCAGGAACAAGGCGTTTGGCCGTACATTTGGCCGCAAGCTGGGTCAGATAGTAGTATTTGCTGTCCTCGTGGATATTATCCTCCTCCAGAACATAAATAAGCTTTGGAAATGCGGGGGTAATCCAGGTCCCCTTTTCATTTTTCACGCCCTGGTAGCGCTGACGCAGGGTTTCCTCAATGATCAGAGCCAGATCCTTCTTTTCCTGCTCATTCTGGGCCTCGCCCAGATACATAAAGACGGTGACAAAGGGGGCCTGTCCATTGGTGGTCATCAGGGTAACTACCTGATACTGAATCATCTGCACGCCGTTGCGCACCTCTTCCCGCAGACGCTTTTCCGTGATAAAATCAATCTCCTCCTCGGTAACGGCCTCGTGGATGGAGTGAAGCTCGTCCGCTACCTGTCTGCGGATCTTCTTGCGGCTGGTGTCTACAAAGGGAGCCAGATGGGTCAGGCTGATGCTCTGCCCGCCGTACTGACAGGAGGCTACCTGAGCAATGATCTGGGTGGCGATGTTGCAGGCAGTGGAAAAGCTGTGTGGCTTCTCAATCATGGTGCCGCTGATAACGGTTCCGTTCTGAAGCATGTCCTCCAGATTGACCAGATCGCAGTTGTGCATATGCTGTGCGAAATAGTCCGCATCATGGAAATGAATGATTCCCTGATCGTGGGCGGACACAATCTCCGCAGGAAGCAGGATACGCTTGGTGATATCCTTGCTCACCTCGCCGGCCATGTAGTCGCGCTGTACGCTGTTGACCGTAGGGTTCTTGTTGGAATTTTCCTGCTTTACTTCCTCATTGTTGCACTCAATGAGGCTTAAGATCTGCTCGTCGGTAGTGTTGGACTTACGAACCATAGCACGGCGGTAGCGGTATGTGATATAGCGTCTGGCCACATCAAAGGCCCGCTGATTCATAATCTGATCCTCTACCATGTCTTGGATCTCTTCCACGCTTAAGGAACGGCTCATATTCTCGGCAGCGCTCTCTACGTCCTCCGCAATCCGCTTAATCTGAATGGGAGTCATCCGGGCGCTGGGAACTACTTTCTCATTGGCTCTGGTTACGGCAAGAACGATTTTTTTGGCATCAAACTCGACTTCGCTGCCGCTTCTTTTAATAATTTTCATCAAACTTCCCTCAATTTCTAATATTGCTGTGATAGGTGGTGACGAAACCTATTGTAACAAGATATAGTGGTGTTGTCAACAGTGATTACAAGATATTGTTTGCCGTATTTGGAATACTATGCGAAAATGCGGGGGAAATCAAGGTTTTTTTCTAAAAAAGTTTTGGGAAAATAAAAAATACTATGGAATAAAGCATGATTTTTTGGTATATTCTAGTAGGATGGATCGGGAGCTTTTGCTTTGGCAGGATTCATCCGGCAGGCGTGGGAAAAAGCGGCCTGATATCGAATAATGAAAGGAGACATGACGATGAAGAAGTATGTTTGCGAGCCTTGCGGCTATGAGTATGATCCGGAGGTTGGAGATCCTGATAACGGTATTGAACCGGGAACGGCTTTTGAGGATCTGCCGGAGGATTGGGTTTGCCCGATCTGCGGCGTTGGCAAGGATGATTTTGCGGAGGCATAATGCACGAGTACCTAAGACAAATTCTGGATTACCGGCCTGTCTGTGAACAGGAGGTGCAGGATCGGAAAATGATGCTTCGATATCTGGAGCTGTTTCCGGATACGATTGGGACAAGACAGTGTGAAATTGCTCATATGACAGCTTCCTCTTTGATCTTTAATCAGGATCGGGGGAAGCTTCTTATGGTGTATCATAATATTTACCGGTCGTGGTCCTGGACCGGGGGTCATGCGGATGGGGAAACGGATCTTTTGACGACGGCTGTTCGGGAGGCGATGGAGGAAACGGGGCTTCGGACGGTGCGGCCGATTCGAAAGGAAGCGCAGAGTCTGGATATTCTGCCGGTTTGGGGGCATTTTAAGCGCGGGGTTTACGTGAGTTCCCATCAGCATTTGAATCTGACTTATTTTCTGGAGGCGGATGAAGATGAGGAGATTCGGGTGAAAGAGGATGAGAATAGCGGGGTGGAGTGGATTCCGCTTGGGGAGCTGGAGGAGAGGGTGACGGAGAGGGAGATGTTGCCTGTTTATTGGAAGATGATTGAGAGAGGGGACGGGATCAGCCGCAAATAAAGCCCTCCCGCTTTTCCATATCCTTGTTCGGACGGTCCGCGTACACGTCGTATGCTCTGAACGGACATTACCCTTTTTGGTTGTTTAAGGCTTTTGGTCTTTTGGGTAATGTTCGTTCATTTCATACGCCGTGTACGCGGACAGCCGGACAATGGGATATAGGAAAAGCGGGAGGGCTTTATTTGCGGCTGATCCCTGGTTGTGGGGGCGGTTTGGGCTGCTTGATATTTTGGTAATGTGTTTGCATTGGCTTTGCTGGGATTGATGCAGGGTGGTGTCCTGGTGGGGGCGATACGGTTTTATAATAGGAGGGAGCGAAGCTCCTCTTCGGTTCCGTGGAGGGTTCCTTGGACCATTTCGGGTTTGCCGCCGCCTTTTCCGTGGAAGGCTTCGTTGAGCTGTCTGCACAGGGGGCGGACGTCTTCGGAGGCGCTGCCGAGGATGTAGCGGTAGCCGGTGGCGTCGGTTCCTATGAAGACGCCGGCGATGCCGGTGCAGCGTTTGGTGAGGAGGTTGACGAGTTCGCGGGCTGTGGCGGCGTCCATATCTTGTTCGAAAAATGCGGCGTTTTTCGAACGGTCGGGGATGGCGGCGGCTTTTTGGTGGATGAGGGATTTTTTCAGCTTCAGGATTTGGCCGGTGAGGTCGTAGTTTTCTTGTTTTAGGCGGTCGACGGCTTTGGCTGTGTCTTTTTCTTTGACGGAGAGGAGGGCGGAGATTGCTTTTGTGTTTTGCTCTTTTTCCTCGTAGTCGGTTAAGGCTCTTGCGCCGGCCAGGAGGCAGATGCGCACGCCTCCGCGGTGGGACTGGACGCCGGTGAGCTTGATGAGGCCGATTTCTCCTGTGCGGCTTACGTGGGGGGCGCAGCAGGCGCAGATGTCGATGCCGGGGATGGTGACGATGCGTACCTGGCCTTCGATTTCGATTTTACTGCGGTATTTTAGCTCTGTAAGCGTTTTTGGGGAGGGATAGGTTATTTCTATGGGGAGGTTGTCCCAAACGGCTCTATTGGCCTCCTGCTCGATTTTTAGAAGCTCTTTTTTGGTGATGGGGCCGTCGAAGTCCAGGGTTGTTTCGGCTTCGCCCAGATGGAAGCCTACATTATTATAGTGGAAGTGTTTGTGTATCAGGCCGGAGACAATGTGCTCTGCGGAATGCTGCTGCATGCGGTCGAAGCGTTTTTGCCAGTTGATTTGTCCGGTGATGTGTGTGCCGGGAGGGATGGGGAGGGCGGTGTAGTGCCAGATCAGGCCGTTTTCTTCCTGGGTGTCCAGGACTTCGCAGTTGTTCAGAAGGCCGGTGTCGCCGGCCTGACCGCCGCCTTCGGGGAAGAATGTGGTTCTGTCCAGGAGGATGCGGCAGGTGTCTGCGGTGGATTCGCAGTCTGTAACGGTGGCGGTAAATTCTTTAAGATAACTGTTTTCGTCGTATAATTTTTTTGTCATTGCAGGCTCCTTTATTGTACTCGGTGGACAAAGGGGGATTCCTTTATTTACTGAGAGTGTGTTTGTTTTGTTTGATAGGGCTGTTATAAAATCAGCCGGTTATTTTGCTTCCTATATGATACCACCGGAATTGACTTTTGGAAAGGGAAAACGTATACTGGATGGATATGGTGGAGAAGGAGAGTGTGGGGATATGATTGATCTGCATGGACAGGCGGGATTGCCTTATGTAAACCGAAATGTTTATACCGGGAGCTATCAGGGGATGCGTTACCGGCTGCGGAAGGCTGTAAAGGAAGAGGATGAAAAGTTTTTGGAGGCGGTGGTTTATCCGGAGCCTTACGGCTTTGAGGCTACGGCGGAGGAGGAAAAGACCTTTTGGGAGTTTCCGTTTACCCAGGAGGGGTTTGAAGAGGCGATAGCGTGGCTGAATGAGGAGTATGAAAGGCAGAAGGAGCGGTGGGAGCAGGCGTCACGGGTGTAGAAGGATGGGGAATAGAGGTTTTGCGAAAGGATGGTTAGGAGAGAAAAGCAGTAAAAATAAGCCGGTTGTTGGAGAGGGTGGTTTAACCGGCTTATTTTTGTGGGCGGCAAGATAAGCGGATATGGTCCGGGCTACCTTCTTGTCGGAAGGCTCACCTTGTGTTGGCATGGCTATTTGGCGAGTTCTGCCTCGCTTTAATATGTGCTGATGCGAGGGGCAAAGCCACCGCAGTTTGTGCAGGGCTTTGACTTTAGAAGGTTTTTGAGTTCTGTTGTGGGAAATGGTGTTTAATGGGTTTTCTCCAATAGCTGTTGCTGTAGTTTTATTAGTTCTATGTCATTTGGCAGAAGCGGGATAAGCTGAGAAAGCACCTGCATAGCCTCTGTATATTGACTGTTATCCAGCATGGTTTTTAAAGCCGATTTCATCTGAATCGCCAATTGTTCAAACTCCGGACCTGCCGCCGGCGCGGGATGGTCTATCTCATTTTTTAAAATTCGCAGAACCTCCCGAACTACTCCTGTCATTTTGGGATAGATTTGCAAAGCTGAACGGAACAGCCGGAGCGTATTGGAAAAGTTTCCTAGTCTCCAATCCTCCAATGCCGCCAAAACAGCAAGTGACATGCGGCAGTCTGCCGGGAGGAGGTTTTGATGGCCTTCTTCAAACATAGTATCTTGGTATTGCTTTCTGTAAAAGGATTGAATGCATGCAGCATAGGATTCCAAAGCTTTCAAAAGCTCTGCCTTCATCCGGAATCCCCTGGTTAGCTCTTTTTCCCATAGAAGTTTTTCCAGCCAAAGGCTATAAAGCGGATAGTTGGTAAAGAGCATCTTTCCTGACTCCCAAAAGGCCGAAATTTCCTGGTAAGGGATAGTGCTTATGAGGTTTTCTGTGCAGAGCTTCCAAGTATCCAGATCCATCCGATCCAGCAGTACAGACAGATCCATTTGTTCTAATAAGGCTTTTTTCACAAGCTGCTGCTGTAAATAAGGCTGTTCAAACTCTTTCAGGCACTGGTGGAACAGAAAAAGAAGGGAAGCCTCGTCCTCCTGCCCGGTTTTATCCTGACAAAGGAGCTTTTGGAGCAGGAGGTAATGAGAATCGCAGGGCAGTTGAAGGAGCAGCTCTGCCATGCAAGGAGCATAGGCTTCCTTCCACTGATCCAAAAGCGGATAATATTGCTGAATCCGATATTCCTCCTTCCACGGCAGGAGCTTTAGAAAATAGGCGGCTTTTTCCGGCTGCTTTTGTTCCAATGCAGCTTTGATGCAGTTGAGGCGGACCGGGTAGAGCCATTCAGGGTTCATTACCTTGTCTTTGTTCATGGTACCGAGACGCTGTTTGATCCAAAGCTCCGGATGCTCCTCCATATCCTGCAAAAGCTGTTCAAAGGCTGCGCCGTATTTCAAAAGCTGAGGAAATTCTTTTGTTTCTGTACAGATTCCCACCAACAGGGAATAGAGAATCAGGCGCGTCAACTCAACGGGCTGTTCATGTTCCAAAATGGAGACTGCCTCTGTTTCTGCCTGCTTATAGGCATGCTTCTTGTAAAGAATTTCAACCAGATACGTTTGAAGCCAGGCCTTGTAAAGTGTTTCGCTGTCAGAGCAGACAGTTCTTCCTTTACGGCAGATCTGCTCCGCATTTTCCAAATCATTTTCGGAAAGGTATTCCTGTGTAAGCTGAAGGTAATTTTTCGTGTATTTAGGCCGTTGTTCCATATCCTCCAGAAGCAGAGGGATGTTTCTGCCTGTTTTTCCTGTGCTTTCTTTTTGAATATCTTTCAGATAGCCGTAATGATGCACATAGGCCTGAAACATTCTGCAGGGGGAATTGCAGGGAAGCAGTTCTTCGTGAATGGGATTTTCAAATCGCAGATCCGGAGTGCGCTTTGCCATGCGGTACACCATGAAATCCGTATAATTCATTCCGTTCCAATCTGTGTAATTGCGGTTTGCATATGCTGCAGAGCGGTAATTGAGATATTCCCCGCTTTTAAAAAAGTCACATATTTCTGTCACGTCTTCGAACCATTCGTCATCGTCCAGATAAAGGAACCATTCTCCTTTTGCCCGTTTTAAGCCTTCGTTTCTGGCAGCGGAAAAGTCATTGCACCAGGTGAAGGGGATTACCTGATCCGTATAGCGCTCCGCTATCTGCCGGACACGCTCGTCCGTTCCGGTAAAAACAACGATAAGCTCTGCCGGAACCTCCAGCAGCAGAGGCTTCAGAGAATCCAGGCAGCGTTCCAGTGTAGCTGTACGGCTGGAGGCTAAGAGTGAAATGGTAAGGGGAAGCTTCATAATAAGTTTACTCCTTTTTGATTTGAATTAGATTTTGATATTAAAAGTCCCATTAAGAATAAATTATTTTCTTAGAGTAATTTTAGCAAAAAAAGTACCGGTCTGAAAGACCGGCACTTTTTTGTATTCAGCTTACTGCAGTAACTGCAGAACTCCCTGAGGAACCTGATTAGCCTGTGCAAGCATAGCCTGAGAAGCCTGAACCAGAATATTATTCTTGGTGTAAGCCATCATTTCCTTAGCCATGTCTACGTCACGGATACGGCTCTCAGCAGCGGTGATGTTCTCGGTCTGAACACCCAGGTTGTTGATGGTGTGATCCAGACGGTTCTGAAGAGCACCGAAGGTGGAACGCATGGAAGAAATAGCGTCGATTGCAGCGTTAGCAATGTCAATAGCATCCTTTGCGCCAGCCACATCACTGATATCAATGTCTGCAACCATTCCAAGGGTTGTGCTGCCGATAGAATCAGTAGCCATTCTGCCAAGAGTAACACCGATCTGGTTGAAATTATCAGAAGTTTCACCTACATGAAGTGTAATCTTCTCTGTTGCGCCGGAGGCAGCATTGAACAGGAACTTGCCGTTGAAGTTAGCGCTATCGCTGATTCTGTTGATCTCAGTCTTCAGCTGCTCGATCTCCTTCTGCATCTCACCGCGGTTCAAAGTAGAGTAGGTTCCGTTGGCAGACTGTGTAGCCAGCTCAACCATACGGTTTAACATGGAGTGAACCTCAGTCAAAGCACCCTCAGCGGTCTGTACCAGAGATACACCATCCTGTGCATTCTTCTGAGCAGTCTCAAGACCGGTGATCTGAGCTCTCATTTTCTCGGAAATAGCCAGGCCTGCAGCGTCGTCGCCAGCGCGGTTAATCTTGTAACCGGAGGATAATTTCTCCAGGTTCTTGCCTACGAAAGAGTTATTGTTGCTTAAGTTTCTGTGTGCATTTAATGCAGTAATATTGTGCTGAATTCTCATAGTTTTTCCTCCTTGATAATTGCGGGAAACATCCTTTTCCCCGTAAAGTTATTATTTGGATGCCTCAAAAAGTGCTTCTGGACTGCCGGCTATTGTCCAGTAAAGTACACTTAAATGGACACCCTGAAAATTACTTTTCATTTACATTATCGTGTGATTAGGAAATAACTTAAGTGTTTTTCTGAAAAATTTTATTTTTTTTCATAGTCCCATTTCTTTTTGGTATTTTACTGCATTTTGATACTCGCCAATCCGTTTGTACATGGTGCTTCTTCCCATATTGCAGAGCCTGGCAAACTCATTGATTGTTATGGAGCCCTGCTTCCAGTTTTCATATAGCTCAGAAAAGCTTTTGGGCATGGGAATGGGAGGAAAGCAGCACTGAAAGCTATGCTCACAAACAGGCAATATGAGGAGGCCATGTCTGTACTCGTACAGCTTCTGCCTCTTCTGCCGGATGATATGGAGCTTTTAAAAATGCAGCAGCTTCTGTTATCCATACTGGCCGGCTAAAAACAACCATTGCAATTCCCCTTTGCTTGCTCTAAAATAAAGAATATATCAGTATGTAGTTTAAGGAAGCAAATCGGAGGATTGACGTAATGAGTACCCTGGCCATAGTAATGATAGTCAAAAATGAAGAAGAAAGTCTGGCCCGCTGTCTTAAGCAGGCGGCAGGACTGGCCGATAAAATATATATTACAGATACGGGCTCCACAGATCGAACCAGAGAAATTGCCGCAGCTTACGGGGCGGTAGTGACGGATTATGTCTGGAATCAGGATTTTGCGGCAGCCCGTAATTTTGCTCTTTCTCAATCAGACTGCGACTGGAATCTGATGCTGGATGCAGATGAGTATCTGGCAGAAGGAAGCCGAAAGGATTTGGAGGACTTTTTGAAGTGCCCTGACAAAATCGGAGCCATAGAATTAAAGAATTATTATATGGAGGAAATGCAGGGAGGAAAGCAGGAGATGGCTTATACTTATCTGTACGTATCCAGACTTCTTCCCGGAGGAGTAAGATTTACAGGCAGGATCCATGAGCAGGTGGACTCTGAACTTCCTTTAGTGTCGGTTCCCCTGCTGTTTGAACATGACGGTTATTTGAAACAGGGAAAAGCGGAACGTAATCTTCCCATTCTTTTTGAGGAGATAGAAAAAGAGCCGACAGATTCTTATTTTTTGTACCAGGCGGCTGAAACTCTGCGCGGATTGAAGCGTTATCCGGAGGCCTGCCGATATTATGAAAGGTTTTATGTCCATGTACCGGAGCGGGGAACAGGCTATCGGGCAAATGGTATTATCAATTATCTCTATGCGCTTATTGAGATACAGGATTGGGATACAGGATTGGGGATAATAGAAAAGGAGCATACCCGTTTGGAAGGCTATGCGGATTTTCATTTTGCATGCGGTATTCTTTATATGAAGGCGATTCTGGCAGATACCAGGAAATATATTTCCTACCTGCCTCGGATTGAGCAGTCTTATCTCACGTGTCTGGAGATTGGGGAGGTTCCTGCCAACCAGGGAGTGGGCGGTACAGGATCCTTCCGGGCCGCGTACAATCTCGGCACCTGGTATGAGGTGGCCGGAAGCTTGGAGAAAGCCAAGGAATACTATCAAAAAGCGGCAAAAGAAAAATATCAACCGGCGGTAGAACGGCTTGCGCTCCTGAAGAGCTGAGGCAGTAAATGTTTTTGAAACCGCTGTCAGGGTTTTCCCATACGTAAAAATCGAAAGGAGTATGGCTGTGAACATTGGATTGATTTTGGCGGGAGGTTTTGATCCCGGTTTTCAAATGGATATTCCCAAGCAATTTGTCATTGTGGAAAATCGTCCGGTGATAGTATATACCCTGCAGGTATTTCAAAATCATCCGGAGATTGATATGATTTTGGTTTCCTGCCTGTCCGGATGGCAGGAGATGGTGAAGGCATACGGAAAGCAGTTTAATATCAGCAAGCTTGCAAAGATTGTGGAGGGCGGGCCGGACGGCCAGGAGTCTATTCGAAGAGGTGTGGTATGGCTGACGGAGCAATGCAGACCAGATGATGTAGTAGTGATTCATGATGCTATTCGTCCTTTGGTGACAGATGATTTGATTACGGACAGTATTCGTACCTGCAGAGAAAAGGGGATGGGAGTAGCGGCAGTCCGTTCCATGGATACCGTAATGCTGACCATAGACGGTCAGAGCGGAAGAGAGAGCATTTCCAGATATCATATACGAAGGATTCAGACGCCCCAGTCCTACCGCCTGGAGTATTTGGAGCATGTACATCAGGAAGCGATCGAAAAAAATGTTCTGCACTGTGTAGATAACAATAGCATGCTCGCACGTTTGGGCGAGACGATTCATTTTTCCAAAGGTTCTGATTTCAATATTAAGTTAAATTCCGTAGAAGATGTGGAGATGTTCAAGGCTTTGTATCGTATGCCTAAGCCCGGCGAGGGAAAGGAGCAGGCAGTATGAAAAATATTGCATTGATTATTGCAGGAGGATCCGGACAGCGGATGCATCAGGATATTCCCAAGCAATTTTTGAACGTGTACGATAAGCCAGTGATTATCTACACTCTGGAGGCGTTTCAGAAGCATCCCTGTATTGATGGAATTGTTGTGGTATGCGTGGAAGGCTGGAATGAGATTCTGGGCGCTTATTGCCGGCAGTTTGGGATTACAAAGCTGGAAAGCATTGTGCCGGGAGGAGCCAATGGGCAGGAGTCCATTCGAAAGGGGATCTATGATATTGCGTCCCGTCATCAAAAGGAGGATTTAATCCTGATCCATGATGCTATTCGTCCTCTGGTGTCAGAGGAGATTATATCCGATTGTATTCGGGTTGCAGGGCAGCATGGGAATGCTATTTCTGTAGTGCAGTGTACATCAGCTATGCTGTGTACGGAGGATGGGGAGACCTCTGAAAGTCAGATTGCCCGTGACAATCTTAAGATAACGCAGACGCCCCAGTGTGCTTCTATAGGAACGCTGACGGAGCTTCACGAGGAAGCCTTGAGACAGGGGATCACGAATTCCGTGGCTACCTGCACGCTGCTGATAGAGCTGGGGCACAGGCTGTATTTTTCTCTGGGATCCGAAAAGAATATTAAATTAACCTCTGTGGAGGATTTGGAGATATTTGAGGCCCTGCTGAATTCCCAGAAGGCGGAATGGATCAAATAATATGGAGGTACCTAAGATATGAGCCGCATTACGAGAAAGCATCTGCTCTCCATGACAGATACATTAATTAAGGCAAATAAAGCATTGAAAATGAGCCTTCCTCAGGGAGCAAAAAAGAGGGAAGCTCTGATTCAGCTGCTGTCAGACTGCCAGGACAGTGCTATTTCCATCGGAGAAACAATGGAGAAGCTATATGGTGAGGGAACGGAAACAGTGTCAGAGCTGGAGGTCTATTGTGAGAATCTCTATCAGATGACACTGGTCCTGGAAAAACCCAATCAGGCAAAGGAGCTGGCCGGCGTTTTGGCAAAAGAGCTGCTTCAGATTCGCCGTTTGATTGAAAGAGAGGTCCCGGAACGGACAGAAGCGGTTTTTTTGCCCTATAAAGCCTCCATGTGGGATTCCCTGGAAAGTATTTGGAGGGCGGCGGATGCGGATCCGGACTGTGATGCCTATGTGATACCGATTCCTTATTACGATAGAGATTCGGACGGCAGCTTTCGGGAAGAGCATTATGAGGGGCGGAGCTTTCCGGATGATGTTCCTGTCACCCGTTATGATGAGTATGATCTGGGCGTCCGTATGCCGGATATAATTTTTATACACAATCCCTACGACGGAGGGAATTATGTAACCTCCGTCCACCCATATTTTTATTCAAAGAATCTGAAGAATTTTACAGATAAGCTGGTGTATGTGCCCTATTTTGTATTAAACGGGGAGGGGATCGAGGAAGCGATGGCTACACCGTCCGCCGTACTGCATGCTGATTATATTATTGCACAAACAGAAAGGGAACGGCAGGACTATATCCGCTATTGCAGCAAGCTTTATCCTCAGGGTGGATTTGAGAAAAAGGTCCTTGCTCTTGGCTCTCCCAAGATTGATAAGGTGCGTTCCGTGAACCGGGAAAATGTTAAGATTTCGGAAGAGTGGCTGGAACGAACAGAGGGAAAGAAGGTAATCCTCTACAATACCAGCTTGAACGGGCTTTTGCGGGACAATGAAGCCTACTTGAAGAAAATGAAGAAGGTATTTCTGCTGTTTCAGGACAGAAAGGATGTAGTAATTCTCTGGCGTCCTCATCCCTTGATGGAGAGTACCCTTTTGTCTATGCGGACGGAATTGTATACACAATATATGGATCTGAAAAAGTGGTTTCAGGAGAAAGATATCGGGATTTATGACGATACAGCGGATATGTATCCTGCTATCGGCATTAGTGATGCCTACTACGGGGACTGGAGCTCTTTGGTGTGGCTGTACCGCGAGACCGGAAAGCCGGTGATGATACAGGATGTGGAGATTTAATCTCTTCCTGTTATTTTTAATGATGAAACAGACGATATTAGGATAAAGACAAAAATATAATAGGATATATAGTGCAGTAAAAAGATGGAGAGGATGAAAATGAAGAGGAATTACCAAGGGCTGATGGTCTTAATCTTATCAATGGCATTGGCGGCGGGGTCTTTTATGACAGCATATGCAACAGAGTCAGAGCCGCAGGACCCGGCAGAAGCGGCAGCACAGCATCCCCCTGGAGCGGAGGAGGAAAAGGGCGATGAAAAAGAAGAGATTGTCCAAGTAATTCTGCCTACTACTGCTGTACAGATTTTTGATTTTATTCTGGATCCACAAGAACTGATTCAAAAAACAGATGCGGCAGCCTATGGGGGGAAAAGCTTTGAGGAAGGAGCCACACTTTTTTTTGAACGTTTTGATGGGAAAGCCGAAGAAGATTATACCAGTGACAGCGATGCGGTGAATATTATCAATAAGGGTGATACTCCGGTAGATGTGGAGGTAAAAGCAAGTGTTACGGTTTCCATGGCGGACGGCCTGATTATGACAGATGACAGAGAATTCACGGATGATACAAGTACAAGTCTTTATCTGGCCTTGACAGACGGGGAGACGACGGTGCCGATTACCCTTGAAGAGGGAGCAATTATTCATACAGAGCTTCCGCCGGCTGCGGCAGATACGGATGAGGATGGTAGATATTTCTTCTGGCTGACCGGAGCATCCAATGGAAAAGGCGATTGGTATGAGCTTAGGGATATGGAAATTGAAGTGAAGGTTACCTGGAAGGTTGTTTCAAAAGAAGATGAGCAGGAAACGGAGAATGAAGATGAACTGCCTGAGAAGGCGGAAGCAGCAACACCTTCTACTGTGCCGGCAGATGATAAAGCGACACCATCCGAAGCTCCTTCTGACAATGAAAATAAAGATGAGACGAGTGAGGAAGCACCAAAGGCGACGAACAGCGACGCAGACAAGGATGTGAGCGAAGTACCTTCCAAGGCAACAGCCAGTGATGCAGATACAGAGGGAAAGGCGATGCCGCCAGGCAAGGGCGAGGCGGCAGATGAAGCTGTTTCTGAATAAGGCAGTTTATAATATTGAAAGAATGATGGTGGGGGTTACTTATTACGGCACCCCGCCATTCCTATGCCCAGAAGAAGCCAAAATGCGGGGGTTACAATGGGTAACTCCAGGTTTACTACTGTCTGCAGGGCATAACAGGAGCCTGCTGTCAGAGCTCCGAAAACATAAGGGTTCTTTCTTGCGTTTTGAAAGAAACAGCGAAAAGTATCACCCAGAAAGGTCATGTAGCAGATTAGGCCTAAAAGACCATTTGTAATGAGATACTGCAGATATCCGTTATGAACGGTATCAAAGAAGACGCCAACCTCTTCCAGCATGGTATAGTAAAACCTTTGTCGGGAGAGACATACAAAGGTATCAGGTCCGGAACCGATAAGCTTTTGCAGGGGAGGAAGCTCTCTGTATAGAAATGCCGCTTTTTTCCAGGCATATCCCCGGTGGCTGCCCCAATTGTCACTGAATACAAGATAATTGCTCAGTGAGCCGTATCTGGATCCGTGACCTCCTATGTTTGCATCCCATATCAGGAACACCAGAACCAGAAAAGACACAATGACGAAGCATCCCCAGATACGAGTCAGAAGCTTGGGGACCTTGTCCGTATCCATACGGTAAAATCGGAAGCCGATAACAATGGCCCAGAGAAGGAGCACCATCAAAGGCAGACCTGAAAACCCCGTTATCAGGAGGAAAAGTCCGTCAACGCCTAAGGCTTGATTGGGAAACAGCTGGTTGAGCAGGCTGATTAGATATGCTGTGGAGAAAAAGGTGGCAACGATAATGAGAAAACGCTGGATACCCTTTTTATCCTTGAATAAGATAAAAGGCAGCAGGATAAAGAGCGCACCAATGCTCAAATAGGTATTATCGCTGCGTCCTGTGATCATGGCCAAAAAGGAAATTACCATGCAGATATAGTACCAGGCAAGCTTAAGCGGTTTTTCCTCCAGAGAAAACAAGGCAGCTGCAAATCCCATGATTATACCAATATAAGCGGTATAGGTGTTGATGTTCCCGATGGTTGAAGTATAGCTTCGCAGCGCATCAATATTTTCCGGGGTCCGGAAATTCAGGGGATCCAGTTGAAAATAGTCGCCGATGCCAAGAAGACCCATAATAATACCGCTCAGCAAAAAGAGTTCCAAATATCCGCCTCGGATCTTCCAAAAGCGGCTGACCAGAAAGTATAAGATTACATACAAGCTGATTAGATAAAAACCCGAATACCGTCCTTCATTTCCCCAAAAGGCTTCATATACAAAATCAGACAAGAGGGTAGAAATGCCGGCAAGCACCCAGAACAGCAAAACCGCAGCATCTGCGATTCGGAAATTCTTCTTCCAGTTCCGGGGATGAAGACGGGTCAAAAATTCTTGAGTATGCATTCCATCATAGCTTTTGAGGTCGATGCATATCATAATCAGGACACAAATCAGTACGACAGAAATTAAAATCAGCATACAGCGGACAAAAAAATAAAATTTAGCACTTAAAATATCATAATAAGCATCATTAAAGTAAAGAGGAAACAGGGTGACAAGAACAAGAATACCGATGCCGATTGCTTCATTTATAATGAAGGAACACCATTCGGTAAAATCGTCTTTAACTGCTGCTGCATTATTTTTATCCATATGGATGAGTTTTTTTGCCATAAATATTGCCTCCTGAAGTTAAGTAAAAGGGGATTATCCCGGCCCCCAATGCCTGTTACATTATAGCATTATATAAGGAAAGCGTCAAAGATATTTTGCTTTAACAAGAGGTCTCTTATTTTTTTCTTATCAGGATTCGATTAAAAAAAGTTTTACAGAAAGCTAATGTTATGATAAGATGTTGCCGATATATAAAATAGTTGAGTAAAGTATATATATAATATTATATAATTCAGATATCGAACATCAGCTTTTTGCTTATAAAAAGGCGGTGTTGATATAGATACACTGACAGGAGGACGAACAACGTGTCGGAACAAGAAAAAAACGGAAAAATGGGAAAAGGAGGGAAAATAGCTTTTGCGGTGTGCCTGGTGGTGATTGTCGCTTTGCTGGGAGTGGTGATATTTTTGCTGTTCCGGGGTAAGGACGAGGAGGAGCCCAAAAGGCGTAATGTGGTAGTCAACGAGGATAACGTGGATGAGGTTCTTGAGAGCATTGCAGAGGAAGGATATGTTCCGCCTGGATATTACGAGGTCACGATGAACTCCACATGGAACTTTGAGAGCGGGGATGCTCCTTCCACAAATGCGTATGTAGAAAACGCACAGACAAATACAAATCCCGTTTATTTCGATGTAGTGCGGGAAGACACGGGAGAGACCATCTATGAATCACCGATTCTGCCGGTGGGAAGTCATCTGGATGAGATTGTGCTGGACACTGCACTGGAGGCAGGGACCTATGACTGCATACTGACCTATCATCTACTGGATGAGGAGGAACAGGATATCAGTACATTACAGCTGACTGTTCAGATAGTGGTTAATCAGTAAGTGTTCTGTAAGTGTAAAAAATCCAAGGAAGAAAAAAATCAAGGAGGATGAAACATGAGTAACAAGTTTAGGAAAGTTTTAGCTGCTGTCCTGGCTGGTACAATGGTACTGGGAAGCGGAGTAGTGGCAAATGCAGCTGAGGGAAGCGGAGAAGGTTCAGGCTCTCTGGACGTTGTGGAGGCTACAGACGTATTTAACGTAGTTCTGCCTACAGATTCAGGAAATCAGTTTGATTATATTCTGGACCCCACAGGAATCATTGCTGAAACAGATGCGGCAAAGTATGCGTCTGCATCCTTTATACCTGGAAAAACCATGTATTTCCGCAACGAGCCGGCATCCGGAAGTGATGTTGCAACTTACAGTGATGTGAGTGATTCGATCAAGGCTTACAACAAGAGTACGATGGATGTAGAGATTAAGGTTCAGGCAAAGCTGGCAACACCGAGTGGAATTGATATTGTAACCAGTGCTCCGGCTGGCGGCGGTGGTGCAAATACAGCAACTCCTTCCATCTATCTTGCATTGAAGGAGGGTGGCAATGAGACAGCGATTACGTCAGCAGGAATCGTTGCAACCTCTTCTATTACAGATGCAGCTGCTCATTATGAAGTAGTATATGCTACTGACAGTAAAACATATAAGAAACAGCTGAATGCTACAGCATCCAATGCTAAGCTTGAAGATGACTTTGACGGTCTTTTCCAGTCCTATGAATTTAATCTGACTGGTTCCTGTAATGCTGATGGAAAATGGGTAGGTCTGACAGAAGAGCCTCCCAAAGTAAGCTTAGTATGGACGATTGAGAAGCCGGAGAATGCAGTTGCAGGCGGCCCGATTACATTTACAAATACGGGAGATATTACGTTGACCGGCCTGACAGGAGCAAAGAATTTTGCTCATAGAATGACATTGTCCTGGGGCGGCACAACTTCTGACAATCTTGACAGCGACCCCAATATGGATTGGGATATCTCACAGTGGACCGAAGAAAATGGCGGTACGCTTAAGTTCAAATTGAGCAGCGGATGGGTAAGCGGTTTAAGCGGAGAGTTAGTAACCGTAACTGTTTATCTGACCGATGGTTCTACACTTACAGCTACTACACAGTTTTAGGTAATACCAAGCGTTGGTGTAAAAGTATTGTGGAGAAGGACGAGGGGAAGAAGTTTTTCTTCCCCTCGTCTTTATGAAAAGATTTTTACGGCAAGGGAAGAGAGAATTTAAGGGAGTGCTGGCATGTATATTAATGAAGAGATAAATTGGCTTAAATTTTGTAAAAAGAAAAGAATATTTATTTTTGGGGCAGGAAAAATTGGAAAAAGAGTTTTTTATCAGCTTCAGAATGAGTGCGATATAGAAGTAACAGGAGTAATTGATAATAACAGAAATGTAGTAGAAGAATGTAAGAGCGGGAAAGCATGGTTCACAAATGCTTATACTTTAGATGATTATAAAAAAATTCGGAAATCAGATGATTTGATTATTATATGTGCAGCAATATCGGAGATCGAAGAGCAGCTGCTGGAGGAAGGAATTTATCCTTTTATTAATTTTAGACAATTAGACTTCCCAGGTATAGAAGGGGAGGGACGTTATAACGAAGATTATTTTTTGATGCAGGTTCATTGTGCGGAAATTGATTCCGTACTGGATCGGGAATTTTTTCAAAATTATATAAAGCCGACTGATCGTGTGGCTGAATTTGGCATGGGCGGCGGCCTGCTTTTGGACAAATTGGACTGCAAAGAAAAGATCGGTATTGAAGTCAATGAGGTGGCAAGAAAATATGCGGAAGGATTGGGAATCAAAAGTGTAGCGGATCTTTCTGAGCTTGAAGATGGAAGCCAGGATGTGATCATTTCCACACATGCACTGGAGCACTGCCTTGAACCATATAAGATCGTAAGTGGATTAAGAGAAAAGCTGGCAGATGGAGGAAAGGCGATTTTTGTAGTACCATATGATTCCATACGTGATGAGTATCTAAAGGGAGAAAACTGTTATCATTTGTACACTTGGAATCAACGAAATTTAGGGAATTTATTTAAAGTAGCAGGCTATTTTATCAAACAAGTAGGGCTTCGTGAGGTTGCTTGGCCGAGAGGCTGGAAAGAGATGTTTTCAGTAGAAATGAAGGACTGGTTTGAGGCGATTTCTGTACTGGAGTCTGAACGAATTGGATATTATAGCGTGTTTGTGGTAGCGGAAAAATAAAAATATCAGAGAAATATGGATGAAGTTTTGAAAAATGAATGATAAAAAAGAAAAAGAGCGAAAAGTATTGCTTCCGGCAGAAGCAGGTGTTCTTGTTGGTGAGAATATTTATTTTTTCTCATCAGAATACAATTTGTTATACAAGGTAGATATACCGGATTTTTCTGTATCCATTGTAAGCCGCATTCCCTGCAACAGGGTGATTGCTTCTAAATGGTTCCGTAAAATGCGGTACTGGAAGGGAAAATTAATACTAATTCCTTCCTGTGCGGAAAAAGTTTGGATCTATGAGTTAAATACTGGAGTATGGACGGATATTGACATAGAACATTCACAAATTCCCTTGAAATTTTTTGGGTCTGTTATTTATCAGGATACAGCTTTTTTGTTTGGAGCGGCATATCCGGGTATATTAAAGATTAATCTTAATGATTATTCTGCTGCGCATCTGGATATTATCTGCCCGCCGGAACAAAAAAAAGAAGATATCGGATTGTTTTGCACTGACGCCATAAAAGCAGGTAATATTGTTTTTTCTCCTATAAGTATCTCGAATCATGTAATGTGGCTGGACTTAGATACAGACAAATATGGTTGGCAGCAAATCGGAAGTGCAGAAAATGAATATTGCGGAATCGACAGGGATGAAGACGGGTTTTGGATTCCGTCCTGGGAGCATGGGAAAATTGTGAACTGGGATGGAGGGGAAAAATGGGAGGAATTTGAACTGCCTGCGGAAATTGCAAATCGCAGATATCAGTTTACGGGAGCAGTTTGTGATGGGAACAAGATAAGGTTTTTGACGATACAGGACGGAAAAAGCCTGGAAATATGGAAGGGTATTTCAGGGGAAAGACAAATTGTGCTGACAGAAGAGACAAAAAAATATGTTCATGCGGAGCATTATGAGGACGGCACGATTGTTTTTATGAGAAATGACGGTGCGATTGATGTTAAATGGGAAGGAACATGGTTAGAGGGAATATGTGAGATAGATTATAAAGAGTTTGCCGCATTTTTTGGTGACGAAGCCTTATGGAGTTTCTTGGCGGAAAAAGAAATTGCGAATGAAACAAAAATATTTGACGTGAATGATTATTTAAAAATGGTTGCGGAAAAACAGAAGACCAATGTTGATTTTTTGAATGATCCCAGTATGGGAATGAGCATTTGGAAGATACTTGCATAAATTTAATGCGAACCTGAGCGGGCTGGAGAGAAAAATGGCGCCTTATAAAGAAATAAGAAAAGCAATTGAGGAAGCGCTTCATAAGGGCGAGGATCAATTTATTATTTACCCATATGGAGAAATGGGTATGATTACAAAACAAATACTGAATAGCTGTTTCGGGATAAGAGAATGTTATATCCTTGATAATAGATTGTCAGAGTTTCATGGTGAGATAAATAATTTGGAATATTGTAAATGTTTAGATATTTCAAAATATAAGGTTCTGTTTACATGTGCAAATTGGGAAATATACGATGAGGTATACAAGAAGCTATTAGATTATTTTACGGCAGATGCTGTAATCGAAATCTTTAAGAAGAAAAAGGAAGTACAATATACAAAATGCGGAAAATACAGCTATGGTCCTCTGTGCAACCATAATTTGGTGGAGTCTGTCGGTGCATTTTGTTCGTTTGCGGCTGGGGTGAATGTAGTAGTAAATCATGCTGTAGATTATATTACGACACACCCGTTTATCTATCATTCTTCGGCAATCAGTACAATTTTTGAAAAAGAGTATGAGGGATATAGAAATGAGCCTTGGTACTTCGAGGGAGTAACTCCGAAAAGGGGAGTGCAGGTACGTAATTTGAAAAAATGTAAGATAGGAAATGATGTTTGGCTAGGAAAGGATGTCCTCATTACGAATGGGGCTGATATTGGAAATGGAGTTGTAGCCGGAGCCGGAGCTGTGATTACAAAGGATGTTCCTGATTACGCTGTCGTCGCAGGGGTGCCGGCGCGTATTATCAGATATAGATATGAAGAGGAAGAAATTGAGGCGCTGAACCGCATTGCATGGTGGAATTGGCCGGATGAAAAAATAAGAGAAAATTATGAGGATTTTTATTTGAATATACGTGATTTTATCAGAAAGCATGATTGTGACACCAGGCTTTAAAGGTTACAGGGATACTGGAGGAAGGGCTATGAAAATTGTCATTTTTGGCACAGGAAGGTTTTATCAGGATAAAAGGCATAAGATTTCTTCCGATTATGAAATAATAGCTTTCCTTGATAACAACTCCGCATTACAGGGACAAAGTATAGATGGAGCTCTCGTTTTTGCGCCTGATAAAATTCTGCAGCTTTCCTATGACAAAGTTATTCTTATGAGTGCAAGTGAGGAGGCCATGAAAAGCCAGTTAATCGAACTGGGAGTGGATAAGAAGGATATTTGGTATTGGGAACGCTTTGCGAGTGAAATGTATCGTGGAAGGCTGCAGATCTTTTGTGGGAGCAGAAATAAGAACATATATAAAAAAAAAGTTTTGATAGTTTCGTCACATTTGAATTATACCGGGGGGCCGATTGCAGCTGTATATGCAGCACAGGCGCTGCAGGCCAGAGGCTATGCGGTTTGTCTGGCAGCACCTTCCGGGGAACAGACATTTATAGATGAGATGTCGGAAAATGGGATCAATATCTTATTATGCCCGGTGCTGCCTTATGTACATAAGGAAGAGCTAATGTGGATACGGCAATTTGATACAGTGCTGGTAAATGTGTTCCCAATGCTTATTTGTGCCTGCGGCCTGGCGGGGATAAAGCCTGTTCTTTGGTGGATACATGAATCAGAAGAACGCTTGTATCGTAATATTATAAATCGGTATGAGGAATATGTGAAAAGAGAAGAACTGGAAGATGTTCATATTTATGCTGTGAGCAAGGTTGCGCAAAGTAAATTCAATTCTTATTTTCCAAATAGAATTAAAAAAATATTGTCCTATGGGATTCCGGATCAGAAGGAAATGGATTGTTTTCGCGAGATAACAAGCCATCTGGTTTTTGCACTTATAGGAACGGTCCACCCGGGAAAGGCGCAGGATATTTTTGTAAAGGCAATTGGGTGTCTGAGTGGGGATGAAAAGAAGAATGTAGAATTTTTGATTATCGGCCCTATTGGCGGAGATGATTATGGTACTGGTGTTCGGGAACAGGCGTTAAAAGAACCATCAATTCACATAATTGGGCCCTTGACGAGAGATGAGATTAATAAAGCATATGAAAAAATTGATGTAGTAATCTGCCCTTCCTTAGAAGATTCGCTGCCTATTGTTGTGACAGAAGGCATGATGCATGGAAAGGTATGTATTGTATCGGATGCAATCGGGACAGCGGAATACATAGAAGACGGAGTAAGCAGCCTTATTTGCAAAACGGGGAACCCTGAGGATTTGTGCGAGAAAATGAGGTGGGTGATTGGAAATCGGGAAAAGCTTGAGACAATGGGAAACAGGGCGAGAAAAATATATGAAAAGTATTTTACAATGGATGCTTTCGGACAAAGGCTGGAAAATGCATTACAAGAAACAATGGACGATTTTGAGCAGATTAGAGCGCCTTTCAGTTGAGAAAGATCTGGAGAACAGTTATGAAAAATATAAGTATAATTGTGCCGATTTATTATGGAGAAAAATATATTCCCAATATTATCCGGCAGGCAGAAGACTGCAGGAGGTATTTGGATAAAGAAGATTATTTGGAGCTTTTATTGGTAAATGATGCTCCAGATGCTCCGCTATCTCAGAACTTTGAAAGCAATGATATTCATTTGATAATAATTAATACGGATGAAAATATCGGTATTCATGGTGCAAGAGTAAAAGGGCTGAAAAAGTGTCAGGGAGAGTATGTTCTGTTTCTTGATCAGGATGACAGAATTTGTTCGGAATATTTTTACAGCCAGTGTATTTCCATAGAAGAAAATGATGCGTCAATTTGCAAGGCAATTCATGCAGGTGAGGAATATTATGCAGAGGAGCAGGTTTTTAAAAATATTATTTCAAAAGAATTTGTTTTAGGTCATTGGAATCAAATCATTTCCCCCGGACAGGTGCTTTTACGGAAAAGCGCTGTCCCGGATGTGTGGGTTGAAAATATTATGAAGTACAATGGAGCGGACGACTGGCTTTTATGGCTTTGTATGATATCGAAAGGATGCCGGTTCTCGCTAAATGATGATATCTTATATGAGCATGTTTCCAATGGCTCGAATACATCCGGAGATGTTGTAGGCATGGCTCAGTCGGAGCATGAGGTTATCCGAATTGTTCAGAAAAAGGGACTGTTTCAGGGGAACGATTTACAGTTACTCATGGAGGGCTTTTTTCTGAGGAATTTGGTTCGTGCCCGCGAGATGCGTACATTAAAAAAGAAGTTTGATGTTTTTGATAAATGGATGCGGCTGCGGGAGCAGGGGGTGAACTATTCGGAGCATCTGAAAGCTACGGGGATACACAGTGTTGCTATCTATGGGTGCGGAGCCGCGGGGAAGCATCTGTTTTCAGAATTAAAGACTTCTATATGTGTAAAAGGCTTTATTGACAGAAATGCCGGGGAGCTGAGCGCGGAAATACCAATCTATACCTGGAGGGATACGTGGCCGGAAGTAGATGGCATTATTATCACGCTCATGGAAGGGGAAGAAAAAGTAGAAAAGGAAATAAAAGAAAAAGCGGGTGCGAGGGTTCTGGTACTAAAGGACTGGATTATGAAAACAGAGCCGCGGTTTTTTCAGCCTTGAGGAAAAATGGTATGAGTAAAATAATAATATTCTGGGGAACTGGAAAGCTTGGCAAAGAAGTACTTTCTTTTTGGAAGCAGCTCCATATCCAGCCTGATTATTTCTGCGACAATGCAAGTGATTCATGGGGAAGCAGGATAGACGGGATAACTGTTTTAGCTCCGGAGGAGGTATATAACCGAAGGAACCAGGTGACTGTGTTTATCACTTGCAGCAAATATGCGGAAGTAGAACGTCAGCTGTCGGAGAACGGAATTCCGAAGGATGAGATTGTCAGGGCGGATGGCATGATGGCTTCTGAAATGTATGCCCGCATCTGCGGCGTGATTCTGCCATATGTCGCGCCGGGCTTCGGAACAGTAAAGGGAAGCTGCCAGTGTCTGATTGATTTGTCATGCGGTATGGTGCTGGGCGGGGTAGAAAGATGGAGCTATTCTCTTGCGGAGACGTTGAATAAATTGCAGATAAAAAGTGCGTATCTTATGCCTGGAAACAGTGACAGAAAGATAACAGATACTACAGCTCCAGCCATATTTGTGGAAAACAGAAAAGGGATTTCTATTATAGATACCATTGAAGAGATACTGCATAGCGGGGCTGATACAATAATATGTAATTTCCCTTTTGAGATTATGATAAGCGCCTGCATAATAAAAAAGAGCATAAATCCTAAGCTGAAGGTTATAGCTGTATTCCACAATGATGAAGAGATATATTATCGGGCACTGTCAACGTGGGAGCCTTATATTGATGTATGTCTTTCGATAAGCAGCAAAATAAAAAATACTCTTTTGAGCAAAAGATTTCCTTCTTATAAAATTAAGGACTTGTACTGGAAAATTCCATGTGATAAGAGGGTTCGCGGATTTTACAGTCCGACAGGAGAACCACTGAAAATCGGATATGCAGGACGGATTTCTGTGAAGCAGAAGCGGGTTGATTTACTATTGGAAATTGGAGAAAAGCTAAGAGAGAACCAGGTGGAATTTTGCATGAGCGTTGCAGGAGCGGGGGAATACGAAGAAGAATTAAAGCGGCAGATACAAGAAAGAAAACAAGGGAACAGCATAAAGCTCTATGGGGAAATTTCCCATGAACAGATGGCACAGTTCTGGGAGGAGCAGGATCTGTGCATTAGCTGTTCAGAATGGGAAGGTCATAGTATTTCACATTCTGAGGCTATGGCAGCGGGAGCCGTGCTGGTTATAACAGATACATCAGGAGCCGATGATGATGTGGATGAAGGAATCAATGGATTCACGGCAAAGATCGGTGATGTAGAAGCTCTTGTGAGACACATTATTTATTTGAATCAGCACAGGGAACTGCTCTGCAAAATGGGCACCCACTCAAAAGAGAAAATAATTGCAAGAAACGAATATATGGAATCTGAAAATTATTGGAAATCACTTCTGGAATGAAAGACTGTCCGCACCTATGCGGCAGTTTATTTGGAAGAGCGGGAGAAATCATATGTACGATGAGGCAAACTATATATATCAGGAATTTCAGAAAAATTTTGCAGAAAAAAAAGAAGAGCCTTTGATTTTATATGGTATCGGAAAGCGAACAGGAGAACTTCTCGAAAGGATTCAGGAGTATCAGATCGCAGGATTAATGGATGGAAAGAAGAAGGAGGGGACTATTTGGGATAAGCCCATTCTCGATTATCAAGACGTGCTGAAGCTTAAAGTGAAAACGATTGTCGTGATAGCCCGTCCTGCTGTAATTGGAGTGATATATCATCGGATAGAAGGCTTTTGCACAGGAAACGGAATCGCAGTCTATGATGTAAAGGGAAATGATTTATCGGAGGTTTATACAAATCAGGAACATGATATCCCCTATTTTCATCAAAGCTATGATGATTTAAAAAGGGAAGCAGAAAAGCACGAAGTTATATCTTTTGATGTATTTGACACATTGATTATGAGGAAGGTGCTGTATCCGGCAGATATTTTTGCAATTGTGGAAAAGAGAAAGCTTTTTTCCGGATTTGCGGATCTGCGGATAGAAGCAGAGAGGCAGCTTTGTGACAGTGGACAGAACCCGACACTTGAAGAAATATATATAAGGCTCCGGGAATTGAGTGGCATAAGCGAGGCGGAAAAAAATGAGCTGCGGGAAATGGAAATTGCTGCGGAATTGGAATATATAGTTCCAAGGGAAAGAATGTTGGAGCTTTTTAACAATATAAAGGATAAGAAAAAGATTTATCTGATTTCAGATATGTATCTGCCTCAGAAGGTGATTGGGGAATTATTGAAAAAGTGTGGCTATGATGGCTATGACGGGCTTTATGTATCCTGCGAAAAAAGAACGGCAAAGTGTGAGAAGCTTTTTCAGATGTTTCTTGAAGATAGAAAATATGAAGGGTACGAGAGTTGTAACTGCCTACACATAGGAGATAATGAAGTTGCGGACATTGCATGCGCGGAAGCGGCTGGAATGGACACATTTCAGATCATGAGTGCGCGGGAGATGCTGGGGAGCTCCAGCTATGGAAGACTTTTATCTGAAGAACTGAATCTTATGGATCGAATGGCGGCCGGCCTTTTGTGTGAGAGGGCCTTTGGAGATCCCTTTGCCCTGTATGAAACAAAGGGAAGATTTAAGATTGCGAATACTCGGGATTTTGCCTATATGCTGATAGCACCCATGATTTTTTACTTTACAGTGTGGCTGATGCAGGAGGTGCGCCGGTGGGAATGTGATTACATATTATATCCGTCTCGAGATGCTTATTTAATTGAAAAGCTTTGCAGTGAGATCAGAGGAAAACAGGCAGATCAGGAATTCCCGAAGGGAGAGTATTTTTATACCTCCAGGAGAGCAGTGCTGGCAGCCACGATATGGAAGGAAGCCGATATCGAACATGTTGCCGGGATGGACTTCTGGGGCAGTATCCAAGGAATGTTTCAAAAAAGATTCCATCTTACAATAGACAGTGAGGCAAAAGAGCTGAACGCGGACGATAGTGAGAAGCGGAAGCTGTATCTGGACAAGTACAGGGATGAGATTCTGAAACAGAGCAGGAAGGAACGGGAGAATTATCTTCGCTATATTTCAGGGACAGGAATTACGGAACATAAAAAAATTGCATTTATAGATTTTGTGGCAGCAGGAAAAGTGCAGAATGGCATGGAAAAGCTGATACCGGAGAAAGAGCTTCTTGGTGTTTACTTTCTGAGAAGGCAGCCGGACAAAGGGGAGATAGACCGAGAGCTTCAGGTAAAAACCTTTTTCCCGTCAAAAGGGGCATTTGAAATCGATTTGAATGTCTATAAATATTATTTATTTTTGGAAATGGTGCTGACATCACCGGAGCCGACCTTTGACTGTATAGAAGATGACGGAAAGATTTCATTTATGGAAGAGACCCGGACAAAGGAGCATTGCAGAGCTGTGGAAGAAATCCAGAAGAGCGTGCTGGAATATGCAAAGGAGTTTGCTGAATTATGCCCGGAGCTGCTGTATACACAGGTGAATCGGAATACTCCGGATATAATTTTAGGATTTTTAGATAAGGAGTATACATCTCTGGAGACAGACGAGGTGACGTCTTTAGTGCTGACAGATGAATTTTTAAGCCAGACATTTAATTTGTTTCAGGTGTAAATTTCCAAAATAATAAAGTAATATTTTCAATATTTTGAAAACAATATTGGTTGATCTGAATATCTAAAACTGGTATACTATGAAGGAATGGTATGAAAAACAGGAGGATAAAAATGAGCAGGAGGTATAGGAGCGCTTTAGCTGCCATTCTGATGGCCGCCATGGTACTGGGAAGCGCCTTAGCGGCGAATGCTGCCAGTGGAAGCGGTCAGGGGACGGGAACACTGGATATTGTAAAGTATCCGGAAGTATTCAATGTAGTTCTTCCTACGAATGTAGGCGGTCAGTTTAATTATATTCTGGATCCCACAGGAATACTTGCCCAGGTGGGGACGGATAAGTATGGGAATGCATTCTTTGAACCTGACAAGACGATGTACTTCCGTCACAAACCGGCGTCAGGAAGCGATGTTGCAAATTATACGGATGTGAGTGAGCCCATTACGGCTTATAACAGAAGTAATATAGATGTGGAAATAAAGATTCAGGCAAAGCTGGATATACCGAAGGGAATTACCTTGGCTTCTTCCAGTGTGGTAAATGATACATCTACGGATCCTAAGATGTATATGGCGGTGACAGAAGGTGCAAAGAATACGGAGAAGCCCGTTAATGCACAGGGAATTGAAGTAACTGCTTCTATTCTGTCAGCAGAGCAGCACTATAAAACCGTTTATGATGCCAGGAGCAATACTTATAAGAAGCAGCTGAAGGATGCGGCGGCTAATGCTACAGAGGAGCAGTATAAGACATATTTTGAGTCCTACTCCTTTATGCTGACAGGTGATTGCAATAAAAGCGGGAATTGGGATGCATTGAAGAGCACGCCGCCTGCTATAAGATTGGTATGGACCATTGACAAGTCATCAGGGTCGGCATCTGGTATTCCCAGCATCCCGGACGGACCTGATGTGCCCGATGTGCCGGTAGTACCGGGAGATCCGAGCATAACGGTGTCGGATGACGGAATTATCTGGATAGACGGCTTGACCGCAGCAATAAATTATGATTATTGGTTGACATTGACGTATGATGGACAGACCAGCCAAAATCTTAATGGGGATCCAGAAATACGCTGGAAAGGGGTTAATTCAACCTGGACTAGTGCGAAGGGCGGTAAATTAGGACTGCAATTAAGTCAAACATGGTTAAATACTGTTAAAGGAAAATCAGTGACAGTGACAGTAAGATTGACGGATGGCAGAAGTATCACCGCTACACATCAGTTTTAAATTGAATAAGCAGTCCGAGGCTGTTATACTAAAGACAGCCAGGGCTGCTTTTTGATAGCATGAATACCGGACAGGATAAAAATTCAGCTGCCATATCAGGGAAGGAGATTCACATGCGTGAAAAAATATATATATTCGGTGCCCATTCCAGAGGCCGATCGTTGGCCGTATATCTGCAGTCGCTTTATCCGAAATTAAAAGTGGAGGCATATTTATATAACAATAAGGAAGATAATCCGCCTGAAATTAAGAGAGTGCCGGTCTTGCGTCTGGATGGGCAGAAGAGTCTTCATACAGAATATCCGGTTTATATCGCTACCAGGGGAAGCAGCCATTCGGAGATTTCAAAGCAGCTGACAGCCTTGGGCTTTGAAAAAATCTATCCGCTTACGGTTGAATTGGATTTGCAGCTTCGGAATGATTATTTAAAACAATATTTTTCTCATAAAGGCCAGCCGTTTGTCAAGCTGGAGAATCTGAGAGCAGACAGCAGGATGCCGGATAAGAAAACAGGAAGCGGTATCATTTATGTGGCAAAGTCTGTTTACGATCAGGCATTACAGAAGGAATATACGCCGGAGCCTTATGAGCGGGATATCCAGGTAGGAGCAGCATTGACAGAGCAGCGTCTGTATCCGGGAATTTTAACAGATGATACAGGAGAAAACATATCGGAGAAAAACAGGCAGTTTTGTGAACTAACCGCTCTGTATTGGATATGGAAGCATGCAGAAGAGAATTTTATTGGGCTTGCCCATTACCGCAGGCATTTCATTTTACCGGAACAGTGGGAGGAGATCATGCAGAAGCATCAAATTGATGTAGTTTTAGCTGTGCCCACCTACGTGGATCCAAGTATCGAAGAAAACTATAAGAACCGCCATGACCCGGCAGATTGGGATTTCCTGATGGAATATTTGAAGGAGCAGGACGAAACACTTTATCAGGAGGCAAAAAGTTTTTTTGCAGAAAATCTCTTTTCAGCCTGCAACATGTTTATTATGAGAAAAGAAGTACTGAATGTTTTTTGTTCCTGGCTGTTCCCCATTCTGGACGCAGTTGCTGCACATGGAGGCCAAAAAGAGGATAAATATTGGAACCGTTATCCGGGGTTCCTGTCAGAACGTCTGATGGCCTTTTATTTTGGACGGAGCAGCAGTACGTATAAAATGGTATATGCAGATAAAAGATTCCTTCCATAATAATATCGTTCTGAAAGCGGTTGAAACGCAGAAGGTACAGGCAGTTGAGAGACTGCTGTGACACAGGTAATTTGGCGGAACCAAACAGCATTTACGGCTTTGCCTTTGAAGGAAAGAAGGTCTTAATCGGATGAACCAATACAAAAAAGAAGTAAGCCACTGGGCAAAGCAAACCTCCCTCTTATCCACTCTGGAAGGAAAAACCCTCCTCCTCTCCGGAGCCGCAGGAATGGTAGGAAAATGCCTGATAGACATCCTAATGGAACACAACACCCAAGCAAAGCCGGAGCGTAAAATCCACATTATTGCCCTCAGCAGAAACAAAGAAAGAGCCAAGGAACGCTTTGCCGAATACTGGAACAGAAAAGAATTTCAATACATTGCCTGCGATGTAAACACCCCCATACCGGAGTGCGGCCAAGCCGACTACATCATTCATGCAGCCAGCAACACCCACCCCATGCAGTACTCCCAGGACGCCATCGGCACCATATCCACCAATATCACAGGAACACAAAACCTCCTGGAGTACGCCGTCACCCACAAAACAAAGCGTTTCTGCTTCCTGTCCTCCGTAGAAATATACGGAGAAAACCGTGGTGACACCGAAAAATTCGAAGAAACCTACTTAGGCTACATCAACTGCAACACCGTCCGCGCAGGCTACCCCGAAAGCAAACGCCTGGGAGAAGCCCTGTGCAACGCCTACCATCAAACCCACAGCCTGGAATTTGTCATCTCCCGGCTCAGCCGCGTCTACGGCCCAACCATGCTGCTGACAGACTCCAAAGCAATCGCCCAATTCATCAAAAAAGCCGCCGAGGGTAACGACATCATCCTAAAAAGCGAAGGAAATCAAAAATACTCCTACACCTACGTCACCGACGCCGCTTCCGCCATCCTATACACCTTACTAAAAGGCAAAACCGGCGAAGCCTACAACGCCGCCGACGAACAGTCCGACATCACCCTAAAAGACCTGGCCGCCCACCTAGCCGCCCAAGCAGGCACCCACGTACTCTTCCAACTCCCGGAAGAAACCGAACGCAGAGGCTATTCCCCCACCACAAAAGGAATGTTAGACGCCTCCCGCCTAAAAGGAATAGGCTGGCAGCCCAGAGTACACATAAAAGAGGGACTAACCGATACGGTAGAAACAATCAAAGACCTAAAGAATAAAAAGGAAATAAGCGAGTAAAGCAGAAAAAGTTTCCAGGCTTCAATCACAAGCACAGAAAACTTACCGGCGCAGGGGAGGAGGGCCGCCCCGATCAGGGGTGGAGGTTCCTGCCCGGAGCCTGCACAGTCTTCCGCACCAGCCCAAAACAAACCGCACCCAAAGCGCCCCTCACATAACCACCCGCCCGAAATGCTTCAACCCCAAAATGTCCAAAACCAGAATGTTCAAAACACCAAAAAACCCAAAAGAAACAAATCCTCCCTCACCCTTCCGGCGAGGCCCCAGAATCCCCATCCGTCCCTTGGCTTACATCCTGTTCCCCAGGCACACCATCCCGCGGCTCCTTCGGCACAAACTTCAAAAAGTAAGCATAAATATCCACCACCGCCTGATAAAGCTCCTCCGGAATCTCCGCCCCCAGATTCAGCTGCGTCAACACCGTAGCCAGCGAATTATCCTCATAAACCGGCACCCCGTTATCATTCGCCACTTCCACGATCTTCTCCGCCAAATACCCCATCCCGGAAGCCACAATCACCGGAGCCGCATTCCGATTCTCATCATATTTCAAAGCAACCGCTTTCTTATTCATAACCTCATTAAATTGTGACATTGACCGAATTCTTCCTTTCAAAAATCTTTGGAAACACAGCAGACACAGGAATCGACCCTTTGGCCTGCTCCACTCCCAGATATTCACAGTTCAACCCGTTCCGCTCCAAGATCTCCCCCATCCCCTTCTTAATATCCGATTCAAAAGAGGACAGATGATCCGGATAAAAGAGCCGCATACTCACATTTTCCTTCTCATACACCATCAAAAGATCAAAAAATCCAACATCCTTAATATCAAACTTAATCAAAAGCTTAGCCGTCCGCTCCTTGGGGTCCGAAGAAGCGTCGCCATCCTCGTCGGGATCAATCCACATCTCCGAGAACATCAGCTGCCCGTTCAATTCAATCGGAAGCATCAGATGAAGAACAGGCATATACACACTCTCGTTGAGCAGCAGGGCATTGACCACATTTTCAAATACCTGCCGGTTCTCAAGCCCGGCATCCCCCCGCATCCCGCTCTCCACAATACTTAAGAACTTATCGGCCCAGGCGCATTTCCCCGCAGCCTTATCAAAATTCATCCGCATCAAAAGCTCCCGAAGCTGCTCCTCATCCATCCCCTCAAAGGTCTTCTGAAAAGAGGGAAACTTCAAAAGATTCTTAAAATCCGAGATCAGCTGATCCAGATCCCCGTTCTCATACCGGGCCGCATTGTATGTAAGCTGTGCCACCAGATCACGAAGAGATCCCATATTCCGTGTCTGAGCTACGTATTTTGCAAGAAACGGGATAATATCCTGCTGAAGCCGCGCCGTATTCTGCCCCGTATCCTGCGGCCCCCTGTGGTTCAGGCCCCGGGTGAGCTGATCAAGAAGCTCCCGCTGCTCATGAAACATATATTTTTTGATATCACTCAAAAGATCCTTCATATTCTCCATCAAATGCTTGCCCGAGGACATGTCGGAATACCGCTTCAAAAATGCAAGAATAGCCGCCCGCTGCTCCACTGTGGGGGCGTTGTTCAGAGCTTCACGCATAAGCGCAAAAAAAGGCCCTTGAAAGCGGACGGAGCCGGATAACTGATTTTTCAGAAATTCCACAAGCTCTGCGTCGGTCATCTTCAAAAGCTGGAAAAAGGTGGAAATATCCTCCGCCGTATCCGCGCCGATTCCGGCCTCCACCAGATTCGCCATTCCTCCGAACATCAGCTTGGACATGGTATCCGATAGCTGAGGCGTGTCCCGAAGGAGCTGCACAAAGGTTCCGAAATTGGAATCGTAGCTGGCGCTTAACTGTGCGCCGTTCTGGGAATTGGCGTCGGAACGGTTGTCAGGCCGCACCACCCGGTTGGGGTCAACCGGATTCTGAATCTGCATTTTATCCGGCTGATTCTGGGCATTATTCCTTACATTATTCTCATAACCTGTTGGTGGAGTGGTCACTCGTAAAATATTTGCCATTTTTTTCTCCCGATATGATAAATTTCTCTTATTTTTTTATTATTATCTTCCGATATATAATATATATCTCAAAATAAGGTGGTGCTAATATTATGGACAATGGTATGGACAACATGCTGGACATGTATCTTTTTGAAACAAATTCATTACTTGAGCAGTTAGACGAGCTGTTAATAGAGGCAGAGAAAAATGAGGAGTTCACCACGGATGATGTAAACGAAATCTTCCGGGCGATGCACACAATCAAGGGTTCCTCGGCCATGATGGAATTTAACTCTCTGATGACAATTGCCCACCGGATTGAAGACCTGTTTTTCTATGTTCGGGAAAACGGCATCGATTCCCTCAACAGTACGGATAAGAGCGAATTGTTTAATCTAACGTTCAAGTCCACGGATGTGCTCCGGGGTGAAGTTGAGAAGCTGGAGAACAATGAGCCTCTTAGTACTAATATCGACAGTATGACTTCAGAAATTAATAGTTTTCTGAATAAAATTAGCGGTACGGGCGAACCGGAGGAGGAAGCGCCCGCGGCCAAGGAGGAGGGAACCGAGGTCAAGGCGGCGGTTGGAAATGAGGCAGGCCAGAAGCTTGTGGAATCCTTCGGAAGCAAATGCCCGTTTTTCCTTCAGATCTTTTTTGATGAGGGCTGCGGAATGGAGAACCTTCGGGCCTTTATGCTTGTGAATGCCCTTCACGGCACGGAGATGGAATTTGAATTTTATCCCGAGGACGTGGAGAGCAACGGAGCCACCAGTGAGTCCATCATTGACCACGGATTTTTTGTAGGCTTACATTCCCAGGAGGATGTGAATAAAGCCATCGCCGTAGTGGAGGAGCAGGGAAGTATTCAGACCTACGAGGTGATTCACGTTCAGGAGAAGAAGCCGGAGGCGGAAGCGCCCAAGGCGGCGGAGGAAGCTCCGAAGGCAGCTCCGGTCCAGGCGGAACCGGCCAAGGGGAATCCGGCCGTGAAGGAGGTTGCCGGCGCACAGCCGCAGCAGCATGCAAAGCAGAGTCTGATCAGCGTGAACCTTTCCAAGTTAGACGCGCTGCAGGCCATTGTGGGAGAGATTGTAATCACGGAGTCTATGGTAGCTTCCTCACCGGAGCTGCAGGGCCTGAAGCTGGACAGCTTCTTGAAGTCCACACGTCAGCTTCGGAAGCTTACGGATGATCTTCAGGATATCAGCATGTCGCTTCGGATGGTATCTATTTCCGGCACCTTCCAGAAGATGAACCGGATTGTCCGCGATATGAAGAAGGCATTGAATAAGGATGTGCGCCTGACCATTATTGGTGAGGATACGGAGATTGATAAGACGATTATCGACAGCATCAGCGACCCCATTATGCACATTGTGCGTAATTCGATGGATCACGGTATTGAGACCACCAAGGAGGAGCGTATTGCCGCCGGCAAGGACCCCCAGGGCGAGCTGATTTTGTCCGCTTCCCATACGGGCAGCGAGGTTATTATTTCCATTTCCGATGACGGCCAGGGTATGGATACGGAGAAGATTCTGGCCAAGGCTGCCAGGAACGGACTTCTGACCAAGCCGGAGAGCGAGTATTCCAAGAAGGAGATTCTTGCCTTGCTGATGCTGCCGGGCTTCTCCACCAACGAGGAGGTAACGGAGTTCTCCGGCCGCGGCGTTGGTATGGACGTTGTGAAGAAGAATGTGGAGAGCGTGGGCGGAACCATCAGTATCACCAGCGAATTGGGACAGGGAAGCTGCACCACCCTGAAGATTCCGCTGACGATGGCCATTGTAGACGGAATGGAGATCCGCGTGGGACGGTCCATTTTCACCATTCCCATTTCCAACATCCGCCAGTCCATCAAGATTGCCAGAGAAAATGTGCTTCACGATGCAAAGGGCAATGAGCTTGTGAAGATTATGGATGAGTTCTATCCCATTATCCGCCTCCATGAGTTCTACAACATTGAGCCGGAAGTGACGAATATTGAGGATGGTATTCTGATTTGGGTAGAGGCAGGCGATCACTCCTACTGTATGTTTGTGGATGAGCTTTTGGGAGAGCGCCAGATCGTGGTAAAACCGCTTCCTTCCTATTTAAATAGTTTCAATATCAAGGATTACGGAATCAGCGGATGTACCATTCTGGGCGATGGAAACATCAGTATTATCCTGGAAGTAATGAACCTTTATAACGCGGCGAATGTATAATATAGAGAGAGTTGGAGGAAAATACATGTCTACGGAACAGATGCAGAATACAAATATGGACGGCCAGGAGAATACGGCAGCCGAGGCCGATGTTTCTATGGAGCGTTATTTGACCTTTCGCTCGGACGGAACGACGATGGGTGTGAGCACCGATTATGTGATTGAGATTCTTACGGATCAGATTATCACCGAGATTCCGATGGTGCCGGGATTTATCAAGGGAATCATCAATATGCGCGGCCAGATTGTGCCGATTATCGATATGCGGTTAAAGATGGGAAAGTTTGCCGACAGTACGGATACCACTTGCATCATCGTACTGGAGATTGATTCTACCTGTGTAGGCATCCAGGTGGACGGCGTGGAACAGGTATTGGATATTGACAAGACCCAGATTTCACCGATTCCGGTGGAGGATCAGCAGGGGCTGGTGGACGGAATGATTTCCTTAAGCAGCCAGGAAGTGCTGCTGTTCCTGAATTGTCAGGAATTGATTCGTACGTATTAGAAGATAAACTCCCGGGGACCTGCCAGGATGCAGAGTCTTCCGGGAGTGTATCAAGTTAAAAAATCAATTTGCAGGCGCATGGATCTGTGACTGTAAATTGATTTCATAGAGGTGTACTGTGAGGAATATTACGGAACTGGAATCAGTAATATTCCTTACAGTGCACAAATCAATTTGCAGGCGCATGGATCTGTGACTGTAAATTGATTTCATAGAGGTGTACTGTGAGAAATATTACGGAACTGGAATAGGAGGTTATTATGCTTACAATCACAGATGGTGACTTTCTGCGGCTGATTAACTTTGTAAAGGCCAATTACGGAATTGATTTATCTAAGAAAAAGCAGCTTATTATGGGCCGGCTTTCCGGAACCATTATGTCTATGGGCTTTGAGAGCTTTAAAGATTATGTGGATTATCTGTTAAAGAATAAGAAGCCGGAAGATCTGGAGCTGATGCTGAATAAGCTTACGACAAATTACACATATTTTATGCGTGAGGAAGCACATTTCAAGTTCTTTACGGAAACCATACTTCCTTATCTGGAAAAAACCAAGAAGAATAAGGTCTTGAGCATATGGAGCGCCGGCTGTTCCTCCGGGGAGGAGCCTTATACCATTTCCATGCTGTTAAAGGAGTATTTCGGCTCAAAGCCCGGCTGGGATACAAGAGTGCTGGCTACGGATATTTCCAGGAATGCCCTGGGAGCGGCGCAGCATGCGGTGTACGACGAAAGCTCTCTAAAGGAAGTGCCGCCTACCTGGAAGACAAAATACTTTGTTAAGACGCCGGAGCCGGGAATCTATGAGGTTGCGCCGGTGATCAAGAACAATGTAATTTTCCGGACCTTCAATCTGATGGAGCCGATTCACTTTAAACTGAAATTTGACGTGATTTTCTGCAGAAATGTAATGATTTACTTTGATCAGGCGACCAAGGAGGCGCTGGTGAAGCGGTTTTACCAGGCAACCAATCCGGGAGGCTATCTGCTGATCGGCCATTCGGAGAGTCTGAATAAGGAAAATACGCCTTACAAGTATCTGATGCCGGCAACATATCGGAAAGAATAGTATCTGCTATGGTTCATAAAGTGAAACGTAACCGGTAATTCTATATTTAGAAAGGCTTAAAATAACTATGATTAAGAAAATAAGAGTGTTCGTGGTGGATGATTCCATCTTTTTCCGACAGATGCTGATCAATGATTTGAAAGAGCGCAGCAATCTGGAGGTGGTGGGCTTTGCGGCCAGTGCTCTTGAGGCGCGAACGAAGATTCCCACCATAAAGCCGGATGTTATCACAATGGATGTGGAGATGCCCGGCTTGAGCGGAATTGATTTTCTAAAGGAGCTGCTGCCGAAGTACCCGATTCCGGTGATTTTGGTGTCTTCTTTGAATCTGAGCGTATTTGACGCTCTGGCTGCCGGTGCGGTGGACTTTGTACAGAAGCCTAATATGTCTAAGGATTACAATGTCAAAAGCTTTTTCAATGTGCTGAACAGTAAGATTTATATTGCGTCCAGGGCCAAGGTGAATGTAAAGCATCAGGCGGGCCGTCCTCAGAGCGGACCTTCGGCGCCGGCTGCGGGAATGTCTACGGCGGCTTTCAGTTCCAATCTGTCACAGATAGTTCAGAATACCATGCTCATTGCCATCGGCGCTTCCACGGGGGGAACCGAGGCGACTTTGGAGGTGCTGCAGAGACTGCCGGCGGATATGCCCGGTATTGTGGTGACGCAGCATATGCCCGAGGGCTTTACAAAGATGTATGCGGAGAGGCTGAACCGTATCTGCAAGCTTGAGGTGAAGGAGGCCGAGAACGGAGACCGGGTCCGCAGAGGACTGGTGCTCATTGCTCCCGGCGGTCCTTTGCAGATGCGTGTGGAAAAGGACTTAAAGGGCTTCTATGTATCCTGCCAGCCGGGGGAGAAGGTCAACGGACACCGGCCTTCGGTGGATGTGCTCTTTTCTTCGGTGGCTAAGAAGGCCGGGAAGAGCGCCGTGGGGATTATTATGACCGGTATGGGGCGCGACGGAGCCAGCGGGCTTTTGGAGATGCGCCAGGCCGGAGCCTTTACCATCGGCCAGGATAAGGAATCCTGTGTGGTGTACGGTATGCCTATGGTGGCATATGACATTGGAGGAGTATGCGTTCAGGCTTCCTGTACCAATATTTCCAATGTTTTGTTAAATCAGCTTCGGAAAATGTAGGATTTTGGCAGTAGTTTGCAGGTTGTATTTTATGGGGGTTGTACTGGGGGATGTCTGTTTTTGCAGGGCATTTTCGGTACGGCCCCGTTTCAATTTCTGCGGCGTTTGGAGTTTTTAGGGAAATTTTATGCACTCTTTTGTTATGTTTTTCCCGTTTCGGCCGATAAATATAATAAGAAGCAGGACGTAAGTTTCTCTGAAAGGAGTTTCATGTATGAAAATAACATTAAATAATATAAGTCCGTACCGTATGGAAACCACCGGTTATACGAGGACCGAGGGCAAGGTTTCCACTGGGGTCAAGGGAAACTATGATGCCCTGACCATTCAGTCCAGCTCCAGACAGATCCAGGAAAAGACATTTTCCGATGCTCTGTCCCGGCAGGTGGTATCGGATGCAAGAGGGGGAGCGCCTGCGGATAAGGTGGAGAACCTAAGACAGCAGGTAGAAGCAGGGACCTATCAGATTGATCCTTATATGATTGCGGCGCGTATGCTGGTGAGTGGGGAGGCTTTTGCCCATGCATAACCTGTCATCATTTCGGGAGTTGATTCAGCAGTTCATTGAGCTGTTTGACCGGATGACTCCCCTGGAACAGTCGAAGCTTGAGGTGGTAAGCCGCAACCAAGTTGCGCTGCTTGAGGATATTATTAAGAAGGAACAGGCGGAGATTATGGCTCTTCGGGGACTGGATCAGAAGCGGGAGCGGATTCAGGAGGAGCTTGGATGGAAGGATCTGACCTTTCAGGAGATTCTGGGTAAGCTTTCGGAGGAGGAACGGACCGACATGGAGCAGCTTTTTGACGAATTGGCTGCCCGGGTGACCACGTTTCAGTCAGTGACGGAAAGCTCCAGAACCATCATGGAGGTCAATCTGCATGCTATCAATCAGATGGTAGCCAGGCAGGGCGGCGGAAGGTCAACCTACAAGGAAGACGGTTCCGTGGAGACCGGGCCGTCCCACTTTACAGATCGACGCATATAAAGGAGGATACGAAGTATGATGCGTTCAACCTTTGCCGGTTTTACCACGGCCACGCTTGCTTTGAACGCAAGCCACCGGGCCTTGGAGGTAACCGGACAGAATATAGCGAATATTAATACGCCGGGCTATACAAGACAGCGCCTGGATATCAAGAGCTTATACCTTCGGGGAGGAGAGTTCTACAATTCCAATCCCAATGCCAGAATTGGTTTTGGTGTGGAGATCACGGGAGTTTCACAGCTTCGTGATCCGTTTTTGGATATTCAGTACCGGCTCCAGATGGCGAAGCTGGGGACTACGGATGCACAGGTGGCCGGGTATGAGAAGCTGGCGAATATTTTGGATGAGACCGATAAGAACGGAATTAAGAATGCTCTGAGTGATTTGGCATCCCAGCTTCAGAAGCTGGCGCAGAATCCCAACAGCAAGGAATATGATTCCATGGTGCGTTCTTCCAGCCAGATTCTATTGAACCTGTTTCATCAGAATTCTACGGATCTTCAGGAGGTCCGTAAGGATTTGACCAGTGAGTTTCGGGATACGACCATTCCGGATGCCAATAAGATTATTCAGAATATAGCCGAATTGAATGAGAGCATTAAAAACAGCGAGATTCTGGGGAATCCGGCTTTGGAGCTGAAGGATGAGCGGAATGAGCTGATTGATGAATTGGCAAGTTATCTTCCTATTACAGTGAAGTACCGTGATCACGATCTGGGTGCGGGCTTTACGGTGGAAGAATTGGATATCTATTATACAGATGCGGACGGCACCAGCTATAAGCTGTTATCCGACAATCTGGCAGGAATGTTGTCTACCAATGCGGATGGCCAGCCGGTGCAGCTGTATATCACAAATGCCTATGGCAAGGGGCCGGAGGAGATTACGAATACTATCGGCGACGGTGTGTTGAAGGGAACACTGGACATTCTGAATAAGTCAGGTGGGTTTGATAATCCGCCTTCGGATATAAGAGGCATCGGATATTATGAGAAATCTTTGGATTCTCTGGTTGCAACATTTGCGGAGACCTTGAATAAGCTGAATGAAAGTCCGAAGATTGATCCGGCTACCGGTAAGCCAGAGGTAGATGCAAACGGCGATCCGGTAATGGAAAAGCATGATTTATTTGAAGCAATTGATCCGAATCAGCCTATGTCGGCTTCTAATATTAAGATTGCTGACGGATGGGCCAATGGTGACTATGGGATTACAATTTCCAATGTGCAGGTACCCAATGGCGAGGGTGACAATTCCACGGGCGAGACGGCTGATGAGAATGTGCTGAAGATGATTAAGGCATTATCGGAGGATCGTCAGTTCAGTTATACAGACCCGGCGGATCCGACGGGCAATCCGGTGGATTTCTATAAAGGAAACTTTTATAACTGCTTTGTAAATATGGAAAATATACTGAATATTGACCTGAAAGCAGGGAACAGTACATTGGAAAATAAGATTACTGTTATCAATCAGACTGCAGATTTGAAAGATTCTATATCCGGAGTTTCTCTGGATGAAGAAGGAATCAATCTGCTTCACTATCAGCAGTCCTATTCGGCAGCGGCCAGACTGATGACTACGCTGGACGAGGCACTGGATAAGCTGATCAATGGAACCGGTGTGGTAGGACGATAGGCAGGAGGGAATCACAGTGAGAATAACAACAAGCGCTTTGATTAGAAATTATAAGTCCAATCTGAATAAATCCATTGGCAATCTGGATTCAGCTCGGACGAAGGTAATGACTCATCGCAAGTACACCAAGGGATTTGAGGATCCTACAGGTGCAGTGAGGGAATCTGCTCTGAATTGGAAGTATGCCAGGAATCAGGATTACATTGATGCCATTGATGATGCGCAGTCCTTTCAGAATGCACAGGAGGATGCTATTACACAGATCAATACTCAGGCGCGTTACTTAAGCAAGCAGTATGGATTGGAAGCCATGAATGGTACCAACTGGACCTACGATGTACGTAAGACATATGCCCAGGCGTTTCGTCAGGCTCAGGAATCTATGACGATGAGTATGAATGCAACCTATGGCGATAAGTTTGTATTCGGCGGAGCAGACGGAGGGCATACGCCCTTTGAATTAAAGGATGTCAACGGAGAAAAGATGCTTTTTTATCGTGGATACGGTGTGGATCATCCGGCCATGAGTGAGATGGCAAACGAACAGGTATTTATAGATCTGGGCTTTGGCCTGACGATGGATGATACTGGAAAGGTAGCCAATTCCAGCGCTTTTAATACGGCTCTTCCGGGTATTAATGTTGTAGGTTATGGGGAGGATGATAACGGCAACAGCAAAAATCTCATTGTACTGGCAGGTAAGATTGCTGATGAGCTGGAAAAGGAAGACTTTGATGTAGATAAGTACACGGAGCTTTTGAATGCCTTTGACGGCGCCAGAAGCCTTCTGGCGGATAACCTGACTGCCATTGGTACCAGAACAAATTTCCTGGAGACGACCAAGAGCCGTCTGGAGGATCAGCAGCTTAACCTCACAGAACAGTATGACAATGTGGTTAATGTGGATATGGCGGAAGCAATTACAGAATTCTCCTGGGCGCAATACGCATACAATGCAGCCCTGAAGATAGGAACGAACATTCTTTCACCGTCCTTTATTGATTTTATGAATTAATAAGCAAGCGGCGGGAATGATTTTAATAGCAGTATAACGAAATTTACATGGTTTGGAGGGGAAGCATGGTATGAAGCAGTTAATTAATATCACAACCGTACCCATTCAGTATGAATTGAAGATACAGAATGCGCGTATGCAGTATAAGAATGCAACTGCCGAGGTAGAGATTAGCCGGGATAAGGGTGGAATGACCATCAAGAGCCGGCCGGTAAAATTAAATATTGATTCCTTTGAGGCGCGGAACTCAGTGGTTCCCACCCCGGCCACCAGTGTTGCTCAGACAGCGCAGAAGGGACATCAGTCCGCTTATCAGGCGACGGCTCAGCTGGCGCAGGAGGGGCAGCTGATGCTGAAGGCGAAGATTGGAGAGGATGTACTGGGACAGATTTTTGCAAATCGAAATCAGCAGCCTACAGGGGAATTCGAGCTTGGATTTACGCCGTCTGCACCGGTGGATATAAGCTACGAGGCGGGAGATCTCATTATCAATTATCAGATGGATAAGCTGAATTTTGATATGAAGGTTGCCAATGGGAACTTCGAATTTGTTCCCGGAGATATTGAGCTTTCTATCACACAGCATCCGGAGGTAAGGATTGAGTATATTGGGGGGCCGATTTATGTTCCGCCCAGTTCCGATCCGAATTTTGAACCGTTAGATGTAAGGGCTTAGTAATAAGCCCTTTTTCCTTTTGAAAAATCTGATTATGGCGGGATACCGCTTTTGCGGAGGTAAATGGATGAAAATTAACAACAAATATTTTGGCGAAATAGAATATGCAGCAGAGGAAAAGCTGTGCTTTCCGGAGGGGCTGTTTGGATTTGAAGAGCAGAAGGAATTTCTTCCGATTCCTTTTGAGGAGGGGACAGATGCTATGATTTGTCTTCAGTCTCTTCGGGATGAGGAGCTAAGCTTTGTGCTGTTAAATCCTTTTTTGTTTTTTACAGATTACAATCCCGGAATTTCAGAGGCGGATCGCAAAGCTATCGGCTCCCCAAAGGATGAGGATATTTCTTATTATGTCATTGGTGTTTTTCGGGAGCAGCTTGGGGACAGTACCGTGAACTTGAAGGCACCAATTGCAGTCAATGCCAGAACGCGTGATGCACGGCAGATTATTTTGGAGGATTCGATTTATACCTTCCGTCATTCTCTGGGTGAGCTGAAAAAGGAGGGGGAGTAAGATGCTGGTTTTGCAACGAAAAAAGAATCAATCCATTATAATTAATGATAACATTGAGGTTTCTGTATTGGAGATTGGAACAGATTGGGTGAAATTAGCCTTCAATGCCCCAAAGGATGTATCCATCCTCCGCAAAGAGCTGATTGAAGCCGCCAAGGTGAACCGCGAAGCCGCCAAAGCCGATTCCGGGGCTTTGGACGCCGTGAAGAAAATGATGAAAAAAGAAGAGAAATAATGCTTTAATTATTTCAGAAAAGACTGGAGATGATTGGAAAAATACGGGGTGAAAATGGAAATATTTTATCCCGTATTCCCGATAGTCTCCTGTTTTTTTCCAATTATAGAAAAAATAGGGAAATTTGCTTGATTTCATGGGCGATTTCCAGAAATAATTGTAATCTGTACAGGGGCAGATTGGTTGACAATCGAAGGTCTTTCATATATTATATAAACTATGTTCCTCATATTTGTCCTCAAAGTAGAGACTTTTGTCTTCGAAGGGCAGAAAATGGCTGTGAATTTCCTATTTTGAAGCGGAAAAAGTAGTCATGGACCGGGGAAAAAACACATAGCTTAATAAAGAGTGTGAAGAGTAAAGGAAAAGAGGCACATATGGAGTTTAATCAGACCGCCCGGCTGAATCCGTATCTGAGCGGTGCAGGCGGACAGCAGGGCATACATACGGTTTACGACAGCAATGCGGCGTCAGCCGGAACAAAGAGCGCGAGCTTTCAGGACAGCGTGAAAAACGCCCTTAAAACTACCGAGAGCATGGAAAGCATCTTTCAGGAAGCCGCGCAGCTCTACGGACTGGACGTCAACTTTTTAAAAGCCATCGGAAAGGCCGAATCCGGCTTCAATTCCCAAGCGGTATCCTCCGCCGGCGCACAGGGCGTTATGCAGCTTATGCCGGCCACGGCCCGCTCCTTGGGGGTGGAGGACAGCTTTGATGCCCGCAGCAACATTATGGGCGGGGCAAAATACATTGCCGGACTTCTGGAACGTTATCAGGGCAACAAGGCCCTTGCCTTAAGCGCCTACAATGCCGGCAGCGGTAACGTGGAGAAATACGGCGGTATTCCGCCCTTCAAAGAGACACAGAATTATGTGCAGAAGGTTCTCTCCTATGCCGGGGAGGACATGGATCTGAGCGGTATCCTGACCACAGGGGCGGCAGGAGGCAGCGCCTACCAGTCCGCTGTCGATCTTCTTTCCCAGTTGGCGGCCGGGACAGGCAGCATGGGACTTGCATTCAGCCAGGAGGACGCCCAGTATATGGTGGAGCTGATGCGGCTTAAGATGGAAACCATGTTCAACTCACAGGTGCTCTCCGACGAGGAGGAGAGCGGCGCCGTAGACTCCCTAATATAACGGAATATTCGGACAGATAAATAGCCGGTGTATCCTGCCGAACATGGTAATCAGGACGACGTTTTACAGCAATAAAAACGCTGTCAAAACTTGTTATTTTAATAAAATTCCAAGAGTTTTTTGTTGAAAAAAAACGAAAAAAGTATTAAAATGTAGTGTAAGGTATTTTATAGTGGGAAGAATTGCGGCCGACAGAGATGCCGGCACAGCGGAAGGGAAGATTAATTATGAATCTGATGTTTGGAAATTCCATTTCCATGACTTCAAAGTCCTTAGATTTTTTGTGGGCAAAGCAGCTTACCATCGCTCACAATCTGTCCAATGTTGACACGCCCGGTTACAAGTCCAAGTATGTAACCTTTGAGGACGAATATCAAAACCGTCTGAAGCTTGCGAGAGCCACAGGGAACGCTTCCCGGACCCGCAGCATCATAGAGAACTCCTTCTATACGGTAAATGAAACGGAAAGCTCGGCCCGACTGGACGATAACAACGTCAACGCTGATGCCGAGGAAGTGGAGATGGCAAGAGCGCAGCTTCAGTATCAGTATGTGCTGAATGCCATGAACAGTGATTTTTCCAGACTGAGGGGCGTAATCAAGGGCCAGTAAACAAAAGGCCGCAGGCGACAGCGCTCCCTTGCGGGAGGAAGCAGGAATCCCGGGGAGCTTGTAAGAGATAGACTAGAAAAAGGATGAGAAGCTTACTATGAGTGATATGTTTATTACACCAATGACACCAGTCAATTTTATGCAGGGGGTGAACGGTACAACCGGCGTGTCCGACGTGCTGGGAACCTTCGGCGCTTTCGGAACACTCGGAGGCGTGGAAAAGCCGGATGAGGAGAATACCTCCCTGTTCGGCAGTATTTTCGGAGATATGATCAGCAATGTGGCGGAGCTGGAGGACAATTACATGAAGCAGCAGTACCTCCTTTCCACCGGACAGCTTGACGATCCCCACACGGTTCCCATTGCCGGGTCGGAGCTTCAGTTGGCTACGGATTTGCTGGTGCAGATGCGCAATAAGGCTTTGGAAGCCTATAATTCACTGATTACCATATCCATGTAGGATTCTTTAGGATAAATACGTTAAGTACATCTTCTTGGGTGCAATTGATTTACACGTACAGGCAGATGTATTTTGCGTGTTGTAAGGAATGTGCTGCGCGGCAGCGTGCCCCGAGAGAAGCATGGCGCCAAAGCGTATGCGGTAAGTAAGATAATTCCACAGATTAACATAGAAGGGAAAAGAAACGACCATGAATGTAAAAGAACGGTTAGAACAGTTAAAGGCGGTTGTTTCTAAGCTGGAGAGCAGGACAAAAAAGATTATACTGGCCGGTCTTGCGGGCCTGATTGTTTTTGCTGTTGCAATAGCCCTGCTTCTGAACAGAAACAGTGGTTATGCGGAACTGTTTTCCGGCCTGAATGCGGAAGAAGCCCAGGAAATTATGGGTAAGCTCCAGGAAATGGAGATTGATTACCAGTATTCCGAGGAGGGCGTGATCCGGGTGCCGGAAAATATTCTGGACCAGACAAGGGCAAGCCTGGCCTTCGAGGGATATCCCAAGAGCGGCTTCGGCTACCAGGTATACACCGAGAATGCGGGCCTGATGACTACGGATACGGACAAAGACCGGTATGCACTGTACGATCTGCAGAACCGGATTGCAGCTACCATCCGGGTCATAGACGGGGTTCAGGATGCCAAAGTAACCATTGCATTGGGAGAGCAGCGTAAATATGTCTTGACAGAGGAAGCTCTTGACGAGACTACGGCCCACGTTATGATGACGATGGAGAACGGCGCTTCCCCCAGTCTGGAACAGGCAAAGGCAGTTCAGCTGTTGGTGGCTTCCGGCGTTCCGGGACTGGAGCCGGAGAATGTGGCGGTCATTGACAGCGCTACGGGAAAAGAGATCAATACCGCAGAGGAAGAAAAGACCGGTATGGACAGCGAGGACGCGGACGAGATTGCGCGGATGGTGGAGGATCAGATTTGCGAGAAGGTGCTCCATGTGCTGATTCCCTTCTACGGGGAGGAGAACATCTACGTATCCGCCAAGGCCCAGATTAACATGCAGACTCTTCTTCGGGAGAGCATTACATATACGACGCCGGATAAGATCAATCAGGACGACAAGACAGGAATTGTTTCCCATGATCAGGGAACCATTGAAATCTCCGGCACCAAGGACGCGGTGGAAGGCGGCGTTGCCGGAGCCGAGACAAACGCGGATACTCCGGTATACGACACGGGAGCCGAAGAGGACGGCGTAGAGGGCTACGGAGCCAGAAGCTGGGACAAAGAGTTCCTGGTAAATCAGATTAAGGAGCAGGGGCAGATTACCCCGGGCGCTCTGGAAGATCTGACCGTGTCCGTGGCAGTCAACGGCGACAGCTACGGCAGTCTCACCGTAGGCGACCTGCGGTCCCTGGTGGGCAACGCGGCAGGAATTGCGGAAATTGACTGGAACAGCAAGATTTCCGTTGTCAGCGGTCCGTTCTATCAGGATACCTTCCAGCCGGAAGAGCCGGAGGAAGAGGGCGGCGTATTCAGCAAAATGGTTTCCAGCCCCATCTTCTATATTCTGTTAGTGATTGTACTGGTACTGCTGATTGTGGCCATTGTTCTTCTGGTGCTGAACAACAAGCGTAAAAAGAAAAAGGCAGCGGAAGAGGCGGCAGCGGCTGCTGCGGCGGCAGAAGGAGATGCTGCGGCTATCCTGGAGCAGATGCCCAACTTTGACTTTAACAAAGAGATTCTTGAGTTCCAGAATGACAGAGGCATGGAATTGAAGCAGCATATCCGTGACTTTACGGAGGAGAATCCTGAGATTTCCGCCCAATTACTGAAAACCTGGCTGAACGGTGGGGGAGGCGAGTAACCATGAGCAGTGAAATGATAGAAGAGATTACCCCGGAACAGAAAGCGGCGGCGGTTATTGTCTCAATGGGAGCGGACAAAGCATCCCTGATCTATAAGCATTTGAGTGAGGACGATATTGAGAAGCTGACCCTTGAGGTTGCAAAGCTGAAGCATCTGGAGGCGGATCAGACAGCCGATATTCTGGATGAGTTTTATAAGTCCTGTATGACCCAGAAGGTGGTGACGGACGGCGGTATGGAGTACGCCCGTTCCGTACTGGAGAAGGCTTTCGGAGAGTCCACGGCCCAGCAGCTGTTGGAGCGTGTGACCAAGTTTCTGAAGGTCCGGCCCTTTGAGTTTATCAGGAAGTCCGACCCCAAGAACCTGTATACCTTCCTGGCTCATGAGCGTCCTCAGACCATAGCCCTGGTGCTGTCCTATGCGGACGCGGACCAGGCGGCGGGCGTTATCAGCAATCTGCCCAAGGACGTGTCCATCCAGGTAGTGGAGTGCATCGCCCGGCTGGAAAGCGTATCCCCGGAGGCCATCAAGATTGTGGAAAATCAGCTCCGGCGGCGGTTCGAGAATATTATGACAACCGACTACACGGCTATCGGCGGTATTGATTACATTGCGGACGTTATGAACAATATGGACCGCAGCAACGAGAAGTTTATTTTCGACGAACTGGCTAAGCGGGATGAAGAGCTTACCGAGACCATCCGCAAGAAGATGTTCGTATTTGAAGATATCCTTAGTCTTGACAACCGTTCCATTCAGAGATTTGTCCGGGACTGCGATGTCAAGGATCTGGTGTACGCCCTCAAGGGCAGCGACGAGAATGTCCGGCAGGTTATCTTTGCCAACATGTCCGGACGTATGGCGGAGAGTATCCAGTCCGACCTGGAGATTACGGTCAACGTGCTCCGAAAGGATGTGGAGGAAGCCCAGCAGAGAATCGTCGGCGTTATCCGGCGTCTGGAGGCTGCCGGTGAGCTGATTATCGTTAAGGGCGGAAAGGATGAGATCATTGTCTAGGGTAGTCAAAGGCAGAAAAGCCATCGATGTGACGGAGATGTATCAATTCTTCTCGGACTTCGCACTGGAGGAAGAGAAGGAGGAGGAAGCGCCCGAGACAGAAGAGGAAGCGGCCGCCCGGGAAGCGGAGGAAGCAGCCAAAAGAGCGGCGGAGGAAGAGGAGGCCCGCATCCGGGCCGAGAAAGAAGCTGCTGAAAAGGAGCGCGCCAGTGCAATACTGGCGGAGGCCCGAAGAGAAGCGGATCAGATTCTGGAGGATGCGAGAGCGCAGGCGAAGCTTCTGCGGGAGGAAGCCTACGAGGAGGGTCACCAGGAAGGCGTCAAGGCCGGAGTGGAGGAAGCCCAGTTAAAATGCCAGGCTCTGTACGAGGAGGAGGTTGAGAGCTTCCGAAGGGAGGCCGCCGAATTTATGGACACCATCCGCCGGGAAAAGAGCATGGTCATGGAAAAGTATCTGGACGATCTGAAGCGGACCGTTCTGACCATTGCGGAAAAGGTCATTCACATCAGTTTGAAATCCAGTGAGAATGTGATCCACCGCATGATCCTTGCCGCCACCGACAAGCTGAAAAAGACGGAGTGGGCGAAGATCTATATTACCAAATGCGGCACGGAGATTTCCATGAACACGGATGTGGAATTTTTAAACGCTCTGTCCCATCTGTCGGACAATGTGAAGATTGTAGCGATGGACAGCGACGAGGAGGGCATCTGCATTATCGAGCTGCCCGAGGAGATCATAGACGCCAGTGTCAGCACACAGCTTGAAAATATCAAGGATATCCTGAACAATGCCCGGGTATAGCGGAAGAAACCGAAGCCCCGGGGTTTGGGAATAAGGAGAGGAAGATGGCATGTTTGCAGAGCTGCCCAATCTGATATCCAATGCGGAAACCGTCAGCTACATAGGAAAAATCGAGAATATCGTGGGAATGGCTATGGAAGCATCGGGAAACCGGGCCAGTATCGGAGACATTGCCATGATTTACAATGAAGATAAGAAACGGCAGATTCCCGTTGAGGTAGTGGGCTTTAAGGATGGCAGAAGCCAGCTGATGGCCTACGAGAATATGAGCGGAATCTCCGCAGGCAGCTTTGTACGCAACACCAGAAAGCGCCTGAAGATACCGGTAGGAGAGTTCCTCCGGGGACGAATCATAGACGCCCTGGGGAATCCGATGGATGATTTGGGACCTTTTGAGTCCCAGCAGCATTATTATGTAGAGAACCCCTATATCAACCCCCTGACACGTCCTCCCATTACGGACACCCTGGAGTTCGGCATCAAGGCCATTGACGGTCTGAACACCGTGGGAAAGGGGCAGAGAATCGGGATTTTCGCCGGCAGCGGTGTGGGTAAAAGTACCCTGCTCGGCATGATAGCAAGAAATGTAAAGGCAGACATCAATGTGATTGCTCTGGTGGGAGAGCGAGGCCGCGAGGTTCGGGAGTTTATTGAGAAGGACTTGGGGCCGGAAGGACTTAAGCGTTCGATACTCGTTGTGGCTACCTCCGATCAGCCGGCTATGCTGCGTATGAAATGCCCCCTTGTGGCGACTACCATTGCGGAGTACTTCAAGGACCAGGGAAAAGATGTTCTGCTGATGATGGATTCGCTCACGCGATTTGCTATGGCACAGAGAGAGATCGGGCTTGCTACCGGAGAGCCGCCGGTGGCAAGAGGCTATACGCCGTCCATCTACGCGGAGTTTCCGAAGCTTTTGGAGCGAAGCGGAAAGTTTGAGAAGGGTTCCATCACCGGGATTTATACGGTACTGGTGGAGGGCGACGATACCAATGAGCCAATAGCCGATACGGTCCGGGGTATTCTGGACGGACATATCGTGTTATCCAGAAAGCTTGCCAATGAGAACCATTTTCCGGCCATCGACATCGGAGCCAGCATTTCCCGTCTGATGGTAAATATCGTTCCCGAGGAGCACCAGAGGCTGGCGGCTAAGATGCGGGACCTTTTAAGCGTCTACAACAAAAATGAAGACTTGATTTCCATCGGAGCCTACAAAGCAGGCACGAATCCGCGTCTGGATACGGCGGTGGGGAAGATTGATGCGGTCAATGAGTATCTGATGCAGCGGATTGCGGATAACTTTTCCATTGAAGAGGATTTGGCGGCCATGCGCAAGATTCTGGCGTAAGCGCTTCTTACATACAGGAAGACTTTGGAGTACATGGACTTTGCGGAACAAGGATTAATGTGTTTCACATGTTCGGCAGGCGGCATAAGGTGAAGAGAGGGTTGCTTTTTGCATGAAGAAATTTTACTTTGCACTGGATACGGTGCTGAATTATAAGGAACAGGTTCTTGAGAACCTACAGGCGGAACACGCACAGATTATTGCGGAGCGTGTGGAGTGCGAGCGGGGAATTGAAGCGCTGGAGCAGGAACAGCAGGAATGTATGGCAGAGCTGGAGGAAAAGAAGAGCTTCGGTATCAGCATTACGGATATGCAGACCTATGATCGCTTCCTCACCAGTCTTCGGAAAAAAATCGAGCGCGAGCGCGAACGTCTGGCGGAGATTCTCCAGCGGGAAGAGCGCAAGCGTGAGCAGGTGGTAGAGGCCCGGAAGGAAACGGCCTCCATTACCAAGTTAAAGGATAAGAAGCGTGCCCAGTATGACAAAGAGGTGCAGAAAGCCGACGAGCAGTTTATCGACGAATTTGTATCCAACAAGCGGGCTGTGGCGCGGGCGTAGCCGGGTATTTGGGACGGCGGCGCAAAACTTACCGGCCGCATGGCGAAGGGTAAGAAAAGGCGCGTAATACTGCAAATTGTCATTTTGACAGGCAGTTTACGATAGAGACACAGGACCGGGACAATGGAAAGCAGTCTTCGGGAATACATGTGTCAAAAAAATATCAGAAAGGAGGGGAAGAACATGGGAAATGCAGCCATTAAGGGCGCAGATATGGCAGTCGCAATGGCAGGAAAGGCCAATGCAGGCGTGAAGAGCCAGGCAGCCCGGCAAGCGGAGCAGACAGACGACGGTTTCCAGAAGCTTCTGGACAGTAAGTCTAAGGAGGAAGCCGGCACCAAGGAGACAGACAGCAGCAAGAAGGACGACAACAAGGAAGTCGCCAAGGATGAGGCGCCGAAGAAGCCGGAAGACAGCAAGGAGCAGACGGAAGAGACTGCGGCGCCCGCAGACAGCACGGCTTTGGAGCAGGTGCAGGCGGCATTGCTGTTTGGAATCCAGCCGGAGGCAGTGACACAGGAAGTTGTTTCGGAGGAAATGCCGGAGCTGGTTGTGGAGACAGGAGCAGTCCCGACAGAGGAATTAACTCCGGTGACAGAGCTTACCGCGGAACAGCCGGTTACGACCGCCGAGCAGACGGGGATTCCCGAGGAAGCGCTTACGGCTGATGTAAAGCCGGAGCAGGCCGTACTGCCAAAAGAGGACGCGTCTGAAAAGTCCGAGGCAGGAATTACCCTGGAAAAACCGAAAGAGGCCCCCAAGACAGAAGTGAAAGAGGAAGTGAAGGCGGAGGCCACCTTGGAACAGCCTCTGGAAAGCACTCACGCGGAGGTACGGACTGCGGAGCGGACGACAGCCGCAAAGGAGGTTCCTACGGAGCATGTGCGTGTGGCACAGCCGGAGGAGATCCCGGAAAAGGTTTTGAATCAGCTTCTTGTGAAGAGCACCGCGGGCATCAAGGAATTTGAGATTCAGCTTGAGCCTTATGACCTTGGAAAGATTATCATCAAGGCGGCCTTTGGGAAAGAGCACACCAGTATTTCCATTTTCTGTACCGAGCAGAGGACAATGGAGCTGATGGCAAAGAATGCCAGAGAGCTTGGCGCAATTATGGAAGAAAACCTGGGAGCGCCCACGACGATTGTGGTGGAGGATAAGGAATCCGGTTATCTGGAGCAGCAGAAGCAGAACAACGAAGGCAGCGGCGGCAATCAGAACCAGGACGGCGGTTCCGGAAAGCAGGGTGAGAAGAACCAGGAGAAAGAGGGAATGGATTTCCTTCAGCAGCTTCGGCTGGGATTGATTTAAAGTATACCTATATGCACAAAGAGCATGTGCAAATTAAAGAGAGGAGTTGAAATAAGTGGCAGAGACAACAGGAGTAGACAGCACAACAAGAGTGAATCTTGCGGATACTTATGTGAGAAAGGACGTGTCGCCCAACAACAGCGCCTTATCGATGGATGATTTCTGGAAGCTTTTGGCGGCACAGCTTCGCTATCAGGATTCCAGCAATCCCATGAGCAACAGTGAGATGATGGGCCAGCTTGTACAGATGGGAACCATGAGCGCTATGGACAATATGTCCACCACCATTACGGATGCTATGAACAGTCTGTCTCAGATTTCTTTATCTTCCTATGCAACCGGACTTTTAGGAAAAGAGATTACGGTGGCGGATGTGGATAAGGACGGAAAGCTGATTGGCGAGACCGTAGGCAAGGTAGAGGGAATCGCTCTTACGGGAAGCAATCCTTACATCTATGTAAACGGAAAGGCATACAGCTTAAGCCAGATCGTATCTATGGGAACCGTTCCGAAGAAGGAAGAGGAAGGTGACGGCGAGGACGACACCACTACGGACGGCACGGACAACGAGGAGAACAGTGAGGATAACAAGACCGAGGCTGTTTAGGCAAAGCTCATAAGCTTAAGCTGTGAGGGGGAAAGGCGGTGGAAAACATGCTGCAAAAATTAAATCAGACAGTCAGTGTCCAGCAGCTTCGGCTGGAGCACGAACAGCATACTTCCATTGGCGGAAAGCAGGGAGCCGGATTCGGCGCGTTACTCCAGAATGCGATGGAGGACAGCCAGCAGGTACGGTTTTCCAAGCACGCGGCGGCCCGTGTGGAGCAGAGAGGCATCGAGGTGACGGACAGTCTCTTAAGCGATCTGAACCAGGCAGTGGGCAAGGCCAGGGAAAAAGGTGCAAAGGATGTGGTGGTCATTGGTCAGCAGGGCGCATTCATTGTGAATATACCGAACAATGTAGTGGTCACAACCATGACGAGCCAGGAAATGAAGCAAAATATTTTTACCAATATTGACAGCGCTGTTCTATTGTAAGCCGGACCATTTATGGAGGTTTGTTCCACAGGCAGAAGCCCTGGCGGAGAGAATAGCGAAAGAATAGCAAGTAAGGAAGGAACGATATCAAATGGTTAAATCAATGTTTGCAGGTGTGGCGGGATTAAAGACACATCAAAAGAAAATGGACGTAATCGGCAATAACATTGCAAATGTAAATACCTGGGGTTACAAGGCATACAGCTTCAACTTCCAGGATTCTATCTACAGTACCTCAATTCGAAGCTCAGGCGGTGCAACCAATGCAGGAGCTTACGGCGGACGGAACCCTTCTCAGGTTGGTTACGGTTCTACCATGTCATCTATCAGTTTTCAGTATACGACAGGTGCTCCGTCGCCTACGGATAACGATCTGGACTGCATGATCGATGGTACCGGACTGTTTCTGGTAGGCGGAATGGTGAATGGACAGCTTACGGCGGATGGTATCAAAAACTCTGGTCTTTATTTGAGCCGCGTGGGTATCTTTTCTGTAGATAACAATGGTTATTTGGTAGATGACCAGAAGAACTATGTATATGGATATGCTTTGAAGGAAGGAACTGGAATACCGGAGGTTCCAGCAAAAGCATTAACAGCTACAGGCTCAGCAGACGTTGAGATAGATGAAACCGATCCAAAGAATGTAAAAGTTAAGATTATGGGTATAACAGTTGAAAATGTAGTGGCTAAGGATACCGCAGGTAGAGTTGCAGCGTGGATCAATGCAGTTACGAAAAATCAGGAAAAGGATGATGCCGGTAATCCTGTGCAGGGTACAGGAGGACCGTTGCGCGGCTGTACAATAAGCAGAGGAGACATCAGCGAGGTGACAGGAGCTGCTAATCCAACAGTTAAGCTGACAATTACTGCGAAAACAATGGGAGCAGGAATTACAGATTTTCCGCAGGAAACAGATATTGCTCAAGGTATAACTGGTACATTAGATGCGATACCTAATACTTGGGAGACAATACCTGGCCAAGACTATGAGGCTGCCATTCCGGCAGAGTTCAATGAAGATTTGTCACCGATTCAGATCCCCTATGATCCAAAAACGGGAGCACAGTACAACCTCCAAAGCTACAGCATCAGCGACAACGGCGTAATCACCGGTATCGACACCCAGAACCGTCCCATCACTTTAGGACAGTTAGCCATCGTAGCCGTAGAGAACCCGAATGGTATGGAGAAAACCAACGGCTATTACTTCCAGCTCGGCGACAATGCTGGCGGCGTAGAGATAGTAAAACCAGGCTCAGGAGCCGCAGGCTTCATCCGCAGCAAGTACTTAGAGATGCCCAACGTAGACCTGGCCAACGAGTTCTCCAATATGATTACCACCCAGAGAGGCTTCCAGGCCAACTCCAAGATCATCACCGTCACCGACGAGATGCTCCAGGAGCTTGTAAATATGAAACGATAATTCTAAATAAAAGCTTTTAAACCTGTTTTCCCTGGGGCGCACCGCTCCAGGGTAAAGCAGGAATAACCTTTAGCCGGTCTTTGTTTCAAGAGCAGACATTTATCCGCCAATGGACAATTGGCCGCAAACCGAACGGCGGTGAGCCGTAAAAAGAGGGAGGAATACCCAATGGTAATATTGACAAAGCTGAATGATCAGCGTATTGTAATCAACGAAGATCAAGTAGAGTGCATTGATTTGATTCCCGAATCCAAGGTTATTATGATGAACGGACGTTTCCACGTCGTAAAGGAATCACCGGAAGAGATTATTCAAAAAACCATCGAATACAAGGGAGCCATCAGCGGCATCCGTACAAATAAAGTCAGCATAGAAGCGTAAGAGGAGAGATAAAAAATGGATTTGTCAACAATTATCGGAATTGTGCTTGGTTTTGCCTTGATTGTATGGGGAATTAAGATCCCGCAGCTCCCTAATTTCTGGGACCCGCAAAGTTTGGCTCTGACCCTGGGCGGCACTGTTGCAGCAGTTGTGGCCAGCTTCCCCTTCAGTCAGCTGAAAAGAATGGGAAGTCATTTCAAAATCCTGGTTCAGGGAGGCCGCTATAACTACGGCGCTTTGATTGAGCAGATGGTAGAGATGGCACAACTCGCCAGACAGAACGGTCTTCTTTCCCTGGAGGAAAAAGCCAACGAGATCGACGATCCGTTCTTCAAGGAAGGTCTGATGCTTGTAGTGGATGCCACAGAGGAGGAAGAGCTTCGGGCACGTCTCCAGAATGAGCTTGACAATATGGCGGACCGCCACGATGCAGGCGTAGCTATCTACGAGAAGGCCGCCGGCTATGCACCGGCCTTCGGTATGATCGGTACTCTGGTAGGTCTGGTAAATATGTTGAAGAACATGAATGTGGACGAGGGAGGGGCAAGCTCCCTTGGTGCGGATATGTCCGTGGCCCTGGTTACTACCTTCTACGGCTGTATTATAGCAAATCTTTTGATGTCTCCCATAGCCAAGAAGCTGCGTATCCGCAACGACGAGGAGATGCAGTACCGTATGATTATGATGGAGGGTATTATCTCCATTCAGGCCGGTGACAATCCAAAACTCCTTCGGGAGAAGCTTCTCTCCAATCTGGATCAGAAAACCCAGGCTAAGCTTCGCGACGGCGCCGGAGAAGGCGGCGGAGACGACGGCGGCGGAAAGAAGAAGAAGGAAAAGAAGTCCAAAAAATAAGGATTTAATCAGGTCAGGCTTTCGGGCACAGACCGGAAATAAGGTGAGGATATGGCAAGAAAGCAAAAAGCGCCGGAGGAAGGCGCAAGCTGGATGGACACTTACGGCGACATGGTGACGCTGCTTTTGTGTTTCTTCGTACTTCTCTACTCCATTTCCACCGTAGACGCTATGAAGTGGGAGCTGGTGGTAAAGAGTTTTAACCCCAAGGCCGAGGAGGTCTCCCAGATTGTTATGGAGACGGAGATGAATGAAGAGGGTATGGAGGTTCCAGGCGGAACGGATGTACCTCTGGATGAGATAGAGGACTTTGAGGATCTCTATTATATGCTCCAGGAAGCCATTGCGGAGAACAATCTGGAAGGCGAAGTGGAATTGGAAAAGGGTGAGGGCTATACATTTATCAATTTTCGTGATAATATCTTTTTTGACGGGGATAAAGCTGTCTTAAAGGATGAGGGAAAAGCGATTTTGGATGCCTTTATCAAGGCCCTCAACAGTGTAAGCAGCACCATCGGGGAGATTCAGGTACTGGGACACACCTCCCAGGCCGATCCGGACCGGCCCAACAATCCGGTAAACGACCGGGTACTCTCCAGTGAGCGTGCGGCACGTGTGGCGGCTTACATCCATCAGAACAGTCTGGTGGGGCCGGAGAAGATCATTGCTATCGGCTACGGACAGCACCGTCCTGTGGCCGGCTTTGACACAGCGGAGGAGAGAGCCAAGAACCGTCGTGTGGAAATTTTAATAACTAAGGATGATGCGGTTGTGCAAAGTCTCGAAGAGTATTATAATGAGATCTATGATTCCACAGACACAGAATAAGCAAAGGTGGGTAAGAGATGGCAGAGGTATTATCACAAAGCCAGATTGACGCGCTGCTGAACTCCATGCAGAGCGGCGGCGCGGAAGAGAAAAAAGAAGAAAAGCCGGAAATTAAATACAAAAAATACGATTTCTACAGCCCGAAGAAGTATACCAAAGACAGGCTTAAGATGCTTCGAACCATCTATGACAACTATGCCAGAATCGCTTCCTCCCAGATCAACGGCCTTTTTAAAGTGGCCAGCGAGGTAGAAGTCATCGGCGTGGAGGAACAAAGATACTACGAGTTCGGCAATGCCTTAAGCGATACGGACGTGCTGACCATAGCCCGTGTGAAGCTTCAGGGCGAGGTGCAGAAGGTTCCCATGCTTCTACATATTACACCGACGATTATGATTTCCATGATTGATCGGATGATCGGCGGAATGGGGACAGACAGTGTACCCATGTCCTACGTCTATACGGACATTGAGTACGCCCTGTATCAGCGTGTGATCCGCTATTTCCTCAACATCAATCATGATGTGTGGAACAGCAACGTGGGCCTGGAGGTGGACTTTGAACGTCTGGAGGAGAATCCCAGCATGTACCAGGGGGTCAGTGTGGACGAGGCCGTGGTGATCATTATGCTGGAGATTAAGATGCAGGGCTTAAGCGGCGTCTTAAATATCTGTATTCCCGGAACCCTGATGTCAGATATCTTTGAAGTCATTGATAAGACGAAGCATCTGGCGGATGTGGATGATGCAGGCGTCCGTCAAAGTGACAGGGATGATATTCTGGACAGCATCCGCAATTCCGAGCTGGATGTAATGGCACAGCTTGGTGTTGCAAGACTTAGCCTGGACGATGTATACAACTTCCAGGTGGGCGACGTCATTAATCTGAATAAGCCCAAGGATTCCGATGTTACACTCCATATAGCGGGCCAGCCGTGGTTTGTGGGCCAGTTGGGTGTTCATAATAAAAATATGGCGATAAAAATCCAAGATCGCGTGGAGGAAGAGTAAAAAAAAGCTCCCCCGCAGCAAAGATTATGAAAAAGAAAGAGGTATGAGAAATGGCAAAGATTATGTTAGTTGACGACGCGGCATTTATGCGGATGATGGTGAAGGACGCGCTCACCAAGGCAGGCTATACGGATCTCATTGAGGCACAGGACGGTGCGGAGGCAGTAGAGAAGTTCAACGCAGAGAACCCGGATCTGGTATTTATGGATATTACCATGCCCAACAAGGATGGTCTGGAGGCATTAAAGGAGATTAAGGCGGCTCATCCCAATGCAAACATTGTAATGTGTTCCGCAATGGGCCAGGAGGCTATGGTTATCGAGGCGATTAAGTCGGGAGCCAAGGACTTTATCGTAAAGCCCTTTAAGCCGGACCGTATTCTGGCAACTGCTGAAAAAATTCTTTCCTAGGAGGACGCCATGTCTTTTTTAAGTGCATTCAACATCTGTGCTTCCGGTCTTACGGCACAGAGGAAGCGGCTTGACGTGGCTTCCGAGAACATCGCAAATATTGAGACCACACGGACAGAATCCGGCGAACCGTATCGGAGAAAGATGGTGGTGCTCCAGGAGATCGGGGACAATTCATCCTTCCGTTCTCATCTGGCGAAGGCATCCCAGCTTCAGAACGGGAACCGGGGCGGCGTGCGGGTGGCGGAGATTGTGGAGGACCAGAGAGACCTGATTCCGGTTTACAATCCCGAGCATCCCGATGCGGACGAGGACGGCTACGTTCAGATGCCCAATGTGGACTGGGTGAAAGAGACCATTGACGGTATGTCCGCAACCCGATCCTACGAGGCGAATATTACGGCCTTCAATGCAATTAAGCTGATGGCCCAGAAGGCACTGGAGATTGGAAAATAATATGTGAAGGCTAATATTCACAAAAGGAGCGAAGGGAAATTATGAGTTCTGAGATTTTAAGCGCATTGGAAATCGATGCGATAGGTGAAATACTAAATATCAGCTTAGGATCATCCGCTACCGCAATCTCAAATCTTTTGGGCACCCGGGTAGATATCACAACCCCTGTGGTAAAGGTGGTTACCAAGGAAGAGTTTGAGATGGGCCGGATTGAGCCGGCGGTAGGTGTGGAGATTACCTACGTGGCCGGTCTGGAGGGAAGCAATGTTATGCTTCTCAAGCGCCACGATGTGAAGGTTATCGTGGAAATGATGATGGGCTTTGAGGTGTCGGATGAGGATTTTGTCTTAGACGAGATCAACATCAGTGCGGTCTGCGAGGTTATGAACCAGATGATGGGAGCCTCCGCCACGGCGCTTTCGGAGTTTTTCGGGAAAATGGTGAATATTTCCACACCCGTTTCCTTTGAGCTGAAGAATGAACAGGAATTTGTTGAGAAATACTTTACGGATAACAGCCCCTGGGTTGTGGTATCCTTTATTCTGAAGATTGCGGATAAATTGGAGAGTGAGTTCTTCAATGTAATGCCGATGAATCTGGCCAAGAGTCTGGTAAAAGGCTTTCTGCCGGAAGATTACGACGCGGCGCCTGCACCGGAACCTGCGCCAGCACCGGCTCCAACACCGGCTCCGGCTCCTGCATCCTCCGGCGGCGTACTGTCCCAGGAGGAGATTGAGCGTCTCTTAAGCGGCGGAGCAGCGGAAGAACCTGCTCCGGCCCCGACACCTGCTCCGGCTCCTGCATCTTCCGGCGGCGTACTGTCTCAGGAGGAGATTGAGCGTCTCTTAAGCGGCGGAGCAGCGGAAGAACCCGCGCCTGCTCCCGCACCGGCAGCCCCGGCTCCTGCGCCCGCAGCGGCGCCCGTACAGCCGGCACCCGTTCCTGCGGCACCGGCAGCGCCCGCGGCAGCGGCGCCTGTTCAGGCGGCGGCAAGCCCGGAGGTTGCTCAGATGATGCAGATGCAGATGCAGATGATGCAGCAGATGATGCAGCAGATGATGACCATGCAGCAGCAGCCCCAGAAGAAGGAGCCGCCTGCGCCCAAGACCATCAACGTTCAGCCTACGGTACAGAAGAATCTGCATCAGGAAACGGTGCTGGATGATGAGCAGGAAGAGAACATGGAGCTGATCATGGGCGTGCCCCTTGACATTTCCGTGGAGATTGGAAGAACCCAGAAGAGGGTTAAGGACATTTTGGAATTTACAAAAGGTTCTCTTATCGTGCTGGATAAGCTTGCGGGAGAACAGGTAGATCTGTTTGTAAACGGCCGCTGCATTGCCAAGGGTGATGTGGTGGTAGTGGAGGATAATTTCGGTATCCGTATTACGGAGATCATGAAACCCAATATTTTAAGCCTTGAGTAAGGAAGGACAGAACAGTTATGCCAGGATTTTTTACCGGATTTGTAACCTTTCTGATGGCGGCGGTGATTATTTTCCTCAGTTATGTGTGCAGCAAGTATATGGGGAAGGGGCTGGTGCGCGCCAGCAGCTCCCGGTATATGCGTATGCTGGATCAGATGATTGTGGGACAGAACCGTACCCTGGCGGTAGTTCAGGCAGGCGAACGGTATCTGCTTCTGGGCGTCGGCCCGGATCGGATCGAGATGCTTCTGGAGCTTTCCGAGGAGGATCTCATCCCCATCGGGGGAGAGGGCGGAGAACAGACGGTGGATTTTGGCCGGCTTCTGTCCAGAATCGGGCGGAAAAAGGACGAGGAGTAATGAGATAGCTATGGAAAATGAGACATTTGCAAATGACGCGCTTGTGAATATCAACGGCGAACAGGTCCCTACTCTGGAGCTTTTGTTGATGCTCACGCTGATTTCCCTGCTTCCCTCTCTGCTCATTATGTGTACGTCCTTTCTGCGGACGATTATTATGCTTTCTTTTTTAAGGAATGCGATGGGAATCCAGCAAAGTCCCCCGAATATGGTATTGGTGGGGATTGCGCTGTTTTTGACCTTATACATTATGACTCCCGTGATTGACGAGATTAACGAGACGGCTTATCAGCCCTATGTCCGGGAGGAGATAACCCAGAGAGAGGCTTGGACCCTGGCCCAGACGCCCTTAAAGGAGTTTATGCTTCGCAATACGGAGGAGGAAACCCTGAATCTGTTCATGGATATGGCCAATGAGGAGGCCGTGGAGAACGCCGTGGATCTGCCTCTCACCGTTGTGATTCCCTCCTTTATGACAACGGAATTAAAACGGGCCTTTACCGCAGGCTTTCTGCTGTATATCCCGTTTCTTCTGATAGATATTATTGTTTCCAGTACCCTGATGTCTATGGGTATGATGATGCTTCCGCCGGCGATGATTTCCCTGCCGTTTAAGCTTTTGCTGTTTGTGACGGTGGACGGCTGGCAGTTGCTGTTCTCCAGTATTGTAACCGGCTTTAAGTAAGGAGGCGAAGAAAGGCAGACTATGGTAACGAACAGTGGAATGTCCGATTTGATGTATGAGTTTTTTTTAATGGTAATTCAACTTGCCGGTCCGCCTCTGCTCTTAAGTATGCTGATTGGAATCCTGATAGCTATCATTCAGGCGGCTACCCAGATTCATGAACAGACGCTGACCTTTGTGCCGAAGCTTCTGGTGATTGGACTGGTACTGGTGTTTACAGGAAGCAGTATGCTTGCCACGCTGCAGGATTTTACCATTCGGCTGTTCCGTCTGATACAGGTAGGATAGGCTTATGGATATTGTACTGTTTTCCATGATTGCCATGCGGATGTCGGGTCTTATCTTTTTGAACCCCATCTTCGGCAGAAGAAATATACCAAACAATGCGAAGGCAGGCATGGTTCTGGTCTTTACCTTTCTGGTTTATTCCACTATGGAGGAGCCGGAGCTTACCTATGAGTTTGCTTCTTCTTTTCTCTATGGCTTTTTTCTCTTAAAGGAGTTTTTGGTGGGATATGTGCTGGGGTATGTGATGGAACTGTTTTTTTTCGTCATCACCCATGCAGGAAGTATCATTGATTTTCATATGGGATTGTCCATGTCTATGGTGTACGATCCCCAGACAAATGCTCAGATAGCTATGAGCGGCAACCTGTACCAGATTTTCTATACCCTGCTTTTTTTTGCGGTGGACGGCCATCTGGTGCTGATCCGGATGCTTCTTCGGTCCGGTGAGCTTGTTCCCTACGGGGAGGTAGCCTTTACCCAGGGGCTGGCCCTGGCGGTTCTGGATCTGTTTCGGAGCTGCGTAGTGCTGGCGGTTCGTTTTGCCTTTCCCATCATTGCCATTGAGTTTCTGGTGGAGGTGGCGGTGGGCATTATGATGAAGGTAGCCCCCCAGGTAAATGTGTTTGTTATCAATATTCAGATAAAGATTGCGGTAGGCTTTCTGGTGCTCCTGCTTCTGGTTTCGCCCATGAAGTCCTGGCTTGAGGATTTGATGCATCAAATGCTGATGACCATGCAGGAGATTTTAACGTACCTCTGACAGAGGGAGGACGGCGCTTACGTCTCATTCGGCAAAAGGCCGGATATGCTGTGACAAGAAGGATGTGATTGATCCGTGGCAGGTGAAAAGACAGAAAAAGCCACACCGAAAAAGCGGCGGGACCAACGAAAAGAAGGTAATGTATTCCAAAGTAAGGACATCATTACCGTGTTTTCCCTCCTTGGAAGCTTTTGCTGTCTGCAGCTTTTATTTCCCATGATTTACCGGACGCTCAGGGACTGCCTGGTGCAATTTATCAGTTATGCCGGTACGATTCCCGAGCTGGGACAGGGAGATGTGCCGAAGCTGGGCTTTGAGGCCGGAATGGTGGTGTTAAAAGGCGCCTTTCCGATTCTTCTGATTGCCTGTGCCCTGGCAATTCTTACCTCGGGCATTCAGACGCGGTTTCTCTTTTCCTCCAAGGCATTTAAGCCGAAGTTCAGCAATTTGAACCCTTTAAACGGCATTAAGAATATGTTTTCCATGAAAAGCTTGGTGGAGCTTTTAAAGGGAATTGTAAAGATTATCCTTTTAGGTGTGATTCTTTACAATATGCTGAAAGGAGAATTGTTCCGGCTGATCAACACCATGTACATGGATATCAGCCTTTCCACCATCTATGTATTGAAAAAAATTGTTACGATGGTGCTCCAGGTCTGCATGTATTTTGCAATCGTTGCGGCTCTTGACTATTTTTACCAGTGGTGGTCCTACGAGAAAAAGCTTAAAATGTCTAAGGACGAGGTGAAAGAGGAGTATAAGCAGTTAGAGGGAAATCCTGAGATTAAGGGTAAGATTCGCGATATGCAGCGTCAGAGGGCACGCTCCCGCATGATGCAGGCGGTTCCCGAGGCGGATGTGATTATCCGAAACCCGACCCACTATGCGGTGGCCTTAAAGTATGATCCTAATAAGGACAACGCGCCCCACCTCATTGCCAAGGGACAGGATGAACTGGCTCTTAGGATTGTGAAGGTAGGAGAGGAGCATGATGTGGCTGTGATTGAAAATAAGCCGCTGGCAAGAGGAATCTATGCGAGCACGCCTCTAAATTCCGAGATACCGGGAGAGTACTACGGAGTGGTAGCTGAGATTTTGGTTCAGGTATACAAACTGAAGAACAAGAAACTGGTGTAGGATAGAATATGAAAAAATTTCTCTATAGTGCGGTTTCGCTGGCGGTTGTAGCCATCGTACTGCTTTTGATTGTTCCGTTAAGTCCGTTTTTGATGGACGTAATGATAATATTGAATATATCCCTGGCCATCATTATTCTGCTGATCAGCATGAATATCAAGGAGGCGCTGGAATTTTCCATCTTCCCGTCCCTTCTGTTGGTTACGACGCTGTTTCGTCTGGCCCTCAATGTTTCTTCCACGAGAAACATTTTAAGCAATCAGGGACAGTCGGGACAGGTGATCAAGTCCTTTGGAGACTTTGTGCTCCAGGGAAATGTAGTGATTGGATTTATCATCTACATAATCATCGTTTTGGTGCAGTTTATCGTTATCACCAAGGGCGCCGAGCGTGTGGCTGAGGTTGCGGCCCGATTCACATTGGACGCTATGCCCGGTAAGCAGATGGCCATTGACGCGGACTTAAGCTCCGGCCTGATTACCGAGCAGGAAGCCAAGATGCGCCGGAACAAGATTCAGAAGGAAGCCGACTTCTACGGCGCTATGGACGGTGCCACGAAGATTGTAAAGGGCGATTCCATCATGTCCCTCATTATGACTCTGGTCAACTTTGTGGGAGGTATTCTGATTGGTCTTGTCCAGGGGGGCATGAGCTTCGGCGAGGTATTGTCCGTCTACTCCATCGCTACGGTGGGCGACGGTCTCGTATCCCAGATTCCGGCCCTTTTGATCTCCACGGCTACAGGTATGATTGTTACCCGATCCGTATCCGAGGGAAGCTTAAACGACGACGTATCCAAGCAGTTTATGGCGCAGCCCTTCTCCATTATGGCGGGCGGCATTGCCATGCTGGTGCTGGCTATGGTGCCGGGGATGCCGAAATTACAGATGATTGTCCTTGGCGGCGGGCTTTTAGCCGGCGGCTGGCAGCTTAGCCGGCGGATGGATGAGCTTGGAACTCTGGCAGCCGAGGCGGAGGCGGAGCAGCTTCTTCCCGGGGAGGGCCAGCCGGTCAGCGAGGAGGAGTACTTCAAGGATATCAACAATGTTTACTCCCTGATCGGAGTGGAAGCCATTGAGATGGAGTTCGGCTACAGCCTGATTCCTCTTGTGGATGAGTCAAGCGGCGGCAAGATGATCAACCGTATCGTGATCTTCCGTCGGCAGTACGCCCAGGAAATGGGCCTTGTAATTCCCTCTATCCGCCTGCGAGACAGCTCAAGCCTGAATACCAATCAGTATGTGGTGAAGATTAAGGGCGAGGAAGTGGCAAGAGGCGAAATTCTGGTAGATTACTACCTGGCCTTGGAGCCTGTGAATCCTGCGAAGGAGATTGACGGTATTGACACCATTGAGCCGGCCTACGGAATACCCGGCAAATGGATCAGCATTGATAAAAAGGAAATGGCGGAGATCTACGGCTATACGGTTATCGATCCCCTGTCCGTTATGCTGACGCACCTTTCGGAGACGGTGCGCAAGCACGCCCACGAGCTGTTAAGCCGCCAGGAGGTGGTGCAGCTTGTGGACAATGTGAAGATGAACGCGCCTCAGCTTGTGGAGGAATTGTTCCCCAATGTGATTTCTTACGGCGTATTCCAGAAGATTCTGGTGAACCTGCTAAGAGAGGGGATACCCATCAAGGATATGGAAACCATTATGGAAACCATTGCGGATTCCGCTATTACGGTGAAGGATATGGATACCATCACCGAGAATATCCGCACGGCATTGAAGAGAACCATCACCCGAAAGTTCTGCGACGGCGGCGTGATGCGTGTGATTACCTTGAGCGCCGACCTGGAGAAGAGCATTATCACCAGTCTGACCAAGGGCGAGCAGGGTATGTACCTGGCGTTAAGCCCCGATATGATGCAGAACATTATTCAGCAGCTCGGGGACGAGATACGAAAGTTCCAGGAGCTTTCCCAGGACCCCATTGTTCTCACAAGCCAGGTGGTGCGGCAGCATTTCTATCACCTGATAGAGCAGTTTTATCCAAGCGTATATGTGCTGTCCTTCAATGAGATCAGCAACAATATTCAGATACAGGCAGTAGGAAATATCGGTGCATAATTTAGAAAGCCGGGAATGGAGTGTGCAGGAGTGGAAGCCTCAAAGGATTTCGGCGGTTTGACCAACGAAGAGCTTTTAACAGAATATCAGAAAACCGGCGAGCTGTTCATGAAGCAGGAGCTGGTGATGCGCTACGTGTATATTGTGCGGAGCATCGCCATCCAGATGCGGGACGTGTATGTGAGCTTTGCCCAGATAGAGGACATTGTCAATGAGGGTGTTCTTGTGATCATGAGCGCTCTGGATAAATTTGATCCGGAAAAAAATGTAAAATTTGAGACCTATATCTCCAAGCGCATCAAGGGAATGGTCATTGATATGGCCAGAAAGCAGGACTGGATACCAAGAAGTGTAAGAAAAAACGCAAGAGATATTGATGAAGTGACCACAAAGCTGTATAATGAGTTGGGAAGGTATCCCACACCGGAGCAGGTCGCCGGCCATATGAATATGAGCCTGGAGAAATATCAGGAGGCTCAGAGGAAAACAACGCTTTTCAATGTACTTTCTTTAGACCTGGTTCTGGACGACGGCGGCGAGAGCAAGAAGACGGTGTACCTGCCTTCCAAAAATGAGAATGAACAGCCGGAGCTTAATTGTCTTAAGAAGGAGGCAGGGGAGATTCTGGCGGAGGGCATCCGAAGCCTCAAGGAGAATGAACAGCTTGTTATTTCCCTGTATTATGTGGAAGAGCTGAACATGAAGCAGATTGCGGAGGTTATGTCCATCAGCGAGCCGCGGGTTTCTCAGATACATGCCAACGCGGTTAAGAAGTTAAAGACCTATCTCAATAAGGAATACGGAGAGGAGAACAGATAGATGTTTCAGGGCTTTTATACCTTAGGTTCCGCCATGATTTCCGAAAACCGGAACCTGAATGTAATCAGCAACAATATGGCGAATGCGGCTACTAACGGTTACAAGAGCGATAAGTATATCGCCAGTACCTTCCGGGAGGAGGTTCTCTACCGGAGCGGCAACATCACCCCCAATAAGCGGACGCCTATCGGTACGACTGCCATGATTCAGGCCACCAATGACCGGGTGACCAGCTATGAACAGGGCGGCATGGACCCGACGGAGATGCCTCTTGACGTGGCCATCAACGGAAACGGATTTTTTGCGGTGCAGAAGGGAACGGGAGCCGACGACATTGTGTATACACGCAGCGGCTCTTTTATCACCGATGATGAGGGATACATTGCGGTTCCCAATATCGGCCGTGTTTTAGGCACCAACAATGCGCCGATTCAGGTGGATACGGATGATCTGGTGATTGACATTGACGGAACGGTTCGGAGCGAGGTGACGGGTACGGTGTACGGCACCATTCGTCTGGATGATTTTGAGGATTACGACGAGGCTTTGGTGAAGGGAGACAACGGGACCTTTGTTCTCCAGGAGGGGGCGACGGCCCGGGCAGGCGACGGCCAGATTGTACAGGGGATGCTGGAGCGGTCCAATGTTTCTATGGTGGAGGAAATGACCTCCATGATGAGCGCCCAGAGATCCTTACAGGCGGCGGCGCAGCTGATTAAGATGTACGATCAGCTTGACGGCAGGACCGTGACACTGGGAAGTATGTCATAGAGTTAGAACTGGAATCAGTAAGATTCCACATGGTGCACAAATCAATTTACAGGCACATCATTAAGTGACTGGGAATTGATTTCATACGGGTGCACCGTGGGGAATCTTACGGAACTGGAATCAGACTGGAATAGGAGGCATAAATTATGTATTCTTCGTTTTACGCGGCGGCGCAGGGAGCTATCGGGCAGCAGTCCCGTATGGATGTTATTTCCAACAACCTGGCCAATATCAATAACTACGGCTACAAGCCCAAGACCGGTTATTTTCAGGATCTGATGTATTACAACCTGAATAACTGGGAGGGGGATGAGACAAAGATCCAGGCCGGAACAGGTATTGTTCTTGAGAAGGCGGATACGAATTTCGCGCCCTCGGGCTACGATATCACGGAGCGTGATTATGATTTTGCCATTGTGCAGAACGGCTTCTTCATGATGCGCAATCCCGTGACCAACGAGATCACATACACCCGGAACGGACGGTTCAGCCTCTCTCAGAGAGGGGATGAGTTCTATCTTATCAATGACGCGGAGAATCTGGTTCTTGACCGGAATCAGAACCCCATCCGTCTGGTAGGCGACGACCTTACGGGGCGGGAGCTTGAGGCATTGCCCGGCATCTTTGACTTTGCAATCAAGAACGGTATGCTGAATGTGGGGGACAATGAGTACGCGCCCGTAGAGAAGAACGGCGATCCCATTCTTCAGGAGGAGGAGCCTTTACAGGGGGCGCTGGAATCGCCCGGTACGGATCTTTCCACGGAGCTGGTGCGGATGATTGAGAGCCAGAGAGCTTACTCCTACGCCCTTAAGATGGTTCAGACCTCCGACGAGGTGGTGCAGACGGTCAATTCCCTGCGGGGATAAGCCGGGGCGGATAGTATCCGGCAGGTAAGAAGGGGCTGCTGATCACAAAGTGAAGGGCAGCAAGAGAGCGAAAGGCTCAGAGGAGTTTTTCGAAGGTATAAGAAAGGCAGGCGTATTATGGCAATTGAACGATTTGAAGACATGAATGCCGTGGCTCTGGATGTGTTCCGGGAGATCGGAAGCATCGGCGTGGGCAATGCGGCTACGGCCCTCTCGGAAGTTTTGGGGGTTAAGGTAAAGATGAAGCTTCCCAAGGTATCCATCCAGGGCTATGACGATGCCATTGCAAGCATGGGGCACCCGGAGGATATGGTGGCGGCCATTCTGGTTGAGATGGGCGGCGATATCCAGGGAATTATGCTTTACATGCTGAAGCTTGATTTTATCAATGCGATTCTGGCCCGCCTGGTGGGAAAGTACATTGAGGATTTCAGCCAGATTGACGAGCTGTCGGCTTCTGCACTGGAAGAGACGGGAAACATTATTATTTCCTCCTATATCAGCGCGATTACAAAGCTGGCCGGCCTGGAGGTACCCTTGTCCGTACCTTCGATTTCGGTAAATATGCTGGGGGGCATCCTGAGTGTGCCTATGGCTATGTTTGGAGAGATTTCCGACAAATTGATGATGATTCAGGGCGAGTTCCTGATTGGAGATACCCAGTTGGAAGGAGATTTGCTTCTGCTTCCGGACATTAAATCATTAAATTTCCTTTTGAAAAAGTTGGGAGTTGCGAATGTATAATGGAAAAGCAGTTAGTGGTAGGAATTGGTGATATGAAGCTTGGACGCCAGGAGGGAACCATCATTACGTATGCTCTTGGCTCCTGTATTGGAATTGCTTTGTACGATCCGATGATCAAGCTGGGAGCGCTGGTACATATTATGCTCCCGGAGCGTGTCAATTCGGACGCAAATATTTTTAAGTATGCGGACACGGGGGTCCGGGAGACTCTGCGGAAGCTCTACGCATACGGGGCCGTGAAGCACCGGATGACGGCCAAGATCGCGGGAGGCGCCAAGATGTTCGACATGAAGGGTAAAAGCTCCGCAATGGGGAATATCGGCGAGCGGAACGCCCAGATGGTAAAGCGGGTGCTGATGCAGGAGGGAATCCGCATTGTGAAAGAGGACACAGGCGCCAATTATGCAAGAACCATGTCCATTGATCTTGCAAGCGGCATGGTACTGGTGAAAACCTTCGGACGGCCGGAGCTGCGTATGTAGAAGGGAAAAGAAAACATCTTATGGGACCACGGCAGTCCGATAAGCGTGAATAAGAGGATATGAAGGAGGAGCTGCGACATGGCAGAAACGGAAATTTTATTGGAATCGGGTACAAATGAGATTGAGGTTATGCAGTTTACCATCAATGATGAGCTGTACGGCATCAATGTGGCAAAGGTAAAGGAAATCATGATGTCGGATAAGGTAAAGCCCGTGCCCCATGCCCATGAGGCGGTGGAAGGAATTTTCAAGCCCCGTGAGATTCTGCTTACGGTGGTGGATCTTCCCAAATACCTGATGGGACATGAGTGCGAGAAGCATCCGAAGGATTTGTTTATTATCACGAATTTTAATAAGCTGAACATTGCCTTCCGGGTACATACGGTCGTGGGCATCAGCCGGATTTCCTGGGAGGATATCCAGAAGCCCGACGATACCATCAGCAACGGCAAGGAGGGTGTTTCCACCGGCATTGCCCAGTGCGGCGGCGAGCTGGTGACGATTTTGGATTTTGAGAAGATTGTGACGGAGATTGCGCCGGAGACGGGTATCCAGATGTCGGATATCGATCTTTTGGGAGAGCGCAGACGCTGTGATGTGCCCATTGTTCTGGCGGAGGATTCCGTGCTTCTGGCCAGCATGATCTGCGAGTCCTTAAAGAAAGCGGGATTTTCCAATGTGAAGCGCTTTAACAACGGCAAGGAAGCTTGGGAGTTCCTTCATGCCATCCGGGATCAGGAGCATATGGAGTCGGAAGCAAGCCTGATTATCACGGATATTGAGATGCCGGAGATGGACGGACACCGCCTGACCAAGCTGGTGAAGTCCGACGAAAAGCTTAAGAAGCTTCCGCTGATTATTTTCTCCTCTCTGATCAACGAGGAGATGCACTTAAAGGGCAAGCAGCTCGGAGCTGATGAGCAGCTTTCCAAGCCGGAGATCAAGCATCTGGTGGAAGTGATTGACAGATTACTGGAAAGGACGCAGACACATGGATAAGTGTGTGGTTAGAAAGGCCATTAAAAATGTAAAGGCCGACGAAATTGCAGGCTACGAGCTTTTATTTCAGGAGGATGACGACAGTCTTTACAACAACTCCGAGGTCAATGCGGCCAATACGATTGCTACCTTTTTGATGGACAATACGGGAAAAATATTTAAAGACAATCAAATCTTTATTACCTTTACGCCGTCCCTTCTCTTTCGTAATACGGCCAAGATGTTTGACAAGGATAAGATTGTGATTCAGATTGAGGAAAATCTGATCATCCATCCCCTGGCGGCGGTGATGATTGAGAAGCACCGCAAGGAGGGTTACCGCTTTGCCATCAACAATTTCCAGTTTACGCCCAAGTATTTCAGTATGCTTGAGCATATGGACTTTATCCGTCTGGATATGACAGGCTATGAGGATCGGCGGGCAAAGGATTCTCTGGCCAATATGATTCAGATGGCTCACGGCTTCGGCAAGAGCTGCATCGCCTACAATGTGGACTCCAAGGAGGACTACGATACGGCCCTGTCCCTGGATGTGGACTTTGTGGAGGGCCAGTATGTGGCCGAGGGCATGGTGACGAAGATGAATAAGGTGGAGTATCTGCAGGGAAATCTCTACCAGCTCATCATTGAAGTGACCAAGGAGGAGCCGAATCTGGATGAACTGGAGAGTATTGTAAGCCGTGACGCGGCTCTGACCTATTCTCTTTTGAAGCTTGCCAACTCCGCTTACTTTGCGACCAGGCGGCGGACGGCCTCTATTCACCAGGCTCTGGTGACGGTGGGACTGAATCAGCTCAAGCAGTGGGTATATCTGTTAAGCTTTGAGAGCACCCAGGATATGACGCCGGGAGCTGCGGAGGTTCTGAAGCTTTCCTTCCTGCGCGCCAACTATGCGTCGCGTCTGGTAAACTATCTGCGGCCCTTCCCCATTAACCGGTCGGAGGCTTATATGATGGGGATGTTCTCGGCTCTTGAGTATATTGTGGATGCCACCCTGGAAGAGATTCTCCAGGAGATTCCCATTTCCGATGTGGTGAAGGACGGTATGATCAAGCATGAGGGCAAGGCCGGACAGCTCTTTGATCTGGTGCTTTCCTACGAGCGTGCGGACTGGAAGAGCACGAAGTCTCTGGCAGGTGAACTGGAGCTTGAGACGAATATTCTGGCACAGGCTTACATTGACTGTGTGGAGGAGGTCAACAGCATCTGGGAGAGCTTAACCGCCGAGGAGGACGGCGAGGCTGAGCAGTAACATTGCAGCCGGTTCTTGCTGTTTTGGTTATTGTGTGATAATATGAAATTGTGTTCTGCGGTTTTAATTATCGGAGAGTGCCGGTGATTTCACCGCAGAACTTTTTCTATCCGGTTGGGAGCGCCTTTTTCGGGGCGAAATAGATATGGAAGAATTTTTTTAATGTGTATCAGAAAGGTAAGAGTATGGTGGAAGCGAAACGGAAGCAGAAGATTTTAATAGCGGATGATTCGGAGATGAACCGATCAATTCTGGCGGATATGCTGGAGGACGAGTACGAGATTATGGAGGCGGAGAACGGCGTTCAGGCGGTGGCGGCCATCGAGAAGTACGGCGTGGATCTGTCTCTGGTGCTTCTTGATATTGTAATGCCCGAGATGGATGGCTTCGGGGTGCTTATGGTGATGAATGAGCACAACTGGATTGAGGATCTTCCTGTGATTATGATCTCTGCGGAGAACAGTCCTGCTTACATTGACCGGGCCTATGAGATGGGAGCTACGGACTTTATCGTCCGTCCCTTTAACGAGATGGTGGTCCGCAGAAGAGCGGTGAACACGATTCTTCTGTATGCCAAGCAGAAGAAGCTGATGGGCATGGTTGCGGATCAGATTTATGAAAATGAGAAGAGAAGCAATATGATGATTGACATCTTAAGTCATATTGTAGAGTTCCGGAACGGAGAAAGCGGCTGGCATGTGCGCCATGTGCATACCCTTACGGAGCTTCTTCTTGAGCATTTGATTGAAAAGACAGATCGGTACGGGGTGTCCCAGGCGGATATTTCCACCATCAGCATGGCCTCCGCCCTTCATGATATCGGCAAGATTGCCATAGATGAAAAGATTCTCAATAAGCCGGGAAGATTTACGGATGAAGAATTTGAGATTATGAAGACCCACTCGGCCATTGGCGGGGATCTTTTGCGGGATCTGCCTCTTTACCAGGATGAGCCTTTGGTGAAGTGCGCCTTTGAGATCTGCCGCTGGCACCATGAGCGGTATGACGGACGGGGATATCCTGACGGGCTTAAGGGGGACGAGATTCCGATTTCCGCCCAGATTGTGGCCCTTGCGGATGTGTACGACGCGCTTACCAGTGAGCGGTGCTATAAGAAGGCGTTTTCCCATGAGGTAGCGGTTCAGATGATTCTGGACGGAAAATGTGGTTCTTTCAATCCCCTGCTTATGGAGTGTCTGACGGATATTGCGGATCAGCTTCCCCTGGAGCTTTCTCAGGAGGAGATTTTGGATGAGAATAACAGAAGAAGCCTTCACAATGTGGCGCAGGAGATGCTGCACCATGCGGAGCTGACGGCTTCGGAGCGTACCTTGCAGCTTCTTGAGAAGGAACGGGAGAAGTACAGCTTCTTTGCCACGATGTCCAAGGAGATTCAGTTTGAGTACAATGCATCTCCCAGTATTCTGACTTTGACGCCTTGGAGCGCCAAGAAGCTTTCGGCCAATGAGATTATTGCGGAACCCAGAAAGAGCGACAGCGTGAAGAATATTCTGGGGGTTGAGAACTGGGAGGCATTGTCGGCGAAGCTCCGGGGCACCACCCGGGAGAATCCGGTGGTGACTCATGACTGTAAGATTGATTTTCAGGGCGAACACCGGTGGTCCCGGATTGTGGCTCATGCTATGTGGACTTTGGAGGAGCCTCATGAATATCAGGGAGCTATCGGTAAGGTGATTGATATTCATGATACCAGGCTGAAGCTGGATGTTCTGGAACAATTGGCCACCCATGATCGGATGACGGGGCTTTTGAACCACGCAAGCGCTAAGGAGCAGATTGTAGGACGTATGGCCCAGAAGCCGGACGGCGCTTATGCACTGGCGATTTTTGATCTGGATCACTTTAAGATGGCTAACGACACTTACGGACATATTTTCGGTGACCAGGTACTGCAGCATACGGCGGAGAAGCTTCGCCAGAGTATCCGCGGCGCGGATATTGCGGCCCGCGTGGGCGGGGATGAGTTTTTGGTGTTCCTGGAGTATACGGAGGACTTGGAGCCGATTATTGAACGTATTTTCCATGCTCTGACGGGACGGTTTGAGGAGTTTGACATTTCCGTAAGTATGGGTGTGGCCAGGGCGGATCTGGTGGGGACGGATTACGAGACTTTGTTCCACTGCGCGGATCAGGCTCTTTATACGGTAAAGCGCGCCGGACGCGGACATTATCGTTTTTATGATGATTCTATGGATAAGATGCTTTCTGTCATTTCGCCCATTGACGAGGGAGAGAACTGACGCGGTTTCATTTTGAAGCGGCAGTCGTAGGCAGGATAAGACCGGGTGACGCGGATGCGGCCGGACGGAGGTATTCATTTTGCAGAAATCGAACATTAAGAGCAAAACAACCCGATTATTGTTAGGCGGACTCATTGGAGTGTGTATTCTGTGTGTGTGCGTGTTTTCCTATCTGACGATCTATATTGGGGGAAGCAGCGCGGAAACCATCAATGAGGTGGGGACCATTTATATGCAGGGGCTGAATGAGCGCATTGGCCAGCACTTTAAGACAACCATTGAGTATCAGCTTTCCCATGTGCTCAAGGTGACAAAGGAAGTTCCTCCGGAAACGGACAATGCTCAGGCCGGTCTTCGTGATGCCTTAAAGGAGAGCGCCAAGAGCAACGGTCTGGAGTATCTGGGTTTTTACTCGAAGGATGGCGTCTTTGATATGGTTTACGGAGGGCCGGTTACGATTGCGGACCCGGAACCTTTCTTTGAATCTATGAAAAGCGGAGAGCGGAAGGCGGCGGTGGGAAGCAATGAGGCAGGAGAACGGATTCTGCTCCTTGGTATTTCCGCGGAATACTCGATGGAGGACGGCAGCAAAAGTCTGGGACTGGTGGCGGGTGTTTCCATTGATTATATCCGGGATATCCTGGGACTGGATGAGGGGAACTCTTTGGTGGATTCCCACATTATCCGCAATGACGGAAGCTTTGTGATTCGAAGCGGCGATGCTTACCGGGAGAATTATTTTGATCGCGTGAGTCATTCCCTGTCCGGGGAGGAGCAGTATACGCAGAAGTTTATCCGGGATCTGCAGGAGGCCATGAAGGAGAAGAAGGACTATTCCACGGTTCTTGTTATGGGGGAGGAGCGCCGCCACCTTTATTGCAGCAGCATGCCCTATACGGAGTGGTATCTTGTAACTGAGCTGCCCTATGGAGCGCTGGATCAGGCAGTGAATGACATGAGCGGCAAGTGGATGATACGTGCATTGGGAGGATGCAGTATTCTGGTATTGGTTCTTCTTTTGATTTTTGCGGAATATCTGCGGGAAAATCATCAGAGGATTCGGGAGCTTGAGCAGGCCCACCGGGAGGCGGAGCATGCGAATCGGGCCAAGAGTGAATTTCTGTCCAGTATGAGCCATGATATCCGAACGCCGATGAATGCAATTGTGGGAATGACAGCTATTGCCACGGCCAATATAGACAATAAGCCTCAGGTGCAGAACTGCCTGCGGAAGATCAGCCTGTCCAGCCAGCACCTTCTGGGACTTGTGAATGATGTTTTGGATATGTCCAAGATTGAGAGCGGCAAGATGACGCTTAATACGGAGCTTGTGTCCTTAAGGGAGGTTATGGACAGTATCGTATGTATTGTGCAGCCTCAGGTTCGGGCAAAGCGGCAGCAGTTTGATGTGTTTATCCATGACATTGAGATAGAGAATGTCTACTGTGACGGAGTGCGTCTCAATCAGATTTTGCTGAATCTTCTGTCCAATGCGGTGAAGTTTACGCCGGAGGAAGGGACGATTCACGTTTCCATGTATCAGGAGCTGTTGCCGGAGCGGGATACCCATGTGCGGATTCACCTGGAAGTAAAGGATACGGGAATCGGTATGTCTCCGGAATTTCGGGAGCAGATCTTTGAGTCATTTTCCAGGGAAGACAGCGCCCGGGTGCACCGGACGGAGGGAAGCGGCCTGGGAATGGCCATTACCAAATATATTGTGGATACCATGAACGGCACGATCCGGGTGGAGAGCGAGAAGGGCAAGGGAAGTACCTTCTTTGTGACGCTGGATCTGGAGAAAGCTCTGGTGGAGGAAGTGGATATGGTGCTTCCCAGCTGGAAGATGCTTGTGGTGGATGATGATAAGCAGCTCTGTGAAAGTACGGTGGATGCTTTGAAGGACATTGGCGTGCAGGCGGACTGGACCTTTGACGGAGAGACGGCGGTGCGTCTGGTTGATGAGCATTATAAGCGCGGAGACGATTACCAGATCATTCTTCTGGATTGGAAGCTACCGGGTATGGACGGGATTGACACGGCGAAGGAGATCCGGAGGAATCTGGGGGAGGATATTCCGATTCTACTGATTTCCGCCTATGACTGGAGCGATATTGAGGATAAGGCCCGGGATGCCGGGATCAACGGATTTATTTCGAAGCCGCTGTTTCGGTCTACCCTTTATTATGGCTTGAAGCAGTATATGGAAGATACGGAAAAAGAGGCGGATATGCCCGAGGAGGGAGGAGATCTCAGGGAAGCGAAGGAGGACTTTACCGGGCGGAAAGTTCTTGTGGCAGAGGATAATGATCTGAACTGGGAGATTGCGGAGGCGCTGCTTTCGGATCTTGGCATGGAACTTGACTGGGCGGAGAACGGGCAGATCTGTGTGGAGATGTTTGAAAAGTCGGAGCCAGGGTATTATGATGCGGTGCTGATGGATATTCGGATGCCGGTGATGACGGGGTATGAGGCGGCGAAGGCGCTTCGCGCTCTTGAGAGAGAGGATGCGGATATTCCGATTATTGCTATGACGGCGGATGCTTTTTCGGAGGATATTCAGAGGTGTTTGGATTGCGGGATGAATGCGCATATTGCTAAGCCTATTGATATTAAGGAGGTGGCTAGGCAGTTGCGGAAGTTTATGAGGTAGGCGGACGGGACAGCCGCAGAAAGAGTCCTCAGACTTTGGGGGCGGGAGCTGCGTTAGATTTGAAGATGCGACTAATTAGATTAATTAAATAATTAAAGGATGCAGTTTTGAGAATTTTGGGTTCTTGGGCTGCATCCTTTTTGGGTTGTATGTATTTGATTGGTTTTGGTTTTTGGTTATCTTCGGCTGTTGCGTTCCTGGCGGAAGATGTAGTTTCTTAGGACGGCCTCGGTTTGGGGGCGCATTTCGATGAATTGGCAGCCGTGGCCGAATTGGGGTTTGCCGTCTATCTCGTCTACCGGTTCGAAGCGGAGGACTTTTGCGGCCAGCAGCAGGGGCTTGGATGCGCCGTGGAGCTGGAATTGGACTACGGTGCCTTCGGGCAGGCGGTGTTCGCACATGAAATAGATTCCGCCGGCGCTGATATCGCGGGTTGTGGCTTTGAAACGCTCCGGGATGCCTACGGCAAAGCTTGGGACGTAGGTACAGAACAGATCCAGGCTTGTTTCAAAATAGATTTTTAAATCTTGCCTGCGCTGTCTGGTTTCCTTTACTTCCACGATTTTGCAGGGAACGGAATTGCGCTCGTCGGAGATGGGCTGAGCTTCTCCTACGCTGCAGTGACAGCGCATCAGGCCGGACACGGAATCAAAAAAGACGATGGTGTAAAATTCTGACGTTTCCAGGGTCACGTCGCCTGGAATGGACAGCCATAGCTCATCGGCCATATCCCGGAATACCTCGGCTTCACAGATGGCTTCATCTGCCAGAGTATAGATTTCAGCTTTTTTGCATTTTTTCAAAACGTCCATAATGAGGGGCCTCCTCGCTTTCTACTGTGATTACACAGCCTTTCTTTTTAGTATAGCAGAAAAATGCGGTTGGGGCAATGAAAAATCATGCGGTTGGGTAAGTAAATATGAGGTTAATTATCCTCCTCTGTTCCGGCTGCCTTGCTGTAGACGGTGCGCTTTCTGGCCATAGCGTCGCTTTCCAGATATTCGTCGTAGGTGGTGATCTTGTCGATCATGCTTCCGCCCGGCAAAATCTCGATGATTCGGTTGGCCGTGGTCTGGACGATCTGGTGATCGCGGGAAGAGAACAGAAGCACGCCCGGGAACTTGATCAGTCCGTTGTTGAGGGCGGTGATGGACTCCATGTCCAGGTGGTCCGTAGGCTCGTCAAGGATGAGGATGTTGGCTCCGGAAATCATCAGCTTGGACAGCATACAGCGGACCTTTTCGCCTCCGGAGAGCACGCGGACTTTTTTCACGCCGTCCTCGCCGGCAAAGAGCATCCGGCCTAAGAAGCCGCGGACATAGGTGACATCCTTGATCTCCGAGTACTGGGTCAGCCAATCCACGATGATGTCGTCGTTGTCAAATTCCTTTGTATTATCCTTTGGAAAATAAGCCTGGCTTGTGGTTACGCCCCATTTGTAGGTTCCCTCGTCCGGCTCCATCTCCCCGGCCAGAATCTGGAACAGGGTGGTCTTGGCAAATTCGTTGCTTCCCACAAAGGCTACCTTGTCGTCGTGGCCCAGAATAAAGGAAATATTGTCCAAGACCTTTACGCCGTCAATGGTTTTGGAAATGCCCTCTACGGTCAGAACTTCGTTGCCGATCTCGCGGTTGGGACGGAAGTCAATGTATGGGTACTTCCGGCTGGAAGGCTTGATCTCGTCCAGCTCGATTTTTTCCAGGGCACGCTTTCTGGAGGTTGCCTGCTTGGATTTGGAAGCGTTGGCGCTGAAGCGGGAGATAAATTCCTGTAATTCTTTGATCTTCTCCTCTTTCTTCTTGTTGGCTTCTTTCATCTGACGGATCAGAAGCTGACTGGATTCGTACCAGAAGTCGTAGTTGCCGGCGTAGAGCTGAATCTTGCCGTAGTCAATGTCCGCCGTATGGGTGCAGACCTTGTTGAGAAAATAGCGGTCATGGGAAACTACGATGACCGTATTGTTAAAGTTAATTAAAAATTCTTCCAGCCAGGCAATGGCATCCAGATCCAGATGGTTTGTAGGCTCATCCAGAAGCAGAATATCCGGGCTGCCGAAAAGAGCCTGTGCGAGAAGGACCTTTACCTTCTGCGCTCCGGGCATGTCTTTCATGAGCGTATAATGGTGCTCTGTCTCAATGCCAAGGCCATTGAGAAGAGACGCGGCGTCGGCTTCCGCTTCCCAGCCGTTCATATCGGCAAATTCCGCTTCCAGCTCGCTTGCGCGGATGCCGTCCTCGTCGGTAAAGTCCTCCTTGGCATAGATGGCGTCTTTTTCCTTTGCTATCTCGTACAGCCGGGCATTGCCCATAATCACGGTGTCCATAACGGGATAGTCGTCATACTGGAAGTGATCCTGCTTTAAAAAGGAGAGCCGCTGTCCGGGAGTGACGGCGATTTCGCCGCTTGTGGACTCCAGCTCGCCGGTGAGTATTTTTAAGAATGTGGACTTGCCTGCGCCGTTGGCTCCAATCAGTCCGTAGCAGTTGCCCTCGGTGAATTTGATGTTGACATCCTCGAAGAGAGCTTTCTTTCCGATTCTAAGTGTTACATTTACTGCCTGTATCATGCTTACTCCTCTTATTTTCTATATTTTGTCGGGTTTCGTCACTTTTTTATTATACATAAAAATAGTTATTTTTCAAGGAAAAAGGGTGAAATAAAGAAATTGAACTGCGCAGGGAAGTGTGGTATCATATTTGCTGTAAAACCCCATTATGGAAGCGCCTTTTGAAGAGGTATACATAGCGGAATCCCGGGGATACTTTTGATGGACCGGATTGAGAAAGATGAATGAATTTGGAAGGAGAAAGAAATATGGGAAACGTAAAAAAAATCGGACTGATAACCGGAGTACTGCTGCTGTTTACAGGGCTTTTGGCCGGCTGTAAGGGAAGCACGGCACAAAAGGAGCCGCCTGTGGAGGATGTTTTGAAGGCGGTACAGGAGGCTTACGGGGAGAATTATCTGCCGGATACGGATATGGACGGGGAGATGCTCTCTCAGGTTATGGGAATCGACACGTCGCTGATGGAATCCTTTGCGGCCCAGATGCCGATGATTGGCGCACATCCGGATCGGGTGGTGATTGCAAAGGCAGCGGAAGGAAAGGGCGATGAGCTGGAAAAGGAGCTTCAGCGTGTGCGCACGGCGCTGGTGGAGGATCAGATGATTTACCCGATGAATTATGCGAAGACTCAGGCATGCCAGGTGGTGCGGAAAGGAGACTATGCGGCTCTTTTTCTCGTAGGAGCCATAGATATGCGGGAAGATGCATCCGAGGAGGAGCAGCTTTCCTTTGCAAAGGAAGAGGTTCAGAAGGCTGTGGACGCTTTTGAGGGATGCTTCTAAGCTGCGGAGCGGGGCCTTTTGAATGTATCGAGGGGGATAAGACAATATGGTATTGCTGTGTTATATTCTGGGGCTTGTGGTTCTCCACATCAGCCTCAGAAAATGCGAGGAACGCCTAAGAAGTATTTTGATGGTGGGCTACAATTATCTGGTGGTTGTGGCTCTGTATTTTTGGATTCGGTTTCCTTTTGGCGGGGAAGCCTCGGAGATTCTTTATACCTTTTTGCTCTGTATGTATCAGGCAATTATGGCTCTGGCCTTTGAGGGAAACCCGGATCTCTTCGGAAGTCCTCAGTACGTATGTATTTTCCTGATTATTGTGGTGTATACCATCCGGGCCGTGCTGATTGTATTTTTCAAAAGCCTTTTGAGCCGGACGGTTATGAAATGGAGGCTTTTCTGGGCCAGGGAGATTTATCTGGTAAGGGGAAGCAGGAAGGATGCCCTTACCCTGATAGGGGATATTCATAAGCATGTGAAGCGGGCGGCTGTGGCGTATATGTTCTCCGATGAGGAAGAGGAGGAAGGGGAGCCTGTTCCGGGCGCTCTCTGTGTGGACAGGGAATGGATAGGGAAAATGAAGGGGGATAAGCGTTATCACGTGATTCTTCTCCCGGACAGCTGTCATGAGAATATCAGGTATCTTCAGGAGCTGGAGGCTTTGGGAAAGCAGGTATCAAAGCTTCGGGTAACGGCTTTTCTCGATAATGATCTGATTCGCTTTGAGGACCTTGTTTTTGAAAATCTGGACGCCTATCTCGTATCCAAGGAGCAGCTGTTAGTCCGCCGGCTTTTGATGGAGCGGCAGCCTGTGGGGTATCTCAAGGAGCAGGGACTGGGACGCATGGAGCGGGGCGTGTTCTGTCCGGACGTCCCTTTTACGGTGTGCGTCATTGGGTTTGAGGATTTTGGAAAGGAATTTCTGCTTTCCACTTATGAAAATACGGCCTTTGAAACTGCGGCTTCTGACAGAAAGGGGCTTCGGGCGCTTATTTTGGATGAAAATCTGGAGAAAAAACAGGCCGGGCTGTTCCGGGACGCGCCGCAGCTAAAGGAAGAGACAGGAATTGTCTGGGCGGATGCGCCCTTTGAATCCGAGGCATTTTTTGATACCATTGAAGGCTGGATGGGGGATCTGCATCAGATTTTAATCGCTGCGGGAGATACGGCTTACAATGTGGAGCTGGCTATGCGGCTTTTGCGCATTTTCCGGAAGCGAGGTCTTGGGGAGCATATTCCGCAGATCGTGGTAGCGCTTCACGAGGAGGCAGAAGGCAGTATTCTGCTTTTGTCACAGGAAAAGAATGTGTTCTTTCAGAAGGTAGGCCAGGAACCGTTTACATATGAAGAATTGGTGCTGCGCAGGACGGACGAGGAGGCGGAGGCCCTCCACAGACGATATCAGGGGACCAATTTTCATGTGGGGAACTGGAATACCCTGGGTACGTTTACCCAGAACTCCAATCGGGCTGTGGTGTGGGATATTCCCAACAAATTAGCGCTGGCGGGGGATATAAGCGGGCTTTCCGATGAGGAGCGGGAGGCGGTTCTCTGGCAGCTTGCCCGCTATGAGCACAGGCGGTGGAATGTCTTCCACTATTCCAGGGGGTGGACGAGGCTTCCCGTAGAAGCGCTCTCAGAGGAGGAACGGGAGAAGTGCGCAACAAAGCATAAGCAGGAAAAACGTCATACCTGCCTGGTGGAATGGGAGGAATTGGACGATCTGCCCCAGTCGGAACCGGGAATACTGAAGCGGTATGATTATGAAAATGTGGCTCAGCTTTTTTAAAAATAGCTTCTAAAAATAAGAAAAAGAAGTTTACCTTTTTCTGTAAATGTGTTAAAATACGTAATGTGTTTTTGTTTATTGCCATTCGCAGGCTCGGGACAGAGGCTGTGAATGGTATTTTTATTTTATGGACCTTTTTGGAAGCTCCGGATGTTTTTATCTGTGTGGCCGGCGCTTCGGGAAAGCTCCGTTTACACAGGAGGGACGAAAGATGGTAGAAAAATTGTTTAAGCTGAAGGAAAACAACACCACGGTGAAGACAGAGATTTTGGCGGGTGTTACAACCTTTATGACTATGGCCTACATTTTGGCTGTGAACCCCAATATCCTGAGCGCTGCCGGCATGGATCAGGGTGCGGTGTTTACGGCTACGGTGCTGGCTTCCTTTTTGGGCACGGTATGTATGGCGCTGTTTGCCAACTACCCCTTTGCATTGGCTCCGGGTATGGGACTCAATGCTTACTTTGCCTATACGGTTGTTCTGGGGATGGGATACCCGTGGCAGGCTGCTCTGGCGGCGGTATTTGTGGAAGGCGTGATCTTTATTTTGCTTTCGCTGTTCAATATCCGGGAAGCGATTTTCAATTCCATTCCCACGAATCTTAAGAAGGCCGTTTCCGTAGGTATCGGATTTTTCATTGCGTTTATCGGTTTGCAGAATGCGAAGATTGTGGTAGGCGGCGCTACGCTGGTGGAGCTGTTCTCTTTAAGTGCGGTAGAGGGAGGTACGATGCAGGATGTGGGAATCACAGTGATTCTGGCCATTGTCGGTGTGCTGATTACCTCCATTTTGGTTATTAAGCAGGTAAAGGGCAATATTCTCTGGGGGATTCTGATTACCTGGGGGCTTGGTATTGTCTGCCAGTTTGCGGGAGTTTATGTGCCCAACCCGGAGCTTGGCTTTTACGGCTTGCTTCCCGATTTTTCCGGCGGGCTTTCCATTCCCAGTATTGCGCCGATTTTTGCAAAGCTTGATTTTACGGCGATTCCTTTCGGGGAATTTATTGTGATTATTTTAGCGTTCCTCTTTGTGGATATGTTCGATACCCTTGGAACGCTGATTGGCGTGGCTTCCAAGGCGGACATGCTTGACAAGGACGGCAAGCTGCCCAATATTAAGGGCGCGCTGATGGCGGACGCGGTTGCCACGACAGCCGGTGCGGTGCTTGGTACTTCCACCACAACTACCTTTGTGGAGAGCGCTTCCGGTGTGTCGGAGGGCGGAAGAACGGGACTTACGGCTATGACTACGGCGGTTCTTTTTGGGCTGTCCCTGCTGTTATCCCCTATTTTCCTTGCCATTCCGTCCTTTGCCACGGCTCCGGCTCTGATTGTGGTGGGCTTCTATATGGTAAATCAGGTGGGAACGATTGACTTTTCGGATTTTGGGGAGGGAATCCCGGCATTTATCTGTATTGCGGCCATGCCCTTTTTCTACAGCATCTCCGAAGGTATTTCTATGGGCGTGATTTCTTATGTGGTGCTGAATCTGGTTTCCGGAGCAGCAAAGAGCAAGAAGGTAAGCGTGGTGATGTATATATTGGCGCTGCTGTTTCTGCTTAAGTATTTCTTTATCTGATACGGTACAAAGACAGAAGGGGAAGTGCCGGGAAGCGGGCAAAGGGGCTTGCTTTCCGGCGCTTTTTTTGCTGCGGGGCTTTGTTTTTGGAATGGGTGGACTTTGAACATAAAGATATAGTATACTATTTGAAAAATGTAAAAAGGAGAATGAATATGTTAAAGGAATTTAAGGAATTTGCCTTAAAGGGCAATATGATCGATCTGGCGGTAGGTGTGATTATCGGCGGAGGATTTAATACTTTGGTAAGCTCTCTGGTGAATGATATTGTAATGCCGTTTATCAGCCTGTTTACCGGGCGGCTTGATTTTTCCAATATGTTTATTGCACTGGACGGCAATTCCTACGCAACGCTGGAGGCGGCAAAGGAGGCGACCTCTACCATTGCTTACGGAAGCTTTATTACGGGGCTGATTAATTTTCTGCTTACGGCCTTTGTGGTGTTTGTTGTGGTGAAGCAGATGAATAAGCTTCACCGGAAGAAGGAAGAGCCGGCCGCGCCTGCAAAGCCCGCTACGAAGGTATGCCCGCACTGTATGTCCGAGATTCACATTAAGGCGGACAAGTGTCCCTACTGTACCTCGGATGTGGAGTAGGAGAGGAGACGGGAATGAAATATCAGTGGATATTTTTTGATTTGGACGGGACGCTGACGGACCCGGCGGTGGGAATTACCGGCGGTGTGATGTATGCGCTGGAGCAGTTCGGGATACATGAAAGCAGCAGAGAAAAATTATATCCCTTTATCGGGCCTGTTTTAACGGAATCCTTTCGGAAGTATTATGGCTTTACCAAGGAGCAGGCGCTTCTGGCAGCCGGCTATTATCGGGAGTATTACGGGAAGGCGGGGAAGTTTGAAAATGTCGTCTACGACGGAATCGCGGACATGCTCCGGGAGCTTCGGGCAGCCGGCAAGGAGCTTTTTGTGGCGACCCTCAAGGGAGAAGCCTTTGCCAAAGAGATTCTGGAGCATTTCGGACTGGCCGGTTATTTTACGGAGATAGCAGGCCAGGTGATGGACGGACTGGAAACGCCCAAGTCGCAGATTATCATGGAGATTTTGAAGAAGCGGGGAATTGACCACCAGGGCAGGGCCGTGATGGTGGGAGATCGGGAGCAGGATATCATTGCGGCAAGAGAGGCGGGGATTTTGGAAATCGGCGTTCTGTATGGTTACGGCGAAAGGGCGGAGCTTGAGTCCGTTCACGCAAAACGGATGGCTGCGGATGTAAGGGAGCTTTGGGAGGAATTGCTGCATTAATCTGCATGAAGGCGTGCCCGGAAAAAGGATATGTGAGATTTTTGTAAATTTGGCATAGATTTTTAAACCATGTTTTTGGGAGAGAAACAGTTGTCAAATGCCGGCGGAGCATGGTATACTGAATCCATTACTTGTCTATTCTGTTAATTAGGAAGCTTTCCCCGGATATCCCATCGTGTTCGGCAAAGGATAACGCGGTACCAGGGGAATGAGAACAGAATGGTCATAGAGAAGGAGAGAGAGTATGAGTGACAACAATTTCAAACCGTTTATTCCGGCGGAGAAGAATCTGCCGGAGTTTACGGCAACTTCCATTATTCTTGGTGTTCTGCTTGCGGTACTGTTTGGCGGAGCCAATGCTTATCTGGGGCTGCGTGTGGGTATGACCGTCTCGGCGTCCATTCCGGCTGCCGTGATTTCTATGGGTGTCATCCGGGTGATTCTCAGGAGAGATTCCGTACTGGAGAATAATATGGTGCAGACCATCGGTTCCGCAGGCGAGTCCGTGGCGGCAGGCGCTATTTTTACCATGCCGGCATTGTTTTTGTGGGCGAGCGAGTGGGGAACGGAAGCTCCCTCGCTGGTTGAGATAGCCATTATCGCGGGCATCGGAGGCGCTCTGGGCGTACTGTTTATGGTGCCTCTGCGCAAGGCTCTGATTGTGCAGGAGCACGGCGTGCTGCCTTATCCGGAGGGACAGGCATGTGCGGAGGTTCTTCTGGCAGGAGAAGAGGGCGGAGCAAAGGCCGGCATTGTATTTAAAGGGCTTGGCATTGCGGCTTTGTATAAGTTTGTTGCGGACGGCTTGAAGCTGTTTCCCAGTGAGGTTCACTATGAGATTCCGGCCTATGCGGGCGCGGGCGTCGGCGTGGATGTGCTTCCGGCTCTTTTGGGCGTGGGATATATCTGCGGAACGAAGATTTCTTCCTACCTGTTTGCCGGCGGTATCACGGGCTGGTTTGTGCTGATGCCTCTGATTGTGCTCTTCGGCGGCAACTCCGTGCTGTTTCCGGTAGATATAACGGTTGCGGAGCTTTATGCAACGGACGGTTCCTTTGGTATATGGAGCAATTACATCAAGTATATCGGCGCGGGCGCCGTGGCGGCAGGCGGTGTGATCAGCCTGATTAAGTCCCTGCCTCTTATTATGCGTACTTTTAAGGAAGCCATGAAGGGCTACGGCAAGGGCGGCGCCGGCACGGGAGAGCGGACGGATAAGGATCTGTCTATGAAGGTGATTTTTATTTCCGTGGCGGTTCTGGCGCTTCTGCTGTGGCTGATTCCGGCAGTTCCGGTGAATCTGTTCTGTGCGGTGCTGATTGTTATTTTCGGATTTTTCTTTGCTACGGTTTCCTCCCGTATGGTGGGGCTTATCGGAAGCAGCAACAATCCGGTGTCCGGTATGGCGATTGCAACCCTTCTGGTGACGACGATTATTCTGAAGTCTACCGGACAGGTGGGACAGGCCGGTATGACGGCGGCGATTGCCATCGGTTCCGTCATCTGTATCATTGCGGCCATTGCGGGCGATACGTCTCAGGACTTGAAGACCGGTTATATTGTAGGCGCTACGCCTTATAAGCAGCAGATTGGCGAGCTGATTGGTGTTGTGGCATCCGCACTTGCCATCGGTGCGATTCTGTATCTTTTAAGCGCGGCATGGGGGTATGGAAGTACGGAGCTTCCGGCGCCTCAGGCAACTCTGATGAAGATGATTGTTGAGGGTGTTATGGGAGGCAATCTTCCCTGGAACCTGGTATTTGCAGGAGCTTTTATCGGTATTGTGGTGGAGGTTCTCGGGATTCCGGTACTTCCTTTTGCAGTGGGCCTTTATCTTCCCATTCACCTGAGCACGCCTATGATGCTTGGCGGCGCCGTGCGGTGGATCTTTGAGAAGAAGAAAAATATGAGCGAGAAGGCGAAGAAGGATATGATTGAGAACGGCGTTCTCTACTGCTCCGGCTTGATTGCGGGGGAGGGACTGGTTGGTATTCTTCTGGCCGTATTTGCCATTATTCCGATGGCGGACGGAACCCTGGGAGATTTCCTTGGCGGGCTTATCTCCGGAACTCCCATCAACAGCAACCTTGGAGGACTGATCTTCTTTGCCCTTCTTACATCTACTATGTGGGCGGTTACGAAAAGAAAAGAGAAGTAAATGAGCGGGAAGCAGAAAAAGAATTACCTCGACTATGTTCCGGTGTGTGCGCCGGAACATAGCTGGGAGCTGAATGAAAAGAAGCTGGTGGTGATCCATGTGGAGAACAGAGGTTTCTATAACAGGCTGGCCCAGAAAGTATTTAAGCGGCCGAAGGTGAGCCATATCAGCCTGGATGAGTACGGAAGCTTTGTGTGGCAGCAGATGGACGGGAAGCGGACCATCTATGAGATCAGCTTTCTGGTGAAGGAACGGTATGGGGAGAAGGCGGAGCCTCTTCTGCCGCGGCTTACGAAGTATTTTCAGATCTTGTATCAGAATCATTTTATCGGGTACAGTGTGCCGCTTGAGGCTGATTGATGAAATATTTTATACGGGTTATTTTAAATGGCAAATAGTCTGCGGGCTATTTGCCATTTAAAATAGTATTTGGATTTATATTTTTAATGAGCAAATAGTGCTGTCAGGAATTTTTATTGTGGAATGTTTTATTTTTAACCGTGCAGATTGTTATCGCTTTTTGGATTATTGTGGTGTATAATAAAAATACAAATTAAGAGAGCGCGGGGGTGATACTATCAAGGAAAAGCATATTGCTCAAATCCATTATAATATGAATATTGGAATTACGGAGCCCAAATATGCAATTTTGGATGATGGTACTCAAATAGTGGTGAAATTATCTCATGGACCAGAGGGAAACCTGGTGCTTTTTAATGAGTATGTGTGTTATAGATTGGCAATACTTATAGATATTCCGATGCCATATTGCGGAATATGCGTAATGGATGAGAATACGGAAGTATTTGATTCCGCTATTGCTTCAAGTAATAATTATGGATATGCGTTTTACTCGACTTTTATGCCGAAAACGACAAAGCTATTATCATCTATTATTAGTATGATGAAGAACAAAGAAGTTTTCATAAAGGTTCTTTTGTTTGATCATATTATATTCAATAGAGACAGAAATGAGGGCAATTTACTGGTTCGATTTTATAAAGATGATGTGTCGCTAAAGGTAATTGACCATACCCATGTGTTTATTAATGGTGCAATCTGGGATTCCGGTTGTTTAAAAACTGCAATGAGAGAGTGTGACTTGTTTAGTACGGAGGTTCTTGAATATAACAAAAGACTATATAGTATGTTTTATAGAAATATTTCTATTACAAAAGAAGCTTTGGAGCAAGCGGGTTTAGAATTTAAAAATAAAATTAATAGTAATGTAATAAAGAAATTAATTGAAGAATGTCCGCAGGAGTGGCGGCCTATGCAGGAGAATGAAAATGCATTGGTTGAATATTTAATGTATAGGATAAATCACTTTGATACTATAATATCTACGATTCTGAATTACATAAAATAAAAAAGGAGGTATATCATGAGTCATATTGAATATTCAGCTTTGAATTATTATCATTCGCCCATATCAGATGAATGCTTGTGTCTTGGAGTTTTGTTTCATAATATTACTACAGGGCAACGTGATTTTAGATATATTTCCAATTTCAAAAGATTTCAGGTATTTGATGATGAAGCGGATGTTAATTTTGTAAGAGCATATCTTGTTGGGATTAAAGAGGATGTTGAGACTTCTATTTTAAACTATAAGGATTCATTTGATTTACAATCATATATTCAAGTATTTGCGAATGAGTTTAAATTTTCTACCATTAAGAAGTTGAATGTTGAGGAAAACGAAGATTATGTAGACGCTCTTACAAAAGTTTACCTGAAATATGATTTGGCAAAATCTCAGCGTTTGAATAGTAATGAAGAGAAAAAGTTAATTAAACGTGTACTGGAAACAAACAATTTGAAATATTCAAATGGTAGAATCTTCGGAGAATTTAATGATGAAATTCCATTTGACTATCAGTTAGAAAACCTATGTATTAAGCATTTTTCATTTAGAGGCAAGAACTTAAGAAGGCTTATAAGTAATGCCAGGCAATGGTCTTTTGCCGCAAGTGAGCTGGCAGGGATAAAAAAAGTATTGTTTATTTATGACAGTGACTTTGAAGACAGGGAAAATTTGAAAATTATTATTAATATTTTATCTAAGTATGCAGAAGTTTTTCAGATGGATGAAGGTATGGATTATATTTTAAAATCATGTATCATGTAAGAACATAGACGGTTATAAAGGAAGGGCTGTTGCATTGTTTTGGTGCATCGGCCCTGTTTGTAATCTCACCGATACGCCAAGGCTTGTAAGCAGGGCGTCAGGTGAACGGGAATGGGTGAAGCATTATGAAAGCATTTTTAAAAGGATTGTTCATGGGGACCGTCGGCTCCCTGATTGTACTGGCTCTGGCAGTGGGAGTCTGTTATTACAGCGGACTGCTGGATTTTGCAGGCGGGGAGAGGGAGGCGCTTTCTTCCTCTGTTCGGGCGGCAGGCTTTCCGGAGGCAGTAAAAAGGGAGATGGATTCCATCGTACAAAAGCAGGCGGAGCAGGAAGGGGAGCTTGAGGAGCCGGCCCAGGCCGAAGCGGAAGCTCCCCCGGAGTCGGAGGAGGTACAGGAGGAGGGGATCCGGCTTCTGTTTGCGGGGGATCTCTATCTGACGGAGATTTTACAGAATAAATACCGGCAAAGCGGAATCGGAGCGGCAGCCGATCCGGAGCTTCTTGCGCTTTTGCAGGAGGGGGATCTGTTTATTCTCAATCAGGAGTTTCCTTTCGGAACTACCGGCGAGGCTATGGAGGAGAAGGAATATACCTTCCGCGTGCCGCCGGATCTGGTCTCTGTTCCGGCAGATCTGGGCGTGGATCTGGTGACGCTGGCCAACAATCATATGCTGGACTTTGGCAGGGGTCCTCTGACGGAGACGCTGGCCGCTCTTGACGGAGCGGGGATCGCTCATGTGGGTGCGGGGGAGGATCTGGAGGCGGCGAAGGCGCCGGCAACCTTTGAGATTGAGGGAAAGACTCTGGGCTTTTTGGGGGCAAGCCGTGTGATACCGGAAGCTTCCTGGAATGCCTCCAGGTATAATTCCGGTGTATTTACAACTTATGACGCCTCGCAGCTTGTGGAGGAGATAAAGAAAGCCAAGGAAAGCTGTGATTTTGTGGCGGTTCTTGTTCACTGGGGCATTGAGCGCAATACCCTGCCGGAAGATTATCAAAAGACCCTGGCCAGACAGTATATTGACGCAGGAGCGGACGCGGTGATCGGAAGTCATCCCCATGTGCTTCAGGGGATTGAATATTATCAGGGAAAGCCTATCTTTTACAGTCTGGGCAATTTTATTTTCGGCAACGGGTCTTACGAGAGTATTGTGGCGGAGCTTACGCTTACGGAAGGAGAGACGAGGGTGCGCGTGATTCCCTGTGCAAGCGAGGGTAACCGGATGAGGCTTTTGAAAGAGACGCAGGATTATTACCGAAGGCTTTCGGAGCTGTCCTTTGGAGTGAATATTTTGGAGGACGGAAGTGTGATAGAGTAGCAATTTGTATATTTATAGTATAAAAGCATTGTAAAATCATGTCTGCTCAGGTATAATTTTGGATATATGCCGAACAGAGTAATAACATACTGTTTATCAGTAAAAATGATTAGGCAAGCTGAGGGGTAAGGATATGGAAAAGATTTTGATTGTTGATGACAGCGTTACGCAGGCAGCCAAGTTAAAGTCCATTCTGGAGGATGAGTACGAGGTCACAGTTGCCCAGACTGCAATTGAGGGCTTAAGCTGTGCAAGCACCGGAAGATTTTCTCTGATACTTCTGGATGTCGTGATGCCGGAGATGGACGGCTTTATGCTGCTGAAAAAACTGCAGGAGGAGATTGTAACCCAGAGTGTTCCGGTTATATTGATTACAAGCCTTTCCGATATTGAAAATGAGCAGCACGGATTTAAGTTAGGGGCCGTTGATTATATCACAAAGCCCTTCCATCCGGTGATTGTAAAGGCCAGGGTGAACACACATGTAAAGCTATACCGATACCGAAAGCAGGTGGAGGAGCAGTCCATGACGGACCAGCTTACGGGAATTGCCAACAGAAGGCAGTATGAGCTGTACAGCGTGGCAAAATGGCAGGAGGCGGCCCGGCTGCAGGTTCCGTTTTCTATTTTTATGTTTGATATTGACCATTTTAAGGTTTACAACGATACCTACGGACATCCGGCCGGGGATAAGGTGATAGAAGCCGTGGCAAAGACCATTTCCCATCACCTGCGGCGCACAATGGACTTTGTGGCGCGCTACGGAGGGGAGGAGTTTGTGGCGATTATTCTGGGCGGCACTCCCCAGAACATTTTCGGGCATATGAAAAAAATCCGCAGGAATATTGAGAAGCTTCAGATTCCCCATGCGGGCAATGTGTCGGAGTGGGTTACGGTCAGCATCGGAGGCGTTACGGTTACACCCAGGATCAACGACGATTACGGCACATATCTGAAAATTGCGGACACAATGCTGTACGACGCCAAGCATTTCGGAAGAAATCAGGTGGTATGGTACGGCGACGACCGGAAGCAGTGGAAGGAAAGACAGTAATACGGATAGAGAATAAGCAAAAAGGAGAACAGACCAATGTCACAAAATGTATACGATATTCTGACGGAGCGCGGCTTCATTGAACAGTGTACCCACCCGGAGGAGGTGCGGGAGCTTTTGGGAGGAAAGGAGCCGGTTACATTTTACATCGGCTTTGACGCAACGGCGGACAGCCTGACGGCCGGTCATTTTCTGACCATCATGGCGATGATGCATATGCAGAGGGCAGGACACCGGCCCATCGCCCTTTTGGGAGGCGGCACTACAATGGTGGGAGATCCTTCGGGCAAATCCGATATGCGTAAGGTTATGACAAAGGAAACCATTGAACACAACGCGGAATGCTTCCGCAGGCAGCTTGGACAGTTTCTTGATTTTGATAACGGCAAGGCGATTCTTGCCAACAATGCGGACTGGCTGCTGAATCTGAACTATGTGGAGTTTTTGCGGGAGGTAGGCGCTCATTTTTCCGTAAACCGGATGCTGACGGCGGAGTGCTACAAGCAGCGGATGGAGAAGGGGCTGACCTTCTTTGAATTTAACTATATGGTAATGCAGTCCTATGACTTCCTGAAATTGAATCAGCTGTACGGATGTCAGATGCAGCTTGGAGGCAACGATCAGTGGTCCAACATCATCGGCGGCGTGGAGCTGATCCGCAGAAAGGAAAATAAGCCGGCTTACGGCCTGACCTTCAAGCTTCTGACTACCAGCGAGGGCATTAAGATGGGCAAGACCATGAAGGGAGCCGTGTGGCTGAACCCGGAGAAGACCTCTCCCTACGAGTTCTACCAGTACTGGAGGAATATCGAGGATGTGAAGGTGGAGGAATGTCTGGGACTTCTGACCTTCCTGCCGATGGAGGAGGTGCGCCGCCTGGGCGCTCTTGAGGGCGCTGAGATTAATCATGCCAAGGAAGTCCTGGCTTATGAGATCACCAAGATTGTTCACGGCGAGGAGGAAGCGCGGAAGGCACAGGATGCGGCGAAGGCCCTCTTTGTAAACGGCGGCAAGACGGACGATATGCCGACTACGGTGTATTCCAAGGAGGATCTGGAGGCCGGGAAGGATATTTTGTCACTTCTGGTGGAGACAAAGCTTGCGCCTACCCGTTCCGAGGCCCGGCGTCTGGTGCAGCAGGGGGGCGTTACCGTGAACGATGAGAAGGTGACGGACGTCTATAAGAGCTTTACGGCTGCGGATCTGGACGGTGATGGAGCTTTGATTATCCGGAAGGGGAAAAAGGTTTATCATAAGGTTGTGCAGGAATCATAAAAATGCGGAGGGGCAGTCTGATTTACTGACTGCCCCTATCTTTGTATGGAAGGCATAAAGGTTTATGGAGAAAAAGTTGACGATCCGCGACATTGCCAGGCTGTCGGGTGTTGCAAAGAGTACGGTTTCCCGTTATCTGAACGGGGGAAGCGTCAGGGAGGAAACAGGTCAGAAGATCAAAAAGGTGATCGAGGCATATCATTATGAACCCAATGTATTTGCCCGGCTCAATGCAAAAAGCAGCCGTATAATCGGGCTGATTGTACCGGGCTTTGATTCCATTGTGACACCGGGACTGGTAGAGGTTATTGTGGCATATCTGAAGCGGTACGACTATACGCCCCTGATTATGCACACGGGAAATGATCTGGCCGAGGAAATCAAGAGTATTGAGCGGCTGACCGCTATCAATGCGGACGGCATTATGGTATTGGCTTCCAGTGTTACCGGGGCGCATAAAATGGCGGTGGAGAAGGCGAATCTGCCGGTGCTGTTTTTGGGACAGCGGTATCTCCAGGGAAATTCCGTGATCAATGACGATTATCATGCGGGATTGGAGCTTGGACGTTATCTGGGCGCCCGGGGAGCGGTCCGTGTGGCCGCTCTCTGGGTCAGTGAAGCGGATGAGGCAGTCGGAAAGGAGCGGAAACGGGGCGTGCAGGACGGCCTGCGGGAGTTCGGCATCGGAGAAATGGAGATTTTGGAGACCAGCTTCTTTTATCAGGATGCGGTGAAGGCGGCGGAAGCTCTTTTTGCCCGGGAGATATGGCCGGATACGGTAGTCTGCGCTACGGACCGCATTGCGGAAGGGGTGTACAAGGTGCTGTATCAAAAAAAGGCCAGAATACCGGAGGATATTTCCGTAACGGGCTTTGGAGATTATGAGACCAGTGAGCTGCTTTGTCCGCCTCTCACCACGGTTTGCCTGGATTTGGAAAACTGGGGAGAGATCAGTGCGGAGACCATGCTTCAAATGGTTCAGGGAAAGCCGGTAAGTAAATTGCAGGTCAATTCCTTTGCACTTATTGAGAGGGGAAGCGTGGCCGACAGGAGGCAGTAGATAAATAGAGATAAGATTTTTGTGAGATCTGCATAAAAAAGTCTATGCATTTTTGGGACCGGTTCCAAAAATAAATTTTATAACAAGAAAGTATTGACATAAAATTTCTGTAAATATATAATGAATATCGAAATGGAACCGGTTCCAATACATACAGGTGTTATTGCGCAGCGACTTAAATAGTCCGGCTAAGAAATGCCAAGTGTTTATAAGAAATACTTTTGGCCGGCCGGTAAAGCCGCAAAGACGCACGAGAGGAACTTTCATGAGTGCCCTTTCGAATGAAAGTTTCTCTCATTACAGGTGCGTCGAAGCGACTTTACCCTTTAGTGCCATCGCGCAGCGATTTTAAATAGTCCGGCTAAGAAATGTCAAGCATTTATAAGAAATACTTTTGGCCGGCCGGTAAAGTCGCAAAGACGCACGAGAGGAACTTTCATGAGTGCCCTTTCGAATGAAAGTTTCTCTCATTACAGGTGCGTCGAAGCGACTTTACCCTTTAGTGCCATCGCGCAGCGATTCAAATAGGAGGGATACATAATGGGTAAGAGAGAGGAATATCTGGAGATCTCGAAAGAAATCACGCAATTTGTGGGCGGAATGGAGAATATTCAGGGAACCGCACATTGCGCCACACGTCTGAGGATCGTACTTAAGGACGACAGTCTGGCAGATCTGAAGAAGCTGGAAAATGTGAACAAGGTAAAGGGCGCTTTTATCGCAGGAAATCAATTGCAGCTGATTTTTGGAGCCGGCCTTGTAAATGACGTTTATGCGGTATTTGCGGAATATACCCACACGGAGAACATGTCACTGGGCGATTTGAAGGAACAGAGCGCAAAAAAACAGAACCCGCTGCAGGCTGTGATCAAAGCCCTGTCCGATGTGTTTATCGGAATCATGCCCGCGATTCTGGCGGCAGCGCTTCTTATGGGACTTACCGGGGTATTGGGCAATCTGGAGGTTGTGAAAAACAATGAATCCTTATACGCCCTCAATAAGCTGACCAGTCTGGCTTCCACGGGAATCTTTGCCATTCTGCCTATGGCCGTATGCTATTCCGCCGTAAAGCGGTTCGGGGGAAATCCGGTGCTTGGCATGGTGGTGGGAGCAATTATGCTGGACGGCTCCCTGGCAAATGCGTATTCCGTAGGATCGGGAACCGTGACGCCGGAGATTCTCCATCTTTTTGGACTGAATGTGGCTCTTGTCGGCTTCCAGGGCGGTATTATTATTGCTTTGATGATGGGCTTTGTAGTAGCGAAGCTGGATCAGTTTTTCAATAAGAGGATTCCGGATGCGGTGAAGCTTCTGGTGGCGCCTATGCTGACCGTATTTCTCTCCACGGTTCTTCTGTTTACCTGTGTAGGGCCGGCGGGCAGGATTCTTTCCAATGGCATTACGGGAGGACTGGTATGGGCTACGGAGCATCTGGGCGTCTTTGGATATGCATTGTTCGGAGGGATTCAGCAGATTATCGTGATTACGGGTCTTCACCATATTATCGGCGCTGTGGAGGCGCAGCTGATTGCAACAACAGGCTTTAACTTTATCAATCCCCTGATGTCCGTTGCCCTTATGGGACAGGGCGGCGCGGTGCTCGGCTATCTGGCGCTGAACTGGAAGAGCGTAAAGGCCAGAGAGCTTTGTATTCCCAGTTTTTGCTCCACCTTGTTCGGAATCAGTGAGCCGGCTATCTTCGGTGTAAACCTGCGGTATCGCTACCCGCTGATTGGAGGCTGCATCGGCGGAGCAATAGCCGGAGCTTATGTGTATTTTGCCAATTTAACGGCTCTGGGCTTCGGTACAACGGCCCTGCCGGGGATTGCTATCGTGAACCCGGAGCATAACGGATATGTGAATTATATTGCGGCGCATGTGATAGCCCTGGCCGGCGGTTTTCTTTTTGCAGCTCTTCTTGGCAAGGTAATGGGGAAAAAGCAGACGGAGGAAGCCGGGCAGGAAACAGAAAACCTTCCGAAAGCGGAGCGGAAGAATTTTACAGGAAGCATTGAGCTGACAGCTCCGGCAGCGGGACGGGTGTGTCCGGTGACGGAATCCTCGGACCCTACCTTTTCTCAGAAGGTAATGGGAGACGGCATTGTGGTTTTTCCCGAACAGGGAGAAGTAAAGGCGCCCTGCGACGCGACGGTGGCTTTCACCTATCCCGGCGGCCACGCACTGGGACTGGAGCTGGCGGACGGATCTTCGATTCTGCTCCATTGCGGAATTGATACGGTGAACCTTCAGGGAAAGGGCTTTACCGTATTGGTGAAGGAAGGGCAGAAGGTGACAAGAGGAGAGCTTCTCCTTCGGTTTGATAAAAAATTCATCGAAGACAGCGGGTATTCCAGTGAGCTTTTGATGATAGTCTCCGAGGTGGCGGAAGGCCGGACGCTTAAGGTGGAGGATGAAAATACTCTGACGGATCAGCAGACAGTGGCCGTGCTGTCATAGGGAGAACCGTAACGGCTTTTCCACCGCGGAGAATGAACAGAAAATGAGAGATGGATGCAATATGGACAGAGAATGGTATGACAGAAATTATCCAAAATATGAATCTATGCGAAAATCTGCAAAAGCGGATGGAAACCGCCTTCAGTTTCACCTGATGCCGCCTGCGGGTTGGATGAACGACCCCAACGGGCTGTGTCAGTTTCAGGGAACCTGTCACATTTATTTTCAATACACCCCTTTTAAGGCAGGATGGGGCACGAAGCTCTGGGGGCATTATACTACAGAGGACTGGATTCATTTTCGGGAGGAGGAGCCGTTCCTCTTTCCGGACTGTGCATGGGATCGGGACGGGGTTTACAGCGGATCGGCTTTTGTACAAGACGGTGAGATTCATTATTTTTACACAGGAAATGTGAAGCTTACGGACCGGCCTTATGATTATGTCATGGAGGGGCGGGAGCAGAATACCATCCATGTGAAAAGCAGGGACGGGTTCCGGCAGGAGGAGAAGCAGCTTGTGCTGAACCATGCGGATTACCCCGCCGACATGTCAAGACACGTGCGGGACCCCAAGATTTTTTGCAGGGAGGGGACTTATTACATGCTTCTGGGAGCCAGGGACGATAAGGACAGAGGCTGTGCGCTGCTGTTTCGTTCTCCGGATCTGAACAGGTGGAGCTATTTTGACCGCATTGTTTCGGCGGAGCGCTTGGGTTATATGTGGGAATGTCCTGATTTCTTTGAACTGGAGGGACAGGGCTTTTTACTGGCATGTCCCCAGGGAGTGCCGTCGGAGGAGTATCGTTATCAGAATGTGTATCAGTGCGGATATTTTCCGGCAGAGCTTGATTTTGAGAACCGCAATTATCAGCTAGGGGAATTTCAGGAACTGGATCGGGGCTTTGATTTTTATGCGGCCCAGAGCTTTGAGGATGGGAAGGGCCGGCGGATTCTCCTTGGATGGATGGGAATGCCGGATGCGGACTATGACAACGATGTTACGGTCAAGCAAGGATGGATACATGCAATGGCCATGCCAAGGGAGCTGCGCGTAAGGGACGGGAGGCTGATTCAGAAGCCTCTGGAGGAGATGAAGGGCCTTCGGAAAAGCGAATGGCGCGGCAGCATCCGGGAATTTGGCATTTGGAAAACAGAGACTTGCTGCTTTGAAATGAGAGCGGACCTTGGGGAGCATGGAGCTTCTATGACGCTGCGGCTGAGAGAGGATGTATTTTTAAGCTATGAAGGGCAGATTTTAACCCTTTCATTGGGCAAAAGCGGCTGCGGGAGAGGCAGGCGTTCCATACGTCTGGAGGAGCTTCGGAATTTTACGGTGTTTTCGGACACCTCTTCTCTTGAGATTTTTGTCAATGACGGGGAAGAGGTGATAACCGCCCGGGTTTACAGCAAAGGATGGAGCCAGAGCCTGGGGTTTGAAGGCACGGAGCCGGCAGGAACTGTGGTTTTCTACGAACTGGGCGGGTTTACGGTGGTTTGATTTACTTATAAACGGCGGCTTTCGATTTCTCAAAAGCCGCCGTTCGAGGCGTAGCAATTTTACCGCTTGTACGACGGCTTTTTTCTTTTGCCGCCGTGCGGAAGACATTAGGAATATGTATATACAGCGTGCTGACGCCTATATGTGTCGTTGTCCTTTTGGCTCAATTCTTTTTCTATCTGTGCCAATTTTTCTTTCAAATCCTCTATTTTGCTTTCATCTGTTTCCCTGTTGATTTGCTGTTCCAGCTCTTGTTTCTGCTTTTTTAGTTTTTCAATCTCACGGTCAACCTTATCGGTGTTGCAGGTGCAGCTTTGCCCATCTTTGTCAGAGCCGCTTTTTTCCGGCCCTTCTGCACTCTTATCCCGATCAGAGGCATGGGAAGCATCTGGGGCATTCTCTGCCCGCTCCGGGGCATCGAAATAGATTTTAGGCTTGCCGTTCTCGTCTTTGCTCAGACAGTAACGCCCTGATGGTTCCGGTTTTTCCTCCGGAACATATTCATCCATCACAGGTTTTTGGCGGCGTGATTGGGTTTCGTCTTCGGGCCGCCGGACTTTTTTCGGTTCATCCACACCAGCAATCGGCACAGACGGCTGCGCCGCCCCAGAATTTATTCCGGAAATAGACCGCATAATATATTCCTCCAATCCACAAGATAGGTAACTGATATTGCTGTTATCAGTTTACCACGCAAAAAAAGAATTTCAAGACTTTTGTATTGAAATGCTCTTCGGATGTATTGAAATGTTCAGCAACACGTTCAAAAAGAACCGCCATTTAACTTTTCTCCCCCGGTGAGGCTGTCACAAAAGTAAACGTGCAAAATGCCTTGGGCTATCAGGCAAAAATATTAAGCCCTATACTAAAAATTCCCGACAGCCTCTTCCCGTAACAGTGCATATATACAATAGGAATGGATCTGCCCGTTTTTATAGATACCGTTTTTCATAGTACCCTCACAGGTAAATCCGGCTTTTTCAAGAACGCCTCTGGAGCCTGCATTGCAGGCAAAGGGTTCCGCAAAGATGCGGACAATATCAAAGGTTTCGAATGCCTCCCTGCAAAGCATCCGCACCGCCCGGGACATAATGCCCTTCCGCCAGTATTTTTCCGAGAGCCAGTACCCCAATTCGGCTGATTTTTCATACACGTCGTTCAGCAGAAAGATTCCGATGCTTCCCACGGCCCGGCCGTCTACCTCAATGGCCCGCGTTATCTGCCTGCTGCCTTCCTTTGAAATGCAGTCGGTGATGTAGTCAACGGCATCCTTAAGGGTATAAGGGCACGGAAATACATTCCGCAGGTTGGCCGCAATGCGGGGATTGTCCGCTTCGACTGCTATATCTTCCGCGTCTTCGATGCTCCAGGGTCTTAGTTGAAAATCCATGATGTCTGTGCTCCTTTTATTTTCGTAGATGTGTTTTCCGGATCATACATTAAAATGGATGGGTTGTCAAATTTTTCTTATATTTTCATATATTTAAGAGAATTTTAAACGACAAATCCTGTAAAATGAATTATAATAAAAAAGAAAATCACATGTATGATGGAAACGGAATAGGAGAGGGCTATGGAGCAAAAAGGACATTTGGGCCGGGTGCTGGCATTGATAGAGGAACGGGGATGGAGCTATACCTACAACGAGGAGGACGGTCTTGGAAGCATTGATTTTGATTACCGCGGCGTCCCCTATCATATCTGGGAGTTTGAGGACGGAGAACGGGGTGTGGAGACGAATCTTAGAAGCGGCGGCCGGCAGGAGGAACTACTGGGAGATTATGAGACAGTGCTTCTGGATCTGATGAAGGAGTGGTATTAACCCTTCTGATACGCGGATGAAAAACCAATACACAAGAATGGAGACAGGACAGAGATGAAAGGCAGTCTTTTTGTCAACGGTTTAACCATTGACTGGAATAAGGTAGATCCGGATTCTTATTTACACAGAATTACGGCTCTTTCCGGGATGGAATCCCTAAGCTTTGAAGCCCCCGTGACTTTTTTTGTGGGAGAAAACGGAACCGGAAAATCGACCCTTCTGGAAGCCATTGCCGCAGCCTACGGGCTGAATCCCGAAGGAGGGAGCCGGGATTTCCGCTTTTCCACCAGAGAAACCCATTCCTCCCTGTATGAAGGGATGGTTTTAAAAAAGGGCTATCGAAGCCCCAGGGATAACTTTTTTCTCCGGGCGGAGAGCTTTTACAATGTAGCGACTCAGGTGGAGGAGTACCGGGGCGACGATGATCCGGCCATCTACTACCGGCGGTACGGCGGCCGTTCCCTGCATGAGCAGTCTCATGGGGAGAGCTTTCTGGCTCTGATGCAGAATCGTTTTCAGGGACAGGGCTTCTATCTACTGGACGAGCCGGAAGCGGCCCTCTCGCCGCAGCGCCAGCTGACATTGCTGATCTGTATCCACCGCCTTGTCCGGGAAGGCAGTCAGTTTCTGATTGCGTCCCATTCTCCGATTCTTCTGGGACTTCCCGGGGCGGAGATTTTGTCCTTTGACGAAGGAGCGGTTCACTCTGTGGAGTATACTAAGACGGAGAGCTACCAGGTGACGGAGATGTTTCTCAATCACAGGGAATATCTTTTGAAACGGCTTCTGGAGGAAGGGGAAGTGGAATAGTAAGAGATTTCTCTCATCACAGGTGTGCCGAAGCGACTTTACCCTTTCGTGCCATCGCGCAGCGATTTAAAATAGGAGGTTACATAAAGTGGAACAAAAAACAGCAATCAAACCACCCGTAGAGGTGCGCTACCGGGAAGAACTGGAGCTTCTCTCCATCTTAGACACCGGCCGCCGCCCCTTAAACTGGAAATTGTCCCCCAAGGCCGTTCGGACCTTTATCCTGGGCAGCCGGGAGCCATTGCGCTATCAGGATCGGGAGCTTACCATCCGCAAAAAATATCTGGGAAACGATGCCTTAGTAGAACGCTGCATCATCACCCTGGCAGGCAACCGCGGCCTTATGCTGGTAGGCGAGCCGGGCACGGCAAAAACCATGCTTTCGGAGCTTTTGTCGGCCGCCATCAGCGGAAACAGCACCAACACCATCCAGGGTACGGCCGGAACCACCGAGGACATGATCAAATACAGTTGGAACTACGCCCTTCTTCTTGCAAAGGGTCCCGTCCGGGAAGCTCTGGTTCCCTCTCCTCTCTACGTGGGCATGGAGCAGGGAATCCTCACCCGTTTTGAGGAAATCACCCGTACCCCGGCCGAGATCCAGGACAGTCTAATCAGCGTCCTCAGCGACAAGGTGCTGAATGTGCCGGAGCTTGGAGAGGACGGACTTTTGTTTGCCCAGGCAGGCTTCAACGTCATCGGCACGGCAAATACAAGAGACAAGGGCGTCAACGAAATGAGCAGCGCTCTCAAGCGCCGTTTTAACTTCGAAACGGTCATGCCCATCCGCGACACAGCCCTGGAAAAGCAGATTATTCTGAATGAGGTAGCCGAGCTTGCCAAAGAAAACCGCATTGAAATGGTGCCGGACGAGGATGTGGCCGATCTGCTCGCCTCCACCTACCATGAGCTTCGGGAAGGCGTCTCCTCCCTGGGGCACCGGATAGACCGGCCCTCAGCGGTTATGAGCACGGCGGAGGCCGTATCCGTCTACTATCAGACCATGATGACAGCCTACTACTACGGCGATTCCCGCATGGATCTGGGCTGTCTGGTGCAGAACCTGGTGGGAGCCGTACAGAAGGAAAACAAGGACGATTTGGAAAAGCTGAAAAGCTATTTCCAGACCGTAATTCGCGATAAGGGAGGAAAAGAGGGCGGCTTATGGAGCAGCTATTACGAGGCCAGGAAATACTTGCGGTAACGGAAAACCCGGAGGAGAGCGTAAGGATTCCCTCCGAGCTATTGTACGGCAAAGAGCACGGAGTACTCTACTTCCCCATTCGCCATCACAGCCCGGCCTGCTCCTTTCATTTGAAAAAGGCGGTATCGGATTATCAGCCGGACCTGATTCTTATAGAAGGCCCGGAAAATGCGGACCCGCTGATTCCCGTGCTGCTGCATGAGGACACAAAGCCTCCGCTGGCCCTGTATTATGCCTACCGGGATCGGGATGGCCTTGTGACGGAGAAAAAAGGGGACTACAAATGCTACTATCCCTTTTTAGACTGCTCCCCGGAGCTTACGGCCCTGCGGGAAGCAAAAAGCCTGGGAATACCGGCCCGGTTTGTGGATCTGTCCTACGGGGAGATTCTCATCGGAACGACCGGAGGAAAGGGCGTCCGCAGGGAGGGAGAAAAGCAGACCTACAACGACGACTATCTTCTAAGCCGCAGCCGCTATCTGGCTCTGCTCTGTGAAAAAACGGGTTTGCGGGATTTTGAAGAGCTGTGGGAGAAGTATTTTGAAATCCAGGGCCTTACGGAGCCCACGGAGGACTTTGTACGCCAAATGCTCACCTACTGCATCCTTTCCCGAAAAAATACGCCGGCGGAGGAGCTTTTAGAAGACGGCTGCCTTCTGCGGGAGCGGTATATGGCGGAACAGATTGCCAAGGCATCCGAAAGCTTTCACAGAATCCTGGTGGTGACGGGAGGCTTTCACAGCTACGGACTTTATGAGCTTTTGTCCCGGCAGAAAGACGGAAGCTATGTCTACACCGGAGAGCCGGTGAAGCTCCACGGTAAGGTGAAGGAGCAGCAGGAGGTGTATCCGATGGCTTACTCTATGGAGGCCGCGGATGCCCTGAACGGCTATGCAAGCGGGATGCAGTCGCCGGGCTTTTATCACCAGGTATGGAAAAACTTGCAGAAGAATACGCCGCAGATAAACCCGGATGATTCCGAAGGAGAGAAAGAAGAAGCTGTTTTAGCAAAATTGAAACAGCCGCATCATAGAGAGCAGGAAACTGATTCGTCAGGCATGATTTTATCCGGCGCGTACGAAGAAACCGTTCTTCATTTTCTGGCAGCGGCAGGACGGCAGGCCAGAAGAAAGGAGGAAAATGTCTCCTCCTATGACGAAATCTGCGCATTTTACATGGCCCAGGGGTTAGCGGCTCTCCGCGGAAAACAGGAACCGGGGCTGTATGAGCTTCAGGACAGTGCCGTATCTTCCTTTATAAAGGGAGAACGGAATCTGTCTACCGAGGGCGCCGTCCGTATTTTGAAAGAGCTTGTGACAGGCTCCCAGGTGGGACGTCTCTGCAAGGACGCCGCCCGGCCTCCTCTGCTGTCGGATTTTGAAGAACAGTGCAGGGGCTTTGGCATCAAGCTACATTCCAGTCTGGAGCAGGAGGTTATTCTGGAGATCTTCAAAAAGGAAAAGCATCTGCGGATGAGCCGTTTTCTTTACCAGACAGAGTTTTTGGACTGCGGCTTTGCCAGACGGAAAAAGGGCGCGGACCTGGTAAACCGCCGGGATCAGAACAGGATTCGGGAAATCTGGAGCTATAAATGGTCCGAGCAGGTGACGGCGGCCCTGATAGACGCCTCCATCTCAGGCGGGACTATGGCGGAGGCGGCCCGTACTTTGCTGCACAGCCGATTTGATGAGAGCGCAGGCTGTAAGGAAGCGGCGGAGCTTCTGGTAAAAGGCTTCCTTATGGGACTTCACGAGGAGCAGGGGGAAATGCGGGAACATCTGGCGGAGGTACTGGCGGATGACGGAGATTTCTTTTCGCTGACCAAGGGCTTTTCTCAGCTTTTGATGCTTCTCGATCTCCAGGATCTGTATCAGGTTCGGGATGCTCTCGATCTGGAGCGGATGACGGATATCTGCTTTCAGAAGATTATTCAGCTTCTGCCCTCTATGGGACAGGTGGGGGAGGATCGGCAGCAGGAATGTATGGAAAGTCTGCGGCTTCTCTACCAGGCGGCAGGGAAAAGCAATCCATGTGAGCGGCGGCCGGTTCTGATGGACGCGCTGAAAACCCTTCTTGGGCGGGGAAAATTAAATCCCGGCGTGGAAGGGACGGTTCTGGGGCTTTTGTACGGCTATGAGGCGGGATACGGGGAGCAGATTACCCGGGCGGCTCAGGGATATATGCAGGGAAGCGGAGAAATGCTGTCGAAAAGCGCGGCGTTTCTTCGGGGGCTGTTCTTTACGGCCAGGGATTTTGTATTTGCCAGCAGCGGATTTCTGACCCTGATTGACGGGCTTCTGGAGCGTTTGCCCGGGGAGGAATTTTTAAAGCTGCTGCCGGAGCTGCGTCTTGCATTCAGTTATTTTACACCTCTTGAAACGGATCGAATCGCAGGCCGTGCGGCGGCGCTTCACGGGAAGAAAAAGGGCGACCTTCTGACGGGAGGGAGTGTGAGTCCCGGGGAGTATGCGTATGGGGAAGCTTTGGATGCATTTATAAGTAAAAAAATGGAAAAAGGGAGTTTTCTGTTCTAGCAAAGGAGTGCTGGAAGGAGAACTACGGAACTTAAAATAGGTACGAATATGAACGATGGAAAACAATTGAATCGTTGGCGGCTGATCCTGGGAAGTCAGGCCAAGGACCAGATTTCTTTCGGAGGAGAGGGCTTTCGCGGAATGGAGAACGGCATCGGCTGTCAGGACTTGGAGGAAGCGTTGGATTTTCTCTATTCCCGCGAGTACGGTGAGGATGTGCGCCGTGACGGGGGCACAGGGGCAAGCCGGCTGACTACGGCAGGGTGGATTACGAAGATCCGCCGTCTGTTTCCCAAGGAGACGGTGGAGGTATTGGAACGCCATGCTCTGGAACGCTATGAGATGCAGGAGCTTTTAACGGATAAGGAGGTTTTGGAAAAGCTGGAGCCGAATCAGGAGCTTTTGAAAACCATTTTGCAGCTTAAGCATCTGATGAAGGGGCCTGTTCTGGATACGGCCCGGCGGATTGTAAAAAAGGTGGCGGAGGAAATTGCGGAAAAGCTGAATCGGGAGATACGCCGTTCCCTTTTGGGAAGTCTGGACCGGAATACTCCAAGTCATGTAAAGTCCATGCGGAATCTGGATATCCGCAAAACCATCCGAAAGAATCTCTCCCATTACGACCCGGAGGAAAAACGCCTGGTATTGGAGCAGGTATATTTCAGCAGCCGTACCCGGAAATATAACCAGTGGCGGGTCGTGATAGCGGTGGACGAGAGCGGCTCCATGCTCGATTCTGTGATTCACAGCGCGGTGATGGCGGGAATCTTTGCCCGGCTGCCTATGCTTGACACCCGGCTTGTGATTTTTGATACCCAGGTGGTGGATTTAAGCGCCCATCTGGACGACCCGGTGGAAACGCTGATGAGTATTCAGCTTGGAGGCGGGACTTATATTACGGGGGCTTTGCAGTACTGTGAAGGGCTGATTGAGAATCCCAATCGGACGATGGTCGTTCTGGTGTCGGATCTCTGCGAGGGCGGCAGTGTGGCCGGCCTGCTCGGTGTGAGCCGGGATATCATAGAGAGCGGCGCAAAGCTTATCTGCCTTACTGCCCTTGATCGGGATGCCAATCCGGTTTACGACCGCCATACGGCGCAGAGGCTGGCGGATCTGGGGGCGCATGTGGGAGCGATGACACCGGAGATGCTTGGGGATTTTATGGGGAAGATTATGCAGTAATGATCTCCTCAATATCCCTTTGGCTATTGAGGATACGGAGATATGTTTTATTTGCAAAAACGGAATAGAGGATAAAGACATGGAAGCTTTAAAACAAATGCTCACACAGGCAGACGACGAATACCTCACAGGACTGTGCAACAAAGGAACGGTAAAGCGCGCTTATAAGGATCTGGATCAGGAAACTCCCGCGGCAGTCTGGAGCGAAACGGGGGCGGAGGTGACTTTAAAAGAGGCGGTATGCACAATTCGTATGCCTCTGGGGGAAAGTACTTGCACCTGCCCCTCGCGAAGCATCTGCCGTCACATTATCACAGCAATTTTATATCTGAAAAACAGCCAAAGAAATACAGCGGAATCAAGTGCGCAGGAGGCCGGGCCGGAGAGTATAAAAGCAGAAGTAAAGTCAGATACATCAGAAAAACCGGATGCATCGGAAGAACCAAGCACAATGAAAAAACCAGGCGTGTCAGAAGGAATAAACACGCCGGAAAAATCAAACACATCCGACACATCGGCCGAACCGGAATCAAAAGAAAAATCGTCTGAAATCCAATCGGACAAATCAGCATTAACGCAGGCTTTAGAGCAGGAGCTTCTTACTTACCCTCTACAAAAGCTGAAACGCGCCTGCGGAAATAAGCGGTACAATGAGCTTCTTCATTATCTAAAGTCAGGAGAACAGCCCGAGTTCCAGGAAGGAACCGTTATCACCGTCAAGGTTCCTTGGGAGGCCTTCACCGTAAAGCTTTTAAGCCCTCTGGAATATTCCACCTGCTCCTGCAAAAGCAAAGAGCTTTGTCCTCACAAGGCCCAGGCAGTGCTGCTCTTTCAGCTTCACAAACATGCCGCCGCCTTAGAGCAGCTCGAAAAGCTCTGCGAGAGCCAGGAGGAATGGGATTGGAAAGAGCTTGACCGGGCGTCCTCCTCCATCCGGGAAGAAATCGGCCTGCAGCTTATGACCGGGCTGTCCCGTTTGTCCCCGGAGGCTGCGGAGAGTATGGAGCGTTTGGCAGTTATCAGTCACGGAGCCGGCTTAGCGGCCTTTGAAACCGGCCTTCGGAAAACAGCCTCCGAGTACCGGCTGTATTTTGACCGGGCGGCGGCATTTCGGACCGAGGAGCTTTTGGAGCAGCTATTGACTCTATACCGGAAAGCAGGGGAACTAAGGGAAACCAAAGAACCGGAACGTCTGCGGACATTGGCAGGAAGCTTTCGGGAAGCTTACCGTCCCATTCCAAAGCTTCACCTGATGGCAATGGGAAGCCGGAGCTTTCACAGTAAAACGGGCTACGAAGGGGAGATATACTATTTCCTGGAGCCGGATAAGGGTATTTTCTATAACTGGACAGATGCCCGGCCGGTGTTCTATGAAGGCGTGCGCAGGCGTCCCCCGGGAAGAGCGGAGCAGGCTCAGGCGCCCTGGGGGTTAAATTGCAGCAGAGAGCAGATGATGGAGCTGGAATTTTACCTGGATCATGCAAAAGCGGCCAGGGACGGACGTCTGTCTGTGAGCCAGGAGACAAAAAGCGAGGTGTCCGGTGTCCGGGATTTCAGGAGAGAGGAAGTGCGGAATGTAGTTTTCTGGGATTACGAACAGCTTCTTTTAGCCTGCTTTGGAGAAGAAGAGCGAAAGAATGAGGGAGAGCGCCTTGCCCTGGTGGGGGCTTCCTGTTGCCGTGAGTCCGGTTTCGACACGGTGCATCAGAGGTTTTCTATGGAAATCTTGGACCAAAAGGGCCGTAAGCTTACCGTGGCCGTAACCTATTCCAAGGAGGAAAAGCTGACCATTCAGGTGTTGGAGCGCTTGAACGAACGGCTGAAAAAGGAGAAGGACCAGACCTTGATTTTCTTCGGCGCCCCTTACTTGGAACAGGGAAAGCTGTGCCTGTATCCCATTGAGGTGTTTGGAAGAGAGCGCTTTTTTGGGAGCCAGGAAGAGTTGGAGGAGTATCTTGGCGAACAAGGCGGGCCGGAAGGCAGTCCGGTTTCCAAAGACTTAAGCTTTAACCGGGAGATTGTACAGGGAATGGAGAGATTCTTGGCAGAAATCCGGCAGGCCCTTGGGGATCTGTTTCAAAGCGGTCTAAATTCCATCCAGGAGGAGACCTTTGGGAATCTGAAACGTCTGGCAAAGGAAAGCGGAACCCTTGGTCTCCACGGAGCGGAGGAAGCCCTTACATTTCTTGCAGAAGCCCTGGGCGGGAAACGCCATCAGATGGAATTTGATATGGAGGCGGTATTAAAGACCTGGATACATCTGATGACTTATGTGAAGCTCTGCCGGGAAAAGACATCGCTGGATCGGGCCTTGTTAGAGATGCAGGAGACGGATTAAAATATCAAAAACTAATAAGAGCAAAACATATAAGCACCAAATCATATAAACATAATCAAATAAACGCCAAGGCACATAAGCATCAAAGCACATAAGCGCCAAACCGCATGAACACCAAAGCACATAAGTACCAAACCACATAAACGCCATACAATACCAGAGCGCACTCCGCCCAAAAAGTTGGAGTAAACGGATACGGCTGCAAATTGGTCAGGCTTATAAAATAAAATGTGGATAAGCATATGAAATAAAAGGAGAACACCATGAACCTAAGCGAAGAAAGAAACTACCAAAAACAAATGGACACCCTGGACGCCCTGAAGCTGTCCCCCAAAAACCGTCCCCTTGCGGAACAATATCTGGACATTTCCGCACCGGAAAAGCCGGAGCTTCTAAGAGAAACCGAGCGCCAGGACTTTTCCGATCTCGCCGACGACAAGCGTCAGAAAAGCATCGACTACGTAGAGCATCTGAGAAAGCGCAGCAAACATGAAGAGCTTAAGCGCTACGTCTGCTTCCTGTCCGCCATAGGAGGCTCCACGGCCTACTACCTCTTTAACCGCTACGGCTGGAACCTGGACTCCGTGAAGGAATATTTAACTCCTGAGCAGGAAACGGCCATGTATGCGGAGGGCATCGTCTGGAGCACCTATTCCCTCAATTACATACGCATGAAGCCTCTGCTTGAAAAGGGAAGAAAGGACCCGGAGCTTTTAAGAAGAGCCATAGATCTCTGCTACCACCGCTACGACAACGCCAAGGTCCTGCTGGCCGGCGTCTACTTAAACTGCAAAAAACCGGAGGCAAAAAAGAGCGGGGGCATCCTGGGGCTTTTCACCAAAAATGCATCCGCATCCGACGAAGCCCTGGCCCAGACCGTTGCATTTCTGGAAAATAACCTCATAGACAGCCTGCCCGAGATGTTTATCAAGCATGATCTTGGAAAAAGCCAGATCGAAGAGCTTAGGACCTATGTGCGCAATCACCCCATCGATCAGCCGTTTCCCATAAATCTGCAAAAGCTGTTAAACGGCCGCAGCTACATGGAATATATGGTTCATCTTCTCTCGGGAACGGCATTTTTCGCCATAGAACATTCTCCGTGCTTCGCCGCCTTCCTACAGATAGCAGGCGTCCTGTCCATCCGCACCGTGCTCAAAGCAGGAAGAGAAATGACAGGAATTGTAAACGGCAAAAATTCCTGGTTCCATAAGCACCTGGAACAGTTGGAAAATCTGATTCCCGTGAAGCCCGAAGCCCTGATTCAGTGGTACGCGGCAAATGACGAGGAACAGGGAATGGCACGCATGGCAGTCCGGCATCCTGAGTCCGTGCGCAGCGCAGCGGAACACGCTGCCACCACCGACGAATATCAGCGCATCCTGGATCACATCAAAAAGGCAAATCCGGGACTTTACCAGGAGATCCAGTCAAAGCATGCGGATAAATATCAGCACCAGCTTGCCGCCGAGCTTGTGACAAACATTACCACCGGCCAGGCAGAGGCCAAGGCGTACCTTCTGGGAGAAGCCTCCATCGACACCCTCTACCCCTTTGTCAATAACTGGAGAGGCAGCCAGAGCTACTACTATCAGCGCTTCCAGAAATTACAGGGCTTACGGAGAAATAAGGGACGTCTCTTCCGCAGAGGCGTAATTTTGGAGGCTTTTCGTATGCAGGGAGCCTATTTCACAGGCTATTTCTTCAGTTCCATCCGGGGAAGCAAAACCAATTCGGAGCAGTTTCGCAGGGAAATGGAGGATTTAGTAGAGCTTTTTGAAAAAGAGGAGCTTCCCATCCGTTACCAGGCCGACGCCATAGAGGGCATTTACAACTCCTGCTACCAGGAGCGGGACAAAAATCTGGTTCTGGACACAGCTGCCCGGATTTTATCCTCCCGATGGAAGGATCACGCCCAGGAGCTTCGGGACGCCGCAAAGGACAGCACCTCCGTCGGCCGCTGCATCTGCATCCTCGCCCTGGATACCTTCTGGCAGGAAGAAAAAGAAGTGATACTGGCCTCCGCCCTTGACAGCTCCAAGCAGGTCCGTGAGCAGCTCGTAACCATCTGCACCGCTCACAGGGAATGGGAGCCGGAAATGCTGACAATGATAACCTCAAAAAAATCCCAGGAGCGCGAGCTTGCCATCCGTGTCCTGAAATTCTGGGGCGCAGAAGCCTACCGGGAAATCTTTACAAAGGCCCTGGAGACAGAAAAGAGCAAAAAGCTGAAGGAACTCCTTTCCGACTGTCTGGGCATCAAGCCGGAGGCTCAGGCGGAGAGCGGAGGGCAAAAAACCTCCGGTGATCTGGTAAAAGAAATCCTGAAAGGCGGTAAAAAGCGAAAAGTAGCCTGGGCTTATGAGACGCCATTTCCTGCCGTACATAAAAAAGACGGCAGCGACGCTGAGGAGGAATATCTCCAGGCCATACTCACAGCCTATGCGGACCGTACCACACCCGGTCTAAGCCCCGAGGCCGTAACCCTGGCCTCCGAACTGGAGCCTTCCGAGCTTGGCGCTTATGCAGCGGAGCTTTTTAACAAATGGCTGGAAACAGGCGCCGAGGCCAAGAAAAAATGGGTACTCTACGCAGCGTCCGTCCACGGCGGAACCGGAATCGTTGATATTTTCCGTCATCAGATCCAGGAATGGCCCCAACATTCCAGAGGCGCCCTTGCCGCCGAAGCCGTAAAAGCACTGGCCCTCAACGGAAGCTCCGAGGCCCTTCTGTATGTAGATCAGATATCCCGGAAATTCAAATTCCGCCAGGTAAAGACAGCGGCAGGCGAGGCCCTGGAATACGCAGCCTCCGAGCTGGGAATCACAAGGGCGGAGCTGGAGGATCGGATTGTACCCAACCTGGGCTTTGACGAGAGCTTAAAGCGGACCTTTGACTACGGAACGCGCTCCTTCAGCGTCTATCTGACCCCGGCCCTGGAGCTTGAGATTTTCGGCGAATCCGAGAAAAAGCTGAAAAACCTTCCGGCCCCCGGAAAGCGGGACGACGAAGAAAAGGCCGCGGCCGCTTATGCTGAATTTAAGCAGATGAAAAAGCAGCTGAAAACCGTCATAACCAACCAGAAAATGCGTCTGGAGCAGGCATTAACCGCAGAACGCCTCTGGAACTGCGCCGCATGGGAAGAGCTGTTTGTGAAAAATCCGGTTATGCATCAGTTTGCCATCGGCCTTATCTGGGGAACCTATGAGAACGGAGAATTAAAAGACACCTTCCGCTATATGGAGGACGGCAGCTTCAACACAAAGGACGAGGAAGAGTTTGACCTTCCCTCGGACACACAGATCGGCCTGGTGCACCCCATTGAGCTGTCCGAAGAAGATCTGTCCGTCTGGAAGGAACAGCTCTCTGATTACGAGATTGTACAGCCCATCGAACAGTTGGAGCGTGCCGTTTACCGAATCACAGAAGAAGAAACCGGAACAGCCGAGCTGACCCGCTTCGGCGGCAAGCTTCTGAACGGACTGTCCCTTTCCGGCAAGCTCCAGGGCATGGGCTGGTATCGCGGTTCCGTCCAGGACGCCGGTGTTTATTACACCTTCTACCGTGAGGACGGCGACATGGGTGTGGAACTGGAATTTTCCGGAAGCTACGTAGGGGATGAAAACGACGAAGTAACCGTATACGGTGCGGCCTTCTACCGTGCCCGCACCGTAAAAAGAGGCAGCTACGTTTACGATACCATAAAAAAAGAAAACCAATACAAGCTGGACCAGGTAAGCCCGCGGTATTTCAGCGAAATTGTATTGCAGCTTACGAAGGCTACGGCATCCAGCCAGGAACAGCTGTCATATCCGGCCTGCAAAAGTTAAAGCGCTCTTGACACAGCCAAAAAGGTATGGTAAAGTCTAAAAGGTACAAAATCTGCCAGTATTCAGTAACCGGACACTCCGACCCTTACTTGATACATGGCTTATGAAAAAAAGGAGGCAGTCAACATGATCGCAAAAGAAAAAAAGCAGGCAATTATTGCCGAGTACGGCTTAAAGCCAGGTGACACCGGATCACCCGAGGTACAGGTGGCAATCCTGACCGCACGTATCCAGGAATTAACCGAGCATCTGAAAGAGAATCCCAAGGATCATCATTCCAGAAGAGGACTCTTAAAGATGGTTGGCCAGAGGCGTAATATGCTGGCTTATCTGAAGAGAACCGATATCACACGTTATCGTAGTCTGATTGAGAGACTTGGACTCAGAAAATAAGCTTAACAGGGGCGGAGGAACACTTCCGCCCTCATTTATGTTTATGTAAACCTATCAACCCCACAGGAGAACGGAACCGAGACCACTGATGTATATAGGACAGCCTTCCTTTCCTATACAGATCAGTAGTTTCGGGGTCAAGGCCCGGAAAACGGATCATGACCGAAAAAATTCTCCTGAACCAGAAAAAGCAAGAAAAACAAAAGGAGATTACCCATGTACAAGAGTTATTCTATGGAGCTTGCCGGCCGTACACTGACCGTTGACATCGGCAGAGTGGCAAAACAGGCAAGCGGAGCCGCATTTATGCATTACGGCGAAACTACCGTACTGTCCACAGCGACAGCGTCCGACAAACCAAGAGAAGGCATTGATTTCTTCCCCTTAAGCGTAGAGTATGAGGAGAAATTGTATTCCGTAGGCAAGATCCCCGGCGGATTCAACAAGAGAGAGGGCAAGGCATCGGAAAATGCCGTATTAACCTCCCGCGTAATCGACCGCCCCATGCGCCCCCTGTTCCCCAAGGATTACCGCAACGACGTAACCCTGAACAACCTGGTGCTTTCCGTAGATCCCGCCTGCAGCCCCGAGCTGACCGCTATGCTGGGTTCCGCCATTGCAACGGCCGTTTCCGACATTCCCTTTGCCGGACCCTGCGCCATGACCCAGATCGGAATGATCGACGGAGAATTTATTGTCAATCCGGGCCAGAGCCAGTATAAGGTATCCGACCTTAAGCTGACCGTGGCGTCCACCAGAGAAAAAGTAATCATGATCGAGGCCGGAGCAAATGAGATTCCCGAGGCCAGAATGATTGAGGCAATCTATATGGCTCATGAGGTCAATCAGCAGGTTATTGCTTTTATTGACAAGATTGTAGCCGAGTGCGGCAAGGAAAAGCATACTTACACAAGCTGCGCCGTTCCCGAGGAGCTTTTTGCCGCCATTAAGGAGCAGGTTCCCCCGGAGGAGATGGAGAAGGCCGTATTTACCGACGAGAAGCAGGTGAGAGAGGAAAATATCCGCCAGATCACCGCAAAGCTGGAGGAGGCATTCGCAGACAAGGAAGAGTGGCTTGAGGTTCTCGGCGAGGCCATTTACCAGTACCAGAAGAAGACTGTCCGCAAAATGATCTTAAAGGATCACAAGCGTCCCGACGGCCGTGAGATTACCCAGATTCGTCCCCTTGCAGCTGAGGTGGATCTGATTCCGAGAGTGCACGGCTCCGCTATGTTTACCAGAGGACAGACCCAGATCTGCAACATCTGTACCCTGGCTCCCTTATCCGAGGCCCAGAGACTGGACGGTCTGGATGAAAATGAGACAAGCAAGCGCTATATGCACCACTATAATTTCCCCAGCTATTCCGTAGGCGAGACAAAGCCGAGCCGGGGACCGGGACGCCGGGAGATTGGTCACGGAGCTTTGGCGGAGCGCGCGCTTCTGCCTGTGCTTCCCAGCGAGGAGGAGTTCCCCTATGCCATCCGTACCGTATCCGAGACCTTTGAGTCCAACGGATCTACCTCGATGGCTTCCACCTGTGCTTCCTGTATGTCACTGATGGCTGCAGGCGTGCCCATTAAGAAGATGGTAGCCGGTATTTCCTGCGGTCTGGTAACCGGGGAGACGGATGATGATTATGTACTTCTGACCGATATCCAGGGCCTGGAGGACTTCTTCGGCGATATGGACTTCAAGGTAACGGGAACCACCGAGGGTATCACGGCGATTCAGATGGATATCAAGATTCACGGTCTGACGCGCCCAATTGTAGAGGGAGCCATTGCAAGATGCCGTGAGGCGCGGATGTTCATTATGGATACCTGCATGAAGCCCTGCATCCCAGAGCCGAGAACAGAGGTCGGACCTTATGCGCCGAAGATTATTCAGATTCAGATCGATCCCCAGAAGATCGGCGATGTGGTAGGCCAGAGAGGAAAGACCATCAACACCATTATTGAGCAGACCGGTGTGAAGATTGACATCGACGACGACGGCGCCGTATCCGTATGCGGTACGGACCAGGCGGGCATGGATAAGGCCGTAGAGCTTATCAAGATCATTGTAACTGATTTTGAGGAGGGTATGGTGCTCACCGGTAAGGTAGTCAGCATCAAAGAGTTCGGCGCGTTCCTGGAGTTTGCACCGGGCAAGGAAGGCATGGTTCATATTTCCAAGATTGCAAAGCAGAGAATCAACCATGTGGAGGATGTGCTCACCCTGGGCGATGTGGTGAAGGTTGTATGCCTCGGCAAAGATAAGATGGGGCGTCTGAGCTTCAGTATGAAGGATTTAAAAGAAAACAAAGAGAAATAGTATTAGGACAAAAGGTTCCGCAGGTTAGGAGACAGACTGCGGAACCTTTTATTTGTTTTTCAAGAAGTTGTATATTTTCGAAGAAAAAAATTAAAAACTATTGATTTTCTGAAAGAAAAGAATTATAATACCTGTCTTTAGTATCAGACATTTAAAAATGGCGTTAGTTTATGAAAATAGTAAAAGCTGTTGCATTTCGGTGCGACAGCTTTTGGAATTATAGCTATTAAAACCTGTGGTTCAGAATGGATTTTATCTGTGTTTCCGTAAGGTAATAATTTGTCAAGGGTAACTTTAACTTTCGGGACAGTTCATAAATAAAGTTTGTTGACTTTGTTGTATTAATATATTTATTTTCACCTTTTACCACTTTAAAGTCTCTTATAAATTCAAATATCTCCGAGGTTGAATATTCGTTCTCCAGGATTTTAAACTGGAAAAGACGTTCTAACAGCACTGTCAGATAACAGATTAGAAAATGTCCTTTTATTGTTTCTTCTTTCTGCAAAAACACCGGCCGTGCGTCCAAATCGGATTTCATGATTTTGAATGATTCCTCAATTCTCCATAAGTTATGATATGTATTATAGATGTCGGAATCTTTCATTTCCGTTTCGGAGGTTACCAAAAGGTTGTATCCGGCAAATATCAAATCTTGGTCGATTGCTTCCCGGTTCATGGACACGGAAGCCTTTTTTCCGGATCTGTCCGTAAACTTTACATATTTTCCCGCTTCCCCATACTCGGTCCTTTTCGCCTGTGAAGCAGTCAAAGTCCTTGCTTTCTCAACCATGCGGTTTATCTCGTATTTTTTCTTTGCTGCGAGGGAAGGGTTATAAGTCAGCAGGCGTTTTTCACGCAGCTTTATCACATGCTCCCTTCCTTCGTGCTCCACCTTGTAAGGGAAAGAATCAACACAGGACTTATAACGGTACAAAAGCGTCCCCTCCTTATTTCTCACATCCATGAAGCCTTCCTCTAACAATACCCAGGTCTTTTCCGTTTTGGGGAGACTTTTGACGGATTTGGAAAAAAGATATCCGTCGCCGTTCTTTTTAGAAGAAGCGATATTTTTCGCACAGTTCAATCCCTTGTCGGCCACATGGACGGTTTTTCCGGTAATGTTATGCTGGGCTTTTAATTGGTCAATCACATCCCTTAAGAGAGGTTTTTCGGATTCGTTTCCCGGATACATTTTCATGCCGATGGGGATCTGGTTGCTGTCCAGCAATAATCCAAGGCCGACGATTGGCTCTTTTTTGTTTTCCTTGCTGGGTCCCTTTTTGCGAAAGTCATCCTCCCTGTCGATTTCGAAATAAAAGTTTGTGCAGTCAAAGTAAGTCTTGGAAGTATCCGGCTTGAAAAAGGCATTGGTCTGAACGGTAAATATTTCGATGAACTTTTCATAATCGTTTCCAAGGAAGGCCAGGCCGTGTAGGAGCTGGTCGTAAGAAAAGTGAATGGAGCCGTAAAGGTTCGGAAGGACTTCATGAAAAGTTTTGTATTTGCTGCACGGATGTACGGCTCTGGCAAAAATCAAAGAAGATAAGAGTTCATAAAGATCAAAGGAAAAGTCGTTAGTAAGTTTAAAATAATCAACATATTTTTGGATATGCATTTTTTCAAGGAGTGCCTTGAGGGGAAAATAGCCAAGGAAAAGAAGCGGGGAGATTTGGGATATTTTAGGAACGCCGGCCTGAGCCTTTTCCATGTTTAAAGAGTCTACTTCTTTTTGAAAATGTGCGATAGGGTCAGGGAGTCCTTTTTCGATCCAGGTTTCCACAGAGCCAAGAGATTTGAAACATTTGTGAGCGGTGCCATGCTTTTCATGGCTATAAAAGCTTTCATCAATGGAGAGATACGTACGTCCTTTGAGTTTAGTTTTCTTTAAGTAATATGCCATAATAAAATCCTCCGGGATAATAACGCCACTAACGCCATTATTATATCAAAGAAAAAATAAATTTGCAAGAGTATTGGGAAATAAAAAAAGCCTTATTTCAAGGCGTTGAAAGAGGATAGGACATACGATTTGCTTCGAAAGAATATGGTGTTAACTTCTAAAGACGGGAGTTGGAAGCCTTTGGTTCTTTGATCTTACCCTATATTGCACTGCAGGTGCCCTTTGCAACTTTGATTTTGGTAGGAGGTTTGCGCTCTGTTCCGGTTGCATTGGAGGAGGCGGCAATTATAGACGGATGCAGTCTGTTTCAGGTTATGTTTCAGGTAGTGCTTCCAACCATTAAACCCGTATTTATGACAGCATTGATTATCAATTTCCTCACTATCTGGAATGAATTTCCAATCGCGAATATCCTTCTGTCAGATCAGTCAAATTATACGGTTCCGATGGCAACGCTGATGTTTAAGGTTAATTATGCAACGGATTACGGTGCAATGCTGCGTGCGGCCACATTGTTGATGATTCCGCAAATGATATTTTATCTTATATTCCAAAAAAATATTGTTGAGGGAATGGCAACGGCCGGTATTAAGGGATGAGGTGAGAATATGGCAAATATTGAATTTCGGAATGTAACAAAAGTGTATGAGCCTATGAACAAAAAGACGAAGAGATTTAAGGCGGTAGATAATTTTAATTTGGAAATACAGGAGGGTGAATTTATTATCTTTGTAGGACCTTCCGGCTGCGGGAAATCCACTACATTGCGGATGATTGCAGGATTGGAGGAGATAACGGATGGTGAAATCTCTATTGACGGAACCATAGTCAATAAGGTGCATCCAAAGGACCGGAATATTGCTATGGTTTTTCAGAATTATGCGCTGTATCCTCATATGACGGTTTTTGAAAATATGGCATTCAGTCTCAAACTGAAACATGTTCCGAAAGAGGAAATACGAAAAAAAGTGAATGAGGCGGCAACAATTCTGGGAATTACCGCATTGTTAGATCGAAAGCCCAAGGCTCTTTCAGGAGGACAGAGGCAACGGGTTGCTCTGGGACGGGCCATTGTCCGTAATCCTGCCGTATTTCTGATGGATGAGCCCCTGTCCAATTTAGATGCAAAGCTGAGGGTTCAGATGCGTACGGAAATTACCAATCTTCATAAACGTCTGAATGCGACGGTTATTTATGTGACACATGATCAGGTGGAAGCGATGACTATGGGGACCCGCATTGTTGTTATGGAGGGTGGAGTGATTCAACAAATTGCATCCCCCAATGAGCTTTATCGTCAGCCAAGCAATATGTTTGTGGCCGGATTTATCGGTTCTCCGGCTATGAATTTTTTCAACGGCAGGGCAATAAAGGATAAAGACGGCATTAAGGTTTCCATTTCCGGATTTAAGCTTTTACTGCCGGCAGAAAAGGCAAAGGCTGTTGAAGATGGAGGCTATCTGGAACAGGAGGTGATTGTTGGTGTCCGTCCGGAACATATCCGTTATGCGGCCGATATACCGGAAATAAATGCCCGTTATCAAAGAATTGAAGTCAAAGCCGGGATTGTGGAAAATTTAGGATCGGAAGAACTGATTTATTTTTGGATTGAGGACAAGCAGTATTGTGCGAAATCTTCCGATACGGATTTAAAAAGCGGAGATGCGGTTAGTCTGGCCATAGATCTGGAAAAAATCCATGTATTTGATCCGAAGAGCAAACTAACAATCAGCAACTAAAATATAAAAATAGAATTTGCTGTGACTAATAAGGAATAAAAGAGAAAGGATGTAATGAAATGAAAAAATCAACATTTATCAGAGAAGAAATGCTGGAACCATATGTATGCAATGACGCATACTCTTCCATTATGATGATGGGAGAAGAATTGGTAGGGGAGCCTGCTATCAATATGAATTGCGGAACACTGCAGCCCCATACCAGATTAGGAGGCGGCAGCCATGAGAAGGCGGAAATTTATTATGTGGTCAGCTGTCAGGAGGGCGCGGAGGTAATTACCGGAACAGGAAAGGAGGATGACGAGGAAATTCATTATAAAGTCAAGGCCGGAGATATTATTTTTATACCAGGCGGAGTGTTTCACTGGATCGACAACAGAAGCTGCGACGAGGTATTTAAAATCATGACTCTTTGGCCGAACCAAGAGATGAATGACATGTATTTTGTCCGGCGGGAAGCATGGGGAACTTCATTCCGTTATAAAAAGGATTATACGGAATTATAATATCACGGACTTATCATGTATAAAGGGGTGGCAGTATGGTAAATGTGCTAATTCTGATGCTGATCCTGTTAAATGCTCTTCAGGGACTTTTCTGCCGCATGTTTTCCATACACTATCCGGGGAAAAGAAGAAATGTTTCTCTTGTGTATTCTGCATTTACAGGTGCTGCGACAGCGATGATTATATTTGCTTCCAATGGGTTTTCCTACAGACCCTCCAAAATTACGGTATTGTTAGGAATAGCAGGGGCCTTTTTTCTGTTTGGTACATATTCGGCACTGATATATGCAACAGCCGGCGGCTCTTATTCCTTTTTCAATATTTGTGGCTGTTTTGGAGGTACGCTTATTCCTCTGTTTGTTACCATATTTGTCTATGGGGAAAGCTTTCGAACGGTACAGGCGGCCGGTTTTCTGATAACTTTGATTTCAATGGTGTTTTTTAATTTGAATGAGTTCCAAAAAGAAGCCGGTTCAGGGAGCAAAAAGCGATCCGGTAGATATTTGTTTTACTGTGCTTTTGGGGCGGCTGCTGTGGGAATCTATAATCAGCTTATCAGTACACAGCAGATTTTGCTGAAATATCAGGAACATTCGGAAATGATTGTGACAATATATTTATCTATGGCAGTACTTTGTATGTGCGGTCTTTTTGCGGGGAACGGAGCGGAAGCGCCCAAAACGCTTGTACTGAACAAGAAATCCGTGTTGTTTTTGGTGCTTTGCAGCTCTATTCTTCCCATTTATATGAGCGGTGTATTGATTTTGTTTCGATATGTCAGTGCCGCCATGTTCTATATGATAGGAAATGGAGGCACGCTGATACTTTCGGCCGTATTTTCGGGAATTTTCTTTAAAGAACATTTTACGCGGTCAAAGGTGTTTGGAGTACTGGCGGCTGTTTTAGGCGCCGTATTGCTGAGCATTCCATAATATTTTTGATAAAGCAGATTAAATTTACAATGTTTTCTATAAAAAGTAGGAGAAAGGTATGAATTCAAATTGTTCTATAAAGGCTCCGTTTTTTGAAATAGGCCCCAAATCCTATCTCTACGGGGATGACATACTGGCTTTGGCAAAAGCAGCGGATAAGGCTTCGGAAAGATACCAGGTAGACATTATTTTTACAACACCCTTTGTGGACATTTCACGTGTGAAGGCGGCAACACGAAATATCCATGTGTTTGCGCCTCATATGGATTGTCTGAGGCCGGGAAGAGGATTGGCAGATATATTACCGGAATCTCTTATGGCGGTTGGAGCAGAGGGCGTAATGTTAAATCATACGGAAAAACAAATTTCTGTTCATATTTTAAAGGAAACGATACGACGTGCGGAGGAACTGGGAATGTCTACCATTGTTTGTGCGGATTCTATTGCGGAGGCATCCTTGATTGCACGGATGAATCCGGATATCATTGTTGCGGAACCTTCGGAGCTGATTGGCACAGATACTACCAGCGGACCGGAATATGCTCAGGCAGCGATACGGGCCGTAAAGGATGTGAATCCAAATATTTTGGTGCTTCTTGCGGCAGGAATCTCCAATGGACAGGATGTATATAATACAATTTTTTCCGGTGCTGATGCGACCGGATCTTCTTCCGGTATAGCAAAGGCGGCAAACAGAGAGGCTATGGTGGACGAGATGGTATCAGCGGTACGTCGTGCCTGGGATGCCCGCAGCAATTAAAAGATTTTTATTCCGATTACTGTTAGTGAGTTAATCATATTATGACGGAAAGCTGTTTTTCATGATAAAATTTTTTCAGAAATCTCGGGAAACCGTGTACAGGAGCGGGATTATCAAAAAGTAAGCATAAAATTTCAATTAGGTCTTGAAATTTTTAAAGGGATTCGGTACAATTAATACCAGATTGCGGGCTTTTCCCAAAAAGAGGGTCCGCAGGAAAAAAATAAATAAAATTTATTTTTAGGAGGAATTGAAAAATGGCAGTAAAAGTAGCAATCAACGGTTTCGGACGTATCGGAAGACTTGCATTCAGACAGATGTTTGGTGCAGAAGGCTACGAAGTAGTTGCAATCAACGATTTAACAAGCCCCAAGATGCTTGCACACTTATTAAAATATGATTCTTCTCAGGGTAAGTACGCTCTGGCAGACAGCGTATCTGCAACAGAAGATTCTATCGTAGTTGACGGAAAAGAGATTAAGATCTATGCAAAGGCTAACGCAGCAGAGCTTCCCTGGGGAGACCTGGATGTTGACGTAGTTCTGGAGTGTACAGGCTTCTACACCTCCAAGGACAAGGCATCCGCACACATCACCGCAGGCGCTAAGAAGGTTGTTATCTCCGCTCCGGCCGGAAATGACCTGCCTACCATCGTTTACAATGTAAACCATGAGACATTGAAGAAAGAGGATACTGTAATTTCCGCAGCTTCCTGTACAACAAACTGCCTGGCTCCTATGGCAAAGGCTCTGAATGACCTGGCTCCCATCGAGTCCGGAATTATGTGCACCATCCATGCTTACACAGGCGATCAGATGCCTCTGGACGGACCGCAGAGAAAGGGCGACCTTAGAAGAAGCCGTGCGGCAGCTATCAACATCGTTCCCAACAGCACAGGCGCAGCTAAGGCAATCGGTCTGGTTATTCCGGAACTGAACGGCAAGCTCATCGGCGCTGCACAGCGTGTACCGACCCCCACAGGTTCCACCACTCTGTTGTTTGCAGTTGTAAACAAGAGCGTAACCAAGGAAGAGATCAACGCAGCTATGAAGGCAGCAACCACCGAGTCCTACGGCTACACCGAGGATGAGATCGTATCCAGCGATATCGTTGGCATGAGATTCGGTTCTCTGTTCGATGCAACTCAGACTATGGTTTCTCCGCTTCCCGATGGAAAGACCCAGGTAGAGGTTGTTTCCTGGTATGACAATGAGAACTCCTACGTTTCTCAGATGGTTCGTACAATTAAGTACTTCGCTGAGTTAGCATAATCAGGCGGTTTGGCAGATTAGAGCAGACGGAAGATGTACGGGAATTAAGATTACTGTTCACATTGTGGCCAGTAACGAATTAAGACCTTTAAGGGTCCGGTCTTTGGACCGGACCCTTTTTTCCAACATACAAAAAGCGCAGAAGGAACGCATCTGCGGATGCGGTACGGCGCCCGTATGATGGGTAGAGAAGTACCTTCTTTACCAACCATAAAGAAAGCAGGAGGCAGATAACATGGGATTAAATAAAAAATCAGTAAACGATATCAACGTAAAGGGAAAACGTGTCCTGGTAAGATGTGATTTCAACGTACCCTTAAAGGACGGCAAAATCACAGACGAGACACGTATCAAAGCAGCCCTTCCCACCATTCAGAAATTAATCGACGACGGCGGAAAGGTGATTCTCTGCTCCCACCTGGGAAAAGTAAAGAACGGACCCAACGAGGGCGAGTCCTTAGCGCCCGTTGCGGAGCGTCTGGCTGAGAAGCTCGGCAAGCCGGTAAACTTTGTATCCGATTACAACGTAACAGGCGAGGCCGCAACAGCAGCCGTAGCAGCTATGAACGAGGGCGATGTAGTACTCCTTCAGAATACACGTTTCCGCGGCAAAGAGGAAACCAAGAACGGTGAGGACTTCTCCAAAGAGCTTGCCGATCTCTGCGATGTATACGTATGCGACGCATTCGGTTCCTCCCACCGGGCACATGCTTCCGTAGCAGGCGTAACCGACGTAGTCCGCGCAAAGGGCGGCGAGTGTGCCGTTGGCTACCTGATGCAGAAGGAGATTGATTTCCTTGGAAATGCGGTGGAGAACCCCGTAAGACCTTTCGTAGCCATCTTAGGCGGCGCAAAAGTTGCAGACAAGCTGAACGTAATCGCAAATCTGCTGGAGAAGTGCGATACCCTGATCATCGGCGGCGGTATGGCTTACACCTTCTTAAAGGCACAGGGCTGCGAGATCGGAACCTCTCTTGTGGATGATGAAAAGCTTGACTACTGCAAGGAAATGATTGCAAAGGCCGAGAAGCTTGGCAAGAAGCTGCTGCTTCCGGTTGACACTACCATTGCCGCTGAGTTCCCGAACCCCATTGACGCAGAGATCGAGGTTTCCGTAGTGGATTCCAATGCAATCCCGGCAGACAAGATGGGTCTCGATATCGGAACCAAAACCGCAGAGCTGTACGCAGAGGCAGTAAAGTCCGCTAAGACCGTTGTATGGAACGGACCTATGGGCGTATTTGAGAATCCCATTCTGGCAAAGGGAACCATCGCCGTAGCAAAATCCCTGGCTGAGACAGACGCAACCACCATCATCGGCGGCGGCGATTCCGCAGCAGCCGTTAATCAGCTGGGCTTTGCGGATAAGATGAGCCACATTTCCACAGGCGGCGGCGCCTCTCTGGAATTTTTGGAAGGCAAAGAGCTTCCGGGTGTAGCGGCAGCAGACGATATGTGATAGCTATGAGCAGTGCCGGGGCAGGCAGTGACAAATTGACTGCTGGCAGGCAGATTTGTCAATGACTGTCCCGATAGGGCGACAGCCCGACAATGAGGAAAATCTTTGATTTTCCGAGTTGGGCACTGCGGGGAACAGGCGATAGCCCAAATTGGGCACTGCAAAGTGAATGATATGGAATAAGAATTGACAAAAAGGAGAATAGAACAATGGCAAGAAAGAAAATCATCGCCGGCAACTGGAAGATGAACATGACCCCCAGCGAGGCAGTAGAACTGGTGAATACCTTAAAGCCCCTGGTAGCAAACGACGAAGTGGACGTTGTATTCTGCGTACCGGCAATTGACATTATCCCGGTTTTGGAAGCAGCAAAGGGTTCCAACATCCAGGTAGGCGCCGAGAATATGTACTTTGAGGAGAAGGGCGCTTATACAGGCGAGATTTCTCCGGCAATGCTCACAGACGTAGGCGTAAAATATGTTATCCTTGGACATTCCGAGAGAAGAGAGTACTTCGGCGAGACCAACGAGGATATCAACAAGAAGATGCACAAGGCATTTGAGCACGGCATCACTCCCATTATGTGCTGCGGCGAATCTCTGACACAGAGAGAGCAGGGCGTAACGATGGATTTCATCCGTCAGCAGGTAAAAGTAGGCTTCCTGGGAATCACCGCAGAGCAGGCTAAGACAGCCGTGATTGCATACGAGCCGATCTGGGCTATCGGAACCGGCAAGACCGCAACCACCGAGCAGGCACAGGAAGTATGCGCCGATATCCGTAAGTGCATCGCTGAGATTTACGACGAGGCAACCGCAGAGGCTATCCGCATCCAGTACGGCGGTTCCGTCAATGCCAACACCGCAGCAGATCTGTTTGCACAGGCAGACATCGACGGCGGTCTGGTAGGCGGCGCGGCTCTGAAACCGGATTTTGGCAAGATTGTAAACTATAAGTAAGCGATAAGCAAACAGAATATTAAATATGGATTTAAAGGGGCTGTCTTATTTTGCGGCAGCCCCTGTTATCTGATTCTTAAGAAAACATTATTCCAGGCCGCAGAATGAACAGGAACTAAAAACGGTCTAAAATATCCTTATTTGCAGAAAAAGGTGTAAATACAAAATTTGTGCTCCACTGTTCAGTGGAGTATTTTTGTATACAGAAAGCACAACATAGATAGCCTCATTTGCCCATATCAGGAACAGGCAGGGAAAGCAGGCTATCAGGAAAGAGTGAAAATATGAATCAAGACAGAAAAAAACGTATCATCGCCAATATGAAGCAGGAAGGCTTATCCCAGCTCATCGTATCCTCTACGGCCTCAATCTATTATCTGACGGGCCTGTGGATCGAACCCCACGAGCGGATGATAGCCCTGTACCTGGACGATGGGGGACAGTCAATCTTATTTGGAAATGAGATCTTCGGCATTGCGCCTCAAGAGGGTCTGCCTCTTTACACCCACAAGGACGGGGAAAATCCCGTGGAAGAGCTTGCAAAGCACGTAAAAGCAGGCTCCCTGGGCATTGACAAATTCTGGTCCAGCAAATTCCTTATCAGCCTTATGGAGCTGCGCCCGGATGTGAAGCCGGTTCATGGCTCCGCGCCTGTGGACAGGGCCAGAATGTTAAAGGATGCACAGGAAATCGAAGCCCTTCGCCGCAGCTCCGCCCTGAATGACGAGGTTGTGGAGCTTATGATTTCCCGGGTAAGGGAGGGGGCTGTGGAAAATCAGCTTGCCGCCCAGGTAAACCGCCTCTATCTGGAGCGGGGGGCCGACTGTGAGGGCACGCAGCTGGTATGCTTTGGCCCAAACGGGGCCGATCCCCACCACAACGGCGACGGCACGGTGCTGAAGCCGGGAGACAGTGTTATCTTCGATATTTTCATCCCTTTTGGCCGCTATTGGTGTGATATGACCAGAACTGTTTTCTATAAGGAAGCGGGAGAGGAGCAGCGCAGGGTCTACGATCTGGTAAAAAAGGCGAACCTGGCGGCTATCCAACGGATCAAACCCGGCGTATTCCTGTCCGAGCTTGACAAAACGGCCAGAGACATAATCACCGAGGGAGGCTATGGCCCCTATTTTACCCACCGCCTGGGCCACGGCGTCGGCCTGGAATGTCACGAGCCGCCCGATGTGGGAAGCGCCTCAGAATTTCCCCTGGAGCCGGGCATGGTATTCTCCGTAGAGCCGGGCATCTACCTCCCCGGAAAATTCGGCGTTCGTATCGAAGATCTGGTACTTGTGACAGAAAACGGCTGCGAAGTACTGAATAAGGCTTCCAAGGACCTGCAGATTGTGGAGTAAAATAATGGAAGGTGATTTGATTGCGCCATCGCATAAGCGATAGCCGATGTTCTTAACGAACTGACATTGACGAGTGAACCAATGTCATTAACTTAAACCTCAGAAGAATATATTATGCAACTGAAATATGAGGTTTTTCAGGTATGCTTTATAGCCGAAATTCCTTAAGTTAATACCTGTGCAGTCAATGCGGCGCAGTATAAATCGCCTGCTTTGAATGAATATAATAAATATATTATACTTATACAATCGTAAAAGTACTGCCTTGAATTTCAATCATACACGGTAATAACAGAAAGTAACCTGTTCCCTTTGAGGAAGACGGTTACTTTCTTACATTTTTACGATTTTGTATAGAATTGTTGCTAAATAGTTAAGAAATCAACAATACAATAGCGACTTCACCGCTGAAAAGCGCTAAAAAGTTTTTTTCCAACAAATCCGATTCATAATTGACAACAAGGAAAGACAAGAGGTATAATTATAAAATATTATGCCCTTTGTACGCATGGGAAAGACAGATGAACGCTTTAAATGGAATATTGAAATCCAAAGAGAAGTCCGTCTCCCGGAAAGACATGCATAAAAGGGATATCTAAGGGTATTGAAAAAACGGAGTGGAAAAAGATGATTCGATATTTTGCAAAGCGGCTGGGAATGATGCTTGTGGCGCTCTTTTTAATTATGCTGCTGACATTCTGCATTATGCACGCAGTACCGGGAGGGCCGTTTACCAGCGACCGGAATATGAGTGAGGAGGTAGAGGCCGCGCTGAATGCCAAGTACCATTTGGACAGGCCGCTGCCGGAGCAGTTTTATGAATATGTGACCGGAGTATTAAGGGGCGATCTGGGTCCCTCCTACAAGTACCCCGGCAAGGAAGTCAACGACTTTGTGGAAAACGGCTTTCCTGTATCCGCCCGGCTTGGCTTTATCACCATTGTGTTCGTGCTTCTGGCTGCGATTCCAATGGGAATCATGGCCGCCGTAAAAAACGGAAAATGGCAGGACATGCTGCTGATGGCCTTCGCCACCATCGGCGTGACCATTCCGTCCTTTGTCATTGCTTCGGTTCTGATATACGTATTTTCTTTTAAACTCAATGTGCTTCCCACCTACGGTCTGGATACCTGGAAGGGCTATATACTCCCCGTGGTGGCCCTTGGCGGCTATTCCATCAGCTATATGGCCCGGCTGATGCGCTCAAGTCTTCTGGAGGTTATGGGTCAGGACTACATACGGACTGCCCGGGCAAAGGGATTGTCGGAGATCAAGGTTATTTTAAAGCATGCCATGCGGAATGCCCTGATTCCGGTTATCACCGTTCTTGGCCCCACCATTGCAGGTCTGCTGACCGGCAGCTTTGTCATTGAGAAAATTTTCGCGATTCCCGGTCTTGGGGGTTATTTTGTAACGAGTGTATCCCAGAGAGATTACACGACCATCATGGGCGTAACCATTTTTTATGCAAGTTTTTTGATGGCAATGATCTTATTGGTGGATATTTTCTACTGCCTCATTGACCCCAGAATCAAGTATGAGTAAGGACGGGAAGAAGTATGGAAAATAAATGGGAAATGCTCGGCGCCTCCAACGAGGACCGGGAAAAGATATGGAGTAAAAACAGAACCTTTGCCGGAGACGTGTGGTTTCGCTTCCGGCATAAGCCCACGGCCATCGGCGGCCTGATTATGATTGTGATTCTGATGCTGTTTGCCCTTTTGGGTCCTATGTTTACGGATTACAGCTATTCCACGCAGAATCTGGAGGTAGTCAACATCCCGCCGCGGATGAAGGTCTATGAGACGCCGGACGGCTCCGGTTATCTGTATGTGACCCAGGCTCTCAAGGTAGTGCGGGTGAATAAGGACGGCACAATGGGAAATCAGCTGAAAAAGGTGCGGGAGGAATCGGATTCTTCCATGACGATTTTTGACTGCAGCGGTACGGAGGTGGCGCTCTATTACGGCGCGAAGCCTTATGTGATTGCAGATCCCCAGACACGTGTCATTTACCCTTCCGCTCATGTCTGGAATAAGTCCTATGTACTGGGAACGGACAGCCTTGGCAGGGATATCCTTACCCGCCTGATGTACGGCACAAGGGTGTCTCTGATGGTAGCATTTGTGGCGGCGGCCGTGAATATGATCATCGGGATTCTCTTCGGCGGAATTTCCGGCTATGCGGGCGGCATGGTGGATACCGTGATGATGCGTATCGTAGATATTATCAGCACCATACCACTGACATTATATGTGATTTTGATTATGGTGTATCTGGAATCAGGTCTGCAGAGTATTATCATTGCTCTGGGAACCGTGTACTGGGTGGATATGGCCCGGGTGGTCCGGGGACAGGTTTTAAGCCTTAAGCAGCAGGAATTTGTCATGGCGGCCAGAACCATCGGATCTTCCACCAAGACCATTTTATTGCAGCATCTGATACCGAATGCAATGGGTTCCATTCTGGTTACGGTGACGATGCTGATTCCTTCCGCGATTTTTATGGAGGCGTTTTTGAGCTATCTGGGCATTGGATTAAAGCCGCCTCTTGCCAGTCTGGGAACCATGTGCAACGATGCGACGGAGAATCTGCGCTCCTGTCCTCACCAAATGTTTATCCCGGCCCTGGTTATCTGCCTTATTATGTTTGCCTTCAACTTCGTAGGCGACGGCCTTCGGGATGCACTGGACCCGAAGCTTAAGAAATAGGGTTATAATCAGCATACCCCCAGTCACCACCCAGATGGATTTACGGACGCGTGTACTTTGCGGCCGGAAATTCATCTCCTGTGTCTGCGTGGTGAATGGGGGGATGCGGAACTGGAATAAGACTGGAATCAGTATATCCTTTCCAATGCACAAATCGATTTACAGGCGCATGTATCTGTGACTGGAAATTGATTTCCGGCAAGTGTATTGGAAAGGATATACGGAACTGGAATCAGTATATCCTTTCCAATGCACAAATCGATTTACAGGCACATGTATCTGTGACTGGAAATTGATTTTCAGCAGGTGAATTGGAAAGGATATACGGAACTGGAATAGGAGAGTACTATGGAACCGATTTTAAATATAGACAATTTAAAAGTATCCTTTATGACAAGCAACGGAGAGGTCCAGGCGGTACGGGGTGTGAGCTTCTCCGTGGGAAAGGGCGAAATCCTGGGCATTGTGGGGGAGTCCGGCAGCGGCAAGAGCGTAACCTCCATGTCCATCCTGCATCTGCTTGCGGATACGGCCCGGATTAAGGAGGGTTCCTCCATCCGCTTTGACGGCGAAGAGCTGATAGGAGCGGCCAGGAAGCGGATGCGCGAGATACGCGGCGAAAAGATCTCCATGATCTTCCAGGACCCCATGTCCTCCCTGAATCCCCTGATTCCCGTGGGAAAGCAGGTAGCCGAGATGCTTCTTGAGCACCATAAGGATATTTCCGGGGAAGAGGCAAAAAAGGCCGTGCTGGAGCTTTTTGCAAAGGTGCGGATTCCGGAGCCGGAGAAGCGGTACAAATGCTATCCCCATGAGTTTTCCGGCGGTATGCGCCAGAGGGTTATGATTGCGATGGCTTTGGCCAACAAGCCGGAGCTGCTGATTGCGGATGAGCCGACCACGGCTCTTGACGTAACCATTCAGGATCAGATTCTGCGCCAGCTTCGGGAGCTTGAGAAGGAATACGGGACAAGCATTATTTTCATTACCCATGACCTGGGTGTGGTGGCGGAGCTTTGTGACCGCGTGATTGTGATGTACGGCGGCCTTGTTATGGAGGAGGCGCCGATTGATGAGATTTTTGAGCATCCGAGCCATCCTTATACAATGGGCCTTTTAAATTCCATCCCCGATATGGAGCAGGACAAGGCTGTGCGGCTGAAACCCATTCCCGGATCGCCGCCCGATATGACGAATCCTCCGGCCGGCTGTCCTTTTGCGCCGCGCTGTCCCTATGCCAGAAAGCTCTGCGGGGCAAAGCTGCCGGAATTTATCCGGGTGGAAGAGGGACACAGCTCCCGCTGCTTCCTGTTGTACCCGGATGCGCCGGCAGATGAGAACAATCCCTTTCGCAGAGAGGTGTAGGCTATGAGCGAGCAGAATATTTTAGAGGTGAAAGACCTCACCAAGCATTTTAAGGCAGGAAAAAAGCAGATTGTTCATGCGGTAGACGGTATCAGCTTCACCCTGGAAAGAGGAAAAACTCTGGGACTGGTGGGTGAGTCCGGCTGCGGCAAATCAAGCTGCGCGAGAACCATTATCCGCATGTACGATCCCACCGCCGGGCAGATTATCCTGGACGGTACGGATATTACCAATATGAAGCAGAAGGAGTTAATGCCCTATCGGAAGAAAATGCAGATGATCTTCCAGGACCCTTACGCTTCCTTAAATGCCAGAATGACCGTGCGCGACATTATTGCCGAGCCTCTTCTGGCCCATAAAATGGTGAAAAATAAGGAGGAGTCCAACGAGCTTGTCTACCCCATGCTGGAGCGTGTGGGACTGACAAAGGAGCATGCCAACCGCTACGCCCATGAATTTTCCGGCGGGCAGCGTCAGCGTGTGGGAATTGCGCGGGCTTTGATTCTGGAGCCGCAGCTTGTTATCTGTGATGAGCCGATTTCGGCCCTGGATGTGTCTATCCAGGCACAGGTGATTAATCTTTTGAAGGATTTTCAGGAGGAAAAGGGACTGTCCTATCTCTTTATCGCTCACGATCTTTCTATGGTGCGTTACGTCTCTGATGATGTGGGCGTGATGTATCTGGGACAGCTGGTGGAAATGAGTGAGGCGGACGAGATTTATAAAAATCCCCTCCATCCTTATACAAAGGGGCTTTTGGGAAGTGTTCCCATTGCCAATCCGAAGCTGGCAAGGCAGAAGGAGAAGAGCAGTATTGAGGGCGATATTCCAAGTCCTATCAATCCGCCTTCCGGCTGCCGCTTCCATACGCGGTGTCCCTATGCCAAGCCTGAATGTTCCCAGGTGACGCCAAAGCTTGTGGATGTGGGCAAAGGACACAGGGTGGCCTGTCACCTCTGCGGACAATAAGCCGGGCGGCCGTGAAGCCGTCATTTGATGGATGCGGCAGGGCAGATATCCGGGGAAGGATTTGAATCATTTCAATCAGAGCGGTTTCCCGATGCGTTTCGAAAAGGCGTATCTGAAACATAAAGTGCGGTCATAATATATGGCTGCTCAAAAAGAGTAATTAAAAAGGGATACTGAGAAATTACTCTTTAGCGCTGTTGCGCAGCAACCTAAAATAAGGAGGATAAACATTATGAAAAAGAAGTTATTAAGCATGCTTCTTGCCGTAAGCCTGGTGGGTACAATGCTCATGGCCGGCTGCGGAAACAAGGCGGCTGACGAGCCTCAGACCATCGATGATATTGAGGCGGCTCCCGAAACCCCGGAGGGGGAAGAGCCGGGAGATACCGAAGGAGCCGGAGGGGGAGAGCTTGCGGATACCCAGGAAATGGTTTTCGTGCTCAACAATGAGCCGGACGGCATCGACCCCAATGTAACCAACAACTCATTTGCAACTCCCTTCTTAAGCAACTGCTTTGAGGGTCTTGTAACCTACGACGAGAAAGGCGAGGTTGTTCCCGGAAATGCGGAGTCCTGGGAGTCTAACGACGACCTTACCGTATTTACCTTCCATCTGAGAGAAGGACTGAAATGGAGCGACGGAACGGCTCTGACGGCAAACGATTATGTATATTCCGCACTTCGCGTTCTGACCCCGGAGACAACCTCTCAGTATGTGAATATGATTTCCGACTATGTGGTAAACGGACAGGAGTTCTATGACGGAACGGCTTCCGCAGAGGATGTGGGAATCAAGGCTCTGGACGACAACACCCTGGAGTTCACTTTGAAGGCTTCCTGCCCCTACTTTATCGACCTGGTAAGCATGTGGGTATATTTCCCGGTTCAGCAGGCAACCATTGAGGCAAACGGCGACAAGTGGACTGCTTCCGCAGAAGCTTATGTGAGCAACGGACCCTTTAAGATTACCGAGATGAACATGGGCGAAAGCATGGTATTGGAGAAAAATGAAAACTACTGGAATGCGGAAAACGTAACGCTTGAAAAGCTGACCTTCCGCTATGTTCTGGATACCTCCACGGCGCTGACTGCTTATGAGAGCGGCGAAGTGGACGGTGTGAGAACCGTTCCTTCCAGTGATCTTGCCCGTCTGAAAGCGGAGAACGCGGGTCTTGTATCAACACCCAACTACGGAACCGTATACTATGATATCAACTGCTCCAAGGAGCCTTATAACAATCCTCTGGTAAGAAAGGCTCTGAACCTGGCAATTGACCGCGAGGCTTTGATTAACAATGTGGCTCAGGTAGACGGCCAGCCGGCATACAGCTTCCTGGCTCCCGGTTATGTGGTGGACGGAAAAGATGTGACGGAGGGACGTTCTGACTTCGGACTGTCCTCTACGGCTGATGTGGAGGGCGCAAAGGCAGCTCTGGCGGAGGCCGGTTATCCGGACGGAGAGGGCTTCCCGACCTTACAGCTTTCCTTCTATTCTGATGATAACGTAAAGAAGATTGCAGAAGCCATTGCGGAAATGTGGGAGAAGAACCTTGGAATTACCGTAGAGGTAAGCTCCGCGGAGTGGGCCGTATTCTATGACGCGGTACAGTCCGGCAACTATGAGGTGGCAGCAATGGGCTGGAGTGCGGATTATGTAAATCCCATGAGCTTCCTTCCGCTTCTGTATACAAATGATGTGACCAACAACTCTTTCTACAGCAATCCGGATTATGATGCGATTGTAGATCAGATCAAGGTAGAGAAGGACCCGGCGAAGTTTGCGGAGCTGGTGCTGCAGGCGGATGAGCTTGTGTCTGCGGAGTATCCGGTGCTTGGGCTGTATTATAAGTCTAATACCTATCTGATTAAAGATTACATTGAGGGCGTTTATATGGTTTCCTCATCCAATATTTACTTCCAGAATGCGAAAGTTCTGGCACATTAAGCTATGAGATGTATTATTACTACGGAGGGCTTCGGGGATATGGTCTTTGAACTGTACCCGGAGCTTGCTCCGATTACGGTGAAAAATTTTGCGGATACGGTAAGAAGCGGCTTCTATGACGGTCTGGCCTGGTGCCGTATTGTGAAGGACTATGTGATACAGGCCGGCTCCCCGGACAATGATATTATGACGGACAGTGAGTGGCATATCAAAGGAGAGTTTGAGGAAAATGGGATTCCCAATCCGGTGGAGCATAAGCGGGGCGCCCTGTCGATGGCCAGGGATGATGATTATGACACGGCCGGAACTCAGTTTTTTGTAGTGCATCAGGATGCCCATAAGCTGGACGGACGGTATGCGGCCTTTGGGCAGATGGTTTCCGGGTTTGAGGTTCTGGATGCCATTGCGGAGGTTCCTACTTACGGGGCAAAGACCTGGAATAAGCCGGTGGAGATGCCGGTGATTGGCAGTATACGAATTGAAGAGGAATAGAGGTTACTGCTAACTCCGTAACCAGTGACGCGCTTCACAATGCACAGAAATCTCGAAAAGATGCAGTTTCGCGTTGAAAAACTCGGGATTTCCGCACAAAATGTGTGGAAACGCTTGGCAGAACAGCGGCGTGTGAACAGTAACGAATAAAGTTGCCAGTCACGGAGTGAACGGGAACGGAATAAAGCCTGAGAGACAGTAAATCCCAGGAATCACAGGGGAGATATATATCTGTGATTTCTGGGATTTTTCATTTGTTTATTTTTTGTCTGATTCAACTTAAAATGAGATTCATGGTCTGCCTGATTTCTAAGCTCTCCATGTTTATATGGTCCATATACTAAGAATTTGATCCGGTCGTTTTGCTTGGCTTTGGCAGTATATCTCCAAGCGGTTCTCCGGTCAGCTCGCTTAAGGGATGAAAGCTATATCCAAGCTCCTCCCACTTTGTCAGCAGTTCATCCAGGATTTCCCCGTTTGTTTTGGAGGTATTATGCAGCAGCACGACTGCTCCGGGATGGATGCGGGGAATCAGCTTGGCGAAGGCTTCCTCATGGGAGGGCTGCTGATCCTGATACCAGTCCACATAGGCCAGGCTCCAGAAAAAGGTTTTGTATCCCAGCTCCTGAGCCATTTTCAGATTGCTTTCGCTGTAGACGCCCTGGGGAGGACGGTAGTATTTTGCCATAGGCTGGCCGATGGCTTCCTCATAGAGCGTCTCTAAGTCCGAAAGCTCCTTTTGAAAAGCTGTCATTTCTCCGATCTTGGACATGTCAGGATGATGATATGTATGATTTCCTACGGTGTGGCCTTCCGACACCATGCGCTTTACCAGGTCCGGGCTGGTTTCCATATAATTTCCTACTATAAAAAATGTGGCAGGTGCATTGTGCTTTTTGAGTGCGTCTAGGATGGCGGGCGTATTGCCGTTTTCAAAGCCGCAGTCGAAGGTGAGGTAGATTTTTTTCTCTTCCGTTTCTTCCACAAAATAGGCGTCGAAATCCTTTAAGTAGGAGGCGGAGGCGTTGCCGGCAGGAGCCTTTCCTTCCTCCCGGAAGCTTAAACCCCAGTTTGCGGAAGCGCTGCTGCCTGCGGGAAGAACAGCGCTGGTACTGGCTGAGTGCTGGATATGAGCGATTTCATGGCCTGCAAAATAGGAAAAGGTGAGGAGCAGAGCCGTTCCGATGATGTTTTTCAGATTCTTATTCCATTTCATTTTTAAAAATTCCGTTTTTTCCAATATATGAGTATCCCGTAAAAATCAGACGTAACCTTGGTATTTTGTTTTCTGCCGCCAGAGGGATAAAACTTTTTGTGAAGGACTTCTTTTTATTCCCATAAGGACAATGTAATGGTATAATGGAAAAAGCAGGAAAAGAACGGAAAATCAAAACAAAAGAAGGGCGTATTTTGAGAAGTATACGCGTATGTACTCTGAAAGGACGGTTTAACCTGTTTAACAAAAAGAAAGGGGATACAAAAGGATGAAGAAGTATTGTTTTGGCGTTGATGTGGGAGGAACTACCATTAAGCTGGGCCTGTTTACGGTAGAGGGGGAGCTTCTGGAAAAATGGGAAATTCCCACCCGGACGGAAAATCATTCGGAGGCGGTTCTTCCCGATGTGGCGGAGGCCGTTCTGGGAAAAATGAAAGAAAAGGGCATTGAGAAAGAAGAGGTAACAGGCGTGGGCTTCGGTGTTCCGGGACCGGTAACGGCGGAGGGCGTGATTGTGATGAATGCCAATCTGGGCTGGAGAAACAAGCATGTGGCAAAGGAGCTTGAGGAGCTTACCGGACTTCCCTGCAGGGGCGGCAATGATGTAAAGACAGCCGGACTGGGAGAGCTCTGGAAAGGTGGAGCGGGAGGCTATAAAGATGCTGTTTTCATTACCTTGGGAACCGGAGTGGCGGCTGCGATTATTGTAGACGGCAAGGTGATTCTGGGGTCCGAGGGCGCGGCCGGGGAAGTGGGCCATATCAAGGTGGACGGAGAGATAGAGGAGGCCTGCGGCTGCGGAGGCGTAGGCTGCGCGGAACAGTTTGCATCTGCTACGGGAATCGTGAGAATGGCGAAGAAGCTGCTGGCGGAAAGTGATAAGCCATCACTTCTTCGGGAGGGAGAGGTGACGGCAAAGGCCGTATTTGACGCCGTAAAAGCCGGTGATGAGACAGCAAAGGAGGTGGCGGAGAAATTTGGCCATTATCTGGGATATGCTCTGGCGGCCACGGCAGCTGTTGTGGACCCGGAAGCATTTATTATCGGCGGCGGCGTGTCGAAGGCCGGGGAAATTCTGATTGAATATGTACAGAAATATTATCAGAAATACGTATGGCCGGGGTGCCGGGGGAAAAAGTTTGTCCTTGCGAAGCTTGGAAATGATGCCGGGATTTACGGGGCGGCAAGCTATGTGAAGATGTAGCCGAATTTGGAAAGAACAGCAGTTTTTTGAATATAACGGAACGGCACTATTGGGGTAAGTATGATAGGCATAGCTGCAAATGGAATTCTGATTGTAGGCATGTATGTACAGGTGGGCTATTATATAAATATTTGTGTATACAAGTAAAAAGGAAGGATAGCATGAGTAAATTGTCGGATAATACAGTTTTAGGCGTCCTGATTCTGGCAGAAATGTATATTCGGCGGAGCTGGTCTTATGTGTAAGGGGAGATAAGCAAAAGGGTATATGCGAAAAGGGCAGTTAGAAGGCTGTCCTTTTGTGAGCTTAGAATGGTAATAGTGAATTAAGTATCTCTTTCAGCGAGTATCTGGTTATATAGCAGATATCCTATTTATAACAATTAATATTTAAGGTGTAAAGCATTATTCCCCCTAACAGTATTGGTTTCGTGCCTGTCAGAGGAGTAATTGACGCAGGTGCGGAGAGCGGCAAGGAATGTAATAACTTTTCTGCTGTAAAGAAATAAAGAAATAAAATTTCCAGTTGAAAAAAACGGATTTTTGTTCTATATTATTAGCAATAGGCATTTTTAGAAGGGATGATGAAGAATGAAATTAGATATCGCAGTAATACCCGGCGACGGAATCGGGCCGGAGATTGTGAGGGAGGCCAGGAAGGTACTGGATACCGTGGCAGAGCGTTACGGCCATGAATGGGCGTACACGGAGCTTTTGATGGGTGGAGCTTCTATTGATGTCCACGGAGTGCCGCTGACAGATGAGACTATTGAAACGGCAAAGTCAAAGGATGCGGTCCTTATGGGCTCCATCGGCGGCGATGCGGCTACCTCTCCCTGGTATCAGCTTCCGCCGGAAAAGAGACCGGAAGCAGGACTTTTGAAGCTGCGCAAGTCCCTGGGGCTGTTTGCCAACCTAAGACCGGCCGTGCTCTATAACGAGCTTAAGAGGGCCTGCCCCCTGCGGGATGAGATTATCGGGGACGGCTTTGATATGATGATTATGCGGGAGCTGACCGGCGGCCTTTACTTTGGAGAGCGCAGAACCGAGGAAGTCGACGGGATTCTCACCGCAGTAGACACACTTACATACAACGTGGAGGAAATCCGCCGCATAGCCAGGAGAGCCTTCGACATAGCGGGGAAGAGAAGGAAGAAGGTCTGCAGCGTAGATAAGGCCAATGTTCTCGATTCCTCCAGGCTTTGGAGAAAGGTCGTGGAAGAGGTTGCAAAAGACTATCCCGGAATCGAGCTTTCCCATATGCTGGTAGACAACTGTGCCATGCAGCTTGTGAAGGACCCGGGGCAGTTTGACGTGATTCTCACGGAGAATATGTTCGGCGACATTCTCTCCGACGAGGCAAGCATGGTAACAGGCTCCATCGGAATGTTGGCAAGCGCAAGCTTAAATGATACAAAGTTCGGCCTTTACGAGCCGAGCCACGGTTCCGCGCCGGACATAGCCGGACAGAATCTGGCCAATCCCATTGCAACGATACTTTCAGCGGCAATGATGCTTCGGTTTACCTTTGATCTGGACAAAGAAGCCGATGCCATAGAAGCGGCAGTTCAGCAGGTGCTTACGGAAGGTTATCGTACAGGCGACATTATGTCCGAGGGCTGTACCAAGGTAGGAACCGTGGAAATGGGAGATTTGATTGCACAACATATTAAATAATTGATTAGTGCTGTCGCGCAGCGACTGGAATAGGAGGAATACAGGTATGAAAAGTGATGCGGTAACAAAGGGAATGCAGCAGGCGCCCCACAGAAGTTTATTCAATGCTCTGGGACTGACCCCGGAAGAGCTTGACAAGCCCCTGGTAGGAATTGTCAGCTCATACAACGAGATTGTACCCGGCCATATGAATTTGGATAAGATCGTAGAGGCCGTAAAATTAGGCGTAGCTATGGGCGGCGGAACACCCATTGTGTTCCCGGCCATTGCCGTCTGCGACGGAATCGCAATGGGCCATGTGGGAATGAAATATTCTCTGGTTACAAGAGATCTGATTGCCGATTCCACGGAATGTATGGCTCTGGCTCATCAGTTCGATGCCCTGGTTATGGTCCCCAACTGTGATAAAAACGTGCCGGGACTTCTGATGGCGGCGGCCAGAATCAACGTTCCCACCGTATTTGTCAGCGGCGGACCCATGCTGGCCGGCCATGTAAAGGGCCAGAAGCGAAGCCTTTCCAGTATGTTTGAGGCCGTAGGCGCTCATGCGGCAGGCACAATGACCGAGGAGGACGTAAGGGAATTTGAGGAAAAGACCTGTCCGACCTGCGGCTCCTGCTCCGGCATGTACACGGCCAACAGCATGAACTGTCTGACCGAGGCTCTGGGCATGGGACTTGGAGGAAACGGAACCATTCCGGCCGTATATTCCGAGCGTATCAAGCTGGCAAAGCATGCAGGTATGCAGGTCATGGAGATGTTCCGCCGGAATATCCGCCCCCGTGACATTATGACGGAGAAAGCATTTTTAAATGCCCTAACCGTAGATATGGCACTTGGCTGCTCCACCAACAGTATGCTCCACCTTCCGGCCATCGCCCATGAAGCAGGCGTGGATCTGAACATGGAGGTCGCCAATGAGATGAGCGCCAAGACCCCGAACCTCTGCCATCTGGCCCCGGCAGGTCCCACCTATATGGAAGATTTGAACGAGGCAGGCGGCGTCTACGCCGTAATGAACGAGCTGAATAAAAAGCAGCTTCTTTACACGGACCTGATCACCGTCACAGGAAAGACCGTAGGAGAAAATATAGCAGGCTGCGCAAACCGCAATCCCGAGGTAATCCGTCCCATTGACAATCCCTACAGCGAGATTGGCGGAATTGCCGTTCTTAAAGGCAATCTGGCTCCCGACACGGCTGTGGTAAAGCGTTCCGCCGTGGTTCCGGAGATGATGACCCACGAGGGACCGGCCCGTGTATTTGACTGCGAGGAGGACGCCATCGACGCTATTAAAGGCGGCAGGATCGTGGCAGGCGACGTAGTGGTTATCCGCTATGAGGGACCAAAAGGCGGTCCCGGTATGCGCGAGATGCTCAATCCGACCTCTGCTATTGCAGGTATGGGACTGGGCGCATCCGTAGCCCTTATTACGGACGGGCGTTTCAGCGGCGCATCCAGAGGCGCTTCCATCGGACATGTATCTCCCGAGGCAGCCGTAGGCGGACCGATAGCATTGGTGGAAGAGGGCGACCGAATCCGCATTGATATTCCTGGCAACCGTCTGGAAGTTCTGGTATCCGACGAGGAGATGGACGCAAGAAAAGAAAAATGGCAGCCCAGAGAGCCGAGAGTTACCACAGGCTATCTGGCCCGTTACGCAAAAATGGTAACTTCCGGCAACCGTGGCGCAGTCTTGGAGATTAAATAAACAGTAAAATCGTACACGGTGCGTAAATCCATTTACTGACAAAGTATTAAGTGACAGGAACTTAATTTCATACAAGTGTACCAAGTGTGATATTGCGGAACTCAAAACATAGAAAGAACGGAGAAAATATATGCAGTTGACAGGATCAGAGATTATCATCGAATGTCTCAAGGAACAGGGCGTAGACACCGTATTCGGCTATCCGGGAGGCGCGATCTTAAATGTATACGATGAATTATACAAGCACAGCAACGAGATTAAGCATATTCTGACCTCCCACGAGCAGGGAGCCTCCCATGCGGCGGACGGCTATGCCCGGGCTACGGGAAAGGTGGGCGTATGCATGGCGACCTCCGGTCCGGGAGCTACCAATCTGGTTACGGGAATTGCCACCGCTTACATGGACTCGATTCCCCTGGTAGCCATCACCGCCAACGTAGGAAAACCCCTTCTTGGCCGGGATTCCTTCCAGGAGGTAGACATTGCCGGAATCACTATGCCGGTGACAAAGCATAATTATATCATTAAGGATGTGGAAAATCTGGCTCCGGCCATTCGCAGAGCCTTCCATATAGCCAGAAGCGGCCGGCCCGGTCCGGTGCTGATTGACGTAACCAAGGATGTGACGGCAAATAAGACCGACTACGAATACCAGAAGCCCCTGGAGGCGGAGCGGGATGCATCCGGGATACTGGAGGAGGATTTGGATCGGGCCGCGGCAATGATAGCCAAGGCAAAGCGCCCCTTTATTTTTGCAGGAGGCGGAGCGGTGCTGTCCGGCGCATCTGAGGAGTTGGCGGAGCTTGCAAGAAAGCTGGAGGCTCCTGTCTGTGATTCCCTTATGGGAAAGGGCGCATTTCCGGGGGAGGATCCTCTCTATACGGGAATGCTTGGGATGCACGGAACAAAGGCATCCAATTTCGGCGTGACCCAGTGTGATCTTCTGATTACGGTAGGCGCACGGTTCAGCGACCGGGTAACAGGAGACGCTACCCGATTTGCAAGGAAGGCGAGAATCCTCCAGATCGACATCGATCCGGCGGAAATCAATAAAAATGTCATGGTAGACGCCAGCATCATCGGTGATGTGAAGGAGGTTCTTACGCGCCTTCTGCCCCGACTCCAGGAAAAGAAGCATCCCGAGTGGATCAGCCAGGTAGAAGCTCTCAAAGAAAAGCATCCCCTGCGGTACGAGGAAAACCGCCTCACCGGTCCCTATGTAGTGGAAGAGCTGTATAGAATAACCAAGGGCGATGCCATTATCACCACCGAGGTTGGCCAGAATCAGATGTGGGCGGCTCAGTTCTACAAATATAAGGAGCCAAGAACCTTCCTGACCTCCGGAGGACTGGGAACAATGGGCTACGGCCTGGGCGCCTCCATCGGCGCAAAGCTGGGCCGCCCGGATAAGATCGTGGTAAATGTGGCAGGCGATGGCTGTTTCCGTATGAATATGAACGAGATAGCGACGGCTGCCCGTTACAATGTGCCCATTATTCAGCTTGTATTAAACAATCACGTTCTGGGCATGGTACATCAGTGGCAGACCTTGTTCTACAATAAGCATTATTCGGCAACCATTCTGGACGACCAGGTGGATTTTGTGAAGCTTGCGGAGGCTTTGGGAGCCGTAGGTATGCGTGTTACAAAGCGGGAGGAGGTCGGCCCGGCCATAGAAAAGGCAATATCACTTGGACGGCCGGTAGTCATTGACTGTATGATTGACTGCGCGGATAAGGTATTTCCTATGGTGGCGGCAGGCGCGCCCATTGAGGAAGCCTTTGATGCGGAGGATTTGAAGAAAGCGGAATCATAATAAGGAAAGTAAGTAAGGTACACGATTTAAGTACCTGATTCATACACGTCTTTGGGGCGGGCTATCAATGGAAACAGGGAGCTTACGGAATGTGGAAGCGGATAAGGTGGTTTGTGTGGAGCCTGTTTGCGGTTCTGATGATTTATACGGGAATCTCCGTGTATTTTATGGAACATTTTTTTCCCGGAACCTCCATCAATAACACAAATGCGGAATATTTAACGGTAGAGCAGGTAAACGAACTGCTGATGAGCCAGGCGCAGACATATAAGCTAACGCTTCTGGGGCGGGAGGGAGAGACGGAAGAGCTTGATTCGGCGGATCTGGGCGTAACCTATTACGAGACGGATGCGGCCGGGCAGATTAAGCGGATTCAGAACGGTTTTCTCTGGCTTCGGATGTTCTGGCAGAGAGATTCCTATCATCTGACACCAGGCGTTGCCATAGATGAGGAACAGTTTCATGAGGCAGTTCGGGATTTGGAGCTGGTAAAAAATGGGAAACATCCGCAAAATGCCTGGGTTGAGCTTACGGAGGACGGTTATGAGCTTCACGAGGAGCAGCCGGGAAACCGTTTAGCTATTCGCAACCTTGAGGAGCAGATGAAGGGAGCCGTAACCAATCAGCTCCCGGAGCTGAATTTAGAGGAGGCAGGCTGCTACCTGGCTCCCGGAATCACCGCGGAATCGGAGGAAGTGACAGCGCTTACGGAAAAGCTGGATCACTGGCTGGGGGCGGAGATTACCTACGAGTTCGGCCCGGAAAGCCAGGTAGTGGATGAAAATGTGATCAGCAGATTTATTCGTCTGGAGGGCTATGAGGCATCTCTTGACGGGGAAGCGGTTACGGAGTGGGTCCGTGAGCTGGCGGAGAGCCGGGACACCTACAAAAAGCCCCGGAAATTTAAAAGTACTCTCCGCGGAGTGATTACGGTGAAGGGCGGCAATTATGGCTGGCAGATCGATCAGGAGACGGAAAGCCAGGAGCTTCTGGCCCACATTGAACAGGGTGACACCCTTGCAAAAGAGCCGGCCTACACCCAAAGAGGCAATGTGTGGAGTACCAACTATGACATTGGTGACACATATATTGAGGTGGATATGGGCGCTCAGCACATGTGGTTCTACAAAAATGGGCAGCTCATTGTGGATACGGACGTAGTTACGGGAAATATGAGCCGTGGCTACGGCACGCCGGCCATCGTAGCGGCTGTCAAATACAAGGCCCGTAATGCCGTGCTACGCGGCGCAGACTATGCAACGCCTGTAAAATACTGGATGCCCTTTTACGGAAATTACGGGATTCATGATGCCAACTGGAGAGCCAAATTTGGCGGAGCCATCTACCAAACCAACGGCTCACACGGCTGCGTCAACACACCGCCGGCCAATATGAAGATTTTATTCGAGCAGGCAGAAAAGGGAACGCCGGTTGTGTTGTATTATTAGAGGAAATTTCATGAGAGCCCTTTCGAATGAAAGTTCCTCTCAATACAGGTGTGTCGAAGCGGCTTTACCCTTTAGTGCCGTCGCGCAGCGACTTAAAATAGGAGGATGAAAAAATGAATCGAGTGTATAATTTTTCCGCAGGACCGGCGGTGCTGCCGGAGGAGGTTTTAAAGGACGCCGCCGCAGAAATGCTGGATTATCAGGGAACAGGCATGTCTGTTATGGAGATGTCCCACCGCTCCAAGGTGTTTGAAGAGATCTTAAATGAAGCCGAACAAGATCTCCGCGATCTCATGGCAATCCCCGCCGACTACAAGGTGCTGTTTCTCCAGGGAGGCGCGCATCTGCAGTTTGCAATGATCCCCATGAACCTTATGAAAAACCGCGTAGCCGACTACATTGTCACCGGCCAGTGGGCAAAAAAAGCATTTAACGAGGCAGGAATCTACGGAAAGGCCAACAAAATAGCCACTTCCGAGGATAAGACCTTTTCCTACATACCGGACTGCTCCGATCTGCCCGTAAGCCCCGACGCGGACTATGTATACATCTGCGAGAATAACACCATATACGGAACAAAATTCCATACCCTGCCCAATACCAAGGGAAAGCTACTGGTATCCGACGTATCCTCCTGCTTCCTCTCCGAGCCGGTGGATGTGACAAAATACGGCCTGCTCTACGGCGGTGTTCAGAAGAACATCGGTCCTGCCGGCATGGTCATAGCCATTATCCGCGAGGACCTTATCACTGAGGACACTCTGCCGGGAACGCCTACCTATATGAAATACAAGATTCACGCCGACGCCAATTCTCTCTACAACACGCCCAATGCCTACTGCATCTATATGTGCGGCAAGGTATTTAAATGGCTGAAGAAAATGGGCGGTCTGGAAGCCATGAAGCTTCGCAACGAGGAAAAAGCGGCCATTCTCTATGATTTCCTGGACGAAAGCAGTCTTTTTAAGGGAACCGTCCGCAGGGAGGACCGCTCCTTGATGAATGTGCCCTTTGTCACAGGCAGCGCCGAGCTGGACGCAGCCTTTGTAAAGGCGGCCGCAGAAGTTGGCCTCGTGAACCTCAAAGGCCACCGGAGCGTAGGAGGCATGCGGGCAAGCATTTACAATGCCATGCCCTTAGAGGGTGTAAAGACCCTTGTGGAGTTTATGAGAAAATTCGAGGAGGAACACCATGTATAAATACAAATGCTTAAATCCCATTGCCAAATTCGGCCTTGACCATTTCACAAGAGAGTACAAAGAAGTGGAGGAGCTGGAGGAGGCGGATGCCATCCTGGTCCGCAGCGCGGCTATGCACGAAATGGATCTGCCCCGGAATATATCGGCCATCGCCCGTGCGGGAGCCGGCGTGAATAACATCCCCTTAGGAAAATACGCGGAGCAGGGCGTGGTGGTATTCAACACTCCGGGAGCCAATGCAAACGGTGTAAAGGAGCTGGTCCTGGCCGGACTTCTTCTGGCCTCCCGGGATATCATCGGAGGGGTGAACTGGGTGCAGTCCGAGCGTCAGAATGAGGAGATCGCCCAGCTTTCCGAGAAGCAGAAAAAGCAGTTCGCCGGCTGTGAGATTCAGGGAAAGAAGCTTGGAATCATCGGCCTTGGAGCTATCGGCGTTCAGGTGGCCAATTCCGCTATTCATTTAGGCATGGAGGTATTGGGGTATGATCCCTATATTTCCGTGGAAGCAGCCTGGAATCTGTCCAGAAACATCCGCCATATCACCAATGTGGATGATATCTATCGGGAGTGTGATTACATCACCATCCATGTGCCCTTGATGGACAGCACCAGAAAAATGATCAACGAAGGGGCCATTGAGAAAATGAAGGACGGCGTGGTGGTATTAAACTTCGCAAGGGATCTTCTGGTGGACGAGAATGCGATGATACTGGCTTTAAAGCAGGGAAAAGTAAAACGCTATGTGACGGATTTCCCCAATCCGAATACGGCCGGCGCCAAGGGAACCATTGTGATTCCTCACCTGGGAGCCTCCACGGAGGAAGCGGAGGAAAACTGTGCCCGCATGGCGGTGAAGGAGCTGCGCTGCTACCTGGAGCACGGCAATATCAGCAATTCCGTAAACTACCCCAACTGCGATATGGGCGTGCCCGCTTATCCGGCCCGGGTAGCCATTTGCCATAAGAATATCAAGCATATGCTGAGTCAGTTTACAAACCTTATGGGCGAGGAAAATCACAACATTGCCAATATGACCAACAAAAGCCGGGGCGATTACGCTTACTCCATGTTTGATCTGGAGAGCCAGGCCAGCCCGGAGCTGATACGCAAGCTTGAGGCCATTGACGGTGTATTGAAGGTCAGGGTGATCTGCTGATGGCCGGGATACGCCCCTTTCGGGCAATCAGACCGGCACAGGGGAAGGAAGCGCAGATAGCCGCCCTTCCCTACGATGTTTACAGCCGCAGGGAGGCGAAGAAGGCGGTAGAGGGGAGACCCTTGTCCTTTCTTCGCATTGACCGGGCGGAGACGCAGCTTTCCGATGATGTGGACACCTGTGACCCGAGGGTTTATGAGAAGGCAAAGGAATTGTTGGAGGAAATGGAGAAGCAGGGGGATTTTGTACAGGATAAGGTTCCCTGCTGTTACCTGTATGAGCTGACCATGAACGGCCGCAGCCAGACGGGGATTGTGGCCTGCGCTTCCATTGACGATTACCTGGAGGGGCGCATTAAGAAGCATGAGAATACCCGGCGGGAGAAGGAAGAGGACCGGGTGCGCCACGTGGATGTGTGCAGTACCCAGACAGGGCCTATTTTCCTGGCATACCGGAACCGGCCGGAGCTTAAGGCGCTGACGGAGGGGGAAAAGAAGAAGGAGCCTCTTTTTTCCTTTGTGTCGGAGGACGGCATCGGGCACAGGGGATGGATGATAAGCGATGAGGATGCCATCCGGCGTATCCGGGAAGCCTTTGCGCGTATGGAGGCGGTTTATATTGCGGATGGGCATCACAGGGCGGCTTCGGCGGTCCGGACGGGTCTGAAACGAAGGAAAGCTCATCCTGATTATACGGGGGAGGAGGAATTTAACTATTTTCTCTCGGTGCTGTTTCCTGATGATGAGCTGATGATTATGGATTATAACCGGGTGGTCCGGGATTTGAACGGGCTTTCGGCGGAAGAATTTTTGAGACGGGCAAAAGAGGTCTTTTCGGTGGAAAAACTGGAGGAGCGTACCTATCCGGGGAAAAAGGGGGAGGTTGCCATGTTTCTTGGGGAACAATGGTATCTTCTGACTCTGCGGCCGGAGTATGAGAGAGAGGATCCCGTGGAGGGACTGGATGTTTCCGTTTTGCAGAGGGAGCTTTTGGAGCCGGTTCTTGGTATTGGAGATCCCAGGACGGATGAGCGCATTGACTTTGTGGGCGGCATCCGGGGGCTTGAGGAGCTTGAGCGCCGGGTACATACGGACATGGAGCTTGCCTTTGCCATGTATCCGACCTCCATTAGGGAGCTGTTTTCCGTGGCGGACGCGGGGCTTTTGATGCCGCCGAAGTCTACCTGGTTTGAGCCGAAGCTTCGAAGCGGCCTGTTTCTGCATGAGATTGAAGCGTAAGGGGATAGAAGCGGCCTTATACGCCTGCGCTTTTTCCGAAGCAAACCGGATTGGGTGCGGGTTTGTCGGCGGTATGGTTGGCACGGGAGTAAAAACAGCCGAAAAAGTTGCATAAAACTTATATTTTTGCAATTTTTCTTGTTGCCTGCAAAGCGGTATCAGAGGGGGAAATGACTATGTTTTCTTATAAAAATCCTTTATTTTAGGCATTTTCTCCATTCTGTTATTGAATGGTGCGGAATTTGCATGAATTATATCTAAAAAGCCGAATATGGTCCGAAGAAAAGTCATAAATATGGAGAATTTTCCCACTCTCATTGAATTTGGAGGGGAAACAGGCTATAATTGATCTCGATAAATTGTGAATCAGATTTTCGATTAGCATAAGGGAGGATTATCATGAGTGCTAAGAAAGCAACAGATACGGTAAAGAAGACGGCGCCCGTAAAGGCGGCGGAGACTGCTGCGGTTCCGGTGAAGGAAGCGGCAGGAAAGGCAGAGCCTGTGAAGGCTGCTGTAAAAGAGGCGGCAGTTAAGGAAGAGAAGGCGGCCGCACCTAAGAAGGCGGCACCGAAGGCTGCGGTTAAGACAACTACGACTAAAACAGCGAAGACAGCAAAAGAGGCGGCAAGCCAGAACGTATATATTCAGTTTGCAGGAAAGGAAGTAAAGGCCGAGGAATTGGTTGAGCAGGTGAAGGCTCTCTGGACGGCGGAGGGGCATCGGGCTTCTTCTATTAAGAGTCTGGAGGTTTATGTGAAACCGGAGGATATGGCTGCTTACTATGTGATTAATGGTAAGGAGAATGGGAAGATTGAGTTGTAAGTAGAGTGAGTGGTGGGAACGCTTCATGCCTTTTGGGTGTGGGGCGTTTTTTTTGTTGGGTGGGGGACGCAGTTCATCCAGGCTGGGGCGGAAGGGGGCGGCGGGGGAAAATTTTTTTGCCATATGTTTGGGATGTGTCACAATGGGGTGTGGGGCTGGTTTTTTGTAGGGGAGCCTCAATATTATTTGGAGGTATGGTATCGTGCAACAGAAGATGTATGGTTATATTTGTGTGTCTACCAGGGAACAGAATGAGGAACGGCAGAGGATTGCTTTGTTGGAGATGGGGGTGCCTAAGGAGCGGATTTATGTGGATTTGAATGAACAGTGGAGGAGGATTACGAAGGAGAAGGGGCGGTTTGGAAGGCAGGAGGCGATGCTGTGTGATATGCCCTTGTCTACTTTTTATAAGAGGGCGAATCAGTTTCGGGGTAAAACGGGGAATAAGCATTGAATCGGAGGGGGGAAGTTGCTATACTAGGAGTGATGGAGGACTTGGCGAAAGGGTGGTGCGGATATGGCGAGGACCGTAGGGATTGGACATCAGATTTTTGAACAATTGATTACAAATGATAATTTTTATGTGGATAAAACTTTGTTTATTAAGGAATGGTGGGAGAATCAGGATGCGGTGACGCTGATTACCCGTCCCAGGCGCTTTGGGAAGACTTTGATGATGAATACGGTGGAGAGGTTTTTTTCGGTGGAGTATGCCGGGCGCGGGGAGGTGTTTGAAGGGCTTGGAATTTGGGAGGAGGAGAAGTACCGGGAGCTTCAGGGGACTTATCCGGTGATTTTTTTGAGCTTTGCAGATATCAAGGAAAAATCTTTTTCTCAGGCAAGAAAAAGGATATGTCAGAATATCCGGCGTCTGTATGACAAATATGATTTTCTTTTGGACGGTAACTGCCTGCGCGATGGGGAAAAGGAGCTTTACCATAAAATTTCTGCTGAAATGGAGGATTATCTGGCGGTTGATTCTTTAAAATACCTTTCGGATTATCTTTCCCGTTACTATGGGAAAAAGGTGCTTTTTCTTTTGGATGAGTATGATACTCCGATGCAGGAGTCTTATACGGAAGGCTTTTGGGAGGAAATGGTTTCTTTTACACGAAGCTTGTTTAATTCTACTTTTAAGACGAATCCCTATCTGGAACGGGCGATAATGACGGGAATTACCAGGGTGAGCAAGGAATCGGTTTTTTCGGATCTGAATAATCTGACGGTAGTGACGACCACATCCGATGCTTATACGGACTGTTTCGGCTTCACCGAAGGGGAGGTGTGGGCGGCTCTGGAGGAATATGGGCTTTCGGAGAAAAGGGACGAGGTCAGAAGCTGGTATGATGGATTTACTTTTGGAAGCAGGAGTGATATTTACAATCCCTGGTCGATTCTGAATTTCTTGAAAACCGGAAAATTCGCTGCTTATTGGGCCAATACCAGCAGCAACGGTTTAATCGGAAAGCTGATACAGGGAGGGAATCCCAATATTAAGATGGTTATGGAGGATTTTCTGCTGGGGAAATCGTTTCATGTTCAGCTGGACGAGCAGATTGTATTCAGTCAGCTGGATCGCAAGGAGAGCGCTGTCTGGAGTCTTTTGCTGGCCGGCGGCTATCTGAGGATGAAAAGCTATGTCCGGAAGGCGGGAAGGATTACTTATGAGCTTGTTTTGACTAATGAAGAAGTGCGTCTGATGTTTGAGGAGATGATTGAGGACTGGTTTGGGGGAGATACCCTGTCGTATAACGGATTTATTAAGGCGCTGCTTGGAGATGACAGGAAGGGCATGAATCTTTATATGAATAAGATCGCCCTGTCTACGTTCAGCTTTTTCGATACGGGAGGAAGACCTTCCGAATATACGGAGCCGGAGCGCTTTTATCATGGTTTTGTTTTGGGGCTTCTGGTGGAGCTGCGGGAGCGTTATATCCTTACTTCCAATAGAGAAAGCGGTTACGGGAGATACGATGTGATGCTGGAGCCGCGCAGAATGGAGGATGCGGCAGTGATTTTAGAGTTTAAGGTCCGTGATCCGGATGAGGAAAAAACGCTGGAGGATACGGTGCGGGCGGCTCTTGCGCAGATTGAGGAGAAGAAGTATGCGGCATATTTGGAGGCAAGGGGGATTGCACCGGAGCGGATTCATAAGTTTGGGTTTGCTTTTGAAGGGAAAAAGGTATTGATTGGGTAGGTGAAAATTCATTTACCGGAATGTGATTTGTTGGATGGGTGAGTCCGGCAGATGTAAATTGTCAGAAAAAAGTACACCTTTTGAGGATTCGCTTTATGCTGCCAAAGACCATTTATAAAATCGTATATCAATACAGCAGAGATTCCATTTCGGAGGAGGATATGCAAAAGCTCCGGGAAATCGCGGTGGACTATGCAAAGGTAAAGAATTATGTGTATACACGTTTTGGCGGAATTGCCGGTCTGTCTAAGCTGTATTCCGGCTATACCGTGCAGAATGAAATGACGGCCGGCGCAGGAACGCCTTGAACGGCTCATAGAGGACATGAAACAGGCACAGGGTACACGAACAGCTAAAGGCTGAAAACGCCTTAGAATGGGTAAGACGACTCAATAACATAAGGGCTTGTGCGATGGAGAGTGTAAATGAGGAAATCATTTACGCATAGGTAACATGGCGGCAGAGGGTTAAAGCTCTGTCGCTTTTCTTTTCGGGGAACTTTGATTAAAGTTCATATTTCTGCGCTTGATACAGTTCGTTTGAACGGCTATACTATATACAATACACAACAGGAGGTCTAAAATGTTTGAATATATGACAGCACAGGAAGCCGCAGAAAAATGGAATGTATCGCTTAGATGGGTGCAACGGCTCTGCAAAGAAAACCGTGTTGAGGGGGCTTTAAATGTTAATCGTGTGTGGCTTATACCGCAAAATACTGTTAAGCCAGACGATGCACGAAAAAAGAAAAATAAAAATATTTCAAAAAACTTGTAAGATTCTTTGAAATGCGAAGTCTTATAAGTGAGTAGGAGGTGAGAAAGTGGCCGGTTTTGAAGAAGAATTTGAGAAGATTTATAAAAGATATTTTAATGATGTATTTCTTTTTCTCAAAAAGCTGTCAAAAGACGGAAGTATTGCAGAAGAAATCACAAGCGAAACTTTCTTTAAGGCAATGCATTCAATAGATAATTTTCGTGGCGAAACAGATGTCCGTGTCTGGCTTTGCCAAATTGCAAAAAACTGTTATTTTTCCTACTTGAAAAAGCAACAGCGTATTGAAAATATTGATGATATTGATTTCCCAGACAATCAAGACACCATTGAAGAACAAATATCAAAGCAATATGATGCGATGCAAATACATCTCTTGTTGCATAATTTAGCTGAACCTTATAAAGAAGTTTTTATGCTACGGGTCTTTGGAGAGTTAAGTTTTAAACAAATTGCAGATATTTTTCAAAAAACAGATAATTGGGCTTGTGTCACTTATCACAGAGCAAGAAATAAAATATTAACACAAATGGAGGACAAAGATGAATAATAAATGTAATATAATCAGAGACATCCTTCCGCTTTATGTAGAAGATATGGTAAGTACGGATACACGAGAGTTTGTTAGTGAACATCTCGAACATTGTGAAGCGTGCCGTGCAGAGCTTGAACATATGCGGAAACCTGCAGACATTATCCCCAACACTGATATTGTTCCGCTAAGAAGAATCAAAAAGGAGTTATTTATCAAACGCCTTCAGACTGTTTTTTTAACAGCGATTTTGGCATGTGCCATAGTGACGGTTATCTTTGGGATTTTAACATCACCTAAATTTTTCTCCTATTCCGATGACTTGTTCAATGTTGATAGTGGCGCTGACGGGAGCATTACCATCGCCTTTGATAATAAGGTAACAGGTTATAGCTGTATGAAAGAGTTTAATGATGAAACGAAAACAGAGATTTATCAGATAAATGCTTGGACTACGACTTGGGACATATATTCGTCCAATCGTGGGAAACAAAATATGGTTATTCCCTTTGATAGAGAAACTAACATTCAGATTTTCTATGCTCAAAACGATGGTTCCGAAGATGTATTGATTTATGGGATAAATGATAATGCTTATCAAGATACTGTAACATTGCCAAGACAAATTTTCTTGCCATATTTTATGCTAGCTTTTCTTGTCCTTGCCATACTTGCAGTTCTGCGGTTTTTATTGAAAAACAAGCAAGCAATAATTGTATGGATTGACAGAGCTCTACTTTTCCCGATATCCTATATGGCAGCGCATCTTTGCACAAAAGGAATTAGCTTTACGAGTTATTCGTCAAAACGAGATTTTTGCATTATCGTTTTGGTTGCGATGCTGTTTTATTTTGCGATGTTGACAGGTACATCCCTTTATAAAGCAAAAAAGAGAACATCTCAAAAGAACTTTGAAGATTAACTCGGAATGCTTTGAGGTGGTAGATATGAAAAAATCTCTATTTAGACCAGCGGATATATTAGAACTAAGCGCTGTGTATATCCTCTGTTTTTCCCTAAATTTTGCGTTTGATTATGTAAAGACTATCGACTTGGACTCCTACATTCTAAAAAGCTATTTTAGGCCATTTTTAGAATATCAACTTCTAATCGTTATATTATTTACATTCATTGTGGTAGTTTTTCATTACCAAATGTTGTGCGGAAAAAAAGCAGAGGTGTTTTGCAGAATACTTGTAGGAGATACGGCGTTTCATATTACAATTCGGTATGCAATGGATTGTCTACTGGTTTTAATGTTTGTTTATCTTCTATCAACTTTGGTAAATGTTTATTGGAATTTCAGTTTGATTAGTAATCTTCACTTAGTTGCTATTTTTATCACATATATACTAATCAGTGCATGGCAGGTGCGAAAATATGAAAGTTTTTAAGTATTTTATTTCAAAAATATTTTTAAGAAAAGCAGTACTCGGCATAAGCATGATTCTGTTGCTTTGCATGGCAAATCATATAACTTTTACTTCTTCTCGTTCGATTTTATCAACTTATCAAGGGTATCAAGAAACAAAATATATCAATCAAGAAGGAAACTACATCGCTAACTTAGATCCAGATAGTCATATGGATATGGGTCTAATTAACAAAAATGGAACACAAGCAGTATATAGCTATTTAAATAGTTATTATAATTACGCTTTTTATGTGGATGGATTCATTGTATCTGTTCCTAATGTTGATGATATGGAAGTACACTTAAGCTATATGAATGAGGAGTATTACAAATTAAAACAATTTGAACTTTTACAAGGAGTGGATTTAGGCTTTGACTACCAACTTGATGATGAAATACCTGTTTTAGTTGGGAAAGGATTAAGCAAGACATATCCTGTTGGGTCAACGATTAGAATTGAAGAATCTGCCATTGGGCTTCCGATAACGCTTAAAGTCAAAGGGGTTTTAGAAGAAAATGCTTATCATTCTAATTATTATGCTCTCAATTCCAAGACATACTATAATTTTTCGATTTTCTTTCCTGTAAATAAGGATTTTATAAATCATGCGAATATAGACCTTCAATTGAATGGTCTCATGGATATAACAATCCTACAAACTTCAGAAGAGAGAGTCGCAGATTTAAGTGAGGTCTTGAAAGATAATTTGGGTTTAGACTTTAACTTTTTTAGCCAAAAGGAAAATTACGATTATTTTAATGAATACTATCTTCATTCATTAAAAATCATGGCGACAATAACCTTTGTTTTGCTTGCGGTTATAACTTGTATTTCTGTTTGGAACGCATTAGTCAGTGTTCGCTTAATGCTGAAAGACTTTACTATTAATTTATTGGTTGGATTAAGCTATTCAAAGCTAAGAAAAATATTTTATATCTATTTTGGAATACTTTCCTTTATTAACCTTGCAGTTGTTTTCATATTCACCGCTTTTAACAGGTATGGCTGTTGGATAAGAAAAGACGCTACTTTTGTTACTTACGGACTATTTGGGTTGATTGGAATGGACTGGCTGGCTTTATTGGTAGTGGTTCTTTTGGATATTATTATTGGAATAATGATTGTCGAAACTATGTTAAGGAAAATCAAAAGAATTCCAATTTCTTTGGGGGTATTACAATGACTAACTCAAACTTCCCACACCGATTGGTGTGCTGAACCTTGAAAAATCAATACTTTAGTCCATAAAAAAGGCACAAACCTGCACTTGATGGTATAATTGAATTGCGAATAACAATCACACAGCAAGGAGATTTATGCCATGTCAAGTATACCATATAATGCTGAAAACGGAAATGAGATTTCTAGCTCTGTCACAAATTTTATGACCCAATTCCAAATCGGGAAACTTCTTTTCAAATGTAATGCCGGTAAAG
>CAJTIM010000002.1:2500-336832 GCA_910576325.1 Clostridia bacterium
TTGTCCCGAGGCACCCGCGTGAGGCTTTTCGGGTCCAGACGTATGCTGGACATAACGGCCCCTTCGCCATCTACATACTGCATAACAGGGAAATGCCTGGTGAGATATTCCCATTGCTCCTGACGGGAATCCGGCTTTCTCTTTGGCTCCTCCTGTTTCGCCATTGCCGGCTCCGGCTGTTCTTCCGCGAAAGCCTCGGCAGCTATCTGAGCAGCCCGGATCTCTTCCTCCGGCTCTCCCGTTTTTTCTGAAGCTGTTTCTTGAGATGCTCCACCCACAGTCTGCCTGACCGACCTCCTCAGGGGCTCAAACCGTTCCACATCAACCGGAAAATCGTCCCATTGGGCCGCGTAGATGTGTTCCTCCCCTTCTATATAGATTCCCTGGCTTTCTTCCAGGCTGAACCCGCCCTTCATGAGATTGTCCGTCTCTGTGACGCCGCTCCATTCCAGGGCTCCGTTTTTATCCTCCAGTACTCCCAGGGGCTGGCCGGACAGACGCTCGCGCTTTTGTGTGAATATATACGCCTCACAGGGCTTTTGACCACGTGTGTAGAATCCGCGCATATGTATTTGAATTTTACATTTTCCTTCTCGGGCGTTTACTTTTACGAATCCAAGACTTTCTCTCTTCTCACCCTGGACGTACTCATAGATATAACAAATAAATCGTTTATAATCGGACAATAAGATACCTCCATTCCGGTTTTGCACTTCCATACGCCGCAAAACCGCTTTCTCTGAAATATTCTATGCCCGACTTGTCTTTCTCATGTCTAATCTGATAAAACTTCTCAACAGCTTGTTCACGAAATTATTATGCGTCTTTTTGCAGCTCCCATGTTGAATTTGCAAGCTCCGCAAATTCCGCAAGGTCCAATGCCTCTCCGCGGACCCCCGGTGACAGCCCCATTTTTATTAAAGCCTCCTCAAAGGCTTCCTTGGATACATGAATATCCGGCGCATGGTTCAGACCATTTACCAGGGTCTTTCTGCGCTGCTGGAAGGAAGCCCGGATTAATTGAAAAAGATACTCCTCATTCTCCACCCGGACAGGAGGCTTTTCATGCCGGGTCAGCCGGATCACGGCAGAGCCTACCCGGGGTCTTGGCATAAAGCAGTTGGGGGGCACATTTGCTATCAGCTCGGGGCGTGCGTAGTACTGCACGGCCAGAGATAAGGCTCCGTAATCTTTAGAGCCCGGGCCCATCCTCATTCGATCCGCAACTTCCTTCTGCACCATTACGGTTATGCTTTCCACCGGTACATGACTTTCAAAAAGCCCCATAATAATCGGCGTTGTTATATAATAGGGAAGATTCGCCACAACCTTGACGGGCCTCCCCCCATTTTCTTCCTCTGCCAAACGGCAGAGATCTACCTTTAAAATATCCTCGTTAAGAAGGGTTACATTGTCATAATCCTTCAAGGTGTCCTCCAGAATGGGAATTAAGACTTTATCAATTTCTATGGCTGTCACATGGCCGGCAGCATAGGCCAGATATTGGGTCATGGTTCCAATCCCCGGGCCCACCTCCACTACAAAATCCTCGGGGCCTATCTGTGCAGCCCGGATAATTTTATCAAGCACATGGGTATCTATTAAAAAATTCTGTCCGTATTTTTTCTGAAATACAAAGCGGTATTGATTCAGTACGGCAATGGTATTTTGGGGATTCCCCAAAACCGGCAGCGGCCTATTATTCATAGCAACTCTCCTTGCCTGCAAAATATAGGGCTTTGGCATTTTCATTTGTTACGCGGATGACTTCTTCTGCTTCAATTCCTTTTAACTGGGCTATCGCCTCTGCCACATAGGTAAGGTTGAGGGAAGAATTCCGCTTGCCTCTGTTGGGTTCCGGAGCAAGATACGGGCAGTCTGTTTCCAGAAGTATCCGCTCTAAAGGCAGCATTTTTACGACCTCTTTCAGTTTTTTGGCATTTTTAAAGGTGACTACGCCGCCGATTCCGATGTAATATCCCATATTCAGATACTCTGCGGCAAGCTCCGGTCCATAGGAAAAACAGTGAATCACCCCCCGCAGCTTTGGCGAATGTGCTGTGCGGACTGCTTCCAGAGTGTCCGCCGCGGCTTCTCTGCTGTGTACGATGATGGGAAGCTCCAGCTCCTTTGCCAGCTCCATTTGGCGGCAAAACCAGTATTTCTGCAGCTCATGCTTTTCCTTATCCCAATAGTAATCCAGGCCGATTTCACCGACGGCAGCAATCTTGGGATGGCGGCATTGCTCCCGCAGCCAGGCGAAGGTCTCTTCATTTAATGCTCCCACCTCATCGGGATGAACTCCTGCCGCTCCGTAAATAAAGGGATATTTCTCGGCCAGTGCCAGTGTGCTTTTTATCGAATCCAGGCTTGCGCTGACATTTATAATGGTTTCTATGCCCTGCTGCCGGCATTGGTTCAGCAGCTCTTCCCGATCAGCGTCAAAAGCGGCGTCATCATAGTGGGCGTGACTTTCGAATATCATTTCCCTGCTCCTCACTCATTATCTTGTTCATTAAATATGCAATTCCATCTCCGTATTTTCATCCTGAAACAGCTTCATTAAATTATAATTCTCACCTACATCCGTAACCTCAAAACGATTGATACATTTTTCTAACCACGGAAATATTTTTCTCATCCCCTGTGTCAACTGAAAAATCTCCAGATCCGTTGTCTTATATTGGGAATGATATCCTGAATACTGCTCATGGGAAAAATTGCGTTTTACAAAATAATTTTGGATTTTCCGATATGCGTCTTTTGGATTTTTACCGGAAAAATATCGCTTTAATGCTTTTACGGACAAATCAAAATACAAGGCTTTATAGCACCTTCGTTCTCTTTTCTCCACTAGGCTATGCTCTCCCTTTTCACATAAAAATACAACACATCCTCGACAGAAAAATCTTCCTCATCCCTCCCGCGGTCACTGTTATACCAAACCCATTTTATTACATAATCCATAAACCAGGTTTTTTCGCTGAGTGTCGTAATCAAAAGTCCAAAGGCGCCGTAATCATACTTATTTCCTGTTCCATAAAATACCCGGGTTCCATCCGGCTCCACTTCTTTGCGCAGCTGATGCTTCAAAAAAGCCTTATCAATGGTCTGATAAATCAATTCCGAAGTATATTTCTTTTCTTCTTTTATCTTCTCTTCATCCATCTTTATTTCCAGCTTCAGCATGCCACATCCTCCCTTTCGCTCTTATTATAAAGGAGTTCCCCCGAAAGATCTACCACATATTTCACATCGGCAAAGCCCACATGATCACCCGGACGGATTCGGGCCTTTTCGTTGACCTCCAGCCGGCCGCCGTTTAAGTAGGTGCCGTTGGTGGAATTGAGGTCAGTCAGATAATAGAGGCCGTTTTCCTTTGAAATCTTTCCATGAAGGCGGGAAATGCCTCTCGCTTTGATAAATCCGTCAACAGCATCCTTTTTCTTGCCAATCAGGAATTGTTCGCCTGTGATCTCCATACTTGGATAAGCGGAATTTTCGCTGCGCAGCACCAAGCAGGCGGATTTCTTTAAAAATGTGGTTTCTCCCCTTTCCGTGTGACTGCTTGCCGGCTCAATGACCGCTTCTTGCTGCGCTGCGGCCCGGATGTCCGACCCCGTTCTTTTTATTTCTTCCTCTTCGTCCGTATCCGTTTCTCCTTCATCCCTGGTCTCTCCCTCCTTCCATTTGGAAAGAATCTGTTCCAGAGAGGTATTCTCCTCTCCCGCCATGCGATAGAATTCATATCCAAGAGCTACGGCCCCCGGGTCCATCTTATCCAGGCGGTCCAGGAGATATTCCGACAGCTCCAGAAGTCCGTTTTCCATATCGCCCTCATAAAAGGGAAAGAAGCAAAAGGAAAATTCCCACGTATCCGGGTCCAGATAAATATAATCCGGCTCCAGCAGCAGTGACCGGGTATCCAGAAGATATTCCTCACAGCTTACTGCTGTCCGAAGCAGCCCGTCAAGCAGCGCCTCAAGCTGAGGGGCCGTCAGACGCTTGCGCTCCAGTACCAGACGGAGGTTCTGCCGGGAGGTGATTTCATAGTAAAAGGCCGCCGCCCCGTCCATTCTGCTCAAGGTACATTCCAAAAGGCCCGGAATTCTGTTTTTTATGAGCATGCCGGCCTGATAATTGTTCTGAAGCTCCTCCTGCTCCAGTATTAAATAGTTGTGATCCAGTTCTCTCTTATATGATATTTTCATATTCTAACCTCTATTTCAGTTGCGCAATCCACTCGGTTTTCCTGATTGAATGTTTTTTAGTTCCCGGATGCTCCGAAGCCTTTTGGTGGGATTCAGCCTGATCGCCTGCTCCTCCTCTTTGGCCTTCAAGCCTCCGAGAAGGCTCGTCTGCCCCGTATAGCTTACGATAATCCGCTGCTTTGTCACTTTCACCGCTGCCTGCGTCTCCCGCAAGCAGAGAAGCTTTCCCCCCGCCAGTCCGGGCGCCTGCCCCCGCAGCCACTCCTCCAGTTCCTTTTCGCTCCGATATTTTTCCGCCGCGCCTTTTCCTGCCAGCTCTGCGGCGCAGGAGGACAGTACACTCCTGTCATGAAGATACAGGCACAGACACAGAAATACAAACAGAATCAGCACGATAAACGGAATCAGCATGGATGCCTCCACCGTAAAGCTTCCTCTTGTTAATCTTCTCCTCATATAAACAGCCTCCCTAAAAATCCCAATAATAAAAACGGAACAAGCGGAACGCGATCCTTTAGCCTTACCCTCTTCGTCAATATGCCGGCTCCCAAAATCACCGCACTTAAGACCGCTCCTGAAAACAGCAGATTCAGATTTTCCCAGAATCCCAGATATATCCCGGTAACACAGAACAGAAATCCGTCGCCAAAGCCAATGGCTTCCCTGGTCAGAAATGCTGTCAGTAAAAGCAGAATACCAAGTCCCGCCCCTCCCGCCGTCTCCCAAAAGCTCCGGCAGCCAAACCATACATTCAGCCCGATTCCCGCCGCTCCAAAGATTCCCAAACTCCAAAGACTTACCTCACCTTTTCGCCAGTCCAAAATGCCATTGATAAGGAGCAGCAAAAAAACGGCTGATTTTATTATTTTCTCTTCCATATTGATATTTTCCTATCCTCCACATACGGAGCAGGGCAGCAGTCCGCCTGTCTCCGAAATAAGAACCGTCCGAATTCCTCTCACCAAACCGGAGCAGTTCAGCGTCTCATGATATCGATTCCCTTCTCTGGTAACGTAAACCAGCTGGCTTCCGTTCTTCCAGCACCGCTCACAGGGCGCGTATTTTCCTCCGCTTTCATTGCGCAGTCCTTCCACCTGTGTAAAAGCCGCCTGCTGAACGGACAGTTTCAAGTGCCGGCAGTTTAATCTGCGGTGATACACGGTCCCGTAATTCGTTACATAAACGACCTCCTCCCCCTGTTCTCCTGAAAATGACTGCCTTTTTCCAAAGCCCGTCCATCCCCGGACGGTTTTCGTTTGGGTGATTTTGATGGGATGAAACCAGGAAATTCCCGGCGGCAAAAGTACCTGATAAGAAGCCCGCAGCGTCAGTACGGAATCCCTGACATCCCATCCGCTTCCGGCCAGAGAAATTCCGTCCGCACCGTGTCTGATAATCTCCGCCCCCGGACGTCCGTTCAGATACTCCTTTATTTTTCGCTTTCCCTCCGCTCCGGCAAGAAGGGAGCCTCCGGTTTCCTCCATCAAGGATGCATTTTGAGCCAGCTCTCTGCCTGCATCCGTAAGCGCCCTGCCAACCTCCGTCTCAATCCGCAGAAGCACCAGAAGATACAAAAGCGCTGTCAGCCCGAAGAGAAACAGGGGAAATACAAGTGCAGCCTCCACGGTCATACTGCCCCGGAGCCGCCAAGGGGCGCACCATGATATTCTTTTGCAGAAAGAAATTTGATCTTCACATAGAATATCCGATGAACTACCGGAATAATCATTTGCAACTGCCTGGAGAGCTTTCTTTTTATTAATAGACTCTTCCTTACAAAAGAACATCATGGTACACCCCTTTCCCGAACGCCGTATGCTTCCACACATCTGCGCTACCACTCATAGCAAAATCTCCGCTCTGCTGCCCACTCATTTCCGTTGAAAATAACCGCGCGAATCCAAAAGCTGTCCGTGCATTGGTCCATATAAAACCCGCCGCAGCCCGGAAGTCTGCGAATCACACCTTCTATTATATCGAGGCTTCTCATAGTCTTTTTCTCACGCCCTGCTGTCATCAGCAGCATTCCCAGATAATCCTTGTAGGATAACCCGCCCGCATCCTCTCCCTCATCAAACCCGGAGGCCGAATTCTGCAGATCCAGGGCCCCGGAAAGGGAGGTTCGCCAGGCGCCGTCCCCTTTCCAAAAGGCACACTTCTTTCCATTTAAAAGGGTGCGTATGTCCGCCACGCTCTCTGCAAAGGCCCAAGCCAGCAAAAATGCCTGCTTTACGGCCTCCACCAGTCCCGGAATCATAGTGGCCCCCACCAGTGCTATGGCCAGTGCCTCACATTCCGCCTGCTTTGCGGAATCGGTCAGTAAATATGCGTAGTTCATGCCCTCCCGGATTGCCAGGATTCGTTTGCATACGGACTCCAGATTTCCAATGTCCGTGTCCTTTCCTCCGATGAGATATTCCACCTGGTAATCCAGCCACGGACCCGCTTCCTCCTCTCCGGCCAGAAAATCCACAGCATTTGTGAAATTCTCCAGTACATATCCGTGGAAAAACAAATCATTTCCTGCTGTTCCCTTATGGATTCCTCTGGCGCCGCTTCCGGTGAGGCAGGTTCTCTGTGAGGGCACATTTTCCAAAGCTGTTTTTTTCCCTGAGATGCCGCCTGTGTCCGGGAGAAGCAGATGAAGACAGCTTCCTCCCTGCAATGCGCTGACGGAGGATACGGGGTCCGGTGTGAAAATCTCCTCCTCCGTCTCCCGGCGCCTGCGCAGCTCCTCCAGATTTTTCTCTTCCCTTGCCTTTGTCTCTTCGCAGGCGGCGCTCTGCTCCTCCGCCTGTTTTCCCCATTTTTCACAGGAGCGGAGCTGTTCGAGAATTGCCGCGCCGGTCTTCTGCTTCATACAGGATACCGCCTGCTCATAGTAAGCCATTCCGCTGTTGTCCGTGGCCCGCGAAAAATCCCATGCCTCCAGAGCTTTTATGCTTCCGTTCGTCACATTTGCCTTTAAAAATTCCCGAAGCCGCTGCTCAAAATACTTCGTATCCTCCAGGCCGCTTCCATATCCAAGCTCCACATAGATAAGGCCGTAGCGGTCAAAGAGCTCCCGGTGGTATTCGGAGAGTACGGAATATTCCGCAAGCTCCAATGCCTCCTGGGTCTGGCTCCGCAGAAAGGCCAGACGCGCGGATTGCAGGCATGTCTGGAAAAAGAAGAGCAGGACTGCCAGCATCAGGCTTAAAAATACCGTAATCTCGCCCCTTTTCATACCTAGATTGTGCCGCTTTGACTTGTAATTTTGTCAAATATGTTGTTCACCAGGGTTGTGAGCTGGCTTTTAAAAATGATTACAAGGCCGATGAGAACCACCAGAATGAGAATCATTTCCACCACTCCAATACCGTCTTCTTCCTTCCAAAACTGATACCATAAATTTTTCATTTTAGTCCTCCTAATTTTAAATCGCTGTAATATCCTTCACATCTGCATCGACATTCCTGCCGGTACTAAAATCAGAATCATCACTACAATCAGCATAAGTATCATGGGCAGCAGCATCCGTGTGGACGCCTCCTCCCCCGCTCTGACCGCAAGCTCCTTGCGCTGCTCAAAGGCCTCCTGCACTTCCGCCTTAAGAAGTCTTGTTAAGCCGTGATTTCCTTTTCTCAGATTCTGCTCCAGCAGCACAGACAGCTTAAGATAACAGGGAATCCGGCAGCGCAGGCCAAAATTTTCATATGCCTTGATTTCCGCAATTCCGTTCTGCATTTCCCTTAAGGTCAGTGCCATTTCCTCGTAGGCATAGCGCAGCGGCGTTCCTTCCTGCTCACGCTTGGCCTGATAATCCCGGACAATCGTTTCCCAGGCCGTGCGTACGGCCGCTCCTGCTCCCATAAGCAGTACCAGCTTGCTTACAATCTGAGCATAGTCTCTTTGCATCTGCCTTTCCCTTTCTTTTGTTTTCCGCACCAGCTCCCGATCCCTTGCTCCGTAAAGCGCCGCCGTGCACGCCAGGGTAAGAAGCAGAATCAGGATGGGGGATAAAGACTTTTTTTCCTCCCAGGTAAGCCGCTTCCCATTTATCTGCTCCGGGAGCTCCTTTTGAGCCTTCTCTCCTCCCTTTTCCTGCAGCTCCTCCAGCTTTTGGGCAAGCTCCCGCCTGAATTCTTCCTCCGTGCTCAGAATGGGCGGCAGGACTTTTACGCAGGCCCGGTAGACGGCCTCCTCCCCATTGCAGATCAGACGGGCCGTCAGCTCCACAATGCTTCCTTCCTCTTCAAGCTTCTCCGGACGAATGGTTCCATCCATATTTAAAACCTCATAGGAGTCCAATCCCCATTCAACCTCTATAGGCGTCCCTTCTATCCGACGGATAAGCTTTAAGTCAGCGCGCACCTCCTCCAAAGAGATGTTTTCTCCCAAAATGTAGCTCTCCATCTCTTCCACCGCCCGGGCCAGAAGCTCCCGGCTTTGCTCCGAAGACAGCTTCTGCGGCTCCACCTCTATGGTTATTTCCTCTGTTTCCCCATCCTCCGGCGTCATCAGAAGCTCCTGCCGGTAGGTATGCTTCTGTCTTGGCAGAAAACGGCCCTCCGTCAGGCTGCTGCTCTGTCCCAGCGGCAATACCCATGCCAGTATGGTAAAGCATAAGCCGGCCGCCAGAACTCCGGCCAGAAGATTGATTTTTTCCGTATAAAAAAGCTCTTCCTCTTTTGTGCCGTCCGTTCCGGCATGAAGCAGCCTGAGATTCTGTCTTACCGCCTCCTGTCCCGGCATTTTCCCCTTCATTTTCTTCCAAATATACCTGCTCAGCTTCATTTCCTATACCTCGATATCAAGCAGCCGTTTTCCCATATGCCAGGCCAGAAGATACAGGCCGAGACTGCCTGTCATTACGATGATTCCTGTGAAGCTTCCGTACAGCGGATTTAAAAAACCGGGGCATCCCATCCGCAGATACAATATCATGGCAAAGGGGACGAGGTTCATTACTTTCTGTTCGTATTTTCTGGAAGCAAGGGCCATGGATGCCTGGCGCTCCGTCTCTGCAATCTGCGAGATTGTCCGGGCCGTATCCTCCATTATTCCAATCAAGTCGCCGCCGTTTCGCTTTCCTGCGGTGAAGATCTCCGCAAAGGTTCCTGCTTCCTCCAGACCGCTGCGCTTTGCAAAATCCTCCATAGCCGCTTCTATGGTTTGGTTGGCGTCCAGCTTTCGTTCCATGGCGGAGAGCTCCTGAATCATATCCGTATTCCCCGCATAGACAAGCTGCAAATCCTTCCTCGCCTCCCGGATGGCATTTTCCGCCGAATAACCTGCTGCCAGGGCTGCCGCAATCCCCTCCACGGCATCCTTAAACTGCAGCTTTAATGCCTTTCTGCGCTTTTCCCCCAGGTACTCCCCCTTTTCCCGGAGAAGCCAGAGCAGCACCAGCGGAAATAGCAGGAGCGCCCAGGGGGAATTGTAGAAGCACAGAGCAATGATGCCGGTCAGGGCCGCAGCCTCCGGAACAAAGAGCATCCGCTCTCTTTTATTCGGACGATAACGCCTGTAATCCACCTGCTTCCCTCCCGATTCCTGCCGCTCTCATTTTTCCCGTATGATGCAGTTCTCCCTGCCGCTTCAGCTGTCCCCGGACCTGTCCGCCTGAATTCTCTTCCTCCTGAAAGGAAAACAGGATATGAAGAAGAAACTCTCCTTCCTCCATTCCGTCAAGCTCCACTATCTCCAGAACCCTTCGGCTTCCGTCCCGCAGGCGGCCCAGATGAACAATGAGATCCACGCCGGAGGCAATCTGCCTGCGGATGGCTGCCAGAGGCAGATCCATTCCCATTAACACCATGGTTTCCAGCCGGCTCAGCATGTCCCTGGGGCTGTTGGCATGACCGGTGCTTAAGGAACCGTCGTGGCCGGTATTCATGGCCTGGAGCATATCAATGGCCTCCGCCCCCCGGACTTCTCCCACTATGATACGGTTGGGCCGCATGCGCAGAGCGGTGCGTATCAGATCCCGGATGGTGATCTCATGCTCGCCCTCCAGGTTGGCGTTTCTGGCCTCCAGACGCACCAGATTTTCCGCTGTCACCAGTTGAAGCTCCGCATTGTCCTCGATGGTAATGATCCGCTCTCCCGGCGGTATAAACTCGGAAAGGGCGTTAAGAAAGGTTGTTTTTCCCGAGCCTGTCCCTCCGCTTACAAAGATGTTATATCCGGCCGTTACCGCTTCCCTTAGAAACTCCGACGCTTCCTCGGTTACGGAGCCCCATTCAATTAACTGAGCAATTCGAATGGGCTGATCCGGAAACCTCCGAATGGTGATCACCGGCCCGTTCAGCGCAATGGGGTCCAATACGATATTTACCCTGGAGCCGTCCGCCAGCCTTGCGTCCGCAATGGGATTTGCCTTGGAAACATTCCGGTTGCAGAAGCTTACAATCTGCTGAACCACATCCTCCAGTTTTTCCTTTGATGCAAATTGCTTGTCCCACCGGAACAGATGCCCGCCCTTTTCCACAAAGATATCCCGAGGGCCGTTTACCATAATCTCCGTTACAAGCGGATCTTCGATCAGCTCCTGCAGCAAATCCAGTCTTCGGATTCCGTTAAACAGCTCCTTTTGTATCCGCAGCTTTTCCTCCAAAAGAAGGTACTTTCTGCTGCTGAACCGCAGAATCTCCTGCATAATCAGCTCTTCCACTTCTTCATCCGTCAATTCCCGCGACAGATCCATCTGCCTTTGTACCTGTTTCTGCAGCTCCTCCCGCAGATTTTCCCAATTCCGTTTCAGTTTTTACTCCACCTCTTTCCTTCTGTCTTCGCATACCCTTCCAGCTGTTCCATATTGGGGAAGGTAATCTCTTTTGTTTTTTCCAGTATCTCCTCCAGTTCCAAAAGCTTCAGGGTCTCCCGGTACTGCCAGAGCTTTGCCCTGGCCGTCTCGTCGGCCGCAATGGGCATATAGATTGCGTCGCAGCCCTCCAGCAGTTCAAATATTCCGTCCGCCCCGAAGCTCAGATCCAGGATTGCAAACTCGTATCTGCTTTCCCGCTCCAGGGCTTTTAGAAGCTCCTCCCAGTCCTCCCGTTTAATGTCTTTCAGCTCCGCAGGCGATTTGATCGGGGGAATGTAGCTCAGGCTTCCGATTTTCCCGATCAGGCTTTCCAGCTTGCAGGCAAACGCTTTTTTCCCCTGCTTCATAAAATAGATGAGCTCTGACAAGGTCTGTCCATCACTGGGATAGAGGGCCTCAAAACCGGAAAATTCCTCCATATTCAGATACAGGGTGCGCCTCTGCTTTGCCAGCTCCTTTCCCATGGCCAGGGCAAAGCTTGTCTTTCCAATCCGGCCCAGAGGGGAAAATATGCCGATTCGCTTCATTTCACTTAGCCGCAGGGCTGTTCCAAGGCTTGCAGGCGTTCGCTCCGCATAGATATCATAGGCCTTTTTTAAAATCTGCGGGCATGACTGGTATTTGTAGATGACCGGATATTCCGGCTCTTCTTCCTGGTATTCTTCCTCCGAAAGACAGATGATCTGTCCCGGGCATTTTTCTTTTTTGAATTCCTTTGCGTAATTTTTTGAAAGCAGAACGATGTCTGCCGGGTGTTCTTTTGTATCCTCCAGAAGCTTTTCCAGACCGGTAAATCCATGAACTACAAACAAGGGGTTCTGATGCCGGCCGGCATACTCCGCAAACCGCATTGTGTAGTCCCGTTCTACATCGCAGACAGCGATCTGTTTTCTCTTCACCAAAGCCCTCCCTTAAGGAACAGCGCTCCCGCCAGCAGACAGACAAGCATCTGTACTTCCAGAAAGACCAGGGTCAGCAGGCAATAGCCTTGATGTTTGTGCATAAACCGCAGTATGGATACCAAACTGCCACCTCCTTCTACTTCAATACGTAAATCCGGAAATATGGTTTGATTCAAACCTGAGATGTTGGCTGTGCCGTCTTCGGCGCCAGCCAGGAAAGATTAATCGATCTTGTGTTAGATTATAGGCCGGGTTTCTGGCTTTGTAAATTGTAAAAATTTCACAAAATTCCAAAGGCCGAAATTCCGTAAAGCAGTCCCAGCCCGCTGATACCAAGGCTTCCGACTGTCAAAAGGGTCAATATATTTAATCCTACAAACACACCGATATTTTGAGAAATTAGGATTGCATTGATGATCTGGATTCCAATTGCGCCAAATACCATGCGAAGCAGAAAATTTAATGCTTTCATCTCTTTGTCCTAATCTTTTTTACCATTATATGGATATTCGATCCAATATATTCTATTTTTTAGTATAAATGCCAGTTCTTTTGCCTATACTTTTACTACAACACAAATACTTATCACGGAAAGTGGGGGATTGCAGTATGGGGTTTTTACGAAAGGAACCGGCGCCGCCGGAGGATTCCTTTACCAGACGGCAGCTTCTGGAGGATCTTCATTCTACCAAAAATGCATTGGATACCGCTTACGCTAACTTTGAGACAGTGGTGGACCCCGATCTCATCGACTGTTATACTTATGAAATCTATTCTGTGCAGAAACGCTATAAATTTTTGCTGGAGCAGGCGAAGCAGATGGATTTGCAGACATTTTTTTGATACGCATTGCCAAAAACCGGAAAGCAGTAGTTTTTCATCACTGCTTTCCGGCCTTTTTTACTTCATATTCTTCGGGCAATCCGTACTATGTATTCCGCTACGCCTCTCCCATCACCTGCACCTGTACCGTACGCTCCCTGCCTCGTGTTTCATCAAAATCTATGAAATGAATAAATCCGAATTCCCCTAAGTCCAGCTCACCGTCTATCAGTACAACCGTTTCGCTCCGCCCTACGATGGAGGAGCGCAGATGCGCATCCGTATTGTGACAGCAGCGCCGGCTTTCTCCGTGCTCCGCCGCGTATGCTATGGCCTTCTCTCCGGGATGATGATACATCCCGTCCCTCCTGTATGCCGGAATGATTTTCTCGAAAACATCTACCAAATCCTGCTGCAATGTCTCAAGTCCTGTCATGGACATATCGAATGCACATTCCTGCGTAATCACACAGCAGGTCGTATGGTGGGAATATACAACCGCAATTCCGTTTCTGATTCCCGAGCGTTCCACAATTTCCTTCGTTTTTGCTGTAACATCATGGAACGTAATTTCCTTGTCTTGTGACATCACCTTAATCTCTTCTCTATAAACCATACCCTCTCCTATTTCATTTCCGCCCTTTGTTTTTTCAAATCGTCTGCCGCCCTCCTGGTTGCGGCTATCATTTCATCAATCATAGCCAGAGGATCCTCCGCATTTATAATCCCCGAAGCTGCTCCCGCCGCCTCCGAACCTGCCATAATAAAATCGTAGACCTGCCGGCCACTGGTAATACCTGCCGCCTGTTCTACCATGATATCCGGATCAATGGCCTTGATCGCCTCTATGACCTCCCGCACAAATGCCATATCGCTGACTCCACCTGCTCCCCCGATCAGTTCTGACGGTTCAGGATTCAAAATGTCCGGATGAAGCTGAGCCAGCGCTTTCGCCTCATCAACCGTATCCGCACAGGCAAACACTAAAAAATCCAGCTCTCTGGCCCGGTCAATAGTTGCTTTAACCGCCGGGACCGACATGGGCTTCTCACAATGATTTACCACAACTCCCTGTGCTCCCGCCGCTTTCAGCCCCTCGGGCAAAATATCCGCCATCCCGCGTCCCGGGCGCAGGGTATCCATATAAGGCGCCAAAACAATCAGATGCCTGGTATTCTCGGCTACCCGGCGAATCTCCGTACACGGCGTTATAAAAAGTACGTCAATGTCATATTTTTCTGCTGCCGCGTCCGCTGCTTTCGCATATTCCAGCACCTGATCTCCATAGATATAATTCTTTGTTCCTATTTCAAAATACGGGGTTCTGATTTGTGGCTTCATACTTTCCCCTTTCAATTTTTTACGGTACCCGTTTTCCGAGCCCCATTTCTTAACCCTTTGCTCATATCTATTGTTCGTAATATTTCCGGACGTTTTCCCACATCTTTAGAAACCGTCCGTACTTTTCCTCATAAAATTCCGTTTCCTCCGGAATCGGCTCAAACCTGTGCCCTACATGAACCATATGTTCCGCAGCCTCATGATAGTCCTTGTAAACTCCCAGACGGCAGGCCGCTATCATCGCCGCCCCCAGGGCACAGATATCCGTCCGGTTCAAACGCAGTATAGGAATTCCTGTAACGGAAGCAATCATCTGACACCAAAGAAAGCTTTTGGAAGCGCCTCCCATCATTGTGATCCGGCGTATGCCGCATCCGTTGTCCGAGAAATCCTTCACAGCTCTCTTCACCCCAAAGGACACGCCCTCCATAATTGCTCTTGCAAAATCGAAACGGTCGTGCTCCAGCGTGAAGCCCGTGAGGATTCCTTTCGCTTTTACATTCCAGTTCGGGTAAAACGCTCCTGTGAGATAGGGATAAAAAAACAGGTCCTTCGCTTTCTCCCGTCTTGCTGCCGCCTCCTCGTTCATCCTCCCGAAATCCTCCGGAAGAAATTCATTTTTGAACCACTGCAGGGAGGCACCTGAACAGACCAGAGAAGCCATTGCCCCATAAAGCCCCTCTACCGGATGCTTGCCCGGCGCTATATAGCTTTTTGTAAACAAGGGCTTTTCGCCAATCCCCATCAGCACCCAGGTAGTACCGGCTGACAGAAGCATATCGCCCTCATGGACGGCGCCTGCTCCTATGGAAGCACAGTACTGATCGTGAGCCCCGTTAAATACGGGGATCCCCTCTCTAATGCCCATTTTGCAGGCTGCTTCCCTTTGAAGCTCTCCTATCTTCATACCGGTGGGACGCACTATGGGAAGCTCTTCTCTTGTAACGCCGGCTGCCTTCATTAATTTTTCGTCCCAATCATTCTTTTCCACATTGTAAAGCTGCCTCATAGCCGCATTGGTAGGATCGATCACCGGCTCGCCCGTAAGAAAACGATTCACCACCTCCAATGTGGTCAGATACATGTCTGCACCCTTATAAGCCCGATCTCTTTTCATATACCGAATCTTTGCCGCATCCAGAGCCGGATTGATCTTCCAGCCGGAGGTATGATAGATATATTCCCCTCCCAGCTCCTCTTCTATCTCATCCGCCTCTTTCTGCGCCCGGGTATCCATCCAGGTGATGGAATTCCCAATAAATTTTCCTCTGTCATCCACAGCTACCGTGCTGCCGCCCTGAGCAGAAACAGACAGCCCGGCCACCTCATGAGCCGGAATTCTTTTTACCGCCTCACGCACCGCTTTCACGGAAGCCAGAATCCAGTCTTCCGCCCTCTGTTCCACACAGCCTCCCCGGCTGAAAAGCTCATAGCCGCTGCTGCCCGCTGCCGCCACCTGTCCCCGGTCATCTACCACAAGGGCCTTTGTACAGGTAGTCCCAATATCTAAACCAATTACATACAAACCTCTTCCTCACCTTTCGCCGTCCGCACCTCTGCAATTACCACTTCCATCCCAAGCTCTTCCAGATGCGCTTTAACGCCCGGCCGTACATGACTGTCCGTAACCACTTTATCTACCTCCGAAAATGCGGCATGCCCCACCTGTGTACAAGCCGAAAATTTATCTGAGCCGCAAAGAATGATCGTTTCCTCCGCATTATGCATCGCCATTTCATCCATTCTGGCCGTATCAAAATCAGTCGTTGTAAAAGACTGCTTCATGTCACATCCGTCCGCTCCCAAAAAGCACTTTGTAAAGTGAACCTTCGAAATTGCAATCTCTGCCAGATATCCGCTGAAATCCTTTCGATTAGACCTGTATTCGCCTCCAATCAGCGTCACATGCATAACGGGCGACAGAACTTCAAAGTTCGCCAGGGAGTTGGTATACACATTTATTTCAAAGGGCTTTTCTTCCACTCTTCGGGCAAGCTCCATGCAAAAGCACAGTACGGTAGTTCCTGTATCGCAGAACAGCACTTCTCCCTCTTTCAGCATGTCACAGGCCCGAACTCCGATTGCATTCTTTTCTTCTATATGTGTCTGCACAATCTGTTCAAAGGAATATTCCAACGGATTTTTACCCGAAAGCTGTATCCCCCCATGGACCCGGATAAGCTTCCCCTCCGTTTCCAGTCTGGAAAACAGCCGTCTTGCAGTAGACTCTGAAATCTGCAGATAATTTACTACCTCCGTCAATTCCATCCTTCCTTTTATCCTCAGTCTGTTCATCAGAGCCTGTTCCCGATTATAGTTCATAACTTCCTCCGTTTTTTCCTTTTTTTGTATCCGTTTTTAGGATAAATATAACATGAACAGTCTGTTTTGTACATACTTTTGCCGATTCGTGAAGGCTCCTATATCTTCCCTAGGGCCTTCATTCTTCTCATGGCCAAAATCCCGTCTACCATAACCACAAGCATTAAAATGCCGCCGATGACCACCCCCTTGAACAGTGAATTAATTCCGAATAAATTGAACGCATTATCCAGCAATATAAGGAATATTGTACCCGTAAGCGCTCCGGCCGCATCTCCTTTCCCTCCCAGAAGGGAACCGCCTCCAACCACACAGGCAATCAGGATATCTACCTGTATTCCGTTTCCCAGATACCGGCTGGCCGCCTGGGAACGGGCTACCGACATAACGCCTCCCAAAGCGCTCATAAAGCCGGACACGGTAAATGCGAGAAAAGTCATGCCTTTAACCGGAAACCCCATCGTGGATGCACTGATTTTATTTCCTCCGATGTAATAAAACCATCTGCCCGGCCAGGTTTTCATCAGAATAATCTGAAATATCACAACTGCCAGAAGCATAATCCATGTCATGGGATACAATCCCAGAAATCTCATATTTCCGAATTTTAAAAAGCCTGCCGGAAAACCCGTAAGTGATACTGCCAGCTCACTGGTCATAATCAGCTCGCAAAAACCCCGGAAGATAAACTGTGTTCCGATTGTTGCAATCAGGGGCGAAATTCCTGCATATGCAACCAGTATTCCGTTCAAAGCCCCTATTGCCGCTCCGGCCGCCAGCGCCAGAAGCACCGCCGCCATAACCGGCAGCTTTTCGGTCAGCAGGTATGCACAGAAAATCCCGGAAAATCCCATAACCGATCCCACGGAAAGGTCAAACATTCCCATAATAATCAACAGCATCATCCCCGCCGCAAGCATGGTGTACGGCGCAATGCTTGCCTGCAGAGAAAGGATATTCTGCTGATTAAAAAAGTACGGACTGCCTGCCGCCAGACATATAAAAAAGAATACACAGACCAGAAGAGAAAAAAAGCAGTCGAATCCCTTCACTTTCTGAGCCAGCATTTTTAACCTCATCTTCTCGCTCCTTTCTTATCCAGCCGAGCATCTACAAAGACTGCCAGAATTAAAATCCCGCCGGTTACGATATTCTGTATAAACGGATCAATGCGGTAAATGGACAGGCCGTTGGTGAGCATTGCAAGCAGCAGCATTCCCAGAAGAGACTTTAAAATGCTTCCCCGTCCTCCGTCCAGCGACGCCCCTCCGACCACACAAGCCGTAATCAGCGAAAACTCCAGCCCTTCTCCCGTAGCCAGACTGGAATAGGATATTCTGGATGTAGAAATGATTCCTCCCAGTGCGGCTGTCAGCGCGCTTATCATAAACGCGATCCGCTTGATGCGGTTCACCTTAATGCCGTAAAGCAGGGATGTGGCGCCATTATTTCCGATATAATACATTCTCCGAAAGATCGGCACCCGCCCAAGACACAGTTCCAGTATAATTGCAATCAGAAACATCGCAATTATAGTCCAGTGAACTCCTCCTAATTTCCATTTTGCAATTGCCCGGTACTGCTGGGAATAGGTTGTCTGCATAAAGCTGTTGAACATTACCGCCGCAGCTCCCGCCACAAATGACATGGATCCCAATGTTACCATCATGGAATTCAGCCGGAAACGTGTAACCAACACTCCTACCCCATATCCGAAAAGACCGCAAACCGACAGAACCACTGTTATCGCAAGCCAAAGCGGCCACCCCTTTGCGGCATACAGATACCCTGTAAAGATACCGGACAGACAATAGGTGGAGCCTACCGCCAGATCAATTTCTCCCATAATAATCAGAAATGTAAATCCGATTACCGCAAAAAACTGAATGGACACACCATACAGAATCGAATAAAGATTACTGGCAGACAAGAAGGTATCCGTTGTGAAAGCAAACAGCATGAATACCAGGGCCACCAGAATAACGCCTGTATAATCACTCCATTTCACATGTTTTTTCAGTTGAGCCTGTTCCATTTTGCCCTCCCTTCCTATCCATGACAGCAAGCTGCATAATACTTGTCTCGCTAATCTCATCACACTCGATGATTCCCGCACTTCTTCCGGAATTCATAATGAGAATACGATCTGAAAGTGTAATAAGCTCCGGCAAATCGGAGGAAAAGCATAAAATTGTGCATCCATCCCCTGCAAGCTTTTCCAAAAACTTAAGAATCTCCAGCTTGGCTCCCACATCAATTCCCCTGGTAGGCTCATTGATGATTATTACCTTCGGACGGACTCCAAGGCATATGGAAAGCATTGCCTTCTGCTGGTTACCTCCGGACATGCTTCCCGGCTTATCATAGACAGAACCAAGTACGATCGAAAATTCCTTTACGAATTCCAATGTATAGTCCCGCATTTTCTTCTCTGACAGCAGGCCGCCTGCAGTCATATGACTTAAGGACGGCGTTACCACATTGTCCAGAATTGACATCTGAAAGTAAAGCCCCATATCCTTGCGGTTGTTGCTTAGGTACATGATGCCATGCTTTATAAGCTCCGTAGGATTGATGTGAGGAATCCGCTCTCCTTCAAACCAAAGCTCCCCTTCCTTACGGCTCTGAAGTCCAAACAACATTCTTGAAAGCTCTGCTGTTCCGCTGCCCTCCAGCCCTGCTATACCTAAGATTTCTCCCTTTCTAACGGAAAAGGAAACCTTTTCTATTCCCCGCTCCGATGAAAAATTCCGTACCTCAAGCGCAATGGGAGCATCTTCTCTGACAACGCTTTTCTTTTTTGCATAAATACTTTTTTCAAAATCGCGCCCGACCATATGACTGATAAGCACATGCTCTGTCAGATTTTCGTCATTCCGAAAGGTTCCCATATAGCAGCCGTCTCTCAAAACGGACACGCAGTCGCTGATCTCCATAATCTCGGCTATTCTATGAGAAATATATATAACGGAAATGCCTTCTCCGCGCAGCTGGTGCAGAATACGCATCAGTCTTTCCGTTTCTTTTGCATTTAGTCCTGAGGTAGGTTCATCCAGAAGAATGATCTTTGCGTTTTCGCTCAATGCCCTCAATATCTCCACCATCTGCTGCGCGGAAGCCGTAAGATTGGCAACCTTTTCTGTCGGTGAAATATTTAATCCGAAACGTTCGATACTTGCCTGGGCTTTTTCTATCAGCTCCTTTCCGGGAACCATCATCTTCCTGCCCGCTCCATAGGGAAAAATATTTTCATACACAGCCATATTTTCAAAAACAGATAATTCCTGATGTACAACGGCCACTCCGCGGGCCCGCGACACGGCAGGGTGAAACGTCTTAAGCTCCTCCCCATTAATCACAACGCTTCCCTCTGTTGGGGAAATCTCTCCGCTGATAATCTTGATAAGCGTAGATTTTCCTGCTCCGTTTTCTCCAAGCAGCGCGTGAATCTCTCCCTTATGCACCGTAAAGCTGATATCCCGTAAAGCTTTTATATTTCCATAATTTTTCACTACATTCCGGATCTCCAATACAGCATCCTTTTTACCCATAAACGACCTCCAGCTTTATAGGATTGCGCTGCCCCTTCACTTTCCGGAGCAGCGCAATCGGACTTGTCCTCTAATTATAATTCGGAGAATCTACCGGAACCATATTCTCAGCAATAAAGTTATCCACATTATCCTCCGTGATAAACACGGTGCCGTTGTAGCAGATTTCCGGAACCGCATTTACGCCCGATCCTGCTTTGTCTGCGGACAGAGGAAGATTCTGCATTTCATGATTGACTACACCCTCCAATATCATCAGCGCCATAAACGGCATTGACGCCGTTTTGTTGGCAAGCGTGCACTGGATATATCCCTTTTGGATATACTCCAAAGTCAACACCTCTCTGTCATGCACAACCACGGAGACGGCTCCGGCCTCAATGTTTAATTCCTCCATTGCCGCACCAATGCCTGCCCCGGAGCTTGAATCAAGTCCCACAACCGCAGTCATCTCGGGATAGTTGTTAAACGCAGTTTTTGCCGCCTCAATTGCACTCTCCGTATCTGCCTTATCGTCCAGGCGCGCAATGACATTCCATTGGGAGTTTGCCGCAAGATAATCCTCCAGGCCCGAACGCTTGGCGTCGGTATTGGCTGCTCCCCAGTTGCCCATAATTACCAGATTCCCGGAAGTCCCCGCGAGTTCAATCAGCTTTTGGGCCGTCTTTTCTCCGGAATCATAATTATCCAGCCCAACATAAGACACTACTTTTGCACCGTCTATGGAAGACTCAATTGCCACTACCGGAATTCCGGCCTCTGCCGCCGCATCCAGTCCCGGAAGAATGGTTGCGTCAAAAACGGGTACAATAATTCCGTCCGGATTTCTTGCTATCACAGATTCCAGGGCCGCAGCCTGTCCTTCCGGATCCCAGCCGTCTACGCCCGCCTTCACAACCTCTACTCCCAGCTTGTCCGCCGCATATTCAAATCCCTGGTGAACGTCATACCAGTATGCGTGATTGTTGTTAATGCCTACATAATAATAAACGGTGCTCTTTGTCTCCGCTCCCTCCGTGGTTTCCCCTTCCGCAGGAGCAGCCGGTGCTTCCGGCGCCTCTGATGTACCTGAATTCGATCCGCAGGCCGCTGCCCCCAGCATTACACATGCACACAGTAATAAAGCCAATACCTTCCTCATACATTTACCTCCATTTCAGTTCCGCAGCAGAGCCTCTTCCGAAAACTGCCGCCTTCATATTGTTTTTGCTTCCAGGTACCTTGTCGTTTCTCTTAAGAGTTGCTTAAAAAATATATTTTTCATTATAATACGACCTTTTCACTCATTTGTCAACATATTTTTGATTGTTTCATTCATTTTATAGTTGACATTTGACTTAAACAATCTCATAATAAATATATATTTAAATTCACTTTAAGAAAGCGAGGCGCTGTTATGACATCTTTTAACTTCACCCCTTATGATCAGAGGTTTTTTCATGAACATCTGCAAAGCTTCCTTCCCGACAAATTTATTGACTGCCACAATCACATCTGGCTGGATCGGTTTGTCACAGGCAATCTTTCAAAAAGCCGTTCCTGTGCCTGGCCGGAAATGGTTGCCAGAGATCATTCCATAGAAGATCTCCTATTGACCAATCAGAAACTATTTCCGGGAAAACAGGTAATTCCCGTTTTATATTCTTATGTAAATGTTGCCGTGGATACTGTACGGTCCAATAATTATGTGCAAAGCTGTTCGCAAAAATACCGGCTTCCGGCTCTCTATCTGTCCCGGCCCGGGGAACCTGCGGAAGAAATCGAAAAAAATGTAATGGAAGGCGGCTTCTGCGGCTTAAAGGTTTATTTGGAATTCGCACCTTCCTACATCCCTGCCGATGAAATCCGTATCTATGATTTCCTTCCTCATGAGCAGCTTGTTTTGGCAGACAAGCACGGGTGGGTTGTGCAGCTGCATATTCCGCGCCCCGGAAGGCTTGCGGATCCTCTGAATTATGTACAGCTATTGGAGATTGAGCAGAAATACCCCGGTCTGCAGCTTCTGGTGGCTCACCTGGGCAGAGCTTATGCAGACGAAGATGTGGGGAATGCTCTGGAATATTTAAAGCATACGGAAAAAACCGTGTGGGATTTCACGGCCAATACCAACGCTTATGTTATGGAGCAGGTGCTTCAATACTTCGGGCCGGATCGCTTTATCTATGGTTCCGACTTTCCTATTTTCCGCATGAAGGCGCGGCGCACTGTGGAAAACGGCTTTTATATCAACGAAATCCCTGCCGGTTCTTTGGGCGACGTGTCCGGCGATCCTCATATGCGCGAAATCATCGGTCCGGAGGCTGAAAAAATCACATTTTTTATTTATGAAGAAATCGCTTCCTGTAAAAGGGCGGCGGATAAGCTGGGGCTTGGACGCGCAGACATTCATAAGATTTTTTATGAAAATTCCGCCCGGATCTTCGGACTGAAACCGTAATCCGAAAAACAGCCAGGACATTCCGGAAATTCCATTTCCAAATGTCCTGGCTGTTATTTTCACCCCATAATGTAAAACGGCAGACCTGCCCTTCTTCCTATCGCTTCTGCTGTAAATCAAACTCCTCCATATAAGCCTTCTCCGAATCCAAATACTTTCTGGAGGTGTCAATTACCGCTCCGTCCTTATACTTCCGCTCTCCTACATCCTCCGTAGTTCCCATGACGGTAATATTAAGCTGTCTGCGGCGCGCGCGCACATGATCCCAATCTACAAAGTAAACATGGGCAAATTCCCCTCCGTCCAGTTCTCCGTCCTTGATCGTCATGGTCTCGCTTCTTCCGAAAAATACGGAACGCAGATGTCCGTCCGTGTTCTTACTGCTATAGTCCCCCGGCTCCTTCACATAACGCCCAAACTGCGTGTGAATGGGGCCCGGGTGGCGGTACTGATGCTCCTCCGCAAAATCCGGAATCATTTTTCGCATAATATCCAGCAGATCATGCTGCAGATACTCCAAATCAAAGGTGTCAAGATCATGGGACGCCTCCTGAACCATTACGGAACAGGTGGTGTGATGCGAAGCGATGCACACCGTACCGTTCTTGACGCCGGACTCTTTCACAATTTCAATTACCTCCTTGGACACATCATGGAAGGTGGGAATCCATCCCCTTGACTGCAGCTCCAGCTCCTTTTGAATTACCTTAAACTCCATATGTTACCTCCTTTTTAATTCTGTCATTTTCTTTTAGTATATATTTCAAAATTATTTTTGTCAATATTATTTTTTATTTAGAAAGTTTTAGAAAGATATTGAAAATTATCAAGAAACAATATATGATAAAAATATATTTACAAGAACCAGGAACATCATACAAGGAAGCACAGAAATCCCTATAAATCAAAGGTTTATTCATTTAGCTTTCAGGCAATCACAAAAAGGAGGGAATTATTTTATGAAACCAGGAACAAAAGAACGCGCTCTTTTGGCTTTCGATATCGAAAGCAACTCTATTCTTGCCACCCGGGACGCTTTTGATGCGGAAGCATTTTCAGAAGCTGTTGAGATTTTATCCGCAGCTCCCCGGATCGGCACAACCGGCTGCGGTCATTCCGGGATTGCATGCATGCATTTCGCCCATTCCCTGTGCTGTGTGGAACGCCCGGCCCGCTTTCTTTCTCCGGCGGAAGCCGTGCATGGCGCTTCCGGCTTTCTCAAGGAAGGGGATGCCCTTGTCTGGGCCTCCAGAGGCGGAAAAACAGATGAATTATTTTCCATTCTGGATATTTGCCGCACGAAAAAAGTAACGGTTATCGGCGTTACGGAGAACCTTTCCTCTCCCCTTGCCGCCAAATCCCATATTGTGCTGCCCATGAAAGTCACTTCCGAAACAGATCGCTATAACAGCCAGGGCACTTCCAGCTTTATCGCACTTGCCGCTGTCTTTGATGCACTTCAAACAGCCGTGATAGAGGAAACCGGCTATCAAAATGAGCAGTTTGCCTTGATTCATCCGGGCGGCGCAGTTGGAAAACGGCTGAATAACCGCAATATTTAAAGTACTTTTTAAAGAAAGGTTTCATTGTCCCTTTTGCCGGATTATGTTATACTGATGATGAAAAGGAGCACGAATATTCAAAAGCAGTGAGGAATTTTCTTATGGATCATGAATTAAAAATAGACTTTCGAAGGCAGCGGATTTTAGAGCTTCTTGCCCAGGAGGGACAGGTGAAAGTTATACAGCTCAGCGAATTATTTCATACAACCCCTGTTACAATACGAAGTGATCTGGCCGCTCTGGAGAAGGACGGTTATCTGAAAAGGGTCACCGGAGGCGCTGTCCAAACCGTTCGGAATTTCTACACTATGGATGCTCAGCAGCGCAAGAATTACAATTCGGAAGCCAAGGCTGCTGTCGCTAAGGCTGCTGCCGAGCTTATTGATGATGGAGACACTTTGCTTATCAATTCCGGAACTACCACTCTTCTTATTGCCGCAGAATTAAAGAAGCGAAACAGTCTGAATATCGTGACTAACTCCATGGCAGTAGCCGTAGAACTGGCAAGCTGCCCTACCTTTCGCGTACTTCTTCTGGGAGGAGAAGTAAATGCCCAGTATTCTTTTTCCTATGGAAATACGGCCCTGGAGCAGCTGAGCCGATACAAGGCCGACAAAGCCATCCTCTCCATCGACGGCATCCACAGCCAGGCCGGAATCACTACTTATCACGCGGAGGAATCGCCTATCTGCCGTATGATGATGGAGCGGTCCCATGAGACAATTGTGGCGGCGGATTTTTCTAAATTTGGATTTGAAAGTTTTTCTAATATTGCGGATATACAAAGTGCGGATTATTATGTAACAAATAAAACTGCCGATCCCGGCACGGTTGCTTCTATAAAAGAATTGGGGAAAAAAGTGATTTTTTCCGATTCATAAGCGGGAAAATAGAAACGATATTATTTCAGGGAGCAAAGATAGTATGTATGTACCGAATTGGAATATGTGACGACGATAAAATTTTGTGTTCCTTGCTGGAGGAACAGATTCAAGGGCTTTCGGCAGAATTTTTAGTAAAATTTGATATCGAGGTATGGTACAGCGGAGAAAGCCTTGAATGTGATTTGAAAAAGGGGGTTGGATTGGATATCCTTTTTCTTGATATTGAATTGCTGCAAAAAAACGGCATTGAAATAGGAGCCTTTATCCGTGACGAGATGGAGGATACGGATACCCATATCGTCTATATTTCCTCAAAGCAGGGTTACGCAATGGAGCTTTTCAAAATGCAGCCGCTGGAATTTCTCGTAAAGCCAATTTCCCCTGCCCGGCTGAAAGAAGTGCTTGAAAGAAGCATGAAAAGAAAAAAGTATGCAAAAAGCTGCTTTGAATATCAAAGAGGAAGTCAGGTTTTCCGCGTTTCGGTAAAGGAAATATTATATTTTATGAGTATGGATAAAAAGATTTTGATGATAAAAAAAGATGGACAGGAGCAATTCTACGGAAAGCTGAAAAATGTTATGGAGCAGCTTCCGGCAGGCTTCCTGATGATACATCAGTCCTATATCATCCATCAGGAATATGTGAGCGAGTATTCCTACGAAAGCATAAAAATGATAAATGGCGATGTCCTAAGCGTCAGCAAACCATACCGGAAAGAGGTCAGGGCAAAAATCAAACAATATTTAAAGAAAAAAATGTACAATGATTATTAAAACAGGATACGAATTACCGCTGATCTTGATTGTAGGCATTTTGCACACGGCGCTGCTGAAAAAGGTCCTGGATACCTTTCTTCCCGCAGAGGATAAGAGCCGTCTCATATGGAAGCTCGCTTTTGCGGGATATTATCTGCTGACAACAGCCGCCTACCATATATTTCATATATCGCTTTTCTATGAAATGTGTAATCTGGCGGGAATCATTGGCGTGACTTGTTTTTACCGCGGTGCATGGGCGAAAAAAATATGGATCTCTATGGTCTATTTCTGTCTTGATACAGGCACCGGCCTGGCCGTATCTTTTGCCGGTTCGGAAACAATTCGTATGCAGCAGAGCGCAATTTCCGCCTTGCTCCTGCTGATTTGCACGGCAGTTATCTGCCATATTCCCGATCCGAAAGAAAGCAGGGAAAAAACCCTTGATAAAAAGCAGATGTTTCTGCTGTCCGCAATTCCCATATTAAGTGTGACGGTATTTTGGGAAATAACTTATGGAAGTATCGGAAGATTGACAGCGGCATTTGTGTGTGCCGTGATTTTAATTCTTAATCTGTGTGTCTTTTATTTGTATCATATATTGCTTAAAAATTATGTACGGCTAAGGGAACAGGATATTTATAAGCAGCAGACGATTGCTTATCAGAACCAGTTTGAGCTTATGAAAGAGTCTCAGAGCCGTATCCGGGCATTAAGGCATGATATGAAAAACCATGTGCTGGCCCTTGAGGGTTTGGCAAAAGGTTCAAAGACAGAAACATTGATAGCGTATCTCGATTCCATGCAGGAATTTATGCAGAATCCGTCGGAACATATTTATACCGGAAACGAAGCTTTGGACAGCCTCCTGAATTTTAAGCTGCAAAGGGCACAGGAGGAATTAAAAAAGGTGGAAACGGATGTCGTACTTCCGGAGAAGATGAATCTTCATTCTTTTGATTTCAATGTAATCGTCGGAAATCTTTTGGATAATGCAATAGCGGCATCTGTTCGGACAGACGAGAAATATTTTAAACTCAGTATGCGGATGGAGAACGGCGTTTTGTTTCTATTTATGGTAAATAGCTGTTCAGGGATTCCCGAAGGCATATGCGAAATACGCAGGCTGTCAGAAAAGTCTTCCCCGGAACATGGTATAGGGCTTTCAAACGTTCAGCGGATTGTGAAAAAATATCATGGCGATATGGAAATGCATTGTAAAAATAACTATATGGAAACAGAAATTATGCTGTATATGAAAAACCTGTAAACGCCGAAAAAGCTGTCATCTGTTCATGGCAGCTTTTTTCATAAGCCCCTTTTAGGTTGATTTCGGAAAAAATATGGTAGAATTTCGCCGGAATAAAAAAACGCGGAGAAAGAAGCGTATAATTCATACCATAACCCATATGGGGACTTGACAGGAGGCGTATGAAAATGAAAAAAAGAGTTTTAAGCATACTAATAGCCGGCGTATTAGGGATATGCGTTTTTACGGGATGCCAAAAAGCGCCGGAAGCATCCGCAGATAATGATGTTTCCCATGCCAAAAGCTCTTTGGAAAACGAGGTGGAAGCTATTGCGGCGGAAGAGCCTGACAAAGATACGGCAAGAGCAGACGGAAGTTATGATGCTTTAGTCGGAACGGAGGAAAACGGTATTTGGATTTGTGCGGAAGTTCCTGCGCCGCCGCAGACAGTCCGGGCGCTGACTTTGCGGGAGCGGGATGATTGGGATGAGGAAAAGCTGAAGGAACTGCTCGGCAGCGAAGGCGGAAATGTGCAGGACATTACTGCGGAATATCTTGTACAGGCACAAAAAGAGTTCAGTGAAATGAATGAAGAGGACAGGCCGGTTGAATGGCTGAATTTCGGTGATGATTCTCTTATCATTTTATCAGATGGGCAAAAGGAGGCATCTTTTACAAGAAATACATGTGTTAGCTATGTGGATGAAGCATTAAAGAAGAATTGTGATGCGATTTATAAAAAGGCCCCGGAAATAGATGTTATCAGTGCCGATGAGGATGTTTCCGCAAATTTTCCCGTTTCCCGTGCAAAGGATATTCTTCTGGAGAAGCTGGCAGTATTGGACATTACGGAAATAAATATTTCCAGGGTTTTGTATTATGAGCTTGGCGGAACCGCATTTTATGAACTGATATTTACACCTTCTTACGAGAAGCTTCCAGTGGCGTCAGAATTCGGTCAGATTGTGCTCGGGGAGGTTCATCCGAGAGGAACCGCATGGATTACTGCGGATGGCATAGCCGCGATGAATTTGGAGGATTATTGCGGAAAAATAACAGAGCAGTCTGAAACCGGAAATATTCTGACCTTTCCCCAGGTAACAGATATTCTGGAAAAATATTTGGAAAACAATACGCTCTGCGGCAATCCCCGGGCAAAGCTGACAAAGGCAGAGCTTGTATATTATCCAACGCTTCGGGATTCACAACTGATTCTGACACCTGCATGGCATGTCTACATTCCATTGAATGAAATGGAAACGGCGCTGGAGACCGGCGATAAAGCATGGCAGGAAGCGGCTGATGAAGGTGCGGCATGGAATATTTATCTGGATGCCGTGACAGGAATAATGATAAAGGCGGAATAAAATGAACGGATTTTTTTGGAAGGATATAAAAAGAAGTTTCCTGAATGTGGGGTTCTTTGCCGGGATGACTGGGGTGGCAGCGCTTTTGCTGACTGCCGCAGTGACGGGGACGCCGCCGGAACGTATACGGAGCAGTTATTATATTCTGTACAATGTATTCGGCGCTTCGGGATTCGGGCCTTTTGCGGCTGTCTTTCCCGTACTGGCTTATTCCACCAGCTTCTGTGAAGAATATCAGAGCGGGTATTACCGCATGATTTTTTCAAGGATGAGTCCGGTGCGTTTTGGAAGAATCCGGATATGCAGCGTTGCGCTGTCCGGAGGCGTTATGCTGGCAGTTCCCATTGCAGCCGCCTGTATCATGGCTTTTACGCTTGGCGTTCCGGGTGTGCCGCAGGATTCGGATAAGGGTTTGCTGGACGGGACAATTATGCTTACCTACCTCATGAAATATGGGGATTGGTACATTGCGGCGGGGAAAACCGTTCTTGGCTTTTTGTTTGGATCTGTGTGGGCGCTTGTGGGACTTTTGTTTGCGGTATGGATTCCGAACCGCTATGTTGCTTTGATTGCGCCCTTTGTTCTATACGAATCTATGTGGATTGGGCTGGATGGGATTGTATGGCTGAATCCGATCCGCCTCCTCCGGGGGGATGATGTAGGCAGTTACCCTCTGGCCGCAGGAGTGGAATGTGTCTATATCATTATCGTGTCAGCCGTCATTATGGCAGGGCTTGTGAGGAGGTATCGGAATGGGTAGCTTTGCTGTCATCACAAAGGGAATGTTTCAGCAGGAGCAAAGAAGCGGCAGGGTTGTCATGGGGTATCTTTTGGGCTTTGCTGTTATGGGCTATTGGATCGCCTGTTTCCTGCGGTATGCGGCTGACACAGGGGAGCCGGTCAACATACTGGAAGCCTTCTGCGTGGTTGAGCAGCATTATGTGAATATGCTGTTTTTAGTCTTAGGATGGCTTTTGGTGGTGGCGGACGCTCCGTTTATAAAAGGGAATCTTTATCTGCTTTTGTACCGGTGCGGCAGAAAGCGCTGGAATATGGGAATGCTTTTTTATATATTCGTACAGGCATTTTTTTATACCGGGGCTATGGCGGCATTCAGTGTTATCGTCAGCAGTCCTTTTGGGTTTGCAGGAGATATATGGAGCAGTCCGGTATACGCTCTGGCGCTTGATGTCGGAAACAATATTGGCGTCAAATATAATATTACTTTTCCGTGGCTTGAAATGATGAAAGCAATGTCCGTTCCGCAGGCGTTTGCAGTAACATTTTTATTTTTTTATCTGTATCTTGCTCTTATGGGAGTGCTTTTATATACTTTTGCATTGCTGTTTTCGGGAAATGGGGGAATGGCGGCTGTAATGGGGGTACATTTGGCCGGATATTTGCGAATGATGGATGGCCATACGGAAACTTCCCTTTTGGCAAGGGCGATTCCGGGTAATTTTATAGACGGGACGCTGTCTTATTTACAATCAGCAGCTTTATTTTTGTCAATGATTATTGTTTTGATGGTGTTATCCTCTTTTTTTATAAACCGTGTTGAATTTGACTCGGGAACGGAGGTGGATGGATAGTGCCGGAAAGTATGTTTATCAGGCTGTTTGCAGGCGTACCTTCCGATTATTTCGGCGCTGTACCGCTCATTCCCTTCGGATGGTGGCTTTTGCCGATTGGCCTTTTTTTGCTTGCGGCGGGATTCTATGCGGAAAGGGACAGGAAGCTGAAAGTGCTGTTGCTGTACCGTTGCGGAACAGTGAAGGGCTGGTGGAAAAGGCGTTTTGGAAAAGGGCTGTTATCCGGCATAAAGACGGCAGCATTGTTCTTGCTCATTGTTTTGAACCGGGACATTGCTATGGGGAACCTGTCTGCGCTTTCCGCAGAGCTGCTTGCAGAAATCATCGTCTTATGGCTGTTCCACAGTGTCAGTATGGCGGCATTGTTTGTGTTGTTGGATTTGTTTCCTGTCAGACGCTTTGTTCCGGGGGCGTTGCTTCTGCTAGAAGGCGTGACATTTATCATCGGCTGTCAGGTTCATGCGGTTTCCCATGTGATGTACGGAATGTGGGGCATGTATCTGCAAAGCAGCTTTTGTGAGGCAGGCGGCTTTTCAGCGGGACCGGTTATCGCAGCGGAAGTCGTTTTGCCGGCGGCCGGATTTTTGATCGGACGGGAATATTTGAAAAAAGAAATCGATCTTGTTTGAGGAAGGGAAGGATTGCAGCTATGGCAGAATGTATGCGTGTAGAGAATGTAACAAAAAGGTTCAGTGACGTCGTTGCGCTTGACCGTATTAATATCAGTTTTGAAAGGGGGAAAATTTATGGGATTATCGGCAGGAATGGTTCGGGTAAGACTGTTTTGTTCAAAACGATGATTGGTTATTTAAAGCCCACATCCGGGAGGATTGTTGTGGGGGAAAGGGAGATTGGAAAAGATATTGATTTTGCGGACAATATGGGAATTATTATTGAAAATCCCGGATTCTTAAGCAGATATACAGGGTACAAAAATCTGGAATATCTGGCGTCTATCCGTAAATTGATAGGCAGGGAACAGATCAGGGAGAGCATGGAGCGGGTAGGCTTAGATCCGGACAGCCGCAAAAAAGTCGGGAAGTATTCCCTTGGTATGAGACAGAGGCTTGGTATCGCCCAGGCAATTATGGAAAACCCGGATATTCTGATTTTGGACGAGCCAATGAACGGACTTGATAATGAGGGGGTAAGCGATGTGCGGAATATTCTCTTAGGATTAAAGGAGGAAGGAAAAACTGTTATACTTGCCAGCCATAATAAAGAAGATATTGAAGTTTTGTGTGATACCGTATATGAGCTGGAACATGGAAGGCTCCAGACCGTATGAAGCAGCAAAGGACCGCGCTGTTCTTCTAAAAGCTTGTCAAGCTGTTCAAACTGTGTCATGTCGTTACTTCCTTTCGTGCTACTATTATATGCGATTGTAGCACGAAAGGAAATAACAGCCAAAATGAACGATCAAGCAAAAGCTCCTTAGCAGATCTCCGCTCCGGCCGGCATAGCCTTCTCCGGTACTACCAAAGCCAGATTCCCGTCCGCGTCCTCCGCGCAGAGCAACATCCCTTCCGACTTCACTCCGGCCAATGTTGCGGGCTTTAAGTTCACAAGAACCATCACCTTCTTGCCCACCATCTCTTCCGGTGTGTAATGAGCCTTGATACCGGACACAATCTGCTTCACCTGGCTACCGATCCGCACCTGGGAGCAGAGCAGCTTTTTGGACTTCTTAACTGCTTCGCAGGCTATAATCTCTCCCACCTGGAACTGCAGCTTTTCAAAGTCGTCAAAGGTAATCTCTGCCTTTGGCTCCGGATCGATCACCGGCTCCGCCGGTGCCTCCGGCTGTTCCTCCAAAGCCTTTTTTTCTTCCACCTTTGCCAAAACCTCATTTACATCCAGTCTCGCAAAGAGGATCTCCGGCTTCTCCGTCACTTTCTGACCGGACTGATAGAGGCCGAACATATTCATCACTTCAATGGAGCGCTTCTTTGCGCCCAGCTGCTCCAGAATCTTTGCAGAGGTTTCAGGCATAAAGGGTTCCAAAAGGGAAGCGCCGATGCTGATTCCTTCTACCAGATTGTAGAGCACCGTAGCCAGGCGGTCCTTCTTGCTCTCATCCTTAGCCAAAGCCCAGGGCATGGTTTCATCAATGTATTTGTTGCAGCGCTTAAAGAGCGCAAAAATCTCCGTCATGGCGTCCGCCACCCGAAGCTCCTCCATCTTATCCGCTACCTTCCCTGCCGTGCACACAGCCGTCTCCCGCAGGTCGCGATCCAGCGGCTCCATAAATCCGGGATTGCTCACCACGCCGCCGAAATATTTATTGGACATAGAAACGGTCCGGTTCACCAGATTCCCCAGGGTATTCGCAAGCTCGGAGTTCATACGCTCTACCATCAGCTCCCAGGTGATCACTCCGTCGTTGTCAAAGGGCATCTCGTGGAGCACAAAGTAGCGCACGGCGTCCACTCCGAACATTTCTACCAATTCGTCCGCATAGAGCACATTTCCTTTGGACTTGCTCATCTTGCCGTCGCCCTGTAAAAGCCAGGGATGGCCGAATACCTGCTTGGGCAGAGGCAGATCAAGTGCCATCAGGAAAATGGGCCAGTAGATGGTATGGAAGCGGATAATATCCTTTCCAATCAGGTGCAGATCCGCCGGCCAGTCCCTTTTAAACTGATCTGTGGACTCTCCGTCACAGTTGTAGCCGATTCCGGTAATATAGTTGGTCAGCGCATCCAGCCATACATAGGTTACATGCTTGGGATCAAAGCTTACCGGTATCCCCCAGCGAAAGGAGGTTCTGGATACACAGAGATCCTGAAGGCCCGGAAGCAGGAAGTTGTTCATCATCTCGTTTTTCCGGGACACAGGCTGAATAAATTCCGGGTGAGTGTTGATGTGCTCAATCAGCCGATCCGCATATTTGCTCATTTTGAAGAAATATGCCTCCTCCCTGGCCGGCTTTACCTCTCTGCCGCAGTCGGGGCATTTGCCGTCCACCAACTGGGATTCGGTGAAAAAGGATTCGCAGGGGGTACAGTACATACCCTCGTAGTAGCCCTTGTAGATATCGCCCTGATCGTAGAGCTTTTTGAATATTTTCTGAACCTGGGCTTCGTGATCCGAATCGGTGGTGCGGATGAATTTGTCGTAAGAGGTGTTCATCAGATCCCAGATGCGGCGGATCTCTCCTGCCACATTGTCCACAAATTCCTTGGGCGTTACGCCCGCCTCGCCTGCCTTCTCCTCAATCTTCTGTCCGTGCTCGTCCGTGCCTGTCTGAAAGAATACGTCATAGCCCTGCATTCTCTTAAAACGGGCGATGGCATCTGCCAGCACAATCTCGTAGGTATTGCCGATATGGGGCTTACCGGAGGTGTAGGCAATAGCGGTGGTGATGTAGTATTTTTGCTTTTCCATTTTATTTCCTCTCTTTCTGCTGCATAAAAAATCCCGTCTTCCTTATATTTAAAGAAGACGGGGATATTCCCGTGTTACCACTTCTGTTCGTCTGCCTCTCACGAAAACAGACCTCTGGGAGTACCTTCATACTCCTCCGCTATAACAGGCGGAACCCTGTCGCAGCTTATCGCTTCCATGCGTTCATCTGCGCCGCTCTGAAACCATCTTCGGCCAGCTTCCTTCCTTCCCTCTCAGCCACCGGGAATTCTCTGTAGAAAATCCATCAAGCCTACTCTTTTCTTCTCTGCGTTTTCTTATTTTATAGGGAGATCCTAGCATATGAGGAATTGTTTGTCAAGGTTCTACCTTCCAATCAATACGGTTTTCCCGCAGAAGGCAAAGCCGTATTTTCGTATTCTGTCCTTTGGAATCCCTTTTTCTGTCAATACGGACGCATAGCGCTTCTCTTCTATCTGACGTACCGCCGCTCTCACCGTGTCCGTAAGCTCCGGCTCTTCGTCCGTATCCTGAACCTTAAATTCAATGATAATCCCGTCTTCTTTTTTCGGATCTCTTGGTTCCAGCATTACATCATATCGGCCAAAACCGCTTTCGCGATTTGAAGTCAGCGTATATCTGTCAGCAAGGTCAACCATCAGCCCGAGAACAAACCCATGATAGAAGCGCTCCGGCTCCTGCCACGACGGATTTTTTCCCGTATCAAAATAGCTGAATGTTGCGAAAGCTACTTTATTCATGTACACATTCATTGCTTTGATATCATCTGTCAGCAATGCTTTGATAAAATCATTGTACACGTAGGACACTCTGCCAAACCATTTACGGATCATATTGCCAAACATAATCCGTACCTCCAGATTTGTAAGGCAAAGCTCGTAGACCTGTACCCAGTCGCCATAAGCCTGCGTCCGTGTTTCGATGCTTTTTACTCTCAGATATCCGCTGGCCAGCAGAAGGCTCCAGACTGCCTGTTCATCCCGATCCAATTGATTGTATACAATCTGCTCGTCAATTGCCGCATGGATGGATTCTCCGCAGAGCAATTTTTCAAACTCCTGCTTAATTTTTTTATCTCCTTCCTGAACCAGCTTCCCTGCCAATGTATTCGAGCTGGAGTTGGCCCAATAGGTTCCCAGCTTTTTTGCCTTTAAATAATTGATAATAGACCACGGATTATAAATATCCGTTCGTTTTCCAAAAGTAAAGCCGTCATACCAGCTTTTTACATCTGCTCTTTGCTCTGACAGTCCAAACTCCTCCAAAGCATCGAAAACCTCCTGCTCCGTAAAGCCGAAGCTATCCTCATATACTTCTGATGTAGTTGTTACCGCCTGTAAATTATTTAAATCTGAAAAAATAGATTCTTTGCTAATCCGGGTGATTCCTGTCATAAGAGCACATTCCAGATAAGGATTTGTCTTAAAGGTTGCATTAAACAGGCTTCGGATAAAAGAAGTCATCTCCTCCCAATATCCGTTTACATAGGCTTCCTGCATGGGTGTGTCATATTCGTCTAAGAGAATAATGACCTTTTTCCCATAATACCGCGAAAGGTAGCCTGACAGCATTTTCAGAGAAAAAGAGACTTGATAATCCTCCATATCTACGGATATGCTTCGGAAGTCCTGCTTTTCCGATTCATTTAAAAAGTCTTCCTGAAGCAAAAAATCGTATTGATTGTAAATGTTCTTGATAATGCGGCAGATTGCCTTCCGTGTCTGGTCAAAGCTTGTCTCTTTCACATCCGCAAAGCTGATCATGATTACAGGGTAGGTGCCCTGCAATTCCCTGTATTGTGCATTTTTCCAGATATTCAATCCTTCAAACAGATCTCCCCTGCCGACATAATCTACGGAGAAGAATTTCTCTGCCATGCTCATGGTCAGTGTCTTTCCGAATCTTCTCGGGCGCGCGATCAAGGTTACACTGTCCTTCTGCTCCCACCACTCCTGTATAAACGAGGTCTTGTCCACATAAAAACAATTTTCTCTTCGGATTGTTTCAAAATCCTGTTGTCCGATTCCTACTGTTCTTGGCATATTTCTACCTCCTTTCCCCAGCTTTTTCCCGAACATTGTTTTTCTCTGCTCCACAGGATTGTTAAATTCTGTCTTTCTTATAATATACAGGAAACCTCCCCTAAATACAATGTCAAAACCGGAATAATAAATAGCATTTCTTCCCGGCTTTCCTCATAGAATACACCAACAATATTTCTGGTGAGAATATGAAACGTAAAAAGCTTTTGATTGCAGGCATACTCCTGCTTCTTTTTCTGTGCTGCGGCGTTTTTTTACTTCCCCGGCTTCAGGGAACTTCCGCTGAAACTGCGGATGAGGCATTTGAGCGCTTTACTCATACATTATTTCTGAACGAGGTTTCCTCTAATGCTCTGACACTTCACTACACGCTCTCGGAACCGGAGCGTTTTGGAATTACGGATGTTCCTTCCGCTTTTTGTCTCTACTCCAAGGATTCCTCCGATGCGGCGGCTGCCGGTCTGGAAAATACCAGGCAGGCGCTTTCCGCCTTTTCCCGGGAGGAGCTTTCCGATTCCAACCGGCTTACTTATGATATTTTGTCCTATCAGCTCGAAAAGCAGGCCGCGCTGCTTAATTTTCCATATTATGAGGAAATATTAAGCCCCACCCTGGGCGCCCAGGCACAGCTTCCGATTCTCCTGGCCGAATATGCTTTTCGATCAGAACAGGATATTGAAAATTATATTTCTCTTCTTTCCACGATTGATGCCTATTATCAAAGTTTGATGGACTATGAACAGGAAAAGGCAAAGGCCGGACTGTTTATGTCGGACGAGACGGCGGAGGCCGTGATTGCTCAGTGCCGGGCCTTTCTTTCCAATCCCGGAGAGCATTTTCTTCTTTCTACCTTTGAGGAGCGGATTGCTTCCGCAGATTTTCTTTCGGAGGAGAAGGCGGAAAAGTATCTTGCTTCCAACCGGACAGTATTTTTCGGACATGTAGTTCCGGCTTACGAGCTTTTGATTCAAGGTCTGACCGAGCTTAAAGGCTCCGGAAAAAATCCTTACGGACTCTGCTATTATGAGAAAGGCTCCGATTATTATGAGGCATTGACGGCCGCCGTTACGGGAACCGGGCGGGATATGGAGGAAATCCTGCTGCTGATTGAAGAACAGCTTGACACGGATCTGGAAACAGTTACTTACCTTGTAAGCCTGAACCCGGAAATTCTGACGTCCGTATCCCGTCAGACAGGGCTAACGGAGCCTGCTGTTATATTGAAAAATCTTCAGCAGGAGATTTTGGAGGATTTTCCTTCTGCTCCCTCTGTTTCCTGCCAGGTAAAATATGTGGATTCCTCCCTGGAAAAGTATTTAAGTCCGGCCTTTTATCTGACACCTCCTTTGGATCGGATGAATGAGCATGTGATCTATATCAACCCCGCCAATCACTATGACAGTCTTTCTCTTTATACGACCCTGGCACATGAAGGGTGGCCCGGGCATCTTTACCAGACGCTTTATGAAAATTCCTGCGAGCTCGATCCGGTGCGGAATCTCTTTAACTTTGGAGGGTATACGGAAGGATGGGCTACTTATGTGGAATGGCTTTCCTATTCTTATGCGATTGCGGATCAAGAGATGGCGGAGCTTTTGGCGGCCAACGGAGCTGTTTCCCTGGGACTTCATGCACGGACGGATGTGGGGATTCATTATGAAGGGTGGTCCCTTGAAGATACGGAGGCTTTTTTTGCCGGGTATGGCGTGACAAATCCGGAGACAGTATATCAGATTTATCAGGCTGTTATTCAAGATCCGGGGAATTATCTAAAATACTATCTGGGGGCGGCTGAGATTCTCAAATTGGAAGGGGCGGCTGAGGAGGCTCTTTCCGAACGCTTTGTGCTGAAGGATTTTCATACCTTTTTCCTGTCTATGGGGCCGGCGCCGTTTCCGGTGATTGAGGATTATATGGAAGGGTGGATGTCGGAGCAATAAGTGTTTTCTTTCATTAAAGTGGTAAAATTATTGGGATGTATTGCTTTTGTCATTCCCTGTTGGTAATCTTTTGTATTATTGGTAATGATATGGAGTAAAGACTCGCTGGTCAAGGAGAGTCTTTTAGAAAAAGCTATCCGCCAATGCCCGCTCTGCGAGTTAGAGCGCGGTAACAGTATATGCAGATATGGAAAAAGAGTTGCATGTAACAACTCTTTTTTCCCAGAAAAGCCTTGCGGCCAATCTCCCTTGCGAGACTAGTAGTCCGTATCGGAAATCCTTGTGCATATTTCCGGTCTATTTCTCCGATAGCACAGGTCAAAAAGCCTCGCCGTAGCACCACTACGTCTGCGTTTTTTGACCTGCACTCTCGGAAAAATATCCTCAGAAATATGCACAAGGATTTCCAGTACGGACTACTAGATAACTTATTTGTCTATGCCTTAATTATAGCATTTCCAATAGGGAAGTCAAAAAAATTTACAGCTGATGCTATCTCGATAGCATCTGAAGCAACATCCAATTTGCCCGGAAAGGCCGCATCAGGTTCCAGTATCCGATTCCCAGGAATCCATATTCTATAGCAGTCCGAAGCTTTACTTCCATACTTCTCACATCCTCGAACCATACCTCATGTGTCACTCCGCTGCGCTCATAGGTATACCAGGGGCTTTGAGCTGTCTCATCGTATTGGATCGGCGCTCCCTGTATGGCCGCCCGCCGGACTGCTTCTGCATTTCCCATGATTTCCGCAACGGATTCTCCCCTTACAAAAGGCAGCGTCCAGTCGTAGGCATAGTTTGGGATGCCCATCAGAATTTTATTCCGCAGTATTTCCGTAACCGCATAGTCCAATACCTGGCGAACCTTGTTGATCGGGGCGATGGCCATAGCCGGGCCGTGCTGATGTCCCCACTCATAGGTCATTAAAAATACATGATCCGCATTGGCCCCAAGAAGCGCATAGTCCATGCCCTCATAGAGAAGTCCCCTCTGCTCGCCCGAGGTTTTTGGCGCCAGGGCTACGGAAACCTGCCATCCTTCCCGGTTCATGGCCTCCCTGAGATTACCCACAAAAGCGGCGTAGCCTTCCCGATCCTCCGGAAGAATATATTCAAAGTCTACATCCACTCCGGCATAGCCCTGTTGTCTTACGGTTTCCAGCAGGTTTTCAATCAGAATCTGCTGCATTTGCGTATCCTGGGAAACTGCTTTTACCAGCTGGTTATTAAAATTGCCCTGCTCTGAAAACGGAGTTAATACCAGAATCGGCCGGACGCCCATCTGCCAGGCCAAAGAAATCATCCAATTCTCAGATATCTGCGGCGGAATCAAGGCTCCGGCTGTTGTAAAGCCGTAGGAGAAGATCAAAAGCTCATCCAGATACAGCAGGGCTTCTCTTAAAACCGCTTCCTCGATAAAGGGGTAGGCATATCCGGTCACGTATAGGTTGTTGTCCTCCTGTCCCCGGTAGCGGATCACCAGGCTTTGCCCTGCGCGCAGGTAAGGCTGTTCCAACAGATAGGGATTGTTCCGGTAGAGCTGTCTTTCCGTCATGCCATAGGCTGATGCGATTTCCTCCGTCGTCTCTCCCTCCGATACCGTATGGATGAGAGCAGGAATTAAAACAAGCACCGCCATTCCTGCCGGAAGATAGGGCAGTACTGACAATTGATTGTCATATATCAGCCTCTGCGGAGATACGCCATATAAGGCTGCAATGCTTTCCGGCGTGTCGCCCGGTTGAACCACATAAATTTCCATCATTTATCCTCTTATTTTAGTTCCGCAATAGCTTACTGCATCATCCCGGCCAATACCACGCTTGCTGCAATTCCTGCTGCCGTAGCAAGCAATGCTCCGGTCAGCGTATGCCGGGTCCTTCTCACCTTAGCCGTCATGAAATAGACGCTCATCGTATAAAAAATCGTCTCCGTACACCCCATCATAATCGAAGCAATCAGCCCCAGACGGGAATCCGTTCCGTATCTCTGAAAAATATCCAATGCCAGTCCCGTAGCCGCCGAGGAGGAAAACATGCGGACAATCGCAAGCGGTACAAGCTCCGCCGGAAAATGAATCAAATCCGTCGCATAACTCAGCGCCCCGGACAAAAAGTCCAGAAAACCGGAAGCCCGGAGCACCCCTACCGCCACCATCAGGCCAATCAGTGTCGGCATAATCTGAATCACCGTCTGAAAGCCGTCCTTCGCCCCCCGGACAAAATCGTCATAGACCGGCCGCTTCATCAAAATCCCATATGCAACCACATAAAAGATCAAAAAGGGAACCAGTAAATCTGAAGTATAAAGAATGATACGAATTGCCGCCTGCATTGCCTTGACCGCCTGCCGAAAGCTTTTTTCTATTCTATGATACAGAAAGGGAAAATATTTCTTTGCCTCATCCTTTTCTTCCCAAAAGCTTCTCCCTTTGGCGGACCCGATACTCTCTTGGCGTCACCCGGTATACCTCCCGGAATGCCCGGTTAAAGGTCCTCTGGCTTTCAAATCCCGCATCCAAATAAATCTCCGTAATGCTGCGCTTTGTGTATTCCAGCAGATCGCAGGCATAGGAAAGCCGGATTTCATTTACATACCGGTTAAAATTCGTGTGAAAGACACCGGAAAACACCCGCGACAAAACATACCTGCTGACCCCTATCTCCAAAGCCATACTTGACAGGCTCAGTGGTTCACGAAAATGCGCGGAAACATAAGCCACCGACTGCTCCACTATATCTCCGCTTCCCTGCATACTTCTTTCCATAAGCCTCAGAAGGGGAATACACTTTGCCAGAAGAATCTGCACATACGCCTGCCCTGCCACCGGTTCCGGCTCTTCGGCCCCCTTTAAACACATCACAGCATTGACAGCCTCGCCAGGCACCTTTTCCTTCCTTAGTACCGGATTCTCAGGAACATATTTTAAAAGCTCCTCCCCAAAAGCACCGCATACGCCAGGATTCGCAATCACATAAAAGGCTCTTCCCTGCTCCTTTGAAAACACCTGGTAATGGTGAATCATATCAGGAAACACAACCCCGAGATCCCCTTCCTCCATGTGATACAGCTCCCTCCCCATGCCCAGCTCCAGGCTTCCCTTAGTCACATAAACAAACTCCATAGCCCGATGAAGGTGGGGCGCCGTATGCCCCGGCTCCTTGTCAATCAGCCGGATATCTGATATTGACGCTTCATAAAAAGGATACATTCCTTCCTCCCTTCCTGCAAAAAATGTCTGCTTTCTGTTCTCATCTGGCGCGTAATTCTCTCTTCTGTCTGCTAGAATAAGCCTGTAAATAAGAGAACCGGACAGCAAAAGCTTTCGCAAAGCTGTCTCTGACGAAAAGGAGGATTACCATATGAACCGAATCAGACATTTTATCAATGAACTTCTGGACTTCTACGCAGTTTATTTCAGCCATGTATACCGCGCATAAAAGCCGCCTATTTAAAAAAGCACTGTCCCATAGAGTGTCTCTATAGGACAATGCCCTAATCCGGACTGCCTTCTATCTTATCCAATAAGCATCCTCATCCTTTTCCCTAAGCTGTTCTTTCAGCTTTTCATTCGCGCCTTCCACATTCATCCTGGAGAGCACCAGGGTAATCACCAGATTGATAATCAAAGGAATCCACAGATACATAAAATAAAGCATCTGCATACAGGATTCCGTCTGAACGGCAAGATTTTTATCGAATCCGCTTGCGGCAAGCAGCCATCCTGCAATAGCCGTTCCAAGGCCGCCTCCCAGTTTTACCCCCAGAGAGGTACAGGAGTACATGGTTCCGTCTACCCGTTTACCTGTTCTCAGATAAGTGTACTCGGAACATGAGGCAATCACCGCATTCATATCTCCCTGCCAGGGTCCCTGCCCGAAGGCTGCGATTCCCGTAAAGAGCAGCATCAGAGGAACGCTGCCAAGATAGCCGGCCACAACCACCAATGCGCGGCCCAGAGTTCCAAGCATATAGCCTCTTAAGTTCAGCTTATACATGCCCTTCCACCTGGCTACCAGAGCAGGGGTAAATACAAGGGCCGCAATCAGCGGGATGTTCATGGCCCAGGAAAATACTCCATAAAGATTTTCATTTTTCAGAACATAGGTCATATAGTAAATGCCCATGTTTATCATAGCCGTGTAGATCTGCTGGAGGATATATACCACACAGATCATCAGATAAAACTTGTTGGAGGCCAGAAGCTTTGCGGCTGTGGCAAGGCCGTATTTTTCCTCCGGCTTATTCTCCCCTGTGCCTTCACGCAGCTCTTCCTCCGAAAGCTCCTTAACGGACAGAGCGGAAACGGTGTTGACAGCCAAGCCAACCAGTGCATAGATAATGGCAACCATTCTCCATCCCCCGGCCCCGCCGCCGCAGGCAGCCACCGCCTGAATGGTAACGGACTGAATCAGCAGGCTTGTGCCGAATGCAAAGATAAACCGGCAGGACCCCATCTGTACACGCTCCTTGCTGTTTTTTGTCACAAGAGCGGTGAGGGCGGAGTAGGCAATATTGTTTGCCGTGTAAAATACCGCATTTAACAGGGTGTAGGCAATAAAGAACCATGCATACTGAGCCGTTTTTCCCAAATCTAAGGGGATGGCAAAGATAGCGGCCAGTGTGACGGCGCAGCCGATATACCCATAGAGCATCCACGGCCTCGCTTTTCCGAGCCTGCTTTTTGTCTTGTCAATCATGGCTCCGAAAAAGATGTCCGTCACCCCATCAAAGAGCTTGGAAGCCGCGATCAGCGATCCTACCACACCGGGATGAAGCCCTACGGTGTTGGTAAGGTAAATCATTACAAAGGAGGATAGGAATGCATATACCACATTTCCTGCAATATCTCCGGAACCATATCCAACTTTGTTATACCATTTTAAATATGTTTTTTCCTGCATAAGTGCTCCCTTCTATTACAGTTTTGCACCTATTGAGCAGTACCCGATTGTGTGGATGAATCTCCGGCCTCAAAGGAATATGTCCGCCTGTCCATCCGGGCACTTTCCAATAGGTACTGTTTGGAATCATTGTTTTCATCTCTCCCGGACATCCGGTTCCGGATTCTGCATGCTAAGATGCCCGAGGGAAATGATGCTGCTGTATTCTGCTGCAATTCACAAAGTGAATTGTAACCTACTTCTTTTGAAACGGCACAAGCTTTATTTCAAATGTAAATGCTTCTTCATCAAACCGATAGTCTTCCTTAAGCGTCGGTCCGCAGCTGTTGGAGCCGATTCCGTTCTGGGCATAATCCAGGCACAAAACGGTGCTGCCGGAAGGCTCCAGCTCATAGTAATGTGTTTTTCTCTCCAATTCCTCTTGTGTGTAAACAGATGCGTTAAACGAGAACGGCTTTTCGGATACTGCCGTCAGGCCGCAGGCGCCTCCTGATAAAGTCACATAGTCGCAGTCCATATGGCTTCCGTTCTCCTGGGGACGAAGATAGTCCTCATGAAGCTTTTGAACCGGGGCCTGGTACAGCCCGTGGACAGATGCCCGGCGCTTATCCCTGTAGCTCTCATACGGACCCATGCCGTAATAGGACACCTGGTCAAGCTCCCGATTCAGGAACAAGCGGATTCCAAATCTGGGAAGCTCGGGAAACTCCATATTGCGCCTTACGGAAAGGGAAGCTCCAACTCCTCCGTCCGCTCCCACCTTCCAAACGGCTTCTATCCGCATCATGGGCTGCACCGCGGCGGCGGAAACGGACATATGGCTTCGTATTTCCGCACCGGTTTCCGTCCGGCTGATCACGGCATCGTAGGCCCGCACATAAGCCCGGTCATACTGGGCGCGCTTCCACTCCTGCTTGATATACATGTCATTATCCGTAGGCGCACGCCAGATATTCACCTCCATAGGGCGGTTCAGGTATTCGCGCCCCTCGAATTGAAGCCCGGAAAATAACCCGGTCCGGCGGTCAAAGCAATAAGTAAAAGCTTCTCCTTCCAGTACAAAAGCTTCTTCTGTTTCCGTAATTCTTACTGCGGTATCCGTCGCTGTCTTCTTTGGCTCCATAAGCCTGCATACGGTCTGATTTCGGTTATCCCCGGTCTTAAGGGGAAGCTCTTCATATCCCAGCAGGCATCCGGACGGAACCAGCGGCGTTTCTTTTTTCCGATAATAGGCGAGCTTCAAATAAGCCCGGCCTGATTCCGGTACGCTTATCCGTAAAGGAATATTTGCCGTCTGTCCCGGTTTTATGGAGCAGGCCGGAAGCTTCCCTGTCTGCCGGTATGCGCCATCGCAGCTTATCTCGTAATGGATTTCAATTTCTTCCTTAAGGTCCGTAAAATCCAGATAGCTTTGAAGCGTAAGTTCTCCCGTATTCTGATCATAGGAAACAATCCTCGCCGGACGGTATACGTTACGATATTCCAGAAGTCCCGTATGAGGCCGGCGGTTCGGATATACCAGGCCGTCCATGCAGAAGTTTCCGTCATGGATTACCTCCCCGTGATCTCCGCCGTAAAAGTAAACATGCTTTCCGTCAAAGGTTACTCCGTGATCAATGGCGTGGTCACACCACTCCCAGACAAAGCCGCCGCACATGGCTTCATTTTCATGGAACAGTTCGAAGTAATCCTCCAAATCCCCCGGTCCGTTTCCCATAGCATGGCTGTACTCGCAGAGAATCATGGGCTTTGCAGAATCATGGGTCAGATAATCCTCTATATCCTCAAAGGAGGGGTACATCCGGCTGTATAGATCCAGGTTGGAATAATCGTAGGTTTTTCCGCTCTTCCGATATCTGGCGCTCTCATAGTGGGTCAGCCTGGAGGCGTCGTATTCCTTTGTCCATTTTAGAGCCTTTTCAAAATTGCATCCGTAGGCGCTCTCATTTCCCATAGACCAGATCACGACGCAGGGGCGGTTTTTGTCGCGCTCCACCAGAAGGCGTACCCGATCCAGAATGGATTCCTCCCACATGGGCGCGTCCGCGATAGGCTCGTTCCAGCGGTCGAATTTATTGGCATCGGAGTTGTCTCTGTAATAGATTTCCGAAGGGCCGTGGCTCTCCAAATCCGCCTCTCCGATTACCAGGAAGCCGTATTTGTCGCACATCTGGCAGAATATGGGGGCATTGGGGTAGTGGCTTGTGCGGATTGCATTAAAGTTATGCTGCTTCATCATGGTCAAATCCGTCATCATCTGCTCCCGGCTTATGGCAAAGCCGGTCAGCGGATCGGAATCGTGGCGGTTCACTCCGCGGAATATCAGGCGCTTTCCGTTAAAGTATACGGTTTTTCCGACAATTTTTATCTCGCGCAGCCCTATATGATCCGTGATAACCTCGTGTTCCGTCTCCAGTACCAGGGTGTAGAGATACGGCGCTTCCGTATTCCATAAAATCGGTTCCGGGATATGCAGCAGCAGTTTTTCTCTTCCCTCAATCCTTTCGGAAGCTACAAGACGGTTTTCCCGATCATAGAGAGAGACCGTTACCGGGATCTGCTCCTGAAGAAATGTGAAATCTACCGTTATATTTGCGGTATTATTTTCCAAAGCTGTCTTTACAAAATAGTCCCGTACAGCCTGCTTCGGGCGTTTCAGAAGGTATACGTCCCTGAAAATGCCGCTCATGCGGAATTTGTCCTGATCCTCCAGATAGCTTCCGTCGCACCACTTAAGAACCAGTACGGCCAGACGGTTTTTTCCCTCCGTAACTGCATGGCTTATGTCAAATTCACTTGTACTGTGGGATACCTGGCTGTAGCCGATGTAGGTTCCGTTGAGCCATACGTAAAAGCAGGAATCCACACCCTCAAAGTTCAGATAGACCGCAGGAGCTTCCTCATCCCTCTGATAGTCGAACTCCCGTATGTAGGCCCCGCAGGGATTGTCCTGGGGAATATAGGGCGGGTCAAAGGGAAACGGGTAGCGGATGTTGGTGTACTGATGAGTGTCATAGCCTGCTGTCTGCCAGTTGCCCGGTACCTGGATACGGGCAAAGGATGAGGCGTCAAAGTCTGTCTCATAAAATGCATCCTTCAGCTCATAGATGCTTGAATGGTAAGAAAAATGCCATTCGCCGTTTAAGAGCTGAAACCGGTCCGAATCTTCCCGGCTCTCTGCAAGGGTGTCCATCCGCATAGACGCCGGAATGTAATAGGCCCTGGGCGGCATGGTGTTTTCATGCAGGACTTTTACGTTTTCGTAGTGTCTTGGTACAATCATAAATTATGAAACCTCCTGTTCCTTTTCTGCTGCTTGATTGGACTCTTCTTTTCCAATTTTTTCTCCGCTCTTTTTACTTTAATTCATATTATAGTGACTTTTGAACGAAACGTCCATAGACTGCATTAGACAAAACATGCACAAAATGATACAATCTACGCAGAAAGAGCTTTTTCGGATATACTAAGGGATATAAAACAGATACGGCAGCTCAAAAAATGCATAAAAGGAGGCCGGCAAAGGTATGTATATTAATTCCGCATATTTAAATAATTCTCTGGTGGATTTTAAGGATAAGAGCAAGCCTCTGGTTGTGGGAAGCTGCGGAACTTATCATCTGTATACCAGGCCCAAGCTTCCTACCTACCGGCCCAAGGGAAGGGTGGATTTCCAATTGCTGTACATTGCTTCGGGCATTGCACATTTTTACTTTGATAATGACGAGACGGACACGGTTGTACCCGCCGGGCATATGGTGCTCTACCGGCCCAAAGAGCCGCAGCGGTATGTGTATTATGGGAATGAGCAGACAGAAGTGTACTGGGTGCATTTTACCGGGAACAGTGCAAAGAAGATTCTCGCAGGCTATGGAATTACAAATGAAATGCGTGTGCTCCCCACCGGTACTTCTTTGGATTATGCCCGCATTTTTAAGCAGATGATCCATGAGCTGCAGCGGTGCCAGACCCATTATCCGGAAATATTAACCCTGCTGCTGCGTCAGCTTTTTATTCTGATTCACCGGCAGCTTACCAGGGAGCACACCCGGAAAAATGATTATCTGGAGGAGGAAATGTCTCTTGCCATGCAGTTTTTCAATGATAATTACAATACGGAGGTGAATATTGAGGAATACGCTTCCGCAAGAGGCATGAGTGTGAGCTGGTTTATCCGCAGCTTTAAGCAGTATACTCACACTACGCCTATGCAGTATATTGTATCGAGACGCATTACCAATGCGCAGATGCTTCTGGAGACGACCAATTACAACATTACGGAGATCGGGCAGATTGTGGGATATGACAACCCTCTTTATTTCAGCCGGATCTTTCGGAAGCAGAAAGGAATGTCGCCTTCGGATTACAGAAAATCAGGGCAGACAGGAAAAAATTAGAACATCTGCTATGCCCTGGCCGTAAATTCCTGTCTTCTCCCGAACAGATAGTCTCCCGGTGTCTTTGTCATCTTTGATATCTGATCCAAAAAGAGATTTATCTGCAGGTTTTTATTGGCCTGGAGCTTCTCCCGGATGGATGCCAGAAAGCTTTCCTTGCTTGTAGTATCCGTCCCGGCAAAGGTCTGGTCAAGCTCTACCTTTTGAAGCTTTTCATACTGCTCTTCCTGTTTTTCTTTATAATCTTTTCGGTTGGTCTTTATGAGATCCAGATTTTTCATGGCCCATCGAACCATGAAAAAGGCGGCTTCCGTATTTCCCGAGGTTTCTTTTAGCTTCTTATAGGTTTCATATTCCTTCGGGGCTTTCATTTCCATAGCATAAAGATACTCCTTTGAATGGTCCTCGTGGACATAACCGTTTCCGTCGATTTGTATAACATTCTTTACATTATATTCCATCTTACAGTCACTGACCCGCGTTCCCTTTGTACCGATCTTGGCAATGGAGCGCATAGCCTCCATAAATGAGGCTTTCGTCTTGCCGTCCATAAATTGATCCGCAAGGTATTGCGCCTTTTCCACACCGAGGCCAATACGGGCCAGACGGTCCGCTTCCTCCAGGCCGTGGACATTGTAGGGCAGAAAATCGTTTCGGATAATCTGATAGACATTGTCCTTCAATTCCTGGCTCTTTCCCTTAAGCGCGTCGGTGATTGCATTGTCAATCCGGGCATAGCCTGTGTGGAACGGGGTGACCGGACCTGTCTCGATCACGATTGTGCCGCGGCTGACAGGAGCCGCAGGGGATGGGGCCGTACTCGCCGTATTCTCCGGCAGAGCCAATGGTTTCTCGTTCATGGGCTTTTTGGAGGAAAATTCGTTTCTTATTTTCGCATCCTGTTCCGGGGTAATCTGATCTTTCAGAGGACGGATTGGCTGGTATGGGGCGGAATGGTAGCAGGTGCATTTTAGCATAGCAGAACCTCCTTTTGCCATATAGATATTTGTTTATGCCTCTTCTTTGCAGGCAAGGTGCTGCAAGATACCTTTAATGACTGTTTTCTATCTATTAGATATATCGGCAGGAATGGAGGGCGGTATAATGTATTTGGGAATATTTACGAAAAAACGGAGAGCCTTACGCTCCCCGCTTACCATCCATCACCTATAGAGGAGTATACTTCCTCACCATAGATTTTTTTCAACAGTTCAACCTTTGATAGAATATATATCCGGTACAAACTGATCCGGATATATATCACTTCCGCAATAGCCGCAGACTCCCATCCGCGGCGAATTGCAGACCGGCAAAAGCATTTCCTCTCCACACTCATGAGTCTCGGCACAATCTTCACACAGCCAACCGCCTCCCTCATAATAGCATTGTGTGCATATATACACCGCCGATTTTTTTCCGCATTCCTCACACAAAGTTTCAACCGGATTATTTCTGGACAAGATGATTAATTTCTCTTTCCCGTTGTTCCTGATCCGATAATTTACAACCGTTATCATAAGCTCCGTAGTGGAACCGAAATCATATTCATAACCAAAAGTCATTCCTTTTTCCAGCACGGATTTCAATTTATAATTCATACTTTTTGCCGGTTCGCCCCAGAAAAAATTATCCTGCGGCATAACATCATAGCAGACGCCGTTTATGTCAAACGCACTCAAATGCCCGCAGCATTCTAACCATATATCCCTTAAAAACCGATCTAAGTCTTTTAATAATGCCGTCTCTTTTATCTCCACGTACAGCCAGTGCTCTCTGTTGTATTTCGGATAAATAGCAAGTTCAAAATATCCGGTCTTCTTACCGCCGGTCTCTTCCGCCCATTTTTTCTGACGTTCTTCGCAAACCGGCAGATGCTTGTTCATATAACTGAATGTATATTCCTTTCCGCAATATTTGCATTTTCCTTTTGTACGTTTTGCCATTTTCTGCTTTCTCCTTATGTTTGATACTGCAAAATTAATATTCAAATTTTTCTATTCTACATTGATGCTTTTTACTTTTCTTTTCATAGTTAATCCCAACAAGCAAAACATTTCCTTTATACTCTTTTAGTGCGGCTGCATACCTTTTATTTTTAATCTGGCTGATCGCCCCTTCTGCAGTTTTATCCCATTTCAGCTCCAAGATCAAAGCCGGTTTTAATGAAGTGCGTTTAGGAAGAAAAACGATATCAGAAAAGCCCTGGCCTGCCGGCAGTTCCCTTATAAGAACATAGTCTTTACACGCACTATAATATGCCAGCACAATCACGCTGCTCAGCGAAATCTCGTTATTGTAAACAAGACTGGATGTATTTTGCATATGAACTTCCTGTATCATTTCTTCCACGGCTCTTTCATCCATATCTAAAGTTGCCCTGAGCAATGTCTCTGACGCATTTACTGCTTTTATCACTTCATCCCATCCATCATTTTTAATTGCCCGCAGAAAGACACTTCTCACTTCCTCATTTGGAATAAATACTTCTTTTGTTTTATAATCATAGGCTAAATATCCCATATGAATCAGCAATGTAATGACATCATCGGCTGAATTAAATGAAGTGATATCATTTTGGAAAGCCTCTACATCAACGTGGCATCTTAACCCTCCCAGCATGTCCACAATCAATTGCCTTAATCCCTTAAAATCCATTGCAATATATGTCAGCAGTGATTCATATGTTTCTGTTCCGGACCAGTAATTTCCAAATTCTCTGCTGTCCAGCGCCTCAACTACGGAATTAGGGCTGTAAATATGTCCAATCTTGTCAAAATAATATCCATCATACCATCTTTTCATTTCCTTAAATGGCATATCATATTCTTTGCACAGAGCTTTTACTTCTGTTTCTGTAAAACCAATATACTCTGCCATCTGTCTGGCACTGACCATTGTATGTTCCCTGAAATTATTCAGTGCTGACTGTGTACCGTATTTTTTAATCGGTAAAATTCCCGTGATATAAGCCAGTTTTAAAAATGCTCCTGATGGAGTTCCTTTAAATAATCCCCTCAGCAAGTTAATATATTCTCTTTGAAGTTTTTCGTTATTCTTGTCCTCCCTAAACAAGCAATCCCATTCGTCAATAATAATGATAAACTGCTCTTTTGTAGCGACATTAATTTTTGCCAGCACAGACGGTAATGAAATATCCGTATCTTGAACCCATTCCGAATACGCCATCCTTAATTCGGCAATCACTTGTTCCTGAATATAACTTACTATTTTAACGGAAGAATCTCTTTTCATTTCCTCAAGCGCATTTCCATATATCCATTGAATATCCAGGAGGAGCACATTATATTTATTTAAATGCTTTTCAAATGATTCATCTTGCTTTATCTTAAGTCCGGCAAACAATCTTTCAGAACGGCATCCCTTACTATAATATGCCGCAAGCATTGTTACAGCCGTCGTTTTCCCAAACCTTCTCGGCCTGCTGGAACAAATAAGCGGCCTGTCCTTTCCAATTCGGCTGTTTGTATATTTTATAAGCTCTGTCTTGTCCACGTACAATTCGGAATTGACAGAAACCGCAAACGGTTCATTTCCCGGATTTAAGTAAATTCCCATACCTGTATGCTCCTTATTTTTAACCCTCTTTATACGTAACAATAATAATCGTTCTGCGCAATGCTTTTATTGATACATTTATTTATATCTTCTTCATATTTCACATTCCACTCTTTGGGATAATAGGTTGCTTCTATCATGGAAAGCGTAAGTCCTGCAATTTTTGATATAAATACAGGATTGATCATGTTATCAACCATCATTTGTATTACCATATTTTTAATTGGCTCAACAGCCAATGTTTTTTTATTTTTGCGCTCATTTTTCAGCACTCCAAAATCTTGGGCGATATTATAGAACCACGTATTAAGACTTTCCACTCGGAATTTCCCCTTATATCTGTATAAATATTCAAAAATATTATCCTCTTCCTTTATGGGTTCATTATTTTTGGATTCCGCATATTTTAAAGCTGAATTTAAATCCCTAGACAAACCGCATGGTATGTTAATATATATGCCATTGATATATAATTTTTTAAATTTTTCTTTAATATCCGCTCTTTTTATATCTGTAATTACACTTCTTTTAGCCGGGGCAATCAGAGTTATTTTTATAAAAAGTCTTAATATAATTCTTTGCAGATGTCTATCTTCTTCCCTAATCCCGGAAGATTCCTCCAGGAATTGATCAATGGCTTTATCCAAATTAATCAAAATACTTTTGATGTCTTCACAATCATAACTTCCTCTCTCGATAGGTTCTAATAAGCTATATTTTTCAACAATATCATCCTTAAACTTACTGTAACTATAATCTGAAAAAATATCCTTTGCCTTATCAACCTCACTCAGGTAATCATAGAAACTTTTAATGGATTCCAGATGACACTCCATAGTTGATCTGGAATTAAGATCGCCTTTGTCATGGTAATATTTAATACAAGCTTCTACTACATCTTTATCAATACGAGTAGGTTTATCTGCTAATTTCACCTCTGGTAAACTTAAATAATCAATAAACTTATTGATATGGTTACGATAAACATGATTTCTCTTAAGTAATTCTTTACGTTTATTAAAATATTCATCTCTAAACATATGCATTATATACACAATAAACTACCCCTTTCCATCGCAAAAAAACAGTTGAAGTATAGATTTTATTATATTCTTTCAATATTCCAATGTCAATATATTTATTAAATTAAAAAAACGGAGAGCCTACACTCCCCGCTTACCGTCCATCACCTTACAATAAACAACCGCCACCGCCGTGCTCACCATCGTCGCCGCAATCGCAGGACCTACAATCGCCGCCGGGTTCACGCTCCCGTACTGGCTCCGGTAAGCAATGATGTTCACCGGTATCAATTGAAGCGATGAAATATTAATGATGAGAAAGGTACACATCTCATTGCTCGCCGTGCCTTTCGGCACCGGAGTTCTGATGCTTCTGCCGCCTGTGTGCGCTTTTCCTTGTCTCCTCTCATCCTCCAGCTCCTCCAAAGCCTCCATTGCTTTCAGCCCCGCAGGCGTCGCCGCCCATCCCAGGCCGAAGATATTGGCAATGATATTGGTGGTTATATACTCTCTTGCCTTATGTCCCTTTGGAATCTCCGGAAACATAAAGCTGATAAAGGGCTGAAGCTTTCTTGCTGCCTGCCGGATCATTCCGCTCTTCTGAGCAATCTCCATCAGCCCCACCCATAGAGACATCACACCTGTCATTGTGATGCACAGGCTCACCGCATCCTTCGCAGAGTCCAGAGCCGCCGTAGTAAGCTCCGGAAGCCTTCCCTGAAAGGCCCCGTACACAACACCCACAAGCAGCATAATTCCCCACAAATAATTTAACATTTCACACCGTTTTTCCCCTTTTACGATCAATATATTCTCTTGTGTCCCGAGCTATGTTTGATTGGAATTTTTTTCTTAATTTTCCTTATTTTTCGCGCTTTTTAACGAATTTTTACTCGGAAATTTTTTTCATTTTTGCGCGATATTTGTCAATTTTGGTCTTGGAATCTTGCGCACTTTTTGATATACTTACAAGCATGAACGTGCTACTATCGCAGAAGGAGGAGACACAATGAAAAACACCGGTGTAGTCAGACGACTAGACGAACTGGGACGTATCACGCTTCCAATGGAGTTACGAAAGGTATTTAACATTGAAGAACGTGATTCTCTCGAAATCTATGTTGAAGACGACAAAATCATTTTAAAGAAGTATGCACCAACGGATATTTTTACAGGAGAGCGAGATGATTTGATAGAGTATCACGGTAAAATGGTTTCAAAGAAGACCATTGAAGACCTTGCAAAACTCGCTGAACTGATTTAAATATCCGTAGCTAAGAAACATCATTTCTACCAAACTACAGATTTATCTACATAATGAACCGGACCCCATTGCTGTGGAGCCCGGTTTTTTTTCTGTCTTAGCTCTTACTCCGTCCCAGCAGCTCCTGATAAATATCTCTTCGTGACACGCCCCGATCCCCGGCAACCAGACGCATAGCCTCCTTATGGGAATGGCCCCGTTCCTCATAAAGCTCCATATGTTCCTCAAGGCTCAGCTCCTGCCATGCCTTTTTCCGCTCCTCCTGGATCTCCTCAGCCTTCTTCCCTTCTATAACCAGCACGCACTCTCCCCGGGGCTCCTCTGTCTCATAATGGCGGATCGCCTCATTCAAATCTGTCCGAAAGGCCGTCTCATGCTTCTTCGTAAGCTCCCGGCACACCGTCAGCCTTCGGTTCCCCAGAAGCTCATAAAGCTCCTTCAGCGTCCTTCCAAGGCGGTGAGGCGCCTCATAGAGAATCATAGTTCTTGTTTCCCCCCGCAGCTCCTTCAGCACCGCCTGCCGCTCCTTTTTATCCGTAGGGAGAAAGGCTTCGAAGGCAAAGCGTCTGGTGCTTAAGGCCGAAAGAGTAAGGGCCGTAATGCAGGCCGAAGCTCCCGGAAGGGAGGTTACTTCAATCCCCTCCTGCGCGCACATTTTCACAAGCTCCTCCCCCGGATCGGAGATTCCCGGAGTTCCCGCGTCCGTGATCAGCGCGATATTCTTTCCCTGCCGGAGCCTGTCAATCAGCTCTCGTCCCTTTTCATACTTATTATACTCATGATAGCTTGTCATAGGCGTATGAATCTCAAAATGATTCAGAAGCTTAATACTGTTTCTCGTATCCTCCGCCGCGATCAAATCCACCTCTTTTAAAATACGGAGCACCCGTAGGGTAATGTCCTCCAAATTCCCGATGGGCGTGGCGCACAGATATAATATTCCCTGCATATTTTGCCTCCTGACGTCTCAATCAAACGTGCCCGCATGTTCATCCGAGGCACAAATCAAAACTCCGATGTTGAATCGTGTTCCCCGCTCAAAAGCCCTTCCGGCGTGTAAGAGCATTTTGCATTCCACAGCAGCCATTCCTCACAGCCGCTGTCATAGACTGCCTGTATCTGCTGCCGGATCTGCTCACCCTCGTAGCTCTGGTGATGGGCAATCCAGACAGCCGTAAAGTCCTGGAGCCACGGACGCACAACAGCCCTGTGCTCTCCTTGCGGAATCTTCTCAAGCACTTCATTGGAAGCCTTAAGGGCCGCCGCAACCGTCTCATAAGGCATCAGATCCGGGTGTTCGATACCGTATACCCCATCCCGGTAATGGGAAGGGTAAACCATGGGGCAGATATAGTCCAGATATCTTGCCATAGCCCCGTAATCCTGTCCCACAATAACAGCGTCATTTTCATTGTCTATCACAGTTCCGAACACGTCCGCCGACACCCGGACGCCCAGAGGGGAAAGCTGTTCATAAGCATATGCCGTAAACTCGGTAATGACATCCGTCTTTGTCCTCCCCTGAATCCTGGGTCCGTAATCCGCCTCCCCGTCGGAAATCTCCGTTGGAAACCGGATGTAATCAAACTGAATCTCGTCAAAACCTGCCAGAGCCGCTTCCTTTCCCAGAGCTATAAGATACTCCCATACCTCCTCCTCATAAGGATTCACCCAGGCCAGACCGTTTTTATCCCGGAAAATGCCGCCATCCTTTTTGCGGATGCAAAGCTCCGGCCGTTTTTCCGCCAGCAGCGGGTCCTTAAAGGCTACGATTCTGGCAATCAGATAAAGGTCCTGCTCCTTAAGGCGCCCCATAAGCTCCGGCAGATCCCGTATATATGCCACGCCGGCTCCCAGCTCCTCCACTAAAGGTTGATTCATCTTGTACGTAACAATACCCTCGTCATTTTTAATATCAATGACCATGGCATTGAGCTCCGTGTCCGCTGCAAGCTGCTCCCGATCCGCCATTCCCGTATGGCCTGCCATGGGGCCGGTGATGTAAATTCCCTTCACCATAGGCACATCCTTCCTCGGTGCCTCCGCCTCCCGGGGCTCATCCTCCGGTTCCGGAACCGTATCACTGTCCGCAGCCTCCGGCGCTGTCTTTTCCGATTCATCCGCCTGCTTTGCTTCTTCCGTCTGCTCTCCGTCCCCGGCTTCCTCTTCCGTCTCCGCCGGAGACACCTGCCGTACCGTCGGCACCTCCGCTTCCGGCTGCCGGATGCATCCTGCCGTAAGTACGGACAGAAGAAGCATCAAAGCCGGAGCAAATATTACTGCCTTCTTCAATCCGTTTCCTCCGTTCGGCCGGTAAGTCTGCTTACACAGCCCTGTCCAATATCCCTGTAAATTTTATTAATATCCATAGATATCATAAATCTCATCCGTATAAACTCCCTGCTTCTTATACACAATCAGGGGCTTTTCCACCGTAATCCGGGATTTCCCTCCTGACAGCGCTTCAATCAGAACCATATTAGGCTCCTTATCCACAAAAGGATATACCAGGCGCATCCGTTTCGGCTCCAATTTATAGCGCACCAAAAGCGTCAGAATCTCCGCCAGGCGAAAAGGCCGGTGTACCAGGTAAAAGCGGCCGCCCGGCCGGAGCACTCTTGCCGTCTGGCCCACCACATCCTCCAGGGTACACAGGATCTCATGACGGGCAACGGCCTTTGGCTGCTCTGGATTGACCAGGCCATGATTCCCTGTCATATAAGGAGGGTTGCAGGTAACCACATCAAAAGAAGCAGCTCCGAAAAGAGCCGCTGCTTCTTTGATATCTCCGGTCACAATAGAAACCGATTCCTCCAGATGATTGTATGCCACGCTCCGCCTGGCCATGTCCGCGCTTTCCTCCTGAATCTCCAGTCCGGTAAAATCCCGTCCTTCGGTTTTTCCCCGAAGCAAAATGGGGATGATCCCCGTTCCCGTCCCCAGATCCAGTGCCCGTTCCCCCGGCTTCACTCTTGCAAAGCCCGACAGCAGAACCGCATCCATGCCAAAGCAGAATTTCCGGGAATTCTGAATGATCCGATAACCGTTTCTGTGAAGCTCATCCAGGCGTTCCCCTTCCTTCAGCTCAATTGTCATCTAACTTTGATTTTCCTTCCTGGCGCTCCAGTGCCTCCAGCTTTTTCAGCTCCTTATCGGCAACGTCGCCCTTTTCCTTTCTACGTCTGGGGCGGAACTTCAGCTCGTCCACCTTGTACTCGCGAATCTCCTTCTCGTCTCCCTCCAGGGTAACAATCACCTTCACCTTCTGGCGCAGTACATTGACGCTCTGTACCTCGCCTTTAAGGCCGTCCCCTGTCGTCACATGGTCTCCTACATTGGGCAGATGGCTGTTCAATTCCTCATAAGTCTCCTGCTCATGCTTTAAACAGCACATCAGCCTGCCGCAGACGCCGGAAATCTTGGTGGGGTTTAAAGAAAGATTCTGCTCCTTTGCCATCTTGATGGAAACAGGTATAAATTCCGATAAATGGGTATGGCAACAAAGGCTTCTCCCGCAGATACCGATTCCCCCTATAATCTTTGTCTCATCCCGAACACCGATCTGCCTCAGCTCAATCCTTGTCTTAAATACGGCGGCCAGATCCTTCACCAGCTCCCGGAAATCAATACGGCCGTCCGCCGTAAAGTAAAACAATACCTTGTTGTTGTCAAAGGTGTATTCCGCCTGAATCAGCTTCATATCCAGCTTATGCTTGCGAATCTTCTCCAAACAGATACGGAAGGCCTCCTTCTCCTTCTGCCGATTGGCCGCCTCTTTGGCGTCATCCTCCGCCGTAGCCAGCCGCACCACCGGTTTTAAGGGCTGAACCACCTTGGAGCGCTCCACTTCCTTAGTTCCCACTACCACATAGCCGTACTCCACCCCTCTGGCTGTCTCTACAATTACATGCTTTCCCTTGGGAATATTCATCTTTCCGGGAGAAAAGTAGTAGACCTTTCCCGCATTCCGGAATCTGACTCCGATTACCTTTTCCATCTCAGTTCTCCTTTATGGTCAGCAGAAGAAGCTCCATGGTCAGCTCAAAATTCACATTGGCTTTAAGACGCACTTTTGCTTTCTCCAGCGCTTCGATAATTTGCTCCAGGCCCTCATAGGATATTCTTGAGGCCTGAAAGCTGATATGATTGATTTCCTCCGAAAATACAAGGCCGTCCACCTGCCTCGTAGCCTTGAACAGCAGAACATCCCGATACCACAGAACCAGAAGATCCAGATAATCGTTGATGTCCGCCTTATAGTCCGCTACCTTGCGGATCGCCTCGGTGATCTCCCACAGCTCCATATCATTCATATGGCGCACCAGATGAACTGCGTGATCCTTAAGCTCTCCGAAATGCTCGGACAAAGCCAGCATCCGCGCACGCCCCACATTTCCCCTGGCAAATGCGGTGCACAGCTCGGCCTGATAATCAGGAATCCGCAGCTGCTCCATAAGGTACTGCCGAATCAGACTGTCCTTCACCGGCCTCAGCTTCAGGGTCACGCACCGGGACAGAATCGTAGGCAGAAAGCTCTCCGAGTTGGTGGTCAGAAGAAGAATCACCCCATAGGAGGGCGGCTCCTCTATGGTCTTCAGCAAGGCATTCTGCGCCTGTATGGTCATCTTTTCCGCTTCATCTATCAGATATATCTTATAAGGGCTGCTGTAAGGGCGGATTTGAATATCGCCGCACAGCTGCTCCCGGATATCCTCCACTCCGATGGAGCCTGCGTTCCGATGCTCCACATGAATAATATCCGGCTGATTGCCGGTGCCTGCCTGCTTACAGGAGCGGCAGCTTCCGCAGGGCGAAGTTCCCTGCTTCTCGCATTGCAGAGTCTGCGCAAAGGTCTGTGCCAAAAGCTTCTTCCCTGCGCCTTCCTCTCCGTCAAATATATAGGCATGGGAGATCTTGTTCAATTGAATTGCATTCTGCAAATGTCCAATAATTTCTTCATGGCCCAAAATATCTTTAAAATACGGCATAGTATCTCCCCCTCCCTGCTAACGCTCATTATAGCACACTCTCTCCGGAAAAGACAGCCCTTTTACATTTCCATCCGCTCCAAAATATAGGACGTGATTTTCTCTATACATTCCGAAAGATCCCTGTTTACGAACCGCAGCTCAATCCCGGCCTCCAAAAGTCTTTCCTCCGCAAAATCCGCGCTGTCCGCAAGAAATCTGCGGCACATCTCCGCATAGCGCGGTTCCTCCTGGCTACGCTCCCGATCAAGAGCTCTTTGAAGACGTTCCCCGTCCTCCACCTCAATATAGATAGGAACAACCCTGTCTTCTCCATAGTATTTCCGGATTGCCAGAAAGGAATCCAGAACGCCTATCATGGTATAGTGGTAATGTGCCAAATCCACATGCTCCCCGTCCGCGGTGAAATAGTTCCAGATTCCGTGGACCGTCTTATAGGCTCTCCGTTCAATTACCTTTCCCGCCGCCTCCATGCGGGCCAGCTCCGCTTCATCCGTAAAATGATATTCAATCCCCGGTGTTTCCCCTGCCCGGATAGGACGGGTGGTATAAGGCACCATCGGCCGAAGGCCCAGAGCACGGTTTTCCATCAGGCTCCTGTAAATGGTATCCTTGCCCGTAGAACTCTTTCCAAATACGTAAAAGATCTTTCCCATTTCTATGTCTCCTTTATCACGGCAATCCGCCCCTCTTCCCCCCGTCCGTGCAGTTCCTGTCCGGCCGCAAGGCAGGCCTCTATCCGGCCGCAAAGCTCCTTCGTTATCTCTTCTCCGGGAACCACAAGAGGAATCCCCGGCGGGTAGAGATAAAGAAATGCCCCGGCAATCCGATTCGGACAGCGGCTAAGCTCGACCCATTCCTTTTCCTGCTCCAACGCCGTTCCTAACGGCAAAAGGGGTTGTGCTTTCAGCGGAGGCCATCCCCGGAATGATTCCGTATTCCGCCATTCGGGGTTCTCTGTTAAAAGCCTGTCCAGCTCATAAAGCGCCCGGCCAAGACGCGCAAAATCCTGCTCCTGATCCGCCACACTGGAAATACCTGTGGCATAAAGCCTCTCCGCCATCTCCAACTCCAGATGATAGGTATTACGCAGATGCTCCATAAGCGCCTCTCCCGTAATGGCCGTATGCTCCGCGGAAATCACCAGCCTGGAACGATCAAAATCATAAACTCCCTTTTTCCCTGCAAGCTCCCTTCCCGCAAGCCGCAGACATTCCAGATCCCTGCAGCCTTCCCGAAATTCCTCCAAACGCCTTATATACGCTTCAAACAGCGCTTCTCCCTCCCGCTCCAGCAGCTCCAGACAGCTGTCTATGGATGCCATAAGCACATAGGAGGGACTGCTGCTCTGATAAACGGAGAGGTAATACCGGATCTTCTCCCTATCCACAAGCTCCCCTTGTATATGCAGCAATGCTGTCTGAGTCAGTGACGGAAGCGTCTTATGCACGCTCTGAATTACCACGTCCGCCCCCGCACTTACGGCGTCCTCCGGAAAATAGGCGGAAAACGGAAAATGAGCCCCATGAGCCTGATCCACAATCAGGGGGATGCCCCGTTCATGGCAAATCTCCGCCATGCCACTTATATCCGAGCAAATTCCTTCATAGGTGGGCGAAGTCACAAACACGGCCTCGATCCCCGGCTCCTCCGCCAGTGAATTTTCCACATCCGACGGAAGAATCCCGCCGTTTATCCACAATGTTTCCACCGTCTGCGGATAAATATAGGAAAGCCTCAGATTGCGCAGCCCTGCGCCGTGATAAGCGCTGCGGTGGCTGTTTCTGGTCAGCAAAAGCTTCCCTCCCTGGTGCGTACAGCCGGAAATAGCGCTTAAAATCCCCGCAGTACTGCCATTTATCAGAAAATGTGTTTCCTCCGCTCCATAAAGCCTTGCTCCCCGCTCCTGAGCCCTCATCAGAATTCCCCGCTCACCCGGGTGATGCAGATCGTCAAAACCGTGAATCTCCGTAATATCCAGTTGATAAGGATTAAAAAACGCCCCCATCCGGCGCTTATGCCCCGGCATATGAAATCCATAATAATCCGAAGCCGCATAAGCCGCAAGCCGTTCTCTCAGAGACGGTTCCATTATTATTTTTCCCATATCACTTGTTTCCTCTGCCTGCAACATCCGAAAGAATGGCTTCCATCTCCGGAAACGGTTCCAGGCTCCTTTCCAATATACCCTTCATATAAGCGATCAGTATCCCGTAATTCGTTATCATAACTCCGGCCTCCTCCGCCCGAGCCATACGGTTTTGCATCTCCCTCTCCTGGAGCATGCAGCCGCCGCAATGAATGATAAGCCGGTAATCCTTCAGATTGTCCGGAAATTCTCCTCCTGACGTAAAGGTAAACTTCGGCTCTTTCCCCGTATATTCCCGAATCCATCCGGGCAGCTTTACCGTTCCGATATCTTCACATTGACGGTGATGGGTACAGCCCTCGGAAATCAGGACGTGATCTTTGTCCTCCAGCCGATTGAGCATCCCCGCTCCCGCCGCCATCCGGGCCAGACTGCCCTTATAGCGGGCAAAGAGAATGGAAAAGGAGGTCAGCCATATATCCTCAGGAACAGTCCGATTTACCTTATCAAATACCTGACTGTCCGTGATCACAAGCTTGGGCCTCTGCCCCAGACGCTCCAGGGCTTCCGCAAGCTCCGTATCTCTTACCACGGCAGAAACCGCCCCGGCCTCCAGAATATCACGTATCGTCTGCTGCTGGGGCAAAATCAACCGTCCCTTGGGGGCGCTTTTGTCAATGGGGACTACCAGAACCGCCAGATCCAGGGGCTTTAACAGATCCGCTGCCAGGCGTTTTTCCGTACTCCTTTCCGGAAGAAGACAGGCCAGCCGCTCCTTCAGCTCATTAATCCCCTCCCCCGTATATGCGCTGACTGAAACGGAAGGCAGACCGTTTTTTTCAGGAGCTTCTCCTGCCAGATCACATTTATTATATACGATCAAAAAAGGAATTTTTCGTTTCCGGAAGCTTTTTGCAAGCTCTGTGTCCTCTGCTCCCATTCCTGCCGTTTTGTCCACAACCAAAAGGGCAATATCCGACCGCTCCAGCACCTTTAAGCTTTTCTGCACCCGAAGCCTTCCAAGGCTTCCCTCATCGTCCATGCCCGGCGTGTCCATCAGGACGATTGGTCCCAGTGGCAGCAGCTCCATTGCTTTATAGACCGGATCGGTTGTCGTTCCCTTAATATCCGATACAAGTGCTGCTTCCTGCCCGGTTATGGCATTGATTATGCTGGACTTCCCGGCGTTTCGTTTTCCGAATATTCCAATGTGTATCCGCTCCGAGGACGGCGTCTGATGAAAGCTCATAAAATTCTCCTGTCCGGAATCTTATCATCGGCCTGATATAAAAGCCAGATATCCATGTTCATCTTACTATAAATTTCTTTCAATTGCCACAAAAACAGGAGCGATTCCTCGCTCCTGTTTCAAAATAACTGCAATCCACATTCAAAATACTCTTAGAATATTCTTCTTACCGCAAGAATCGGCTTATAGTTGGCCGGTGACGTATATTTGATTCCGGTAGCCGCCGTACTTGCATGTACGATGGTATTGTTCCCGCAGTAGATAGCCACATGACCGCTGTAGCAGATGATATCGCCGGGCTGCGCTTCCGCGAGACTTACACCGTATCCCATGCCGCGCATTGCGCTGGAGGAATGGGGAAGACCCACACCGAAGTTTGCGTAAACACTCATAACGAATCCGGAGCAGTCCGCGCCGTTTGTAAGGCTGGTGCCACCGTATACGTAGGGATTACCCACAAACTGACTTGCAAAGGATGCCACCGCGTTGCCGCTGCTGCTTCCGCCGCCATTGCCGAGCACCGTACTCTGGCTGCCCTTTGTCTTGGCTTCTACTGCCGCCGCTTTGCGTCTTCCTTCTTCTTTGGCTGCCTCCTCTTTTTCCAGTCTGGCCTTTTCCTCTTCCTTGGATTCCGCCTGAACAAAATCTGTCCGAAGGTCTACAAACTCTTTGGATACCCAGCCGTCGCCTTCCTCGATAGATACCTGAACCCATTCATCGGTTTCATCCGTTACCGTAAGCTCTTCCTCTTCTCCAATCAACCCCAGGATGCTGGCCTCGGTACTGGCCTCGCTTCTGACGCGGAGGGTTTCTGTCGTAACTGTGGCAACCCGCTTTCCAACCTCTTCCGCCAGCTCTTCGGCCGCCTCTCCTGTTACCACGTAATCGCTTTTTACATATCCGGTTACATTACCGGATGTAATCTTGAACCATCCGTCCACATCCTCCTCGATGGTTCCGGCGGATTCATCATAAAGCTTACCCAGAATCTCACCTTCCTCGCTGGGAAGGCTTCTTACATTTACATAATCATTCACCTGCGCAATACAAATTCCCTCAAACTCGGAAGGAGTGAGCTCTTCCACAATCTTCTCCTCTACCGTAGGATCTGCCGTGTGCGCTTCTGTCATTACCGATGCAATTCCTTCTTCTCCAAAAGAAAATGAATTGCTTGCCTCCGCCCTGATGCCTCCCATACTAAAGCAGAGAGCTCCGGTCAGACATAATGTTGTAATCTTATATATCCCCATTGGTTTACTATCCTCCGTAAACTTCTTAACTTAAATATTACAAATTTATTAAGACTTATGAAAGAATTATAACAGCGTAATTACCTGTTGTCAACAGTTTATGCTATTTTCTGCTGATTTTCCATTAATTTCTGTGTTCATGCTCTTGACTTTCGTCAATATTTTGTTAAAATATAAGAAATAGTAATCGTTACTATTATTATCAAAAAAGGAGGTTCGTATGACTGCCTTAAAATACAGCCGTCAGCGGGAATCAATCAAAAGCTTTCTGCTTTCCAGATACGATCATCCGACGGCAGATACGATTTATATGAATGTACGCAAAGAATTCCCCAATATCAGCCTGGGAACGGTCTATCGTAATCTGGCACTCCTGGCGGATTTGGGCGAAATTATCAAAATTACCACGGACGGAGCGGATCGCTTTGATGCCCATGTGGATCCTCACTCTCATTTTATATGCAGAAACTGTCATGAAGTTCTGGATATTCGGATGGAGGATGAGGACTTTATTAATAAGGAAGCACAGAAAAAGTTTACCGGACAGATTGAGGGGCATACGATACAGTATTTCGGCCTCTGCAGGAATTGTCTTTCCAAGGAAGACGGAGTGTCCGAACAGGCTCAAGCTTAGCACTTTATAAATGCATGTCAAATATTTTTAAAATATCACTTGACGCTTGCCTCAATGTGTGCTATCTTAATAATAACAGTAATCGTTACTGTTTTACAACAAAAAAATAATTTTATATAAGAAAAGGAGAATAAAAAAATGAAGAAATTCGTATGTCAGGTTTGTGGTTATGTTCATGAAGGAGATTCCGCTCCCGAAAAATGTCCCCAGTGCGGCGTTGGAGCGGACAAGTTCACAGAGCAGGCAGAGGGCCTTTCCTGGGCTGCAGAGCATGCGGTAGGCGTTGCTAAGGGCGTAAGCGAGGATATTCTTGAGGACTTGAGAGCAAACTTCAACGGCGAGTGCTCCGAAGTTGGTATGTACCTTGCTATGGCGAGAGTTGCTCACAGAGAGGGCTATCCAGAGATCGGCCTTTACTGGGAGAAAGCAGCCTATGAAGAGGCTGAGCATGCCGCTAAGTTTGCAGAGCTTCTGGGCGAGGTTGTTACTGACAGTACCAAGAAGAACCTGGAGATGAGAGTTGCCGCTGAGAACGGAGCTACCGCAGGCAAGTTTGACCTGGCTAAGAGAGCTAAGGCTGCCAACCTGGATGCTATTCATGATACTGTTCATGAGATGGCCCGCGATGAAGCTCGTCACGGCAAAGCATTTGAGGGTCTGCTTAAGAGATACTTTGGCTAATCGGAAATGCTGTAAAATCAATATTCCTGAGAGCTTAAGGGTATGTCGGAGTAATCTGGCATACCCTTATTTTTTGCCATTACGGATAGAAGCAGGACAGCCAGTAGCCGTCCTGCCCTGTTTTACATGAATTTCTTATTAGCTTTCAATATTTGCCTGTTCACGCTGCTTCTTCTGATATCTTCTGTACATTTCCTCACCGGTAATTCCAAGTACTGCGATAATCAGCAGCCACCACCAGGACATCTGTCCCATCTCTGCCACCGGACCGGCAAGAGGCGTGGGGAAATCCTCCAGATTCACAGTCTCCGTCTTGCTCTCCGGGCCGGCGAGAGGCGTTACCTCATCCTCCAGGGTTGTAAGACCGGCTTCTTCCTCTTCATCGGCATCTGCTAGCATTGCGCCGTCTGCTGCTCCGGGGCCGGCAAGAGGTACTGCGGCGGGTGGGAGTATTACAGTGGGTGCTGCTTTAGGAGCTGTGGGAGTTCCTGCGCCACCGCCGGTTACACCTGTTCCGCCGCCTGTGGTGGGTGCTGTGGACGTTCTGTATGCAAAGTTACCTTCTGCCGCTCTGCGGGCACGTTCTACTGCCTCTGCGACTTTACCACAATTTGCTTCGGAAACTCCCTAGGCTTTGAGTGCTACCTGATAGTCTCTCTCTGCTTTAGCACATTTTTCTACTAAAGCCTCATATGCTTTATATGCTTCCTCGCTTACAGCTTCAGAAAGTGCTTTAATAGCTTTTACCGTTTCCTCATATGCTGTATTAACAGCTGTATTAGTTTTACTTGCAACAGTATATTTCTTATCAGCAAGTATTACTTTTTCCATTTCCTTTTCTAATGCAATAATTGCATCCCCTACGGCTTTATCCTTTTGTTTCTGTAATTCCCATGCATTACTCCATACTATAGCCGCAATTCCTACTGCAGTTTTGGAGCTATTATATATATTCTCTTTTTCTTTGCTAATTTTGGCCGCTGTATTAAAGATATTTTGAGCCGCTGTGTAAGCCGTTCTTTTCTCTTCTTCTGTTGCTTCTTTAGCTTCTCTTTCTGCTACTACACTATCCAAAATTTCCTTTTTCTGCTGTTTTCGTTCTGCAGCCTCTGCGTTTTCTTCTTCTGACTTAAGGTCAGGAACATCAGCACGGCCGGAAATTCATTTCTCTCCTTGGCATGCACAATCAGACGGCAGTAATCCACAAAGCTGGGATAGGTGCAGTAATACGCCCCTTTCACATCCTTTTCCTCAAAAATCGCATGGCGGATATCACATCTTTTCCCCATAAAAGCCTTGTCCATATCACCGGCATCTTTTTTGTGGTTCTCATCCATAATCTCCAGAGACTCAAAACATTCCTGCATCTCCTTTGTGGGAGGCGTCCCCATTTATCGGGCGTAATAAACGGCGAAGCCTCCCAACATCTGTATCCGCAAACTTTTTCCCAATCCAACACCTTTCCCCTCCGACAAGCAGATGCTAATCTTTTTCTGCTGTTTTTCTCTGTCTCATTATTATACAAAAACGCAAACCCAAGTGTTGACATTTCTACGCAAAAGGTATAATATATTAGCATCTACACATAGTATTAAAAACTACATGTTAAAATATAATTATTTAAAAAGGAGACATCCATATGAAATTTGAACTTGAAATCAAGGATCCCGGCAGCGCTATCACCCATTTCATCGGTATGCTTATGGCCGTATTTGCCGCCACCCCCCTGCTTATCCGGGCGGCCAGGCAGCCCGACGCCATTCACCTAATATCCCTGGCCATATTCATCGGAAGCATGATACTGCTCTACGCGGCCAGCACCACCTACCACACCCTGAACCTGTCCGAACGTTCCAACCGCATCCTGCGAAAAATCGATCACATGATGATTTTCATCCTGATAGCAGGTTCCTACACCCCCGTCTGCCTCATCGTTCTCGGCGGCAGAACCGGCTACGGCCTCTGCATCCTCGTATGGAGCATAGCCCTGGCAGGAATCCTCATCAAAGCCCTGTGGATCACCTGCCCCAAATGGTTCTCCTCCATATTATATATAGCCATGGGCTGGATCTGCGTCCTGGCCTTCACCCAGATTCTTAATTCTCTGACCCCAGCCGCCTTCGCCTGGCTGCTGGCCGGCGGAATCATCTACACCATAGGCGGAATCATCTACGCATTAAAGCTGCCGATCTTCAACTCAAAACACAAAAACTTCGGCTCCCACGAGATCTTCCACCTCTTCGTCATGGGCGGAAGCATCTGCCACTTCATCATGATGTACGTATTCGTAGCCCCCATGCCAATCTAACGCACCGCTCAAAAGAAAACAAATTAAACACAAAAAATATTCCCATTAGTACAAATTAACCACCAAAGGCTCTTTTTCAATCCCTCACATTGAAAAAGAGCCTTTCTTTATCGCTTCTTTAATCCCCGGTTGCCAAACTCCACAGCATCCCCTATAATAAAAGAACACCATAAAACCAAATACTTTCAACCATACATACACACTTACACCCCCAAAATCAGGTCCGGCCGTGCAGGAAGCCGGCACACTTTTCCAATATCAAGTGTCCGGCTGTTCACGCACACGCTGTCTGATATGGGCGAATATTGTCCTAAGCACCAAAAAGCTTCCCAATATCTACACAGGACAATATCCGCACAGAGCAGACAGCGTGTACGTGAACCGTCCGAACACAGATATGGAAAAGTGTGCTGGCTTCCTGCATGGCCGGACCGTCCCCCCACAAAAGCCCTCATGCAAACATACACCTACATCCTAAAATGCTCCGACAACACCCTCTACACCGGCTGGACCACCAATCTAGAAAGACGCCTGGCCACCCACAACCAAGGCAAAGGCGCCAAATACACCCGCACCCGCCTCCCGGTCACCCTGGTCTACTGGGAAACCTTTGATACAAAAAAAGAAGCCATGCAGCGTGAAGCCGCCATTAAAAAACTAAGCCGCCCCCAAAAGGAACGGCTTATCTCCGCAAACCCAATATCCACCTAAAAGGCTCCTGTCCAAATCCCTACTGAAGCAGCGGCATCGGATCCAGGCTCTCTCCATCCTTACGCACCTCAAAATAGAGATTTGCTCCTTCATTGGAATAATACTTCGTAGGCTCGCTGATATATCCCAGCGTTTCTCCCGCCTTCAGATAATCACCCTCACCCACCGTAAGTTCCTTAAGCTGCCCATAAACCAGCTCATATCCGTCTCCGATATCCATCGTCACCGTAGTACCCGTCTCCTCCAGCGTCTCCACAGAAGTAACCTTTCCCTGAGCGGCACACATCACCGATGCATCCAGGGTTCCCTGAATAATTACAGCCGGATTATATTTATACTGATCCAGCGTTGAAAAATAAACGGACTTGTCCATACTGAAATCCAAAATAATATTTCCCGCAATGGGCCAGAAAAGCTTGTCCGTATCCGCAGAGAAGGACAGCGTAGGCTGCTCCGTCATCACATCCGTGCCGGAAGCTTCCTCCATCTCGTTAATCACAATATTCTCCGCAATCTCTGCCTGTTCGGACTGAAAATCGCTTTCCAGCTCCGCTCCATAAGTAACCGTATCCTCTTTAACAGCCTCCTTGCTGTCTTCTTTCTCTTTGGTCTCCTTTTGTCGCTGTGCCGCAGCCGATGCCGCAGCCTGCCGCTCCTCCTCCGCTTTTTCCTCCTGTTCTTTTGCCAGTCTTGCCTGCTCCTCGGCTTGTTTTTGCTCGGCCTTCACTATCTCCTGCTTAAGCTCCTTCTCCTTTTGTTCGCTTTTCCCCACCGTGTACATGCCTATCATGGCAACAACGGCAAGGAGGCAGAGGCTGAATGCCACCGTAACGGCCCTGCCTCCCATTAATGTACTCTTTTTCTTTCTTTTTACTGTCATAAGCTTCACCTCTATACTAGATTTCACACGTTTCTTTGTGCTGCTAACCATAGCATAGCCACTTTAATGAAAGCTTATACATTCCACATTTTTATAAAAATAGCGTAATATTTCCAGATAAGACTGCCCCTCCGCGGCAAAACAATTGGCCTGATACAGGCTTAAACCAAGACCGTGCCCCAGCCCCTTTGTGACAGCCCGAATTCCTTCCTCCGTCTCGTCCAGCGTAAAGCTGCTGGAATTTAAGCAAAAGCGGCTGCGAAACTCCTCTCCGGCCATGGTTTCCTCTCCCACACGGAGCTCCGTTACATAACCGCCCTCATCTCTGCTTATGATTTCGGGAAGCTGGGAGAGTGTCAGAAACTGAATATTCAGATAATCAGCCGATTCCACATCCCCGGGACATTCCACGGACTCCAGATAAGCGTATCCCTCTCCCAAGATCTCCCCGCTTCTCGTTCTTCCGGCACTTACCGCATGAAAAGGAAGCTCCGCAGGAAGTCCCTCAACTGTTAAAATCTGACCCTCTGTGGACCGCACCGCCTCCCACAGCTTTTCCTCATTCTCCTTCCACTGTTCATATCCCCACAGCTTTTCCAGATCCTCCGGCGAAGTATAATGAAACCCCATAGCCTTCAGATCCGTCATCCGGATTGCCTCCGCTGCCGCCTGCAAATCATTAATATGATAAAATTCCATTCCCGCCTTTAAGAGATTGGTTCGTATTATAACAGCCTGAGCTTTCAGGGCCTCCTCCTGGTAGGAAACGGGCATCTGACCCGGAAGAATCCCCGCCACATAATCCTCAATTCCCGGATCCGCAGCCCTCTTCTCCTGTCCTCTCATATTTCCCGTGCGGAAAACCACAGCCACATAAGGAAGCAGTATTACAATTATAAATATGGATATTCCTGTCTTTATTTTTTCCCTCATTTTATATTTTATGAACAAGCGGAAAAAATAGACGTTTTCATTTGTGAAACAGACTTCTCTTTCAGACAAAAAGAGACCGCACCTTCCGTAAAACGGATTGGTGTGATCTCTCTGTAAATTATTTTACACTCTCTGCTTCTTACAGCTCCACGCTAATCTTATCCAGATGCCAAATGTCATCCACGTACTCCTGAATCGTCCTGTCAGAAGAGAACTTACCGCAGGAAGCCGTATTCAGAATAGCCTTCTTTGCCCATCCCTTTTCATCGCGGTATGCCTCCTCCACACGCTTGTGCGCATCCGCATAAGAACGGAAATCCTTCAAAATAAAATAAGTATCCGCCCGATCACTGCTCTTGGTGTTCAGCAGGGAATCATAAATATCCCGGAACCGCTCCGGATCGTTGGGAGCATAGTAGCCGTTGATAAGCTGCATCAGCACCTGACGGATATCCTGATCCGTATTGAAGATATCCATAGGATTGTAACCGCCGTTCTGCTCGTAATTGATAACCTCGTCAGAGCTTAAGCCAAAGATAACGGCGTTCTCCTCACCCATTTCCTCCACCATCTCTACATTGGCTCCGTCCATAGTTCCGATGGTAATAGCGCCGTTCAGCATGAACTTCATGTTACCGGTACCGGAAGCTTCCTTGCTGGCCGTGGAAATCTGCTCGGACACATCAGCCGCTGCGAAGATCCACTCCGCATTGGATACCCGATAATCTTCAATAAATACTACCTTCAGCTTTCCGTTAATAGAAGCATCGTTGTTGATCACTTCTGCCACGGCATTGATCAGCTTGATGGTCAGCTTTGCACGGTGATAGCCTGCAGCCGCCTTAGCGCCGAAGATAAAGGTTCTCGGATAGAAGGGCATCTCCGGATGCTCCTTGATCTGATTGTACAGATACATCACATGAAGAATATTCATCAGCTGACGCTTATACTCATGCAGACGCTTTACCTGTACATCAAAGATAGATCTGGGATCTACCTCCACCCCATTATGCTCCAGAATGTATTTTGCAAGGCGTACCTTATTCTGGTACTTGATATTCATAAATTCCTGCTGAGCCTTTTCATCATCCGCATAAATCTTAAGCTTGCTGATCTGAGACAAATCCGTAATCCATTCATCACCGATGTGCTCGGTTACCCAGGATGCCAGCAGCGGATTGCCGTGAAGCAGGAAGCGGCGCTGTGTGATTCCATTTGTCTTATTGTTGAACTTCTCCGGCATCATCTGGTAGAAGTCTTTAAGCTCCTGATTTTTCAAAATCTCCGTATGAAGTCTTGCAACACCGTTTACGGAATAGCCTGCGGCAATTGCCAGATGAGCCATCTTCACCTGTCCGTCATAGATAATGGCCATCTTGCGTACCTTTTCATGATCTCCCGGATATTTCTTCTGAATCTCCAGGATAAAGCGGCGGTTGATCTCCTCAATGATCTGGTATACGCGGGGAAGCAGTCTGGAAAACAGCTCAATCGGCCATTTCTCCAATGCCTCTGACATAATTGTATGGTTTGTATACGCACAGGTCTTTGTGGTTACTTCCCATGCTTCATCCCACTCCAGGTGCTCCTCATCAAGCAGCACACGCATCAGCTCCGCAACTGCTACGGTCGGATGTGTATCATTTAACTGGAAGGTTGCCTTCTCATAAAACTTGCGGATGTCCTTGTGTGCTTCCTTATATTTTGCCACTGCCCTCTGAACGCTGGCAGAGATAAAGAAGTACTGCTGTTTCAGACGAAGCTCTTTTCCTGCCATATGGTTATCATTGGGGTAGAGAACCTCAACGATCAGCTTTGCCAGATTTTCCTCCTCCACGGCCTTCTGATATTCTCCCTTGTCAAAAGAATCCAGGTGGAATGAGTTCATAGGCTCCGCATCCCAGATGCGCAGGGTGTTGACTACATTGTTGCCATAACCTACTACCGGCAGATCACAGGGAACCGCACGAACGCTCTGATAGCCCTTCTGTACAAAATGATTCCTTCCCTTTTCGTCTATCTCAATATCTACATAACCGCCGAATTTTACAATCTCAGCATACTCCGGTCTGCGAAGTTCAAAGGGGTTGCCGTTCTTCAGCCACTCGTCCGGCACCTCAAGCTGATAGCCGTCTTTGATCTTCTGTTTGAACATTCCATAATGATATCGGATTCCGCAGCCGTATGCCACATAGCCCAGGGTAGACAGGGAATCCAGGAAGCAGGCTGCCAGCCGCCCAAGTCCGCCGTTTCCAAGAGCCGCATCCGGTTCCTGGTCCTCAATCAGATTCAGGTCGCATCCCAATTCCTCCAGGGCTTCCTTTACGCCGTCATAAAAAGTCAGGTTGATCAGATTGTTTCCCAAAGCACGCCCCATCAAAAACTCCATAGACATGTAGTAGACAATCTTAGGATCCTTCTTCTTCATCTCCTCCTGGGTTGCAAGCCAGGCATCAATCACAGCATCCTTGGTAGCCAATGCTACCGCATTGAAAATCTGCTGCTGGGTCGCCTCCTCCATGTTCTTACGGTACAGTGTCTTTACATTGTAAACAACACTTCTTTTGAAGAGTTCCTTATCAAAAGGTCTCTTGCTCATGGTAAATCCCTCCTGTTATATTATTTTTCTTTATGGACGTTCCACACCCAGGGTTACTTCCTCCCCGTTGATGCTCCAGTCCTTTACATATCCCTTTGTCTCACCGATTCTTACCTCAAGAGCCAATACCTCTGACTGAATGGCTTCCCTGTGAGATGTAAGAAGCTCCGCTATTTTATCATTTCCCTGGCAATAAACAACGATCTTATCCATCACCTCAAAGTCGGCTTCCTTGCGCATGGTCTGAATCTTGCTGATGATCTCCCGGATAAAGCCTTCCTCAATCAGCTCCGGCGTCAGCTTGGTGTCAAGAACCACCGTAATCTCATTGTCTCCGTCAGATACATAGCCCTCGGTCTGGGCCATATCGATCAACAGATCTTCTTCTGATAATACCACAGATACACCGTTTACGTCAAATGTGAGGCTGCCTTTTTCCTTCAGCTCATCCATAGCTGCGTTGCCGTCCACCTCTGCCAGATAGGTACGGATTCCGTTGAGAGATTTTCCGTACTTCGGCCCTACGGTCTTAAGCTGAGGCTTGAAGCTGTAGGTGGTAAAGGAGCGCACGTCGTCCGTAAAGGAGACGGCTTTCACATTCAGCTCATCCCGAATGATATCCTGATAATAACCGTCGAGCTTATAGGGCGCCTTCACAAACATATCGGCAATGGGCTGACGATTCTTAATATTTGCCGCATTTCTGCATGCCCGGCCCATGACTACAATCCGTAGAACCTCGTCCATATTCTTCTCAAGGTCTTTGTCTATCCATTCCGTCTTTACCTCCGGGAAGTCACAGAGGTGAATACTCTCCGGCGCGCTCTTGTCAATGCCGCACACCAGATTCCGATAAATATCCTCGGTGATAAACGGCACCATAGGAGCCGCCGCCTTGCAGATAGTTACAAGGGCGGTGTAGAGGGTCATATAAGCATTTACTTTATCCTGCTCCATGCCCTTTGCCCAGAACCGTTCCCGGCTGCGGCGCACATACCAGTTGCTCATATCGTCCACAAACTCCTGAAGCGCTCTGGCTGTCTCAGGAATCCGGTAGTTGGCCAGATTATCATCCACCTGACCCACGACGGTGTTCAGCTTGGAGAGAAGCCATTTGTCCATGACATTCAGGGAATCATAGTTCAGCTCATATTTTGTCGCATCAAAATTATCAATGTTTGCATACAGTACAAAGAAAGCGTAAGTATTCCACAGCGTACCCATGAATTTGCGCTGTCCTTCCATCACGGCCTTTCCGTGGAAACGGTTGGGCAGCCAGGGAGCGCTGTTCACATAGAAGTACCAGCGGATGGCGTCCGCACCGTAGGTTGCCAATGCATCAAAGGGATCTACGGCATTTCCTTTAGACTTGCTCATCTTCTGTCCGTTCTCGTCCTGCACATGGCCCAGTACGATGACATTTTCATAGGGGGCCTTGTTGAAAATCAGCGTGGACTCGGCGAGCAGGGAGTAGAACCAGCCTCTTGTCTGGTCCACAGCCTCGGAAATAAACTGGGCCGGGAACTGCTGCTCAAACAAATCCTGATTTTCAAAGGGATAGTGGTGCTGTGCAAAGGGCATGGCTCCGGAATCAAACCAGCAGTCAATGACCTCCGGGACGCGGTGCATTTCCCTGCCGCACTCCGGGCACTTGATGGTAATCTCATCAATGTAGGGGCGGTGAAGCTCTACGGTCAGCGCTTTTTCATTGCCGCTCATCTCCAAAAGCTCCTGGCGGCTTCCGATGGCATGCTGATGGCCGCACTCGCACTCCCATACGTTTAAGGGCGTTCCCCAGTAGCGGTTCCGGCTGATTCCCCAGTCCTGAATATTCTCAAGCCAGTCTCCGAAGCGGCCTTTGCCGATGCTCTCCGGAATCCAGTTGATGGTATTGTTGTTGCGGATCAAGTCCTCCTTGACCGCTGTCATTTTGATAAACCAGGATTCTCTTGCATAGTAGATAAGTGGCGTATCACAGCGCCAGCAGAAGGGATAATCATGCTCAAACTTGGGCGCCAAGAAGAGCTTGCCTTCCTTGTCCAGATCCTTGAGGATCTCCGGGTCCGCCTTTTTGACAAACATTCCCGCATAGGGAGTTTCTTCCGTCATATCGCCCTTGCCGTCCACAAACTGTACAAAGGGCAGATCGTACCTGCGGCCTACCTGAGCGTCATCCTCACCGAAGGCCGGTGCGATGTGTACGATTCCCGTTCCGTCTGTCATAGTAACGTAAGTGTCGCACGTTACATAGTGGCCTTTTTTCTTCTGCTTTGCGGCTGCCTCGCCGGTACAGGGGAATAGCGGCTCATATTCCTTGTATTCCAGATCCGTTCCTTTGAAAGTCTCAAGGATCTCATAAGCCGGCTGATCTTCTTCGGTCAGAGAACCAAGCACCTTGTCAAGCAGCTCCTGTGCCATATAATAGGTATAGCCGTCCGCAGCCTTTGCCTTTACGTAAGTGTCATTTGGATTCACACAGAGGGCTACATTGGAGGGCAGGGTCCAGGGAGTTGTGGTCCATGCCAGGAAATATGCATCCTCTCCCACTACCTTAAAGCGGACAATGGCGGAACGCTCCTTTACTGCCTTATAGCCCTGGGCCACCTCATGAGAGGACAGGGGAGTCCCGCAGCGGGGGCAGTAGGGTACAATCTTAAATCCTTTGTATAAAAGACCTTTTTCCCAAATCTCCTTTAAAGCCCACCATTCGGATTCGATGTAATCATCATGGTAGGTTACATAGGGATCATCCATATCGGCCCAGAATCCTACAGTACCGGAGAAATCCTCCCACATGCCCTTGTATTTCCAGACGCTTTCCTTGCATTTTGTAATAAAGGGATCGAGACCGTATTCCTCGATCTGTTCTTTTCCGTCAAGGCCCAGAAGCTTCTCTACCTCCAGCTCAACGGGGAGTCCGTGGGTGTCCCAGCCGGCTTTTCTCGGAACCATATAGCCCTTCATGGTGCGGTATCTGGGAATCATATCCTTGATAACACGGGTCAGTACATGTCCGATGTGTGGCTTTCCGTTGGCTGTGGGCGGTCCGTCATAAAAGGTATAGGTTTCGCCGTCCTTGCGGTTTTCCATACTTTTCTCAAAAATGTGGTTTTCTTTCCAGAAGTTTTCCACATTTTTTTCCCGCTCTACAAAGTTCAGATTGGGTGATACTTTTTCGTACATAAGTGCCTCCTGTTGATTTTGCTTCTTTCAAAAATAAAGCTCCCATCCTGTAAAAGGACGGAAGCCTTGCTTCTGTTATACCACCTGTTACTGCATGCTGTCACATGCGTTTCCCTTTAACGGAGGAAGGCCGTCAGTACCTATGAAAGCAGCCCTGTAACAGATGCTTTCCTTCAGCCTGCAGCTCGGAAGTGATCTTCGGAAAAATCCTACTTGCACCGGGCTTTCACCCTCCCCGGCTCGCTTTGCCGTTTGGACTTTTCTTACTCTCTTCGTCTTTGCCTTTTCTTATCGTTCATTAGTATAACGTGTTTTTGCTTGGTTTGTCAATGTTTTCGGTTCTTTTCTTAAAGAATTGTAAACTTTTTGTATTAGACCTTGCACCTGTAAAAAAAATAACATATACTTGAAAGTGTTATTTTTCTAAAGACTGATTGATAATAGAATCTTTTCTAAATACGGAAGTTTAATACGATAAATATCATCTTACACTTGTATTCTAAAGGAGTTTTCAAATATGAAATTTTCACATAGATTTTTGGCTGCGGCTCTTGGCCTGGCTCTCTTTGGTTCCGCCTGTTTTCAGCCGCTGGATGCGGATGCCGCCAAAAAGAAAAAGGGACCTACGGCCGCCGAGATTGCCGCTGCGGAGAAGGCCGAACAGGAACGGCAGGATGCTTACAACAAAACCATTGATTCCAATCAGATAGAGGGCTGGCCTCAGGGACCGCAGATTTATGCGGAGTCCGCTGTTGTGATGGAGGCGGATACGGGAACTATTCTTTATAATAAAGATATGGATATGCACAATTATCCGGCCAGTATTACGAAGATTATGACGGCTCTTGTCACGCTGGAGCATTGCTCTTTGGATGAAATGGTGACTTATTCCTACTATGCCACTCATTCCATTGAACGCAACAGCAGCAGCATCGGTACTACGGAAGGGGAAGAGCTGACCGTGGAGGAGTCACTCTACGCCCTTCTTCTGGAGTCTGCCAATGAATGCGGCAACGGACTGGCGGAGCATGTGGCAGGCTCTGTGGAAGCATTTGCCGATATGATGAACGAAAAGGCGGCGGAGCTTGGATGTACGAATACTCATTTTGTCAATCCTCACGGCCTTCATGATGACAATCATTATACCTCTGCATATGATATGGCTCTGATTATGAAAGCTGCGCTGGAAAATGATATTTTTGTGCGTATTTCCGGAACGGCAAGCTATGATATGCGCGCTACCAATAAGGATGATGAAATCACTTATATGAAGAATCATCATTATATGATTGGGCCGTATAAAGGTATTACAAAATATCTGGATGATACGGTAATTGCGGGAAAAACCGGCGGTACTACTGCCGCTAAGAATACTCTTGTTACGGCGGCGGAACGGAATGGTTTAACGTTGATTGTTGTTACTATGCGGACAGGAGGCGATCCAAGCGGCGAGAAGGGCGTTCCCTTATTTCCGGATACGGCTCTTCTTCTTAATTATGCTTCGGAGAATTTCAGTAAGGTCAATGTGGCTGCTAATGAGACGAATTTTTCCGTAAATAATTCAGACTTTTTTCATACGGGCAGCGCTATTTTTGGTCAGACGGATCCTTTGATTGAGATTAATAAAAATGATTATATTGTTCTTCCCAACGGCACAGCCTTTACGGATGCCGCCCCGGAATTGATTTTTCAAAGTGATGAAAGCACCGATTCCATTGCCACACTCTCTTATACCTGGCAGGGACAGCCCGTTGGCTCGGCTTCCATAGAGCTTGCCAAGTCTACCGTGCCGGAATTTGCTTTTGATCGAAATACAGGGGATCCGGAACTTCCGGATGATGGAAATGAGGCGGAAAATGCACCGAAAAAGTTTATCCGGATTAATATACGGCTGATTTCCATGGCTGTTATTGGTATTGCCGCTATTTTTCTTATCTATCTGCTTCTTCGTCAGCTTATGAAATTTTTTAATATTTCATTCAATATGGAGCAGCTCCGCCGGCGCTTTCGCCGCCGTCAGCGGATTAGGAAAAAAAGGCGTATAAAGCCCAGAAAGCGGTATAAGAGAACGCCGAAAAAGAGAGAATCCGCTTATCATGAATTGGATTTATAGTATGTTCTCTGAATGCTGATAAAAAGGAATATCTTAAGGCTCTTGAGCTTTTGTGATATTCCTTTTTTTCTATGTTTTTTCTTATTTATAATTTCTTTGCTTCTGCAAGTCTTTCTTCAAATTGTTCATAAAAATCTACGGCTTTTTCATAAGGCTTTACATAAAAGCTTTTCAGCAGATACATACTGAGACTTTTTCGAAAGCCTCCTTCTTCTGTATGCTCGATCCGTTTGGACAGTGCTTTCAAAAAATAATGCCACTCTGTGATAAAAGCCTCGTTTTGCTTCGGATTAGGCGTGTCTATCCACTTCTGCACCTTTATTTTTGTCTTCGGCTCTTTTTTACATTCATGTACTTGAAGAAAATATTGAAAACCTCCGTTCTCGTAGTAACGTCCCATAGGAAAAATGCGGCACATGCCCGGACGGAAAGGATGAATATCACAGCGGCCGTCTTCATTGAGGAAACCGCATTGTTCCATTTGACCTGCCATTTTCAGGTTTGGCAGCACAATTCCTTCTGCCAGATTTAATTCTATTTTTTCCTCCTTCAAAAGATCTTCAAAGGAGCGGTTTAAACCTGTTGTTAAATGGTAGATATCATAGGGATCTAATACGATACTGCTCCCCATTCCCCGGCAGCACTCGCAGCAGCCTTCACAGCCTCCGCAGTCCGCCCTTACCATATCACGCAGACCGTATAATTTTCCGTCTGAGACTTCTTTCATATCTATTTCCCGATCCATTTTTTATCCCTTTCCTTTTCATGTATTTTTCTTTTTATGTTTTGCATTTTATTCTTCTGCAGTTGGTGCGGCAGAACAAATACCTTTTCTTCACTTTTTACTTGTGTACTTGTTTATTTTATGGTACACTCTTATCTGGAAGTCAGTCAAGATTGATTTTCAAATATAATCATATTGGCCCTTTAAAATAGTATTTGTTCCCTTAGTTAAATGGATATAACACGAGCCTCCTAAGCCCGAATTGTGAGTTCGATTCTCGCAGGGAACACTAAAAAACTGTAAATTCAATAGAGTTTACAGTTTTTTATAAATATTTAAAAGGAGCTATTGATTCAATTTAATTCAATCAACAGCTCCCATTCACATACATTTATCTTATATCTACGGATGAAATATCATTTCCCCCTGCAGCCATATCACGCCCTTAAATCTACGGCCAACCCCGGGTTCTCCCAACAAGTCTTTTTGATTGATACAGACCTCAAATATCAGATCATGGCTCTCCACGGTCAATACATAGATCTTTTCTTCCGTCAGACTGTTCTCCACCAGATTATATTCCAGTATCTCTCCCAGGATGCTATAATGGTCACACTCCACACCGTAAGGCATAAAGTATGTAGAAACAATGGAAAACACATCCTCATCCGCAATTCTTCTGGAAATCATGGAATAGATATCCATATCCTCCAGAGTAAGATTTTCAATCGCTTCCTCATCGCCGTCCCTGGCAGCCTGTATCATCTTTGTCCGCTGAAGCACGGCCTCGGAATTTTCTTCCTCCGTCATTCCCTTGATTACAGGAAGTAACACTTTTCCGCCTGTGGAAAGACCGGAAAATCTCAGCGTTACCGTACAGGAGGAAAGCTGATTAAGCCGCTGCTCATTCAGCAGATCCGCCACATTCTGAACGTAGAAAATAATGGATACGCCCAGAGACAGATCATCGCATACACCAGCATAGGATTCCTTTTCCGCATGGCGCTCTACCGTCACCGTGTCATACAGCTTTTCCTGCTTTCCCTGAAAATAGGGAAGATAGTAATCCCTCTGATAATTTCCCTCTTCGTCATATTCTCCTCGGAGAAGGATTCCCATTCCCGGTGCAAATTCCTTTTTCCGCTCGGAAAAATCCTTTCCGTTTCGATTGCCGGAGGTTCGCTCGCACTGATAGCTCTCTTCCGTCATCCGGAGCAGATTACTAAGCTCCGCTTTTTCTCTGATGTCACTAAAGCCTACAGCTCTTAAATACTCATGCACCGTATTTCACCTCCTCTTTGCAATTGTGCACGGCAATCCCGTTATTCGGGCAGGTTATCCACACAATTACATATTTATCCGCTTTTTTATTTGATAACCGTCTGTCCGCCCATATAAGGCTGCAATGCCTTCGGGATGCTGACACTTCCGTCCGCGTTTAAATTGTTCTCTAAAAATGCAATCAACATTCTGGGCGGCGCAACTACCGTATTATTTAATGTATGCGCAAAGTATTTCCCATTTTCGCCGTTGATGCGGATTTTCAGCCTGCGGGCCTGGGCATCTCCAAGATTGGAACAGCTTCCCACCTCAAAATACTTCTTCTGACGGGGAGACCATGCTTCCACATCCACAGACTTCACCTTCAAATCCGCCAAATCTCCGGAGCAACATTCTAAAGTCCGAACAGGAATATCCAGAGAGCGAAACAAATCCACCGTATTCTGCCACAGCCTGTCAAACCATATGGGGCTTTCCTCCGGCTCGCAGACTACAATCATTTCCTGCTTTTCAAATTGATGAATCCGGTATACGCCTCTCTCCTCCAGTCCGTGTGCACCCTTCTCCTTCCGGAAACAGGGAGAATAGCTGGTAAGAGTCTGAGGCAGGGTCTCCGGCTGTAAAATGGTATCAATAAACTTTCCAATCATAGAATGTTCGCTTGTTCCGATGAGGTACAAATCTTCTCCCTCAATCTTATACATCATGGCGTCCATTTCCGCAAAACTCATAACTCCTGTTACCACATTGCTGCGGATCATAAAAGGCGGCACACAGTAGGTAAATCCTCTGCCGATCATAAAGTCTCTGGCATATGCAATGACTGCGGAATGAAGCCTTGCAATATCACCCATTAAATAATAGAAACCGTTTCCGGCAACCTTTCTGGCGCTGTCCAGATCAATCCCGTTGAATTTTTCCATTATCTCCGTATGATAGGGAATCTCAAAATCAGGCACAACCGGTTCTCCATACCTCTGTACCTCCACATTCTCACTGTCATCCCTGCCAATTGGCACACTGGGATCAATAATATTCGGTATGGTCATCATAATCTTTAAAATTTTCTCATCCAGCTCTTTTTCCTTCTCGGAAAGGGCTGTAAGACGATCCGCCTGGGCCGCAACCTGCTTTTTAATCTCCTCGGCCTCCTCCTTTTTTCCCTGTCCCATCAGAGCACCGATTTGCTTGGACAGCTTGTTCCGCGCCGCACGCAGAGAATCGGCCTCCTGCTGTGCGCTGCGTTTTTCCGCATCCATTGCGATTACCTCATCCACCAGGCCAAGCTTTTGATCCTGGAATTTATTTTTAATATTCTGCTTTACGATATCCGGGTTCTCCCGTACAAATTTCATATCCAACATATCTTATTTTCTCCTTTTGATTTTCTATAGCAATTTATATAATTTATCAGACTGTTATCATCATATACTACTCTCTTTTATTTTTCAAGCCCGGTTTTAGTCCCGGCCTCTCGCTTTCCGCAAAGCCTTCTCTTCCTCTTCGGAAAGAAGAATTTCACTTTCGCCTTTTTTGATTTCTTTGATATAAATATAATTTCCTTCGTTGGCATAAACGGAATTGATTACAAAACCATTTTCCTCCTGATTGAGAAGCGCCAGCGCAAAACTCAGCTCTCCGCTCATTTCACGAAATGCATCATATTTTACCATCCCCATTTTTTGATAGGTCATACGCTGAACTCTCTGCAGAAGTTCCATTTCCTGCTTTATCTCTTTGTTTGTTTTATCAGCATTTTCAACCTTTACCATACAGGAAAGAAGCATACTCTCCAGACTTTTCCCGTCCTGACCTTCCAAAAAAGCTTCCAAACGTTTTTTTAACCTTTTCGATTTACATAACATCACTATTATTAAAATAATCAGTAGAACCACAAGAGCCATCAGGACAAAAAGATAATAGGCCGGATCAATTCCTGTGTACTGATAGATATATTCCATAATCGGGCTATTCATGCCGTTTCCTCCGTGTATAATCCCATTGATCAGAACTGTTTTATCCTATGCAGTCGTATGTCTGCTGTTTAAGATCAAATCAATAATCCGTTCCAAATCGTCTTTTGAATAATATTCTATTTCGATCTTTCCCTTTCCCTTTGCCTTTTGATGAATGGATACCTTGCTTCCCACAGCTGCCTTCATTTTTTCTTCCAGATCCGTATAGATAAAATCCTCTACTATAGGCTCCTTATTCTTTTCCTTTTTTTCCTTTTGCAGATCCTTTACAATCTTTTCAACCTCACGAACACTCAGCTTTTCATCAAATACACGGGCAGCCGTTACTGCCTGCAGCTCAGGATCTTCAATTCCAAGCAATGCCCTGGCATGTCCGGTTGTCAGCATATCATCTATCACCATCTGCTGCACCCGTTCATCCAGCTTTAAAAGGCGCATAGAATTTGTTACAGTCGCACGGCTTTTAGATACACGCTCCGCCACCTCATCCTGCTTTAAATGGAATTCCTCTAACAGACGCTTATAGGCAATTGCTTCTTCAATGGGATTAAGACTTTCTCTCTGGATATTTTCAATCAGAGAAATTTCCACCACTTCTATATCCGTATAGTCCTTGACAATGACAGGAACCTCTTTTAATCCTGCCAGCTTTGCCGCACGCCATCTGCGCTCACCGGCAATAATCTCATAGAATCCGTTTTTTTCCTGTACAATTAAAGGCTGTATGATTCCAAATTGCTTGATGGAATCCGCAAGCTCTACCAAAGCATCCTCATCAAATTGCTTTCTGGGCTGATCCTTATTCGGTCCAACCTTTGAGATCTTCACCTTTAATTCGACGGGTTTCTCCACAATTTTTTCTACTACTTTTTCTACAATTTTTTCTTTTCCGGGCTGTGTTGTCTTAATAGTCTCCGGAATCAGACTGTCCAACCCTTTTCCCAATCCGCTCTTTCTTGCCGCCACTTATTCGTTCCTCCTGCTAATTACTTCTTCTGCCAAAGCCCGGTAGCTCTCCGCTCCGGCTGATTTTGAATCATAAATGGTAATTGGATATCCATGACTGGGCGCCTCCGCCAGCCGGACATTTCTTGGAATAATTGTAGCATACACTTTCTGCTTAACATTGGCTCTTACATTTTCCACCACCTGCAGGGATAGATTTGTTCTGGCATCAAACATTGTAAACACAATTCCTTCAATATCCAAGTAAGGATTTAAACGCTCCCTAACCAAATTGATGGTATGTATCAACTGACTTAATCCTTCCAGGGCATAATACTCACATTGTATAGGAACAAGAACTGTATCGGCAGTTGTCATGGCATTGATTGTCAAAAGATTCAATGACGGAGGGCAATCAATTAAGATAAAATCAAACCGTTCCTTTACTTTCTCCACTTCTTTTCGAATAATATATTCCTTTTCCTGAATTCCAATTAACTCGATCTCAGCAGCTGCAAGATCCACACTGGACGGTATAATATAAAGGTTTTCAAATTCCGTATACTCAATACATTTCTGAATAGATACTTCTCCGAGGATTAAATCATACACGTTATTTTCCAATTGACCTTTATCCATCCCAACACCACTTGTTGCATTTCCCTGTGGATCTAAATCAATCAACAGCACCTGTTTATTTTTTTCTGCCAAGGCGGCCGAAAGATTGATTGCTGTAGTTGTCTTTCCTACACCGCCTTTTTGATTAGCGATTGCTATTATTCTTCCCATAAAATGTGTACCTTCCTTTTCAATGTTTCACGTGAAACATTCTCTTCTCGCTAAAACCCATTATATCATAGATATATAAATTATAAAACAAATTTTAGAAATTCTTAAATGTTTCACGTGAAACATTTTTATTTTACTCTATAATGGTTCTTTCGTAGGTATTCCGGCCTTTCTCGGATACTTTGCCGGCGTACTTTTTACCTTTCTTATTTGCAAAAGACAACGTGATATATCAGAACCCGGAAGTACAAAATCTTCTCTTCTTTCCAAGCTTCCACCTAATAGCAAAATTGCTCTCTCCCCGGTTTTTAACTCATCCTGAACCTTGGCGGATTTATAAGAAATAAAAGATCCGCCAATTTTAACAAAAGGAAGACAATACTCAGATAAAGAAGATAAATTTGCAACTGCTCTGGATACACAGTAATCAAACTGCTCCCTATACTCCTTCTTTTTTGCCAGCTCCTCAGCACGTCCATGTACAGCTTTTATATGTTCTAACCCAAGCTTTTGAATCACATCCTGTAAAAAACTTATTCGCTTATTCAGGGAATCCACTAAAACTACATGCAAATCTGGATATACAATTTTTAAAGGAATCCCCGGAAACCCGGCTCCTGTTCCCATATCAATAAGACTCCCTTTCGGCTCCTCCAATCTGCATATCATAAGACTGTCAATAAAATGCTTACAAAGAACTTCTTCAAATTCTGTAATCGCAGTCAAATTCATTACCTTATTTTTTTTAATCAACAAATCATAATAATTCAATAACTGTTCTGCCTGTCTATCCGTCAAGGAAATCCGAAGCATCTGAAAAGCATCCTTTATCTCTATTTGCTTATCCATTTTCTTTACTCTCTCTTATACTTACTTTACTCTCTTTAACTGCTCCATATACACAAGCAATACCGAAATATCAGCCGGCGATACGCCGGAAATGCGGGATGCCTGACCAATGGAAATCGGACGGTATTGCTCCAGTTTCTGTCTTGCCTCAATTCGGAGGCTCGGAACCTTATCATAGGAAAAATCCTTCGGTATCTGTTTTTTCTCCAGCTTTTTAAATTGTTCCACCTGCTTCTTCTGCCGCTTAATATATCCATCATACTTAATATTAATATTTACTTGCTCCGCAACTCCCCGGACAAAATCCGCAGGACGTTGCGGGTCTAAAGGAGCAAGCATATGATAATTTAATTCCGGTCGGCGGATTAGTTCTCCCAAAGTTGTACCTGAGGTCAGAGGTGTACTTCCTGCTTCCCTTAAAAGTGATTGTACTTCTTTCCCTGTTCCTATATTTACATGCTCCACCCGCTTTATTTCTTCTTCAATCTGTTCTTCCTTTTTTAACAGTTCCTGATAACGTTCCTCGGAAATCAAGCCAATCTCATATCCAAGCTTTGTCAAACGCAGATCCGCATTATCCTGACGAAGAAGCAAACGATACTCTGCCCGCGAAGTCATCATGCGATATGGTTCTCTGTTCTCCTTAGTCACCAGATCATCCACCAGCACACCAATATAAGCCTGAGAACGATCCAGGACAATAAGCTCTTTTCCCAATACTCTTCTCGCCGCATTGATTCCCGCCAAAAGTCCCTGAGCCGCAGCCTCCTCATAGCCGGAGCTTCCGTTGAACTGTCCTCCGCTGAACAATCCCGCTATACTCCGAAACTCCAGAGTAGGCAAAAGCTGACGGGGATCAATGCAATCATATTCAATGGCATAGGCATTGCGGACAATCCGCACATGCTCCAAGCCTGCCACAGAAGAATACATTTCATGCTGAACATCTTCCGGAAGGGAACTGGACATACCGCCCACATACATCTCATTTGTATAAAGCCCCTCCGGCTCAATAAATACCTGATGCCGGTTCTTATCCGCAAATTTTACTACCTTATCTTCTATGGATGGGCAATATCTGGGCCCTGTTCCCTCAATAATTCCGGAATAGAGAGGCGAGCGATCCAGATTATTTTTTATAATATCATGTGTCCTTTCATTGGTATAAGTAAGCCAGCAGGAAACCTGCTCCTTTTGAACAGAATCAGGATCCGTCGTAAAGGAAAACGGAATGATTTTGTCATCTCCTGTCTGCTCCTCCATTTTCGTAAAATCAATGGAACGCTTATCTATACGCGCCGGTGTTCCCGTCTTAAAGCGCAGCATCTTAATTCCCAGAGCTTTCAGTGAATCTGTCAGATAATTGGCAGCCTGCAATCCGTTCGGTCCCGTAGCATTGCTTACCTCGCCGTAAACACAGCGAGCCCTCAGATAAGTACCTGTACAGAGCACTACGGCATCTCCATAATAAACTGCTCCCGAATAAGTCCTTATACCAACCGCTCTATGATCCTCCGTCAAAATTTCCGTTACTTCTGTCTGCACAATAGACAGATGATCCGTATTTTCCAAAGTTCTGCGCATACTGCGGCTGTATTCCGCCTTATCTGCCTGAGCACGGAGAGAATGAACAGCCGGCCCCTTGGACAGATTAAGCATTTTGGATTGAATAAAAGTATTGTCAATATTTTTTCCCATTTCTCCCCCCAGGGCGTCAATTTCTCTTACCAAATGACCCTTGGAGGTTCCTCCTATATTGGGATTACAGGGCATCAATGCAATACTGTCAATACTTACCGTAAACATAATGGTATCCAAATTAAGCCTGGCACAGGCCAAAGCCGCCTCACATCCTGCATGGCCCGCCCCTACTACAATTACCTGACATTTTTCCGTATATACTGCCTTCATAATTATCTTCCTCTGTTATTTCCCCGTACAAAATTTACTGAAAATCTCCTGAATCAAATCTTCACTCATTTCCTCTCCTAATATATACCCCAGTGAGGTATATGAATCCATCAAATCAATCGTATAAAAATCCTCGGGCATTCCGGCATTTATACTGTCCTGAACTCTTAAGAGAGCAGACTTTGCCTCCGTTAAAGCATTTTTATGACGAATATTTGTAAGCATAAATTCATCATTGAAAGAAATGCTTCCTTTATAAAACAAATCCCGAATGGATTCTTCCAAAAGATCAATTCCTTCTCTCTTCTCTGCGGAAAGTGTAACAACATCATATTCAACACCGATTCGCTCCTCCAGTATCTCACGGCTTACCGCAGAAGGCAAATCCGACTTATTCAGTACAATGATTACCTTCTTATGCTGCAGAAGCTTTAGAATCTCTTCATCATTCTGATCCAGCATACAAGAGCTGTCCACCACATAGAGAATCAGATCCGCATCCCTTGCCTGTTCCTTTGCCCGATCAACGCCTATCTTCTCCACCACATCCTCCGTAGTACGGATACCTGCCGTATCAAGAAGCTTTAAACTGAAACCATTGAGACAGAGCTGCTCCTCCAGTACATCCCTGGTGGTTCCCGCAATCTCCGTTACAATTGCACGCTCCTCTCTTAACAGGGCATTTAAAAGAGAAGATTTACCGGCATTGGGCTTACCCAGTATTACGGTCTTAATTCCTTCTTTAATGATCTTTCCGTTTTCAAAGGTATCAATCATAGCATCCATCTGCTTAATCAAATCCTTCAGCACCCCGGATAGCTTATCTCCATATCCATCCAGACTGATATGCTCGGGATCATCCAAAGCGGACTCCAAAAAGGCGCTCTCATACAAAATCTGTTCCCGAAATGATCGAATACGGCTGCTGACGGAACCCTTAAGCTGATGAAGAGAGCTGTCAAGAGCCAACTGATTTCCGGCCTGTATCACATCCATAACTGCTTCGGCCTGTGACAGATCCAGTCTTCCGTTTAAAAAAGCCCGCTTTGTAAATTCCCCCGGCTCGGCAGGACGCGCCCCCTGCCGGATAATTAGCTCCAGAATCCGGCGCATGATAAGGACTCCTCCATGGCAATCAACCTCTACCGTATCCTCTGCGGTGTAGCTGTGAGGCCCCTTCATTAAAAGGATAATAACCTCATCTAAAAGCTCTCCCCGCTCATCATAAATATGACCGTAATGAATGGTATAAGAGGGCTGCTCCAACATGCGCTTGTTCCGATCTTTGGAACGGAAAATCCGATCCATTATGGTAAATGCATCTTCCCCGCTGATACGGATAATACCGATTCCGGCATTGGACATAGCCGAAGCCGCTGCTACAATGGTATCCTGACTCATATAAAATTTCCTCTTTTCTGTCTGTTGCAAAAAGGAACGCATTAGCGTTCCTTTTTCTTATAATTGCGGTTATAACGATTCCGATTTCTTCCGTTATAATTGTTATCCAAACGTACCCCTTCCCTTAAGGTTACAACAACTCTCCGATAAGGCTCCTCACCCTCGCTATGCGTGCATACAAACTTATCATTCTGAAGGGCGGAATGAATGACCCTGCGTTCATAAGGATTCATAGGCTCCAAGGAAACAGGCTTTCTTGTTCTCTTTACCTTATGAGAAATATTCTTTGCAAGATTTTCCAGTGTTGCTCTTCTTCTCTCTCTGTAATTCTCTGTGTCTACCTTAACCCTGATATAGTCCTCACTGTTTTTATTTGCCACAAGACTTGCAAGATATTGAAGAGAATCCAGTGTCTGGCCTCTCTTACCAATAAGAACGCCCATGTCGTCCCCCTCAAGATCCACAGTAATTTCCCGATCCGCAGGACTTGCGGTTATTGTCACCTGAACCTTCATCTCCATAGCGGAAAAAACCTTATCAAGAAATTCCTTTACGGGCTCCGTATGAATCTCAATTACCTTTTCCGGCTTTTTCTCCTGCTTTTCTTTTTTCCCCGGTTCCTCTTTTTTCTCGGATACTGCCGGCTTTTCTTCTCTAACGGGCTCTTTTTTTGCTTCCTTCTTAGCTTCCCTTGCAAGCTCTTTTTTCGGCTCCTTCTTAAGCTCCGTTTCCGCCGCTTTCCCGGCAGACTTTTCATTTACCTTTTCTAATATTTTCTCAACTTCCTTTTCCGCCTTCCTGGAAGTCTGAACCTCTTCCTCTGTCCGGACATGGGCTTTGATAACAGCCTTCTTGCTTCCAATTCCCAAGAATCCCGTACTGCCCTGAGAAATCACTTCATAAGCAATCTTATCCCTTGTAGTTCCGAATTTAATTGCTGCCTCTAAAATGGCATCATCAACGGTCTTTGCAGAAACCTCAATATATTCCATGTTGCAGCCCCCTATTCCTTACTTATTTTTACTTTTTTTATCATTCTTTTCGTTATATTGTTCTACCATTCGGGCCTTGGCCGCCAAACTTCCGGGCTTTGCGGTACCCTTATTATAATAAGCCGTAGAATCCTGAATTGCTTTCTGACGTTCCTCTGCGGTAATCTCTCTCTTTGAGGTCTCCACATTCTTAGTACTTGTCCTGGCAACCGTATTGAGCCTTTCCGGAGGAAGACCGTCCTTTTCCCTCTTTCGATTATATGCTTCAATATTCTTTTTAATCTCTTCATCAATATCCATCTTGCTCAGATGCTTATTGATAATCACCTGCTGAATGGTACGAACTACCGCACTCATAATCCAGTAAATGCCTACACCGACAGGAAGGATAGCACAGAAATATACGGACATAAGCGGCATGAAATTATTCATCATCTTCATGGACTGCATCATTTCATTGTTCTCGCCGTCCCCGGAAGCGCCTGCCTGGGGCATCAGCTTTAAACTGAACCACTGGCTCAGGCCTGCCAATACAGGAATCAGAAGCGCAATCACAATCCACAGATAATTCCCGTCGGCAAAACTCTCCTTAATGGTATACCAGGGCGAATTCACAATATTAAGTCCCAGAAAGCTGTTAAAACCGCTTAAGGTATGCTGCGTACTCTCCACAACACCGCTCAGGCTTGGAAACTCCAGAGCAATGCTTTCCCACTCCGAAGTTGTTGCCTTATTCAAAACATCAATAATGGTATTCTCCAGAGCAAAATCACGCTTCTGGAAAGACGCCGCGCTTTTCAGGCCCTGAATAAATGTGCTTCCGCCTGTGGTACTCAGCAAATCGGTTACCAGAGGATAGTAAGCCATCTTAATCTTATCAATATATGCAGGTATCGCATACACAACTGCATATACCGCAAGAAGAACGGGAAGCTGAACCAGCATAGGAAGACATGTTCCTGTAGGAGATGTGCCGTACTTGGCATAAACTGCCTTTGTCTCATCCTGCATCTTCAGCATAGATGCCTGATCCTGTTTTCCCTTATATTTTTTCTGAATCGCCTGAATCTCCGGATTCATGCGCATGGACATTCTGGAAAACTTCTGCTGCTTGTATGTCAGCGGAATCATCAGCATATATACGATAATCGTAAACAAAATAATAGCAACGCCTACATTGGCAACTCCGACAGAATCCAGAAAATTAAATATCTGATTAATAATCCAGCCTAAAATTCTCGCAATATCTCCTAAAATAAACCTGGAATCCTGCGTTAAAAACAAATTTTTCAATGGAAAAATCCTCCTTTAGCTTTTACCCCTTAGGGCACCGGATCATATCCACCCTTCGAAAACGGATTGCATCTTAAAATTCTCCATGCAGCCAGAATCCCTCCCTTTAAAGCTCCGTATTTCTCAATGGCCTCCAGACCGTACTGAGAGCAGCTTGGAATATATGGGCATCTGGTGCTTTTCATCGGTGATAGATATTTCTGATAAAATTGAATCAATCTGATCAATATGATTTTCATCCTTTTTTGATAACTCCCTGAAGCTTTCCCAAGTGAAGCAACGCGCTGCGAATCTCCCCGAAGGTTCTTCCCTTTGCATTGACCCTTGCGATGACTACCATGTCCAAACCACTATTGAACATGTCTTCCTGTAGCCGGTAGCTTTCCCGAACCAGTCTTGTAATACGGTGTCTCACCACACTGTTGCCTACCTTTTTACTTACGGAAACACCAAGACGGTTCTTTGCAAGACCGTTTTCTCTCACATAGAGAACCAGATAACGGTTTGCGCAGGATTTTCCTTCCTTATATATAAGCTGAAAATCCCTGTTTTTTTTCAATGATTCCGAATGAGGATATTTCATATCTCCTCCAACCTAAGGATACACCCTGCGTGTACCCTTACAATGCACAAAAACAAGTGCAAATTAAGGAAAAAAGGCCACATAATGCGGCCTACGCTGATAACTTCTTTCTTCCTTTTAATCTTCTTGCCGCTAACACCTTTCTGCCGCCGGCAGTACTCATTCTGGCTCTAAATCCATGAACTCTTGCTCTGGACTTCTTCTTCGGCTGAAATGTCATTTTCATCTCTCAAAACACCTCCTCTTCTAAAAAACATTGTTTTAATTATATGCGGAAAAGCTTGTAAAGTCAAGCAATTTAAAGGCTTTTTTCATATTTTCAATTATAAACAGGATATTGATGTGAACAAAATTTTATCCACAAGATGTGGATAAATCATGGATAATATGTGGATAAGTGGATTTTTTCTTTTTTTCTTGATTCTAAAAAGTATTTGTTATATTATTAAATATAGGGTCGTTTGCTTTTTTACAGGTTTTATTAAGGAGAACTATACAATGAACTTAATTTTAGATAAATGGAATGATATTTTAGAGAATATTCGAAAGGAACATGAACTTTCCGATGTCTCCTTTGAAACATGGCTTCTTCCGTTAAAGATACACAGTATTCAAGATCATACCTTACGGATAATTGTTCCCGTAGATCAGATGGTTACTTATTTAAATTCAAAGTTTAAAATTCCCATCTATGTGGCTGTAGCGGAATTCACGGGCGAAAAGTTTGAAATTGAATTCATAACGAAGGAAGAAGCGCATCTGCTGGATCAGAATAAGCAAAGAACAGCGCCGGCTTCTCCAAAAAAATCTGCACCTTTGAATGTCAATACGGAGAATTCCAGTATCAATACAAAGTATACCTTTGATACCTTCGTGGTAGGCAATAATAATAAGTTTGCTCATGCCGCTTCGCTGGCGGTGGCTGAGACTCCGGGAATCGTCTACAATCCGCTTTTTCTCCACGGAGGCGTGGGACTTGGCAAAACGCATTTGATGCATGCCATAGCCAATCACATATTAAGTATCAATTCCAGTATGAAGGTTCTCTATGTTACAAGCGAATACTTTACCAATGAATTGATTGAAACCCTTCGTGCCGGCGATCCCACCGGTATGACAAAATTTCGGGAAAAGTATCGCAATATCGATGTGCTTCTGATTGATGACGTACAATTTATTATAGGAAAAGAAAGTACCCAGGAAGAATTTTTCCATACCTTCAATTCCCTTCACAATGCAAACAAACAGATTATTATTTCCAGTGATCGTCCTCCAAAGGATATTGAAACTCTGGAAGAACGACTTCGAACCCGCTTTGAATGCGGTTTGATCGCCGATATTTCATCCCCTGATTTTGAGACACGTATGGCAATTCTTCGAAAAAAGGAGGAATTAGAGGGGCATCAGATCGATGACGCCATTATTACCTACATAGCTACCAATGTAAAATCCAATATCCGTGAGCTGGAAGGCGCTTTTAACCGTTTGATTGCTCTCTCCACCCTGGAGAACCGCCCCATTGATATGACACTGGCGGAGGAAGCCATTAAAGATATTATTTCTCCCGGGGAAACCCGTAAGGTAACACCGGAATTGATTATTGAAATTGTATCAGAGCATTTTCACGTAAAGCCCGAGGACTTTAAGAGTAAAAAGCGGACCGCCGAGATTGTATATCCCCGCCAAATTGCCATGTATCTGTGCCAGGATCACGGTACTTCCTTAAAAAGAATCGGAGAACTGTTAGGAGGGCGGGATCACACAACCGTTATGCATGGAGTTGAAAAGATTTCAAATGAAATGAAGGTCAATGATTCCACCTACCATCTTATTCAAACCCTGCGGAAAAAGATTTATCCCAACTAATGACTTATACCCATTTTGCTGTGGATAAGAATGGGAAAACCGGGGCAAAACTTTTTTTCAAAATATGGCATGTGTATAACACTTCCTGTTATCCCTTGGTCTTAAGAAGGATTTTCACATACTTGTCCCTTCTGAAAATCCTTTATTTTAAGGGCCTGCTAACGGTTTTCAACATATTCACAGCCCCTACTAAGAATACGACTGATTATTTTATTTCTATATATATGCGAAAGGAGTTTTCCATACTATGAAATTTGTTTGTAAAAAAGCAGATTTGCTCAAGGGTGTTAACATTGTGTTAAAAGCAGTTCCCTCCAAAACCACCATGTCAATTCTGGAATGTATTTTGATCGATGCCTCCGCTCAGGAGATTAAACTGACAGCCAATGATATGGAGCTTGGCATTGAGACAATCATTGAGGGTGATATTCTGGAAAAAGGAATTGTGGCTATTGATGCTAAGATCTTCTCCGAGATTGTCCGGAAGCTTCCCGATAATGATGTGGCTATTGAAACAGACGCCAATTTTCAGACAAAGATTACGTGTGAAAAAGCAAAGTTCAATATTTCAGGAAAATCAGGAGAGGACTTTTCTAATCTTCCTTATATTGAAAAGGAAGATTATATTACGGTTTCTCAATTCAGCCTGAAGGAGATTATTAAACAGACCATATTTTCCATTTCGGATAATGAGAATAATAAGATGATGACCGGAGAGCTTTTTGAGCTGAAGGATCAGAATTTAAAGGTGGTATCCCTTGACGGCCACCGGGTTTCTATACGCAATCTGGAATTAAAGGAAAGCTACGATCCCAAAAAGGTAATTGTTCCGGGAAAGACTCTGATGGAGATCAGCAAAATTCTTTCCGGAGAGATAGATTCCTTGGTACATATTTATTTTACAAAAAATCACATTGTCTTTGAGTTTGACAAGACAGTTGTTGTATCGCGTCTCATTGAGGGAGAGTATTTCCGTATTGAACAGATGCTGTCCAATGATTATGAGACTAAGGTAAGGATTAATAAAAAGGAGCTTTTAAGCTGTATAGATCGTGCCACACTATTGATAAAGGAGGGTGATAAAAAGCCGATTATCATTCAAGTGGACGATGGGGAGATGCATCTTAAGATTACCTCAGGCTTAGGCTCCATGAATGAAGAAATTGTAATTGAAAAAGAGGGCAAGGATATTCTGATTGGTTTCAATCCTAAATTTTTAATGGATGCCCTCCGCGTTATTGATGATGAAACGGTAACTCTTTACATGGTAAATCCAAAGGCTCCCTGCTTTATTCGGGATGAGCAGGAATCTTATATATATCTGATACTGCCTGTGAACTTCAACAGTGCGGTAAATTAAAGGATGGGAACATAAATGGATACAATTCAAATCCGGGATGAATTCATTAAGCTCGGTCAGGCTATGAAGCTGGCAGGATTGGTGGACTCAGGTGTAGATGCAAAGCTTGTAATACAGGACGGTCTGGTAAGAGTAAACGGCGAGATCGAGTATCAAAGAGGAAAAAAACTGCATTCCGGCGATGTTTTTTCTTATGACGGACAGGATGTTAAGGTAGTATGATCATAAAATCCATAGAGCTGAAAAATTTCCGTAATTACCAGGATCTAAAGCTTATTTTTGACGAGAAGACCAATATTTTCTATGGGAACAATGCCCAGGGAAAGACGAATATTCTGGAAGCCGTCTATTTAAGCGGAACGACAAAATCCCATAAAGGAAGCCGGGATCGTGACATGATTCTGTTTGGTGAACAGGAAGGGCATCTGCGCACCCTTGTCCAAAAGGGCTCCATGGATTACCGGATTGACATTCATTTAAAAAAAAATAAGACAAAAGGAATAGCGGTCAACGGTGTTCCCATTAAAAAGGCCGGAGATTTATTCGGAATAGCCAATTTTGTTTTTTTCTCACCGGAGGATTTAAGTATTATCAAACAGGGTCCGGGAGAGAGAAGAAGGTTTCTGGATTTGGAGCTGTGTCAGCTTGATCGGGTATATTTTCATAATCTTGTCAGTTACAATCGTGTTGTGGTGCAGAGAAATAAGCTTTTAAAGGATCTGTGTTTTCGAAAAGATCTGGAAGATACCCTGGATATCTGGGATATGCAGCTTGCGGAGTACGGCGAGAAGATTATCAATGGCCGGGAAGATTTTATCAATGGACTCGGCGAAATTCTTTCCGGAATTCACAGAAATCTTTCAGGAGGAAAGGAGGAGCTTGAGATCTTTTATGAAAAAAATGTATCCTCCGGGGAGCTTTATAATACTATCCGCAAAAACAGAGATCGCGATATGAAAATGAAAACATCAACGGTAGGCCCCCATCGTGACGATCTGCGGTTTGCTGTGGATGAGGTGGATATTCGAAGATTCGGTTCTCAGGGTCAGCAGAGAACGGCTGCACTTTCTCTGAAATTATCGGAGATAGAACTGGTGAAGAAGCTTATTCATGATACACCCGTACTTTTATTGGACGACGTGCTGTCTGAACTCGATCACAATCGGCAAAACTATTTATTGAACAGTATTCATGATATCCAGACCATGATTACTTGTACGGGGCTGGATGAATTTGTGAATCATAGATTTTCTATCAATAAGATCTTTCGGGTGTTTGAGGGATCTGTGCAGAATGAGAATTAATAGAAACAGGAGGAGTATATGAATACAGAATACGGTGCGGATCAAATACAGATTCTTGAGGGACTGGAAGCAGTCCGTAAAAGACCTGGTATGTATATCGGAAGCACCTCTTCAAGAGGACTTCATCATCTGGTATATGAGATTGTGGACAATTCCGTAGATGAAGCTCTGGCAGGCTATTGTAAAAATATTGATGTGTCCATCAACGAGGATAATTCCATCACTGTTATAGATGACGGCCGGGGTATTCCCGTAGGAATCAATCATAAGGCCGGAATTCCTGCGGTGGAGGTGGTATTTACCATTCTTCATGCGGGAGGAAAGTTCGGCGGAGGAGGATATAAGGTATCGGGCGGTCTCCACGGCGTAGGTGCTTCTGTAGTCAATGCTCTCTCTGAATGGCTGGAGGTCACCATCTACAATGAAGGAAAGATTTACCGCCAGCGTTATGAGCGCGGTCAGACAATCTATAAATTAAAAGAAATCGGAACCTGTGATCCGGAAAAAACAGGAACAACCGTAAGCTTTTATCCGGACAAAGAGATTTTTGAGGAAACGGTCTTTGATTATGATACCCTGAAGGTACGTCTCCGCGAAATGGCCTTTCTGACAAAGGGGCTGAATATTATTCTCCGGGATAAACGGGAGGAAAAGGAAGTGGTAAAGGAATTCTGCTATGAGGGAGGAATCCGTCAGTTTGTGGAATATCTGAACCGTTCCAAAACAAGCCTTTATGACCCCATCATTTACTGTGAGGGGATGATTAATGACGTCTATGTAGAGGTTTCCATGCAGCACAACGATTCCTACACGGAGAACTGCTACAGCTTTGTCAATAATATCAACACTCCGGAAGGCGGAACTCATTTAACAGGCTTTAAAAATGCACTTACAAAGACTTTTAACGACTATGCACGGAAAAATAAGCTATTAAAGGATAATGAACCTTCCTTAAGCGGTGAGGATATCCGGGAGGGTCTGACAGCTATTATCAGCATCAAGGTCTCGGAGCCTCAGTTCGAAGGACAGACTAAGCAGAAGCTGGGCAACAGCGAGGCCAGAGGGGCCGTGGATAATGTGGTATCGGATCAGCTGATGATTTTTCTGGAGCAGAACCCGTCCATTGCCAAAGTGATTCTGGAAAAATCCATTCTGGCTCAGAGAGCCAGGGATGCGGCCAGAAAGGCCCGTGATCTGACGAGAAGAAAGACAGCGCTTGACGGAATGGCTCTGCCCGGAAAGCTTGCGGACTGCTCCGATAAGAATCCGGAGAACTGTGAGATTTATATTGTGGAGGGAGATTCCGCAGGGGGATCCGCAAAGACGGCCCGCTCCCGTGCAACACAGGCAATCCTTCCTCTGCGGGGCAAGATTCTCAATGTTGAGAAAGCAAGGCTTGACAAGATCTATGCCAATGCGGAGATTAAGGCTATGATTACGGCCTTTGGAACAGGAATTCATGAGGACTTTGATATCACAAAGCTGCGCTACCATAAGATTATCCTTATGACCGATGCAGACGTGGACGGCGCTCATATCAGTACTCTGCTTTTGACCTTTATTTACCGCTTTATGCCGGATCTGATCAAAGAGGGCTATGTGTATCTGGCACAGCCGCCTCTTTATAAGCTGGAAAAGAACAAGAAGGTGTGGTATGCCTACAGCGATGAGGAGTTAAATCAGATTCTTCTGGAGGTAGGCCGTGATCAGAACAATAAAATCCAGCGTTACAAAGGTCTGGGTGAGATGGATGCGGATCAGCTTTGGGAGACAACTATGGATCCGGAACACAGAATCTTGAAGCGGGTTATAATCGACGATACAAATTCTGCGGAGATAGATTTGACCTTTACCACACTTATGGGCGATAAGGTAGAGCCGAGACGGGAATTTATTGAGACGAATGCGAAGTATGTTAAGAATCTGGATATATAATTTATGCCAAATTTGAAACGGCAATATTCCTTGCAATGAACAAATTGATTTTGGGGCGCAGCGTTAAGCGGCCAAGGAATAATTTAAAATAGGTGCATTGTAAGGGATATTACGGAACTGGAATAGGAGAGAAGAATGGAAGATAATATCTTTGATAAGGTCCATGAGGTAGATTTAAAAAAGACCATGGAAGATTCCTACATTGATTATGCCATGAGTGTAATCGCAGCCCGTGCTCTGCCGGATGTAAGGGACGGCTTAAAGCCCGTTCAGCGCCGCGTATTGTATTCCATGATTGAGCTGAACAACGGTCCGGATAAACCTCATCGTAAATGTGCCCGTATCGTCGGCGATACCATGGGTAAATATCATCCCCATGGAGACAGCTCTATCTATGGTGCTCTGGTAAATATGGCTCAGGAATGGTCCACCCGTTATCCTTTGGTGGACGGACACGGCAACTTCGGTTCCGTGGACGGCGACGGTGCGGCCGCCATGCGTTATACGGAGGCTCGTTTAAGCAAGATCTCCATGGAAATGCTGGCGGATATCAACAAGAATACGGTAGACTTTGTTCCCAACTTTGACGAAACGGAAAAAGAACCTTCCGTATTGCCCTCCAGATATCCGAATCTCCTGGTAAACGGTACTACGGGTATTGCCGTAGGAATGGCTACCAATATACCGCCCCACAATCTGAAGGAAGTCATTGCGGCCGTCGTAAAGCTTATTGACAACCGGGTTCTGGAGGATCGGGATACGGAGATTGAGGAAATTTTAAAGATCATCAAGGGACCGGATTTCCCCACAGGCGCGGAGATTCTGGGAACAAGAGGTATTGAGGAGGCTTACAGGACAGGACGGGGCAAGATCCGTGTCCGTGCTGTGACAAATATAGAATCCATGCCTAACGGGAAGAATCGGATCATTGTTACCGAACTTCCCTATATGGTAAATAAGGCCCGTCTGATCGAAAAGATAGCGGATCTTGTCAAGGAAAAAAGGATTGACGGCATCACCTATATCGGCGACGAATCCAGCCGCGAGGGCATGCGGATCAACATTGAGCTGAGAAAGGATGCCAATGCCAACGTGATCCTTAATCAGCTGTACAAACATACCCAGCTCCAGGATACCTTCGGCGTCAATATGCTGTCTCTGGTGAACAATCAGCCAAAGACGCTGAATGTATTGGATATGCTGAAATATTACCTTCTTCACCAGGAGGATGTGGTGACAAGAAGGACAAAATACGAGCTGAATAAAGCGGAGGAGCGCGCGCATATCTTAAAAGGCTTGCTGATAGCTTTGGATCACATCGATGAAGTTATCAAGATTATCCGCAGCTCCCGATCCACGCAGATTGCAAAGGAAGGCCTGATGGATCGCTTTGCTCTGGATGACATACAGGCCCAGGCAATTGTCGATATGCGTCTGAGGGCGCTCACCGGATTGGAAAGGGAGAAGCTTGAGGCGGAATATCAGAGTTTGATGGAGCAGATCGAGTACTTAAAGGCAATTCTGGCAGATGAGAAGAAGCTTCTCGGTGTTATCAAGGAGGAGATTCTCATTATCTCCGAAAAATTCGGGGACGAGAGAAGAACTCGCATCGGTTATGATGAGTTTGATTTATCCATGGAGGATCTTATCCCTGAGGAGGATGTGGTTATCACCATGACAAATCTGGGTTACATTAAACGGATGACCACCGACAATTTTAAGAGCCAGAACCGCGGCGGCAAAGGCATCAAGGGGATGCAGACCATCAACGAGGATTACATTGAGGATCTGATGATGACTACCACCCACCATTATCTGATGTTCTTTACCAATACCGGAAAGGTATACCGCCTAAAGGCATATGAGATACCTGAAGCCAGCAGAACCTCCCGGGGAACGGCAATTATCAATTTACTGCAGCTCCAGCCGGACGAGAAGATAACGGCGGTTATTCCCATGAAGGATTACCAGGAAGGAAAATATCTCTTTATGGCTACCAGAAACGGTCTGGTAAAGAAGACTTCTATTCTGGATTATGCAAATGTGCGCAAGACCGGTCTTCTGGCCATCAATCTCCGGGACGGTGATGAGCTGATCGAAGTAAAATATACGGACAATGAGCAGGATGTCCTGCTTATCACCAAGTTCGGTATGTGTATCCGTTTCCATGAGACAGATGTAAGACCTACGGGCCGTACCTCCATGGGCGTGATCGGTATGAATCTGACGGATCAGGATGAGGTGGTCGCCATGCAGGTACACACCCAGGGCGAATATCTTCTTGTTGTATCGGAGAACGGCCTCGGCAAGCGAACGAGTATGGAGGAATTCAATGCTCAGAATCGCGGCGGCAAAGGAATCAAATGCTACAAGATAACGGAAAAGACAGGCAATGTTATCGGCGCAAAGGCAGTCAATGAAGAAAATGAAGTGATGCTTATTACGAATGAGGGAATTATTATACGAATCCCCTGTAACGGAATCTCAATCGTAGGAAGAATCGCTTCCGGCGTAAAGCTGATGAACGTGGACTCTGAGAACGTAGTAGTAGCAAGCATTGCAAAGGTGCGTAATCAGGAAGATTCCGGTGAAGAGACTTCGGATCAGGAGGAAGTACCGGAGGATTCGGAGAAAACGGAATAGATTTATTGAAATTCAATAAAGATATATTGCTTTGCGAAATAGCATGTGATAAGATGCAGTTATCAGTCAAAAAAGATAGCTGCATCTTTTATGCGTAAATCAGCATGTAACGGAAAGAAAAATCTGAAATCTGATATCATGGACGGATATAAAGGAGAAATTATATGAACCGACTGCAAGTTGCAAGAATTACAAAGGGAATTATAGACTTTATGTTTTATGCGGGAATACTCGTATGTCTTACACTTCCCATTTCCCTGCGTTATTTGGGAACGTACTTTCCTCATTATAAGATATTTTATATTCCCATGCTGATTCTCTTTCTGATATCCGGGATGCTGTCTATATTGATTATTCAGGAATTGCGTTCCATATTCCGCACGGTTTTAAATGAGGACTGCTTTGTAAAGGAAAATGTAAAGAGCCTGAGGAGAATGGGAAACTATAGCTTCTGCATCGCGGCTGTCAGCGCCGTCCGTCTGCTGATTGTGGTTACACCTGCCACTCTGGTGATTATTCTGGTATTCATCATTGCCGGCTTATTCAGTAAAGTGCTCACCGATGTATTCGATCAGGCGGTTACCTACAAGCTGGAAAATGATCTGACCATATAAGCCGGAAAGGAGCAGCATATGTCAATTGTAATAAATCTGGATGTGATGATGGCAAAGAGAAAAATCGGCCTTACGGAGCTTGCCAGGGAAGTAGACATTACCATGGCAAATTTGTCTATTTTAAAAAACAATAAAGCAAAGGCCGTGCGCTTTACAACACTGAACGCCATATGCAGAGCTCTGGACTGCCAGCCGGGAGATATTCTGGAATATGTGCCGGAGGAAAAAGGCTTTCAAATTGGCGGGGAAGGGATTTGAACGGAAATGAACAGGTGACAAACAATGGAAACTATACTATAATGACTTTGGATTCCATAAAACATACCGTATGGAGAAATGAATGATAAATCGGATATTAAATATCGGAAAACAAACTGTGTTTTGGTTTTCGGTGCTTTTCATGGGCTTTCTCTGGGTGGTAAGCCTGGTAAGTACCGCTTATTTTAATACGGAGACTTCCTTTGCGGAGCATCCTCAGTATCGGATGGACAGCCTGTCTGTCAATTTTTTCTTTATAGCCGTCTTTTTTTTGATTCTGTTCTATTTGAGCGGCAGAATAAAGACGGAGCGGGTGCCCATAAGGCTTTTGCTTATAGGCTCCGTAAGTTTTGTGATTGCGTCAAGCCTGATATGGGCCAGCATCAGCCATACTTATCCGGAGGCTGATCAGAAGGCTGTTTCCTGGGTGGCCTGGCTTACGGCGCAGGATAATTTTCTTTTTTTTGAGCATGGAAAATATATGCGGATTTATCCGAATCAGCTCGGCCTAATGGCCATTCTGGAGTTCCTTTACCGGCTGGCAGGGGAGGAGAATTGGAAGCTCTTTATGTATGTAACTGCACTGTCAAACGGAGCGGCGGTGTATCTTTTATATAAGATTACGGATCGTTTATTCAGAAACAGGAGAATGAATTGCCTGGTGCTGCTTCTGTCCGTGGGCTGTATTCAGATGATGCTGTATACAACCTTTCTCTATGGAATTATGCTGGGGCTTGCCCTTTCACTTGCCGGATTTTTATGTCTGCTTTATTTTTTGGATGAGAAATCCGGAAAGAAAAAAACAGTATTCTGCATACTGGCAGCCCTATTCATAGGGGCGGCTATTTTGGTAAAGAATAATTACGGTATCTTTCTGGTGGCCATGGTGCTTTTGCTCCTCTATAAATCACTGGAAAAAAGGGATTGGAAGCCCATACTGGGAGCTGCTGTGCTTATACTTGCCGCAGCTTTGATGGGAAAGAGCCTTACAGCCTTTTATGAAGCACGATCCGGCCATACCATTGGCAGCGGCATGCCCAAATCCCTCTGGATAGCCATGGGGATGCAGGAGGGCGAGCGGGCGGAGGGATGGTACAATGAATTTAATTACAATACCTTTTTGGAGACGGACTGCGATCCGGAGAAAAGCGATGCCATTGCAAGGGAATCCATAAAGGAATCCATTCACCGTTTCGGAGCGGATCCGGTCTATGCCCTGTCCTTTTATTATAAAAAGACAGTTTCCCAGTGGAATGAGCCTACTTATGCGGCATTGTGGGTCAATCAGTTTCACAGCGGGAATTTTTCCAGAATTGTGCAGAGTATTTACGACGGAAAGCTTTATCAGGTGCTTCATGAATATATGAATCTGTATCAAAGCCTGATTTTTACGGCAGTTTTAATGTGCCTTCTGGTGCGCAGAGGAAAGTGGGAGCCGGAGCAGCTTTTTTTGGCTCTTATAATTCTGGGAGGGTTTGCTTTTCATACATTTTGGGAGGCCAAGTCACAATATATATTTCCCTATTTTGTGATTCTGCTTCCCTACGGAGCGGCGGGAATCTCGGATATAGTTGATACTATGCTGCGGGAGTGGAAAAGGATGCGGAATAGGAAGGAAGCGGATTGGAGAGAGGATAGAACATGAAACAACGGATAACCCAACGAATGAGCCTGCTGTCAGCTCTGCTGGCTTTGCCTGCCGCAGCTCTTTTTGCCCGGACGGTTATGAGCCTGCTATATAAAAAAATGCCCCAATATGAGGAATTCGTAACAGGTTATACCTCCTGGACGGCATATTACAAATCCGGAGATATGACTCTGTCCTATTTGGTAATCGGAGGGGTTCTTGTCTTTTATGTGCTGTTTTTACTCCTGTTTTATCTTCTTTCCGGAAAAATAACCTGGCTGCAGGGAGAGATTGATGTAAAATCCGTATATAAACAGGGATGGGAGCGGAGCTTAAAACAATTTGAAAACGGCTGCTTTCTCTTTCTTTTTGTACAATTTACGGCCGCATCCTTATTAAGAGCCATCGATCTTATTTTACCGGGAAACGGGGCGGTATTTGGTACGTATTTATATCCGGTACAGGGAATCTGCGGTATAGCCGTATTGTTGTTTTTATATAAATACGGTAAGTGCAGGGATAAAAGGATTATGAAGAGGGCTTTGGAGATAAGCCAGCTTTTTCTTCCTCTGTGCTTCCTCTCTATTTCTCATTATGAATATATAAGAGAGGGCGCTGTAATAACGCAGTATGATTCCATAAAAATGAAAGCGGCTATGGGAATTCTGACGGTTGTATTAATGGGCTGCAATTTCTGCCGTATGATTAAAGATTGGGAGAAGGAGCAGGGAAGTATATATATCAGCAGCTTTCTTTCCCTGGCCGTCTTTGCATCCTACGTTCTTCCAAGGGGGACTATTTCAGGTTTGCCTCTGGAGATGTATCACTACGGGGAATTTTCCGGCCCTCTTCATCAGCTTTTGAATTTCGGAACCGTCCCTTATCTGGATACAATGCCGATTCACGGAGTATGTGATTATATTCAGGCAGGGGTCTGGTATATGCTGTTCGACGGAACCTATGCCACGTTTGAAGCGGCTATGGTCATTGGCTGCGTGCTGATTGCCGTGATTACGGCGGCTATTGCCTACTGCTGCGTGGAAAATAAGCTTGCGGGATTGCTTTGTATTCTGCTTTTTTCTCTATTCGGAGATCCCTATTACTATACCAGATGGGCCTTTGTTCTTCCCTTTATTTTAGTCATGTTTTCCAAAAGGGTGAGGGAGGACTTTTCAAAGCTGTTATGGTATTGGACCTTTATTTCTATTTTGTCCATAGCCTGGAACCCGTCTATCGGAGGAGCATGTGCTTTAGCTGCTCTGCCTATGATACTTTATGAGGGGATTTATGAAAAAGGATGGAAGGTTTTTTTAACCCTGAAGGAACGGGAAGGGCGGAGAAAGCTTTTGCCCTGGTATCTTCCTCTGTTTGTGCTGGGAATTTGTTTTATCCCCATGTTTTTTGCAATTCTCCGTTATATTGTGGAAAACTCCGCTGCGATTCTGGAAACTACGGGAGATATTCTGATGGAGGAGCTTGTCACTCCCTATGTGTGGTATGCGACCTTTGGCTTTGCCTTTGCTCTGTTAGGATCTTGTTATTTTCTCGTGGGGAAAAAAGGGAAGGAGAGAAAGCTGGCTTTCTACGCTTTAAGCTTTCTGATCCTGTTTAATGCAATTATTGTAAAATATACATTTATCCGTACACAATTCGGTGAGCGGGGGATTATTGTAACGTCGGTGAGCAGCCTCTTTCTGGTGCTTATGATATTTCTTCCCTGGTTAAAGGAGCATCGCTCCGTCAGCACGGCGGCTCTGACACTTTTTCTTTTCGGCTGTGTGGTATGGGCAAAGGGGGCTAACCTGGCAAAGCTTCCGGGAAGAATTTTTGAATGTGCCGAAATTCCTGCGGATTATGTCTATGCATCTGTGGAAGAGACAGGGATTCCGGGTCTTGGGGACATTTATATTACGGAAAAGCAGAAGACGGAGCTGATGGATCTGAATGATCTTGCCAACGGGCTATGCGGAGACGGCTACCATTTTGTAGATATGACAAACCAGCTGGCCCATTACAATATTCTGAATAAAAAGGTCCTTCTGCCTTTCAGCAGTACTTACAATACCAATAACCGGGTGATGCAGACAAGGGCCATTGAGGTTTTGGAGGAGCTGAAGCCGGAGGTAATCGCGGTATGGCCGGCGTGGGAGCATGATTCCGGTTCCTTAAGTACCCGGAATTATTATCTTTATCAATATCTGGCAAAGCATTATGTTCCCTGCAGATATGAGAATATTATTTTCCTTACCAACCGGCAGGAGATTGCGGATCGTTATGAGCCGGCCTATGAGGAGTTTGGGCGGATTATGCACATGGAGAGGCTGAAGATGCTGCCGGCCGTATGGGGAAATGAGTATCTGGAGGAGAAGGAGACAAAAGATATTGCGGTAAATTATACCCTGGTGGATTCCAATGCGGAGCAAACAGGGGAAAATCTCTACCTTATGACAGGGGAAGAAAATTACTTTATGTACGCGTTTGATGAAAAGCTTTCCGGTACTCAGGTGCCGTTTTTAAGAATCTGTGTGCAGGAACCGGAAGATGCGGGTGCGGATCTTCGCTTTGAAGGCGTTGTTTATTTTATGGAGGAAGGAAAAAGCCTAAAGGAAGGGCATCGTTTTATTTATGACGGGGGAGAGGGAGAATTTCTGATTCCTCTGACCACCAGTCCCTATTGGAGCTATTCCGAAAAGCTGGAAACCTTTATGGTGGATTTTGTAGGTGGCAGCCTTGCGGGCAGGGAGCTTGAGATACGGCTGGAGTTTGAATCATTCCGTGAGGAGGAACCGATTTTGGGGAGTGTAAGGGATTGTACATAAGAGATATGAGAGAGGCAGCAGGATGAAACGAATTATTTTAATGGTATTATATAATATAGTATTTGTACCCTGGTGGTGGTATCAGCTTTGCTCCTATGCAAAGCATACGGATGAGATACCTATGGTAAAAAAATATGCGCTTTTAAAAAAAATAACTCTTCACGCCAACAAGGGCGGCCGGGTAAAGATTGATGTATATGGAAAGGAAAATATACCTTTTGAAAACGGTTTTATTTTCTTTCCCAATCATCAGGGGCTTTTTGATGTGCTGTCCATTATTGAGGCATGCGATACGCCTTTTTCCGTGGTGGCTAAAATTGAAGTGAAGGATATTTTATTTTTAAAGCAGGTATTTGCCATTTTAAAAGCGAAATTTATGGATCGGGATAATGTGCGCCAGTCACTGAAAATAATTCAGGAGGTAACGGAGGAGGTAAAAGAGGGAAAAAATTATCTCATTTTTCCTGAAGGAACCCGTTCAAAAAAGGGAAATGAGGTAGGAGACTTCAAGGGCGGAAGCTTTAAAAGCGCCATAAATGCCAAATGCCCCATTGTGCCGGTAGCCATGCTGAACGCTTATCAGGCCTTTGATACCAACAGCATCCGTCCTGTCACGGTACAGGTTCATTTCTTAAAACCGATTTCTTATGAGGAGTATCAGGGAATGAAGTCAACGGAGATTGCAAAGCTGGTTCGGAGACAGATTGTGGATACCATAGAAAAGAGTTTAAAAAAAGATTGACAGGCATAAAAAGAAATGCTATGTTTTAATTGCTTATACGACTGACGGAAGTGGAAGAAACCACAGGGAGTATAAGTCTTGGAAGCCGACCGTCTGGGCATTGAACGCTTGGACTGCGGCTTTTTTCTTTAAACCGGCAGCAGATTGTATTTGGTAAGAAATACCCTTTGGGTATACCCTGATGCACAAAAATCATGTGCGGACGGGGAAAGGAGAACAGATATGGAAATGATTTCACTGGCACAGACGCTTCGGGAAAATTCCTATCCGGGGCGGGGCATCGTGATCGGCCGATCTGAGGACGGCAAAAAAGCAGTAACCGCTTATTTTATTATGGGAAGAAGTGAGAACAGCAGAAACAGAGTATTTGTGAAGGAGGGTGAGGGAATCCGCACTCAGGCTTTTGATCCTTCCAGGCTTACGGATCCCAGTCTGATAATTTATGCACCCGTCCGGGTTCTGGGGAATAAGACCATTGTAACCAACGGAGATCAGACGGACACGGTCTATACGTGCATGGAGAAGGGACTGACCTTTGAACAGGCTCTGCACACCCGGGAGTTTGAACCGGACGCACCGAATTACACGCCGCGGATTTCCGGTATTCTGGAGATTGAGAACGGACATTTTGATTATTCCATGTCAATTTTAAAGAGTGATAACGGGGATCCCTCCTCCTGTAACCGCTATATATTTTCTTATGAGAACTGTCCGGCAGGGGAAGGACACTTTATCCATACGTATCGATGCGACGGCGATCCTCTTCCAAGCTTTGAAGGAGAACCAAAACTGGTTGCAATTCCCGATGACATGGAGAAATTTACCAATATGCTGTGGCTGAATCTCAATGAGGATAACAAGGTATCTCTTTTTGTGCGGTATATAGAGATTGCCTCAGGAAAGTATGAGACGCGTATCGTAAATAAGAATGAGTAAGGGAAAATAACAGAAAGATATTCATTTTGTATCAATGCATATTAAGAAATATGACGGAACTTAAAAGTAGGAGAATAGAATGAAAGAATTAGAGTTAAAATACGGATGCAACCCAAATCAGAAGCCTTCCAGAATCTATGTGGCAAACAAAGAAGAGCTTCCCATCACCGTACTTTGCGGAAAGCCCGGCTACATCAATTTTCTGGATGCCTTCAACGGATGGCAGCTGGTTAAGGAGCTAAGGGAGGCCACGGGGCTTCCGGCGGCAGCCTCCTTTAAGCATGTATCCCCGGCAGGAGCGGCCGTAGGACTTCCGCTTGATGACACTCTGAGAAAAATTTACTGGGTAGATGATATGGGAGAGCTTTCTCCCCTGGCCTGCGCTTATGCAAGGGCAAGAGGAGCGGACAGAATGTCCTCCTTTGGAGATTTTATTGCCCTGTCCGATACCTGTGATAAGGATACGGCTTCCATTATCAAAAGAGAGGTTTCCGACGGCGTTATCGCTCCGGGCTATACGGAAGAGGCGCTGGAGATATTGAGGGCAAAGAAAAAGGGAAATTACAATGTGATTCAAATCGATCCCGATTACCGTCCGGCTCCTCTGGAGCACAAAGAGGTTTACGGCATTACCTTTGAACAGGGGCGCCAGGAGCTTCCCATCAATGATGAGCTTCTTTCCAGGATTGTAACAGAGAATCACGAGCTGACGGATGCGGCTAAGATGGATTTGAAAATCTCTCTCATTACCCTGAAGTATACCCAGTCCAACTCCGTATGCTTTGTTAAGGGCGGGCAGGCTATTGGAATCGGCGCCGGTCAGCAGTCCCGTGTTCATTGTACTCGTCTGGCAGGCCAGAAGGCGGATAACTGGTTCCTGCGCCAGAATCCCAAGGTATTGGGGCTGCAGTTTGTAGACGGTATCGGCCGCGCGGACAGGGACAATGCCATTGACGTGTACATCGGGAATGAATATATGGATGTTCTGGCGGAAGGAGCATGGCAGAGAATCTTCAAGGTGAAGCCGGAGGTATTCACGGAGGAGGAAAAGCGGTCATGGCTTGATCAGATGTCGGATGTAACGGTTGGTTCGGACGCCTTCTTCCCATTCAGTGACAATATTGAACGTGCAAAGAAGAGCGGTGTAAAATATATTGCCCAGCCAGGGGGATCCGTAAGGGATGATCTGGTTATTGAGACCTGTAATAAATACGGGATGGTAATGGCATTTACGGGAATCCGACTGTTTCATCACTAAGCAGGACAAATAAAAAACTCCCATATCCCGGGTTTGAACCGGCGTATGGGAGTTTAATATGTTATGGGAGTGGTAAGATCTGGTTATTCACAGGAAGAGAGAAATACCGGGTGGGAAACTGCAGCATCTCTTCAATGGCAAAGGCGGCCGCTCCCAACAGGGCCAGATTCCGTTCCTCCGAGAGGAGACGGATCTCAGGAATGGTTGTGTAGCTGGATTGCCGTTCTTCCAGGCTCTTGCGGATATTATTCAGCAGCACAGCACCTGCCTTGCTGATATCACCGCTGATCAGAATCAGATCCGGATGGAAGATATGCAACAGCGAAAGAATCCCGTGTCCCAAAGTGCGGCCGCATTCCGTAAGCAGCTCCGTGGCAAAGGTATCTCCCTCCGAGGATGCCTGAATAATAGCCTGATAAGTAATAGTGGGAATACTGTTTAAAATACTGTCCGGATGAGCGGAAAGCTGCTCGGCGGCAATCTCCTCCAGAGCCCGGCCGCTGCAGTAAGCGTTCAGACAGCCGTTGCTGCCGCAGTAGGGACAGGACCGTCCGTGATAGTCGATGGTTATGTGCCCCGATTCGGAAGAACAGCTGCTGTTTCCGGCATAAATATTGCGTCCGTCTGTAAGTCCGACACCGACACCCGTATCCGCAAGAAAATTCATAATCACAAGATCCGGCCTTCTGTCCGTCCGAAACCGCCAGTAGGCCAGGGCACCTGCATCTGCATCATGCTCCATAAAAATGGGCAGATCCGTAAACCGGGACAGCTTTTCCTTAAAGGGATAGTAGGAGCGCTTGGCCGGATCCTTCTCAAAGGGGGGAACCATAATGCACCCGGTATTGCGGAAGTAAGGACCGGGCACGGACACGCCGATGGATACAAGATCCGGGTACATGCGGCAGAAATCCTGGATATATCTCCCGGCCGTCTCCACGACCTCCTCAATATTCCGGGTGGAAATATACAGGAAAGGAACGGAGACAAGCTCCCCGTAAAAATTGCCGTGGAAATCACAGGCCTGCAGCTCCAGGCGGTTCCAGAAGAGATTGACGGCCAGAACCTTGAACTTATCATAACAAAAAGAAAGGCCGATGGAACGCCGCCCCTTTTTTTTCTCAATAAAATCGGTTTCATAAATAATTCCGGCATCCAGGAGTGAGTGAATAATTTTGGTTATGGATGCCAGGGTCAGCCCGGTGGCCGCTCCCAGATCCGTTCGGGAACAGCCGGAATGATCCATCAGATAGTACAGTACCTCCGAGCGGTTGGAATCTAACAGATCCGTAAGATTTTTTCCTTTTTTCACAATGATTTCTCCATAAACGTATTGAATCAATTATAAGAAAGAAATGAGAGCTTGTCAAATATATATAACCATTGCGTAAACAGATCGGGAGCCGATGACGGAATCGGTATAAGGTATGGAAAAACAAACGCTTAACACAGTTAATCAAAAGAAGAACAGAAATTATTCATATAAAAGAATTTGTCGAAATAATCAGGAAAAACAGAATTAAAACACAAAAAAGGCGTTAAAAAACAGATAAGATAGGTGAAAATGACGGAAGAACGCATGCATATTTTGTTTGGTACAGGCAAAAATGTATTGACAGATATACTTAACAGTGTTAAAATAACCCTGTCGAGCATAATAATGCCGAAAAATTTTAAGGAGGATATTAGTTATGAAACAGAAGTTAGTAGCTGTAATGCTGACACTGGCAATGACAGCAGCACTTGCCGCATGTGGCTCTAAGGCAGAGGCACCGGCAGAAGCACCAGCTGAGACAGAGGCACCTGCAGAGACAGAGGCACCGGAAGCGGAAGCTCCCGAGGCAGAAGAGCCCGCAGCAGGCGGCGTAGCCTTAGCAGATCTGAAGTTTGGCTTTGTAGTTGGATCCTTTGAGCATACTTTCTATCAGCTCATTGGCGAGGGAATCGAGGAGGAGTGTAAGGCACAGGGACTGGCAGACGGTCAGTTCTCCGTATTGGATGCAAGCCTTGACCCGGTAATCGCAACCCAGAAGGTTGAGACACTTACCGCAGATGACTGCAACGCAATCGCTCTTGCATGTAACGATGCCGCAGGTGTTAAGCCGGCTATCGAGAACGCTGACAAGGACGGCGTAGCAATGTTCACTTTTGACTGTACATCCGAGTCTGACGCTATCAACTGCTTCGTTGGTACGGACAACTACCAGGGCGGCGTTCTTGGCGGACAGGAGCTTCTTCGTCTGTCTGAGGAAGGCGACACCGTAGCAATCATCGGATATCCCACCGCTTCTTCCTGCCTTGACAGAGAGAAGGGCGCCGTTGATACCGTAGGCGATCAGAGAAATCTTCTGAGCGGTTATGACTACAAGGGAGATGCTAACGAGGCTCAGAAGATCATGGAGAATATTCTTACCACCAATCCGGAAGTTAAAGCCGTATTCTGTGTAGGCGATCCGGCAGCAACTGGCGCACTTGCTTCCATTAAGGCAGCAGGATCTGACTGTGTAATCATCGGATTTGACGGCAACCCCGAGGCAAAGGAAGCTATCCTGGATGCTGAGAACGGAAAGTATTGGGTATCTGAGGTTTCCCAGAACCCGAAGGAAATCGGAGCAACCATCGTTCGTGAGATGATCTCCTTTATGACAGAGGGCAAAGTATCTGACAAGCAGATCTTCATCGCTCCTTACATTATTACCGCAGAGAATGCAGCGGAATAATCCGGCAGATTGAAGAATACTCAGAGTTGATTAAAAAAGAAGGGAGGTTATTCTTAGAGGCTTAAGTCCGATTGGAATAACCTCCTGTTGTTTTTTGGGGGAGCCAAATACACGCAGCAGGCAACCATGACCGGTTTCCCGTTCATGGGAAAACAAAAAAATTATGAGAAGGAATGAAGCTATGGAACCAATTTTACAGGTAAAAAATATCAGCAAAACCTTCCCCGGCGTAAAAGCCCTGTCAGACGTATCCGCTGACTTCTATCCGGGTGAAGTACATACCCTGGTTGGTGAGAACGGCGCCGGAAAATCCACACTGATAAAGATTATTTCCGGTGTTTACACACCGGATCCGGGCGGAAAGATTATTTTCGAGGGAAAAGACATGAACTTTACCGAGCCCGGCCAGGCAATTGATGCCGGAATTGCGGTTATTCACCAGGAATTAAGTATTGCCAAGGATCTGACCGTAGCTCAGAATGTATGGCTGGGCCGGGAAAAGAAGAAGAAAAACGGTCTTTTGGATAAGGCCAAGATGAATAAGGATACCCAGGATATTCTGGACTTTATGAAGGTTGATTTGAAGGCAACAACCATTGCCGGGGAGCTTAATGCGGCTCAGCAGCAGATGGTGGAGATTGCAAAAGTAATTTCCCAGAATGCAAAGGTTGTTGTAATGGATGAGCCGACCTCATCCCTGTCCGAGCATGAGATTGACGCACTGTTCGAGCAGGTACATATTTTGAAAAAGAATAATGTTGCAATTATATATATTACTCACCGTCTGAAGGAGCTGACGCAGATCTGTGAGCGTGTAACGGTTCTTCGTGACGGCTGCAAGGTAGATACCATGATGGTAGCGGATGTGACGGAGAAGCAGATTGTTGCCAGTATGGTGGGCCGTGAGATGGGCGATTATTACGACAAGCACGACCATGAGCAGGGAAAGGAGATGCTCCGGGTAGAGGGCCTTACCAGAGAGGGTGTGTTCCGGGATATCAGCTTTACCGCTTACGCAGGAGAGATTCTGGGCTTTTCCGGGCTGGTAGGCGCAGGACGGACAGAGGTTATGGAGGCTATCTTCGGCGCAACCCCTGTTGATTCCGGTAAAGTATTTGTAAAAGGGGAAGAGGTTCATTTTAAAAATCCCAAGGAGGCCATTACCAAAAAGATCGGTCTTGTTACCGAAGACCGCAGAAGAACGGGACTTCTTCTTGAGAAGAACATCGTTGAGAACACCTCCCTTCCGAGTCTTCCCTTCCATGCAAAGAAGCTGGGCTTTGTCAACAAGGAGTGGGAGAGGGAGCAGGCCCAGAAGTACAAGGACAGCTTACGGGTAAAGGCTCCGGATCTGCAGACGATTTTGAGAACGCTGTCGGGCGGTAATCAGCAGAAGGTTATTCTGGGCAAATGGCTTGCCGCGGATTCGGAGATTCTCATTCTGGATGAGCCCACCAGAGGTATCGACGTAAATGCCCGTTCGGAATTTTACGCGCTGATGAACGACTTTGTGGAAGCAGGGGGCGCAATTATTATGATTTCCTCCGAGATGCCGGAGGTAATCGGTATCGCCAACCGCGTTATCGTTATGCGTGAGGGCCGCATCAGCGGAGAGCTCACGGGCGAGGATATCAATGAGCAGAGCATTATCAGTCTTGCAAGCATCACCAGTGATGCCGAATAAGGAATCAGGAAATAGAGAGGATGAAGGTAAAAATGGATAAGACGAGAGTAAAGAAGTTATTAAGTGAAAATATTGTAGTCATTGTTTTGATTTTACTTTGCATCGGATTTGGTATTGCCAGTGATACGTTTTTCAGCGTAAGAAATGTCAGCAATATCCTGTCCCAGATGTGCACCAATGCCCTTCTGGCGTCCGGGCTTACCTATGTAATTATTCTTGGCGGCATTGATATTTCTGTAGGCTCCGTAGTTGCGGTAGCGGGAATCATTGCTTCCTACGCAGGACTGCAGTTCCCCAACATGGGCATCCCCTTTGCTATGGTGCTTCTCATTGTCTGCGGTATTACCGTAGGACTTGTGTGCGGGTTCATCAACGGCGTGCTGATTGCTTACTTTGATGTAATTCCCATGATTTGTACCCTGTCCACCATGACCGCTCTTCGCGGTGTGGCATACGTTATCACAGGCGGACAGCCCGTATACGGACTTCCCACATCCTTTGCATTCCTGGGAGCAAGCCGTATTATTCCCACGGCGGGAATGCCCAACGGAGCTGTTCCGGTCGTTGTTATTTTTACCATTATTGTAGTTGCGATTATGCATATACTGCTGTCCCAGACCGTATTCGGACGTCATGTATTTGCAGTAGGAAGCAATAAGAACGTTGCTCACTTAAGCGGTATTAATGTAAGAAAGATCACCTTCCTCTGCCATGTGCTTTCCTCCGTAATGGCAGGCCTGTGCGGTGTCGTAATTGCTTCCAAGCTTCAGAACGGACAGCCCGGATCCGGTGAGGGATACGAGATGTTCGCTATTGCGTCCACCGTACTCGGCGGTACATCCCTGGCAGGCGGATCCGGATCCGTAGCCCGTGCCATGTTCGGCTGCGCGGTAATCGCCGTTATTAAGACAGGTATGGACCTTCTGCAGATTTATTCCTATTGGCAGAATGTAGTAATCGGGTGTATTATTATCCTTGCAGTTGTATTAGACATGGCTCAGAAGAGGGGTAGAAATTAATAGAATTACAAGGAGCAAAAGAGGAATGAGTCAATTTTATTTAATTATGGATGTAGGCGGCACGAAGTCTACGGGAGCGCTCTTCACAAAGGACGGGGAACTGGTAGACGGGTATGCCCATGTCGTCCAGTCTCAGACCTATCACGGTGAGGAGGCCGTGTATCAGAATACCAGGAAGGTATTGGATGACGTTATTTCACATTTCGGAATCTCCGCTGACGATGTAATAGGAATCGGAGTAGGGGCTCCGGGACCTTTGGACCAGGAAAGAGGCGTGATTCTTGAGGCGCCCATGATGGGATGGAAGAATTTTCCTCTCGCGGAGCGGCTTTCAAAGGATTACGGAAAACCGACACGGATTGATAATGACGGCAATCTGGGAGCCTTGGCAGAGCATCGCTGCGGTGAGGGCAGAGGCTTTGCAAATGTGATGTATATGACCATCAGTACCGGCTGCGGAGGAGGGATTGTAATTAACAATCGTCTTTACCGCGGAAGACACGGAGGAGCCGGTGAGGTAGGGCATGTATCCATCGATCTGATGGGAAAAGCCTGTCCCTGCGGTTCTGCCGGCTGCGTGGAGATGTACGCATCCGGCACCGCTCTTGTCCGTCAGATGAAGGCGGATATGAAGGACGGGCTGAAAAGCGAAGTCTTTGAACTGGCCGGGTATCAGGGGGAGAATCTCAACGGCCGGATTCTGACACAGGCTGCGGAGATGGGGGATGCCTATGCCCTGGACCTTTATCAGAAGGAAGGCTATTACTTAGGCGTAGCTCTTGCCAATTATTTTAACCTGTACGATCCCGACGTGATTGTACTGGGAGGCGGAGTGACCAAGGCCAGAACTTTTTTCCACAGGGAGATGGTACGCGTGCTTAAGGAACGGTGCCTGCAGCCTGTGGAGGAGAATCAGATCCGGTATTCCATCTTGAATGACCGGGTGGTGCTGTACGGCGCTTACTGTATGATTCACGACTATGTGACCAATCGGAACACAACACAGAACTGAAAACAGTTATTGTCCGCTTTGCGGCCGGTAACAAAAAACATCATCCGGGGCTGTCTTAATTTTTGACAGCCCCAGGTATTGCAAAACTGGAAGAGGAGATATAAAATGAGCTTAGTAACATTAAAAGAAATTCTTGCCGGAACAAGAGAAAACCAGTATGCTGTAGGAGCGTTTAACTTCAGCTGTCCTGAGGATGCGGAGGGAATTATTATGGCGGGCGTAGAAAAGAACGCGCCGGTGATCCTCATGGTATCCATGAACGCATTGAAGTACAATGGTTTGAAAGCAACCGTGGGAATGATAAAGGGTATGGCGGAAGCAGTGGATATTCCCGTGTGCCTGCACCTTGATCATGCTACGGATTACGATCTGATCAAGGAATGTATCCGTGAAGGCTTTACGTCCGTTATGATTGACGCTTCCAAAAAGCCTTATGAGGAGAATATCGCGGATACAAGAATGATTGTTGAGTACGCAAAGGAATATGGCTGTTCCGTGGAAGCGGAGCTTGGCATGTTAGGGGGAAGAGAGGAAAACGTGGTAGTGGAGGAGGCGTCCGCCGCTATGACTAATCCCGAGGATGTTCCCCGCTTTGTGGAGGAGACAGGGATCGACGCTTTGGCCGTAGCCATCGGAACCGCCCATGGCTTTTACAAGGCCGAGCCGAAGCTTGACTTTGAGCGCCTGGAACAGATCGTAAAGCTGACGGACTGTCCGCTTGTTCTTCACGGCGGTACGGGCGTACCGGAAGCGGACTTCCGCAAATGTGTCCGGATGGGAATGAGCAAAATCAACTATGGTACGGCTATAAAATCCGTATTTGTCGGCGCCGTGGCAGCCGTGGCGGCGGAAGAAGCGGCCAAGGAGCCGGGCAAGCAGGATCCGAGAAATCTCTTAAGACCGGCCAAAAAAGCAGTTGCCGAGCATGTGGGAGAAAAAATTGATATTTATGGCAGTACCGGAAAGGCAAAGAAATAGTTTCGCATAAATGCGGAGATTACGGAACTGGAATAGGAGGAAAGCGCAGCATGAAATTAATGGATTATGTAACGGGAATTCAGCATATTGGTATTCCAACCAATGATTTGGAAGCGACAAAGGCTTTTTATACGGGCCTTGGCTTTGAGCTGGTGTATGAAACCATCAATGAGAGCGGGGGAAACATTCCGGTAGCTTTTTTACAGGCAGGCGATATTCTGATTGAGACATATGAGAATAAAAATGCCGCTATGAAAAGAGGGGCCATTGATCACCTTGCGCTGAACGTACCGGATATTGAGCCGGTGTATGCGCTGGCAAAGGAGAAGGGCTATCATTTTCTGGAGAGCGATGAGATCGTATTTCTTCCTTTCTGGGAGAAGGGAATCCGTTATTTTCTGATAGAGGGACCTAATAAAGAGCCCATCGAGTTTTTACAGAAGCTGTAGGAGGACATAATGGGAAAAATATGGACAATGGGTGAGCTTCTTGTGGAAGTGATGCGCCCGGAAGAAAATATGGAATTTCATGAGCCGCTGACCTTTAAGGGACCCTATGCAAGCGGTTCCTCGGGAATCTTTATCCGTACGGCGGCCAGAATGGGCGCTGAGGCAGGTATTATCTCCGGTGTCGGCAGGGACGGTTTCGGAAAATGCGTACTGGATCACCTGAAGGCTGACGGTGTGGATGTAAGATATGTGCTGGAAAGTGAGCATGGCTCCACAGGTGTTGCCTTTGTAATGTATTACTCCGACGGAGAGCGCAAATTTATCTTCCACTGGGATCATACTCCTGCGGTTGAGGCTAAGATGCCGGACGTGTCAAAGATGGGGGATGTAAGCTTTTTCCACATGATGGGCTGTGCTCTGACCTCCAGCAAGGATTATGCAAAGGAGATCGTGAAGACCATGCACGCCATGAAGAAGAAGGGTGCGAAGATTTCCTTTGACCCCAATATCCGCATGGAGCATATGAAGGAAGCGGAGGACTACGATATTATTCAGGAGGTTGTGAAGGCCACTAACGTATTCCTGCCGGGAAAATCCGAGCTGCGTTTGCTGACCGGTGAGGAAGATATTGAAAAGGCGGTAAAGAAATGCTTTGATTATCCGGATATGGAGATTGTAGTGCTTAAGAATGGCTCCAAGGGTTCTACCATTTATACACGCGACGCTCAGTTTGAGATGGGGGCATATCCGGTAGAAGCTTTGGATGCTACCGGAGCGGGAGACAGCTTTGACGGAGCTTTTATTGCTTCTCTTGCATTGGGACGTTCCTTAGAGGATGCGGCAAAAGCAGGCGCTGCGGCAGGCGCTTTAAATGCGGCGGCCTTCGGACCCATGGAGGGAGATATTTCTCCGGAAACCGTAGCAGCTATGATTGAGAAAAATTCCTGAGCAGAAAGATAAAAAGCAGCCGCCGAGTGAACAATCGGCGGCTTGCTTTTAAAGGAGTGAAAGAGTGGTGAAAAGAAGTGAGCACATTAGGGAATCCGAAAACTATGATCATTGTGACAGGAGGTCCCGGAACAGGCAAAAGCTACACGGCCGCTAAAATTGAGGAAATGACGGAAGGCCTTACAAAGCTTTCTTATGATGCGGTCAAGGAGAAGAACTGGGATACCTTCGGTTTTGATAATAAGAAGCAGAAGGAAGCCTTGAATGGGTTCGCTCTGGAAGAGTTTTATCTTTATGTAAGAAAGGCAATGAGAGCTTCCGGGACACTTCTGCTGGAATATCCCTTTTATCAGTATCATAAGCCCCGGCTTGAGGAGCTGGCTAAGGAGTATGGCTACAATGTGATCACCGTATATTTGTACGGTGATTCCAAGACTGTCTATGAACGCAGCGTGAAGCGGGATCATGGAGGAAAAAGGCATCCCGGTCATCTGACGGACTGCTATCATAAGGAGGAGTATTCGGAAGAAGAGCCTGCGGCCGTAGATGCCGTACCCGATTACGAGGGCTTCTGCAGATGGATGCGGGAGCGGAATTATAATATCGGGCTTGGCCATACCATTGCCGTGGATGTAACGGATTTTACAAGGATTGATTATGAGGAACTGATAAAGGAAATCAGGCTGCGGTCCGAATAGAAGGATATGATGCAACTGAAATAGGAGAGAAAAACGTGTTGGACTTGTATAGTATCGGCGAAATGGTTATTGACTTTATACCCGGTTCGGAGCCGGGAAGCTACGTGCGCAATGCAGGCGGCGCTCCCGCTAATGTTGCCATTGCCATGGCAAGAAACGGTCTGAAGACAGGTATGTGCTGCAGCGTGGGTGAGGATGATTTCGGCCGCTTTTTAATAAAGACCCTGGAGGAAAACCAGGTGCGCTGCTTAAAGAAGGAGCTGTGCGAAAATGCAATTACAACGATGGCCTTTGTGAGCTTGGCAGAGAACGGAGAGCGTAGCTTTACCTTTGCCCGGAAGCCGGGAGCAGATATGTTTCTTTTAGAGGAAGATGTAAAGGAAGAAGATATCAGGGAATCCTGTATCATCCATGCCGGATCCTGTTCTTTGTCCGCGTCTCCGGCCCTGGAGGCAACGGTGCGGGCTATGAAGCTTGGCCATGAGATGGGAAAGATCGTAAGCTTTGATGTGAATTACCGTAATCTTATGTGGAAGGATGACCAGGAAGCATGTGGAAAAACCGTGATGGATCTGCTTCCCCTTGTGGATATTTTAAAGATTTCCGAGGAGGAAGTGGATATGGTAGGGGGAGAGGACAGGCTTTTTGATCTGATGGATCGCTGTTCCCTGTCTCTGATTGTGGAAACCCTGGGCTCCGCAGGGGCAAAATGCTACTTTGACGGTCAGATATTGACGGTAAAAGGACGAAAAGCGAAGGCTGTGGATGCTACGGGGGCCGGAGATGCCTTCTGGGGAGGATTTTTGTCCGGCTTGCGTATCCGGGGTGTGGAGTGCACCGGGGATTTAACCGCGGAGATTATTGAGAAGGCTCTTCACTACGGCAATACCGCAGGGTGGATCTGTGTGCAGCACAAGGGAGCCATTTCCTCCCTCCCCACCAGAGAGGAAATAGAAAGAAACCTATAATGGAAAGGATATGGAAGACATGAGTCATTTATGGGAAGAAAAATGCGTCATTTCCCCATCCCTCATCTGCCTCGATATGTGCAATCTGGAGAGCCAGGCGCGCAGTCTGACGGAGCATGGGATAAGGGCGCTTCATGTGGACATTCTGGATGGGTATTTCAGCCCCAGCATGCCTCTTGGACTTGACACGGTGCGGCAGCTTCGCAGGAAGACGGATCTGGAATTTGACTGTCATGTGATGGCAAAGGAGCCGGACTTTTTTGTAGATGAGCTTTTGGACATCGGCGTGCAGCAGCTGATATTTCATGCGGAGACAGCGAAGCATCCGGACGGCATGCTGAATCGGATTCATGCAAAGGGCGTACGGGCCGGAGTGGCCTTAAAGCCGGGAACGCCGCTGTCCGTTTTGGACTATATTCTGGAAAAATGCGATACTGTTCTTCTGATGCTGATTAACCCGGGTTATGCTTTTGTAAAAGCTGAAAGCCAGGTTTCTTATGGGGCCAGGAAGATACGGGAGCTTCGGGAAATGATCGAAAAGCGGGGGCTGAATACAAAGATAGAGATTGACGGAAGAATTTCTCCTGATAATATCAGAGCTTATGGAAAAGGGGATGTGGATATCTTTGTTACCGGAAGCACCTGCATCAAGACAGATGACATGGAGAACAGCCTGAAAAATCTTGCGGCTCTTCGGGCGGAAATAGCAGGTTAAGGGAAGTGTGCAACTGGAATGGAGGAAAAAAATGAGTGACTTTAGTGAAGAGTATAAGAAGACATGTGAGGAGGTTCTGAATGAGCTGGGGCGCACGCTGGCCAGCGTGGATCCCGGCTCCCTGGAACGCCTCTGCGATGAGATATTTAAGGCGGATCAAGTATTTTTTGTAGGAGTGGGAAGAGTGCTTCTTGCCCTCCAGTGCGTGTGCAAGCGTCTGGCTCATCTGGGTATCCGTACTCACTATGTAGGGGAAATTACGGAACCGGCTATTACAAAGAAGGATCTTCTGATTGTGGGAAGCGGAAGCGGAATGTCTCTGTTTCCTCTGGGCATTGCGAAAAAGGCCAATGCCATAGGTGCGAAGATCGTACATATTGGTTCTAATCCCAACAGTGAGATGAAAGATCTCTGTGAATTTATGGTGCGGATTCCCGTACGGACAAAGTTTTATCTGGAGGATGAGATTGATTCCTGCCAGCCCATGACCTCTTTGTTTGAGCAGTCCGTTCTGCTTCTTGGGGATGTATTGGCAAAGATGATCATTGAGAGAAAGCAGCTTGACATGAAAGGCTTATGGCAGTATCATGCCAATCTGGAATAGGGGCTGTCTATGGAAAAGAAAGATTTATATCAGTATGTGGGGAGTATGCAGCAGCTGGCTTATGTCCGCCCGATGACCTACGGGGAGGGACGCAGCAGCGGAATGAAGGCCTACGAGGTGAAAAACGGAGATCTGCTTTTCCGTGTCCTGGCGGACAAATGCCTGGACGTGGCGGAGCTTTCCTATAAAGGAATGAATATCAATTTTCTCTCCAAGCCGGGACTTCAGGGGCGGGGACACTATGATACCAACGGGGAGGAGGCCTTAAGAAGCATTATGGGAGGCTTTTTCTTCACGGCAGGTCTGGAGAATATCTGTGCGCCTTGTACCCTTGAAGGAAAGGATTATCCCATGCACGGCCGGATTCGCACAACACCGGGAGAGCACCTGTGCGGGGATGCTTTCTGGCAGGATGGGGAATACCTTCTCCGGATACGGGGAGAAATGCGGGAAGCGGAGCTTTTCGGAGAAAATATGATTCTCCGCAGAACCATTGAGTCGCATTACGGGGAAAAATCCTTTACGGTGACGGATGAGATCACCAATGAGGCATACCGCAGGGAGCCTTTGATGCTTTTATATCATATTAACATGGGATACCCCTTCCTGGATGAAAACACCAGGCTTTTGATTCCTACCAATAAGGTAACGCCGCGAGATCCGGAAGCCGAAGGCCATGAGGACCGGTATGACCGGATGGAAGCGCCCAAGCCGGAAGAGCCGGAGTATGTATTTATCCACGATCTCAGGACGGACGGAGAGCAGAATACCTTTGTCTGTGCGGTGAACCGGGAAAAGGAAATCGGTCTGAAAATCGAGTTTAATACAAAATACCTGCCCTGCTTTATGGAATGGAAGTCCATAGCCGCAGGCGATTATGTTATCGGCCTTGAGCCTTCCAATTCCAGTGTGTATGGAAAGACATGGCATGTGGATCATGACTGTGTTCATTATCTGGATCCCTTTGCATCGGAAACCAATGTGCTGAAATTTACCATTGCGGACACAGAGGAAGAGCTGAATCAGTGGGAGCAGGAGTTTAAAGAGAAATTTGCGGCGGTTTCGTAGCTTTTGCGTATTACGTGAAAATACGGACGGGCCGTAAAAATCAATAAATAAAAGAAAGGATGAAGAAAATGAAGCGTTCGGAAATTAATAAGATTATCAAAGAGTTTGAGGGACTGTTAAATGAGTATAAGTTTGCTCTTCCTCCCTTCTGCCATTTCACACCGGAGGAGTGGGCTGAAAAGGGTCATGAATATGATGAGATCCGCGACAATGCACTGGGATGGGATGTGACCGATTACGGTGAGGGAGACTATGACAAGAAGGGCCTTGCTCTGATCACCATCCGCAACGGCAATGTGCACAATGAAAAATATACAAAGGTATATGCGGAAAAGATTATGATGATTCGCGGCGGCCAGGTATCTCCCAATCACTTTCACTGGAATAAGATGGAGGATATCATCAACCGCGGAGGCGCCGATGTGGTATTCCGCCTCTGGAATGCGGACAGGGAGGATGAGGGCAGACTTCTGGACACGCCGGTAGAGATTTTCAGCGACGGAAAATGCTATACGGTTCCGGCAGGCTCCGAGGTTGTATTGAAGCCCGGTCAGTCCCTGACCCTGTATCCCTATTACTATCATGAATTTGTAGTCCGCGGCGACGTTGCGCTGGTAGGCGAGGTCTCCATGACAAATGATGACAATACGGATAACCGCTTCTATGAGCCGCTGGGAAGATTCCCCACCATTGAGGAGGATGAACCTGCTTACCGCCTGCTCTGCACGGAGTATCCGGCTGCGAAGTAAAAAGCAGGGAAAACACGTTGACAAACGGGCGGAGAACCGCTATACTAAAACTCTGAAATTGTTTAAGATTTCCGCACAGCCGGGGAGTTAGCGGTGCCCTGTACCCGCAATCCGCTACAGCGGGGGTGATATCCTGCCTCGGGCATGGAAATAGCATACGGCCCTTTGTAAGCAGCATTGACGCCTGGGTCTTGCGCAACAGGAATCTGTGAACCGGGTCAGGTCAGGAATGGAGCAGCCCTAAGCAGAAGCTTCTGTGTGCCGCGAGGCTGCCTGGGCCGAGCCGGCTGCAAAGGTAACCTGTGCTGTTTCCGGTTCAAAGCAGGATGTGCGGATTATAATAAAGTTTAGGAAGGGAGTTATTGCGGCAGCAGTAATTCCCTTTTATAAAATCAGAAAAAGACCTGTTTGATACAAAAGGCGTGGAAAGGGAGGCGCCGGGTATGCGTATTTTATTAACGGCCATCAATGCAAAATACATTCATTCAAACCTGGCGATCTACAGCCTGAAGGCATCTGCGAGAGAGTGTGCTTCCCATGTGGAGCTGGCGGAGTTTACCATCAACCACAGGATGGAGGAGATATTACGGGAGATCTATAAGCGGGAGCCGGAGGTCCTTCTGTTTTCCTGCTATATCTGGAATATGGAGCAGGTCAGGGAGCTGATACGGGAGTGCGCAAAGGTTCTGCCCCGTGTTCCTATTTGGCTGGGAGGGCCGGAGGCGTCTTTCCGCGCCGGGGAACTTCTTTTTCAATACCGTGAGCTTACGGGAATCCTCAGGGGGGAGGGGGAGGAGAGCTTCCGGCTTTTGGCGCGGTACTATGTCAAAAGAACAGGAAGCCTGGAGGAGATTCCGGGTGCGGTGTTCCGGATTTCTGAGGGAAAGGAAGAGGAGGGAGCGGAAATTCACGAAAATGCTTTCGGAAAGCCGCTTGACCTCAGCATGCTTCCCTTTCCCTATCAGGGGCTGTCGGACTTTGAACACCGAATCATTTATTACGAATCCTCCAGGGGCTGTCCCTTTTCCTGCAGCTACTGTCTTTCCTCCGTTGAGAAGCAAGTCCGATTTCGGGATTTGAAGCTGGTATTCGAAGAACTGCAATACTTTCTGGATGCAGGAGTGACTCAGGTAAAGTTTGTGGATCGTACCTTTAACTGCAGTCACAGCCATGCCCTTGCTGTCTGGAGCTATCTGCTGGAGCATGACAACGGGGTGACAAACTTTCATTTTGAGATTGCGGCAGATCTTCTGACAGAGGAGGAACTGGCTCTGATGAAACGGATGCGTCCGGGGCTGATTCAGCTGGAAATCGGTGTTCAGTCCGTGAATCCGCAGACGATTAGAGCGATTCACCGTCAGATGAATCTGGAGAAACTGCGGGACAATGTAGGGCGGATTCATGAGATGGGCGGTATTCATCAGCACTTGGATCTCATTGCAGGTCTGCCTTTTGAGGATTATGGGAGCTTTGTCCGTTCCTTTGACGAGGTATTTGCCATGAGGCCGGATCAGCTGCAGCTGGGCTTTCTGAAGGTACTCCGTGGCTCTCCTATGCATGGGGAGGCCGCCGATTACGGAATTGTATATCGCTGTAAGCCGCCCTATGAGGTTCTGTATACCAATTGGATGTCCTTTTCCGAAATTTTACAGCTAAAGGCGATTGAAGAAATGGTGGAGATCTATTATAATAGTCATCAATTCCGGCATACCCTGGAAAGGCTGGTGAAAAGCTTCCGATCACCCTTTGCATTGTTTGAAGGGCTGGCCGGTTTTTACGAGAGAGCAGGCCTGAACGGAAGGAATCATTCGCGTCTGGGACGATATGAGATCCTGCTGGAATTTATCCGGGAGGCATGCCCGGGAGAGGAAGAAGAATATCGCGGACTTTTGACCATAGATGCATATTCCAGGGAAAAGCTTAAGAGCCGCCCGTCCTTTGCGGCGGATCAGAGACCATATCAGGAGAAGCTTCGGGAGATTTTAAGCCGGGAGGGAAAGCAAAAGCATGCGGAAGCTCTGCCGCGGAAAGGGAAGCCCACGGCCTATCTGATTTTTGATTATGAGAAGCGGGATCCTCTGACAAAGGACGCGCGGATAACAAGGTGGAAAGAGACGAAAGAGGGAGCATATCATGACAGGCGTGACAGATACATACGTAGCACTGGATTTGGAGACCACGGGCTTGAGTCCGGCTGCGGATCGGATTTTGGAAATAGGAGCCGTAAAGGTAATTGGCGGGCAGATAAAGGAAACCTATGAGACATTGGTGAATCCGGAGAGAAAGATCAGCAGGCGGATTGAAGAGCTGACCGGAATTACGGATGAAATGGCGGCAGGGGGAATGGATACCCGAAAGGCTGTGACGGAGCTGGTGGAATTCTGTGAGGGACTGCCCCTGTTAGGCCATAATATTCTTTTCGATTACGGCTTTGTCAGGCAGAACGCCATGAACTGGAAGCTTCCGTTTGAAAAAGAGGGGATTGATACCCTGAGTATCGCAAGAACCCTATTTCCCCAGATGGAACACAGAAGCCTGGAGGCTCTTTGCAGTTTTTATAAGATACGGCAGGAAAATGCACACAGGGCGGTTTCGGATGCTTTGTCCGCCATGGAGCTGTATGGGCGGATGCACATGGAGTTTATCAATGCGCCTCAGGACCTTTTTGCTCCCAAGCCGCTGATTTACAGAGTGAAAAAGCAGGGACCCATTACTCCTGCTCAAAAAGGGTACTTGAATGATCTGATAAAATATCATAAAATAACATTGGAAAGATCTGTGGACAGTCTTACAAAGAGCGAGGCGTCGCGGATCATTGACAGGATTATTTCGGAGCATGGGAGGATTCAGCGATGAATTGGTACAGCAAAAAAAACAGGAAGATAATTTCAACCGTGATTATTGTAATTGTAGTTTTGGCAATGGTGGTTCCCCTACTGTCCTATGCACTTTAAAGGGACTGTCCGGAATCGGAAAAGAGGAAGAAAGATGAAAAAGTATATCGGAGCCCTTCTCCTTCTTGTGCTGGTGCTTGCAGGAATGGGAGACAGGGAAGCGCTTGCAAAGGAGAAACAGGAAGAAACCATACATACGGGCGTTTATGCGGATGAAATCGATCTGTCAGGTATGACGGCGGCGGAAGCGGAGCTGGAAGTTAAGAATTATATCAGCCGGTTGGGAGAGGAAACACTTACGCTGGAGATTTTTGATGAACAGCTTTCCGTAACCTTAGGCGAGCTGGGACTTGAGTGTACAAATCTGAATGTCATTGAGGAAGCGGCGCAGCTTGGAAAAGCGGGCAATGCCATTAAGCGCTATAAGGAGCGCAAGGATCTGGAGCACGAGAATAAGGTCTACGGACTGGAATGGAAGCTTGATTCGGATCTGGTTCGTAATTTTGTAACTACCGAGTGCGTAAAGTTTGATTCTGCGGCGGAGGATGCTGCGCTGAGGCGCGTGAACGGTTCCTTTGAGATTGTGGACGGCAACACGGGAACAAAGCTCGATACCGAAGGATCCGTGCGGATAATTCTGGATTTTATTGAAAATGAGTGGGATAAGGAGAACGCAACGGTTACGCTTCCGGTTGAAACCGACTATCCCAGAGGAAGCGAGGAGGAGCTGAGCAGGGTGAAGGATGTGCTGGGAACCTTTACCACCAGCTACAGTACTTCGAACGGGGCAAGAAGCCAGAACGTGGCTAACGGAGCCGAGCTGATCAACGGAACGGTTTTGTATCCGGGAGATACCTTTTCAGCCTATGAGGTAGTCAGTCCCTTTACCAAGGAAAACGGCTATGAGATGGCCGGCTCTTATCTCAACGGAAAGGTAGTGGACAGTCTGGGAGGCGGAATCTGTCAGGTATCCACCACGCTCTACAATGCGGTACTGCTTTCCGAGCTGGAGGTAGTGGAGCGCTCCAATCATTCTATGATTGTCACCTATGTGGATCCTTCGGCGGATGCAGCCATTGCAGGGACCTATAAGGACTTTAAGTTTAAGAATAATACGGATGCGCCTATCTATATTGAGGGCGTTACGGCCAACAAGCAGATTACCTTCACCATCTATGGGGAAGAGACGCGGCCCTCGAACCGTACAATCAAATACGTCAGTCAGACGCTCAGTACCACAGATCCCGGCGTGCTGATTGTGGCCGATCCGGGGCAGCCCATCGGCTACCGGGTAGCGGAGAGCGCGCACAGGGGCGTTGTGGCGGAGCTTTACAAGCATGTCTATGTAAACGGCGTGGAGGAAAGCGTAACCAAAGTCAATAAGAGCTCCTACAATGCGTCTCCCCGGACAGTGGTAATCGGTGTGGCCGGTGATCCGGGAATGTCCGCCGAACTGGTGGAGGCGGTTGCCACGCAGGATGAAGGCGTCGTGAATGCCGTTCTGGCTTCCTGTATAGAAAGAATGCAGTAGAACTGACAAAAGAAGACAGAGCGGGAGCGTACAAAGATGAAAGTGGGAAAGGTCTCGGAGACCATATTAAAGAGGAGTATTTTTAAGCAAATCCACACAAAGCGGGAGGAAGTGCTTTTAGGCGCCGGCGTGGGAGAGGACTGTGCGGCCATGCGGCTTAAGCCGGGAGAGGTTTTTGTAATTTCCACGGATCCTATCACGGGAACGGTGAAGGATGTGGGAACCCTGGCCATACAGGTTACGGTTAACGACCTGGCAAGCAGCGGAGCGGAGCCCATAGGTGTGATGCTGACCGTTCTTCTTCCGGAGGAGATCACGGAGGAGGATATTAAGGAAATGATGGCCCAGGTAGAGAAAGCCTGTGCCAGGGCCAATGTTCAGGTTATGGGCGGCCATACGGAGGTCACAAGAGCCGTAAACCAGCCGGTAATCAGTGTGACCGGCGTGGGTAAGGCCGGAGAAGATCGTCTGATCTCTACGGCGGGAGCAAGGGCCGGGCAGGATATTCTGGTTACAAAATGGATTGGCATAGAGGGAACCTCCATCATTGCAAAGGAAAAAGAGGAGGAGCTGCTGACCAGATTTTCCGGGTCCTTTGTGAAGACGGCCAGGGATTTTGACCGTTATCTTTCCGTATTGCCCGAGGCAAGGCTTGCGGCGGATTTCGGCGTCAGCGCTATGCATGACGTAACGGAGGGCGGAATCTATGGAGCGCTCTGGGAGCTGGCGGAGGCATCCGGCATCGGGCTGGAAATTGACTTAAAGGCAATTCCCATCCGGCAGGAGACAGTTGAGATTTGTGAGCACTTTGGGCTGAACCCTTATTATCTGATATCAAGCGGCTGCATGCTTATGGCGGGCGATCGGGGACATGATCTGGTACGGGAGCTTCGGAAGGAGGGCATTCCGGCAGCGGTGATTGGAAAGGCCGTGAACGGGAAAGCCAGGCGGATTCTCAACGGAGGGGAAGAGTGCTTTTTAGAACGGCCGAAGACAGATGAGCTGTATAAAATATATAAATAAAATAAGGATATTACAGAACTGAAAACAGGAGGAGCATATGCGTGAAAAAATTTTAACCTTTATTGAGAAAAACAGCCGGGTGGATCTGAAGGATCTGGCCGTAATGCTGGGCGTGGACGAGGTAACGGTGGCAAATGAGATTGCTGACATGGAAAAGGAAGGCATTATCTGCGGATATCACACACTGATCGACTGGGATAAGACAGGCGAGGAGAAGCTGACGGCTCTGATCGAGGTGAAGGTTACACCGCAGAGAGGCTTGGGCTTTGACAAGGTAGCCGAGCGTATTTACAATTATGCGGAGGTGGACAGCGTATACCTTATTTCCGGCGGCTTTGACTTTATGGTGATGATTGAGGGAAAGACCATGCGCGATGTGGCTCAGTTTGTATCGGATAAGCTTTCGCCTCTGGATACGGTATTGAGCACAGCCACACATTTTGTACTGAAAAAATACAAGGATCATGGTTCGATCATGGTACATAAATCAAAGGATGAAAGGATGCTGGTGACACTGTGAGAAATTTTTTGGCTGATAAGGTTGTTGAGATTCCCCCTTCGGGCATCCGGAAGTTTTTTGATATTGTAAGCGAGATGCCGGACGCCATTTCCCTGGGTGTGGGGGAGCCGGATTTTGATACGCCCTGGCACATTAGGGAGGAGGGAATATACTCTTTGGAGCGGGGGCGGACCTTCTATACCTCCAATGCGGGCTTGAAGGAGCTTCGGGAGGAAATTGCAAATTATCTGAAACGGAGGATTCATGTCACATACGACCCCATGCAGGAGGTTGTGGTGACGGTAGGAGGCAGCGAGGGTATTGATATGGCCTTCCGTGCCGTACTGAATCCGGGAGACGAGGTACTGATCCCGCAGCCCAGCTATGTTTCCTATGAGCCCTGCGCCGTACTGGCCGGGGGCGTTCCTGTAATTATTAACCTGAAAGAGGAAAATGAGTTCCGCCTTACCAAGGAGGAGCTTTTGGAGGCAATTACGGAAAATACCAAGATCCTGGTGCTCCCATTTCCCAACAATCCTACGGGAGCGATTATGGAGAAGGAGGATCTGGAGGCCATTGCCCGGGTGATAATTGAAAAGGATATTCTTGTGCTGACGGATGAAATTTATTCGGAACTCAGCTATAAAGGGGATCATATATCCATTGCATCCCTTCCGGGAATGAAAGAACGGACCATTTTGATCAACGGCTTTTCCAAAGCTTATGCCATGACCGGCTGGCGTTTGGGATATGCCTGCGGCCCGGCTCCCATTATTGAGCAGATGACGAAGATTCATCAGTTTGCCATTATGTGCGCCCCTACCAACAGCCAGTTTGCGGCGGTGGATGCCCTGAAAAACGGCGACGGTGATGTGGCTATGATGCGGGAGTCCTATGATCAGAGAAGAAGATATGTGATACATGCTTTGCGGGAGATGGGCTTAAAATGCTTTGAGCCGTTCGGGGCATTCTATGTATTTCCCGGTATTCAGGAGTTCGGCATGACCTCGGATGAGTTTGCAACCCGTTTTCTGGAAGAGGAAAAGGTTGCGGTTGTACCGGGAACAGCCTTCGGAGCCTGCGGGGAGGGCTTCCTCAGACTCTCCTATGCCTATTCCCTGGAAGACCTGAAGGAAGCATTCGGCCGGCTGGCGCATTTTGTAGAACACCTGCGGAAAGAAAAAGAGGAGTAACGGACGCCATGTCATTCAATATTGTACTTTTGGAGCCGGAGATTCCAGCCAATACGGGCAATATCGGACGTACCTGTGTGGCTACCGGAACGCGGCTTCATCTGATAGAGCCCTTGGGATTTCGTCTGGGGGAAAAGGATATCAGGCGGGCAGGCATGGACTACTGGCCTCAGCTTGACGTAACCACCTACAGCAATTATGAGGACTTTCTGCGGAGAAATCCGGACGCAGAGATCTATATGGCAACCACCAAGGGAGCAAAGGTTTATTCCCAGGTGCGGTTTGAACCAAACTGCTACCTGATGTTCGGGAAGGAAAGCGGGGGTATCCCCGAGGAGCTTCTTCTTGAAAATCAGGAAAGGGCCGTTCGGATTCCTATGCTGGGAGACACGCGTTCCCTGAATCTTTCCAATGCGGCGGCTATTGTGCTGTATGAGGCTCTTAGACAAAACGGCTTTGAGCAGCTGAGCCTGGAGGGAAGGCTTACAAAATACGACTGGAAATAAAACGGCGGGCATACCCGGTGCGGATACATTGCCTGTAAGCACGGACACGGTGATAAGATGAAAAACAGACAGCTACGGAAAATCATATATGGAATGTTGGGATTTACCCTGGTGATTAGCCTTGGGTTTGTTTCTTATGCCACACGCGCGGACGAGATTGACAGAACCCAGGATGAGATTGATAAGACCCAGGACGAGATTGACAGAACTCAGGATGAGATTGATAAAACCCAGCAGGAGATTGATGCAACGAAGAACAAGCAGCAGAAGCTGGAGCAGGCAAAGGCCGGCATGGAGGCTTATCTGAAGGACCTGAACAATCAGTACGCATCCATTGGAGAACAGATTGAGGACCTGAACCTGCAGATTAAAGAGAAGGAACAGGAGATCGAAAAGACACAGGCGGAGTTGGAGGAAGCAAAGCGGGTGGAGCAGCAGCAGTATAAGGATATGAAAACCCGCATCCAATACATGTATGAAAATTCCCAGGACAATTTTCTTACCATTCTTTTGGAGGAGGGAAGCTTTGCCGCCGCGCTCAATAAGGCCAATTATGCGGTCAGCATCGCAGCCTATGATCGGCAGATGATGGAGAACTATGTAGCCCAGAAAGAGGCCATTGAGGATAAAGAGGCTGAACTGCAGGGGCAGAAGGAGGCGCTGGACGAGCTTCATGCTTCCGTTGTGAAAAAGCAGGAGGAGGTTTCCGCTTTGGCGAAGTCTACCTCCGGAAAGATTGGGCAGCATGTGAACGCCATTGCCGCGGCCCAGGCGGATTTGGAAGGCAAAAACGACACTCTGGAAGGTCAGAAGGAGCTGCTGGCGGATCTGATTGCGGAGAAGAAGAAGCTGGAGGCAGCCCTGGAGGCGGCCAAGCTGGCGGAAATCAATGCTTCTCTGGGTGATGTTACGGGTGTACAGACATCAGGCACGGATAATGTTCAGTATGGAGCCTACGGCGCCAGTGAGGACGAGGTGACGGCGCTTGCTGTTCTTATTCACTGTGAGGCGGCCAATCAGGGAGACGCAGGCCGTCTGGCCGTGGGAGCCGTTGTTATGAACCGTATTCGGGATCCCAGATTTCCCCAGGGGGATATAATGAGTGTTATCCGGGCTCCGGGACAGTTCTCTCCCGTAACCTCGGGCCGCTTTGATCTGGTTCTGAGCCAGGATTTGGGCAGTGTGAGTTCCGCATGCTATGACGCGGCCAGAAGAGCCATTGCAGGGGAATCCAATGTGGGAAACCGCGTATTTTTCCGGACCCATCGGAATAATCCGGCTTTGAGCGGATTGATTATCGGGGATCATATTTTTTCTTATACCTGGAATTATGCGCCGGAGGAATAGGAGATGTTCGGCCGGCTATGGACGAAGTAAGAAAAATCGTAGAATCCGGTATTTTTTACTGGACAAATACCGGATTCTATGATAGGATAATTAGTGCTGACAGCAAAACAATCATATAACGGCGTGTGGCTCAGCTTGGTAGAGCGCTACGTTCGGGACGTAGAGGCCGCAGGTTCGAATCCTGTCACGCCGATTCCTTGGCAGGGGCATAGGAAATCTTGGAAGTGTGAAGGTTTCCTTTTTTTTATTCAAAGAAAATGTATCCTATGATATTTTTTGTTTTTAACATCCCTTTTTAGACTTCACAGTGGCAAGAGGTCCTGCTAAGAGACAGTATGCAGCGCAAAGGAATCAAATCATGAAAAAATATAGGGAAGCCATAAAAAAAGCAAATGTTTGGATTCTTCTGCTTATCGCATTTTTTTTTGCGGCGTTTTTGGAGCTGTGCGTATTTCAGTTTTCTTACTTTTCCCAATACTTTGGAGATTACAGCCGAAAGGAGCTTGACTTGTCAGAAATGGAAGGATATAACGGAGAGGCGCTTCCGCTGCTTCCAGAGAATCCGACCGTTTCTTTTGACGGCCTGTCCGAGACCGTGCGCAGCGTTACGGTGCGCACAGCCGGTCCGGTCCGGGTTCTGTCCGGAAATATAGGCATCTGTGATGAGGCCAACGCTTACCGGACGATGGGAGCGGGGAGCTTTCAGGTGAATCCGGGAGGGCAGGAGTCCTCCTTTACGGTTCGTTTGAAGAGTCATGGGAAACTCACACGGCTTCGCATTAACTTTACGGAGGAGCCGGAAGAGCCGGTATTCCTTCTCTCCGTGGTGCTGAATGAACGGATTCCGCTCCGAATTCACGGCCTTCGCCTGTTTCTGATGGCAGGGATATTTTTTGCGCTGTTTTCCATACTGCGCTTCCGGCTCTATGAAGCGGAGTACTGCCCGGAAAAAAGGAGCCATCAAGGCATGAATCTGCTGGTTTTGGGCTTTTGCCTGCTGGTATCCTGCTGGATTCTGTACGGAGGGGAGCCTTCCCATCAATATCTGCGATCCTATCCTTCATTGGAAGAGATTCGTTCTCCGGAAATGGTAGTGGATGCCTATATGCAGCAGCTTGACGCCTTTGAAAAGGGGCGGACGGCTCTTGATCTTGACGTGAATCCGGCGCTGGAGGAGCTTGATAACCCTTATGACAAGGGGGAGAGAGATAAAAAGGAGATTACCTATCACTGGGATCGGGCTTATTACCAAGGGCAATATTATTCTTATTTTGGCCTGGCGCCCTTATTCATGGTATATTATCCTGTGTACTGGCTGACGGGAAGGATTCCCACGGAGCTTTTGGCGGGGACGCTGCTGTCCGTATTTGCAATGATAGCTGTCTTTGGGGCCGTTCATGGGCTGTACCGGACCTTCCGGCCGCGGGCGAATCTGGTTTTGTTTCTGGTGGGAGAGGCGGCTGTGGTGTTTGGAAGCTTCCTGTATCTGATGCAGGCATCCGCAAGCTTTTATTATCTTCCTCTGATCTGCGGAACGGGATGGCTGGCGGCCTTTACCGCCTTTTCCTGTTTTGCATGTTTGAAGGACAGAGGGAGAGGACGGATGTGCCTCTTTGCCCTGGCGGGAATCTCCGTGGTGATGCTGGTGCTTTCGCGGCCCAATATGGTGCTTCTGGCCGCGGCTTTTGCGGCTCCGCTGTTTTTGCGTGTTCTTTTTGACAGGCAGGCAGCCTTTGGAGATAAGCTTCAAGGTGTTCTGTCCTTTCTGGTTCCCGTATTGCTGGGGGGGATTGGCGTGATGTACTATAATCAGATCCGATTTGGATCGGTGTTTGAGTTTGGGACAGCATATCAGCTTACGGAGAGTGATATCCGGTACAATGAGATAACCTTGAGCCTGCATCATTTCCTGTCGATGGCGTATCATTACTTTGCGGAACCGTTTGTTTATACAGAGTTTTTCCCGTTTCTTCGGTTTACAACGGAGAAGTGTGTTGACTTCGGGAATTATCTTTACCAGGAATACGGCGCCGGCCTTTTTCAGATGCCGTTGAATCTGGGGATTTTTCTGGCAGGCCTGACTTTTTGTTTAAAGGATAAAAAGAAATCCTTTAAGCGATGGAGCTGCGGCCTTTTGCTTGTGGGAATTCTGGGGCTGGGATATCTTGACTTCCTTCTGGGGGGGATTCATATCCGTTATGTCTGCGATCTGAGCCTTGCGGTAAGCCTTCTGGCTTTCCTGCTGATTCTGGAACACATTCATTTTGAGGGAACACGCTCCTCCCACATCCTGTATGTGATGACTCTGGGGCTTTTGCTGCTTACTGTCGGGAGAGGCTGGCTGACTATCTTCTCTAACGAGACCAATGCCATCCGGCAGGCCAATCCGGACTTTTATCTGAGTGTGGCACGGATGTTTCGGCTTTAAAAATATACCGGGTGGTAATCCGCCGGGCTTTTCTTGAATCCTGAAGGAATGATTAAAATAAAATGTGACAGAAGATGAATTGACAAAAGTCCCCCGAACTTTTATGATAGAGATAGAAAATATATAATAATCCACGGAACGGAGAAGTGTGGATTATGGTGAAAAAATAGGTAAGGGGTGTGGAATATGGATAATTTCGTAATTTCTATTACAAGAACCTGCGGAAGCGGCGCGACCTCCATTGGAAGGATTCTGGCAAAGGATCTGGGTGTTGAGCTCTATGACCGCAATCTCCTTCGGCTTGCCTCCGACGAGAGCGGAATCAGCCAGGAGCTGTTTGCCCGGGCCGACGAGGATCAGAAGAAGAGCCTTCTGTTCCGGGCGTCCCAGAAGGTATATACCGGAGGGCTGATTCCTCCGGAGAAGGAGGATTTTACCTCCAACAACAATCTCTTTAACTATCAGGCCAAGGTGCTTAGGGAACTGGCGGAGATGTCTTCCTATGTGGTAATCGGCAGGGCGGCGGACTATGTGCTGAATGACAAGCCGAATCTGGTGCGCGTATTCATTTACGCCTCCAGGGAGAAATGCATCCAGAAGGAGATGAACCGGCAGAAGATCGACTGGAAGAGGGCGGATAAATTCATTACTAAGACAGATCGCTACCGCCGGGATTATTACCGCTACTTTACCGGTCAGGAATGGGAGAGTATGCGCAACTACGATTTGTGCATCAATACTACGGATATGACCTATGAGCAGGCGGCCAAGGCAATCAAAGATTTTGCATTTACCCTGCTGGAGAGCAAGAAAAAGTAAATAACGGCCGGCGTCTTCGGAATGAACGGAGAAGCCGGCCCTTTTTTGCAATCATGAAATTTTTATAAAAACTTCATACAATCTTAGGGTTTCATGTTATACTATATGTTATTATGAGTAAGAAAGGATGAGGACCATGGCACAAAAAAGGGAGTTCACCTATCTGTCCGCCGACGGAAAAACAAAGATTCATGCCGTAGAGTGGAAGCCGGATCAGGGAGAGCCAACAGCAGTTCTTCAGATAGTTCACGGGATGGTTGAATTTATCGGCCGCTATGAGGAATTTGCGGAATATCTGACAGAGCGGGGCTTTGCGGTAGTGGGACATGATCACCTTGGACATGGGGCTTCCGTTGCATCAAAAGAGGATTACGGCTTTTTCAGCGAAAAAAACGGGAATGCTGCCGTACTCAGGGATATCCATCATCTGAAAAAACTGACGGAAAAGACATGCGGGGATCTGCCCTATTATATGCTGGGCCACAGTATGGGGTCCTTTCTTCTTCGGCAATATTTGTGCCTGCGCGGCGGAGAGATTGACGGTGCGGTCATAATGGGAACCGGAACAAAGCCGGTGCCTCTTTTAAAGCTCGGCAGAGTCCTCTGCCGGGGACTGGCGGCAATATTTGGATGGCATCACCGAAGCCTTCTCATTGACAGAATGGCTTTCGGAGGCTATAATAAACATTTCAAACCGGCGAGGACAACGGCAGACTGGCTTACCAAAGATGAGGCAATCGTAGATCGCTACCTGGCGGATGAGCGCTGCACCTTCCGGTTTACCCTGAACGGATATTATAATCTGTTTTACAGTATGGAGACGGCGTCCAGGAAGAGCAGCCTTCGGAGGATGCCCCGGGATCTGCCCGTACTGTTTGTGGCAGGAAGCGAGGATCCGGTTGGGGACTTTGGGATTGGAGTGAAACTGGTTGAAAACAGGTTCCGGAAAGCGGGGATGGAGAGAGTTACGCGGAAGCTATATGATACGGATCGGCATGAGATTCTGAATGAGACGGATCGAGGCGCCGTATATGAGGATTTGTATAACTGGCTGAGTGAAGAAATAAAGCATCCGCGCAGGAAGGTATGATACGGAACAAAAATGGAGGAAATTGAATTATGAAAAAGCGATTTTTATCACTGATACTGGTTATGGCAATGCTGCTAACATCAGGAATTACGGCATTGGCGGCGGAGGACGATACGCCGATTCTGGCCCTGGGAGCCAACTTAAGCGAAGAACAAAAGGCAGTCGTACTGGATCTCCTGGGCGTGGATCCGGCGGAGCTGGACAGCTACAAGGTAATCTATGTAACCAACGAGCAGGAGCACCAGTACCTGGATCAGTATCTGGGCGCAAGTGTTATCGGAACAAGGGCTTTGTCATCCGTACTGATCCGCCCGGCGGCAGAAGGCAGCGGTCTTAACGTTACGACCTACAACATCAGCTACTGCACCATAGACATGTACCGGAATGCCTTGATTACGGCAGGCCTTAAGGATGCGGACGTATATGTGGCAGGTCCCACCAACTTATCCGGTACGGCAGCCCTCATCGGAGCGGTTAAGGGCTATGAAGAAATGACGGGTGAAAAAGTAGGCGAGGAAGCTCTGGAGGCAGCCGTAAACGAGATTGTAGTGACGGGAGACCTGGGAGACGTGCTGGGAGATTCCGAAACAGCTTCCGATATCATCGCCTATATCAAACAGCAGATCGCGGAAGAGCATGTGGAATCCGATGAGGATATTGAGCGGATCATCCGCAATGCCATGAAAGAATTCAACATTGATCTGTCCGACGAGCAGGTACAGGAGCTGATTAAGCTGATGAACAAGATCAGCAAGCTTGATCTGGATGTGGACGCGCTGGCAAAGCAGGCGGGAGAGCTCTATGAAAAACTGAAAGGCATGGGCCTTGATCTGGACAACATTGATACGGAAAAGGTAGGGAATTTTATCACCCGGTTTTTCGATTCGATTGTCAGCTTCTTCAGCAATCTTTTCAGTTAAACGGTATATCAGGTAAAAAGCAGGCGGCAGTTCGGTTGACCGGACTGCCGTAAAACGGAGAACTCAGGGAGAAAAGGGTTATGTACAAGGTACTGCTGGTAGATGATGAGGCATTGATCCGTGAGGCAATTAGTGAAAATATTCCTTGGGAGGAGATGGGGTTTGAGCTGATCGCAAGCTGCGAGAACGGCCGGGAGGCCATGGAGCGGATGAAAGAGGTCACGCCGGATCTGCTGCTGACGGACATTTACATGCCCTATGTGGACGGAATTGAGCTGGCCCGTTACGTCAATGAAAACCATCCGGATACAAAAACTGTGATCATCAGCGGCTATGATGAATTTGAGTATGCAAAGCAGGCGGTGCGCTATCAGGTGATGGAGTATATTTTAAAGCCGGTAACACCCTCGGAACTCGCGGAGGTTCTTCTTCGGGCAAAGAAGAGTCTGGATGAACGATATGCAAGAACAAAAACACTGAAAAAATTACAGGGGGCCTATATCAGCAACAGGCCCTTTCTGCGCGGGCGCTTTTTAAACAGCCTTTTGCGGGGAAACGAACGACCCGAGAGTTTGAAGGACAAGATGACGGAGCTCGGGATTTCCCTGCCGGGGGCTTTTTTTAATACGGCTATTGTGGAGGGAGACGATTTGTCGCCTTTCCTGAACCAGTACGCGGATGTCCGGGATGAGCTGGCACTGTTTGCCATCTGCAATATTACCCAGGAATTGATTGAACGGCAGCGGCTGGGGGTGGTTTTTCAGAATATGGAGGAGAAAACCATCATTATTTTTTGCGGAGATTCAAAGGAAGTACTGGAAAGACAGATGGAAGAGATTCTGCTGGAGATCCAGGAAAACATCCGCAGTCTGCTTCTTATAGAGACAACAATCGGCGTGGGGCGGACGGTGTCCGATATCTGCCGTCTGTATCAGTCCTATGAGGAGACCTGGGAGGTAATGGAGCAGAAGTTTCTTATGGGAGGAGGCCGGATTCTTAAGACGGAGCTTCCGGAGGGGCCGGACAATGGCCGCGCCATTGATGTGCCCAGGTGGGCAGGACGGGTGCTCCAGGAGATCAAAAGCGGAACGAAGGAGTCCATTGAGGAGAATATCCGCGCGTTTGCTCAGGAGATACGGGATTCTTACGCCAACCGCAACCGCTCCATTATCTATGTGCAGAATCTTCTGCTGACGGTGATTGGAACGGCCAATCTGATAAAGGAGAAGGAAAATCTTATTGTCGAGGAGGAGAAGGAATTTCTGAACCGGATTTATGCCTACGAGCACCTGACGGATATGGCTGCGGATGTGATTGCCATCTGCGTTCATATTTCAGAGCTTTTAGGGGAGCAGAGAGACAGCTACGGGAAAAAGCAGGCTATGATGGCCATGGATTATATCAAAGAGAATTATATGAATTCGGAGGTGAATCTCAACTCCGTGTGCAGCCACCTTGCTATCAGTACCAGCTATTTCAGCACGCTTTTTAAAAGCTGTACCGGAGAAACTTTTATCGAAGCTCTGACAAAAAAGCGGATGGAGGAGGCCAGGAGGCTTCTGGAGAATACCTCCATGAAAACCTACGAGGTAGCCCGGGAGGTAGGGTTTTCCGATCCCCATTATTTCAGCATTGCCTTTAAAAAGGCGACGGGTAGAACGCCTACGGAGTATGCAAAGGAGAACCGGATCGAATGAAAAAAAATTTGCTGATGCGCTTCCGCAGCATCCGGACGTCGATTATATTTTCCTTTGCGGTGCTTATCGTCTTTGCCCTTATGGTTTTCCTTGTGCTGTCCCTGCGTTTTACCAGGGAGACGGTGCTTGAAAATTCCACGGAATATACCTCGCAGCTGATTGGACAGGTAAACAATGACATTGACTCCTATATGGGATATCTGGAAAACATCTCTCTGATCGTGGCGGGCAATTCCGATGTACGCGATTATCTGTCAGGGCAGACCTTTCCCCAGGAACGGCAGCAGGAGTTAAAGGAGCGGATTGCGGGAGTCTTTAAAACCATCACGGATACACGGAGCGATATCGTGAACATCGCTCTTCTTCCCAGAAAAGGAGAACCTCTTATCAACCGGGGAAGCGCCCGGCTGAATCCTTATATCCGTGTTTCGGATCTGTCCTGGTATCAGGAGGCGGTGGCGGCAGGGGGAAGCACGGTAGTCTCCTCTTCTCATGTGCAGAATGCTATTCACGGAAGCTATGACTGGGTGGTAACCTTGAGCCGCAATATTTCCAAACCGGAGGAGCCGGAGGGAGGGGGCGTGTTTTTTGTTGACCTGAATTACAGCTCTATCAGCGATTTGTGCGAGCGGCTCAGTCTCGGCAACAAGGGCTATATTTATATTCTGGATCGGGACGGGGGAATCATATACCATCCTCAGCAGCAGCTCATTTACAGCGGCATGAAGCAGGAGCTGATTTCCCAGGTGATGGATGCCAGGGAGGAATCCTTTGTGACGGAGGACGGCCGGCTCTATACCATTTCCCGCTCGGAGAGGACGGGATGGATTGTGGTGGGGGTATCCATGGTGTCCGAGCTGATGCACAGAGCCGACGCGGCACGGAAGATTTATCTGCTGATTGCCCTGGTTCTGTTTATGGCGGCTCTGGCATTGGCTTATCTTTTGTCAGACGAGATTACGAAGCCCATTAAAGCCCTGGAAAAATCCATGAAAGCAGTAGAAAAAGGTAATTTTGCTCACGCGGCCCTGGCAGTACGGGAGGAAAATGAAATTGGTCATCTAAGCCGGAACTTCAATATGATGACGGAAGAAATCCAAAATCTGATGGAGCAGAGAGACCGGGAGCAGCAAATTAAGCGGAAGTCGGAGCTTAAGGCTCTCCAGTCCCAGATCAATCCCCATTTCCTGTATAATACCCTGGATTCCATTATCTGGATGGCGGAGTGGGGAAAAAATCAGGAGGTGGTGCGTATGACATCCTCCCTGGCCAAACTTCTGCGCCGGAGCATCAGCAATGAGCAGGAGGTAGTGACCGTGGCCGAGGAGGTAGAGTACACGGAGACCTATCTGACTATTCAGAAAATGCGTTATAAGGATAAGCTGGAATATGAGATTCTGGTGGAGCCGGAGGTTATGCAGGAGAAGGTTATTAAGCTGATTCTGCAGCCCCTGGTGGAAAATGCTATTTATCATGGAATTAAGTACAAAGAAGGGAAAGGGCTCATACGTATCCGCGGTTTCCGTCAGGAGGAGCAGATGATTCTTCTGGTGCAGGATGACGGAAAGGGCATGGAAGCGGAAGCTTTGGCCCATATTTTTGAAAAACACACGAGAGATACCCGTTCCAACGGAGTAGGACTTAACAACGTGAATGAGAGGATTCAGCTCTATTATGGAGAAGAATATGGAATCAGCTTCCACAGCAGTCCGGGAGCGGGAATGGAAGCGGTCATAACACTTCCCTTTGGAAGAGAGGAGGGGAGCAATGAGGAGCTATAAGAAAAACTTCCTGGCGGCCGCATTTTTTGTTGGCCTGGCAGTCATCCTGGGGCTCTTATTCTGGCAGGGCCGGCGGGAGAACTTAGGCCCGCTTAGGGTTGTACTGATTCAAAAGGCCATAGATGATACGGATTTCTGGACCAGCATCTATGAGGGGGGCCAGATGGCAGCCGATGAGCTGGGAGTGGAGCTGACAATTATGGGACCCAAGCATGAGAGCGAAGCGGAGCTTCAGCATCAGATGATTCTCGATGCTATTGCCGAAAAGCCCCATGCCATAGCTCTGACTCCGAGCAGCTTTGAAGAGACCATACCCTATGCGGAGCAGATAGAAGCAGCAGGTATCAGCCTGGTGCTTATGGATTCCACTATGAAGGAGGATATGGGAGAGTCGCTGATTGCTACGGATAATTATGAGGCCGGCTATAAGATGGGGGCTTATATGAAGAAATTTGTGGACGAGAATACGGTAATCGGGGTCGTGGGACACGTCAAGGGAACCTCCACGGCAACAGAGCGGGAAAGAGGTTTTCGGGCGGGGCTTCAGGACGCGCAGAATCAGATAGCGGAGGTGGTGTTCTGCGATTCTTCCCCGGAGAAAGCATATGAGCTGACCTGTGAGCTGGTGAGAACCTATCCGGACATGAATCTGATTGTAGGACTGAATGAATATTCGGCTGTGGGAGCGGCCCGGGCGGTGAAGGACCTGGGGAGATCCGCGGACTGCCATATGGCGGGCTTCGACAGCTCCTTTGAGGAGATTCAGCTGCTGGAGGAAGGCGTTTTTGATGCCATTGTCATACAAAAGCCCTTTAATATGGGCTACCTTGGGGTTGAAACGGCAGTTAAGGCTGCCAGGGGGAAGGCGGTGGAGCCTTATGTGGATTCAGGTTCGGAGCTGATTACAAAGGAAAATATGTATACGGAGGAAAATCAAAAGCTGTTGTTTCCGTTTTTCGGGAAAAATAAAAAGGGGCTGTAAAGGCTCCTTTTTGTTTGAGATTTTTGCTAAAAAAGCATCAGAAATTGGTCTTCGGAGATCTTTGATGTATCTTACGGTAAAGTCCGGGCGGTATCCCTCTGGCTTCTTTAAACATTTTTCCGAAATACGCGCCGTTAGAAAAGCCTGTACTGAGGGCAATATCAAGAACGGAGGCATCCGTGGTGCGCAGCAGTCTCTCCGCCGATTCAATGCGGTAATCCAGAAGATATTCAAAAGGGGTTCGATGAATACAGGTGCGAAAACAGCGCAGACATTCGCTTCTGCTTACGGAGGCGGAGCGCGCAATATCCTCCAGAGACAGCTTTTCCTGATAGTTTTGCTGAATAAATGCAATCATGGTCTGAATGCGATCCCGGCTGACAGCGTTTGAGGAGCCGGAAGGAATCTCCCTTTCCCGAAGGTCCTCAAGCAGAAGGAGCCAGATTTCCGAAAAAATATTACGTATCCGGAACTCCGTATCCCTCTGCTTCCAAAGGAGCGCGGCCCGGCGCAGAAGCTCCAGAAGCTTTATCTGCCGTGCATCGGTCCGGCGAAAATCCAAAAGCTCCAGATGCCTGTTTTGGAGAACGGGGTCCAGATATTTGGTAAAAAAAATACTTTTAAAATGCCCGCCGAGAAATATGGGATGAAACAGGTGGGAATCGATAACGGCGGTCTGCCCATCCTCCCCGGTACTCATGGTACAGAGGATATTTGTGTTGATAAAAAACCCCTCTCCTTTTTGAAAAACAAGGTTTTGATTGGTGGTAGTGAGCGTTACGGCGCCGCTTACAACATAAACAAATTCCAGCTCTTCATGCCAGTGCCAGGGCACTCTGGTGTCTGTCAGGTTTACATGATGACAGGTGTAAGGGTATTCCGTGGAAAGCCCTTCTATCTCTTCAAGCTGATTCTCCCGGATTCTGATTTTCATAGCAGCTCCTATATGGATATAATAAACACAAATATGACGATATTATTATATAAATATGAGATATAAATATATTTTATCTATTAATATGTGATTATAATTATAGAAAAGAAGGAACGGAAAGTAAAGGGGGAATCCAAAATTTATTTTGAAACCTTTGTGAAGCTTAAGCGGTTTGCTGCCGGAAATCCGGAAAAACTGGAGGAACTGACGGAGGAAGAGCTTAAGGAGCGGATAAACGGGAAAGGAGAGGTGAAGAGAAATGACGGTATTGATTATAGCGGGAGTTTTTCTCTGTTTAATGGGACTTTGCATATTTGAGGAACGTCTTTCCAGATAAAACCTGACCGAAAAAGGGAAATATTTTCATGAAAAACAGTCACGATTCTCACATTTTGGTGAATCCTGACTGTTTTTTCGTAAAATATTTACCTTTTCCAAAAGGATTTTCTATTACTTTATTCATAATTTGGCCATATAATAGACATAAATTCAACAGACAGACAAGGCGCCTTTGACGCCTTTTCGACGGGTGTATTGGAGGGAAAAAGGTGGAAAAAATCAAACAAAATGCAATCGTGAAAAGGATTGGGTTTAACCGGCTGGTACTGCTATGTGTTATGGTACTGCTGTATCTTCTGTTTGCGCTCATTACACCGATGGTTAAGGCAAATGCAAGCTTTGTGAGCTATGCCCGTATGGTCAGCGCTCTGAAGTACGCATACTTTCTGGGATTCCTGTCCCTGGGAGTTACCTTCGTGATTGCCACCGGAGGAATTGACTTTTCAATCGGACCGGTGATGTTCTGCGCGGCTTTGATATCAGGATATCTTCTGACGGCAAAGGGATGGCCCCTGGTGCTCTGCCTGCTGGTTTGTATCCTGGTGGGTACGGTGTTTGGAATTCTCAACGGAGTTTTAGTGGCTTATGCGGGACTGCCTTCATTTATTACTTCTATGGCCAGCATGATGCTTGCCAAGGGTATCGGGTCCGTGTTCACCAAGACGCAGTCCGTAAGCTGGCCCCAGCTGAATGATCCCAACGGCTGGTACCGCAACCTGGTGGGAATCAAGATGGGAAACGGAGAGTTCCCCACAGGTCTGGTGCTTTTAATCTTGGGAGCTGTCATTTGTGCAATTATTCTGAATAAAACCATGGCAGGGCGTTATATTCTTTCCATCGGAAGCAACCGCGAAGCGGTGCGGCTTTCCGGTGTGAATACAAAGAGATGGGAAACCTTGGCATATATCATCTGCGGCACCCTGGCAGGAATGGCGGCCATCTTCTATGTGGCTAAGAATACCACCGTTCTTCCGGGCCTGGGCGACGCCTTTAACAATGAAGCCATTGCAGGCTGTGTAATGGGAGGAACCTCCATGACCGGAGGCGTTGCATCCATCGGAGGAACTCTGATTGGCGTGCTGATTATCGCCCTTCTTCAGGAGGGGATTCTGGCCATGGGCTTCCAGATTCATTATCAGTATATTATTACCGGACTGATTGTTTTGGTGGTGGTATGGACCGACCTGCGCAGCAGACGCAGACGCAATTAAGCGGAAGGGGGAAGATAAGAAATGGGCGACGTAATTTTAACCATGAAAGGCATTGACAAATCGTTCCCCGGCGTACATGCGCTGGATCATGTAGACCTGGAGGTCAGAAAAGGAGAGGTTCACGCTCTGATGGGCGAGAACGGAGCCGGCAAGTCCACTTTGATGAAGGTGCTGACGGGTATCTACTCCAAGGATGAGGGTACGATTACATATGAGGGAAGGGAAGTGGAATTTTCCAACCCGAGAGCGGCCCAGGATGCAGGAATTGTGATTGTGCATCAGGAGCTGAATATGCTGGGACACCTGACGGTGGCACAGAACATCTTTATCGGCCGGGAGATTATGAACGGCAAGATTATTGATGATAAGAAGATGAACGAGGAAGCAAACAAGCTGTTTGAACAGCTGGGCATTGACATTGACCCCAAGGAGACCATGAGCCGCCTGACGGTCGGAAAGCAGCAGATGTGCGAGATTGCTAAGGCTATCTCACATGAGGCGAAAGTAATTATCTTTGACGAGCCCTCCGCGGCGCTGACGGAGGCCGAGATTGAAGAGCTGTTCAAGATTATCCGGGATCTGCGGAATAAGCAGATGGGAATTGTGTATATCTCTCATCGTATGGACGAGATCAAGGTGATTACCGACCGGGTAACGGTTATGCGTGACGGCGGCTATGTAGGTACGCTGATTACCAAGGACAGCACCAAGGACGATATCATCAACATGATGGTTGGCCGTGTTATTTATGAGGATCCCAAGACCCAGAGTGCGGTGGCGGAGGATGCGCCGGTGGTACTCAAGGTGGAGCACCTGAATGCGGGCAGAATGGTCCGCGACGTAAGCTTTGAGCTGAGAAAGGGAGAGATCCTGGGCTTTTCGGGGCTGATGGGAGCCGGACGGACGGAGACGGCGAGAGCCCTTTTCGGGGCGGACCCCAAGGAAAGCGGCGATATCTATATAAACGGTCAGAAGGTGGATATCAAAACGCCGCAGGACGCGGTAAAGTGCGGTATCGGATACCTGTCCGAGGACCGGAAGCGTTACGGAATTGTAGTGGATAAGACCGTTGCGGAGAATTCCACCATGGCCAGCCTGGAAAGCTTTATGAGCGGCCTGTTCATTGACAAGAAGAAAGAAAATCAGATTGCACAGCAGTATGTGGAAACTCTGAAGACAAAAACCCCCAGTGTGGATCAGCTAGTGGTAAACCTTTCCGGAGGAAACCAGCAGAAGGTGGTTATTGCTAAGTGGCTGGTACGCAACTGCGACATTCTGATATTTGACGAGCCCACCCGCGGTATTGACGTAGGAGCGAAAAGCGAGATCTACCAGCTGATGAATGAGCTGGTGGCGGAAGGAAAATCCATCATTATGATTTCCTCCGAGATGACGGAGATTCTGCGAATGAGTGACCGGATTGTGGTGATGTGTGAGGGCAGAAAGACCGGCGAGCTGGATATTGCAGAGGCTACGCAGGAGCGTATCATGCATGCGGCTACGCTTAGGGATTAGGAGGGGGATGAGACGATGACAGACAAAAAACAGGGAAATGCTTTTACAAATAACCCGATTGTGAGAGCAATCGGAGTACAGAAAATCGTTGTCGTAATCGTGCTGATTGCCATGATCCTGTTATTCAGCGCCATGAGCCCTGCATTCAGGCAGTATTCGACGCTTCTCAGTATTATGGATTACACCTACTATCTGGCCTTTTTGGGAATAGGAGTTACCTTCTGCCTGATTACCGGAGGCGTGGATCTTTCCATCGGAACAGGAATGTTCTGCTATGCACTGATTGGCGGTTATCTGATCAACTATGTACATACACCGGTTATAGTGGGAATTTTGGCTACGATTGTGTGCGGTCTGATTATGGGAACCGTCAACGGACTGATTGTATCCAAGGGAGGCCATGCACCCTTCCTGGCAACACTCTGTACGATGATGATTGTAAGAGGCTTGGGAGCACTTGTTACCAACGGAGCCAGCATTACCTGGCCCGGCGCGTCAGCACCCAATGGCTGGACACGTATGCTGTTTAAGATGGATATGGGCGGAACAAAAGTTCCTTTGGGCTTTCTGTGGGTGCTGGTATTGGCAGTAGTTATGAGTATCTTTTTGAACAGAACCAGACCAGGCCGCTATATTATCGCAATTGGAAGCAACAAAGAGGCGACACGCCTTTCCGGTGTCAATGTAGCCGTATATCAGACACTGGCCTACATTATCTCCGGTTTGTTTACGGGACTTGCAGCTCTGGCCTACAGCTCTGCGTTCCAGTCTATGACTCCCGGTGGCGGAGGCGGAATTGAACTGAATGCTATCGGAGGAGCTATTATTGGCGGAACCTCAATGAGCGGAGGCTACGGCACCATAGCCGGTACTATTCTGGGCGTGTTTATCATGTCGGTTCTGCAGACCGGGTTGCCGCTCATTGGAATACAGGCTAATTTCCAGCAGATTATCATTGGTATCGTTCTGATTGTAGCCGTTTATATTGATGTATTAAAGAATAAGAAGCTTGCGTAAGGTGTTTACTGCATAAGCAGTTTACATAGAAATGCTCCAATAAGGAGAAAAATAATAAGGAGGAACTAAAAACATGAAAAAGAAAGTTTTGGCAGCATTGCTCTCCGTAGCAATGGTAGCAACCCTGTTAAGCGGCTGTGGCAGCAAGGCTGAGGAGCCTGCGGCACCGGCAGAAACGGAAGCACCGGCAGAGACCGAGGCACCTGCAGAGGGCGAGGAGCCGGCAGAAACACCGGCAGCAGATGCAAGCAACATGTCCTTTGAGATTGTTTCCAAGGGCTTACAGCATCAGTATTGGCAGGCAGTTCTTCAGGGCGTGAATAACAAGGCTCAGGAACTTGGCGTTACCGTGAACTTCGTAGGTCCGGACAGCGAGTCCAACATTGACCAGCAGGTACAGCAGCTTCAGAGTGCTCTGAATGCTAACCCGACCGCAATCGGTCTTGCAGCTCTGGATACCAATTCCGTTATGGATCTGCTTCAGCAGGCTAAGGACGGCGGAATCCCCGTTGTTGGTTTTGACTCCGGCGTTCCGAATGCTCCCGAAGGATCCGTACTGGCTAACTGTGCAACTGACAATTATGCGGCAGGTGAGCTGGCAGCTGAGAAGGTTTACGAGGCTGTTAAAGATCGTATCGACGGCAACGTTCGTATCGGTGTTGTAGCTCAGGATGCAACCTCTGAGTCCGTTGTAAACCGTGGTCTTGGCTTTATTGATAAGTTCGCTGAGCTGGCAGTAGCTGACGGACATACCGCTACCGTTGTTGGAAACGACAGATACATCTCCGATTCCAAGTGCGAGAAGACAGAAGGCGCTAACGTAGTAATTGATGTTCGTGTTCCGGCACAGGTTACTTCCGAGCTTTCCGCAGCAGATGCTACTGCTCTGATGAACGAGGCAGATACCATTGCTATCTATGGTTCCAATGAGCATTCCGCAAACGCAATTATTACTGCAAATGAGAATCTGAGCAAGTGCGGAACAGGCGAAGGCCAGATCGTTGCAGCAGGATTTGACTCCGGTGCAGCTCAGAAGCAGGCCGTAAAGGATGGCGTTCTTCTTGGATCTATTACTCAGGCTCCTGTAAAGATGGGCGAGATTCTTGTTGAGACTCTATATGCAGCAGCAACCGGCGGAGAGGTAAAGGATACCGATACCGGATGCCAGTGGTACACAGCTGAGAACATTGAGGATCCGGAGATTGCTCCGAACCTTTATGATTAATCTCTTGTTGTAAACTGAATTTAGGGCGCACCTTGCGGTGTGCCCTTTTTTCACAAAGGAATTTTAGAACTGGAATGGAGGTATTGACATGTTAAAAGGAATTCCCCCAATTTTATCCCCGGAACTTTTAATGGTTCTCTGTGAAATGGGACACAGCGATCGTCTGGTAATCTCAGACGGAAACTTTCCGGCGGAATCTATGGGAAAGGACGCAATTGTAATCCGTTGCGACGGCCATGGAGTGCCGGAGCTTTTGGAGGCTATTTTAAAGGTATTTCCGCTGGACACTTATGTAGAGCATCCGGTGAACTTGATGGAGGTTATGCCCGGGGATAACGTAGAGACACCGATCTGGGATACCTACAAGGAGATTATTGCAAAGTATGACGAAAGAGGCGCAGCCTGCGTGGGCAACATTGAGCGCTTCAAATTCTATGATGAAGCAAAAACTGCTTATGCAATTATTGCTACCAGCGAAAAAGCCCTGTATGCCAATGTGATGCTTCAAAAGGGCGTAGTGGTGGAATAGCCGGATAATCTTAACAAAATCGAAGCGGTTTCTTAAGATTTGCAATATTTTTGGGATATGCCTTGCGGCATATCCCTTTTTTCGTTATACTGGAAAGCATTAGTAATTATGTAAAGCGGAGGAAAGGAGCGGGCGCTTTAAACTCATACGACGGGAACTGTGGACAGAAAAGAGGAGTTTTATGAAAAAAGTGAAATGGAAACAATACGTATTAATTTTGCTCTGCGCGGCATTGCTCTGCGCAGAGGGAACCGTGAATGCCATGGGAAAGGGAAGCGGTATGGGAGAAGGAACGGATAAATGGAGAATATCCGGAGAGGAGTTTCTTTTTGAGGATAAGGATATCGTGGGTTTTATCGGCGACAGCATTACCCATGTGGAATATACGCAGATCAGCTATCAGGAATTTTTATATAATTATTATATTACCCGTTTCCCGCAGCGGGAGCTGGAGTTCCGCAATTTGGGGACGGGCTCTTTTACGGCTGAGGATGTTCTGAAGCTTTATGGCGGAACAGAGGTATATGACGCCGGGCTGGAAGGGATTACAAAGGCCGTTATCATGCTGGGTATGAATGAAGCACTTACAGGCGTGGACGCAAAGGAATATATCGGAAATATTCGAGCGCTGACAGAGCTTCTTGAAGAGAAGGGATTGGAGAGTACGGATATTATTCTGGTGGCGCCTACGCCCTTCGATCAAACAAGAACCTCCAATTATCAGGAGGACGGACAAATGAACGCTCACTTTGACGATCTTCTAACGGAATATACATCCGGGCTACGGATTCTGGCAGAGGAGCTTGGAACATACTATATTGATCTACATACACCGCTTCTCTGGGCAACCACAATGGTTCAGAAGGAAAATGGCGATGCAACGCTGACCATTGATGATAGTGTACACCCAAGCGGCATAGGAAATGTGCTGGCAGGCTATTTTTTCCTGTGTCAGCAAGGGGCGGAGGAGACCGTTGCTTCCGTGCGGATCTCGGAGACAGGAAATGTCGTGACGGAAAATGCACAGGTAAAGTCTCTGAAAGAGAGGGGAAACCGCTATGTAAGGTTTTCCTATCAGCCGGCCAGCCTTCCCATGGCTGTTCCCCTGGAGGTAAAGGCGGCGGATCAGTCATTTGGAATGTTGGATGAGATTAGCCGGGAAATTCTGCAGGTGGAAGGGCTTGACTGGGATACGGTTTATGAAGTTCATATGGATCACGTGTTGGTGGAGAAATTTACGGGAGCCGAGCTTGCCCAGGGCGTCAATCTGGCCAGCTATGACTGGAATCCGGGCCAGATGGCAGCAAAGGACATAGAGGTTTTAAATCAGGAATGGCATAAGATTTCGGCAAATTACAGAGCGGTTCTCCGGGAAGCCACCCGGGAAGAAAAAACAGCCACCCAGGAAGAGATTGACGCTGCCTATGGAAAGTGGGAGGAAAACTCAAAGGAGCTGCGTACACAGATGTACGAGAAGGCGCAAAGCAGCGTGGAGAAGGCATATCTTGTAGAGATTATCAGTGAGGATGCCCATGTCTGGAGAGGGCAGGAGCTGTGGCAGTGGGCGCTGGAGGGAGCGGCGGCATTGCTTCTGCTGTCAGCATTGGTACTGGTAAGACGCCGCCGCAGGAAGGTGAAATAAAAATTATCAATTGATCCATTTTTTACGAAAGTCAGAAGCGCTGATGCCTTCTGACTTTTTAAATTGCCGGTTCAAATAGCTGGCATCGTAAAAGCCGCAGCTTGCGGCGATCTCCTCCAGGGTATGATCGGAAAAGCGGAGCAGCTTTTTGGCAAGTGTGATGCGCCGCGTTATGACATAGTGATTGAGGGTAATTCCGTATAGGGAACGAAACTCCCTGGACAAATGGAACTTGCTGATAAAAAATTGTTCCGACAGCGTGTCCAGAGAGAATTTTTCTGTGTAGTGTTCATCCAGATATTGGCGCACCTGTTCCATCTTCTGATGACCGGGATGTTCTCTGGTCTGGCGCTCCGTGATATCCAGCAGCAGAAGTGAAAGAATATCCACAATCAACCGGGAGGAGGAAATCTCGGCCGAAAGACCGGACCTTTGATTGACCTCCAGCAATTGCTCCATAGCCTCCAAAAGCTCCGGAAAGGATTGAGGAAGAAAAGCAGGCGCACTTTTGTCTGAAAAATATTGATAATATTCCCCGGATCCGGAGCCGTTAAAATGTACCCAGATTAGCTCCCAGGGATCGGAATTACTGCTCTGATGATAATAGGGTTCCATACAGTTGATAAAAAAGCAGGAGCCCCTTTTCAGAGGATAGGGGGTATCCCTGTACATCAGCGTGCCGCTTCCGGAAAGCACAAGAACCACCAGGTAGGATTCCAGATTTTTACGCCGGGCCAGGTGGCTTTCCTTCAGCTTTAGATATCCTGTTTCCTGCACATAATAAAGACCGGAGCGGGCAAATGCGCCGGGAGTCTGAATTATACGCCGGGAACTTTCCACATAGGAATCCGGGAATTTATCAAAATAGCTTTTCATAAGCTGTCACTCCTTTCCGGCCGGCGGGCTGCCGGTATATGTGCTCCGTATAAGGCTTCAAAAGCTATCCGTACTGATTTCAGAAGCGATAATGAGACAGCAATATAATACCTGTTTTGAGCAACATCTTCACTTGTTAAGTTAAATATACAGGTTTATACTGTCAAAAGCAATGCAAAATTACACTTGTCCGGATTTGGCGCGGCGCCTTCCGGTAAACAAGTATGAGTGGAAAGGAAGAGCTATGTACTATGCATTATTGTCCGGCGGATCCGGAAGACGTCTTTGGCCCTTGTCGAATGAGGTGAGGCCGAAGCAGTATATAAAGCTGGTTAATCGGGAAACAAACGCCATGGAACGCTGTTCCATGCTGCAGCGTGTCTGGGATCAGCTCCTGGAAGCCGGCATGGCGGAGAATACAATTATTACTGCCGGAGAAGAACAAAGAGAGCTGATTCTGAGCCAGGTTCGGGGAGCACGCATAGCGGCGGAGCCTGCCGGCCGTGATACCTTTGGGGCGGTGCTGCTTTCCTGTGCATACCTCCACAGCTGTGCGGGAGCCTCCAGGGAAGATTATGTGGCTGTTATGCCGATTGATCCCTATACCGAGGCGGCATACTTTGATGCTGTAAAAGGGCTGGAAGCTGTTATGGAGCGTTCCGGGGCGGAAATAGGTCTTTTGGGAGCGGCGCCTTCCTACCCGGCAACAAAATACGGGTATATGCTGCCGGGAGAGCGAAAGGACGGCTATTTTTGGATTGACGGCTTTGTCGAAAAACCAAAGGAGGACAGGGCGGAGGAGCTTTTAAAAAAAGGAGCGCTGTGGAACTGCGGCGTATTCTGCCTGCGGATTGGAGATATGCTTGAACGTGCGGCGCTTTACGGGGTCCCTGAGGATTATGAAGGCTTGTGCAGATCGTATGAAAGTCTGCCCCGCATCAGCTTCGATTATGAGGTTCTGGAAAAGGCAGAGCGATTGGCCGCGGTAGAATTTAAGGGCTTTTGGAAGGACCTTGGAACCTGGGATGCCATGGCAGATCAAATGAACACGGACACCATAGGAAGGGTGGTCCTGGACGATGCATGCAGGAATACACAGGTCATTAACGAATTGGCAATGCCGGTGGCGGCGGTGGGCACCAGGGATCTTGTCATTGTGGCCGCCCGGGACGGAATCCTGGTGACGGATAAGAATGAAGCGGCCAGGGTAAAGGAACTGACGGCAAAGCTGCACAGCCGCCCCATGTTTGAGGAGCGAAGATGGGGAACCCTGGAAACCCTGGATGATACAGAGGCGGCGCAATTATCCACCTTGACAAGAAAGATACACATCTATGACGGTATGACTTCCAGCTATCACTATCACAGGGAGCGGGATGAGATCTGGACGATTCTCAAGGGTACGGGGGAACTGATTCTGGAGGGAAACCGAATTTCCCTTTCTCCCGGAAAGGCGGTTTGTATCCGAAAAAACCAGCGTCATGCGGTAAAAGCATTGAAGGATTTTGAATATATTGAAATTCATGTGGGAACCAGCGTAGGAAGCGATGATATTCATCGGATTACCTTTGAATGGGATGAGATAGAGAGGAGCAATATATTATGAAAAAGAAAGCACTGATTACAGGGATCACCGGACAGGACGGCTCTTATCTTGCGGAGCTTCTTTTGGAAAAGGGATATGAGGTTTACGGCCTTTTCCGCAGAGGCTCCACCAATACGGCAGGGCGTATCGGCCATCTGCTTGAAGAGAGGGCGGAGAAGGACAAATGCCTGAAGCTCATTTACGGGGACATGACGGATTCCTTGAACCTGATGCGTCTGATGTTGGAGATAAAGCCGGACGAGGTGTATAATCTGGCCGCACAGTCCCATGTGGCCGTATCCTTTGAGGAGCCGGAATATACGGCCAATGCGGACGGCATCGGCGTCCTGCGTATTCTGGAGGCCGTGCGGGCGGCCGGACTTGCCGGGACAACAAGGATTTACCAGGCGTCTACCTCCGAGCTTTTCGGAAAGGCGGAGGAGATTCCCCAGAGAGAAACTACGCCCTTTCATCCCCGCTCCCCTTATGCGGTGGCAAAGCTCTACGGCTACTGGATCACAAAGCATTACCGGGAAGCGTATGGAATGTATGCGGTAAACGGGATTTTGTTTAATCATGAATCCGAGCGGAGAGGGGAAACCTTTGTAACAAGGAAAATAACCCTGGCAGCAGCCAATATACTGGCAGGACGTCAGGAGAAGCTGTATTTGGGGAATCTGAACGCCAAGCGTGATTGGGGATATGCCCGGGACTACGTGGAATGTATGTGGATGATGCTGCAGCACGACACCCCCGAGGATTTTGTGATTGCTACCGGTGAGACTCATACGGTAAGAGAGTTTGTGGAGGCGGCCTTCCGCTATGGAGGAATACACCTTAAGTGGCAGGGGGAAGGAGCAGAGGAAAAGGGAATTGATGAAAAAACAGGAAGAGTGCTTGTGGAGGTGTCACCCGAATTCTTCCGTCCGGCGGAGGTGGATTTGCTGCTGGGGGATCCCTCCAAAGCAAAGGAACTGTTGGGATGGAACCCCAGGAAAACATCCTTTGAAGAATTGGTAAGGCTTATGATGAAGCACGATATGGAACGGACGGAACCGAGACAGGAGGCAGGATATGATTTGTGAACCCTTAGACAGAACGAAAAAAATATATGTGGCAGGCCACCGGGGACTGGTAGGCTCGGCCATGGTGCGGCGTTTGGAGCAGGAAGGCTTCGGGCAAATCATCACCAGAACGCATGAGGAGCTTGATCTGACCAGACAGGCGGAGGTGGAAGCATTTTTTGAGAAGGAAAAGCCGGATTATGTGATTCTGGCAGCGGCCAAGGTGGGAGGGATTCACGCCAATAACACTTACCCGGCGGATTTTATTATGAAAAATCTTCTGATAGAATGTAATGTCATAGACGCCGCTTATAAGAATCAGGTAAAAAAGCTTTTGTTCCTGGGAAGCTCCTGCATTTATCCCAGAGAATGTCCCCAGCCTATTCGGGAAGAATATCTGCTGAGTGGATACCTGGAGAAGACAAATGAGGCTTACGCCCTGTCAAAGATTGCGGGTCTGAAAATGTGCGCATACTACAACCGCCAATACGGAGCCCGTTATATCAGCGTGATGCCCTGCAATCTCTATGGCATAAACGACAATTTTGCTTTGGAGAATTCCCATGTGCTTCCTGCCCTGATTCGAAAATTTCATGAGGCAAAGGAGCAGGGAGCGCCGTCAGTGACAGTGTGGGGAAGCGGAACGCCTCTCCGGGAATTTCTGAACGTGGACGATCTGGCGGACGCCTGCCTGTTTCTAATGGATCATTACGAAGGAGAGGAATTTTTTAATGTGGGATCCGGCCGGGAGATCACGATACTTAAGCTGGCGGAGCTCGTAAGACGGGTGGTAGGCTATCAGGGAGGGATTGTACTGGATACCTCCAAACCGGACGGAACGCCGCGGAAGGTTACGGATATCAGCCGTATTCTGGAGACCGGTTGGAGACCGAAAATTGATTTGGAAACAGGAATCCGTAATACTTACAAGTGGTTTTGCGAAAAATATAAGACAGGGGAGTTTGCGCAGAGGTGAAGAATCATGGCCCGGTAAAATTGCAGCCGGTTCGGAAAACGTATTTGTGGGGAACGGAGGATTGGATGCTTTCCTGGCTCAATGAGGGCCTGGAGGAAATTCCGCTTTTGATTAAAATTATCACGGCGAGAGACGCTCTGTCCGTACAGGTACACCCGGAGGATAACCTTGCCCGAAAGCTTGAGCAGGGAACAGGCAAGACGGAAATGTGGTATGTGCTGGATTGCGAGCCGGGTGCCTGCCTGTATTATGGCCTGAAGCATAAGGTTTCCGTCAATGAATTCCGAAAACGGATTGAGAACGGAAGCATCCTGGAAGTATGCCGAAGTATTCCGGTGAAAAAGGGGGATGTCTTTTACATTCCGGCCGGACTTATCCATGCCATAGGGAGAGGAATCACGGTAGCGGAGGTGCAGCAAAGCTCCGATATTACTTATCGTGTGTACGATTATAACCGGGAGGATGAGGAACACCGGAAGCGGGAGCTGCATATTGACAAGGCGCTTAGGGCCGTAAGCTTTATGCCGCCCCTTGCCGGACATCATCCCATGGGGCCCCGTATTCGGAAAATTGGATATTCCAAAACTTTATTGGTGCAATGTCCGTATTTTGTGGTACAATTATACGAGATAGAGAAAAATATGGAAGGAACTGTCGGGAATTCCTTCCGGTCTTTGCTCGTTCTTGAGGGGGAAGGGGACCTGAAAAGCGCATACGGCAGCATGAAGGTCCAAAAGGGTGACAGCATCCTTCTTCCGAAAGGAATGGGAGCCTACCAGCTTATCGGAAGGCTGCAAATACTAATAAGCGAGGTATAGACAGATGAATTTAAAGTTTGGAACAGGGGGCATTCGCGCCACGATTGGGGAGGGACCGGATCATTTAAATTTGGAAACCATAAGGGAAGCAACACTTGGAGTGGCTGCTTATGTTAAAACGCTAAGCGAAGAGCCGGCGGTGGCTATTGCCTATGACAGCAGGAATCATTCGGAGGAATTTGCTAAGGAGGCGGCCAGAGTGCTGGCCCTCAGGGGATGCAGGGCATATATTTATCCCAAGCTGATGCCTTCGCCGGCTCTTTCCTTTGCTGTGCGTCATTTGAAGTGCGATGCCGGGATCTGCATTACGGCCAGTCACAATCCAAAGGATTACAATGGTTTTAAGGTATACGGCAAGGACGGCTGTCAGGTGACGAATGACGCGGCGGAGGCCATTCAGGCTTGTATTGATAAGGCAGACAAAAAGGAAGCCCAGGATGATCTGCCCTTTGAGTATTTTCTGGAGTCGGAAGACATTGTATTTATCAGCGATAAGACCATAAAGGCATTTTTGGCCTCCATTATTAAGAAGCGGACCCAGAAAGAGCTGACCTCCGACCTGAAGGTGGTATACACCCCCCTGAACGGAGCAGGCTTAAGCTGTGTCAGCAGCATCCTTAAGTATGTGGGGGTAAACAATCTGCAGCTTGTGACGGAGCAGAGCAAACCGGACGGTAATTTCCCCACCTGCCCGAACCCCAATCCGGAGGAACCGGCGGCACTTAAGGTGGCGCTGAAATACTGCAAAAAAGCGGATGCGGATCTTCTCATTGCCACGGATCCTGACAGCGACCGTGTGGGAGTGGCCGTACAGCATCAAGGAGCCTGGAAGCAGCTGACGGGAAACCAAGTGGGTGTTCTGCTTCTGGATTATATCTTAAAATGCAGGCAGGAGGCGGGAACACTCCCCGAGAGGCCGGTTGTTATCAAGACCATTGTCACCACATCCATGGCAGAACGTATTGCGGAGCATTATGGGGTGGAAATGATTCAGACACTCACCGGCTTTAAATATATCGGCGAGCAAATAGGGCGTCTGGAAAAGGCCGGGGAAGCGGAGCGCTTTGTCTTTGGCTTTGAGGAGAGCTGCGGATATCTGATCGGCAGTTATGTGCGGGACAAGGATGCGGTGGGAGCCGCTATGCTCATCTGTGAGATGGCGGACACCTATAAATCCATAGGCAAGACCCTGGTTGATGTGCTGAAGGATTTGTACCGAACCTATGGGCGCTACAAATCGGAGCTGAAAAATTATGCCTTTGAGGGAACGGAGGCGCAGCGGCGGATGCGGTATATCCGCAAAAGTCTGGCGGAAAAGCCGGAGATGAAGATGCGGGGCTCCAGGGTGCTCCGGTATCAGGATTACCTTGAAGGAATTGACGAGCTTCCCAAGGCCGATGTGATAAAGCTGTGGATGGAGGACGGCTCGGAGGTTGTAATCCGACCTTCCGGAACGGAACCGAAGATCAAGGTGTATACGGAGAGAAAAATAGACGGATAATTGAACGGGTTTGGAGAAGAAAGAGTATCCGTTCGCAATTCGAGGGAATTGCGAACGGATACTCTTTTTTGATGCACTGATTTATTTTATAAGCTTTCTTTTCGCGGAGGACCGCAGCTTTCTCTCACGGCAAGATAAAAGGGCATGGAAATTTTCATTGGAAGGTGATGTCCACCCTGGATTCGGTCAATCAGGGTTTTGGCTGCCATTTTTCCCATTTCGTCCAGTGGAACATGGACGGTGGTCAGCATGGGAGAGAGGTATTGAGCCATGTCAATATCGTCAATACTGATTACCGAGATATCGGCAGGGATTCTTAAGCCCTCCTCCTGGATAGCACACATAACACCGATTGCAGTTAAATCGTTTGGCGCAAAGACGGCGGTAATATCGCGTGTTCTTTTAAGCAGCGCCTTTGTGCCGCGATAGCCTCCCTCGGAACAAAGCATTACATTGGAAATAAAATCGCTTTGAACGGGAAGCTTGTGTTTGCGCAGGGTAGAACAGTAGCCCACATAACGCTCTTCGTTCTGCGTCTCTCCTACATAGGCAATCCTGGTATGCCCAAGACCAATAAGATATTCCACGGCATGCTCGCTGGTAAGATGACCCTCGCAGAGAACCTGATCGTACTTGGCGTTCAGGCTGTTCAGGCCTGTGTAGATCACATAATTAAAATGCTTTTTCAGAAAGCTTAAAAGCTGCTTGTTGCAGCGTCCCAGAATGGCAACGCCGTCCACCTGGTTGTCCGTAATAAGATGAAAGGTGCTGGGGTGCTGGATATCGATGGCAGTAAAGGAATACTTCAAAATATAATTCTGCTTAAAGGCTTCTTTTTCGATGCTGCGGGCCAGCTGAGAAAAGAAGGGATCCGTGATGGCATCGGGCTTTCTGGCGAACAGACAGGCAATGGAATGGGAGGAAGCCTGTCCGGAAGAGGTCTTCCCGCTTTTAAGATTCCTGGCACTGGAGTTGGGGGTATAGTTGGTACGGCGGACAATCTCCCAGATACGATCCTGTACCTCTTTGCTTGCAGCCCCGGAATTACTTTGGTTAATTACTCTGGAAACCGTAGAAATTGAGACGCCTGCTTCTTGTGCAATTTCTTTTAAAGTCATGAAATACTTTCCTCATTTCCTGTATGAAATATACTTAAATTTATGATTATCATAGAAAAAAACAGTAAAAGTGTCAATGTAATTATATAAAATATTCAGTAAGAATATACCCAAACGTTTGCGTAAAAATCAGTCAAAACCCGAAGGGTTCTATGCTATAGTAAATCCCATAAGGGGGATATCAGAAATGCAAAATCTATTAATTGTACATGGGGGAGGCCCAAGCGCCGTATTAAACGCTTCCTTGTACGGAGTAATTGAAGAGGCGAAAAAACAGGGGATACCAAAGATTTATGGAGCAAAAGGAGGAAGCGAAGGGATTTTGAAGGAAAGCTTTTTTGAATTAGAAAAGCTTACAGCAGAAGAGCTTGCAATGATGCTTCAGACACCGGGAAGTGTGATAGGAACCTCACGCTTTGAACTGAAACCTGCGGATTACAAAACAATGCCGGCAATTTTTAAAAAATATGGGATTGGGTATGTGCTTTTAAACGGAGGCAACGGCACCATGGATACCTGCGGAAAAATCTGCCATGTCTGTGAAGACAGCGGGATTTTTGTAATGGGGATTCCGAAAACCGTGGATAATGATATCACCATAACGGATCACACGCCGGGCTTCGGGAGTGCGGCCAGCTTTCTTGCAGAGACCGTGCGGGAGATTGGGGCGGACGTGCGTTCCCTTCCGATCCACGTGTGTGTCGTGGAGGCCATGGGAAGAAATGCCGGGTGGCTGACAGCAGCTTCCGCATTGGCGAGAGAAGAGCCGGGTGATGCGCCTCATTTGATATATCTGCCCGAACGTCCCTTTAAGGAAGAAGAGTTTCTTGCGGATGTTCGTCGCCTGTATGAGGAAAAAGGGGGTGTGGTAGTCGTGGCCAGCGAAGGGCTGCGGGGAGAAGACAAAAAGCCGATTGTTCCGCTTATTTATTCTTCCGGCAGAGCGGAGTATTTCGGAGATGTGGGCGCGTATCTGGCGGAGCTGGTGATTAAAAAGCTGGGAATCAAAGCACGTTCCGAAAAGCCGGGGCTTCTGGGAAGAACCTCCATAAGCACACGCTCAAAAACAGATGTGGAGGAAGCAATTCTGGTAGGGCGTGAGGCCGTTAAAGCGGCAGTAAAAGGAGAAAGCGGGCAGATGGTAGGTCTTTTTCGGACAGAAACCGAGGATGGGAGCTATCGCATACATACGGGTTTGATTTCTGTGGAGGAGGTAATGCTTCATGAGAAAAAAATGCCGGATTCCTACATCAATGAAAGGGGAAATGATGTGACACAGGAATATCTGGACTGGTGTGAGCCGCTGGCGGGTGACGGACTACAAAAAATGCTCAAATTAAAGAAAAGGGAAAAGGAGTAGAAAGCAGATGAAGCACATTTTTTTAAACTTAAAACGGTTTGATATCCCGAAGGAGCTGGACGGTGTGAACGGCATTGCGCCAGTAAAAGACTGGGGAAGCTTTATAGTAAAGGAGATCCAGGAACCGCTTGAAGCTTACAGGGATGAAGCTGTGGAATTTGGAGTGTTTTTCCCGGAGGCTCATATTGTGACGGCGGCTACGGCGCAGTCTGAGGACAGCATGGTAAAGCTGGGCTGCCAGAGCGTTTTCCGCATGGATACAAGCAAAGGCGGAAATTTCGGCGCTTTTACCGCAAACCGAACGGGAAACGCTATGCGCGCATTGGGCTGCAGGACAACCATTATCGGCCATTGCGAGGAGCGAAACGATAAGAGCGGAATTTTACTGGAGGCCGGCGTAACAGACAAAAAAGCGGTAAACCGTATCCTGAATCAGGAGATACTGGCGGCACAGAAGGCAGGATTGGAGGTGCTGTATTGTATCGGAGAAAAGGCGGAAGAGCAGGAAGAGTGGCAGGACATTCTGGAGGAACAGCTTTCCATTGGCTTGGAGGGGGCCGATAAGTCTAAAATCACCATTGCCTATGAACCGGTTTGGGCAATCGGACCGGGCAAGACGCCTCCCGATAAAGCGTATATTACAAAGATAGGAGCCTTTGTAAAGGATGCTACCGGCGGAATGGATGTGGTGTACGGAGGCGGTTTAAAGCAAGATAATGCAAAAATGCTGGCTTCCATTCCGGAGATAGACGGAGGCTTGATTGCGCTTACGAGATTTCAGGGCGACATTGGATTTTATCCGGAAGAATATCTGGAAATTATCCGAATTTATATGGGCAGGCAGTAAAAAACAACAGGAAACAGCAAACATTGCAGAAACAGAACGGAGGGAAAAATGAAATTAGAATTTGAATATGGTCATGGAACTATGGGAGCGGAGCTGCCGGACAATACGGATGTGTTTATACCTGGAACAACGGTTCCGGATCAACCGGCTATTCCTGAGGAACGGCTGGAGGAGGAAACAAGGAAATCGGTCCGCAATCCAATTGGTATGCAGCCCCTTTCCGAGCTTGCCAAAGAGGGAAGCAAGGTCACCTTTGTAATTCCCGATATTGTAAAGGGCGGCACACAGCCGACAGCACACAGAAAAATTGCCATAAAGGTCATTTTGGAGGAACTGTATCAGGCGGGTGTACAGAAAAAAGACATTTTACTGATCTTTTCCAACGGGCTCCATCCGCGTACAACAGTAAATGAAATGAAGCAGATTCTTGGGAAAGAGCTTTTCGATGAATTTTATTACACCAATCAGATAACAAGCCATGACAGTGAGGATTATGAACATCTGGCAGATCTGGGCGTAACGGACCGCGGCGACCCGGTTTTGATGAACAAGTATGTATATGACAGCGATATTGCAATTCTGATAGGACATGTTCAGGGAAATCCCTACGGCGGATACTCAGGAGGCTACAAGCACTGTGCTACCGGTATTACCCACTGGCGTTCCATAGCATCCCATCATGTACCGAAGGTGATGCACAGGGAAGACTTTACCCCGGTAAGCACAAAGTCTCTTATGAGAACTAAATTTGATGAGATTGGCATGCACATGGAAAAATGCATGGGGAAAAAATTCTTCTGCTGCGATGCCGTGCTGGATACATATTCCCGGCAGATTGCCGTTTTCAGCGGTTATGCAAAGGAAATGCAGCCTGTCTCCTGGGAGGTGGCGGATAAACGTACCTATGTACATTGGGCAAAGAAAAAATATGACGTTATGGTATTTGGCATGCCGCAGAACTTCCACTATGGTGACGGAATGGGGACAAATCCCATTCAAATGATGCAGGCCCTTTCCGCCCAGGTAATTCGCCATAAGCGTGTGATGAGCGAGCGGTGTGTGATCATCTGTTCCTCGATCTGCAACGGATATTTTCATGATGAAAGATGGCCTTACCTGCGGGAACAGTATGAAATGTTTCAGCATGATTATATGAATGTGCTTCCGGATATGGATCGCTATGGCGAGTATTTTGCCACACATGAAGAATATATCCGAAAATACCGTTACGGCAATGCTTTTCACCCCTTCCACGGCTTTTCTATGATGAGCTGCGGACATATAGCGGAGATGAATACGGCAGCTATCTATATTGTAGGTGCACAGGAGCCCGGAATCGCCCGCAGTATGGGACTTAAGACAAGGGCCACCTTTGAAGAAGCTTTAGAGGATGCAGAAAAGAAATATGTGGGACCCAATCCCAATATCCTGGCGCTTCCAAAGGCGTTTAAGCTGGCTGCACCCCATCTGTGCATGGAGGACGAACATGAGGCATGATTACTATTCCTATACAAAGGAGCAATTGTTAAAGCAGCCCAAAATTCATTTGCTGTGCTATGAAACGGATCAGGACGTATTCCGCCATATGGCGCAGGAAATGGTGGAGGCTATCTGCAAAAATGAGGCGCAAGGGAAGAACACCGTATTTATCTGTCCGGTAGGTCCGGTAGGACAGTATCCCTATTTTACGGAGGAAGTGAACCGGAGACGGCTGGATCTGAAAAATGTCTGGTTTTTGAACATGGATGAATACCTGACAGATGCAAAGGAGTGGATCGATCCGTCACACCCATTAAGCTTCCGCGGTTTTATGGAGCGGGAGGTTTATAACAAAATCGACAAAGACCTGGTAATGCCAAAGGAACAGAGAATCTTCCCCGACCCCCATGATACGGAGCATATGATGCAGGTGATAGAAGAGCTGGGAGGCGTTGACATCTGCTTTGGCGGAATCGGGCTTAATGGCCACATTGCCTTTAACGAGGCGGATACCTCCAAAAGCCCGGAGGAATTCCGGGCGCTTCGGACAAGAGTGCTTCCGGTATCGCGGGAAACACAGGCGGCAAACGCCATCGGGGATTTTAACGGAGCTTTGGAGGATATGCCCAATTATTGCGTATCAATTGGGATGGCCGAGATTTTAAAGGCAAAGAAAATACGGCTGGGATGCTTCCGAAGCTGGCACCGCGCCGTTGTGAGAAGAGCGGCGTACGGAGAGCCTTCCGGCGACTTCCCGGTTACGCTTTTGCAGGAACATTCGGATATTACAATTAGCTTTACGGAATTTGTGGCGCAGTTATAGGTGAGGAAAGGCAGGGAAATGATAGTAAAAAATGGTCTTGTTTATCAGAAGGGAGAATTCCGAAAACAGGATGTTGAAATCCGGGATGGTAAATTTATAAAAATCAGTTCCGCCATTTCCGGTGATGAAGAAATCAATATCCGGGGGTTCCGCATGGCGCCCGGATTCTTTGAAATTCACACCCATGGCGCTGTGGGGGTGGACATCAACGGGGCGACGGCCGAGGGACTTGAAAAAATTTCCTGTTTCCTTGCAAAGCAAGGTGTGACAAACTGGTTATGTTCCATTCTGACAGATACGAAGGAGCAGACCCTTCGGTGTATTCAGGAATATAAAAGATGGAAAACACTGGAGCACTGGGGAGCGGATCTGTGCGGAATTCATCTGGAAGGTCCTTTTCTCAGTGAAGAATATGCCGGAGCAATGCCGAAGAGCTTGCTGCTGGATATGGATTTGGAGCTGATTCGGCGCTATCAGGAGGAGGCGGAGGGAGATATTCGTTATATTACAGTCTCCCCGGAGCGAAAGGGTGTCATCGAAGCAATCACGGCAATTCGGAGCATGGGAATCCAGGTAGCTATGGGACATTCGGGAGCAGGATACGAAGAAGCGGTTACGGCCATAAAGCAGGGCGTCGGCGCCTGCACGCATACCTTCAATGCTATGCGGCTGTTTCACCAGCATGAGCCGGCGATTATGGGGGCGGCGCTGGAATCGGATATTTACTGTGAGGCTATCTGCGACGGACTGCATCTGCACCCAGGTTCCGTCCGGCTTCTCCTGAAAACCAAGGGAAATAAACGGGTTGTTGCAATTACAGATTCCATCATGGCCACCGGATTTCCTGAAGGAAATTATAAGCTGGGGGTAAACGATGTCGTTGTGAAGAACGGGGATGCCAGGCTTGCTTCTGACGGAACACGGGCAGGGAGCGTTCTGACAGCCAAGCGCGCCTTTCATAATTTTCTGGATTTTACCGGATATCCGGCAGAGGAGATACTTCCGCTCTTTACGGAAAATCCGGCCAGGCTTTTGGGAATGGAGCGTAAGACAGGTATGATTGAGGAAAAGAGGGATGCCAATTTTCTGCTGCTGGATGATAAAAATAACATAAAAGCTGTTTATGTAAAAGGGAGAAGCGTATAGTGAATATACCCAAACGTTTGGGTAAAAACAAATTGAAGTTCGTGTAAAAACATGACAAAATAAAGTTGAAAACAGGGGAATAACTATAAAAAATGTATAGAAAATAAGGAGGTTGTAATGAAAAATAAAAAGGAAAAGGATTTCATAGGCTCCATACCCAAATGGGCATGGCTGCTGCTGTCGCTTTTGACGGCGCTTGCGGTCTGGTATTTCCTGTCGGTGAATCCGAAGACGGGGCGGACCTTCAAGCCTCTTACGGAGGTGCTGGCGTCCGCACAGATTATGTATGGCAGGGGTGTATTGCTGAAGGACATTGGAAACAGTCTGATTTCAGCTATCGGAGGCTTTGCCTGCGGATTTTGCCTTGCCGTGCCTGTTGCATTTCTTATGGCATGGTACCGGCCGGTTCGCTTTATTGTAGAGCCATGGATTCAGTTTATACGTAATATTCCGCCGCTTGCGTATGTTCCTCTGGTGGTGCTTTCCGTAGGCGTCGGAAGAACACCGCAGATTATCGTTATCTGCCTGTCTACCTTCCTGGTTATGACCATTACAATCTTTCAGGGTGTAATCAATGTGGATGAAACATTGATTAAGGCGGCCCGGGTCCTTGGGGCAAATGACAGCGTGATACTGGTCAAGGTTATTTTTCCCGCAACGACACCCTTTATTGTTACGGCAATCCGTTTGGGTATCTCCACTGCGCTGACCACGCTGATTGCGGCGGAATCTACGGGTGCAATCTGCGGCCTTGGAATGAGGATCAAAGCTCTGGCTAATTCCTATGAGACGGCGCCGATGCTGCTGTACATAATTATAGTAGGTATTATTGGTATGCTGGCGGAAAAGATACTGAAATATTTTGAAAGGAAGCTGACCTCATGGCAAGAGAAGAGAGAAATATAAAGGTTAAGATCGATCAGGTAAAAAAAGTGTATAACGGGCGCACAGGGGAAATGGTCGCTTTAAACGGAGTAAGTCTTGACATTGCCGATAATGAGTTTGTCTGTGTGGTTGGACCTTCCGGCTGCGGAAAATCAACACTGCTTAATATCATTGCCGGGCTCTTGGAGCCTACGGACGGAGCCGTTTATGTAGATGAACGAAAGGTAGTGGGGACCGGCGTGGAGCGGGGCGTGGTATTTCAGCAATATGCGCTGTTTCCGTGGCTTACGGTTAAGAAAAATGTGGAGTTTGGTTTAAAGCTGAAGGGGCTCTCAAAGGATGAAATAGAAGAGACAGCCATGAAATACATACGCATGGTTGACCTTGAAAAATTCACCAATGCTTATCCCAAGGAGCTGTCCGGCGGTATGAAGCAGAGAGTAGCCATTGCCCGGGCCTATGCGGTAAATCCTGAAGTTTTATTGATGGATGAACCCTTTGGCGCCCTGGATGCCCAGACGAGAACACAGCTTCAGTCAGAGCTGCTTAAAACCTGGGAGGAGGAGCGGAAAACCTGCTTTTTCATTACCCATGATGTGGAGGAAGCAATTATTCTGGCACAGAGAGTGGTGATCATGAGCGCCCGTCCCGGACGAATCAAGGAGATTGTGGACATTGATATTCCCTATCCCCGTACGCAGGAGACGCGTATGGACCCAAGGTTTATAGAGCTTAAGACACATATTTGGTCACAGGTATATCAGGAATACCTGGAAGTAAGAAAGTAACTTAACCATTCATAATGGTTAAAATAAAAAAGAAAAGGAGAAGTGTATGAAAAAGGTAATTAGTTTAATGCTTGCTGCGGCAATGGTGTTTGGTTTGGCGGCTTGCGGGAGCCCGAAACAGCCGGAACAGGAGGCGCCTGTAGAAACAGAGGCTCCGGCAGAAACAGAAGAACCGGCGGAGACGGAGGCTCCGGCGGAGGCAGAAGCCGTGGAGCGCAGGGCGCTGAATGTGGCTTACATGCCCAACTATGCATCCATGTGGGTAATTATGGCCGCATTGGAGGGCGGTTATTTTGATGAAGAGGGTCTGGACGTAACACTGTATGAATTTGCAGACGGACCAACGGAAATTGCATCTATGGAATCCGGCTCCATTGATCTTGCTTACATTGGAGACGGGGCACACAAGCTTGCGGCAAACGGAAGCTGTAAGATCTTCTGCTATTCCCATATCGGTGATGCGGAGATGGTAATCGGGCTGACCTCCCACGGTGTGAATTCTCTGGAGGATTTGAAGGGTAAGACAGTAGGCTATGCCTCAGGAACTTCATCCGAAACCATGCTGCAGCGCGCCCTGGAGGATGCGGGGCTGACCATGGACGATATTGAGCCCTACGATATGGATACCAGCAATATGGTTACCGCAATGGTTTCCGGCTCTCTGGATGCCTGCTGTACCTGGTCACCCAATACATGGCAGATATTAGGTGAGATGGATGATGCCGTAAAGCTGTGTTCCCCAATGGATTACATTGATAAGGCAGTTGCACTTTCCAGCTTTGTGGTTATGGAAAATTGGGCTGCTGAAAATCATGAGGTTTTGATCCGCTTTACACGGGCGCTGCTGAAAGCTATGGACTTCGGAGCAAAGGAAGAGAATCTTGCACAGGTTTCCCAGTGGATTGCCACGCAGCTTGCGGCAGACGTTTCTACCGTGGAGGCACAGTGTCATGACGGCAACTGGCTTACCGGAGAGGAATTATACGCTGCGGTAAAGGACGGAACCATCGAAGGATACTATCAGACGCAGCTAAACCAGATGGTTGCAAACGAGACGGCAACGGAAGAGGTTAAGGTGTCGGATTACGTAATGTTTGACGTAATACTTGAGGCGGCCGAAAGTCTTTACAATTAATTGGGTACATAACAAAGAAATAAAATGATAGAAGATCGGATGCCGGAGGCTGGCAGCAGCTTCCGGCATCCGATTAAAAGGAAGGCTCTTGAATGGAGGTAAGGTGACATGAATTATTTTGGAGAATCCACAAAGAGAATTCAAAGCTTTCGGGAGGAGCTTTTGAGCACAAAGGCGTATATCAGTGCGGAACGGGGGATTTTGTATACACAGGCCCACCGGGAGTATCGGGACTGCCCGATTATTCTGCAGAGAGCCCATTGTGTGGCCAGAGTTCTGCGGGATATGAAAATCTTTATTGAGGACCAGACACTGATTGCCGGAAATCAGGCGGAGTATAACCGGGCAGCCCCGTTATTTCCCGAATATGCGATGGACTGGGTTGTGGAGGAGCTTGATACCTTTGAAAAACGCGACGGTGATGTTTTTTATGTAAAAGAAGAAGATAAGGATGTAATCCGTGATATCGGAAAATATTGGGAAAAGCTCACCTTGAAGGATAAAGGGCTCGCTGCCCTTCCGCCGGAGCTGCGTACCATATATGATCTGGGAATTATCAAAATGGAAGGCTCCATTACATCCGGGGACGCACATCTGGCCGTCAACTATGACAAGCTGATTCAAAAAGGACTTAAGTATTTCCGGGAGCAGGTATTGGAGTATCGGGAAAAGCTGGATTTGACGGATTGTAGCAGCCTGGAGAAGCGTTATTTTTACGATGCGGCGCTGATTATGCTTGACAGTACGGTTGCCTTTGCCCACCGGTTTGCTTCGCTGGCATGGGAGATGGCGAAGCAGGAGCAGGACAAGGAAAGAAAACAAGAGCTGCTTAAGCTCTCCGAGATTTGCAATCGGGTGCCTGAGCTTCCGGCAGGAAGCTTTTGGGAGGCTTTGCAGAGCATCTGGCTGATTCATTTGGTTCTCCAAATTGAATCCAACGGACATTCCCTTTCTTATGGACGTCTGGATCAATATCTGGCTCCGTTTTACAAAAAGGATCTGGAGCAGGGGATTGTCACGGAAGAATCGGCCTGTGAGCTTCTGGAAAATTTCTGGCTGAAAACCTTCACCATTAATAAAGTGCGAAGCTGGGCTCACACACAATTTTCAGCAGGAAGCCCTCTGTATCAAAATGTAACGGTGGGCGGACAGAAGGAAAATGGAGAGGACGCCACCAATCCGGTTTCTTGGCTGATACTGAGAAGCGTTGCAAGGCTTCGCCTTCCACAGCCGAATCTCACGGTTCGGTATCACAGGGGACTGCCCCGGGACTTTATGCGGGAGTGTATGCAGGTTGTCAGCCTTGGCTTCGGAATGCCGGCATTTAACAATGATGAGGTAATCATTCCTTCCTTTGTGGAAAAAGGCGTGAAGCTTGAGGATGCCCGAAGCTACAGCGCCATCGGCTGTGTGGAAGTAGCTGTTCCCGGAAAATGGGGCTACCGCTGCACTGGTATGTCATTCTCAAATCTGCCCCGGTTTTTGCTTGCCATGATGAACGGCGGCGTGGATATGACAAGCGGCATCCGGGTACTTCCTCCCTGCAAGCCATTTCTTGAGGTGGAAAGTTACGAAGAGCTCTTTGAGGAATGGCAGGGGACCGCAAAGAAAATTGCGGCTATGAGCGTCATGCTGGATAATTATGCGGATACGGTTATTGAAAAAGAGACCCCGGATATTCTTTGCTCTGTCCTGGTGGATGACTGTGTAAAGCGGGGCCTGCATCTGAAATCAGGCGGAGCCGTTTACGACTTTATCAGCGGTCTGCAGGTGGGCATTGCGAATCTGGGAGATTCCCTTGCCGCTCTGAAAAAGTGTGTATTTGAAGAAGGGATTTTGAGCAGGGAAGAGGTATGGAACGGGCTGACGCATGATTTTGCGGGAGAAGAGGGAGAACGTGTCCGCCAAATACTGATTCAAAATGCGCCCAAATACGGAAATGACGACGACTATGTGGATCGGATTACATCCGATGCCTACAATGCATTTGTTCAGGAAATTATAAAATATAAAAATACACGCTATGGCCGGGGGCCCATAGGAGGCATGTACTATGCAGGAACCTCGTCCATATCGGCAAATGTTCCCCAGGGTGGAATGACTATGGCTACGCCGGACGGCCGGAAGGCAAAAAGTCCTTTGGCTGAAGGGTGCTCACCGCAGCATGGAGTGGACGTGCATGGGCCCACCAGCGTATTTAAGTCTGTATCCAAGCTTCCCACCCGCCAGATTACGGGAGGAGTTCTGCTGAATCAGAAAATAAATCATTCCGTGCTGGAAAATGAAAAGGATACGGATAAGCTGATTAGCATTATACGAGCCTTTTTTGATAGCTTGGAAGGATTTCATGTACAATACAATGTTGTGTCCGGGGAAACCATGAGGGCGGCCCAAAAGCATCCCGAGGAATACCGTGATTTGGTTGTCCGTGTGGCAGGCTACAGTGCATTTTTTAACTCACTGTCCAGGCAGACCCAGGACGATATCATTGAGAGAACGGAGCATACGGTTTAGAGAACAGAAGGTTCTGCGGAACCGGAACGGAGGAAAATAATGAAAATACTAATTGATACGGCGAATGTGGAACAGATTAGAGAAATGTATGATTCAGGCGTCATTTGCGGAGCGACTACCAATCCGACGCTGATAGCAAGAGAGGGAAGAGCGTTTGGAGAAACCATTCGTGAAATTTTGGATATCTTTGGGGATGAAGCTCTTGTATTTGCGGAAGCAGTTTCCCTGGAGAGCGGGAAGATGGTGGAGGAGGCACGGGAGCTTGCAAAGCTTTCGCCCAAGATTGTAGTCAAGATCCCCATGTGCATGGAAGGCTTAAAAGCCGTCCGTGCTTTGAGCAGGGAAGGAATCTCCACGGCTGTGACGTTGGTATTTTCACCTGCTCAGGCCCTGCTTGCGGCTTCGGCCGGCGCAGCCTTTGTAGCGCCCTTTGTGGGAAGGCTGGACGATATCGGTGCGGATGGCTTGGGAGTGGTTAAGGACATCTGCGATATATTTAAGGCACAGAACAGCTCCACGCAAGTACTGTGTGCAAGCCTGAAGCAGCCTTATCAGGTGGAGCAGGTGGCAAAAGCCGGCGCGGGGTATGCGACAATTCCCTACGGAGCGCTGAAGATGTGCTTTGAGCATCCCTTAAGCGCCCAGGGCATTGACATGTTTATGGATGATTGGGCAAAGCTTCAGAAGGAGATTGCAGATAAATAATGGAACACACGGGATTGGTTTTTAACATTCAGAAATTCTGTATTCACGACGGACCGGGTATTCGAACCACCGTGTTCCTGAAGGGATGCCCTTTAAAATGCCGCTGGTGTGCCAATCCGGAATCCCAATTAGAGAGAAGCCAGCTGATGCTGGATCGAAGGAAATGCGTACGCTGCCACCGCTGCGTGGCGGCGTGCCCCAACGGAGGGATAAGACCGGATTCGGAGACAGGATATCCCGTTTTTGACAGAGAGCTGTGCCAGGGCTGCGGAAGCTGTGTCAATGCTTGCCTGGGAAACGGAGAAAAAGCCCTGACCATGGAAGGGCAAAGAATGACTGCCGGGGAGGTTTTAAAAGAGGTCTTAAAGGATGAGGTGTTTTATAAAAGCTCCGGGGGAGGCGTGACCTTTTCCGGCGGCGAGCCCTTAAAGCAGATGGATTTTATCAGGACGATTGCCAAGGAATTGAGAAAGCGGGGCATTCATACGGCCTGTGAGACAGCGGGATATGTGACGGAGGAAGAGATGAAGGAAGCCGTTTCCTGTATGGATCTGTTTCTGTTTGATATGAAACATTATAACGGGGAGAAGCATTTGGAAGGGACGGAAGCGGTACAGGAGAACATTCTGAATAATCTGTCCCTGGTTCTGGATTCGGGATGCAAGGTGATTTCCAGGATACCGGTGATTCCCGGCTTTAATAATGAGGAGGCGGATGCTCACGGCTTCGGCAGACTTTTAAAATCCATGGGGATTCGGGAGGTTCATTTGCTTCCCTTTCATCAATTTGGAGAAGGAAAGTATGAGCGTCTGGGGATTGCATATCAGATGGCAGGGATTCCGTCCATGAAGCCGGAAGAACTAACTGGTATGAAGGAAATTATGGAGCAGTATGTGGAGTGCGTTCAAATAGGAGGCTAGGAATGAGAGAGCGGATTGCCCGATTAAGACAGGAAATGCAAAAAGAAAAACGATTCCTCAGCGTAGAGCAGGCCAAAATCATTCACCGGGTACATATGGAAAAGCGGGACGAACCGCTTAGCCTTTGTCGTGCATATGCTCTTGCGGCGGCATTTGATGAAATGGAAATCTGCATCAAGGAAGGCGAATTGATAGTGGGAAACAGAACCTGCGGGGTGCGCAGCGGCGTTGTATTTCCGGAATGCGGGATAGCATGGCTTGAGGATGAGCTGGATTCGCTGCCGGTGCGGGGACAGGACCCGTTTTTCGTACGTCCTGAGGATGCGGATTATATCAGAGAAGTATTGCTTCCGGTATGGAAGGAAAAGGCTCTGGAAAGCAGAATCGCCCAGGAAATCGGCCGGGAGGAGGAGCGGATTTCCTCCGTCGTGAAAACAAATCAAAAGGGGCGCGCACAAGGACACATTATCCCGGACATTCAAAAGTGGCTGGAGACAGGACCTGCCGGGCTTCTTAAGGAGGCTGAGGAACGAATGGAGTCCCCGGGGATTACCGGGGAACAAAGAGCGTTCTATCAGGGCGTGCGGATCTCCCTTGAGGGAATCCTGCGTTTTTATGAGCGATATGCAAAACTGGCGGACGGCTTATATGAAAAACAGCCGGATTCACCCTATCGTGATGACTACAGGAAAATAGCGGATACTTGCCGGAAGCTGCAGAAACGGCCGCCGGAGACTTATCATGAGGCCCTGCAGTCCGTGTGGTTTTTGATGGTCTGCCTTCAGATGGAATCCAATGCGGCATCTATTTCTCTGGGGAGGCTGGATCAGTATCTCTGGAAATGGTATGACCGGGAGCAAAAAACAGGAGAGCTTTCCCATGAGACTGCATTGGAGCTGACGGAGGCTTTCTTTTTAAAATTTAATCAGATCGTATGTATGCGCAGCGGAATTGAAGCCCGGTATTTTGCCGGTTTTCCCATTGGGTTTAACCTGGTTGTCGGAGGACGTGATGCCAAGGGCGGGCTTTTGGAAAATAAGCTCAGCTTTTTATTCCTGGAGGCACAAAGAGAGCTTCATCTGCCTCAACCCAATCTTTCGGCAAGACTTTGCCGGGAGAGCAGCAGGGAATTTCTGTCCGCTTGTACGGATGGAATAGCAAAAGGGGGCGGCCTTCCTCAGTTGTTTAATGATGAAGGTATTATTCCGGCATTGGAACAGGCCGGACTTAGCAGGAAGGATGCCGCCGACTATGGGATTGTGGGCTGCGTGGAGCTGGCTGGCTGCGGAAATATGCTGGGATGGAGCAATGCCTCCATGTTTAACGCGGTAAAGGTGCTGGAGCTGACATTGAATCATGGAAGCTGTCTTCTGACCGGAAAACAGCTTGGGCCGGATTTGGGCGGTCTGGATACTTATCAAAGCTTTGGGGAGCTTGAGGAGGCGCTGAAAAAACAGCAGAGCTATTTTGTGAAAAAAATGGTGGATCACCACATGGTAGTGGATCGCATGCATGGAGCATACCTGCCCACACCGCTTTTATCCTCCGTGGTGGAGGGATGTATGGAGAAGGGATTGGATGTGACCAAAGGGGGAGCTGTCTATAATTCCTCCGGTATGCAGTTTGTACAGGTGGCAAATCTTATTGATTCCCTTCAGACTCTAAAGGAGCTGGTGTTTTCCGGGAAGATCAAAGGGAGCGTGTTTTTGGATCAGCTCCGCAGGAACTGGCCGGACGAGGAGCTTCGCAGCCGGGTCAAGGGGCTTTCCCAAAAGTACGGCAATGATATTCATGAGGTAGATATCCTTGCCAATAAATGGATTGCATTGTTTGCAAAGGAACTGGAACAATACCGCAATGCCAGAAACGGCCGTTTTCATGTAGGGCTTTATACAGTGTCCTCCCATGTGCCTATGGGGGAAAATGTAGGGGCGGGCTGTGATGGCAGAAGGGCGGGGGAGCCCCTGGCTGACGGAGGCATTTCGGCATGCGGCGGCTGTGACCGAAACGGTCCCACGGCAATGATGAAATCGGCGTCTGTGTTGGATTTTGAACATATTGCAAACGGGACGCTTTTAAATATGAAGTTTTCCCCTTCCATGTTTCAGGAGGAGCGGAGCAGGGAGCGGTTTTATGGATTGCTCCGCAGCTTTGTGGAGCTTGGGATACAGCATGTGCAGTTTAACGTGGTAGACAAAGAAGAGCTTTTGGACGCTCAGAAGCGGCCGGAAAAGTATGGAAATCTGCTTATCCGCGTGGCAGGCTATACGGCATATTTTACGGCCCTGGATCGAAAGCTGCAAAATGAGATTATACGCAGAACAGAGTGTGTTATTTGAGGAAAACAGATGATTAAGATTGGAATTGCGGGTACGGGCAGTACCTATGGGATAGCGGATTACCATTTAAAAGCCTTTTTGCGGCTGCCGGAGATACAGGTGGCAGCCGTATTTACAAGAAGGAAGGAAATGGGAGAAAATTTTGTTCGGAAATATGGATTGGATGCTGCTGTATGCGAAAGCTATGAAGAGCTGCTCGCCAGGGTAGACGGCGTCTGCATTTGCACGCCCAATTATTTGCATGCATCAATGGCATCAAAAGCACTTCGGGCAGGAAAGGGCGTTCTGTGCGAAAAGCCCATGTTTGGAACGGACGAGGAGATTCAGGAATTATGGCAGGAGGCAAAGAGCCGCTCTTTCGGGCACCTGGCAGGCTTTAACTACCGGTATGAACCGGAGAATCAAAAACTAAAAGAGCTGATATCAGAGGGCAGGCTGGGGCGGATGTACACTTTTTATCAGAGAAAGGGCGGGAACCGTCTGGCAAATAAAAACATTTCCTACGAATGGAGGATGGACAGGCGGGTGAGCAAAATGGGAGCGGCAATTGATTTTGGTTCTCATCTGCTGGACAATTTTCTGTACATAGGGGGGTATGAGCCGGAGATGATTTCATCTGTGGCGGCCCAGGCGGAAACCTTTGTGAAAGAGAGAGCGGATGAGACGGGAACAGAGCGGGCCGTTGATACGGATGACATGTCTATGCTGACGGTAAGGACCTGCGACGGTGCAATGGGAAGATTTGATTGCAGCCGCTTGGGAGTTACCTATGAGGAGATTCAGATTGTAGGCTCCGAAGGCATGGCCTATTATACTGCGCTGACCCCCGGGAGGATTTACTTGTGGGAAAAATGCAGGGACGGGTCCATGGAAAATGAGCCGAGGCTTTTGGAATGGGAGGAGAAAGAGGATACCTACTATCTTCAGGCAAAGGTCTGGGTGGAATCTATGAAAGAAGAAGCATCCGTTCAGCCGGATTTGGAATTAGCCTGTCGGCAGGAATTGATTTTCCGGGCGTTCCAGAGGGCGGCGGAAGAAAAACGGGAAATTTTATTAGGGGAAGGATAGGAAATGTATTTTGCATTTTTTTTGGTAAGCTTTCTGGCATCCATTGTCGGGGCAATCTGCGGAATCGGAGGCGGTGTGATTATGAAGCCGCTTCTGGACGCAACAGGGATTCTGAGCGTTTCGGCCATAAGCTTTCTTTCCGGCTGTACGGTGCTGTCTATGGCCGTCGTTTCTGTCGGGAGCTCCATGCGGAATAAAACGGTTTGCGTAAAATTTGCGGTGACTCTGCCGCTTGCTATAGGCTCCGCAGTCGGCGGCATAATGGGAAAGGTCATTTTTCAGGAGATCAAAAACCGGGCCGCAGCGGAAAATACGGTTGGACTGATTCAGGCTGCGCTTCTTTTATTGATTACGCTGATTACGTTTATTTACACTTTGAAAAAAGATAAGGTACATACATTAAGGTTGAAAAACATTCCGGTCTGTGTGAGTGTGGGGATTCTTCTTGGTTTCTTTTCTGCCTTTCTGGGTATCGGGGGCGGCCCTATTAATCTGATGATTCTAAGCTATTTCTTTTCTATGGATACGAAAGAGGCGGCCGCAAATTCCCTGTTTGTGATTCTTGTATCTCAGGTTTTCAGCTTGATTCAAACCCTGCTGTCAGGGAGAATCCCGGAGCTTGAAGGCATGTTTCTTTTGTTAATGGTTGCTGGAGGAATTTTAGGCGGAAAAGCAGGAAGCAGAATTAACAGAAATATCAAGGCGGAGCATGTAAATCGGCTGTTTGAGGGGCTCATGGCCGTTATCATGGTGATCTGCATCTATAATATGTATCGTTTCCGCTGAAACTTTATTTTTCTTGCGGATTCATGATCTGCGTGCTAGAATTTGATTAAATGCCGGGCTATGTAACCTGAATTTGGCACAAATATACCGCAAAGCGGGGCGTGCAGATGGCGGGAATGAATTTTCAAACACGCTCTGGGGGAAAGGATCGGGGAAAATGGATACGCTGCATACAAAGCTGCAATTGCTGGAGGAAAATCTGAAAAAATCAGGGAGTGCTATGATTGCGTTTTCGGGAGGGGTGGACTCCGCTTTTTTGATGGCAGCGGCTCATCGTGTACTGGGGGAGGCGGCAATTGCCGTGACAGCCCGTTCCTGTGCTTTTCCCAAAAGGGAGCTGGAGGAAGCTAGGGAACTGGCAAAAACAGAAGGAATCCGCCATCTGGAATTTGAGTTTCCGGCATTCCGGGTAGAAGGGTTTGCGGAAAATCCGCCGGATCGCTGCTATTACTGCAAAACGGCAATTTTGAAACAGATCAAGAAGATTGCCGGGGAAGAAGGAATTGCACATGTTATGGAAGGCTCCAATGTGGATGACGATAAGGATTACCGCCCCGGTGCAAGGGCTATCCGTGAGCAGGGTATTTTAAGCCCGTTAAAGGAAGCGGGGCTTACCAAGGCCGAGATTCGGGGGCTTTCAAGGGAGTGGGGGCTTCCGACCTGGAACAAACAGTCAGCCGCATGTCTGGCATCCCGGTTTGCCTATGGAGAATCCATTACGGAAGAAAAATTGTCAATGGTTGAGCAGGCGGAGGATTTTCTGCGGGATCAGGGATTTGGGCAGCTTCGGGTGCGCGTCCATGGCTCACTGGCGCGGATTGAGCTGTCAGATGCCTATTTTGCTGAGGCGGCAAAGCGGGAGATGCGGGACAGAGTGAGCGAAGTGCTTCAGGGCTTGGGATTTTCCTATGTAACGCTGGACCTTAAGGGATACCGAATGGGAAGCATGAATGAAACGTTGAAAAGAGAGTAGGAACAGACTATGGATGTGGCGGAATTATTAAGACGTGTAAAAGAAGGCGCGGTCAGCATAGAGGCGGCGGAAAAGGAGCTTAAGAAGCTCCCCTATGAGGATTTGGGATTTGCAAAGCTGGATCACCACAGGAAGGTTCGTCAGGGATTTGAGGAGGTGATCTACTGCAGCGGAAAGGCTACGGAGCATCTGGTGAAAATCTATCGGACGCTTGCGGAAGAAGGCATCAGCGTGCTGGGGACACGGGCCGATCAGGAGCAGTATGAAGCGGTACGGGAAGCGGTGCCGGAGGCGGTTTTCGATCCTGTTTCCCGAATTTTAAAGGTTGAGAGGCAGAGAAAAGAGCGGATTGGGAAGATTGTTGTGTGCACGGGGGGAACGGCGGATGTTCCGGCAGCGGAGGAGGCGGCTCAGACTGCGGAGTTTTTCGGTACGCAGGTGGTGCGGCTTTTTGATGTGGGAGTAGCCGGGATACACAGATTGCTTTCCAATATGAATGCATTTGAGGGGGCCACCTGTGTGATTGCGGCAGCGGGTATGGAAGGGGCTCTGGCCGGAGTGGTAGCGGGGCTGGTGGATGTGCCGGTGATTGCCGTGCCGACCTCTGTGGGATATGGGGCAAGCTTTCATGGTCTTTCGGCCTTGCTTACGATGCTGAATTCCTGTGCGAATGGCATTACGGTGGTGAATATAGATAACGGCTATGGAGCTGCTTACGTTGCTACGCAGATCAATCGTCTGGCGGTTCGTGATTTCGGGAAAGGGCAGGAGGCGTGATATGGAGAAGACGACATTATATTTGGAATGTTATTCGGGAATCAGCGGTGATATGACTGTGGCGGCGCTTTTGGATCTGGGAGCAACGGAGGAGAATCTTAGGAAAACTCTGGCACAGCTTCCGCTTACGGGGTATGAAGTGCGGATTGGAAGAACTCAGAAGTCAGGGTTGGATGCCTGTGATTTTGATGTGATACTTGAGGGGGATGCTCATGCGGAGGAATTAGGGGGACATTCGCATGTGCATAGTCATGAGCATGGAACGTATATACACACGCATGAGCACCGTACCTGGAGGGATATTGAGCAAATGCTGGATAAGGCGGATCTGAAGCCGAGAGTTTTGGAATTATCCAAGCAGATGTTTCAAATCATTGCGGATGCGGAGGGAAAGGTCCATGGACGTCCGGCGGAAGCAGTTCATTTTCACGAGGTGGGAGCGGTGGACTCCATTGTGGATATTGTGTGTGCAGCGGCCTGTATGGAGGAGCTGGGCATAGACAGGGTTGTGGTTTCCGACATCTGGGAAGGGCAGGGGCATGTGCACTGTCAGCATGGGATTCTGCCGGTGCCGGTTCCTGCTGTTTTGCAGATTGCGGCCGGTCATGGGCTTACCCTCAGACAGACGGAGCAGCAGGGTGAGATGGTAACGCCAACAGGAGCGGCGGTTGCGGCTCTGTCAGAAGGAAGGAAGCCGGAGCGGTTCACCGTTAAAAAAATAGGGCTGGGTGCCGGGAAGAAGGTATTTCCCAGGGCCAATGTACTTCGGGCCATGCTGATTGAGGAGGCAAAGGAGCCGGAAGAAAAGCTTTGGATGCTGGAGAGCAATATTGACGACTGCTCCGGGGAGGTTCTCGGATATACTGTTGAGCGCATTATGGAGGCCGGAGCCAGAGACGCCTTTTTTACGCCTATTTATATGAAGAAGAATCGGCCGGCTTATCAGCTATCCGTACTTTGCGAAGAAGAGCAGATTCAGGAAATGAATGCGATTTTATTCCGGGAGACAACGACCATCGGCGTGCGCCGCTATGCTGTGGAACGGGATGTATTAGAGAGGCGAATGGAAGAGGTTGTAACGCCTTTTGGAGCGGCGGAAGTGAAGGTATGCTTTTTGGGGAATGACAAGATGCGCTACCCGGAGTATGAGAGTGTGAAGAGGCTTGCCAAAGAGCAGGGGATTGCTTACAGGGAAATGTACCAGATAGTATTGGAATGTGCAAACACAAAGAATAAGTAGATATACGGATAATTCTATGGGGTTTAAAAAAATTGTACTGATAAGTAAATCACAATGCTTCCTTTTTAATATCTTGGGAAGTTTTATTGTTGTTACTTCCATAATTTTGATATTAAAGACTTCAGTCAAACAATTTGCAAGAAAGTTTGCGGTTCCAATTCCAGTATAGCAAAGCACAACTGCTTTCGGTTTACTGATTATTGGAGTTTAGCGTTCAACTTCTGCCGTAATATGAACGAGTATGGAATGAAGCTCTGCAGTAGTGCAGGTTCTTCCGATACATTGCTCAATAATACTGGAATCCGCACTTTTCAATCTTTTGGAGGAGAAGAGCTGTGTGATAGTCAGCCATTCAAAGTAAAATAGTATTATATTTATAGAAAGCAGTGAGACGTATAAGACATAACAGTTTTATACGTTTTTTCGTCTGGAAAAGGAGAAAGATATGAGTGAAATTAAATTTGACTCAAAGGAGCATGAGAAATTCTTTTATTCCATGCTTGCAAAGTGCGCCAACAGCGACAGGTATCACCAGACATTGTTCCACTGTGTGTGAATTTCCGATATAGAAAGACGGCGGTGCTTGAAGGAAGGGCAGTTATGGAAGGTGTTAGAATTAGAAAAATAAGTTTGTTTGCTTATGGCAGTCGGTGTATTAGCCTTTTTGGTTGCAGTGATTGTGCAGGTGATCAAAGAACTGCCTTGGTTAAAGAGAATTCCTACCAGTGTGGTGGCACTGACTGTTTCGCTGCTCCTGTGCCCTCTGGCTGTAGTAATTGTCTGGTACTATGTGTTTGCGTCCTTTATTGCTGCGTTTATTGTATATCTGGTGGCAACCGGAGGCTGGGAGCGTGTAGTAGAGATGCGGCAGCGGACGAAGTATAAGAATAAATAATTATGGGCGGTCATGGCGTCTCGGGCACATTATGGCATTGCAGTGGATGGCATTGTTGGCGCAGTGACCGTGTATGTACTTAGATTTAACTAGATTTTGCAATAAATCTCATGATAAAATCTGTGACAAAAAATTGCAGATAAGCCTGATGTTTAATATATCATGCCGTTATTTTTTTGATTGCAAAAAGCTCAAAACCCTTGATTCCGAAAGAAAAATCAAGGGTTTTGCCATAAATCTGCAAAAATAGAAAAGTGGAAGCAATGGGGCTCGAACCCATGACCTCTCGCGTGTGAGGCGAACGCTCATCCCGGCTGAGCTATGCTTCCAAATGTATACAAAAAATGGACCCGAAGGGATTCGAACCCTCGGCCTCCGCGTTGCGAACGCGGCGCTCTCCCAACTGAGCCACGAGCCCATATGCTTTTGTTTCCTGTAAACTCTATTTTACTACTTTATAGAAGAAAATCAAGTTCTTTTTTGTCTTAAAATATATCTCTTTAAATATTTTTGGGGGGAATGGACGGGGAAGAGGGGCGACTCTTGTTCTTTTATGCGGTTCGGAAAATGATTTTTTGTATTTGATTAGGATGGTTTCGAACACACGGGTTTGCTGCTTTTTTCTCCTTCGTATGGCTTTTGTCTGTCATACGGAGGAGGCCGTGAACAGCGAACGGGGTTACTCTATTTTTGCTCCGCAGTTGTTGCAGAATCTGGAGCCTGGGGTTAGCTGGGCGCCGCAGCTTTGACAGTATGCCTGGATCCGGCTTGGCCTTACTACGTTTTCTACATTCATGCCGCAGCTTGTACAGCGCTGTACGTCGCCGTCCAGTTCCGCGCCGCAGTTGGGGCATATCTTTTTTCCTTTCAGATAGGCCAGTTCTTCCCGATCCTGCTGAAGCGCGGCGTAAAGCTGACGGATGTTTTCCGACTGCTGAGGAAAAAGCTGCTTTGACTCTTCGTTGTACTGGTTGAACAGGAGGGTTCCCAGTTCTTTTAAGGACTGGTCAAGCTGTTTTTCCTCCTCTTTGATTTTCATGGTTACTTTTGCCAGTCCGGATACGTCGCTGGCCTTCTGGGTGAAGCCCTTTCCGGCTGCGCTCAGGGATTCCTTTGCTTTATTAAATATGTCCATTTGTTTCTCCCATTCGGGGGGCCGTCTGCTTTTCGCGGATATTTACTTTTGAGACGGACCCCTGTTTTATTTTTATTTCCTGTGCGGTATTCGGCTTAATGCAGTACGAATGTGGCGTCACAATAGCTGCAGGTTACGGTGCTTCCCTTTGGTCCCGTATATTTTGCTCCGCATCCGGGGCATGCGCCTTCTACGGTTTCCGCGGCTCCGGATGCGGCTGGGGTGGAAGCGCTTCCCAAGAGGGCGTCCGTGACGGAACTTACCATGCCGGTGATCTCTCCCGCCGCGTTCTGAACGTTTGTAATGGATACGCTGCGGGTCTGTTCATCTATATTGGCCCCCTTCAGGATACCAAGAGACTTCATGGTTTTTATCTCCTTCAGGGCTATATCATACCTTACATTCAGCATGTTAGCAACCTTGTCGATACTGGTTTCTCCCTGATTTACAAGAAGATCGATGTAGCTCTTATTTCTGGAGGCTTTTTTTGCCAGTGTATTTGCATAATAAATCATCGCGGCGCCGCCCACAATCAGAAACAGTGCCATTGGAACGGAGTTTTTGAAGCGCAGCAGGCCGAATACTATCAGGACGCCGCCCAGAATCATATAAATTTTTTTGTTGGACGCCGCCGCAAACGCGCCTCCCTTTGTGCTCTGGGTTCTCAGATAAATTAAAACGATGGCCGCCGGCCAGAAAAAGATGAAAACAACAATAATTGCCGGCCATGATAAGTACCAGGGATAAGATGTATTGTTCATTTGTATATTCTCCTTTTGTATTTTTCTCTCTGTCGGAAGCTATCTTTTTTAGCGCTCCATCCGGAGACGGCGGTTTCTCTCTGCCGTCTGATTCTCGATGTCGCGGCAAAGGGCGTTTATGCGCTCCTCATTTTCCGCTGCGACTTCTTTTTTTAACTGGCCGATCAGGTCCCAGATGTTTTTTTCCATCTCATATACGGCGGGGGAGGATTTTACCTGGGAGCCGCTGATGGCGTCGTAGGCGTGCTGTATGGTTTTTTTATAGGGAGCGCTGTAGTCCACCTGACTCTGCACATCCTTCATAAATTCCAGTATGGCCTGGAACTGACGCAGATCAGCCTTTGCCGCGTCTTCCTTCCGGTCTATGTCGCGGTTCATTCCTTTCAGCATAAAGAAGGCGATCAAAAATACCGCAAGAATCACCGTCTGTATCACAAAAGATATCACGGGAATAAATACAAAATACGTCAGCAGCACATAGCCTGCGATCAGCTCTATAATGAAATAATAGGCCGCTACCGCCGTCTCGGAATAGGCAAACTTAAGCTTTCTCTGCTCCGGCGCGCTGAAGATCAGGATTCCGGCAAATATGAGAAATGCAATATGTATAAAGATCCAGCTTATCCAAAAGGATGTTAGCTTTATGGCGGCCAGGGAAAACAGGCCTATATTAATCAGAATCAGGAACACGACGGCCCCTGCCAGCTTTGTTATTTTTTTATTCATTCCGGCTTCCTCCTACTAATTTACCTTTGTTCCGCAGTTTCCGCAGAACTTTACATCAGGAGCAAGCTCGGTCCCGCAGTTGGTACAGTGCTTTACTACAGGCGCTACAGGTGTTCCGCACTGTCCGCAGAATTTCATGCCGGGCGCCACCTCGGCGCCGCAGTTGGCGCAGATGTTGGCTTTCGGCGCCAGGGATTCGCCGCAGTTTCCGCAGAACTTGGTGCCCTCGGGATTCGCCGCATTGCAGGCAGGACAAATGATGGTTTTCTGTCCGCCTGTTCCTCCCGGCGCATTCAGGTTGGCAAACATATCCTCGGCCGCGTTGCCGATGGCCCGTCCCATTCCCAGGCCCATTCCAATCTCTGCCATAATGTTGCTGCTACCGTCCGGATTCTCCGCCATTGTTTTCATAATCTCCGCGGCCTCCTGCCTTGCCCAGCCGTTGTTGCCGTCCTGATCCCGAATCTTCATCCGCTCGTAATCGGACTGCGCCTTCTGGCCGGATACAAAACGGTCCGCCACCGCGCTCTCCTGGCGCATGCCAAATTCCAGGCGCTGATCCGCCATCGTCTGCTCACGCTCGAACTGCCGCTCCTGCCGCTGAATACGCATCTCGCGGATACGTCGCATGGAATCATCCTTTTCCGGAATCTCCAGATTCTCAATATAGAAGTTCACCAACTCCAGGCCATACTCATCCAGAACATGGTTCAGGATCGGGGTCAGGGTCTGAGCCAGGGCGTTCTTCCGGTTGCAGGTAACGATGACCTCTGTCTCCGCTCCGTTTAAGTATTCAAAGAGCTGATCTGTTATATTCTGCAGAAATGCTGTCTTAAACTGCTTGATGATATCCGATTCCGCTGCCGCCTCATTGGCGCCCACCATTTTTACAAAGAACTTCTTGCCGTCCTTCACGACTACGGAATAGGCTCCCCGCCCCTGGACGTGCGTTTCAATTCCCCATACGGGGTCAATGCAGCGGATGGGCATGGGCGTTCCCCATTTTAATTCCAGGTGATGGGACTTGTTGATATAATATACCTTGCAGCTGTAGGCGCTTACGCCTCCTGTCAGAAGCTTTGACACGAGCTTTGTAAGAAACGGGTAGTTCTCTGTGTTCAGCGTGTACTTTCCCGGCCCGAAGATCTCCTCGATTACACCGTCCTTTACAAACAATGCCTCTTCATACTCCGCCACAATGAGCTGAGAACCGATATTAAAGTCCTCGCATGGAATCTTGGCACAAAGCATATTGCCGTATGCCTCATTCTTGATTACATTCATAACCGGCATGGCTTTTTCCTCCTACTATTTAAAATCGCTGCGCAATAGCGCCAAAAGGTAAAGTCGCTTTGACGCGCATATTAAAAAAAGAAACTTTCTATACCGCCGTTTACTCCCTCGCCGACAGCATATTTTTTAATACATGAACAGTAATATTATAATACGCGGAAATGGGAAAAACAAGAAAAAACAACAGAAATAATTTGATGCTCTTTAAATTTATTTAAATATATTTCAGCAAAGAAGCGACTCACAATACCGACATCCTGGCACAGTCAAATGAACATGCCGGCACAAGATGAACACTTAGGCCTGCGAGGGCAGCCCGGGCCATGTCCGTCTGACCCGCAGCCCCCAGGCATATACAAACACAAATAAAAAGCCGCAGCATTCCAAAAAACACCGCGGCTATCCAACTATCCAAACTCTTCAAATATAAATATCCACCCATCTTCAAAACAACACAATCCTGAAAGCAGCCTTGCCTTACTTCCCATCCGCCCCTTTCACAAGCTTCGCAATAGTCCCGCCAAGCAGGAACAAAGCAACCAGGTTGGGAATCGACATCAATCCGTTAAAAGTATCCGCAATACTCCACAGCAGCCCCAGATTCACGGTAGCCCCCACAATCGCGACTGCCGAATACACCAGCATAAAGGGCTTATTCGCCTTAGACCCGAACAGGAACTCAATACACCGCGTCCCATAAAGCCCCCATCCAAGTATCGTAGAAAAAGCAAAGCAACAGAGAGCCACCGCCGTAAAGATAGACACCCAATTCCCGTAAGTAGCCGTAAATCCGCTGATAGTCAGCTCCGCGCCCGCCGCAGACCCGTAGCCCACCGGCACGCCGCTGCACAGAATAACCAAAGCCGTAGTGGTACAGATAATAATCGTATCCATAAACACTTCAAAAACACCGAAATACCCCTGCTTCACCGGATCATCCGTATCCGCCGCCGCATGAGCAATCGATCCCGTACCAAGACCGGCCTCATTGGAAAAAATACCCCGGGAAACGCCCTTTTGCATACTTAAAAACATAGTTCCCACAACACCGCCCGTAACGGCAGAAGGAGCAAAGGCCCCCTGAAAAATAGCGGCAAAAACACCGGGAACATTCTCAATATGTACCGCAATCACGCCGATAGCCAGGATAATATAGAACACAGCCATAAAAGGAACCAGACGTTCCGTAACCCGGCCGATCCGCTTGATGCCGCCTAAGAGAATCATAGCAACCAGAACCATAATCACAATTCCGATAATCAGATTAAGCGTATGAACGGAATCGGAAGAAATAACATTATAATTCAAAAGAGCCGTATTAATCGCCGTGGTAATCGTATTCACCTGAGTCGCATTTCCCGTACCGAAAACCGTCAGAATACCAAGGACGGAAAACACCACGGCCAGCCATCTCCACTTAGGCCCCAAGCCGTTCTTAATATAGTACATCGGACCGCCTACCCAGTCGCCGTGCTGATTCTTCTCCCTGAAATGCACGGCCAGAGTAACCTCGGAAAACTTCGTACACATACCAAGCAATGCAGAAACCCACATCCAGAACACCGCTCCCGGACCTCCGATGGCAATAGCGCCGGCAACACCGGCAATATTCCCCGTGCCTACCGTAGCGGCAAGAGCCGTACATACGGCCTGGAAGGGTGTAACCGCGCCCTCGGCTGCGCCGGATCTGGCAAAAATCTTTCCGATAGTTACCCGGAACGTATGGCCGAACTTGCGGAACTGGATAAAACGGGTGCGTAAGCTAAGATAAAGTCCCACACCAATAATGCAGACCATAGCCGGGATTCCCCACACAAGGTTATTCACCGCAGTATTGATGTCCGTAATTATTTGCAGCATCGTATTCACTCCTCACATCTTTCCCTTAAATTGCCGGATAACCGGCTGGTTTTAATCATAGCATACTTTTTTGATGAAATACAAGAAAATATGAAATTTTTCGGTATGATACGGATACAAGGGGCATTTATAGAAACGTAGACAATACCGCAGCAGATAACAAAAAAATGGATGTAAAATAATAGAAAATATTATAAATTCTTACAAATAATAAATTATAGTAAACCAATTGACGCTTAATATAAAAAACTATCGCATAAATTGGGCGGATATCAGGCAAAATTACGGATTTGCACATTGACTATCAATTAAGAAAATGCTAATATTTAAGGGATGTGTAAAGAAATAATTTACATGAATTGAGAAAGAACAGGTGGTGATTGAGTGGTTCAGGAAGCAGTTCATGCTGTGAAAGAAGCGGAAGCCCAGGCAGAGGCGATTCTGAGGGAAGCCCAGGAGCAGAGCGAAGAGCTTGTTGCCAAGGCAAAAGAAGAAGCCCGTGAGATTCGGGAAAAGGCTGCTGTCCAGGCAAAGGAGCAGGAAGCTCTGCGCATGCAGACAGCAAAAGATTCAGGAGGTAAGATCCTGGAGGAAGCCGCCGCGGAAGCACAGAAGGAAGCCGACGCGTTGAAAGCTCTTGCGGCACAGGAGGAAGCCAAAGCAGTAAAAGCCGTAACTTCTGAACTCATATAAAAGAGCTTGCGCAGGCAAATTTAGGAGAATAACAGAGAGGAGGGATGTATATGGCAGTATTGGAGATGCAGCGGATCGGCATCTGTGCAATGAAAAAGGACAGAAAAAAGCTTCTGGAGCTTCTTCAGCAAAAAGGCGTGGTAGAGATTGACGCCCATGTGGAAGAAGATGAAGTTTTTAAGAAAATGGATACGTCTAGCTCCAGAAATATTTTCGAAAAGAATGCACAGGCTGCGGAACGCGCCTTAGAGATACTGCAGGAATATGTTCCGGAAAAGAAAGGCATGCTGGCCTCACTGGAAGGAAAAGCCCTGGTAGACGCCCGGAGCTACGACAGTGTGATCAAACGTCAGGATGCAATTATGTCAAAGGCACGCCAACTGGTGTCCCTTTCCAGACAGATAGCAGAAAACAAAGCAAATATTCAGAAACGGGAAAACCAGATAGAGGCCCTTGAACCCTGGAAGAACCTGGATGTCCCCATGAACTTCATGGGAACCAGAAAAACAGAAGGGTTTGTGGGTACCGTTTCGGAGCTAATGAACACCGAGCAGCTTTACGCAGCAGTAACCCAGGCCGTCCCCGATGTGGACGCTTTTTTTGCGGAGGTTATCTCCACAGATCGGGATCAGACGTATCTCTGTGTAATCTGCGGGAAAAAGGATGCGCCTGTCATGGAAGAAGGACTGCGGAGCATCGGCTTTGCAAGACCGTCCCAGATAGGAAGCCTCTTACCGGCAGACCGGCAGGAGCAGCTTCGGGGCAAACGTGAAGCCCTCATTCAGAAAAATGAGGAAATCATTTCCCAGATTGCCGCTTTCGCAGAGGCAAGACGTGATCTGGAGCTGGTAGCGGATTACTACCGGGTAAGACTGGATAAGTATGAGGTGCTGGGAGGACTGATACAGTCTAAGAGTACCTTCCTGATAACCGGCTATGTGCCCAAGCGCGACGGAGAGAGCTTAAAGCAGGAGCTTGACAGGAACTTTACCTTAAGCGTAGAGGTAACGGATGTGGAAGAAGAGGATATTCCCCCCATTCTTCTCAAGAACGGCAAGCTGGCCGCTTCCTTTGAGGGCGTTGTGGAGTCCTTCGGACTTCCGGGCAAGGGCGAGATTGATCCCACCGCGATTATGGCGTGGTGCTACATTTTCCTGTTCGGACTGATGCTTTCCGACGCGGCCTACGGACTGATGGTCTTTCTGGCCTGCGCCATCGTACTTAAGAAATTCCCGCGCATGGGCGAGGGTATGCAAAAGTCCCTTCGGCTGTTCATGTACTGCGGTATTTCCACATTAGTATGGGGCGTGCTTTTCGGCGGCTATTTCGGCGATGTAGTGGATGTTGTATCACGGACCTTCTTCGGACAGCAGGTGACTATAAAAGCGCTTTGGTTTGTTCCGCTGAATGATCCTATGAAGATGCTTGTTTATTCCATGCTGTTCGGACTGATTCATATGTTCCTGGGACTTGGCCTCAAAGCATATATGCTGATAAGGGACAAAAAATACCTGGATTGCTTCTGCGATGTGGGACTTTGGGTTATTTTCCTGATGGGATTGATACTGATGTTCCTGCCAAGCAGCATGTTTGCATCCATATCTCAGATGTATTTCACCTTCCCGCCGGCAGTGAATACGCTGGCAAAGGCTATGGCAATCGGCGGAGCGGCAGGAATCTGCCTGATGTCCGGCCGCGACAACAAGAACTTTGCATTGCGTATCGCCCTGGGCGCATACGATCTCTACAATGTAACAGGCTGGCTAAGCGACGTGCTTTCCTATTCCAGACTTCTTGCTCTGGGACTGGCAACCGGCGTTATCGCTTCCGTTATCAACTCTATGGGAAGCATGGCGGGAAGCGGCGTTGTGGGAGCAATCGTATTTATCCTGGTATTTGTGGTAGGCCATGTGCTCAACCTGGCTATCAACATTCTGGGAGCATATGTGCATACCAACCGTCTGCAGTACGTAGAGTTTTTCGGAAAGTTTTACGAGGGTGGAGGAAGACCCTTCAACCCATTTAATATGAAAACAAAATATGTAGATATTAAGGAGGAAAATTAATTATGTTAGGTCAATTAGGAGGCGTTTACGCATTATTAGGAGCAGCAGTTGCAGCACTTCTGGCAGGCATCGGTTCTGCAGTGGGCGTTGCAATCGCAGGTCAGGCAGCAGCAGGCGTTGTAACAGAGGACCCGGCAAAGTTCTCTAAGGTTTTGATTCTGCAGCTTCTGCCCGGTACACAGGGTATCTACGGACTTTTGGTAGCTTTCGTTACACTGTCCAAGACAGGTCTTCTTGGTGGCAGCATGGCAGCAATTGATGTTCCTACCGGCCTTATGATTCTGGCAGCCTGCCTTCCGATTGGTATTGTAGGTCTGATTTCCGCAGTAAACCAGGGCAAGACCTCCGTTGCATCCATCGGCATCGTAGCAAAGAAGCCGGAGCAGTTTGGTAAGGCTATGCTGTTCCCTGCTATGGTTGAGACCTATGCGATCCTTGCACTTCTGGTTTCCATCCTGGCCGTAAACTCTATCCCGGTTTAAGCAACAGATGGAAAAATCCCAGAAAAGGAGAGCTGATTGATGACTGGATTAGAGAAAATGGTAAGCCAAATTGTGGACGAGGCAAAGGCAGAAGCTGAGAGCCGTTTGAATACGGCCAGAGAAGAAGCGGAAAAAATTGTCTCGGAAGCAAAGGCGGAAGCGGATAAGCTCTTAGAGCAGAAGTCCGAACAGTCAGAGACAAGCGCCGCTAATTACCTGGAGCGTATTAAATCCTCCGCAGACCTGCAGCGCAGAACCTTAATTTTGCAGGCAAAGCAGGAAGTGATTGCCTCCGTTCTGGAAAAAGCATACGCATCTCTGAATACAATGGACGAGGAAGCATATTTCGCAATGATACGAAAGATGCTTGAGAAGTTTGCATTATCGGAAAGCGGAGAGATTTATTTTTCCGCGGCAGATTTAAAGCGTCTTCCTGCCGGGTTTGAGAAAGAAATTTCTGCAATTGCCGCAAAGAAAGGCGGCAGTCTGACCCTTCAGAAAGAAAGCAAAGGAATAGAAAACGGATTTATTCTGGTATACGGAGGCATCGAGGAGAACTGTACCTTTAGGGCGCTGTTCAATACTCAGAGAGATGCCCTGCAGGATAAGATCCATCAGGAGCTGTTCGCATAACACGCATAAGGAGGTTACAACATGTCTGATTTACAATATACCTATGCGGTTGCGCGAATCCGTTCCAAGGAGTTATCCCTCTTTTCGGCAGCTACCATTGAACAGCTGCTTGCCCGTAAAACCTACGAAAACTGCCTTCAGTTTCTGCAGGAAAAGGGCTGGGGAGATTCGGATACTCCAATGGACGCAGAGAAGATACTGACCCGGGAGAGGGAAAAAACATGGGAGGATATTCGCGAGCTTGTGCCTGACATGTCCGTGTTCGGCATCCTGGATTATCCCAATGTGTTTCACAATCTGAAAGCGGCTATCAAGGAAGTATGCACGGAGGGGAACACCTCTAACATCTTTTACAAGGATACGAACCCTTCCGCGGAAGAGATTCTGGAAGCAGTAAAAAGCCGGGATTTCGGAAGCCTTCCGGAGTATATGGCAGGCGCCGCGGCAGAAGCCTTCGAGACGCTGCTTCATACAAGGGACGGTCAGCTCTGCGATGTGATTGTGGACCGGGCGGCTCTTGACGCCATTTACCAGGCAGGCAGGGCGGCAAAGGATGAAGTCATCCGCCATTATGCGGAATCCGCCGTGGCCGTGGCCGATATCAAGATTGCAGTTCGTTCACAGAAAACCGCAAAATCTTTGGAGTTTATGAAAAGAGCGCTTGCACCCTGCGACAGCCTCAGCGTAGATGCCATGGCTCATGCGGCCCTTGGCGGCCCGGAAGCCATTCGGGACTATCTGGCAGGCACGGACTATGCAGAGGGTGCGGAGGCATTGGCCGTATCGCCTTCCGCCTTTGAGCGCTGGTGCGACAACCGGATTATCTACACCATCCGTCCGCAGAAATACAACTCATTTTCCGTGGGACCGATTGTGGCCTACGCCCTGGCCCGGGAAAATGAGATTAAAACGGTAAGAATTATCCTGTCCGGGAAGCTCAACGGCCTGTCGGATGATTCCATCCGGGAAAGGGTAAGGGAGATGTATGTATAGGATTGCAGTTCTGGGAGATTATGACAGCATATACGGCTTTGCGACACTGGGACTTGATACATTTCCTGTGACAGAACCCGTGGAGGCCACAAAAAAGCTGCACCAACTGGCCGGCGGCGAGTATGCCGTGATCTACGTTACGGAAAGTCTGGCAGCCCAGATTGAGCACGAGATTGGAAAGCTCAGGGAGCAGGTGCTTCCGGCTGTGATTTTGATTCCCGGCGTGTCCGGCAATACGGGCAAGGGAATCGAGAGCGTCCGCAAATCCGTGGAGCAGGCCGTTGGATCGGATATTTTATTCAGTAATAATTAAACAGAAAGTGGGTGATTCGTCCAAATGAGTATAGGAACAATAAAGAAAGTAGCAGGACCGCTGGTCATTGCAAGCGGAATGCGCGATGCGAACATGTTCGACGTGGTTCGTGTCAGCAATCAGCGTTTGATCGGCGAAATCATAGAGATGCACGGGGACGAGGCGTCCGTTCAGGTATATGAGGAAACCTCCGGACTTGGACCCGGCGAACCCGTTGAATCCATGAATGTACCCATGTCCGTAGAATTGGGACCGGGACTTATCAGCAGTATTTACGATGGTATTCAGCGTCCGCTGGATGACATTATGAAGCTGTCTGGCAATAACTTGAAGCGCGGTGTGGAGGTTCCCTCCCTGAAGCGCGATCTGAAATGGAATTTCGTACCCGTTGCCAAGGTGGGCGACGAGGTAGAGCCGGGCGATGTACTGGGTACCGTACAGGAGACGGCTTCCGTAGTACAGAAGATTATGGTGCCTGTGGGAACTGCAGGCACGGTAAAAGAGATCAAAGCAGGCGAATTTACGGTAGAAGAGGTAGTAGCTGTTGTTGCTACGGCAGACGGCGACAAAGAGCTGACCATGATGCAGCGCTGGCCTGTTCGTAAGGGCCGTCCTTACCTGGAAAAGCTGCCGCCGGAGATGCCTCTGATTACCGGTCAGCGTGTTGTAGACGGACTCTTCCCCATTGCCAAGGGCGGTGTGGCAGCCGTACCCGGACCCTTCGGTTCCGGTAAGACGGTTATCCAGCATCAGCTTGCAAAGTGGGCGGAGGCAGATATCGTAGTTTACATCGGCTGCGGTGAGCGTGGAAATGAGATGACGGACGTTTTGAACGAGTTCCCGGAACTTAAGGACCCGAAGACCGGCCGTTCTCTGATGGAGCGTACCGTACTGATTGCCAATACCTCCGACATGCCCGTTGCGGCTCGTGAGGCATCTATTTATACAGGTATCACCATTGCGGAGTATTTCCGTGATATGGGCTACTCCGTAGCATTGATGGCAGACTCCACCTCCCGTTGGGCCGAGGCTCTCCGTGAGATGTCAGGACGTCTGGAGGAGATGCCCGGTGAGGAGGGATACCCGGCATACTTAGGTTCTCGTTTGGCACAGTTCTATGAGCGTGCAGGACGTGTGGTTTCTCTTGGAAAGGATGAGCGCATCGGAGCGCTGTCCGTAATCGGAGCCGTTTCACCGCCTGGCGGAGATATTTCCGAGCCGGTATCCCAGGCAACCTTACGTATCGTAAAGGTATACTGGGGATTGGATTCCGCTCTGGCCTACAAGCGTCACTTCCCGGCTATCAACTGGCTGACCAGCTATTCCCTGTATGTGGATGATATGGCTGACTGGTTCAACAAGAATGTGGCCGAGGACTGGATGGAGCTGCGTCAGAGCCTGATGTCACTTCTCCAGGAAGAGGCGGAGTTAAATGAAATCGTGCAGATGGTAGGTATGGATGCACTTTCCGCACCGGACCGTCTGAAGATGGAAGCAGCCCGGTCTATCCGTGAGGACTTCCTGCATCAGAATTCCTTCCATGAGGTAGATACTTACACATCTCTTGAGAAGCAGTATTTAATGATGAAGCTGGTGCTTAAGTTCTATGAGGAAGGCGTTGAGGCGCTGAATAAGGGCGCTGATGTGAACGGACTTATTAAGATGGAGGTTCGCGAGCGTATCGGACGTTTCAAATATACCCTGAATGACGACATTCAGAAGGAATATGATGCAATCACCAAGGAGCTTGCGGCAGAGATTGCCAATTTACTCGGGAAGGAGGACTTCTAAATGCCAAAGGAATATAGAACAATACAAGAAGTTGCCGGCCCGTTGATGCTGGTCCAGGGTGTTGAAAATGTAACCTATGATGAGATCGGTGAAATTGAGCTGGCGAACGGGGAAACCCGTCGGTGCAAGGTTCTGGAGATTGACGGAACAAACGCACTGGTACAGCTTTACGAGAGTGCAACCGGTATCAATCTGTCCAACAGTAAGGTGCGCTTCCTGGGAAGAACCCTGGAGCTTGGCGTGTCTGCGGATATGCTTGGCCGCGTGTTTGACGGTATGGGACGCCCCATTGACAAGGGACCCGAGATTTTGCCGGACGAGCGCCGTGACATCAATGGCCTGCCCATGAATCCGGCAGCCCGTGACTACCCCAACGAGTTTATCCAGACCGGTATTTCCGCTATTGACGGACTGAATACTCTGGTACGTGGACAGAAGCTGCCCATTTTCTCCGCTTCCGGTCTGCCCCATGCACAGCTTGGAGCGCAGATTGCAAGACAGGCAAAGGTTCGGGGCAAGGATGAGTCTTTCGCCGTAGTATTTGCCGCTATGGGTATTACCTTCGAGGAGTCCAACTTCTTTATCAACAGCTTTAAGGAGACGGGCGCCATTGACCGTACCGTTCTCTTCGTCAACCTGGCAAATGACCCGGCCGTTGAGCGTATTGCTACACCGCGTATGGCTCTGACGGCAGCGGAATACCTTGCATTTGAACAGGGTATGCACGTACTGGTTATTCTGACCGATATTACCAACTATGCGGACGCTCTCCGTGAGGTATCCGCAGCCCGTAAGGAAGTTCCGGGCCGCCGCGGTTATCCGGGATATCTGTATACCGACCTGGCTACGCTGTATGAGCGTGCCGGACGTCAGAAGGGCAAGGACGGAAGTATCACCATGATTCCTATCTTAACCATGCCCGAGGGCGATAAGACTCACCCGATTCCCGACTTGACCGGTTACATCACCGAGGGTCAGGTGATCTTAAGCCGTGAGCTTTACAGTAAGGGTGTAACGCCTCCTATCGACGTACTGCCGTCTCTGTCCCGTCTGAAGGATAAGGGTATCGGCGACGGAAAGACACGTGCCGACCACTCCAATACCATGAACCAGCTGTTTGCCGCTTACTCCCGCGGTAAGGAGGCAAAGGAGCTGATGGTAATCTTGGGAGAGGCCGCTCTTTCCGATATTGACCTGATTTATGCGAAGTTTGCGGATGCATTTGAGAAGGAATATGTATCTCAGGGCTATCTGGCAAACCGTGATATTGAGGAAACTCTGAACATTGGATGGAAGCTTCTTTCCATTCTGCCGAGGTCCGAGCTGAAACGTATCGACGATAAGTATCTGGATGAATACTACGGAAAGTTCTAGGGAGGTGATTTGATTGGCATCTACCCAGGTAACTCCAACCCGAATGGAGCTGACCAAGCAGAAGAAAAAGCTGGTTACGGCTACCCGGGGGCACAAGCTTCTGAAGGATAAGCGAGACGAGCTGATGCGTCAGTTCCTTGAGATGGTCCGTGAAAACATGGCTCTTCGTGAGAAAGTGGAGGCAGGCATCAAATCTGCCAACAAGAATTTTGTCATTGCCAAGGCAGGAATGTCGGAGGAAATTCTGCGTGTTGCGCTGATGGCGCCCAAGCAGGAGGTATATCTGGAAACCTCTACCAAGAATGTAATGAGCGTGGATATTCCGGTGTTTGAGTACAAGACCCGGACTGCGGATACGAATGATATTTATTCTTACGGCTTTGCGTTTACATCCAGCGATCTGGATGACGCGGTAAAGTCTCTGGCGGATATTCTGCCGGATATGCTGCTGCTGGCGGAACGTGAGAAGGCTTGCCAGTTGATGGCCAGCGAGATTGAGAAAACCCGCCGCCGTGTAAACGCGCTGGAGCACGTGATCATTCCTCAGGCCCAGAGCAACATCAAGTATATTACCATGAAATTGGATGAAAATGAGAGAAGTACGCAGATTCGTCTGATGAAGGTAAAGGATATGATGTTGGAGGAGAAGCATCATTACAAGGAGAAACAACAGCAGAGGGCGCAGGCTTAAATGAATTTATGCAGGGTAAAGTTGACTTTTGGTTGACTTTGCCCTGTTTTATTTTTGTCAACTTTTAGAAATGATTGCAAAACATATATATTTGTTGTAAACTAAAATAAGATGTAAAGAAAAGATCTTCAAAACAGATATGAAGTACAAAGACAGCCGTATAAGAAAGAGGGGAAAAGGCATTGGCTATTATAAATGTAGTAAGATTTGACGGATTAAAAAGCCGTGACTGGCTGACATACAAGCATCCAAGCGAAAAGCTGGTATTGGGCACGCAGCTGATTGTGCAGGAGGGGCAGGCCGCCATTTTTGTAAAGGGCGGAGCCGTGGCGGATGTATTTTATCCCGGTACATATACGCTGTCCACAGCCAATCTGCCGATATTAAATTCCATTGTAAATCTGCCCTTCGGAGGAGAAACGCCCTTCAGCGCGGAAGTTTATTTTATAAACACAATTTTAAAACTGGACATTAACTGGGGAACCACCGATCCCATACAGCTGATCGACCCCAAGTATTATGTAAAACTGAGAGTTCGCGCCTTCGGCCAGATGGGACTTCGCGTTACGGATGTGTCCACACTGTTTAAAGAACTGATTGGCGGTATGCAGAAGGATGAGCTTGTAAAGTTTGATAAGATCAAAGAATACTACCGAGGCATCCTGGCAATCAAGGCAAAGTCTGTCATAGCAGATGCCATTATAACGAATAAAATATCGGCTCTGGAGATTGCCGCCCGGCTGGAGGGCCTGTCAGATAAGGTAAAAGAAAAGATCACGCCGGAATTTGAGAAATACGGCTTCAAGGTTGTGAATTTCTTTATAGAATCCATTAATTTTCCGGATGAGGACTTTGAGAAAATCAATGAGATCCTTGAGGATAAGGCCGCCTTTGAGATTATGGGAGACGGGCGCTATACAACAAAGCGTTCCTTCGATGTCTATGAAGGCGCGGCCAATAACAAGAGCGGCATAGCGGGAGCATTTGTAGCAGGCGGCATGGGCCTGGGGGCGGCTATGGGGGTAGGCGCATCCATGAGCCAGACCGTAGGCAATCCCCTGCACAAGGAAGACACAAAGGAATGTGTTTCGTGCAAGGCGCGTATTCCCGTGAATGCAAAATTCTGTCCCGAATGCGGGTTTAATAACAGTGAGATGGTTTGCGAATGTGGAAGCAAACTGACTCCGGGCATGAAGTTCTGTCCCGAATGCGGAAAGAAAGTAGAGCGCTGAGAAAAGAAGCCCGTATATTGATGGGCAAACGATAAATGATAATTGTTTAGGAGGAAGATGTTATGGCAGGATATGTATGTCCACAGTGTGGAGCACCGATTGATCCCACAGCAACCGAATGTGAATATTGCGGAGAAAAGCTGAGTGTCCGGCAGGCAGCGCAGCAGCTGCAGTCCCAGCAGCCGCAGCCGATATATGTTCAGCAGCCGCAGACAGTATACGTTCAGCAGCAACAGCCTGTGAATTACCAGGGAATGCAGCCGCCGGTTTATGCATCCGAAGCGAATGCCGGATGGCCGGTAAAGAGTAAGGTGACAGCCGGAGTGCTTGCGCTTCTGTTAGGAGGATTCGGCGTACATAAGTTTTATCTGGGGAAGATTGGTATGGGGATTCTGTACCTGGTTTTTTGCTGGACCTATATACCGGCACTCGTATCCTTTGTTGAAGGCATAATTTACTTGTGTTCAAGCGACGAGAACTTTTCCCGTAAAAACCATGTAAGAGTCGGGTGATAATTTGAAAAAAGTGATCAAATTTTTGTACTGGGCGGCAATGTCGCTGCTGTTTCTTGCGCTCTGGTTTCGGGACAGACACATAAGCACATTGAACAGGTATGATATAACAGATAAGCGGAAATGAACTGTTTTTTGTATACTTTTTTACGCTTAAGAAGGTGTAAATGTTTGTTTTAATAAGATTTGCCGCCTGAATTTAGAATTAATTTAGAATGTAAAAAAATTCTTGACAAATCTTTCCACAAATGCTATTTTAATTCCAGTGATATAGTATGTAACTGTTAGGCAGGCATTAACTATGCATGAATATTTTGGATGTTTATGCACGTTAATGCTTTTTTTGCGTAAAAAATGGGGAAAAGTGGGCATAGTAAGGAAGCAAGATGTGGATAAATCGTCCGGAACTAAAATCAGTAATATTCCTTACAATCTGCAAACATTGGAAGGAATGTTGCGCAACGAATAAGTAGGAGGGTTTCAGTATGAAAGACAAGATTTTTGGAGTACTGCAGCGAGTGGGACGTTCCTTTATGCTTCCAATCGCAATCCTGCCGGTGGCAGGTCTGCTGCTTGGTGTAGGAGGTTCCTTCACCAACGAAACAATGCTCGAGGCTTACGGACTCATGGGGATTATGGGTCCCGGAACCTTTTTAAACGCAATTCTTAAGGTAATGAGTGCAGCCGGCGATATCGTATTCGCCAATCTTCCCATTATCTTTGCTATGGGCGTCGCTATCGGTATGGCAAAGAAGGAAAAGGAAGTGGCGGCTTTGGCAGCGGCGATTGCATTTTTCATTATGCACGCATCTATCGGAGCCATGATCGGAAACCACGGGGGAGCGGAGGCCATGCTGGAAGGCGCTACCGCCTCCGTTGTGGGAATCACCTCTTTGCAGATGGGCGTGTTCGGCGGTATCATCGTAGGACTGGGCGTTGCGGCCCTTCACAATCGTTTCTACAAGATTGAACTGCCTCAGGTATTGTCCTTCTTCGGCGGCACCCGGTTTGTACCCATTGTCAGCGGCCTTACTTATACCATTGTAGGTATTCTGATGTTTTATATCTGGCCGGTGATTCAGCAGGGCATCTATGCGGTAGGCGGCGTGGTGCTGGAATCCGGCTATGCCGGAACCTGGGTGTATGGTCTGATGGAGCGCGCGCTGATTCCCTTTGGCCTTCATCACGTATTTTATCTCCCCTTCTGGCAGACAGCCCTTGGCGGAACGATGGAGGTTGCCGGCCGGATGGTAGAGGGCGCCCAGAATATCTTCTTCGCGCAGCTTGCAGATCCGACAGTCGAGCATTTTGCCGTATCCGCAACACGGTTTATGGCCGGCAAATTCCCGCTGATGATCTTCGGCCTTCCGGGAGCGGCCCTTGCCATGTACAAGGTAGCGAAGCCGGAGAAAAAAGAAGCCGTCGCCGGTCTTCTGTTATCCGCGGCTCTGACCTCTATGCTGACCGGTATTACGGAGCCTTTGGAGTTTACTTTCCTCTTTGTAGCGCCGCTTTTGTATGCCATCCACTGTATATTTGCAGGATTGGCTTATATGCTGATGCATGTGTTCGGCGTAGGCGTGGGAATGACCTTCTCCGGCGGTCTTATTGATATGTTCCTGTTTGGTATTCTTCAGGGAAATGCAAAGACAAGCTGGGTATGGATTGTGGTGGTAGGTGCGGCTTACTTTGTTGTTTACTATTTGCTGTTTTCCTTCCTGATCCGCAAAATGGATCTGAAGACTCCCGGCCGTGACGACAATGAGGAAGTGAAGCTTTACCGAAGAAGTGATGTGGACGCCAGGAAAAAAGGCACACAGGGAGCGCAGGAGGGCGGCGCTTCCGAGGAGGACGCTCTGTCAGAGGCTATCTGCCGGGGACTTGGCGGTAAGAAGAATATTTCCGATGTGGACTGCTGCGCTACAAGACTGCGCTGCACGGTTCACAAGTCCGACCTGGTGGACGATGCGCTGCTGAAGTCCACAGGCGCTTCCGGTGTGGTTCACAAAGGAAACGGCGTACAGGTAATCTACGGCCCCCGTGTAACGGTGATTAAGTCCAACCTGGAAGACTATCTGGAATACGCGCCGGATGAAGAGTATTCCCCGGCGCAGGCAAAGAAAACTGAGGCAGAGCCGGAGCAGGAGGCGGAAAAAGCAGCGGGCAGGGTTGTGGAGAGCGTTACCATTTACAGCCCGGTTACAGGTACGGCGGCCGATATATCCGAGACGCCGGATGAAGCATTTGCCGGCCGGATGATGGGCGACGGAGCTATGGTCATTCCCGAAGAGCCTGTTGTATGCGCGCCGGATGACGGAGAGGTTTGTTTTGTATTTGAGACAAAGCACGCCGTCGGCTTCCAAACCGCGTCAGGAATTGCCATGCTTCTTCATATGGGAATTGACACGGTAAATTTAAACGGAGAGGGCTTTGAGGTTCTGGTGAAGGATGGAGATCAGGTGAAAAAGGGCGACGTGCTGATGAAGCTTGATCTGGAATATTTAAAGAGCCATGCGCCGTCCCTGGCGTCTCCGGTGCTTTGCACGGAGCTTGGGGAGAACCAGAAGATTCGATTGCTCTCAACGGGAGCGGTAAAGGCCGGGGAAGCCCTGTATGCCGTAGATACCTATGAGGGATAAAAAATATTTTTTATAAATGATACAAGGAATGATTTTCTGTTCGGCGTATCAGACAGAAAGCCTGGCGTATGATAAAAATGGGGGACAAAGAAGATGTTCAGAGTAAAAAAAGCGCTGAATCACAATACAATCATTGCGATCAACATGGCGGACAACCGGGAATATCTGCTTATCGGAAAGGGACTTGGCTTCGGGCGAAAGGTCAGCGAGCGCATAGAGGCTCCCGCAGACTGCACCGTATATTCCCTGCGTGAGCACACGGAGCGCGGCGACGCTATAGATTTGGTCAAGGATATGGATCCGATCTTTCTGGAGATTGCCGAACAGGTGCTGAAAGAGAGTGAGCGGACCTTCGGGCGCATTGACTGGAGCATCTTGTTCCCTATGGCGGATCACATTGCCTTTGCGGTCCGCCGGATTCAGAATAACGATCAGATCAGCAATCCTCTGACCGGGGATATCCGGGCGCTGTTTCATATGGAGTATAAGACGGCGGAATGTATCCGGCCGATTTTAAAGGAACGCCTGCATGTGGAGATTGACGAGCACGAGGTGGGATACATTGCCCTGCATATTCATTCGGCCATTGAGGATGAAAATGTGGCTCTTTCCATGCAGATTGCCCAGACGGTCCGGGAGTGTATCCGCATGGTGGAGGAGGCAACGGGTCAGACGATTGACATTATGTCCCTCTCCTACAACCGGCTGATGAACCATGTGCGTTATATGGCGGCCCGGGCGGTGAAAGGGGAAAAGCTGAAGCTGAATATGAATGATTATATGTCCACAAAATTCCCGGAAGCCTATGAGCTGGCGGCGCAGGTGTGCAAATACCTGGAATCCTATCTGCGCAAACCTTTGGACGAGGTAGAAATCGGCTATCTGGCTATGCATATTGAGCGGGTAGCGGCCCAGGAGGAGTAGCACAGGAAAAAGATTTTGGCATATACTATCCAAAAAGGATTTTTTTATGAACCCCTATTATGAGCAATATGTACCGGGACAAAACCCCACGCCCTTTTACCAAGCGTATGGACGATACCCTTTTTGCCCTTTCTGCCCTTGGGAAGATGAAAAAGCGCGAGATCAAAGAAAATTTAGGGAACTCTATCCGGCTCTTGCAAGACAAATTCAACCGCTGGTAGAGGAAGAATGTGACCGTATGGAGTATGACGGAAGCTTTATGTTCGACGAATATCCGGATCAGCTCCAAATCCGCCGGGTCAGCCGCCGGGTCTATGATCGGCTGAATAAAAAAGAATATGAGGACGATCTGATGATGCAGGAGACAAACGGGCGGAATTGGATGGAGGATTTCGTCACGATGATGCTTCTCAATGAGATGTACCAGCGCCGCTGCCGCCGAAGGGACCGGCGGTGCAATTGGATGTATTGAAAATCAGAAAACCGGAAATGTGTGAAATAGAGACGCATTTCCGGTTTTTCATTTGCCGAGGTTTATTGTCCGGTTATTTGTGCAATGCTGTACTGGTAATTTGGAAAAGTTTGTGCTATAGTAGACGAAAATGAAAGATGGATTTTAAAGGAAGAAAATAAGGATTTTGGATGGAAGAATTAAAGAGCTTATTGGAAAAATATTTAAATAAAGAACTGCTTTCTATGGTAATAAGCGGCTCCAGGGGCGTAACGGATATCATAAAGATCCGAATTCGCCCCGTGCTTTTAAAGGAGGAGCTCAGATTTCAGGCGGAGTTGTTCCGGGGAACGAAGGCTTTTCATGAGAATCTTAAGAAAGAAGAGGCCATAGACCGGATTTCGGAGTGGATGCGGGATTCCTTCCGGCAGCTTCAGCTGGACAGTACGGCCGGTACAGCGAGCGTTCTGGTGAGTAAAAAGGGGAAAGTAACGATTAAGGAGAAAGCTCGCAGCACAGGTGTAAAAGGCCCTGAGCTTGCGCATAATAAAAAGAAGCGCTATCTTCTGGTGGAAGGCCGTCCCATTGATTTTCTGGTGGATCTGGGGGTGATGACGGCAGAAGGAAGGGTGGTGCGCGCCCGCTATGACAAGTTCCGTCAGATCAACCGTTTCCTGGAATTTGTAGAGGATGTGCTGCCGGCTTTGCCGGAAGAACGGGAGATAAGAATTCTGGATTTTGGCTGCGGCAAGTCTTATCTGACATTTGCCATGTACTATTATCTGAAGGTGTGCCGCGGGCTGGATATCCGTATTACGGGTCTGGATCTCAAGGAGGATGTTATCTGCCAATGCAGCGCTTTGGCAAAGAAATACGGATATGAAAAGCTGGAATTTTTAAAAGGGGATATTGCAGGGTTTCAGGGGGAAGAGCAGGTGGATATGGTTGTAACTCTTCACGCCTGCGATACGGCCACGGATTATGCTCTGTATAAAGCCATCGGATGGAATACAAAGGTGATTTTGTCCGTTCCCTGCTGTCAGCATGAATTAAACGGACAGCTGCAAAATGAAATGCTTGCACCCGTACTGAAGTACGGCCTTTTAAAGGAACGAATTGCCGCTTTGGTGACGGACGGTCTGCGTGCGGAGCTTTTGGAGCAGCAGGGATATGATACACAGGTTCTGGAATTTATAGATATGGAGCATACGCCGAAAAATATTCTGATCCGGGCGGTGAAGCGTACGGGAGAGAGCAGGACAGACTGCCGGGCTTATGAAAGCTGCACACAGGGCCTGCATGTGCGGCCAACGCTGGAACGGCTGCTTGCATCGGAGCATCTGCCTTCGGAGGCTTATAAGCAGCGCCGGCAGAACCAACCTGGGAAGAAAGGAGCAGCCGGATGAAAAAGCTGATATTAAAAATTTTGTCTATTCTGGCCGCTTTTTTTCTGGGGATTTTTTTCATGAGCTATTTTATGTCCTTTGGAAACCGGGACTTGACGGATGCTATGTCAGCGGCCACGCTTCCGCTTGTTTATCTGGAACAGAACGGGCGCCTTCTCAACCTGATGCATGGATACACTAATCCTATGGACGGAAGCCTTTTGCGGGAAGGTGTGCTTCCGCTGCCGCAGGAACGGACGGTAGCCCTGTCCATTGAGTGCCCCAATGCAAATGTCAAGCAGATTTTTTATGAAGTACGAAGTCTGAACACGGAACGGTTGATTGAGGATGCACAGGTTACGGATTATACATGGGAGGATGAGAAGATACGGACAGAGTTTCAGCTTAAGGATCTTCTGGACCCGGGAGAGGAATATCTTCTGGTGATCCGCCTGGAGCTGGAGCGCGGAAGGGAGGCCCTTTATTACACCCGCCTTTTGAATCTGCCGGAGCACCATTTGGAAGAGTGCATGTCATTTATTACGGAGATTCATGAAGCGCTCTTTGACAAAGAGAACACGGTCAATATAACCTCCTATTTGGAGCCGGATACCTCCGCGGATAACGGAACCCTTGCATATGTGAATATTCATTCCCGTTATCGGCAGATGATTTGGGACGAGATGGAGGTACAAAAGAGTGGTCCGGTGCGCACCTATCTGACAGAGCTGGAGAATTCCATTGCCTCTGTCCGGCTGGAATATGAAGTGAGCCATGAGAATGAAAAAGGAGAGACAGAACGCTATCAGGTACAGGAATCCTACCGTGTCCGCTATACGGAACAGAGGATGTATCTTTTGAATTACGAGCGGAAGACAGATCGAATCTTTGATCCCGCACTGGACGTATTTTCCGGGCTGACTATTGATCTGGGTATCCTGAATACCGAGGTGGAGTATCAGAAGAATGAAGAAGAAAATATAATTGCTTTTGTTCAAAACGGAGATCTCTGGTGTTACGACGCAGCTCAGCATAAGCTTTCCTGTGTATTTGGATTCCGGGATGAGGATGATCTGCGTAGCAGCTATGAGGAGCACGCTATTAAAATTATAAATGTGGAAGAGTCGGGAAGCATGAACTTCCTGGTATACGGTTATATGAACCGCGGACGTCATGAGGGAGAGACCGGCGTTGCCGTTTATACCTATGATGCCATGAAGAATTCCGTGGAGGAGCGTATTTTTATTGAAAGCGATAAGCCTTATCGGATTCTCAGGTCCGAGGTGGGAAGGCTGGCCTATGTCAATAGGAAGGAGAAGCTGTACCTCTATCTTGACGGGAATATCTGCCGCATTGATTTGAATAAGAGAAGCTACGAAGAGATTGTCACAGGGATCGGAGAGGAGAGCTGCCTGATATCGGAGGACGGTCATCTGGCAGCCTGGCAGAGAGAAAAAACCCTGAATGAGTCTGAAGCAATTGAGGTCCTGAATCTGGAGACTTACAGCAGGCAGGTGGTTAAGGCAAAGGACGGCTTTTACATCCGCGTCCTTGGCTTTATGGGAACGGATTTGATCTACGGGGAGGCGAGAAAAGAGGATATTGTAAAGGATGTAACGGGAAATTATATCTTCCCCATGGGACAGGTAACAATTCAGGATGAAAGAGGAAATGTGATTCGGGAATTCTCCTATGAGGAGCAGAATAAATATGTGGTGTCGATTGCCATTGAGGACAACCGGATTTCTCTGAACTGCGTGCAGAAGGCGGAGGATGGCGGCTACACCGAAGCGACTCCTGAGCCGATCACGAATAATGCGGCGGAAACTGTGGAAAAAATAGCATTGGAAACCAGAAGCCTGGGGGTAAAGAAGCGGGAATATTATTTCAATCTCACGGAAAACCGGGGAGAGGATCAGATGCAGAGGCTGATGCCAAGGCAGGTGCTCTTTGAGGGAAGCCGGAATCTTAAGCTTGAAGAGGACGGGCGGGACCCGCGGTATTTTGTATATGCCTATGACGGAACCTTTGCCGGAGCTTATGAGCTGGTCAATGAGGCGGTGCGGGAGGCTTACGCGCAGATGGGAGTAGTCGTAGACAGCAGTCAGGACTATATCTGGAGGCGCGGAGGAAGGCGGACAAGGACAGAGATTCCGGCCCTGGAGAATCCGCAGCAAAGACCGGAGGCATCCGGTATGCAGGCTGCTATTGAGATCCTCTTAAGCAATGAAAATAATTATCTGGATACCACCCGGGAGCTTGAGGAAGGACGGACGCCTTATGAGATCCTGTCGGAGCATCTGGACGGAAGGGTTTTGGATTTGTCAGGCTGTTCCGTTGCAATGGTGCTGTACTATGTCAGCCAGGGCTACCCGGTGCTGGCCCTGAACGGAGCTGCGGAAACAGAACTGATTACGGGATATGATCCGCAGAATGTAATATTTATGAATCCCCTTACGGGCGAGACCTATCGAAGGGGAATGAACGACAGCACACAGCTGTTTGAGGAGCTGGGCAATCTGTTCATCGTCTGCCTGCCCGCAAAAAATCAGTGATAAAATAATAGAAGAAGGAGTGTTTTTAAATGGACGGGAGAATTAAGACATTGGCAAAAAATCTTGTAAACTATTCCTGCAAGGTGGGAAAAGGAGATAAGGTATATATCAATTATACCGGAGCATCTACGGAGGATTTGGCAAGACAGCTGGTGAAGGAGGTGTATGCGGCGGGAGGAATTCCCTTTGTACATTATATCAATCCCAGGGTTCAAAGAGAGGTTCTGATGGGCTGTACCAAGGAGCAGCTGAAGCTTATGGCGGATCTGGCGTGTCAGGAGATGGCTCAGATGGACTGCTACATCGGCGTGAGAGGAAGTGACAATGTTTCCGAGCTTTCGGATGTTCCTTCGGAAAAGATGCATTTGTACGACACACTGTACTCCACACCGGTGCACCACAATATCCGGGTGCCTAAGACACGCTGGGTTGTACTACGCTACCCCAATATGTCCATGGCACAGCTTTCCGGTACAAGCACGGAGGCATTTGAAGATTTTTATTTCCAGGTGTGCAATCTGGATTATTCCAAAATGGCAAAGGCAATGGAGGCGCTGGTGGAGCTTATGAACCGCACGGACAAGGTGCGTCTGACCGGAAAGGGTACGGATCTTACTTTCTCGATAAAGGGGATTCCGGCAATTGCCTGTGCGGGAGAACTGAACATTCCCGACGGAGAGGTTTATACGGCGCCTGTCAGGGATTCCATCAATGGAAAAATCACCTACAATACGCCTTCCCTCTATCAGGGCGTTACGTTCGAGGACATCTGTCTGGAGTTTCAGGACGGCAGGATTGTAAATGCGGTATCCAATCATACGGAGCGTCTGAATGAGCTGCTGGATACGGACGAGGGTGCGCGTTATGTGGGCGAATTTGCAATCGGCGTCAATCCCTATATTCTGGACCCCATGAAGGATACCTTGTTCGATGAGAAGATTATGGGTTCCATTCACTTTACGCCGGGGAATTGCTACGAGGATGCGCCTAACGGCAATTCCAGCGCCATTCACTGGGACTTGGTTATGATTCAGAGAGAAGAGTTCGGCGGCGGAGAAATCTACTTTGACGATCGGTTAATCCGTAAGAACGGCCTTTTTGTGATTCCGGAGCTGGAGTGCCTGAATCCGGAAAACCTTGTTTAATCGTCCTCTTCAAGCATCTGGATCTCCAGATAATCAAAATCAATCTGTTCGATAAAGCTGTCGCTGTAAAACCGGGCCTTCGCATGGCGCTGAAATTCGCGGACATTGGTATCCAGCCATATGGGTCTTTCCAGATCGAACTGAGAGCAGATCTCATCGAGAGCATGAAAGACCTTGTGGGTCCGGGTGTCCTCGCGTGCATCGCAGATGACGGTATCTCGAAGCATATGATTGCTTTTAAATATTTTGGCCCAAAGACGAAACATGGGAAGCCTCCTTTTCCGTGTGAGAGATGCATTTAAGTATAGCGGATTTGGAATGGAAAGTAAAGAAGGAATGGAGCTTGCAAAAAGGCATATTCCGGGTTATGATGGAAAAAATACCTGCGATAAAAGAAGGAGGATACGGCAGAGATGGAGACAAACGACAGCATGGAAGTAAAATCGGAAGTAAAGTCCGGAGAATATACGCCGCTGGAGATGCCGGATGTAGTGCCGGGGCCGGCTCCGGCAGATTATCCGGAGATCAACGAATTTTTACAGAATATGAAGCTTAAGACAGGGCTGTTTGGATATCAGAAGGAGGATGTGCTGGAGAAAATGCAGCAGCTCAACAGCATGTACCAGAGCCGTGCTCAGCAGATGCGGGATCAGTCCAGAGGTCAGCTGAAACAGATGAAAAAACAGCAGCAGGATGAGGTTATTGAGATCCGGGGGCATTTTGAGAAAATGCAGGATGAGATGAAACAGGAATGTTTAAAGGAGATTGAGGACCTGAAGGCGGAGCATGGAAGAACGCTTGCGAATCTGGCGGCCGGGCATGACAGGGATATGGAAGAGCTGCGGACAAAATGCATGAAGGAGCTTGAACAGCACAAGGCCGAATTTGCCAAGGAATTGGAAGAGGAAAAAGCAAGATGTGCCAGGGAGCTGGAGGAAGAGAGGATAAGATGTGCCGGGAAGCTTGAGCGCGAGAAGCTCAAGTATACGGAGGGACAGGAGGAGCAGAAGAGGCAGATGGCAATGCTTCAGGAGGAGCTGGGGCGTCTGATTGGCCGCCTGACAGTTCTGAAGGACAAGGTGAATCTTGCCGTAGAAGAATAGAGCAGGATACGTACATGGATAAGAAGATCAAACAGGGGCCGGAAGAGATTCTGGAGGAAAAACTGATAAAGATTCAGCAGAGGCGGGAATGGAAGCGGTTTTTTATCGAGTGCCTGGTGCTGATTTCTGCCGTTTACCTGATCTTTCACCACATCATTGGTATTGCATTCGTCAGCGGGCAGTCCATGGAGCCAACCCTGAAGGATGGAGAAATCGTTCTGTTTTACCGGCTGGATAAGGAATATCAAAAGAATGATATTGTGATTGTAAAAAGGGAAGAGGATGTATATTATATCAAGAGAGTTGCTTCCTGCGGCGGGAGCGCCGTGAGCCTTAATGAGGCAGGGGAGCTTCTGACGGATGATGAGGTGCAGAAAGGGACTCTGCCTACGGAGGGCGGCATTGGATTTCCTTATGAGGTGCCGGAGGGTACATACTTTGTGCTTGGAGATAACCGGGCCGTGTCGAAGGACTCACGGATGTTCGGCGCTGTTTCCCGGGATAAGATTGTAGGAAGGGTGTTTCTGCATCTGGGGATGGTCCGGTGAAAAAGGCTACAGGGAACGGCAGTCCGCCGCATAAAAAGTAAGAAACTTGCGTGTAAATGAGGAGTGCCCCGGTGTACCAAGTACACCGAGGCTATTATGAAAAAATTTATCTATATGTGTAATAAAAGCGGTTTTATCAGGAAAGAAGTCCTTCCTTTAACGTAAATTTAGTATATCAGCAGATTGTGAATAAAGTATGAATAAACCATGAACTTATTGTAAAAATAAACAAAAGAATAAAAAATACATGCGCTATAATAGGGCAATTTATATAAAAAAGGCAGGGCGAAGCCGGGCGAAAATGGTTGTAATGCCTATGAGGAAATGATAAAATTAAGAAAATAAATACCATAGATATTTGAAAGATGAGGAAATGATATGGAAAGAGATCGCACAAGACCCGTATACATCATTGGGCACAAAAATCCGGATACGGACTCTATCTGTTCCGCACTGGCATACGCTTATCTGAAAAATCAAACGGAGGGCGGCGGTTTTATTGCGGCCCGCGCCGGCCAGCTCAACCAGGAAACCCAGTATGTGTTAAACTTTTTTCAGGCGGAAGCTCCCGTGTACGTTGCGGACGTTATGACACAGGTAAAGGATATTGAGATTCGCAAGACGGAAGGCGTCAGGGGGAATTTGTCCTTAAAGCAGGCGTGGAATCTTATGCGCCGCCTGGGAGTAGTGACGCTTCCAATCACAAAGGATCGCAAGATAGAAGGGCTGATCACCATCGGAGACATTGCCACTTCCTATATGGATGTGTATGACAGCAAGATTCTTTCCGCGGCCAATACCCAATACCGCAACATTGTGGAAACCCTGGAGGGCAAGATTCTGGTGGGTTCCGAAGAGGAGTATTACAACCGGGGAAAGGTGTTGATAGCGGCGGCCAATCCGGATCTGATGGAGGATTATATTGAAGAGGGGGACCTGGTAATACTTGGAAACCGCTATGAGTCTCAGCTCTGCGCCATTGAGATGCATGCGGGATGTATCATTGTCTGCGAGGGCGCCAAGGTATCCATTACCATAAAAAAACTTGCGGAGGAGCATAACTGCGTGGTGATCAGCACGCCCCATGATACCTTTACGGCGGCAAGGCTGATTAACCAAAGTATGCCAATCCGGTTTTTTATGAAATCAGACAATTTGACCATATTCAATGTTACAGAGAAAACAGAGGATATCAAGGAAATCATGGGCCAGAAGCGCTACCGCGATTTCCCGATTATTGACAAGGATGAGAATTATGTGGGAATGATCTCCAGACGGAATCTGCTGAATCTGAAGCGCAAACGCCTGATTCTGGTGGATCACAATGAAGAATCCCAGGCTGTGGACGGCATTGAATTTGCGGAGATTCTGGAGATTATCGATCATCACAGAATCGGTTCTTTGGAAACCATGTCGCCGGTATTCTTCCGCAATCAGCCCCTGGGCTGTACGGCCACCATCATGTATCAGATGTACCGGGAACGGAATGTGGAGATACCGAAGAAGATAGCCGGTCTTCTCTGCTCCGCCATTATCTCCGATACGCTGATGTTCCGTTCTCCCACCTGTACGGCTGTGGACAGGGCGGCGGCGGAGGCTCTTGCAGGGATAGCCGGAATTGAGATTGAGGAACTGGCTGTTGACATGTTCTCCGCAGGGAGCAATCTGGGCTCCAGAACGGCGAAGGAGATCTTTTATCAGGATTTCAAGCGGTTCAGCGTCAATGGCGTGGAATTTGCGGTAGGTCAGATCAATTCCATGAATGCGATTGAGCTTGGAGAGATTCGGGAAAAGCTGCTTCCGTATCTTGAGGAGGCCTATCAGGAAATCGGCCTCAATATGATTTTCTTTATGCTGACCAATATTGTGAAGGAAACCACGGAGCTTCTCTGCTGCGGCCCCAATTCCGACAGTCTCGTCCGGGAAGCCTTTCAGCTTCCAGAGGATTCCGACAGCTATGAGCTTAAGGGGCTGGTATCCAGAAAGAAACAGCTGATTCCCGCATTGGTAAGCGTGATTCAGCAGTAGGATTATGGAATGATATTATGCAACAGGAATAGAGGTCTTAAGATGAAAAAGCAACAGTGGAAACCGGGAAATATGCTATATCCTCTTCCGGCAGTTATGGTGAGCTGCGCAAGGGAGGGCGAAAAACCGAATATCATTACGCTGGCCTGGGTGGGAACCGTCTGTTCCGATCCGGCCATGGTGTCCATATCTGTTCGTCCGGAGCGGTATTCGTATGATATCATCCGGGAAACAGGGGAGTTTGTAATCAATCTGACCACACAGGAACTGGCCTATGCAACCGATTACTGCGGTGTAAAATCGGGACGGAATGTGGATAAATTCACTGAACTTCACTTACATCCGGGAAAAGCGGAGAAGCTGAAGGCGGCTCCGCTTATAGAGGAGAGCCCGGTGAATATCGAATGTCGGGTTACGGAGATGAAGGAGCTTGGCAGTCATCATATGTTTCTGGCGGAGGTGCTGGCCGTGGATGTGGATGAGGCTTATCTGGATAAAAACGGGAAATTTCAGCTGAATGAAACAGGGCTTTTGGCTTATTCCCACGGAGAATATTTTACGCTGGGGAAAAAATGCGGGAGCTTCGGGTATAGTGTGCGGAAGAAACGGAAAAATAAATGAAGAACAATATCGTATTGATTGGGATGCCCGGTGCCGGGAAAAGCACGATCGGAGTGATTCTGGCGAAAGTTACGGGAAAGGATTTTATAGATGCGGATCTGGTGATTCAAAAGGAAGAGGGACAGCTTCTCAGTCAAATCATTGAGGAAGAGGGGACGGACGGCTTTCTTCAGATTGAGGAGCGAGTGAATCGGAGCCTGAATCCGCAAGCGGCAGTGATTGCCACGGGAGGAAGCGTGGTCTATGGCGGATCGGCCATGGAGCATCTGCGGGCCATCGGAACGGTGGTTTATCTGAAGCTTTCCTATGAGGCGGTGGCCGGCCGGCTCCGTGATATCCGGGGCCGCGGCGTGGTGCTCCGGGAAGGACAGACTCTGAAGGAGCTGTATGAGGAGCGGAAAGTACTCTATGAGCGGTATGCTCATGTGACCGTGGAAGAGGATGGATTTACCGTGGAAGAAACCTTAGAAAAAACTTTACAAGCTCTGCATTTGTTGATAGAATAGGAATTGTTACGAAATTATTACAGAAAAAGTTCGGGCAGACCCGTAGTATTGGAAAACAAATGAATCGAAAAAAACTTTTATTTGGTAAGAGATCAAAGCTTGTATTTATTCAGGCCGTAGTGACGACCTGCGGCTGTATGCTGATAGGAGTGCCGCTTCTGGGCTCCGGTTTCGGCGATGGCGACAGCTATTATGAGGTGACCCTGGAGGGGAATCTGGTGGGCTCCGTGAAGAATCCGGATGTGGTGGAGGATGCCTTTCTTGATGCCAGAGCACGCATATCCAAGGAAACGGATGGACTTGTACTGGCAGATGTGGAATACAGCATGGAAAAAATTCCGAAGATTTTCGGCAGTACCATGGACACGGAGGCGCTGACGGAGGCGATTTATCAGGAGCTCTGCGAGGTGGTGGCGACGGCCAAGCATAAGGCGTATCTCATGAAGATCAATGAGTTCACGGTGACGCTTGGCAGCTATCAGGATGTAATGGACGTACTCTACGCAACCAAGAACCGCTATGATGAGGACAATGAATTTCAGATCAGCATTGTTTCGGATGCGGACCGGGAGCTGAATGTATATACGGTAGAGGTCTCCAAGCAGGAGCAGGAGGTAGTGGAAAAGCTTCCGGCTATGAGCGACAGCCTTGCACGGCTGGGGAAGGCTACGGCAGGTGTGGGCGATTATGATGTTACACAGGCGGTAGAGAACGTGATTACGATGACTGTTACCGAGGAGGAGGTCCAAAACGGCGGCAGACAGGAGGAGGATATCCGTCAGGTATCGGGAGACGGTTTAAAGGATGTGGAATTCACCGACCGGGTGGAGATTGTGGAGGCTTATGTATCTGCCGATATGATTACCCCTACGGAGGAAGCCATTGATATGGTGACGAAGGACACGGAAAAGAATCAGGTGTACGAGGTTCAGTCCGGAGATACTCTTTCCGTTATAGCCAACAGCAACGGGCTTCTGGTAAAGGAAGTGCTGGCGCTTAATGAGGGGCTGGAGGAGAGCACCACCCTTCATCCGGGGGATGAGATTATCATTACGGTTCCGGAGCCTGAGCTTTCCGTAACCTCCGTAGAGGAGTCCACCTACGAGGAGGATTACTTTGCGGAAACCCAGTATATAGACAATGATGAGTGGTTTACCACGGAGACGGTAGAGCGGCAGGCGGCGGCGCCCGGACATCATGAAGTGACGGTTCTGATTACGAAAAAGAACGGCACGGAGGAAAGCCGGGAGATGATTGCGGAGACGGTGATGACGGAGCCGGTGCCCCAGATCATTGAGCGGGGAACCAAGATACCGCCCACCTACATCAAGCCCCTGTCAGGAGGTCGGTTTACCTCCGGTTTTAAGTGGAGATGGGGAAGGCAGCATAAGGGAATTGACTGGGCATGTCCGGTTGGAACCTCCATTATGGCTTCCTGCGGCGGCACGGTAGTACAGGCCGGCTGGTTTGGCGGCTATGGAAACTGCATTACCCTTCGTCATCCGGACGGACGGCAGACACGTTACGGCCATCTGAGCAGAATTCTTGTGAAGACAGGACAGAGCGTAAAGCAGGGCGAGAAGATCGGTCTCAGCGGCAATACAGGACGAAGCACAGGACCTCATGTACACTTTGAGATTATTATTAATGGAAGCCAGGTGAATCCTCTGAATTATCTGGATTAAATACATGGAGGCATAAAAGAAAGCCTGCGGAATGACTTGGAATTCCGCAGGCTTTCCGGTCTTCCAATATAAGGTATTTACAAATGGGCAGATTGTGGTATACTAGACCCAGGATATTTTCCGTATTTTCGGGAATAAATAAAATAAACCAATAAGAGTATTTTCTAAACATAGATAGCTTGCTCGGTTAAATTATAGAGATTGGGAGCAATTAGTAATGGATCAGTATGTGATAAAAGGTGGAATCCCGCTTGTAGGCGAGGTTGAGATTGGCGGGGCCAAAAATGCGGCACTGGCAATTCTGGCAGCGGCAATTATGACGGATGAGACGGTAACGGTAGAGAATCTTCCCAATGTGCGGGACACCAATGTGCTTTTACAGGCAATGGAGGAGATTGGCGCACGGGTGGAACGGCTGGATTACCATACCGTGAAGATAAACAGCTCCGGTATTGGGAGCTACAGTGTGGATTATGAGTACATTAAGCGGATTCGGGCTTCCTACTATCTATTGGGAGCAATGCTTGGAAAGTATAAAAGGGCGGAGGTTCCTCTGCCGGGAGGCTGCAATATCGGCAGCCGCCCCATAGATCAGCATCTGAAGGGCTTCAAGGCTCTGGGAGCGGATGTGAAGATTGAATACGGGTTTATCGTGGCCGAGGCGGAGCATCTGCGCGGAAGTCATATTTATCTGGACGTGGTGTCCGTGGGAGCTACCATTAATATTATGATGGCGGCGTCCATGGCGGAGGGCAATACGGTCATTGAGAATGCGGCCAAGGAGCCCCATGTGGTAGATGTGGCGAACTTTTTGAACAGTATGGGCGCCAACATCAAGGGAGCGGGCACGGATGTGATCCGTATCAAGGGTGTGGAGCATCTGCATGCAACGGAGTATTCGATTATACCTGATCAGATAGAAGCGGGAACCTTTATGTTTGCCGCAGCCGTTACAAAAGGGGATGTAACCGTGAAAAACGTAATCCCCAAGCATTTGGAGGCCACTACCTCCAAGCTCCTGGAGATCGGCTGTGAGATTGAGGAGCTGGACGACGCAGTACGTGTGGTCTGTGCCAAGGGATTAAAGCCCACTAATGTGAAGACGCTGCCTTATCCCGGATTTCCTACAGATATGCAGCCCCAGATTACGGTGGCTCTGGCCCTGGCTAAGGGAACCAGCATCGTTACGGAAAGTATTTTTGAGAATCGCTTTAAATATGTGGATGAGCTGGCACGTATGGGCGCCAACATCAAGGTGGAGGGCAATACGGCCATCATTGACGGTGTGGGCAAGTATACGGGAGCTCAGATTTCCAGTCCGGATCTCAGGGCAGGGGCGGCTCTTGTGCTGGCAGGACTTGCGGCGGACGGAATCACGCTGGTGGAGGATGTACATTTTATAGAGCGGGGCTATGAGTGCTTTGAGGAAAAACTGAGGGGTCTCGGCGCTATGATTGAGAAGGTCCGGGGAGAAAAGGATATCCAGAAGTTCCGTCTGAAAGTGGGTTGACAAAAGAGTTCAACAGGTGTATTTTAATAATATTGATGGTAAGCAAATTGAATATTGTGAATTTCTCTTATTCAGAGTGATGGAGATACAAAGGATCTATGAAGTCACGGCAACCCCAGCAATGGAAGGTGCCAACCTGAGCGAGTAATCGAACAATAAGGGGATTTGGTTATCAGAATATATCCGGTCCGCCTTTGGCGGACCTTTTTTTCGCGAAGCGATAAAACATTATAAAAGGAGCGAATTACCATGGAAAAATTACTATTTACTTCAGAATCTGTAACAGAAGGCCATCCCGACAAAATCTGCGATCAGATTTCCGACGCTATTTTGGATGCGCTCTTAGAGCAGGATCCCATGAGCCGTGTGGCCTGTGAGACAGCCACCACCACCGGTCTGGTACTGGTTATGGGCGAGATCACCACCAAGGGCTATGTGGACATTCAGCGGATAGTCCGGGAAACCGTCCGCGAGATTGGTTATACACGCGGAAAATACGGATTTGATGCGGACAACTGTGCGGTACTCACAGCTATTGATGAGCAGTCCACAGATATTGCCATGGGCGTAAACAAGGCACTGGAGGCAAAGGAGAACCAGATGTCCGATTCGGAGCTGGAGGCCATCGGCGCAGGCGATCAGGGTATGATGTTCGGCTATGCCACCAACGAGACCCCGGAACTGATGCCTTACCCGATATCCCTGGCTCATAAGCTTGTTTTAAAGCTTACCCAGGTGCGGAAGGACGGTACGCTGCCCTACCTGCGGCCAGACGGAAAGAGTCAGGTGACCGTAGAGTACGACGAGGCCGGAAAGCCGATCCGCCTGGATGCGGTAGTACTCTCCACTCAGCACGGTGAAGATGTGACCCAGGAGCAGATTCATGCGGACATTAAGAAATATGTTTTTGATGAAGTACTGCCTGCGGATATGGTAGATAAAGACACCAAGTTCTTTATCAATCCCACCGGCCGTTTTGTAATCGGCGGTCCCAATGGAGACAGCGGCGTGACAGGACGTAAGATTATTGTGGATACATACGGCGGAATGGCCCGTCACGGCGGCGGAGCTTTCTCCGGTAAGGACTGCACCAAGGTGGATCGTTCCGCAGCTTACGCGGCGCGTTACGTAGCAAAGAATATCGTAGCGGCCGGACTGGCGGAAAAATGTGAGATTCAGCTTTCCTACGCCATCGGTGTGGCACACCCCACCTCCGTGATGGTAGACACCTTCGGAACCGGAAAGCTATCCGATCAGAAGCTGGTAGAACTGATTCGTGAGAACTTTGACCTTCGCCCCGCAGGTATTATCAAGATGCTGGATCTGCGCCGCCCCATTTATAAGCAGACGGCTGCTTACGGACATTTTGGACGTACGGATCTGGATTTGCCGTGGGAGAAGACGGATAAGGCAGAATTATTGAAAAAGTATTTATAAATGCTGTAAAAGGAAATGATCCGGATGCAGGTCGCTCCGGTCTTTACGCCTATACCGTGGTTGTGGGGCTGTTTATTACAGGGAGAAAAAATGAGAGTGCTAATTGCGATTGATTCACTAAAGGGAAGCCTCACTTCCATGGAAGCGGGAAATACCATAGCGGAGGGTATTAAAAGAGTATACCCGAAGGCGGAGCTTCATGTCAGTCCGCTGGCGGACGGAGGTGAAGGGACAGCGGAAGCGCTGACCGCAGGCCTTAAGGGAAGCCTGCAGAGCTTAACGGTGACAGGTCCTCTGGGCGCTCCGATATCCGCCGGCTACGGAATTCTTCCCGACAAAAGGACGGCTGTTCTGGAGATGGCCGCGGCAGCGGGAATTACATTGGTGGAACCGGAAAAGCGCAATCCCATGAAAACCACGACCTACGGTGTGGGAGAACTGATTCGGGATGCCATTAAAAAAGGCTGCCGTCATTTTATTGTGGGAATCGGCGGCAGCGTCACCAACGACGGCGGAATCGGCATGCTGCAGGCTCTGGGCTTTGGGATGCTTGATCAGAAAGGCAGACAGGTATCTTTTGGAGGAGAGGGGCTTTCCATGCTTCATCAAATCACAGCGGAGAGCGTTATGGAGGAGCTTAAGGAATGTACCTTCCGGATTGCCTGTGATGTGACCAATCCCCTCTGCGGCCCTTTGGGAGCCAGCGCCGTATACGGCCCTCAAAAGGGAGCGGATCCGCAGATGATTTCCGAGCTGGACGGTTATCTGGGACATTTTGCACTTCTGGCAAAGGGACTGAGACCGTCGGCTGATCCGGAAGTGCCGGGAACGGGGGCGGCAGGCGGCTTAGGCTATGCATTTTTGACCTTTACCAATGCGGTACTGGAATCGGGAATCCGGATTGTGATGGAAGAAACAGGACTGGAGGAGCATGTAAAAAATGCGGATCTGGTTGTGACAGGAGAAGGATGCCTGGACGGACAGACCGTTCAGGGAAAGGCGCCCATTGGTGTGGCCGGGCTTGCAAAGAAGTACGGGAAGCCGGTCATTGCCTTTTCCGGTATTGTGAAAAAGGATGCGGCAGTCTGCAATGAGGCAGGGATTGACGCGTTTTTCCCGATACTGCGCAGAGTGGGAACGCTGGAGGAAGCCATGAACCCGAAAAATGCAAGGGAGAATCTTCTGGAGACCAGCGAGCAGGTGTTTCGGCTCTGGAAAGCAGCCGGGAAAAGCTTAACATGTTGAATAATCCGAAGAAATTGCGGAACTTTCAGTTAGAGAAAAATGAAGCTGACAGGAGACAGGTGTGATGATTTGTTTCCGGACGGCTTCATTTTTTATACTCCGCATCCGGACGTAAACCCTTATTTTTTGACAATTCCTATCCAAAAGAGGTAAGATATCTTCGAAAATTTTTATGTTTTTCAACTTGACACGGCCGGACGGGGACTTTTATAATAGAGCAGAACCGACTGGTCGGTCGGAAAATGAGGAGACAGGAGACGTGACAAAATGATATCCAGGTACAGTGTTAAGAGACCGTATACCGTATTTGTAGCGGTCGTGCTTGTGATTGTATTGGGCGTGGTGTCCTTTACAAAGATGACCACCGATTTACTGCCAAGTATGAATCTGCCTTATGCGATTGTTATGACTACATATGCAGGCGCAAGCCCGGAGACGGTAGAAGGCATCGTGACAAGGCCGGTGGAGCAGTCCATGGCTACCGTCAGCAATATTGAGAATGTAAGCTCTTTGTCCGCAGAGAACTATTCTCTGGTGATACTGGAATTTGCCCAGACAGCCAATATGGATTCCGTAACCATTGAGATGCGTGAGAATCTGGATCAGCTTAAAGCCATGTGGGATGATGATTCCATCGGAAATCCTATCATTATGAAGCTGAATCCGGATATGATGCCCGTTATGGTGGCGGCCGTGGGAAAAGAGGGATTGTCCCATACGGAAGTAACGAAGCTTACGGAGGATTCCATCATACCGGAGCTTGAGAGCCTGGAGGGTGTGGCCTCTGTGAATGCCTCCGGTCTGATTGAAGAAAATGTTCAGGTGGTGATTCGTCAGGAAAAGATCGACGCTATCAATGAGCAGGTTTTCGGATATGTTGAGAGCGAATTTGAGGATGCTGAAAAAGAGATTGCCGATGGGAAAAAAGAGCTGGAGGACGGCCGGAAGGAGCTGAATGACGGTCAGAAAGAGCTGAATGACAGCGTTGCCGAGCTTCAGGAAAACCAGGCGGATCTGGCGGAGAATAAAAGCGATCTGGAAGATGGCCTGGATGAAATAGAGGGCGGCATTGATGCGCTGGATAACAAGAAAAAAGAGACCGCGGCACAGCTGGCGGCGGCGCAGACCGCGATTACAAATGGAAAGGCAGAGATTGCGAAAAATTTAATTGAAATTGATAACCAGCTGAAGGAGACCGAATACGGACAGCTGAAATCAGACTTAACAATCTTGCAGGAGTTATATAAGAGTATAAAAATATTAGAGGGAACACCGGAAGAAACAGCAGGGGTTTCTGCGGCAATCGGACTGATCAAAGATAGTATTAAAAACACTAATTTAAAATCTGAGCTAGATACAATAACAACAGTTACGGATGTAAATGATAAAATTATTAACGTACAGGAAAAGATAGAGCAGGCGAAACAAGACCCTATAACGAAAAAGCTGGTTGATGCCAAGGCAGATTTAGAAACGGCAGATGCCACATTAAGCCAAAAACTCACCGAAACCAACATGGGCGAAATGCTTGCCGCCATCGAAATGGGCAGCGCCTCCGCTACACTAAACATCACCAAATCCCAGCTGGAATCAGCAAAGGATCAGCTGGAATCCGCCGAAGAACAGCTTGACGATGCCTGGGATCAGATCAGTGACGCTCAGGAGCAGCTGAACGACGCCAGAAAGCAGCTGAGCGAAGGCTGGGATTCCATCCGGGAGGGAGAGGAGGATTTGGCGGAGGCCAAGGCAGACGCCCTTGAAAGCGCGGATATGACTGACATTCTCACCGTAGAAATGGTTGAGAACCTGTTAGCTGCCCAGAACTTTTCCATGCCTGCGGGCTATGTAACCGAGGAGGGCATCGATTATCTGGTTCGCGTCGGCGAAAAGGTTGATGATGTGGAAAGTCTCCAAAACATGGTGCTTATAGACATGGAGATGGACGGCGTGGACACCATACACTTGGGTGACGTTGCCGATGTATTTATGACCGATAACTCCGACGAGGTTTACGCCAGCATCAACGGCCAGGCAGGTGTTATGCTGACCATTCAGAAGCAGACAGGCTACTCTACGGGAGATGTATCTGACCGGATTAACAAACGGATAGCGGAGCTTCAGGAAGAAGATCCGGAGCTTCTGCTGCTTCCCCTGATGGATCAGGGCGTTTACATAGATTTGGTAACGGATTCCGTATTCAGCAATATGATTTCCGGAGCAATCCTGGCAATCTTAATCCTTATTGTATTTCTGAAGGATTTAAGACCGACCCTTGTCATTGCCTGCTCCATTCCTATCAGTGTGGTGACGGCGGTGGTATGCATGTATTTCAGCGGCGTGACTCTGAATATCATTTCCCTGTCCGGACTGGCGTTGGGAATCGGTATGCTGGTGGATAACTCCATAGTAGTAATTGAGAACATTTACCGGCTCAGAAATGAGGGTATGAGTGCGGCGGAGGCAGCCATAGAAGGAGCAGGAGAAGTGGCGGGAGCCATTGCGGCCTCCACGCTGACCACGGTCTGCGTATTCCTGCCCATTGTATTTACGGAGGGCATCACAAGACAGCTGTTTGTGGATATGGGTCTTACCATAGCTTACTCCCTGGGCGCCAGTCTGGCCGTTGCACTCACATTGGTTCCGGCCATGGGAGCCGGACTGCTGAAAAATACGAAGGAAAAGAAGCCCTCCCGTTTCTTTGAGCGGATAATGGAGATCTATGAAGGAATGATTCGTCTGGCCCTGCGCCGGAGGGTGATTGTGCTGATTCTGGCGGTAGTTCTTCTGGTGCTGAGCGCTGGGCTGGAATTCTCCAAAGGAACCGCATTTATGCCGGAGATGGACAGTACGGAGATTAGTATGACGCTTACCATGCCGGAGGGAACGCCGCTCAAGGAGACGGCGGAGCAGGCTGACGAGCTGGAGCGGCGGCTTCTGACTTTGGACGATGTGATCGAGGTGGGAGCCATGTCGGCCTCGGGAAGCAGCATGGGACTGGTGAGCGGCGATACCGCCACAAATGAGGTCTCTCTTTACGGTCTGTTAAAAGAAGATAAGAAGCTGACAAATCAGGAGCTGAAAAATGAGATCTTGAAAATAACGGAGGATATGGAGGCCGAGATCGAGGTTTCCACCTCCAGTATGGACATGAGCGCCCTGGGAGGAAGCGGCATTACCATTATAATTAAGGGCCGGGATTTGGATCGCCTGCAGGAGATTGCAAAGGACATTGCCGGGCTTTTGGAAGAGGTGGAGGGAACGGCCGATATATCTGACGGTGTGGAGGAAACCACAGGCGAGCTCCGCATCAAGGTAGATAAGGAAAAAGCGGCGCAAAAGGGACTTACCACAGCAGGTGTATTTTCTCAGATCATGGAGAAGCTGTCCGATCCCACAAGCGCTACCACCTTGTCCACGGACACCGAGGACTTTGACGTTCTGGTGGTAAACGGAGAGGATGTGGAGCTGACCAGGGAAACCATAAAGGATCTGGTGCTTACGGTTACAAAGAAGGACAATACGAAAGAGCATGTGCCTTTGGCGGATATTGCGGAATTTTCGGAGGCGCAGGGTCTGGAAACCATTCAGAGAGATGCCCAATCCCGCTATATCAGCGTGACAGCGGCCATTGATGATAATCACAATATAGGTCTTGTATCCGCAGAGGTGGAAAGACAGTTGCAGAAATACGAGGCTCCCGAGGGATATACCATTGAAATGCAGGGAGAGAACGAGGCTATTATGGAATCCATGATTGAGCTGGTGAAGATGCTTCTTCTGGCGCTTTTGTTCATGTACCTGATTATGGTGGCGCAGTTCCAGTCATTGCTGTCGCCATTTATCATTATGTTTACGGTGCCTCTGGCCTTTACGGGAGGTCTGTTCGGCCTCTTTGCGGCAGGAAGTGAATTCAGTGTCATTGCCATGATTGGCTTCGTTATGCTGTCCGGTATCATTGTAAATAACGGTATTGTGCTGATTGACTATACGAACCAGCTCATAGACGGCGGAATGAGCAAGACGGAAGCCCTGGTTGAGTCCGGCAAAACAAGAATGCGTCCCATTTTGATGACGGCCCTTACGACCGTACTGGGACTTTCCACTATGGGAGCCGGTGTGGGCATGGGAGCCGATATGGTTCAGCCGATGGCTATTGTAACCATTGGAGGTCTCCTGTATGGTACATTGCTGACCCTGTTTGTGATTCCCTGTATTTATTCTCTGCTGATCCGCAGAAAAAACAGAGCGGAGGTAGAGTAGATGAAAGAGACAAGGCCTAAGGTTCTGGCCCTGTACAGGGGTGTTTTGGAGCTTCTGGATGAAGGAGCGGATGTAAATACCATCAAGGTATCCGATATTACGGCCAAAGCGGGAATTGGGAAGGGGACGGCTTACGATTACTTTAAGAGCCGGGAGGAAATTATCGCCTGTGCACTCCTCTATGATGTGGATCAGAAGATTGAGGAGGAAGAGGAGGAGCTTGCACGCCACGAGGGCTTTTGTGAAAAGGTGATTTATGCCTTCGACTGGATGGAGCGGCGCTTTCGGGAGCAGAAGGTCTTTGTACGGATTCTGCGCCTGACAACGGAGGGAAGCGGGCTTAGCAGCACGATTCTGGAGGAGCTTCAGAAGCGCAAGAAGATGGGATGCGGCCCCTTAAGAGTTCTTATGAAAATGTGCGGGGAAGGAAAGGAACGGGGGGAGATCCGAAAGGATATCCCCGTCTCCGCAGCTTGTATTGCGTCCCTGGCAAATATGGCGGCATTTGTCATGTATTTGGAGAAGAGCGAACAGATGCCGGAGATTGATACGGGCTGGATGAAGGAATTTCTCTGCAAAGGGCTGCTGGAGCAGCTGCGGTAAGGGTGGGACGCCAGGCAGAGTGCCCTTAAGAATTCAGGAATATTCTTGTGTTTTTCTTAATAATCGGTGATTTTATTGATTTTATCGGAATATAATGGTAAAGTGAACTTCTGAAGAGGCGTGATCCGCCGAAAGCGCGGACAAGCCTGCAAAATGAGGAGAATTATTATGAGAAAGAAGAACACAGGGCTGCGGGCCATTTTTACATCGGCCGTATTGTTGATCTTAGTTGTGACGGCAGCCTGGACGGTAAAGGCCAGAAGTCAGAAGGAAAAAGAACAGGAAGCGGTGGAGGCGGAAGCGCCTCAGCCGGCGGAGACGCCGTCGGAAGTACCCGGAGAGGAGCCGCAAAAACCGCCGGAGCCGGCGGTAGAGGAACCGGAAACGGATCCGGCGGCTGAGGAAGAGGAGCAGAGAGCGGCCCGGGAAAGGGAGAGCTTTGTTACCGATTATACAAGTGCACCTCTTTTGGAAACCACACCGATTAAATGCCTGAGCATGGAAGTGGGAGAAAGGGCAACCGAGGTTCGGTTTAACTGGATGTCGCCCTCAGGCGCCGCCGGACAGGTTGTGTGCAAAAACCCGGAGACAGGGGAAACCCTTACCTTTACGGCAGAATGTACGGCTTCCTCCACCATGCCGGGCTACTATGTAAATAAGGCCGTTGTCTCCGAGCTTCAGCCGGGAGCCAGCTATGCGTATCAGGTGGGAAATGACGCCGGCGGCTGGTCTCCGGAATATCAATTCGATGTGCCGGACACGGGCAATGACATTACGTTTCTCGTAACCTCGGACGCACAGATCGGACAGTCCGAGAATGACGATATTTCCGTGACCATTGATACCTGGGACAAGGTGGTAACGCGCCTGGTAAATTACGTTCCGGAGGCGCAGTTCCTGCTTCACAACGGAGATCAGGTGGCTGTTTACGGTGACGCGGAGCAGTACGACGGCTTTTTGAATCATCTGGCATTATACAGGATTCCGCTGGCGCCCGTAGTCGGCAATCACGATGTGCCCAACGAGAACAGTATGGAGGAAACGGGACTTCCCGGACTGCCTTATTTTTACGAGCATTTTTATGTACCCAATCGCTCGGGAGACGGCTGCAGTCAGTATGATAAGGACGGAGACTATTATTTTGTACGGGGTGATGTGCTTTTTATTGTTCTGAACAGCAGTACCATTCAGCCTACGGACACGCATGAAACTTATGTCCGCGCGGTGGTTGACGACCATAAGGATATTAAGTGGAAGATTGTGATTCAGCATTTTCCGGCCTACAGCAGCGTGGAGCATTATCAGAAGAAGCTGGATCCGTGGATTGCCGCTTCGCTGGCTTATCTCTCGGAACCGAATGAAATTGATTTGATTCTTACGGGTCATGATCATGCTTATTCCCGTTCCAAATTTGTAGACGGGAGCTGCCGGACGATTGAAGGATATGATTATGCGTCGGGAGCTACGGCCATGAATCCCGAGGGTACTCTGTATGTAACCTGCGGCACGGCAAGCGGCTGTATTTACCAGCAGGTGACGCCGGAAGAGCATATCGCTTTCCAGGGCCAGCCGGAGGTTCCGACTGCGCTGAAGATTGATGTGACGGAAAATGATCTGCATATTACCAGCTATCTGGTAGACAGCTGGAGCGTATATGATGAATATACCATTCACAAAGAATAATGGCGGTATAACCAAGAACTGCCTTGACAAATAAGGGAAAGACTGCTATCGTAAAAACAATTACAAGACAAAGGCAAAGAAAAAGAGGGTACACAGAGATTACATCTGTCAGAGAGAGGGAGCCGCAGGCTGAAAGCTCCCTTCGGAGGAGTGGCTGTGGAGGTAGCTTTGGAGCCGGAGCGGTGAAGGAAGAGTAGCCGTTCACGCATGACCGGCGTTATCGGGTTTTAGAGATGTATGCGGATAACCGCATATAAGACAGGTGGTACCGCGTTTATTGACGCCCTTTCATATAATGAAAGGGCGTTCGTTTTTCTGTGTTGGCAATAAATCGGATAACCGGAATTTCAAAAGGAGGGATTTCACAAATGAAAGAATTGGCAAAAACCTACGATCCGAAAGGAATGGAGGATCGTATCTATGAAACATGGCTGGAGAAGAAGTATTTTCATGCGGAGGCGGACAGAAGCAAAAAGCCCTTCACCATCGTTATTCCGCCCCCCAACGTAACAGGACGGCTTCACATGGGACATGCCCTGGATGAAACATTGCAGGACATTCTGATCCGTTATAAGAGGATGCAGGGCTACAATGCCCTCTGGATTCCGGGAACGGATCACGCCTCCATTTCTACGGAGGTAAAGGTTACCAACCAGCTAAAGGAAGAAGGCATTGACAAGAAGGAGCTGGGGAGAGAAGGCTTTTTAAAGAGAGCCTGGCAATGGAAGGAGGAATACGGCGGAGCTATTATAAATCAGCTTAAGAAGCTGGGCTCCTCCTGCGACTGGGATCGGGAGCGTTTTACCATGGACGAGGGTTGCTCGGAGGCTGTGCTTGAGGTATTTATCCGTCTTTATGAGAAGGGTTATATCTACAAAGGCTCCCGGATTATCAACTGGTGCCCCGTATGTAAGACATCTATCTCCGACGCAGAAGTACTGCACGAGGAGCAGGCAGGCCATTTCTGGCATATTAACTATCCCATCAAGGACAGCGATCGCTTTGTGGAGATAGCTACCACACGTCCGGAAACCATGCTGGGCGATACGGCGCTGGCCGTGAATCCGGAGGATGAACGTTATCAGGATATCATCGGAAAGACGGTGGTACTGCCCCTGGTTGGCCGGGAGATACCCGTAATTGCCGACGCTTATGTGGATAAGGAATTCGGAACCGGCGTGGTAAAGATTACCCCGGCTCATGACCCCAATGACTTTGAGGTGGGACGGCGCCATAATCTGCCGGAGATCAATATATTAAATGACGACGCCACCATCAATGAAAACGGCGGAAAGTATGCGGGCATGGACCGTTACGAAGCCCGGAAGCTGATTGTGGAGGAATTAAAGGAGCAGGGCCTTCTGGTAAAGGTTGCGGATCACTCTCACAACGTGGGAACCCATGACCGCTGCGGAACTACTGTGGAGCCTCTTATCAAGCAGCAGTGGTTTGTAAAAATGGAGGAGCTGGCGAAGCCTGCCATCGAAGCGGTGAAAAACGGCGAGCTGACCTTTGTGCCGGAACGCTTTGATAAGATCTATCTTCACTGGCTGGAGAATATCCGCGACTGGTGTATTTCCCGGCAGCTCTGGTGGGGACACCGGATTCCGGCCTACTACTGCGATGATTGCGGCGAGCTGGCAGTGGCAAGAGAAGAGCCTTCCGTCTGCCCGAAATGCGGCGGTACACATTTTACACAGGACCCGGATACCCTGGACACCTGGTTCTCTTCCGCCCTGTGGCCTTTCTCTACCCTGGGATGGCCGAAGCAGACCGAGGACCTGGATTACTTCTATCCTACGGATGTATTGGTGACAGGCTACGACATTATTTTCTTCTGGGTAATCCGGATGGTATTCTCCGGCTATGAGCAGACGGGAAAATCCCCCTTCCATCATGTACTGATTCACGGACTGGTGCGGGATTCCCTGGGAAGAAAGATGAGCAAATCTCTGGGAAACGGCATCGATCCTCTGGAGATTATTGAGAAATACGGCGCCGACGCCCTCCGCTTTACCCTGGTAACAGGCAATGCGCCGGGTAATGATATGCGTTTCTATATGGAACGAGTGGAAGCGAGCCGGAATTTTGCAAATAAGGTGTGGAATGCCTCCCGGTTCATTATGATGAATATGGAGAAGGCGGAGATCCCGGAGAGCATGGACCTGGAGCTGCTTACCGGTGCGGACAAATGGATTCTTTCCAAGGCGAATACTCTGGCCGGGGATGTGACGGCCAATATGGACAGATTTGAGCTGGGAATTGCAGTACAGAAGCTTTATGATTTTATCTGGGAAGAATTCTGCGACTGGTATATTGAGATGGTGAAGCCCCGGCTTTATCAGGAGGAGGACGGAACAAAGGCGGCGGCTCTGTGGACCCTGCGGACGGTTCTTGTCAATGCGCTTAAGCTGCTGCATCCCTATATGCCATTTATTACGGAGGAGATTTTCCGCAATCTGACAGGAGAAGAATCTATTATGATTTCCGCCTGGCCGGAATATAAAGAGGAGTGGGCTTTTGAGGCGGATGAATTGTCCGTGGAGCGTATCAAGGAAGCTGTCCGGGGGATCCGGAATGTAAGATCCGAGATGAATGTACCCCCCAGCAGAAAGGCTTCGGTCATTGTGGTTTCCCACAAGGAAGAGGTGCGGAGTATCTTTGAAAAGGGCCTTATTTTCTTCGCTACCCTGGCTTATGCAGGAGAGGTAACGATTCAGGCGGATAAGACAGGAATCAGCGAGGATGCTGTTTCGGCGCTGATTACGGATGGGGCCGTTTACATGCCTTTCTCCGACCTGGTAGATATGGAAAAGGAGCTGGAACGCTTAAAGAAAGAAGAAGAGCGGCTTACGAAGGAGCTGGCCCGTGTAAACGGAATGTTAGGCAATGAGAAGTTCATCAGCCGCGCGCCTCAGAGCAAGATTGACGAGGAAAAGGAAAAGCTGAAGAAATACAGCCAGATGATGGAGCAGGTGAAGGAACGCCTTGCTGCACTTTCTGAGTAGCAAAAAGCGGAGCGGTCTTGTTTTGTGAAAGCTCCGTGGAAAAAGGATGGAAACAAGAATGACATACAATAGCATGACCTATGAGGAAGCGGCCGCATATATTGAGGAGACGCCTAAATTTACAAAAAAGAACACACTGGAAAATACAAAGGCGATTCTGCGTCACCTGGGGAATCCTCAGGAGCATATGAAAATTCTGCACGTGGCAGGTACAAACGGGAAGGGCTCTGTCTGCTCCTTCCTGGCCTCTATGCTTCACGCGGCGGGAAAGCACACGGGGCTGTTTATTTCTCCCCATCTGGTGGATGTAAATGAGCGCTTTGTGATTGATGAAGTACAGGTGGAAAATGAGCGGTTTCTTGAGGCTTTTCGGACTGTCATGGGCTGTGTGGAGCGAATTCAGGAGGAGGGCTGTGCCCATCCCACTTATTTTGAAATCCTGTTTCTCATAGGGATGGTGCTTTTTGAAAAGGCCGGCGTGGAGTATCTTGTAATGGAGACAGGTTTGGGAGGCCGCCTGGATGCAACCAATTCCGTGGCCCGCCCTCTCGTGACCGTTATTACCTCCATCAGTTTGGATCATACGGAGTATCTGGGTGACACGGTGGAGGCCATAGCAGGGGAAAAGGCAGGAATCATCAAGGAGGGCGTGCCTGTCATATACGACGGAGATTGTGAGGAAGCGGCAGCTGTGATTCGGGCACGGGCCGGCGAGCTCCATGCTCCCGCATATGAAATTCGGAAAGAAATGTATAAAATTTCCTCCATGACAAATAAACGTATTGATTTTTCCGTGGATTCTGGGTATTATGATTATATTGAGCTTTCGATATCCAGTGTTGCGGAATATCAGGCAAAGAATGCGGTGCTGGCTGTGACAGCCTTAAAGGCATTGAAGCAGGAAGAACAATTTACCGATCAAATGATAAAACAAGGGATTGCCCGCATGAGGTGGCAGGGAAGAATGGAAACCGTGCTTCCGCAGGTGATCATTGACGGTGCACATAATGAAGCGGGTGTGGAGGAGTTTGTAAAGACGGCAAAGCGTCTGGAGGCGGACTATCCGGTCACCCTGCTGTTTGCGGCGGTTGGGGATAAGGATTACCGCCGCATGATAGAGACTATTTGCCGGGAGCTGCGTATGGAGCGGGTAATCGTCACGGAGGTGGGAGGCTATCGTTCCGTACCGGCAGAGGAGCCGGCCGCGCTTTTTGAGAAATTTGGGAGTGCCAAGGTTCGGGCCTGTCCGGATGCAGAGGAAGCCTTTTTGGCGGCGCTTGAAGAAAAGGGTGATGGAATTTTATTCTGTGTAGGCTCTCTGTACTTGGTAGGTAGTATTAAGAGCATATTAAGGAGGACGGCACATGATTGATTTTGAAGAGGAATTGAAGAAATTTCACCCGAGTCTGGAAGTGGAGCAGGTGGAAGAGAACGTATATAACAATAAGCCCAAAGATATGGCCGATCTTCTTCAGGAGATGATTCGGGAAATGAGAAGCAGCAGTCGATACTAGAAAGCGGGAGTTAGAGAATGCTTTGTATAAAATGTGGGGCAACACTGAACGATATCGAGTACTGCAGCGCCTGCGGAACAGATATAAAGATTTATAAGAGACTGATTCGTCTGTCCAACACCTATTATAATACGGGATTGGAAAAGGCCAGGGTGAGGAATCTTACCGGAGCCGTACAGGATCTGCGGTCCAGCTTAAAATTAAATAAAGAGAATATTCAGGCAAGAAATCTTCTGGGGCTGGTTTATTTCGAGACGGGTGAGGTGGTGGCGGCTCTCACGGAATGGATCATCAGCAAAAATCTGGAGCCCAATAAGAACATCGCCGATGAGTATATCCGCGCGATTCAGAACAATCCGGCCCGTCTGGAAACCATCAATCAGACCATCAAGAAGTATAATCAGTCTCTTTTGTATTGTCAGCAGGGGAGCGAGGATCTGGCGGTAATTCAGTTAAAGAAGGTTCTCTCCCTGAACCCCCGGCTGGTAAAAGCCCATCAGCTCCTGGCGCTTCTCTATATTCAGTCGGAGGAGTATGAGCGGGCGGCAAGAGAGCTTCGCCGCGCTCTTGCCATAGACTGTACGGACAATATGTCTCTCCGCTATCTGGAGGAGCTGGGTGAACTGACGGGTAAGCCGGCAAACAAGAGCAGGAAAGCGGATAAGGAAGAAAAGGATCGGGGCAAAACACCGGATGTGATTTCTTATACAAGCGGAAATGAAACGATTATTATGCCCTCAACCTACAAAGACAACACCGGAATAAATGTGGTGCTGAATCTGATGATTGGCCTTCTGGTAGGCATTGCGCTGATGTGGTTTTTGGTGGTGCCCGCGAAGCTCCGCTCCGTTCGCAGCGAGACGAATCAGGAGATTGCTGAGTACGGGGAACAGATTTCGGCCAAACAGGCGGAGATCAACAGCCTTCAGAAGGAGCTTGATAATCTGAAGGCGGAGCAGGAGAATCAAGAGGAAGAGCCGGACGCAAGCATCAACTACGAAAAGCTTATAGAGGCTTATACGGCATTCCGGGCGGAGGATTCGGAAGGAGCGCTTGCGGCGCTGAATGAAGTGGATTCGGAAAATCTGTCAGAGCAGGCCAAAGCCATGTATCAGCAGGTCTACGGTTCTCTTCATACCGAGGAGGTAAAGGAATGGTTTGATGCCGGAGCTGCGGCTTATACATCCGGCAATTATGATGAGGCCATAGAAAAGCTTCAGCAGGTGGTGGCCGTGACAGAGGACTATGAGGACGGCTATGGGCTGTACTATCTGGCGCGGGCTTATGAGGCGAAGCAGGAGAATGAGAAGGCGCTGCCTCTGTTCCAGCGGTTTGCACAGCTGCATCCCGGAACGGAAAGGGCCAGATATGCCGCTCAGGCAATCAACCGCATACAGCCGGGAACACAGCAGCAGCCGACGCAGCCGCAGACGCCGGAACAGCCGACGCAGCAGTAGAAAACGTAAGAGAAACCCTGAAGAAAGGGACATACCGTATGGTATGTCCCTTTTTGCACGGCAAAACAGGGAAAATGATTTTATATGGATGTAAAGGGAAGTATATTACGGAACCGGAACAGGAGGGTTATAAGGTGAGCGGACAAACAAAGGTATGGCAGAAGCAAAGGATAAAGGATAAGGTTTTATGGATTGAGATGCCGGGAGAGCTGGATCATCACAGTGCGGATCAGATTAGCCGTGAGGCGGACAGGCTTGTGAGGGAGCGGGACATCCGGGAAATTGTGTTTGACTTTTCGGACACGGTTTTTTGCGACAGCTCCGGAATCGGAATGCTGATGGGACGCTATAAGATGATGAGGGCTTTGGGAGGAACCGTTCGTGCGGTACGGGTGCAGGAAAGAGTCAGCAAGATATTAATGCTCTCGGGCGTGATGAAAATTATTCCGGTGGAATCAAAACAGGGGGGAATTGCAGAATGAACAGAAATGAGATGAAATTGGAGTTTGACAGTTACTCAGCCAATGAGGCGTTTGCCAGAGTGACTGTAGCGGCTTTTATGGCCCAGATGAATCCCAGCATGGAAGAGGTGGCGGATGTAAAGACAGCAGTCTCGGAGGCGGTAACGAATTCTATCATTCACGGTTATGAAGGAGAGGTACATAAGATTACCATATCCGGCGTCATTGAGGGGCAGCGCCTGTCGCTGGAGATTGCGGATCAGGGAGTGGGAATTGCGGATGTGAAAAAAGCAATGGAGCCCATGTATACCTCCCGGCCGGAGCTGGAACGTTCCGGCATGGGATTTCTCTTTATGGAGGCATTTATGGACGAGATACGGGTGATTTCTCAGCCGGGAAAGGGTACAACCGTCCTTATGAGCAAGCGGATAGGACAGCACGGAGCGTGAGCTATGGAGCACACGGAGGAGTTGATTCGGCGGTCACAGGAAGGAGATAAAGAGGCAAGAGAGATACTGATAGAAGAAAACATGGGATTGATTCACCATGTGGTGAAGCGCTTTCTGGGGCGCGGCGTGGAGGCGGAGGATTTGTTTCAGATTGGTGCCATCGGACTGGTGAAGGCGGTGGACCGCTTTGACTTAAGCTTTGGCGTTCGTTTTTCCACTTATGCGGTTCCCATGATTGCCGGAGAGATCAAACGCTTTCTTCGGGACGACAGTATGATTAAGATCAGCCGTTCCCTGAAGGAGCTGGCCATCCGGGCCGCAAAGCTTCGGGAGCAGCTCTTGATGGAGCGGGGGGAAGAGCCGGGGGTGGAGGAGCTGTCAGAGCTTCTCGGAGTAGAGCCTGAGGAGCTTGTGCAGGCCATGGACGGCAGCGCCGAGGTAGAGTCCCTTCAAAAGATTGTATACCAGGGAGACGGGGAGGGCTTAAGCCTGATGGACAAGGTAGAACAGGGAAAGGATGAAGAGGAGACGCTGCTTAGACAGCTTCTTTTAGAGCAGCTTCTGCGTTCCCTGGAGCCTAAGGAGCGCCGTTTGATCATGCTGCGTTTTTTCCACGACCGTACCCAGACCCAGGTGGCGGAGGAGCTTGGCATGTCCCAGGTCCAGGTGTCCCGGCTGGAAAAGAAAATTTTGACGGCTTTAAAAAAACGAATTCAAGTATAGTTCGGAGATTTTAAGACATAATAAAAATATTATTACGAACCGGAAAAGGAGGCTTGATTTATGGATCGTACAAAGTACAGAGTATGGCTGCTCTCCATTGTTCTGGCAGCTGCCGTTTTTGGTATTTTTTATTATGTCTATACAGGAAATCAGGAAAAAACTATCACGGACGGCACCCTGGTTTATCAGAAGGAGTGGACATCTGAGGAGGAGATCGCCGCATGAGCGAGATCCTGTATTTGAAGTTTGAGAAAAATACAAAGACCTACAACCGGACCATAACACTGGGCGAGGCAGGAGAGATGCAGTGCGCTGATTCGGCCATCGTAAACCGATTAAAGACAGAGAAGCTTCACACCTTTCAGCATGTGAGAAAAGGCTGCCATTCCTGTGCGGACCGCAGGGTATTTTCCATTCTGGAGGTAGTGGAGAAGATTCATAAGGTTTATCCCAATCTGGAGATTCAGAATATGGGAGAGCCGGATTTTATTGTGGAATATTCCACTAAGCCGAAGGAACAGCCTGCCGTGACCTTTCTTAAAGTGGCCCTTGTATGTATAATCTGTTTTTTCGGTTCCGCATTTTCCATTATGGCTTTTAACAATGACGTGTCTACGGTGGATATGTTCGGGCAGTTTTATACACTGATGACAGGACAGGAATCGGATGGTTTTACCATTCTGGAGCTGACCTACTCTCTTGGGCTCTCTGCAGGAATCATTGCCTTTTTCAATCACATCGGGGGAAGGCGTCTCAGCAAAGAGCCAACGCCCATTGAGGTGGAAATGCGGCTTTACGAGGATGATGTGAATACCACCCTGATCAATACGTCAAGCCGGAACGGGATTCATAAAAAGGAGCAGTAGGAGGGTGCGGCGGCATGTGGATAAAACAGATTTTCATGGCAGCGGTGGGATTGAGCTGCGGATTTGCCGTGGCAGGCGGATTGTTTGCACTGATTATTGCCCTAGGACTGGTGGCGGAGTTCGCGGATCAGACGCATACGGCCAGGTATATTTTCTGGTATGAGGATGCGGTGGCAGCAGGAGGAATTCTGGGAAATCTGATGAGCGTTTACCGGCTGATTGTTCCGGTGGGACCGGTGGGCGTGGGGATTTTCGGCATATTCAGCGGTATCTTTGTGGGCGCCTGGGCTATGGCGCTGACGGAGATCGTGAATATTGTGCCCATTTTTACCCGCCGCATCGATATGCGCAGAGGGCTTGCCCTTGTGATTGCGGTGATGGCTCTGGGGCGGACCATAGGTTCTCTGATTTTTTATTATTTCCGCTTTTGAAAAAGAGAGGCGGGAGAAGAGCATGAGGAGAAAGGAATTGACTTGCTATGAAGGAATTTATTGAGGAAGAGCAGAAGCAGCAGTACAGCGAATATGTCAAGCAGGTAACGCCTACCCACAGCTTGCCGATGCAGATGGCAAAGGCTTTTGCTACAGGAGGGATTATTTGCTGTCTCGGCCAGGCCGTTTTGAATTATGCCGGGAGCCTGGGTCTGGAGAAAGACATTGCAGGGGCCTGGTGCTCCATGCTTCTGGTGCTTTTAAGCGTGGTTCTTACAGGATTTAATATTTTTCCGGGGATTGCCAAGTGGGGCGGCGCCGGAGCTCTGGTGCCGATTACCGGATTTGCCAACAGCGTGGCGGCGCCGGCCATTGAGTACCAGAAGGAAGGGCAGGTATTCGGTATCGGATGCAAGATCTTTACCATTGCCGGGCCGGTGATTCTCTACGGTGTGTTCACAAGCTGGCTGCTGGGATTGATTTACTGGGTTTTGATGGCGACAGGGGTACTGTGATCAAGAAGGGATAAGGAGGATGGATTTCCCAATCTGTCCGGATAATGCGGCAGATATGCCGAAGGAGGAAAAATGGAAACAATTGTAGGAAAGCAGAGTATTCGGTTTCAGAAAGCCCCACATATCGTCAGCGCGGCTTCCGTTGTGGGAAAGAAGGAGGGCGAAGGGCCCCTTGGCGCTCAGTTTGACGAGATTGAGCAGGATCCGAAAGCTGGACAGAATACCTGGGAGGAGGCGGAAAGCGCCCTGCAGAAGAGGGCGGCAACTATGGCCATGGAGAAGATGCCTGCCGGGCTGCCGCCGGTGCGCTATCTCTTTTCCGGGGATCTTTTGGGACAGCTGATAGCCACTTCCTTTGGAGTGATGGATCTGAAGCTTCCCCTGTTTGGCCTTTACGGTGCCTGTTCCACAATCGGGGAGGCACTGATGCTGGCGGCCATGACGGTACAGGGAGGCTATTCGGAGACAGTGCTGGCGCTGACTTCCAGTCATTTCGGAAGTGCGGAGAAGCAGTTTCGCTTTCCCCTGGAGTATGGGGGACAGAGGCCCCTTGCAGCTACCTGGACCGTTACGGGAAGCGGTGCCTTTGTACTTGCCCCCCATGGAGGAAAAGCCCGGATATCAGGTGCAACCCCCGGAAGAGTTGTGGACTTTGGGCTGAAGGATTCTCTGAACATGGGAGCATGCATGGCCCCGGCCGCCTGTGATACCATCTGCCGGCATTTGGAGGACTTTGGAAGGCAGCCTTCGGATTATGATTATATTATAACGGGAGATCTGGGAAGCGTGGGTCAGACCATTCTTCTTGATCTGGCAAAGGAACGGGGATATGATTTATCGGAAAGGCATCTGGACTGCGGAATGCTGATCTTTGACAGCGAGAAGCAGGACACCCACGCAGGAGGCAGCGGATGTGCCTGCTCGGCGGTGACATTGGCTGCGCATATTCTGCCGAAGATTGAGAAAAATGAGTGGAAGCGGGTGCTCTTTGTGCCGACGGGAGCTTTGCTTTCCACGGTCAGCTACAATGAGGGACAGAGCGTTCCGGGGATTGCGCATGGAGTTGTGATTGAACACACTTAAAGTCAGTATACGAAGCTGGAAACAGTAATATCCCTTAAGGTGCACAAATCAATTTACAAGTGTAACGTAAGAGATATTGCGGAGCCGGAATAGGAGAGTAAAATGGATTATATCAATGCATTTTGGGTGGGGGGACTGATCTGTGCGCTGGTACAGATTTTAATGGAAAAAACAAAGATGATGCCGGGAAGGATTATGGTATTGCTGGTGTGCACCGGAGCCGTACTGGGAGCAATCGGCGTTTACGGGCCGTTTCAGGAATATGCCGGAGCCGGAGCTTCCGTACCCCTCCTGGGCTTTGGCAATACTCTGTGGAAAGGGGTAAAGGAAGCGGTAGAAACGGAAGGCTTTCTGGGAATCTTCAAGGGAGGCTTTCAGGCCAGTGCCGTGGGAATCTGTGCGGCGCTTGTTTTTGCCTACCTGGCAAGTCTGATTTTCCAGCCTAAGATGAAGAAATAAGCTTGTGTTTTGAAACTCAAGCTGTTATACTGGTAATGTTTGCAAATGGTGCGGACCAGTACCGGCTGCCTGGCAATCAGACAGCGCGGTAGGATAACAGTTGAGGAGGAACAGGCATTGAGCAGAGTAGCGATTGTAACGGACAGCAACAGCGGCATTACACAGGAGACTGCCTGTGAGATGGGAATCCGTGTGCTGCCCATGCCATTTACTATTGACGGAGAAGAATACTTTGAGGGAATCAGTCTGACCCAGGAGGAGTTCTATGAGAGGCTGACTCAGGATGCGGATATTGCAACCTCACAGCCGTCCCCGGAATCCGTTATAATGCTCTGGAAGGAGCTTCTTGAGGAGTATGACGAGGTGGTGCATATACCCATGTCAAGCGGTTTGTCCGGCTCCTGTCAGACAGCGATTGCACTGGCGGATGATTTTGACGGGAAGGTTCAGGTGGTGAACAATCAGAGAATTTCTATTACCCAGCGCCAGTCCGTAGCGGATGCCCTTCGTCTGGCAAATGAGGGAAAGACCGCGGAAGAGATTAAGGAGATTCTGGAGCGTGTGAAACTGGAATCCAGTATTTATATTACGGTGGCGACACTGAAATATCTGAAAAAGGGCGGCCGCCTCACGCCGGCGGTGGCAGCTATCGGAACTTTGCTTCGTATCAAGCCGGTTCTGCAGATTCAGGGTGAACGCCTGGATACATTTTCCAAGGCAAGAACCATGCAGCAGGCAAAGAAAACCATGATTGATGCCATCCGCAATGACATTGAAACACGGTTCGGCGGACTGGATGCGAAGGACGTGCATTTGGATATTGCCCATACGAACAATGAGGAGGAGGCCGTGAAGTTCAAGGCTGAGGTGGAAGCGGCATTTCCGGGATATTCCGTGGAATTTGTGGACCCCCTGTCACTGAGCGTTACCTGCCATATCGGCGACGGCTCACTGGCGATTGCGGCGACCAGAATTCTGCATGACTGATTATGATTAATAATCTGACCGGAGAGGTCACGGGGTACGGTTAGCGCCGTACCCTTTTTGATCCTTATTTCAAAAAAATTCCGATTCGTTTTCCCGAGAATCTCCAGTTTTGTTAAATTGATAATAATTCTCAATATGTATTGACGTTTTTTCCTCTTAGTGCTATGGTCTTATATGACAGAATGAATGATACTGCCATAAAATCAGGACAGAGGAAATAACAGAATGACATTACGACAGGGAACCATAGGAAATAAATATCAGGTGAAAGAAATACAGCTGGAGGATAAGGTGAAGCGCCGCCTTCAGATGCTTGGAATGACAAAGGGCACGGAGGTCCGCATATTGAACAATAAGAAAAGCGGATCGATTATTATGAAGGTCCGGGGAACCAGATTTGCCATAGGAAGGCGGATTGCCGAGGGGATTCTGGTAGAGGAGGGTGCTTATGAACAGTGAGATTCATGTTGCCTTTGTGGGCAATCCAAACTGTGGAAAAACCACATTATTTAATGATTATACGGGTGCAAAGCTGAAGGTAGCCAACTGGCCGGGGGTGACGGTGGAAAAGAAGGAGGGGGCGTACCGATTTAAGGGAGAGGCCATGCGCCTGGTCGATCTGCCGGGTATCTATAGCCTGACCTCCTACACCATGGAGGAAAAGGTTTCGAGGGGCTATATTCTCGGGGATGAAGTGGATGTGGTTGTGGACGTGGCGGATGCTTCTTCTCTGGAGCGTAACCTTTATCTGACTCTGCAGTTAATTGAGCTGGGCAAGCCGGTGGTACTGGCTCTGAATATGATGGATATTGTGGAGGAGCGGGGCATGGATATGGACCTGCACCGCCTGCCGGAAATGCTGGGAATTCCCTGTATTCCCGTAAGTGCAAGGACAAAACAGGGCCTTGAGATCCTGATGCATGCGGTGATTCATCATAAAGATCGGGAGCTGGACAAGCTGGAGCATCACCATGAGAGGACAAGCCGCCACAAACACGATCACCATAAGGACATTGTGATGGTATACAGCGATGAGCTGGAGGACAGGATTGACGCGGTATCGGACCGCCTGCAGGATGCATACGGGGAACTGCCCAATATGCGGTGGCATGCAATTAAGCATCTGGAGTGGGATGAGGAGATCCGCAGAAAATATCCCATTGATATGACCGGTATCGCGGAGGAGAGCTGCGAGACGGAGATTATCAGCCAGAAATATGATTTTATTGAGGAAATTATTGAAGAATGTCTGGTTGGGAAGAGCCGGAAGGCGGAATTTACGGATAAAATTGACAGGGTGCTGACCAATCGTTTCTGGGGCGTACCGATTTTTCTGGGGATTATGGCCCTTGTGTTTTTCCTGACCTTTGCCATCGGGGACTGGCTGAAGGGCTTTATGGAGGAGGGGCTTGATCAGGTTACGGGGATGATTCTGAAGCTTATGGAGACAGCCGGCGTAAGTGATATGCTGCGCTCTCTGGTGGTAGATGGAATTATTGCCGGCGTGGGTGGGATTCTTACTTTTCTGCCTAATATTTTCATACTGTTTCTGGCCCTTGCATTTTTGGAGGACAGCGGTTATATGGCACGGGTTGCCTATGTGATGGATGGGATCATGGGGAAGATTGGGCTGTCCGGGCGGGCGTTTATTCCCATGCTTCTGGGCTTTGGCTGCACGGTTCCTGCGGTTATGGCTTCCAGGGCTCTTGAGGACCCCAAGGATCGGCTGAAAACGATTCTGGTGACGCCCTTTATGTCCTGCAGCGCAAGGCTTCCCATTTATGTGCTGTTTTCCGGCATGTTTTTCCCGGGCTGCGCCATGCTTGCGGCTTACTCCATGTATGTGCTGGGGATTGCGACGGCTATCGGGGCTGCGCTGGTAATGCATCTGTTTACCAGGAAGAAGGAGATTAATACGCTGCTGATTGAACTTCCGGAATATAAATCACCGAATTTACATAGTATTGCCATTTACACTTGGGAGAAGGTGGAGGATTATCTGCGCAAGGCGGGGACGACGATTTTTGCGGCGTCGATTGTTCTGTGGGTGATTCTGAACTTTGGACCCGCGGGAATGGTGTCGGATATGTCTATGAGTTTTGGAGCCATGGCCGGACGTTTGGCGGCTCCTCTGATGAAGCCTGCCGGGCTTGGATACTGGCAGGTGGTGGTGGCGCTGATTGCCGGACTGGCAGCCAAGGAGGTAGTGGTGTCCAGTATGAGCGTGCTTTTTGGGATCACGAATGTGACTTCTGCAGTAGGAATGGCCGGGATGCGGACAGCCCTGTCGGGAATTGGCTTCACGGCGGCCAATGCCTATGCGCTGATGACCTTCTGCCTTCTGTATACACCCTGCATGGCGGCAGTAGCGACGATTCGCCGTGAGACGAATTCCTGGAAATGGACAGCCTTTGGAGCATTGTTTCAGCTTGCGTTGGCATGGATTGTGGCAACGGTGGTTTATGGGATTGGGACAGCTTTTTCTTAAGAGAAAAATTTTGACAAGGCTTGTGCCCTGTGATACACTAAAACTATCTACGGCATATTTTGACAAATGCTCTTGAGAGAGAACAAGATATGGTATTTTTGAAGACAAGCGGCCGGAGAGATATGCTTCGGCTGTCTGTCATGTACGGCAATTGGTTGAGGTGGAATCATTGGATAAATATGAATTTCAGATAAAAACAGAACAGATGGAGAAGCTGCTTAAAAAGAAGGAATACAAAGCGGCGGCTAAGATTGCGGATTCCATAGACTGGAGAAAAGTACGCAATGTGGGGCTTCTGATGAGTGTCAGTGATATTTATGAGAACCTGGAGCGATATGAGGACTGCAATGAGATCCTGAATATGGCCTATGACTGTTCTCCCATCGGACGCATGATTGTCTATCGTATGGCGGAGGTGGCCGTAAAGCTTGGGAACTTTGAGGAAGCGATTGAGCTGTACAAGGAATTTACGAAGATTGCCCCCCACGATCTGGGACGCTATGTGCTGAAATATAAGATTTATCAGGGCAGGGGTTCTTCTGTGGAAGATCAGATTGCCATCCTGGAGGAATACAAGAGCCGTGAATATCAGGAGCAATGGGCCTATGAGCTGGCTGCTCTGTATTATAAGGAGGGGATGCTCTCCAAGTGCGTGGAGGAATGTGACGATCTGATCCTGTGGTTCAGCGAGGGCGAATACGTGGTAAAGGCCATGGAGCTGAAAATGAGGATTCAGCCCCTGACAGCCTCGCAGGAGGAGAAGTACCGCCAGATGGTTACCGATACGAGGGCGGAGGAGATTGAGGTGAAGCCTGTCAACATGGACGAGTTCAACACCGGCAATCTTCAGGCAGCATTGGCAGAGAGCCTGCAGGATTTTATTCGGGAGGAGCATCGGGAGGAAATGAGTGCGGAGCCGATTCCGGCGCCCTGGGAACAGGAGCCTGAGACCGTTCTGCAGGAAGAGATTCCGCGGGAAGAGATTTCGCAGGATGAGCCTCCATTGAAGAAGGACACGGAAGCTTTGCAGAAGGAGCTATCTGCGGAGAAGAAGAAAGTCCTGCCGGACAAGCCGCTCAGGGAGGAGGCAGAGCCAATAGAGGAAGTACCGGTAAGCCTGCCAAGGGAGACCTTTAAGCTTCCGAAATTTTTGGGTCAGGATGAGAGCGGCCAGCTGACCTTTGATATGGAAGAGAATGTGCTGGATCGGCAGATAACGGGCCAGCTGACCATAGAGGATGTTTTAAACGGGTGGGAGGAGAAGAAAAAGGAAACTGAGGCGGCCATTGCCGAAGCGGCAAAGCGGGATGAGGAGAAGCGCAGGCAAAGAGAATACCTGCGTGCCACCGGTCAGCTGCCGGAGCTTAATACGGAGGTGGTGCCTACTCTTCCAGAGGAGATACAAAGGCTGATCGATGAGATAGAAGGCAAGCTTCCGGTGCGTGTTCATGTGGAGCCCATTGAGAAAGAGGCCGCCGGAAAGAAGGACAATGCCGAACCTGAGCAGGAAAAGAAGCCGGCCCGCAGCCGTCTGGAGGAGACGCAGGATATTGCAACCATATTGGAGCTTGCGCAGGAGGCGGAGAAGCTTGTCGAGGAGCCGGAATTTTTAGGCGCTTTCGACGATATTTCAGATATCTTGGAAGCAGAAAGTCTTGATGTCCCCGAGAAGCAGGAGGCGGAGCCAGCAGCTCCCGTTTCCGAAGAAGCAGAGGTGCAGGAGCTTCCAAAGGAAGCGGAAAAAGAAGAGGAGGGGGAAGAGGAGGCGGAGCCGTCTCCTATGATGAAACAGCTGGAGAAGGCTTTGGAGAATGAGCTTGCGGACATTCCTCCCGGTCAGCTTTCGGAGGAGCAAAAGAAGCTTTTTGCCTACTTTACATCTGTCCGCGGTATGAATCAGCAGCTTGCAGAGCTGCTCGAGGAGGATCGAATGAGGCGGGAACGCCGGGAAGATTCTTTGGTCGGAAATATTGTGATAACAGGTGAGGGCGGTACGGGAAAGAGTACGCTGGCATCGGATATCGTCAAAGCTCTGCAGAAGCAGCGCAGAGATCCCGGGGCAAAGATGGCAAAGGTAGAAGCCGAAAGCCTGAATGGGAAAAATGTTTCCGCAGTTATCAAGAAGCTGGGCGGAGGCGCTCTGCTGATTGAGAAGGCCGGGAGGATGAAGACCCAGACGGCCATTCAACTGTCCCATGCCATGACACGAAAGACAGAAGGACTTTTGGTTATTCTGGAGGATGAAAAGGAAGAGATCCGTGAGCTTTTTATCCGATGTGAGAGTCTGGGAGCCAAGTTTACCCGGACGATAGAGATTCCGACCTTCACCAATAAAGAGCTGGTAGCCTTTGGAGAGTCCTACGCAAGAGAGCAGGAGTGCGTCTTGGACGAGATGGCCGTACTGGCCCTGTATAATCAGATTGGCAACCGTCAGACCAGCGATCATCTGGTAAATGTGGCAGAGGTTAAGGAGCTCATTGATGAGGCTATGGAACGGGGAGATAAGAAGGGCCTCTTCGGAAAACGGCGCAAAGGGCGCACGGATGAATTTGGCAATTTGATTTTATTGGAAAAGGATTTTGAATAGCCGGGACGCATGCTTTGATGTTTAGTGCGGCGCCCATGACCAGTGCGGATAAATGATTACTATAAAAAGGTTTTGCCGAATTGAGAAATTTCAATTTGACAAAACCTTTTTCATAATACTCTTCTTTTTAGAAAAGAGTTTCCACCTCTACCAGAGGAAGAAGCTCCTCCACATCAGATTTCCCGGCAAGAATGGTTCCCTCCTGCCGGATAGATCCGCCTGCGGCGGCCATGGCATAACGAAGCATATCGGAAGTGCCGAGATGATTTTGGATGGCATAGCACATACCGGCCACCATGGAATCCCCGGCCCCGGTAAGTCCCTGGGGCTTAAGGGGAAGAGGTCTCGCCCGGTAAGCATGCTCACGATCTACCAGCATAGCGCCGTCAGCGCCCATGGAAAGACACAGATAGGGAATACCGCTGCTCACAACCTGGCGTGCAATTTCAAGGGTATCCATACCGCTCTCGATTTCCCTGGAAAATGCCTGCTCGAATTCCAGAGTGTTGGGTTTGATAAGGAACGGTTTTTCCTTAAGCCCCAGAAGAAGGGGTTCTCCTGCGGCATCCAGTATGGTTTTTACCTGCTTTCCATTTGCCATACGGATAAGCTTTCGATAGATATCTGCGGGAACTCCCGGGGGGATACTGCCGCTCATAACCAGGATATCCGCATGCTCAAGGGATGCTTCCATATCTTTAAGAAGCTTTTCCAGGCAGGATTTTGAAACAAGAGGGCCGGCCTCGTTGACCTCCGTCATCACCTGGCAGGACTGGTCAAAAAGCTTGATATTTGTCCGAATAGCCCCTTCTTCCATAATAAAGTCCCGGGCAACCTTGTGGCTGTCCAGGAGCTCGTCCAGAAGCCGGCCGTTGCTCTTAAAATTAAATCCTTTACAAAGAGTATCCTCACCCAGATTGTTTAGAACAATGCTGACATTCAGACCCTTTCCGGCCAGATCCTCCCTTGTGCTTTTTACACGGTTATAGGAGCCCACCTCCAATTGGTCCAGGTAAATAGTTTTGTCAATACAGGGATTGAGGGTAAGCGTTAAGATCATATCAAAACCTCCTGTTGCAGTTCCGTAATATGAGAACAGTACACCCTGAACAGTGCAATGCTTAGAAGCTGCTGATTCTATTTGAGTAGATTATAAAACCTGCACAAAAAAATGTCAAACGAAAACAGGAACTTGACACAATATAACGAAAAGTATAAAATGTCTCTATAGTATGCTTAGAGCGAGTTATCCAATTGATGTTATCCGGATTTTGGGAAACAGCTCTTAGAAAAAAGGAGGACAATACCATGTCAAAATGGTACGAGGAGGCGGTTTTTTACCATATATATCCGTTGGGTCTCACGGGTGCGCCGAAATATAACACAGAAGAAGAGACCGTTCACCGCTTAAGGGATTTGGAACCCTGGATTGCACATATGAAGGAGTACGGGGTGACTGCCCTCTATATAGGCCCCCTGTTTGAGTCCACAAGCCACGGCTACGACACCAGAGATTATAAGCTGGTAGACCGCAGGCTTGGGGACAATGAGGATTTTAAGCATTTTGTAAAGCTCTGCCATGAAAGCGGAATCAGGGTAGTGGTGGACGGAGTATTCAACCATACGGGGCGGGAGTTCTTCGCCTTTCAGGATCTGAAGGAAAAGAGAGAGCAGTCTCAGTACCGCTGGTGGTATCAGGATGTGAGCTTTGAGGGCAATACCCACTACAATGACGGCTTTTACTATAAGGCGTGGAGAAATTGCTTTGAGCTGGCCAATCTGAATCTGTACGATGAGGGCGTGCGTCAGTACCTCTTTGATGTGGTGCGGTTCTGGATTGATGAGTTTGACATTGACGGCATCCGCCTGGACTGTGCGGACTGTCTGGAATTTAACTTTATGAAGGATCTGCGGAAGGTGGCGGAGGCGAAGAAGGAAGACTTCTGGCTGATGGGCGAGGTGATTCACGGAGATTACGCCCGGTGGACCGGGGAGGATATGCTTCACTCCGTAACCAACTATGAGCTTCACAAGGGTCTCTATTCCGGCCACAATGATCACAATTATTTTGAGATAGCCCACACCATCCGCAGGCAGTTTGATGCCAACGGCGGCATTTACCGGGGACGCAGACTGTATTCCTTTGTGGAAAATCATGATGTGGATCGTCTGGTGAATAAGCTGAAGGAAAAGGCTCATCTGGCGCCTGTGTATACTCTTCTCTATACCCTTCCGGGTATTCCCTCCATCTATTACGGCGGCGAGTGGGGCGTGGAGGGCAAAAAGGAAGGACCCAATGATGATTTCCTGCGGCCCTGCCTGGATCTTGAGAAGATGGAGGCGCAGCCGCCCCATCCGGAATTAAAGGAGCTTTTGATTAAGCTTGCCGGGCTTCGTAAGGAGGCGCCGGCTCTGGTGGACGGCGTGTACAAAGAGCTGTGCCTTACCAACCGCCAGTACGCATTTGCACGGATTCTGGGAGAGGATGCCGTAGTAGCTGCGGTGAATAACGACGAGGCGCCGGCCCGGATGGAGATTCCCTGTCCGGTAGCAGGAAGCAGCGCCCTTGAGGTTCTCACAGGTGAGACCTTCCCCGTAGAGAACGGAAAAATTCAATTGGAAATATCCGCAGGCGGAAGCGCGGTATTTAAAATATTACAGGAGTGAGCATTATGGGAGAGACAAAGAAACAAAAAAAGAAAACACAGCCGAGAAGAAAGCAGAAGCCGGAGCTGCCCTCCTGCTTTGTGACAGATATGGATCAATATCTGTTCGGACAGGGAAATCACTATGATATTTTCCGAAAGCTGGGAGCGCATACCGTCAAGCATGAGGGAAAGAAGGGCGTTCATTTTGCAGTCTGGGCGCCTCATGCCCATCGGGTGCATGTGATCGGAGAGTTTAACGGGTGGGACCAGGAAAGCCATGAGATGAAGCACCTGGAGCCTCTGGGAATTTACGAGCTGTTTGTCCCCGGTGTGGAGATGGGGACCCTTTACAAGTTTCTTATTGAGACGGAGGATCATCGTCTGCTTTACAAGGCGGACCCCTATGCTCTGGAGGCAGAGCAGCGTCCCGGAACTGCCTCAAGGATTGCGGATATCAGCAGCTTCCGCTGGAGCGACAGCGTTTGGATGGAGAAGCGCAAAAGCCGGAATACAAAGGAAGAACCCATGTCCATCTATGAGGTGCATCCGGGTTCCTGGAAGAAGCATCCCCACGGTCCTGACGAGGACGGCTTTTACAGCTATCGGGAGCTGGCTCACAGTCTGACAGACTATGTGAAGGAGATGGGGTACACCCATGTGGAGCTGATGGGGATTGCGGAGCATCCTTTTGACGGCTCCTGGGGATATCAGGTAACAGGCTATTATGCGCCTACCTCCCGTTACGGAAGTCCTGAGGATTTTATGTATTTGATTAACTATCTTCATAAGAATAAAATCGGCGTGATTCTCGATTGGGTTCCGGCTCATTTTCCAAGGGATGCCCACGGCCTTGCGGATTTCGACGGCCAGGCCCTCTATGAATATCCGGACCCCAGAAAGGGAGAGCATCCGGATTGGGGCACGAAGATCTTTAACTATGAAATGAACGAGGTAAAGAACTTCCTCATTGCAAATGCCCTTTTCTGGGTGGAACAGTATCACGTGGACGGCCTTCGTGTAGACGCGGTGGCATCCATGCTGTATCTGGATTACGGCAAGCAGGACGGTCAGTGGGTAGCCAACAAGTACGGCGGCAATAAGAATCTGGAGGCCATTGAATTTTTCAAGCATCTTAATTCCTGCCTGCTGGGAAGAAATCCGGGCGTGATGATGATTGCGGAGGAATCCACCGCATGGCCCAAGGTAACGGACATTGCGGAAAATGACGGACTGGGCTTTTCCTTCAAGTGGAATATGGGATGGATGAATGACTTCCTGGAGTATATGAAGCTGGACCCCTATTTCCGCAACGGGGCGCACAATCTTATGACCTTTGCCATGACCTACGCCTACAGTGAGAATTACATTTTGGTGCTGTCCCACGATGAGGTGGTGCATCTGAAATGCTCCATGATAAGTAAGATGCCGGGCCTGTATGACGATAAGTTTGCCAATCTCAAGGTGGGATATTCCTTTATGATGGGGCATCCGGGTAAGAAGTTGCTCTTTATGGGACAGGATTTTGCTCAGTTCCAGGAGTGGAGCGAGGCCAGAGAGCTTGACTGGTATCTGCTGGGAGAGGAGAAGCATCAGCAGCTTCAGAACTATGTCAAGGCGCTGCTTCATCTGTACCGAAAGACGCCGGCCCTCTACGAGCAGGATACGGTTCCGGCAGGCTTTCAGTGGGTGAATGCCAATGACAATTTCCGCAGCATTTTCTCCTTTATGCGTTTCAGCAAAAAGGGAACGAAGAATCTGCTCTTTGTGTGCAACTTTACGCCTATGGAGCGTGAGGATTACCGCGTGGGCGTGCCCAGGAGGAAGCAGTATAAGCTGGTTCTTGACAGCGATGCGGCGGAATTTGGCGGAAGCGGACAGGAGAAGCCTCTTGTGTATAAGGCGGAGAAGAGCGAGTGCGACGGCCTGCCTTATTCCTTTGCTTATCCGCTGCCGGCTTACGGAGTTGCGGTGTTTGAGTTTTAAGAGAAAAAGGGAGCTTATAAAGCTTGAGATGGGGATGTCCTGTTTTGCGGCATCCTCATCTTTTTTGTATTTAAGACATTTTGGAATTGTAATTAACAGGAACGGGGGCTGAATTATTATTTTTTTGTTTTGAACGAAAGATAAATATTATAATAAAGAAAATAATAATTTGGCAAAAATAAGAGTTTGTGATAATTTGATATAAATTGGGAGCAGGCCGGGGAAGAGCTGGCGCATATGGCTCATCATCTGGCAGTCTGTGTTTACAATATTTATCAGCTCTTGAATATAAATACCTTTGTGTTCGGAGGAGGGCTGACGAACTTTGGGGAGAGCTTGTTCGGGCCTGTGCGGGAGGAATTCGACTGGTATGATCATATCAAAATGCCGGTGGAATTCCGGTTTGCGGAGCTTAAGAAGGACTTCGGCATTATTGGGGCCGCGGAATTGCTGCTGTAGTATACTTCCTCAAGCCTCTGCTAACTCTACCTGAATCTGATGGGAACGCAGCGTGTCCGCATATTCGGGGGAAAGCTGGGAATCCGTCACAATGGTATGCACCTCGTCAGAGGAGAACATCTTTGCCACGCTTCGTTTCCCAAACTTATCCGAGGTCGTCAGAACAATCACTTTATCAGCCTGCTTTGCCAGCGCCCGAACCGTGCTGCAGCGCGTGTGATTGATATTGGTAAATCCGTTCTCCTCCGTATACCCGTCAATTCCCACAAAGATCTTATTCACATAATATTCCTGCGCGCAGAGCTCCGTTACGGGTCCGGTAGTAACCTCGGCTACCGTATCATAATCGCCCCCCAGCAGAATCACCTTTGCGCCCGGAGCCGTTCCCAGAGAGCGGGCGATATAAGTGGAATTGGTAATAATGGTCACATCATTGACGGCCGCCAGCTCCGCCGCAAAGAGCGCGCAGGTAGAGCCGGATTCAATCATAATGGTTTCCATAGGTTCCACTAAAGAAACGGCCTTTTGCGCAATCTTCTTCTTTTCCGGATAGCGGAAGGACATCCGCGAATGGATGGCGTCCGGGGAAGCTTTGGCGGCATAGCCGTGCTGACGGCGCAGAAGCCCTTCTGTTTCTAACTCTTCCAGATCCTTTCGTATGGTAACAACGGAAAGACCAAGCTTTTCGGAAAGCTCCTGTACGCTGATGCGTTCCTTTTCGTTTACAATGTCTAATATTTTAAGATGACGTTCTTTCATTGGGGCATCCTTTCTTCTATCTGCATTCCTTATTTTCCGGGAGTACTATAAGACACATTGGAAATCCTTTGGTTTTCCCGCTGCGCCGCATACAATCCGTTCTTTGTTTCTCTTATTCACACTCATTGTATCACAGCCATATCTCTTCACACAATATATTTTTTACAAATGAAACTAAATGATATTTCGAACAAAATCTCATTGACATGTGCACAAAAGAATGATAGTATAATTTTACAAACGAAAATAAATTGGTTACGAACGAAATAAATATGGAGGGCAATATGGAAAACAAAAATCATTTCGGCGCATTGACGGAGCGGATGCAGGCTTTTCGGGAAGAAGTCCTGGATGAGAAGCCGTATGTGGATGCGGAGCGCGCCATTTTGGCCACGGAAGCCTACAGGGTAAGCTTAAACCAGCCCCGCGTGATGGCAAGAGCGCTGATGCTGAAAAATATTCTGGAGAAGATGACAATCTATCTGGAGGACAAATCCCTGCTTGCCGGCAATCAGGCAACCAAGAACAGGAACGCTCCCGTTTTCCCGGAATACACCCTGGAGTTTGTCTTAAACGAACTGGACCTGTTTGAAAAGCGGGACGGCGACGTATTCTATATTACGGAGGAGACAAAGGAGCAGATCCGCGCAATCGCGCCCTTCTGGGAAAATAACAATCTCCGTGCAAGAGGAGAAGCCCTTCTTCCAAAAGAAGTCAGCGTATTTATGGAGACCGGCGTGTTCGGCATGGAGGGCAAATTAAATGCCGGAGACGCACACTTAGCCGTTAATTACAAGCGTCTTCTGTCAGACGGTTTAAAGGGATATGAAAAGAGAACAAGAGAATGTCAGGCGGCCCTGGATCTGACAGACCCGGACAGCATTGATAAAAACGTATTCTACAATGCGGTTTTGATTGTGATTGAAGCAGTCCGCGCATTTGCCCTGCGTTACAGTACACTGATCGAAGAATTGGCGGCAAAGGAAGCAGATGCCGGCAGGAAAAAGGAGCTTCTGGAAATCGGCCGGATCTGCGGGAAGGTTCCCTATGAGCCTGCCGAATCCTTCCGGGAGGCCGTACAGTCCGTTTGGTTTATTCAATTGATTCTGCAGATTGAATCCAACGGTCATTCTCTAAGCTACGGACGTTTTGACCAGTACATGTATTCCTATTACATGAATGATATCAAAGAAGGCAAAATTACCAGGGAGGAAGCGCTGGAGCTTCTCACCTGCCTGTGGATCAAGACGCTGACAATCAATAAGGTGCGTTCTCAGGCCCACACTTTAAGCTCCGCCGGCTCTCCTATGTACCAGAACGTTACTATAGGCGGCCAGACTGCGGACAAAAAAGACGCCGTGAATGAATTGAGCTTTCTTGTGCTGCAATCCGTGGCTCAGACAAGGCTGACCCAGCCCAATCTGACAGTCCGCTATCATGCAAACCTGGATCAGCATTTCTTTGACGAATGTATAGAAGTCATGAAGCTTGGCTTTGGTATGCCGGCTCTGAACAACGATGAAATCATCATTCCCTCCTTTATGGGCTGGGGTGTAAAGGAAGAGGACGCATACAATTACAGCGCCATCGGCTGCGTGGAAACAGCAGTTCCCGGAAAATGGGGCTACCGCTGTACCGGTATGTCCTACATCAATTTCCCCAGGCTGCTTCTGTGCGTAATGAACAACGGTGTGGATCTCACAAGCGGAAAGCGTTTTACAAAGGGATACGGTTATTTCAGGGATATGGAAACATATGAAGACCTGATGGCGGCCTGGGACAAAACGCTCCGGGAGATGACACGCTACAGCGTTATTGTGGAAAATGCCATTGACAAGGCCTCCGAGCGCGATGTGCCGGATATCCTCTGCTCGGCCCTGACGGACGACTGCATCGGCCGGGGAAAGACCATCAAGGAGGGCGGCGCAGTTTACGACTTTATCTCCGGCCTCCAGGTGGGCATTGCAAATATGGCGGATTCCCTGGCAGCCATCAAAAAGCTTGTCTATGAGGAAAAGAAGCTTACAAGAGAACAGCTTTGGAACGCGATCCTGGATGATTTCCAATCGCCGGAAAACAAGAAGATTCAGGAAATGCTGATTAACGATGCGCCGAAGTACGGCAATGATGAGGATGCGGCTGACCTTCTGGTGGTGGAAGCATACGATACCTACCTGGATGAGATAGCGAAATATCCCAGCACCCGTTACAGGAGAGGGCCGATCGGCGGAATCCGCTATGCGGGAACCTCCTCCATCAGCGCTAATGTGGGACAGGGAATGGGAACGATGGCCACGCCGGACGGGAGAAACGCCTATGAACCTCTGGCAGAAGGCTGCAGCCCTGCCCACAATGCCGATAAGAGCGGCCCTACTGCCGTGTTCAAATCTATCTCCAAGCTTCGGACGGAAAAGATTACCGGAGGCGTGCTTCTGAACCAGAAGATGACGCCCCAGATGCTGTCCAAGGAAGAAAATAAGCAGAAGCTGGAAATGCTGCTTCGGACGTTCTTCAACCGGCTGCACGGGTATCATGTGCAGTACAATATCGTATCCAGGGAAACGCTGCTGGATGCGCAGGAGCATCCGGAGAAGCATAAGGATCTCATTGTCCGCGTGGCAGGCTACAGTGCATTCTTCAATGTGCTGTCAAGAAAGACCCAGGATGACATCATTGAACGGACGGAGCAGAGCTTATAGAGAGACTTTGCCTGTTCCATATAAAATGATGATAAGCATGTTTGCCTGCAAAGGCGTGTATCGTACTTAAGAGGCACACTTTCTGATTTTCAGCAGGATAAGAATCATGCTGACGCCCATGAAAATATGACCTATCCCCGCAATGCCGGAGATGGAAGCGTCAAGACCTCTGCTCAGATGGGTTTCCCATACTTGCGTCAAACCGCGCATAAGGAAGCCAAGGCCGGTAATATTCAAGCCAATCTGATAAGTGATCAAGACTCTGTTTATATGCTGGCCGGAAAAGTGAAAAGCTTTTTCGGTCAGCATTAATATTAGGAAAAAGAACATTCCCAGTACAAAGTAATGCGTGTGCATAAAGGACAGATTTGTCTGCCCGGAAAAGTCACAGAACTTTGTAAACTCTCTGTAAAATACTCCGAAAATCATAGCGATGACTGCATAAGCCAAAGCCAAATTTGCGTATCGTTTGCTCATATTATTTTTCTCCTTTATATGTTTTGAATTTACTTCTACGCGGGATTTGATTTCTGCGATTCCCTGTAAAGCTGCCAGCCCATGAAGATTATCCACACATAGGCCATTGTTTTCGGAATCATAAGAACGCCTACGATTGGGACGATTCCGCTGAACAGGACTACCGGCAGATAAAATCCGAAGGATAAGGCAACGGCTAGAGGCATAGACCGGAATATGGCATCCTCTGCCTTTTTTGCTTCACGTGCGAATATCACAATTATGATAACGCCTATTATTGCAAAAGGTATATTGCGGAGTACGCCGAACAAAAGCGGCTGACGGTATGCAAGCCACTGATTTTGCGGAAGCATACAGAGGGCGACGCGCAATACGGCCAATGTCCACATTGTGGCGGTAAGCTTTTTACCATCTTTGATTTTATAGCGTTCGCGCCAAATGTAGAATAAAATTAAGTAGAAAATAGTCATAGTAACGGAAGTAATCAGCTTGCCGATTCCAAGTGCCGCCGCGTTTGCTTCCAGTCCGGTTGTCCAGAGAGCATAAGAGCGGGGGACTAAATGAAAGGAATCCCCGGCGCCGAGCAGCACGGCCATCAGGCCGAATTTTTTTACCAGGGGCTGATTTCCTTTTATCAGCATAATAAGGCCGGCTGTTATTGCAAAGCCAAGATACAATACATCAAAAATAGTTTCACCAATTGTTTGCGGCATAAATATTCCTCCTGAAATGTTCTGTAATATTCCTCAAAGCACATGTGTATAAAATCAACTCTCGGTCAGTTTGAGCTGGCTGTAAAGTATTCTGCATATGGCAGAGAATATGGTTTTAATAAATTGAGCGCTTAATCAGTGTGATAAGAAAAGTGATATCGGATGCCTGTGCTTTTAGCAGCATCATCAGGTTCATCATAAGGAAGCGGACAAATTGCTCCTTGGTAAATGCTTCATTCCAAATATCTCTGCGTATAGCTTTGTCCTGCTCCATGCGCTGAATCAAGGAGGCTTCCAGCTCTGACTGCATGGATGTCATGCGGGCGTGCCCTTCGGTTTCTATATTTCCAAGGCTGCCCATAAGCTTTCCGGCAGAGGTTTGTATTCGCGCCTGTAGAAAGATAAAAATTTCCTCTAGTTGTTCACAGAAGGAATCGGAAGTAATTATGGTTCGCATTTCTATTAATGTCTGCTGCCAATATTCTTCTGTTAGGGCAAGAAGAATCTCGTCCTTGCTTGTGAAGTAATTGTATACGGTTCCGGTTGCAACATTGGCCTTCTTTGCCAGAGCGCGGATATTGATTGCCTCTATCCCTTCCGTATCCGCAATTTCACGGGCGAAGTCCAGGAGCGTTCCGCGCAGGGTATTATCTTTTTTCCGCATTGCAGTCCTCGTCTCTTTTGAATTGTGAACGTGTTCATTTATATAGTATACCAGGAGATTGGTTTTGTCAATCTAAAATGAACACGTTCGGAATAAATATTTGCAATAAATACTTACAGAAATACTTACAGAAATACTTACAAGGCTCTCGATAAGCAAGGCGGTATCCATGTTCTGTCTGCTGAGGGGATAGATTCGCAATAAAAAAGAGATGGCCTCTTTTGCCGTCTCTTTTTGGCTGTATAATGAAATTTATCGAAAGGAAGCTTCAAGTCCTTCCTTTAGAAAGATATCCAGATAGGCTTGCAGATTCTCGGGATGGAGCTGCTTTACATCCGCCATTTCATAGGGGATACCCAATTGTTCGTACTTTTTTTCGCCAAACTGATGAAAAGGAAGCAGATGAACCTCCGTAATTCCCATATCCTTTAGAAGCGCAGCCATTCCTGCGGCAGCTTTTTTGTTGGCATTAAAGCCGGGAATGACGGGAATCCGGGCAATAATCGGGACCTTTTGGGCAACGGCATAGCGCATATTTTCCAAAATAACATCATTATAGACGCCGGTTTTCTCACGGTGTATTTCCCGAGCACAATGCTTCATATCAAAAAGCAGCAGATCAATATTCCGAATAAATTCTGAAAATACCTCATGTGCCGCAAAGCCTGTTGTCTCTGCCGCACAGTGGAGGCCGCGTTTATGGGCTTCCTTTAAAAGCGCTGCGGCAAAGTCGTGCTGTTGGAGGACTTCTCCGCCGGAAAGCGTAATGCCGCCCCCGGATTCCTCATAGAAGCAGCGGTCTTTTTCCGCCTCCGCAAGTACTTCTTCGATGGTCCAGGATCTTCCGGTAAGCTTCGGATCGCCGCAGGCGAGAGCCGCATCTCGGTTGCGGTTTTGAGATTCCGGGTTGGAGCACCACCGGCAGCTTAAGGGGCAGCCGGCAAAGAAAATCGTAGAGCGGATACCGGGGCCGTCGTTGATGCTGAATTTCTGTATGTTAAAAATAAGACCTGTTAATGTATTATCAGTAGTCTGCATAAGAATCTCCTATTTAAAGCTCCCTAATATTGGATAACTGCTGATAGTTTATCATGAAATGCAGTGTTTGTAAACAAAAAGAAAGATATTTATATTTCTAAAGAAATAAAAATATATAACTTTAGAAAGCAAAATGCTGGAGAAAATTGCTTTTAACAACTGGCCGTACTGGATTTGAATATATTTATTGCAAAAATTCATTCAATAGAAAACAACAGTGGTTCCCCTTGCGAAAACATGTGAGAACAGATAAAATAAAAGAATAGTTATATAAATTAAGTTAAACAGGGAGCTTTATGGGCAGGCAATTATCTCAAGGCAGGGAGGAACGGCATGGGAATTTATTTAAATCCGGACAATGAGGGGTTCCGGGAAGCGATCGATTCGGAGATTTATGTGGATAAGAGCGAATTGCTGACCTATACAAATAAAGTACTTGGCACAGAACAAAAGAATATATGCGTCAGCCGTCCAAGACGTTTTGGAAAGTCAATGGCGGCAAAGATGCTGAGTGCGTATTACAGCAAGGGCTGTGATTCAAAAGCACTTTTTGAAAATAAAAAGATAGCTGCGTCTGCTTCTTATCGGGAGCATTTAAATAAATACAATGTAATTTTTCTAAATATACAGAATTTTTTAAGCGGCACATACGACATACATGATATGATAGGAAATATCAGCTTAAAAGTTATAACAGAGCTTTTAGAGGAATACGGAGAGTTTGCAGGAGAAAAAGAAGAATTTCTTCCGGAGATTCTGAGTCAAATTTATAGTAAAAAGAAAGAAAAATTCGTATTTATCATTGATGAATGGGACTGCATTTTCCGAGAAAAAAAGGTGACAGAAGAGGGATACGCAGAATACCTGGATTTTCTTCGTAATCTTTTGAAAGACAGAACTTATGTGGCTCTTGCATATATGACAGGGATTCTTCCTATTAAAAAATATGGAAGCCACTTCGCTTTGAATATGTTTACGGAATTTTCTATGACCAATCCCCGAATCTTGGCAGATTATGTGGGATTCACTGAAGAAGAGGTCAGGGACTTGTGCGGACAGTACGGAATGGACTTTGACGAAGCAGCCCGATGGTATGACGGATATACCTTTAAAAGAAACGCACATATTTACAGCCCCAAGTCTGTAGTAGATGCCATGCTGAACGAGGAATATGACAGCTATTGGTCCCAGACAGAGACATATGAGGCCCTAAAGATCTATATAGAGATGAATTTTGACGGACTAAAAGACTCCGTGATTGAGATGCTTTCCGGCGGCAGAGTTCGGGTAAATACGGCAACTTTTCACAATGACATGACAACCTTTCACAGTAAGGATGACGTGCTGACACTTTTGATCCATTTGGGCTATCTTGCATATGATTTTGCCAGTCAGGAGGTATTTATTCCCAATTATGAGATTTCCGGAGAGTTTAAAACAGCACTCCAGGGAGCAGGCTGGGATGCAGTCGTGAAAGCAGTAGATAAGTCGGAACAATTGCTGAGAAACACCTGGAATAAAAAAGAGGATCTGGTGGCAGCGGCGTTGAAGCAGATGCACATGGAAACCTCGCTCCTAACCTACAACGATGAAAATTCTCTTTCCTGTATCATGTCGCTGGCTTACTACAGCGCACGTATTTATTACACAGAGATTCGTGAACTTCCAACAGGTGAGGGGTATGCGGACATTGTGTATCTCCCAAGGAAAAATCATCTTGATAAACCGGCCCTGATCATAGAATTGAAATGGGATAAATCAAAAAAGGGTGCCATTGAACAGATAAAAGAGCGAAAATATGGAAAGGCATTGGAGGATTATTCCGGAAACCTGCTGCTTGTGGGGATCAACTATGACAGAAAAACAAAAAAGCATGAGTGTGTCATTGAGGAATACAGGAAACCACAAGCTTAAAGTACAATGGTAAAGGTACTTCCTCCCCCCGGCGTATCGCCCACCAGGATCTTCCCCTGGTGGGCTTTTATAATCTCAGAAGCAATAGACAGTCCAAGTCCAAAGTGCCCTTTTTGATTGCGGGATCGATCCGCTCGGTAAAATCGATCAAATATGCGAGGCTTTTCGTAATCCGAAATACCAATTCCGTTGTCAGCAACACAAATTCGGTAAAATTTTCCGTCATAAGCAAGCGACAGGCAGATGTGTCCCTGCTCCGGCGTATAGCTGACCGCATTGTGCAGCAGGATAGAAAGCACCTGCCTGATGCGTCCCGGATCACAGGCACAGGGAGGAAGTGCAGTCTCCGGAAGCTTAATAGAGAGACGGATGGATTTTTCGGCCGCTACCGGTTCAAAAGCTTCAAAAGTTTCCAATAAAAGCGTATCCAGCTCCGCGGAACGCATTTCCACGGACCAGGTATGTGCTTCCATGCCGGACAGCAGAAGCATATCATCAATCAAACCGGACATACGCATCCCTTCCGATTGAATGGAATCCAGAAAATGAGCCCGTTCCGCCTCATTTCCGCGGCGGGAAGCGGATGCACAGGAGAGAATCACAGCCAGAGGCGTGCGGAGCTCATGGGAGGCCGCCGCAACAAACTGTGTCTGCCGCCGCTGGTTTTCCTCCAGAGGCAGAAGGAGCTTCCTGGTAAAATACCATGCAAACAGGAACAGGGCGCCTGCGGCCAGTGCGGTGAGAAGGGCAAAAAGAATCCTTTGGGAGTGTATCTGCTGCCTCAATGCGGTGAGAGGCATTAAAACCATAATCTTAAGCGCACCGCCGCTGCGCTCGTGGATGATGGCACAGCCGTAGTAATCGGAGGCACCGCGGCCCTTGGAGGAAAAGTCAAACTCCATGCGGTAGACAGGGGAATCTTCAAAGGAAGAAAATGCAAAACGTGTCTCAAAATAGCTCCATGCTGCGGTAAAAATTTCATCCCGGACAGGGGAGGACTGATGCTTGAAAAGCAGAGGAACCTCATTGTCTGCGATTTGGATATGGTAAGTACCCTGGTCCTCAATCTTGGCAAGCTGTTCCCAGGTAAGGACGTGGTTTTCCGTGAGGATGTCGGCAATATCTTCCATTTCATTTTGAAAGGAAGTAAAGCTGCTGTCCTTTAAGCTCTTTTCGGAAATATAGAGATAGCCGCAGGACATTACGACCAATATGAAACATGTAATACTGGCGCAAAGGAGAGCCAGACGAAAATGTACCTTGCGAAACATAAAGACTCCTTCCCGGAATGTGACTGGTTTTGCTTCGGCATGTAAAACGAAACGGGTTTTTGTTACTTGTCTTCTAACCGGTAGCCGATTCCCCGGACTGTCTTAATACTGACGGCGCTTCCTGCCGATTTCAGCCTCCGGCGAAGAAAATGAACGTAATTATCCAGATTTCCTTCCTCCACATCGCTGTCCATGCCCCAGACTCGTGTGAGCAGAAGGGAACGGGATAGGGTTTGACCGGAATTGCGCAGAAAAGCTTCCAGAAGCGTTCCCTCCCGCCTGGACAGGCTGCAGGAACCTGTGGGTCCGGTAAGCGTATTTTCTCCCGGATAGTAAGTTAAATCACCGAGAGCAAGCTGATCATCCTGTGTCATATGCCGGGGCCTGCGGGCAACGCAGCGAATCCGTGCCATTAACTCCTCAAAAGCAAAGGGCTTCACCAGGTAGTCGTCCGCGCCGGAGTCCAGGCCGTTTACCTTATCATCCAGGGTTCCGAGGGCCGTAATAAGAATTACCGGCGTCTCATTGTGAGCCCGACGCATCCGGGAGAGAACCTCCGTGCCGCTAAGGTGGGGAAGCATCCGGTCCAGGAGAACCAGGTCATGAATTTTTTCTTCTATATAATAAAGTGCCTCCTCTCCGTCCCGGCAGGTATCTACCAGAAAGCCCTCCTTCTTTAGCTGAAAGGCCAGGGATTCATTTAGTTTTTCATCGTCTTCTACTAATAAAATTCGCATAATAGCTCCTGTAGGGAATTTCTCATATGGTCTGTCCGGCAATCGGATTTCGCATGAGAGATAATTTGTAATGCACATATTATAACTAAATTTAGCATATAAATCTTTAATATTTCTCTAAATTTTATAGCTGAATTCTGTGTAGGGGAGCTGGGGGAATAACACAAAAAATGTGCCGCAAAAGCGGCTGGAATACTTTTGCGGCACAATTGAAAAAGAAAAATTAAAAAAGAAGTAAACTGTTTTAAATGCGGGCAACTCCCGAAGCCCGGGCGGCGTCCGCCACGGCGGCGGCAACTGTCAGCCCGACTCTTGGATCAAAGGCCGCCGGAATAATATAATCCTCGGACAGCTCTTCATCCGAAATCAAACCGGCCAGCGCCTTCGCAGCGGCCAGCTTCATTGCGTCGTTGATATCCCTGGCCCGGACATCGAAAGCGCCGCGGAAAATACCGGGAAAAGCCAGCACATTGTTAATCTGATTCGGAAAATCACTCCGGCCTGTAGCAATCACTCTTGCACCGCCGGCTCTTGCATCATCCGGAAAAATCTCCGGAGTAGGATTGGCGCAGGCGAAAATAATAGCATCCTTAGCCATGGTTTTTACCATATCCGTCGTTAAGATACCGGGCGCGCTGACCCCGATAAAGGCATCGGCCCCCTTGACAACATCCGCAAGGCCGCCGGAAAGACATTCAGGATTGGTGACCCTGGCAATTTCCTCCTTCACCGGATTCATTCCTGCTTCCCGCCCTTCATAAATAGCGCCTGTGCGGTCGCACAGAGTAATATTGCGGATTCCTGCGGTCAGAAGCAGACGGGTAATGGAGATAGCTGCCGCCCCAGCGCCGTTGATAACCAGCCGAATCTCTTCCTTATTCTTACCTACCAGCCGGAGGGCGTTGGTTAAACCGGCCAATGTAATGACGGCGGTTCCGTGCTGATCGTCATGAAAAATGGGAATATCGCATTTCTCTTTAAGACGCTTTTCGATTTCGAAGCACCGGGGAGCGGAGATGTCTTCCAGATTCACGCCCCCGAAGCTGCCGGAAATCAGATAAATTGTATTGACAATATCATCTACCTCTTTGCTCTTAATGCAGAGCGGAAAAGCGTCCACATCGCCAAACTCTTTGAAAAGGACACATTTTCCTTCCATAACCGGCATTCCGGCCTCCGGCCCGATATCGCCGAGACCGAGCACTGCCGTTCCGTCCGTGACAACCAGACAGCTATTCCAACGATTGGTATACTCATAAGATTTACTGATGTCTTTTTGAATTTCCAGACAAGGCTCTGCCACTCCCGGTGTATAAGCCAGAGACAAATCCTCTCTGGTCTTAACGGAAACTTTGGAAGCGACCTCGATTTTTCCCTTCCATTGCTTGTGAAGCTCCAGGCTTTGCTCCGCAATTGTTTTTGTTTCACCCATGAAACACATTCCTCCTAGATTCTGCCATCTTTTTTCAGCTTCAACAGAATATCAATAATATGCTGCGTGCTGTCCGCGCAGTAAACGCCGGCATCACGGAGGGCCTTTTCCTTATGCTCCGCGCTTCCCGTTCCGTCTGCGGATACGATAGCGCCGGCATGGCCCATGCTGCGGCCTTTGGGAGCATTTTTTCCGGCAATTAGAGCAACCACCGGTTTTGAGAAATGCTCCTTAATGTAAGCGGCAGCCAGCTCTTCCTCGCTTCCGCCGATCTCTCCGATGATAACTACGGCTTTCGTATCGGGATCCGCCTCAAAATCGGGAAGCAGCTCGACAAAGGTAGTTCCCGGAATCATATCGCCGCCCACACCCACACAGGTAGACTGGCCGATTCCGTTGTCCGTCATCATCTTAACCGTCTCATAGCAGTTGGTTGCACTCCGGCTCATCACCCCCACATTTCCCTGAGAGAAGAAATAACCGGCCATAAATCCGGCCTTGGTCCTGCCGGGAGAAATAACGCCGAAAGAGTTCGGACCGAAGAGCTTAACGCCCCTGGCCTTCGCCAGATGATAGCAGTACATCATATCATGTACCGGAACGTGCTCCGCAATGGTAAATACCATCTTCATACCGGCATCAATGGCTTCCGTCACGGAATCCTTCATGAATTTTGCAGGGACAAAGATAACGGTAGCATCCGCACCGGTTGCGGCCACAGCCTCCTTTACGGAGTTGAAAACGGGAACGCCGCAGACTTCCTGGCCGCCCTTTCCCGGGGTTACGCCGCCTACCACCTTTGTTCCGTATTTAATCATCTGTTCCGTGTGATAGGAGCCTTCCCGGCCGGTGATGCCCTGTACGATTAGCCGAGTGCTTTCGTCTATTAAAATACTCATAGTCTGTCCCTCCTGTCTGCCAATGCTTTTACACATTCCCGCAAGCCGGGAACAGATACAATATCCACATCCTTGATGCTGTCAATGGTTGCCAGGCCTATTTCCTTATTGGTGCCTTCCATGCGGACCACCACAATCTTGTCCTGGTGCGCTTCCTCCAGCGCCATCTTAACGCCCCCTGCCACCTCGTCGCAGCGGGTGATTCCGCCGAAGATATTGATAAGCAGAGCCTTTGCTCCCGGCGTGGAGAGCAGAATCCGAATGGCTTCCTTGATGCGATCGGAGGTTGCCCCGCCGCCCAGATCCAGAACGGCGCTGACCTTCATCCCTTCCCTGGAAATGAGATCGATACAGCTCATCAGCATACCGGAACCATTGGAGACAACGGTGATTGTACCCTCCTCATCCACGGGGATATAAAGGAAGTTGTATTCCGCCGCCTCTTTGATAAGCGGATTATCCGGCTGAAGCTTTGTGGCAAACTCCTGAATATCCGGAAGGCGGAACATGGCGCTGTCATCAATATCAATCTTTCCGTCCAAAGCAACCAATTGATCCGTCTCATTGATAACAAGAGGATTGATTTCCACCAGCATACAGTTATAGTCTATAAAGGCGGCATACAGCTTGGTGAGCATAGCGGTGAGCTGTTTTTTGTAGGACAGATCCATTCCGGATTTGGAGAGGAGGTATGCAGCCATATAATCCTTGATGCCCACAAAGGGATCTACAACGATTTTGATAATCTTATCCGGATCCTCCTTGGCGGTCTGCTCGATCTCCATTCCGCCGTTGGCGGAAAAGATAATAATCGGGCATTTGGTCAGGCGGTCCAGCATAATGGAGAGGTAGAGCTCCGTCTTATTGTTCTCGGATTTTTCTACAATGAGGAGCTGATTAACCTTGTATCCTCTGAGCTCGGTAAAAAGCAGATCCTTACAATGTTTTTTGGCTTCCTCCGGCGTGTCGGCAAAGCGGATACCGCCGGCTTTGCCTCTGCCGCCGATTTGAACCTGGGCTTTTACAACCACAGGGTAGGAGAGACCGGCCTTTTCAATTTCGCTCTCCATATTTTCGGAGGAATCAATGACACAGCCGTTCATAGTTGGAACACCGTACTTGTCAAAGAGCTCCTTGGCTTTATATTCTAATAATTTCAAGTTTTCTTACCCCCAGATTTCTTCGTCGGTAGGCGCAGCGGCTCTCGGTCTTACGGTGGCGATGCGGCTTACGTTGAACAGATGCTTCCAGCTCAGGTTTTCGCTGATGGTATTGCCGCCCCAGCTTCCGCAGCCCAGGGTGGTTGTTGCGGACAGGCTGTTGAACAGGCTTCCGCCGTTGTTGGTGGCGCATACTTGATTGATCAGGAACCTGGATACGGGAAGAACCTCCGCAGCCGCCTCAATGTGCTCCTGATTGTTGGAGTGGATGGCGACGCTGTGGCCCCGCCCCTCTACGGCCAGATTTGCGTCCGCGATTGCAATTGCCTCCTCCCAGGTATTGTAGGTATACAGAGACATAACGGGGCACATTTTTTCCTTGGAGAAGTAGTCTTCTTTTCCGTAGGCGGGAGCTTTGACCAGAAGTACACGGGTATCGGAGGGCACCTTGATGCCGGCGGCTTCGGCTACTTTGAGAGCGGACTGGCCCACCAGATCCTTGTTCATCACACCGCCCGGGAACATGGCCTCCCGAAGTGCGTCAATCTGGGCGGGATCATCCACCAGAACACCGCCGTTTTTCTTATACTCGGCAATCAGCTCATCTGCTTTGGCAGCGGGAGTAATGGCATTCTGCTCACCGGAACAAATAATACCATTGTCAAAAATACGCCCCTCAATAATCATGGGAACAGTCTTGGCATAATCCACATCATCGTCCAGAATACACTGTACGTTGCCGGCGCCTACGCCGTAGGAGGGCTTCCCGGAGGAATAAGCGGCCTTCACAACACCGGGGCCTCCGGTAGCCAGAACCACATCACAGGTCTTCATCAGAAGGCCGGAGATCTCCATTGTGGGCTCAGGAACGCATTGTATCAGGTTTTCCGGTGCTCCGAGCTTTGCCAGACGTTCGTTGATAAGCTCAACGGTTTTGGTGCTGCACTCCTTGGAGCGAGGATGGGGTCCTACGATAATGGCATTGCGCCCCTTTACGGCAAACATGGCGTTGCACATGGGAGTTACGATTGGGTTGGTGGTAGGGGTGATGGCGGCAACTACGCCCATGGGCTTAGCGACCTCAATGATACCCTGCTCCGGATAACGGTTGATGATGCCGACGCTCTTTTTGCCCTTCAGATCATTCCAGATCACGCGGGCTTTTCCTTTGTTCTTGGCCACCTTGTTTTCGTAAACGCCCATACGTGTTTCTTCTACCGCCATTTTTGCCAGCATTTCCGCGTTGTCGTATACGGTCCTGGCAATCTCCCGGCAGAGAGCGTCCACCTGTTCCTGGGTATAATTTTCAATCTGCTTCTGAGCCGCACGGGCCTTTTCCACGAGACCTTCCACATATTCTTTTGCTTCCATGATGAAAAACATCCTTTCTTTAAAATGTAATAACGGGTTATCGGGTTGCCATAAGCTCCGGGGGAAACGGAATTTATGCTGCAGCAGAGTAAAATATAGCTCTATGTACAGGGGAGTGTGGAACCGCCATAGGGCATGACGATCACGGACGCGTCCCTGCCGTAACGCTCCAGAGCGGCATCAAGCTCCGCCTGGGGATTCGTACCGGGGATTAAATGGATGCTGCGGACAAAATCAGGGTCCAGATCGCTGCATAGAATTATCCCGGCTTTTTCCAAAACCATAGCGATAGCGGCAGCCTTATGACCGCCAAGCTGGAAATCCTGAGAAATATGCTCAATCATATCGTGAGCCTTTTCATGCCCGGTCATCCATTTTTCAAAGACGCCCTCCCCTAAACCTTCATAAGCGGAGGCGGTCCAAATGATGCAGCCGCCGTCCCTTACGGCATGTTTAGAATTATCCAAAGCCTTTTGGGCCTGATAAAGATTGATATCCTTGGGGTATCCGCCTGCGGACACAACCACAATATCAGCCTTTTTTGGAATCCGAACCTTGTAGAGCCGGTCCAGAAAACGGCAGCCTTCCCGGTGCGCTTCGATAAAATGACCCGATACGCAGCGGCGGATTCGCTTCTTTTCGTCCAGCACTACATTTACAATAAAATCAACAGGTACAAACCGTTCGCAGACCTCATCGATATCCTCACGAATGGGATTGCCTGCAATGGCGCCGGCCTTGGCTTCTTCCCGGACCATCCGCGAATGATTGCACTGGATGGCGTCGCGGGTGGATACGCCGGGCATAATTGCCTTGGATCCTCCGCTGTAGCCGGCAAAATAGTGAAATTCAATATTGCCCAGGCAGATGCGGATATCGGCATCCGCTACGGGCTTAAAGATATCTACGGGAGTACCCCGGCCCGTGGTGCCCATGTGGGTGAATTCACCTTTGGAATCAATACAGGCTACCCGGCCGTAGACGGCCTCTCCCACAAGTTTTTTCTTTTCCTCCTCCGTATGAGCCCGGTGGCTTCCCAGAGCAAAGACAACGGTAATATCACAATCCGGGATGCCGCCGTCGTTCAGCTCCTTTAACACATGGGGAAGGACCGTGCAGGAGGGCATGGGCCTTGTTATGTCACTGGTGACAATCACCGCTTTCTGTCCGGCGGTTACCAAATCTCTCAGGCGCCTGGAACAGATGGGATTTTCAAGGCTGCGGATAACCTCCTCATCGCCCGTCGGCCCTTCCTCGATGTCATTGGGCATCAGGGTTTTAAGAAAATTGGCATCCGGAATGGTAAGCGTTGTCCGGCTTTTTCCAAAGGGCAGTTGTACATTCATCGAAAATCATCCTCAACTTCCTGATAAGCGTCCACAAACTGGGTGTAGAAAGCTACAAAGGGCGGATACTCATGCAGGTTTTCCCAGGTGAGAAGTCCTTCCTCGGGGGTGCAGACAGCCTTGTTAAATACATCGCTTGTCATCAGAACCTTCAGATATTCTTCCTTCACGGGCTGATCCATTACGGAAGCAATGGGGGCGGGATTGGCGTCAAATTCATCCATCTTGCCGGTCAGTGTAGTGATAAGAGCGGGTGCTCCGCCGACAGGGGCCATGGAATTCTGAATGTGCCAGGGACCGCGGACGGCGGCAGTCATAATGGACAGATTGGTATAGCCTTTTTCCGCCAGAAGACGGTAGGATTTTCTCATAACTGCTTCGGCACCGTGCTTTGCAATCTCCTTGGCTTCGGCAACGCCCTTGGCCTCCAGTTCCTTTGCAATCTGATCGTCTAACTGTCCGGCCATCAAAACCAGATAACCGGGCTTGCTGCCCTTGCTCAGAACCTCGGCAAAGCTCAGATGCTGGCTTACGGTAAAGTTCAGGGTCATACACAGCTTAAAATCCTTCTTCAGAAGCGCTTCGGCGGCGGGAATTGCCTCCTTTACCGCGGGAAGCTTGAATACCACATTGGGCTCTAGTCCTCCAAGCTCTTTTCGCATGGCATCGTACCAAAATTCGGCCTGGCGGATCATGGCTTTTGTATCGCGGATGTCTCTGGGGTCTACCTGCATACATACGAAGCCGTACTGCCTGTCGGTGGCTTCATAGATTGGGTAGAGCGCCCTTGCACTGATGGCGCATACCTTGGTAAACATCTGGGCCGCCATAACCGAGGAGGAAGCGCCGGCGTTTTCACGCTTGATTTCCGCAACAAGCTCCTGATAATAAGCGGGATAATCCTTTTTAAAAAGCTGAATCTTGCAGGGATTGCTGGTGACCCAGCGGGCACCCTTGCGGAGAGAAGCCGTAAGACCGGAAGCGTAATCATGTCCCCATACGGTGTTGGCTTCACCGGCCTTTGTCATGTCGCACATCATTTTGACGGCGCTTGCCGCGATGGCTGCGATTTCCTTTTCCGCTGCTGCGGCCAGGTCATCTCCGCCGGATTCTTTCACAAAAGCAAGCAGATCATCGGAAGCGGCCAGGACGGCATCCTTTCCCACGAGAGAGGTAAGAACCCACTCACTTAAGTAGGAACGCAGATCAATGGCAATATCTGCGGCTGTTTTTAAATAAAAATTCCTGCTGTCCGGATTATCTGCAATCAGGGCCTTCAGCTCTGCCTTAAGAGAAGTGGTATTAGCGGTAAAATCCGCAGCTGATTTTGGAAATAAAACAGGGTTGCGCTTAGCGGTTAGAAACTGATCCATAAGGTAAAACCTCCTTATTTGGTGTGAAAATTGGTATCAAAAAACGAAGTTGATTTGCCTTCTTTACTTTGGATTGTATTACTGAAAATACGGGCTGTCAATAGAAAATATGCAAATAAAAGATGGTTTTTTTTGTACCAAATAAAATGGCGTATTTCAAAAGAAGCCTATGATAAAATTCAAGTAAATACCCCATAAAACAAGAAAATAAAAGAATAATGATTATAAATAAACGTGGAAAGACTTTTGGTTTTTTTGAAAACCATAATTTATAAATATGCAATAAAATTTAATAAATATACACTCACAATCATTGATTGGGACAGAAATTTGTTGAAAATGCACAAAAAATAGAAAAATATTTGTGAAATAGATACAAAAAAATAGAGATAAAAAATAGAATAAAATAAATAATTAAAAAAATACACAAAATAGAACGGAAATCATGGTTTATTTTAAACCAGTTGACATATACCACCGGTACGAATATAATTCAAGCTATAAATCTTGTGAAAAGTGATTTGAAGGAGGAAAACGCAATGAGATTGAAAAAAGTGATTGCACTTGCAACTATGTCCGTGCTTCTGATTAGCAGCCTGGCAGGATGCGGTTCCAAGGGCGGCAGCTATCCCGGCAAAAACGTAAACGTAATCGTACCTTTCGGTGCGGGAGGCAATACGGATATGTCTATTCGTGCACTTCTGAACACCGCTACGGAGCAGGTGGATGACGCTTACACCTTTGTGGTTGAGAACAAGACAGGTGACGGCGGCTTGATTGGTATGGAAGCGCTGGCGAATTCCGATGCGGATGGTTATACCTTAGGTGCGACCTGTATTGACCTGATGCTTCATATCTGCTTTGGACGTACCGAGAAGACTATGGATGACTTTATTCCGATTGCGGCAACCATGGCGGATCCTTATGCACTGGTTGTAAGCTCTTCAAGCCCCAATTATTCCACACTGGAAGAGTTTGTAGAATATGCGAAGGCAAATCCGGGCACCATTAAGGTGGGAGATTCCGGTGCCGGTGCGGCTCCAAATATTGCGGCGAAGGCGTTTGAGATGTACTTTGGCGTGACCTTTGATATCTATACATATGATGGCTCCGCAGACTGCATTACGGCTATTGAGAGCGGTGAGATTGATGCGACCTTTACACAGCCTTCTCCTGCGGTAGCTTCTCTGAAGGCCGGAACACTGTCCATGCTTGGCGTTCTCAGCAATGATCGTCTGAGCGGCTTCCCGGACTGCCCGACTGTTAAGGAAACCTTCGGTGATGAGTATGATCTGGTTATGATGGGCTGGGTAGCTCTGACGGCACCGGCCGGAACTCCCGATGATGTGGTTAAAACCTTGAATGAGCTGATGGGCAAGGCTCTGGAAACAGATGAATACAAGGAGCAGATTGAGTCTCTTGGCATGGAGTATATGGTTCTGTACGGCGATGAGCTGAACACTTTCCTGGATGAACAGATGAAGTTCTATGAGGAAGTTTGTGCAACCATCGAGCTGTAAATAATCGGACAGATACAGTGCCTGTGTACGTAATATAGAGGAAAAACAGCCGTGCATCGTGGCAATACCTCGATGCATGGCTGTTTTCAGTACTATTGGAGGTTGATGACTGCATGAAAAAGTATAATTATATTGTTTCGGTGCTTATGATGGTGCTTAGCGGCTATATACTCTTTGAAACCGGCACCTATGAGATTGGACAGAGCGCACAGAAAAATCCGGCTATATGGCCGCGGTTTTTGGCCATAGGGCTGATTATTTTATCTGTTGCGTTAATCATACAGACTATTTTCAGCCATGACCCGGAGATGGAGAACTTTTCCATCGACTGGAAAGGGGAAGGTATGAGGAAGGTCTATGTTATGTTTGGGCTTACCGTCGGGTTTGTGATTGTTCTGAAGGTTTTGGGCATGCTGTTTGCGCTGCTGCTTTTAATCCCGGCCATTGAGTGGCTGATGGGATGCCGCAGCCGCGTAATGCTGATTGCTCTTCCGGCAGGCCTTGTTGCATTTGTGTATGTGTTCTTTGGAATTATAATGAAGCTGACGCTTCCCGGACCCTTCTGGGCGTAGAGAAAGGAGGATTAAAACCATGAATGTTGATGCTTTAATGATGGCACTTACCGCGGTATTCACTCCTTACAATGTGCTGGTGATCTGCGGAGGTACGGTTCTTGGTATTTTTATCGGAGCTATGCCGGGTATGTCCTCGGTAATGGGGCTCTCAATCATGCTGCCTTTTACCTTTCAGCTGAAAGGCTATGCCAGTATTATGATGCTGCTTGGAATTTTCTGCGGTTCTATTTACGGAGGCTCTATTTCGGCCACATTAATGAATACGCCGGGTACGGCGGCTTCGGCGGCAACCTGTATGGATGCCTATCCGATGGCGGTAATTAAACGTCAGCCGGGACGGGCCCTGGCTATTTCCACTTTTTCCTCCCTCTGCGGCGGACTGTTCAGCTGTGTGGTACTTGTATTCGGAGCTACGGCACTGGCAAAGGTGGCTTTAAACTTTACGTCACCGGAGTATTTTGCCCTGGCCTTTTTTGGGATCAGTATTATTACCGGTGTTTCCGGAAAATCCGTGGTCAAAGGATTGATGGGCGGTATTCTGGGGCTGCTGTTTGCTACGGTGGGTGTGGATAACTTTACCGGGACGGCACGTTTTACCTTCGGCAGCTCTTTTATGAGAGGCGGGCTGGCTATGGTGCCGATTCTTATCGGTGTTTTTGCCTTTGCGCAGGCTTTGAAGACAATTGAAGAAAAGTATAATGAGAAGCCGTTTAAGGAAAAGGTTGTCATTGAACGGGTGCTTCCTATGAAAGAAGATTTGAAGCGGATTGGACCGACAGTTTTCCGTTCGGCGATTCTGGGAACCTTTATCGGTGCGATTCCCGGAACCGGCGGAGATATTGCCTCCTGGGTAGGCTACAATGAAGCAAAGCGCTGGTCAAAGCATAAGGAGGAGTTCGGTCATGGAGCTCCTGAAGGAATTGCAGGATCCGAGGCGGCCAATAATGCCATTGCGGGCGGTGCGTTCGTACCGCTGCTGGCACTGGGGATTCCGGGAGATGCGGGTACGGCGGTTATGCTGGGCGCTCTGACGATGATGGGAATTGTAAGCGGTCCTCTGCTGTTTGTTGAGAGCCCGGAGCAGGCGTATACAATTTTTATCGGCTTGTTTGTGGCAAATGTTCTGATGGGAATTTTCGGATTTTTGATGATCCGTGTGTTTGGAAAGGTTATCAATATTCCCAATAAATATCTTGTTCCGGTTATTGTGACCTTCTGCATCACCGGTACATTCGCGCTCAACCGATATCTGGAAGAGGTTTTCCTGATGCTGATTATGGGTGTGATTGGCTATTTCCTGATTAAATTGGGATTCTCTATGCCGCCCATTATCCTGGGATTGGTTTTGGGAACCTTAGCAGAAAAAAATGCCAGGCGGGGGCTGGATATTCTGGCCGGCACGGATTCCGTGTGGGATCATCCCATTGCCATTATATTTGTGATTCTGGGAATTGTTTCACTGGCTTCTCCGGCAATTGGCGCGATGATGAAAAAGCGGAAGGGAGCAAAGGCCGCAGGAGCGGGAGAATAGGCGGAGGGACTTATGGCAGAGGAATGTATGTATTGTCAGGCGGAGGATGAACGCCGTCTCAGGCTGATGACCAAAATTACAAAGCTGAAAGTCTCCGCGCTGTATTTCTATCGGGAGCAGTCTTATCCCGGGCGCTGCGTTCTGGTATATCGGGATCATGTGCGGAAACTGACAGATTTGACGCCGGAGGCTTATACTGCATTTTTTACGGATGTGGCGAAGGCGGCTCAGGCGTTGACGGACCTTTATCATCCCGATAAAATCAACTATCTGGTGCTGGGGGATTTGTGTCCCCATCTTCACATCCATTTGGTGCCCAAGTATCAGGGCGGTACGGACTGGGGAGAGATCTTTCAGATGATGCCGGAACCGCAAAGGTATTTGGACGAAGCGGAAGAGAAAGAAGAGATTCGAAAAATTTGTAAAAAATTGGAGGAAATAAATGGATTTTAAGAGAAGAAATGAGATTGGAGAAAACCGCCTGCCCGGCCGGGTGGTACAGAACGGGGTGGGGCGGAACAGTGCGGTGGCCAGTGAGAAGATGACGGTGAGCTATTGTACCTATTCGGCCGAGAGCGGTCCTATGGCTCCTCATAATCATGCGGAGGAAACCGTAGTGGTTCTGGATTGCAAGGACGCCTACGTAAAATATGGCTCCGGCCCGGACAGTCTGGAGCATACGGTCAGGCTGGAAAAGGGAGATCTGATGCATTTTCCGGAACTGGAATGGCATGTGTTCGGATATGATGAGGGTGGTTTTTTGGATGCTTTGTGCATTTACGGACAAGTGACCAATATTCGCCCGGAAGAAATTCAAAACGGAAAATAAAATAAAGAAAGACGGCGCCGGATGCGGAAGCTCCGGCGCCGTTTATATGCCTGCGGATTGATATGAGCATCATGAGGGGTTACTGCCTGGTTATTTGATTTTTAAATAACCGAATCTTTTCTTTCACCAGATCGTAGACCTCCGCCTTTCCGGAATTCGCTATGGGATAGAAATCTTTGCTTTCAACAGCATTGATTACACCCTTTACATAAGCCAGACGGATTTCGGTAGCTACGTTAATCTTGCGGATGCCCAGGGAAATGGCTTTTTGAATCATGTCCGAAGGAATTCCCGACCCGCCGTGAAGCACAAGAGGTACGGCCGAAATATCGTTGACCTCGGACAGACGCTCAAAGTCCAGGTTGGGAAGTCCTTTGTAGATGCCGTGGGCATTGCCGATACCAACTGCAAGGGCATCCACGGTCACGGCCTCGTTGAAGGCCTTCACATCTTCGGTACGAACCAGGAAGGGCTTATTGTCATCGTGGCTGATGTCATCCTCCACACCCAGGATACAGCCCAGTTCGGCCTCCACACTTGCACCGGCGGCCCCGGCCAGCTTTAAGGTTTCTTCGGAAACTTTTACATTCTCCGCAAACGGAAGCTTGGAACCGTCGATCATCACGGAGGTAAAGCCGCAGTCCAGAGCCATGCGCACCTGCTCAAGGCTCTGCCCGTGATCCAGATGAATGACAACGGGAATAGGAGATCTCTCAGCAAAGGCTCTTGCGGCGGCGGCGAGAAGGGCCATGCGGCCGTCTCGGATGGCAGCTTGTCCTACAGCCAGAATGACAGGGTATTCCTCCTCCTCGGAAGCCTTGAAGATACTTTGAATAATCTCCATATTGTCAATGTTGAAGGCCGGTATGGCCGCCTTTTTTTCCTCGGCGTATGCGAGGACTTCCTTTAAGGTGCAAAGTGACATATTATGATTCCTCCATTCTTTTTAATACGGTTTCCAGAGACGGTGCGGCTATGCGGCCGCCCAGACCCTCGCAGGAAAGACTTGCGAAGACATTGGAAAAAAGGAGCCTTCGATTCATATCCCAATCCCGGGTCATGGCGTACAGAAACGCACCATGAAAATTATCGCCGGCTCCCAGAGTGTCCAGAAGGCGTACGGAAACAGCGGGAGCATAATACCAGCTGCTGCCGTCATAGCCGACCGTACCATCCTCCGCGGCCGTAACTGCGGCAAAGCCGGCTCCGTGCTCCGCATAATACCTGCAGGCTTCCTTTGGCTCAAGACCAAGGGTTTTCATAGCCGTTTTGTTGTCCGGAATAAAGATATCCGTGTAGGGCAAAAGCTGTTCCATCAGGTTTCTGGGAAGATTGCCGCCGTCTATGGAGAGCTTCGCCTGAGTTTTTTCCTTACAGTAACGGGCAAGCTGAAGCATCAGATCCGGATTCATCATTCCAAGATGAAGATAACGGGTATGAGAGAGGGGTGACAGATCAAGACTTTCGAAGGTCATTTCACGAATACAGCCGCCGTAATGCGTGATACAGCGCTTCCCGTTTTTCTCTACCTGTATCATGCTGAGGGAGGAGGGGGCCTTGTCCGTGTGCAGAAGCTGCAGATAGGCAAAATTCTGATTTTTCAGATCCGCGCCTATATATTCTCCGGTTTCGTCCTCTCCGACGATGGAGATCATTGCGGTGGAGCCGCCCAGCTTCTGATGAGCTGCAGCCGCGGTGCTGGCAACTCCACCGAGAGATATTACGAATTGACTTGCGCAGATACGCTGATCGCTTTCCGGAGGAGCGTCTACGAGCATAATGAGATCTTTGGTACTGGAGCCAATAAAGAGTGCATTGTATTTCATGCGGGAATTCTCCTTTAGAAGCTATTTTTTTTATTATACCATGAAGCGGATCAAAGAGAAAGTGGATTAAAAAGAACCATAATTCTTTGGCGGGTGCCTTGACGTAAAAGGAAATTCCGTTATAATGATTAGTATCACAACATGCAGGGAGCAGGCGTATGGCGGCAAAAGAGAAGCCTATTAAAAAGGGAAAGCTATCAGAGATTGTAGTAGAGCGCTTAAATGCCAGAATTCGTTCCGGAGAATTGATGTCAGGGGAACGACTTCCTACGGAAAGAACTTTGGCTGAGAATATGGGAGTAAGCCGGACCGTGATTCGGGAGGCAATCCGCATTATGGTAGACAATAATGTGCTGGAGCTGCGGGACGGATGCAGCTATGTGCGGCAGCTCTCCTTTGATGAAATTATGAGCAACATTTCCAAGACAATTATTCCCGATGAGGTCTCCATGATGGAGATTCAGGAGGTGCGGGCCGTTTTGGAAGGATACATAGTGAAAAAGGCGGTTGAGAACATTACAGAAGAGCAGATTGCGCGCCTTCAGGAGGGAATCGACCGCATGGCTCAGGTGATGGCTGAGGGGGGCAATGGTTCTATTCAGGAAAGTGATTTTCACAAAGGTCTTGCGGAAGCAACGGGCAACAGTGCTTTGAAAAGCATTTATATGCTCTGTGAAGAGCTTCTCAGCAGTGCTCAGCATAATGCGTGGAGGGTTGCCAGAGCCATCGGGGCGCGTATAACGGCGGTTGAAGAGCACCAGGCAATTCTTGACGCGATCCGCAGCCGGGATAAGAACCGGGCCGAGATGCTGATACAGGCGCATATGGACTATGCCTGCGAGAATCTCCGGCGCATGTATGAGCAGGAAAAGACAGAATAGAATAAAATGCAGGGGCTGCCGTAAAAGTAATTGTGGCAGCCCCTTTTCCTGAAAAATGGAGGAAAATTATGCTGTAAAAGATTTGACTGCATGTCAGATCAATAATCCTGGAGTTTCCAAAAGCTGCTTGATCCGGCGAAGGAAAAGCGCGGCAGGCGCACCGTCCACGATGCGGTGGTCATAAGTCAGAGAGAGCTGCATGAGAGGACGGATAACAATGGTATCTTCCTGCACCACAGGCTTCTTCTCTATCTTACCTACGGCCAGGATGCCGGCCTCCGGCTTGTTGATGATAGCCGTAAAGCTTTCGATATCAAACATTCCCAGATTGCTGATGGTAAAGGTTCCGCCGGACAGTTCATCGGGATTCAGTTTGTTTTCCTTGGTCCGTGCGGCCAGATCCTTGCTGATACAGGCAATTTCCGGAAGGGTCATAAGATCGGCGTCCCGGATTACGGGAACAAGAAGCCCGTTGTCCGTAGCTACGGCCATTCCGATGTTTACATAATCCTTTGTGGTGATATACTGTTCATCCATGGTGGAATTCATCATGGGGAATTCGGTCAATGCCTTTGCGGTGCAGCGGATTACAATATCATTGTAGCTTACCCTGATGTCGGCAGCCTGAAGCTGCTTGCGGAGAACTGCTGCGGCAGTCATATCTACTGTCAGGCGATGGCTGGCCTGTGCCAGAGTATTCAGACTTTCCAACATTCGCTGGGATATGATGCGCCGCATGCCGCTGATGGGGATTCTGTGCTCCGTTTCTGCCGGCGCCTTTGCAGCCGGAATATCACGTTCAACAACCATGCCGAGAGGCCCGCTTCCCGGAATCCGGCGGTAGTCAATTCCCCGTTCCGCAGCACGTGTTCTGGCGCGGGGAGAGGCAAAAATACGCGATATCTCCGCGGGCACTGCGGCAGATACCGATGCCGAAGGGGCGGGAGAAGTCTTCTCCGCAGCCGGAGCGGGATCCTGCTCCTCCGCGGCTGCGGCGGAGGCAGAGGAGCCGCCGGAAGCAAGAATGGCCTCATAATCCTCACCCGGCTCACCGATCACGGCAATGGGATCCGCTACGGGGATAATCTCACCTTCCTCTGCCAATATTTTTAAAAGAGTACCGCTTACGGCCGCATCAATGGTAATAGCCAATTTATCGGTTTCCATTTCAAAAAGGGGTTCGCCCTCTTTTACGGGCTGTCCCTCTTCAACCAGCCAGGTGCTGATCATTCCTTCTGTCATTTGAAGCCCCTGCTTGGGCATGATTATAATTTCACCCATGGAAAAGTCCTCCTTTATTCTTTGTAGAGTACGGCTTTGGCAGCCTTGATAATATCCGCTGTCTGAGGCGTTGCAGCCTTTTCCAGTTCCAGATTAAAAGGAAGCGGGCAGGCCGCCGTGCCCAGACGAAGAGGAGCCGCGTCCAGATAAGGGAAGGCTTCCTCCGTTACCTGAGAGGCAATTTCCGCGCCCCATCCGGCAGTTCGGTGTGCCTCATGCACCACAACGAGGCGCCCGGTCTTTTTCACGGATTCCGTAATAGTACTCATATCCAGAGGAACCAGAGTGCGGGGATCAATGACCTCTGCGCTGATTCCCTCCCCGGCCAGTTCCTCTGCGGCTTCCAAAGCACGGCCTACATACAGCAGATTGGCAACAATCGTAACATCCGTTCCTTTGCGCTTGATATCGGCCTTTCCGAAGGGAACGGAAAAATCGGGATCGTCGGGAACCTCGCCCTTTCCGGCGTAGAGAGCTTTATGCTCAAAAAACATTACGGGATTGTCATCCCGGATGGCAGTCCTTAGAAGGCCGGCCGCATCCGCAGGAGTGGAGGGACAGGCTACCTTCAGGCCGGGGATATGCATAAAAAATGTTTCGACACTCTGGGAGTGGGTGGCCGCGTTGCCCCGGCCGATGCCCTGCTGTCCCCGGATTACCAGGGGAATGCGTGCGTTGCCGCCGAATATATAACGGGTTTTGGCAGCCTGGTTCAGAAGCTGATCCATAGCGACGAAGGTAAAATCCATATACATAAGCTCTACAATCGGGCGCATACCGGCACAGGCCGCGCCGATTCCGGCGCCCACAAAGCCGGCTTCGGAAATGGGAGTGTTGCGCACCCGTTCCGTTCCGAATTCTTTATAGAGATCTCTGGTACAGCCGAATACTCCGCCCAGAGTTTCCACATCTTCTCCCATGATAAATACGCGCTCGTCCCTGCGCATCTCTTCCGCCATCACGTCGTGAATGGCCATGGCATATGTTTTAATACTCATTGTGCGTCACCTCCCTCATAGAATACGTCATCCAACAGGCTGGCCGGATCGGGATCCGGACTGTTCAGAGCAAATTCCGCTGCCTTATCCGCTTCCTCCTGAGCTTCCCGCTCTATCTGATTCAGTTCGTCCCCGGTGAATAAGCCTTCTTCCAAAAGTCTTTCCCGGTAACGCTTGATAGGGCATTTCCGCTTCCATTCCTCTACCTCCTCGCGGGAACGATAAGGCTGGGGATCGCCGGTCCAGTGGCCCAGCCAGCGATAGGTTTTACATTCTATTAAAGTGGGTCCGTCTCCGGCTTTTGCACGTTCATAAGCGGCCTGAAAGGCTTCGTCAATGGCTTCCACATCATTGCCGTCTACGGTAACGCCCGGAATTCCGTAAGCTGCGCCCCGAACACCGATATCCTCAACGGAGGTGGACTGCCAGGCGGGTACGGAGATTCCGTAAAGATTATTTTCGCATACAAAGATAATGGGAAGCTTCCATACGGCCGCAAGATTCAGAGATTCATGGAAGGTCCCCTCATTGGAAGCTCCGTCTCCGAAAAAGGAAACGCTTACACGTCCGCTGCCCTGCATCCTGGATGCCAGAGCCGCACCGGTGGCAATGGGGATTCCGCCGCCCACGATAGCGTTGGCGCCGAGATTGCCCTTGGAAAGATCCGCGATATGCATGGAGCCGCTGCGCCCCTTACAGTAGCCGGTAGCCTTGCCCATCAGCTCCGCCATGGCGCGGTCCAGGGCTGCTCCTTTGGCAATACAGTGGCCGTGGCCCCGGTGGGTGCTGGCAATATAATCCTCATCACTGAGGCGGGAGCATACGGTAGCGGCAACCGCCTCTTCCCCCACATACAGATGTACAGAGCCGCGCAGTTTGTTGGATTCAAATAATGAGACGGCCTTCATCTCAAAGCAGCGAATTCGGTTCATGTTTTGATAAATTCGCTTTGCCCGTTGTTTCTTAATCATAGAAATGATCCCTCCTTAAAAAAAATTAAAGCGCTTACGATTTTTTGAAAATAATTGTTATTGTTGAACAGTTTACCGGGGGGCAAACATAGTAAATTCGAAGTAAAATTGTATGATTTGCACAAATAGAAATATTTGATAAAAAAATAGTATTGCATAACTCCCAACATAGTGCTATAATGAATTCATCAAAAAGTGGTCAGACCAATTTTGATAAATCCATAGTATCACCTGTTTGGAAAGTTGGCAAGTACTTTTCTTAAAAATATTTTATAAGTACTTTGCGAAAACACTTGTCAATAGGATTTGTTCTAAAGTAAACTGGAATTATATGTGGCTGAAAGAGAGCAGGGAGGCGTTTTTAGGCGCCTAATCCCGGAAAGACAGGTGAAAATATGAGAGATAAGCCTCAGAAGCGGTATGAAGAGCTTGCAGAGAAGCTGATGCAAAAGATTCATGACGGGGAACTTCGGACAGGAGATAAGCTTCCCTCCGAGCGCTATCTGGCAAAAGAATACGGTGTCAGCCGTTCCGTAGTCAGAGAAGCACTTCGCTCCATGGAGCGGATAGGCTGCGTGGAAGCGCGGATGGGGGGAGGAACCTTTGTAACATCTCCGGAGATATCGGCTGTGGTTGATCCGCTGGCACTGATTGTTGCACAGGATAATCAGTTTGCAGTAGAAGTTACGGAGGCGCGTTTGATTCTGGAGACAGAGATTGCAAAGCTGGCGGCTAGGAGACGAACGGAGCTCCAAGTCAAAGAGATGCACCGCACGCTGGAACAGATGCAGAAAGAGATTTTGAAAGGCGGCAAGGGTGTTGAAGAGGATGCCAGATTTCATACACAGCTTGCAAAAGCGGCAGGAAACCGCGTACTGCAGATTTGGGTTTCCGCCTGCGCTGAGGTACTGAATCATTCTATGAAGGTAACACAGTATATGGAAGGTGTTCCCCAAAAGGCACTGATTGATCACGAAAAGATTTTGAAAGCGGTTGAGGAGCAGGACGGAGATATGGCGGAGCAATATATACGTGAACATCTGCTCAGCGCACATGAGAATTTAAAGAAGGCCTGGAATAAAGAGTAAGCCGCAGGCGCAGGGGTAAGAAAAAAGGAAAACAAAAACGGCGGGGATTTAAGGAACGTCGGCAGGCAGTTTTTTTTACAAGAAATCGTAAGCGCTTACGAAACGGCGCCGATCCATAAAATATAACTTAAGAAACGGCATTTCCGCTTGGATAATGCCGAGTGAGGAATAAATAATAGTAATGGAAGCAGTAAAAAATACAAAGCTAACAATATACGACATCGCACAGGAGCTTGGGATCTCAATTGCTACGGTAAGCCGGGCTCTGAACGGCAAAGAAGATGTAAATGAAAAAACAAGAAAGAGAATTATAGAAACAGCAAAGCAGATGGGCTACAAGGCCAGCAAGACAGCGGCCAGCCTGTCCCGGAAGGAAAAGAGATTTGCTGCGGTATTCCCGGAGCTGATTCATGATTACGACAATGAGGTGCGAAGAGGAATTGAAAAAGCGGTGCAGGATCTTCAGGACTATCATGTAAGTGTGGACATGATAACCATAGAGCGGGATCCGGATTTATTTGCGGATAAGCTGGAGGAGCTGGCTGCTCAGGACTATGACGGGGTCCTGATGATTCCGTCTGTAGGAGAAGAAAGGCTTTCCGCTTTGCTGCGCCGGAAGGATCTCGGCAAGATGGCGATTGCAACGATGACGACCGATTTGGACAGAGATTCCCGTGTGTTTCTGGTGCAGAGCAACGGCCGCGTGGCAGGACGTATGGCAGGCGAACTGCTGGGAACTCTTCTGGGACGGGGAAAAAAGGTGGCACTGGTAACAGGTCAGATGACATCTCAGGTTCATCAGAAAACGGCGGAAGGTTTTTTAAAAGAGATAGAAGTACAGGGACTTAACTTTGCGGGTATCTATGAGCACTATGATAAGCCGTCCAGGGCTTATATATTGGCGGAAAAGCTGGTGGAGGAGCATCCGGATATCGACGGTCTCTATTTGGCAACGGCCAATTCCGTAACCTTTTGCAACCGCCTGACGGAGATGGGCTATGCGGGCAGGATTAAGCTGATAGCATCCGATATTTTTCCTAAAATGGTGGAATTTATCAAGTCCGGACTGGTGCTGGCCACGATTTTTCAGAATCCCTTTAATCAGGGAAGGCTGGCAACCAGATATCTCTTTGAATATTTGGTGGAAGGCCGGGAGTTTGAGGAGGACGAGGTTCTCTTAGATCCGCAGATTGTTTTAAAAAGTAATCTGGAGCTTTATGAAAAAAAGCTTCTTGATGCAATGAGTGAAGATATTTTGTTTTGATTCCAGTGTTTCGGCAATTCATAAAAGCAGAATATTTTTACATAAAAGTACCGGGGGAAACACAAATGACAGAGAACGGAAGGGGGGGAGTACGGAAAAGGTTTATAAGAAAGCAGCTCATAAACTAGGGGGAAGCAATAACTACTTATTCATGAAAAATTTTTAGGAGGTTAGGTATGAAAAAGAGTACACTTAAGAAACTGACGGCGTTGACGCTTTCTATGGCAATGATATTTGGTATGGCGGCATGCGGTTCCAAGGAAGCGCCGGCAGAAGATGCGGAGGCTCCTGCGGCGGAAGAACCGGCGGAGACACCTGCAGCGGAGCCGGCGGGAGATGATTTTAATCCGGCGGATTATTCCGTAGCAATCTGTATGGACAGTATGAATCATCCGGTTCACCGCATCGTTCAGCTGGGATTCCTGAAAGCAGCGGAAGCCCTTGGCTATGAGAACGCCAAGGTAATCGGCACTGAGGGCGGAGATACCAGCGAGGCATTTGCGGCAGCGGAAGCATTTGCGGCGGAGGGTGGCAAAGGACTGCTCCTGTGGGCGGGTGATTCCAGCAGCTACAATACCATTGCAAGTGTGGCAAGCCAGGGCGTGACCGTAGGTATTCCGCATTTCCGCCATACGCAGGAGGACGGAAGCTATCCTGAAGGCTTATCCTTTAATATGGCATGTGATCCGGTTCTCTATGGCAAGCAGGTTGCCGAATTAATGGCTGAGAATCTGGACGGCAAGGAGGGCTCCATTGCGCTGACTCAGAACACCAAGAATGTAACTGAGAATGCGGCAACGGATTCCTTTTCCGAGACATTCAAGTCCCTGGACGGAACCTATGATTTAAGTAAGATTAAGATACTGGACGTGCAGCTGGAAGGTGCGGTAGTAGACCAGGCAACCGCTATCAATCTGGCAATTATCCAGGCAAATCCGGACCTGATTGGCGCGTTCGGAACTACGGGGAACTCTCCTGTAACCTGGGCGGATGCGGCAGCAAAGGCCGGCAAGGCGGACGGTGAAATCTTTATTGTGGGTATGGACGCAACGGAAGGTAACCTGGATTATCTGGAGCAGGGCAAGGTTCAGGCCGTAGTTGCGCAGCCTCTGTATGATGAGGCATACAAGACCATGGAATATCTGGATAAGATTTTCCGCGGCGAGACCGTACCGGAGTGGACGGATCTGGAGGCTCCTGTAGTTACGGTTGACGGAGAGGGCAAGAACGGACTTGCGTTCCATCGTGACATTGCGGCCCAGGTAGAGGAATTCTTCAAGTAAAACCAAAACGCAACAATACTTATGGGGAGGGTGTTACATAGGTGTTCCTGGTAACACCCTCCCTCACTTAATCGGATGGTATGCACATAGGAAGGGATTATATGGAGAAAGGATATGTACTGGAGGCTAACGATATTACAAAAAGATTTCCCGGCGTACTGGCCAATGACGCAGTTTGCCTGAATGTACGATACGGGGAGGTTCTGGGCCTTATCGGAGAGAACGGAGCGGGAAAGTCCACGCTGCTTAAGATCCTGAACGGAATCTATCCCCATGGATCATATGAAGGAAGACTGCTTCTGGAAGGAAACGAGATTACACCTGCCTGCACCATGGATGCCATGAAAGAAGGAATCGGGTATGTGCCCCAGGAGACCAATGTACTGAAAAATTTCAGCGTGGCGGAAAATATCTATATGTCGGATCTGCGGCTGGAAAAGGTACATGAGGACAGGCGGAGCAGGACGCCTTTTGTGAACTTTAAAGAAATGTATCAGGCGTGCGAGAAGCTGCTGAAGGAGAATAAAATTGATTTGAATCCGAGAGCGGATGTGCGTAAGCTTTCGGTAGGACAACAGCAGATGCTGATGATAGCAAGAGCATTGGCTACAAAGCCTAAGGTTTTGATCCTGGACGAGCCCACAACTTCTTTATCCTCCAGCGATGTGGAGAGATTATTTGAGGTAGTGCGGAATCTGAAAGAAAATGGTACGAGTGTTATCTTTGTAACCCATAAGCTGGATGAGATTCTGGAACTGACGGACCGTGTGACAATCTTAAGAGACGGTAAGAACATCAGCACATTTGAAAAGAAAGAATATGATACGTCGAAAATTATTGCGGACATGATAGGACGTGAGATTTCCGACATGTATCCTGAGCGGGAGAATAAAATCGGGGAAGAGGTATTCCGTGTGGAAGACCTGACCGTGGAACATCCATATATTGCAAATCGTGATTTGATTCATAAGGTATCCTTTTCGGTAAGAGCCGGAGAGGTAGTGGGGCTCGGAGGACTGGTAGGAGCGGGACGCTCCGAGGTCTGTTCCGCGATTTACGGCATGATGCCCATAAAATCAGGAAAAGTATTCCTCAATGGGAAGGAAATACATATTAAAAGCTCCGAGGATGCGGTTCATAATGGAATCAGCATGGTGAGCGAGGACCGGAAGCGTTACGGCTTGAATTTCAGATGGGATATTCAGAAGAATATTGCCATTTCCAATTTAAAGGCAATCAGCAGGGCTTATTTCGTATCGGATAAAAGCATTGCGGATAGAGCCCGCCCTTATTTTGCAGATCTGCGGGTAAAGGCTCCCGGTCTGAATACCGGGGTGGCGACTCTTTCCGGAGGTAATCAGCAGAAGGTGGTAATTGCCAGAGCACTCAATACGGAACCCAAGGTAATTATTCTGGATGAGCCTACCAAGGGAATTGACGTGGGTTCAAAGAATGAGATTTATCAGCTGATCAATGAGCTGGCAGCAAAGGGAGTGGCCATAATTATGATTTCCTCCGAGCTTCCGGAGTTGATGGCTATGAGCGATCGCTTCGTGATTATGGCAGAGGGTCATGTGGCGGGTGAGCTGAATAAGGAAGAGGCCCGCGAGGCAAGCATTATGCATCTGGCTACCAAGACCTTTAAAAATGTGTCAAAGTCGGGAAAGGAGGAGACAAAAGATGAATGAGAAACAAAAAAGCAAAAAATCGGATGTCATGCTGAAGTTTTTTTTGAATCCTGAGATTGGAATTATGATTCCGATCCTGCTTGTATGTGTGATTACAACGATTTTAAAACCGAATTTTCTGACCTGGAGCTATATATCCTCCATTTTAGCAGGAAGTGTTTTTATCGGAGCGGCAACCCTTGGTGAATGTCTGATTATTATGTCGGGAGAGATTGATTTGTCCGTAGGTATGAACGGCTGTTTTGCGGGAATTATGATGGCTACGGCCGCCAGTGAATGGAAGCTGCCTCTTGTTCCCTGTATCCTGGTCTGCTTACTGACCGGTGCGGCGGTAGGACTGCTCAATGGATTTTGCGTATGCCATTTGGGATTAAGCAGCTGGATAACCACCCTGGCTACTCAGTTTATTTGTCAGGGATTGGCGGTTACGGTCAGCCAGGGGGCGCCAATTTCAATTATGTCCCTGAACACAGGGGCGTTTATCAGAGCCAAGCCTTTGGGATTAAGCTGGCTGTTCTTTATTTTCATTGCATTAATTGTTTTGCTGGATATTCTGATACGCAGAACGCGGTATGGATTTTTTCTCCGCTCCGTGGGGGGAAATCAGGATGCGTCCGTAATGGCTGGCTTGAATGCCAGGCGCATTAAGCTGACGGCTTTCGTTCTGGCCGGTTTATTTGCGGCTGTGAGCGGCATGTTTGATACTTTGAATGCGGGAGCTATGAATGCGGCCTTTGGCGGCGGCCGGGAGTTCCGGGCGATTATCTGCTGCGCCGTAGGAGGCATTTCCATGGCGGGCGGTGCGGGCTCGGCCTTTGGTGTGGCCCTGGGTGTTTTGCTGTTTCACACACTCTGGTACTGTTTGAGAATCTTAGATGTAAATACGAATCTGCAGTTGGTGCTGATTGGCCTGATTCTGGTACTGTCCGTGATTATGGATACCCAGAGAAAACGCATAGAAGCACGCAAGATGGTTTAGCCGGACGGGAAAGGAGTGAAGGATATGAACGAACAAGCTGTAAAAGGAACCGGTTTTTCGAGGCTTCGATCTGTTTTCGGCACTGATGAGTTCGGCGTATTCCTGCCTCTGGTAGGAATTATGGTGGTTACGACGCTGATTCGTCCGGATTTCCTGTCAATAGGTAATTTTTCCGCTATGTTTACCCAGCTGACATTTATTGCGCTGACGGCCCTTGGAGCCAGCTTCCCGCTGATGGTAGGCCAGGTGGATATTTCCACCGGCAGAGTGGCCGGTTTTGCGGGAATCATTATGTCGGCGCTGGTAGTGGACGGCGGAATAAATCAGTGGGCTGCAATTTTGATTGCCGTTGCGGCCTGCCTGGCAGTAGGCGTTATCAACGGAATCCTTGTGGTATATTTTGATATCCCCGACTTTGTAGCGACTATGGGAACGCTGTATATGGTAGGAGGTGCAAGATATTTATTTATTAAAGGATATCAGTTCTCTTTGAGTACACAGGAAGGATTTACACTGGTAGCGCTGTTTGATAACCGTTATCTGGGAATGCCGATTTATTTTTGGCTTATGATTGTGATATTTGCCATTGTATTTGTGGTGATTAAGAAGACCCTGTGGGGAAGACGGCTTTTGGCAGTCGGTGATAACCGCGAGGTGGCGTCTCTGGCAGGAATCAATACCAACAAGGTGCGGATGGAGGCTTATACGATTTCGGCATTTTTTGCGGCCATAGCAGGTATTCTCCTGACTCTGGATATTGGGCTCGGCCTTCCGGAGACGGGAGACGGCTGGGAATTCCGTGCAATTGCGGGCTGCGTGGTAGGCGGTGTCAGCCTGGCAGGCGGCAAGGGCTCGCCTCTGGGTGTGCTGATTGGCGTAACACTGGTGTTTGTGGCGGAGAATGCGATTATTTTCCTGGGCTGTCCGGCGACGATGAAGGTGGCGGTTCAGGGGCTTTTGATGGCCGGAGCCGTATTGTTTGACTTATACAGGCAGAAGAGAAAGATCCCTGCCTGATGAGGGGAAGATTTATAAAAAAGAGAGGAGAAGGAAGATGCGGGTAGATTTGAAGGACAAAGTAGTTATTGTAACAGGCGGAGGCGGAGCCATCGGCGGGGCTATGGCCGAGGCTTTTGCGGAAAACGGTGCAAAAGTGGTAGTGGCAGGACGGACGATAAAAACGCTTCAGGCCACGGTGGACGCCATCAAAGCCAGGGGCGGCGATGCGGCGGCCGTAGTGACGGATGTGGGGAGCAAAGAGAGCGCGGCCAATATGATTGCGGAGACCGTAAAGCTCTACGGCAGGCTGGATGTTCTGGTAAATAATGCGGGAATCAACGGCGGTCCGGATGAGCGAAAGCCCATTCATGAATATTCCGATGAGCTCTGGGAACGGATTATCAATGTGGATTTAAACGGCGTGTATTATTGTTCCAAGCCGGCGATACAGCAGATGGTAAAACAGGGAGAGGGCGGTAATATCATCAATATCGGCTCTATTGTAGGAGTGACGCCGCTTCGGCTTCAGTGTGCGTTTACGGCAGCAAAGGCCGGTGTATTTAATCTGACCAAGGCGATGGCCCTGGAGCTTGCGCCCTTAAACATCCGCGTGAACGGAATTGCACCGGGTTCCATTATGTTTGAAGGAACAAGAAAGCTTTTTTATGCGGATCCGGTTAAAGCGGAGGCTATGATGTCGCATATTCCCCAGAACCGTCCCGGTGAGCCGAAGGATATTGCAGGAATGGCCTGCTTTTTGGCCTCCGATGATTCATCCTATATGACAGGAACCATCAATGTGGTAGACGGCGGCTGGATCTGCGGCTATACAAGAGATTTTTAAAGAAAGAACGAAAACAACGGAATAAAGGAGGGTATATGAAGGTTTTAGTAGCGGATAAGCCAGGCGGACTGCGCTTTGTGGAAATGGAAAAACCGGAACCCGGACCTCGTGATATAGTTGCCAAAGTGGCGCATTGCGGAATCTGTGCGACAGATGTGGCAATTGCGGACGGAACTTTGAATTTGGGAGAAGGAATGGATCCCATCTACCCGGTACGGCTTGGACATGAGTGGTCCGGCGTTGTAGTGGAGACAGGCTCCGAGACACGAAGACTGAAGCCGGGAGACAGGGTAATCAGTGACACGGGATATTCCTGCGGGGAGTGTGAATATTGTCTGAGGGGAGAATACCAGTCCTGTATCAACGGACGCGCCATCGGAACCATCGGAAATTGCTGGCCCGGCGGTTTTGCGGAATATATGATGATGCCGGAGCGGCTGACCTATCATGTTCCGGATAATGTGCCTTTGGATGTGGCGGCGGCCATTGAACCTGCCAGCATCGGACTGTACGGTCTGACGCGCGTACCCATAGGACCGGGGCAGAATCTTCTGGTTGTGGGAACAGGCCCCATCGGCTTGGGCGGTATGGCCTGCGCGAAAGGAATGGGGGTAGGCAAGATTATTTTGGCCGGGCGCAAGGATAAGAAGCTGGCCATTGGAAAAGAGATGGGAGCAGCCATTTTGGTAAATACCACAAAAGAAGGCTTAAAGGATGCGGTGATGCGGGAAACAAACGGGCGCGGCATGGATGTTATTCTGGATACCACAGGAAATGCTTCCATATTTAATGATCTTCTCGATTTGGTCCGTCCAAGCGGCCACATAGTGATTCCGGGCTTTTATGAACAGGAGCTCTCCGGTGTGAAGCTGGATAAGCTTATTTCCAAGGACTGTACTTTGATTGGGGCGGCGGGAACACCCAATATGGGAAGAAAGATTCTGGATATGCTGAAGCATGGCTTGATTGATTTGGCGCCTATGATCACGGAGCATTATCCTTTTGAACGGGCCATGGAAGGCTTTGAGGCTGTGAAGAAGCACAATGACAGCAGAGTTAAGATTATGATTGATTTTGACTGATAAAGGAGGTTTCCATGAAAAGCTGGATACCTGAAACAGACAGAGGCTCCTGCGCGGCCTGTTACGGGAACATGTCGCAGCTTGCGGGAATTCGGCGCTGTATTCTCGCTGACGGCAAGGCTGCCGGAGTGGAGGCCGCCGATTTATATACCGGCGGGGGACTGGAATTTACGGTCCTCCCCGGAAGAGGAATGGACATCGCGGGGTGCCGTTACCGCGGCATCCCGGTGTCTTACATATCCAAGACAGGTATAACGGCCCCTGCATACCATGATCCCCGCCAAAGCCAATGGCTGAAAAGTTTTTTCGCGGGAATACTGACCACCTGCGGGATTTCCAATGCGGGCCCGGACTGTATGGATATGCATCCTGTTCTGGGGGAGGTGCCTTATGGGCTGCACGGCGATATTTCCAATACGGCGGCGGATCAGGTGGGAACCTGGGAGGACTGGACGCCGGACGGCTATCAGATGAAGGTGACGGGCCGGGTCAGCGAGGGGTGTCTTCATGGAGAGCACTTAAGCCTGCGCCGAACCGTGACGGCAAGGCTTGGCGAAAAGAGCTTTCGGATTCGTGACGAATACCGCAATGAAGGAAACACGCCGGATCCGCTGATGTTTTTCTACCATATTAATATTGGTCATCCCATTCTGGACGAGGGCTCTTATTTCATATCGGCCAGTGAGCGCGTATGGGCGGAGACACCGGCGTCAAAGGCTGGGCTGGAGGGGTTCCGCGTTTGCGAAGGACCGAAGGCGGGTGTGACGGAGCAGCAGTTTTTCCATGAATTTCGGACGGATCAGGAGGGCTTAACTACCGCGGCGTTGGTGAATGACCGTCTTAAGCTTGGCTTTTATCTGACGTATATGCCGGAGCAGCTTCCCTGCTTTGCACAATGGAAAGTGGGGCGGGAGGGCGAATATGTTTTTGCTTTTGAACCGGGAAACTGCCATCCCATCGGAAGAAATGAGCAGAGGAAAAGAGGAATTCTGGAATATCTGGATCCGATGGAGACCCATTTGGTAGAGATGGAGCTGGGAATCCTGGACGGGGAAGATGAGATTGAGGCCCTGAAGGATAAGATTAGCCGATACGGCGTCGGAGGAAAACGGAAATGAAGAAGAAAGTAGTAGTATTTGGAAGCTTTGTGGTGGATCTGACAGGAAGAACCCCACGTCTGCCGATACCGGGGGAGACCGTGATGGGAAGCTCCTTTGCCATGGGACCCGGAGGTAAGGGCTCCAATCAGGCAGTAGCAGCACACCGGGCCGGTGCGGATATAACCTTGGTGACCAAGGTAGGCAGAGACGTGTTCGGGACCGTTGCCACGGATTTTTATAAAAAGGAAGGTATGGATACTTCCTATGTATTTGAAGATGAAAAAAAGGAGACCGGCTGCGCTCTGATTTCCGTAGACGAGAATACGGCGCAGAATGAAATTGTGGTCATCAGCGGAGCCTGCGGCAATATTACATCGGAGGATGTGGAGAGGAGCCGTTCGCTGATTGAATCGGCAGGAATTCTGCTTCTTCAGCTGGAGATTAACTTTGATGCCCTTTGCAAAGTAGTTGAGATTGCTCACGGGGCCGGAGTGACCATTGTTCTCAATCCGGCACCTGCGGCGCAGCTTCCGGATGATGTGCTTCGCAGGATTGATATTGTGACGCCCAACGAGACAGAGGCTCAGGTGCTGACAGGCGTGAAGATTGAGAATCAGGCGGACGCCGAGAGGGCGGCGAAGGTCTTTATGGACAAAGGGGTGAAGGAGGTTGTTATTACATTGGGTTCTCTGGGCGCCTTTGCCATGAATCAGGAAAAGAGTGAGCTGGTAAAGCGGCTGAGCGTAGAAGCCATTGATACAACAGGAGCCGGAGATGCATTTAACGGAGGCTTTGTTATGGCGCTTGCGGAGGGTAAGGATCTTTTTACCGCCCTGCGCTACGGAAATGTGACGGGCGCCCTCTCCGTGACAAAGCTTGGCACGGCGCCGTCCATGCCTTTGCGGGAGGATATTGATGCTATGTATGAAAAGGCTTACGGCTGAGCCTTTGGGATGTATGTTAGTAGATAGGAGGAGCAGTTTATGGAGACATATCCATTGGGAGTAAGACGGGATGGTTCTTACTATACCCGTATCGAATGGGCAAGCCATACGGAGTCGGATCCGACCTTCTGGGTGGTAAATCTGATTCGGGATGATTTGGAGCGCAACGGAGGAACCTGGGGCGCGAACACACCGGGACCGGCTACGGTGGTATTGAGTTTTTTCGGAGAAACACAGAGGATTAGCAAAATTCGGATTTTCCGAAATGTGGGACTGGACATCAGCATTTTGGAGGAGCTGGCCAAGGCCATTGATATCTATATCAGCGACACGGACGAGCCCAGAAGGCTGCGCCGTCAGGAAGACAGGATTGACGACGTACCCTGGAAGCTGGTGAAGCATGTGGAGATGGAAAAAGCGGAAGGCTGGCAGGAAATACTGCTGGATGAGCCGGTAGAGGCGAGATTTGTGCGCTTTGATCTTCTGGAAAATCATGGGACGCCGATTCCATGGACAGAGACAAGCGAGATTAAAATGTATCCATAATATTACGGCACCGGAATAGGAGAAAAAGATGGAAAAGAAAAAATGGTCATTTGTAAATGCGGAGAACGTAGTTCCCTTTGTCTGTGATGAAACTTACAGTTCCAAGCAACTCACAGGCGATGAACTGGCCGGATTTCCGGTTATCAACATCAATGAAGGAACCTTAAAGGGCGGCTGCCGAACCGGCGGTGGGGCCCATGAGGAGACGGAGATATATTACATTGTGGAAGGAACGGGCTATGTTTGGCTGGACGAGGATCGGGTCCCGGTAAAGCCGGGTGATATCATTATTATTCCGCCTCATGTATTCCACTGGATTGACAATACCATGAATGATGCGGAATTCAAGCTGTTTACCCTTTGGCCCAAGCAGGAGCAGAATGAGGTATACTTTGTCCGCAGGGAAGCATGGGGGACTTCCATGAAATATCAGGATGAGGATTACCTGAAAAAGAGGATGGAGCAAGAATGAAGATTGCAGTATTGGGCGATTTGTTGTATGATTGTTTTATCTGGGCAGACAGGCTTCCCCGTAAGGGAGAGACGGTGACAGGCTTTCGGAACGGATTTTTTGCAGGAGGAAAGGGCGGCAATCAGGCGGTACAGGCAGCCAGATTGGGAGCCGAGGTTCATATGATCGGCAAGGTTGGCCAGGATGAGCGGGGCCGGTTTCTTGTGGAAAGTCTGCACAAAGAGGGGATCCATACGGAGTATGTTTTCCGGGACGCGTCGGTGGATACGGGAACGGACTGCGTGATGATTGATCGGAAGGGCGATAATTTAATTATTGTAGCGCCTTTGGCCAACGAGCAGATTACGGCGGAGGAGATACGAAAAGCCGCCCCTTTGATCGAAAGCGCCGATATTCTTCTCAGTCAGTTGCAGATTAATGAAGAGGCTGTTACGGAGGCTTTTAAAATTGCCAGGGCGGCCGGCGTATGTACGGTTCTCAATCCCGCCCCTGCCAGAGAGATGCCGGCGGAATATTATCAGCTGGCGGATTATCTGACGCCCAATGAGACGGAAGCGGAGTTTTTTACCGGATGCTATCAGGCGGATTTTGAGCCGGAGCTCTGGAGGCGGAGAGTGTCCGAGTGTTTTCGGGAAAAGGGAGTAAGAAATCTGATCGTAACTCTGGGAGCCCAGGGCGCTTTGTATGCGGGAGAGCAGGGGAGCTGCCGCGTACCGCCTTATAAGGTGGACGCGGTGGATACCACGGCGGCAGGGGATGCCTTTAACGCAGCGTTCTGCATCCGTCTTGCGGCAGGTGCATCTGTGTGGGAGGCGGTCCGTTATGCAAACGCGGCCGGAGCTATGACAGCGGCGGAGTACGGCTCCCTGCCATCAATGCCCAAAAAAGAAGCATTGGAATTATTCATTAGGAGGATGGAAGAACAATGAAAATCAATCGTTATTTTGACCATGCGGTGTTAAAGCCCAATATGACGGAGCAGGAGGTAAAAGATGCAATTCAGCTGGGAATAGACTATGATGTGTATTCCGTATGCGTAAGACCCTGCGACATTGATTTGGCCGTTTCTATGTGTAAGGGAACAAACACCCTGGTCAGCTGTGTGCTGGATTTTCCCCATGGAGACAGCTCCGCGGAGGGAAAGGCAGCTCTTGCCGAGCTCTATGCGGCAAAGGGAGTAGCCGAAATTGATATGGTAATGAATTATGGTTTTGCCCGTTCCGGAAAATGGGATGAGGTGAAAAGGGGAATTGAAGGCGTTGTAAAGGCTGCTCAGAAATACAATGTGGGCGTTAAGGTGATCTTTGAGAGCTGTGAGCTGACCGCAGAGGAGGTTAAGAAGGGAACGGAGATTGCCATTGAGGCGGGCGCTGACTTTGTGAAGACCTCCACAGGCTTCGCCGGTTCCGGTGCAAGCGAGGAGGCGGTTCAGGCCATGCTGGATGCATCGAAGGGTCGGATTAAGGTAAAACCCTCCGGCGGAATTCGGAACTTTGAAACAGCTAAAAAATACGTGGATATGGGAGCGGATCGCCTGGGTGTAGGCTTTGGTTCAACTCCGGCCATCTGTAAGGGGGAGGAATCCACGGAAGCGTATTGATATTTGGAAGGAAGAAGTATATGAGATTTATGGAGCGTGTAGGGAACACGGAGGTGAAGCAGGGAGAGGCTGCCGTATTTTGGCTGGGGCAGGCGGGGTTTTTGATTAAGACAGCCAAAGGAAAGCAGATAGTTATAGATCCCTATTTTTCCGATTGCGTAGAGCGTCTGATTCCAGAGGAAGGGCTGGGGTTTAAGCGTCTGATGCCGCCTGTGTGCGGGGCGGAAGAGCTGGATCCGGATGTTTTGATTATATCCCATGAGCATAACGACCACTTTGATGTGGATGCCATTGGGGCTCTGGTAAAGGAGAAAACAGCTGTTTATACCAATTGCCAGGTGGCGGAAGAGATGGAGCGTATGGGCTTTGACAGGTCACGGATTCATGTGATGAAAAAGGGGCTGCCTGTGGAGCTGGAGGAGTTCCGGATTGTTCCGGTAGACTGCGATCACGGTGAGTTGGCTCCTGAAGCTCTGGGATTTGTTCTTGACTTTGGGTTTTCGAGGCTTTATTATGCAGGTGATACGGCCCTGACGGCGGACCGGCTGAAGACTCCGCTGGAGATGAAGCCGGAGGTGGCGATTCTTCCGATTAACGGAGCCTTTGGCAATCTGGACGGGGCGGAGGCAGCGAAGTATGCCGGGATGCTGGAGTGTAAGGTGTGTATTCCCTGTCACTTTTGGACATTTCCGTTGCACCATGGAGATCCGCAGCAGATCATTGACCGCATCGCTGAGGAAGCGCCGGAGTGTGAGCTGGTTTTGCTTTGCCAGGGGGAGATGTACCATATGAGGCCGTTTGCGTAAAGACCTTTTTGATAAAATTAATTTGATAATGGGAATGTAATAACACAGGCAGATAACGAAATAATGTTATCTGCCTGTTGTGTGTTTGAACAAAATAGGCGGCAATTCAGCAACATCATACAAATCTCACGCTTTTAGAGAAAATTTAGAGACGCCTCTGTTACCATACGGTTATAATACAAAAGAAAGACGAGGAGAACGACTATGAAAAAAACCGTAAAAAAGAACATACAAAAGAAGATAACGCTGCTCACTTTAGCAAGCGTCATGGGTCTGACACTTTTAGGCTGCGGCGGAACGGACAGCGCAGATGCAAAGCCTGCCGCACAGGAGGAACAACAGGAGGAACAGCAAGAGAACCCGGACTCCAAAGAAAGCGAAGCGCCTGTAAATGAGGATGAACAATCCGGGAACGCACAGGAAAATACGGATTCGCAGAAGCAGGCAGACAGCACGGGAACGCAGGATACGGAAAGCCCGACAGGCGAAATCACAGAACTGAGAGACGGGCAGTTCACAATCAAAAAGTTTTACCAAGAGACGGCAGATGACGGAAGCGAGATTTTGGTTTCTCCGGCGGAAGGAGCTGAGGGAGACGGCGGAACAGATTTTGACAGTATGACCGTACTCTGCGATGAGAACACCCGCATCTATAAGCGCACCATTCGAGACGGAGGCGCCAGCTATGAGGATTCGGAAAGCTCCTTTGAAAATCTGAAAAAAGGTATGGAGGTGAACCTTAAGGGAAGCTACGAAGGAGACGCATACCGGGCGTCCGAAGTCCAGATTGTGGACGTTATTCTGTAAAGAAAAGTATAGAACCCTACCCTTTAAAGCTGCTGCGCAGCGACTGCAAACAGAAAGGAGAAACAGAATATATGAATAAGAAAAGATTCCGACAAATAACGGCCTGGCTCCTGCTTCTGCTGCTGGCATTTGCCGGCGGATGCGGCAAAGGAAAAGCCCCCGCCTCCGAATCAGCCTCCCCCTCAGACAATCCGGGGGAAGTAAATACAGAAGGAGAAAAAGAGCAAAGCATGGGCCGCTATCTGGAATACCAGATCGAGCTTCCCGAGGAATTTGAGTATGCCGATTCCTGGGGGGCGTCGGCTATACAGACATTGGAAAGCGGAGAAATAGCCTTGCTGGAGGAAAGCATGGGATTGTATGTATCCGCAGACAAAGGAAAGACATGGGAGCAGCGCTCTGCTTCCTGGCTGACAGAACTGTCGGCAAAAGAAGCCTATATCCCTCATCTTGCCTTAGCGCCGGACGGTTCGGCGGCAGCCATTTACTCCGGAGGCGAGGACGAGGTGGAGGAAGAGGAAGGCTACCATCCCCGATATCTTTATGTAGACCCGGAAGGCACACAGCACCCAATTCAATATACGGATGAAAATGATACGCTGCATGGGCTTTGGTTTGGAAAAGACAGCAGTCTCTATGGATTCAGCATGCAGGGAACCGTGTATGAGATCAGCCGGGAGGACGGTTCCGTACAGGAGCTTTGCAAGGTAGACGGTCTCACAGATTATGTAGGTTTCACCAAAAGCTATATGGTAATCCTCACAAGCAGAACCATAGAGCTGTATGATCTGGAGGCAAAGACCCTGGCTGCCCGGGACGAAGTGCTTGAAAACTTCATCTCCGAGGAAACAGGCGAAGCAATCGGCTCCAATGCCGGCAGCCACTGTGTAGTAATGGCTTCCGCAGATGAAGATGTGCTTTACCTTGCTATGAGCAAAGGACTTTACCGCCATGTAGTGGGCGGTACCGTCGTGGAACAGATAGCGGATGGAAACATGAATTCTCTTGGAGATCCCCAGATGTACCTTAAGGGTATGATTGCCATGCCCGAGGATGAATTTATGATCCTGTATAACGGGGCAAAACTCTGCCATTATATATACGACGCCACCGTGCCGGCAGTTCCGGAGGAGCAGCTTACCATCTACAGCCTGGAGGACGATTATACCATCCGGCAGGCCGTAAGCCTGTATCAGAAAAAGAATCCGGGCATTTATATCCGCTATGAGGTGGGGATGACCGGTGACGACGGAGTAGTCCGTGAGGACGCCATCAAGAATCTGAATACAAAGATCATGTCAGGAAGCGCCCCGGATCTCATAGTTCTGAACGGTCTTCCGGAGCAGTCCTACAAGGAAAAAGGCATTCTTGCGGATCTGACAGAACTGGAAAAGGGCCTGACGGGAGAAAATGCACTGTTCCCCAATCTGGTAGATGCATTTCGTGAGGACGGAAAAATCTACTCCCTTCCTGTACGCTTCCGGATACCGCTGGTAATCGGAGATCCGGACACAGTAAAAGGAATCACCGATCTTGCGTCCGTAGCAGATGCCGTGGAAAAGCTGCGGCAGGAACATCCGCAAGGCTCGATTATACGGCAGATCACGGAAGAACAGGTATTATACACCCTGGGACTCTCCTGCTCCGGCGCATGGATCGGCGGGGACGGAAAGCTGGATGAGGCAAAGCTTACGGAATTTCTTACACAGGCAAAACGTGTCTATGAAGCGGAAACCGCAGGCTGGGACAGTGTGGAATTGAAGGAAATGCAGCAGCGGATGATGAGTCTGTGGAGCGAACTGGACGGCCTTGTGTGGGAGGATTTCAGTGCAAGCGCCTCCGGCGTATCTATGGATATTGCTATGGAGGAAAGCTATCTGGGAATCGGCACAACCAAAGGCATGAATGCGGACTTTAATATGATATCCACACTGACGGATCAGGAGAGTGATATTGATTATGCAGCCTACTCGGGACAGGTGCCGGACAGCTTCGTACCAGATACCTGCGTTGGAATCTATGCCAATTCCATAGAAAATGAACTGGCTCTGGACTTTTTTGGTTTCCTGTTCGGAACCGAGCTGCAGGATTTGGATTTACCGGGAGGGCTGCCTATGAATATGGCGTCCTTTGAAAAGCAGAAAATCAACCCCAATGAGGGAGAGGCGAACTCCAGCATTTCCATAGGAGGCCAAGACGGAACATCCTTCCATCTGGAAATCCTGTGGGTGACAGAAGAGCATTATCAACGTCTCCGCGGCATCGTAGACGCCGCAAAGACAGCCAGCCGCAGCGACACCATTGTCGAACAGACCGTTCTGGAGATCGGACCCAAGGCATTGAACGGAAGCCTCAGCGTGGAAGATACGGTGAAGGAAATCGTGAAAAAGGCGGCTATTTATCTGGCAGAGTAGATATACGGAACTAAACAGTATATCTTCATGCAGTACCCGGATGGATTTACGGACGCATGTATTTTGCGGCCGGAAATTCATCTCCGATACCTGCGTACTGCATGGAGATATACGGAACTACAAATAGGAGGTGAGGGCGACGAAGAAAAGGCAAAAGATTTTCGGAAGCAAAAACGCCTGGATATGGTTTCTGCTTCCGAGCGGAATCGGGGTTCTGATCTTTGTTTGCCTTCCGTTTCTGGATGTGGTCCGGCGGTCGTTTTTGACCGTCGTGACCCAAGAATGGGTAGGGATTCATAATTATCAGCTCATATTTAACAACCAGGCATTTCTTCTGGCAGTAAAAAACACCTTGCGCTTCACGGTCATCTGCCTTCCAATCCTCATCGGCCTGGGCTTGTTTCTGGCTGTACAGCTAAGCAGACTCCGGAAAATCCAATTTCTAAAATCCTGCTTCCTGTTCCCTATGGCCATGCCGGCAGCTGCAATCGTACTGGTCTGGCGCATGGTATTTTCCAAACAAGGCTTTTTAAACTTATTATTAGATAGTCTCCGTCTGGTGCCTGAAAGCGGCCCGGTGGATTACATGAGCACGGAAGCGGCCTTCTGGGTCCTGGTATTCAGTTATGTGTGGAAAAATCTCGGCTATACCATTGTGCTCTGGCTGGCCGGAATCTTCTCCATCCCCGCCGACATTCTGGATGCGGCCCGGGTGGACGGAGCAAACGAGCGGCAATGCTTTTGGCGGGTGATATTTCCTAACCTGAAAGGAACTCTCTACACCATCACGGTGCTCTCCTTTCTGAACTCTTTCAAGGTATTTCGGGAGGCATATCTGGTGGCAGGTTCCTATCCCCACGAGAGCATGTACCTGCTGCAGCACCTTTTCAACAACTGGTTTGTAAATCTGGAGCTGGACAAAATGGCTGCCGCGGCAGTCTGCGTGGGAGTTGTACTGTTTTTATTCATATTATTACTGCAAAAATTCTGGGATAAAGCGGTATAAGCCCAAGAACATTCTATTTTTCTTAAGCAGACACAAACGAATGATTTCATGGAGCAGATAGAAGGGAGGCGAAGCAAATGCGGATAAGAATAAACGCTCAAAAAGCACATTGTAATAGAACCCCTTCCAGGGGACGCGGATACGGTGCGGTAAAGTATGCACAGGCAAACATAAGAAAAATCATGCTCTTTTCGCTGGCCGTTTTCTGTCTTATTCCGGCAGTCCTGGTACTGTCCGGCACCATCATCAGCCGCTACGAGCTGGGGCAGTGTCTGGAACCTCTGAGCAGCGGAGCCGAAGGATTTATAACCTGGAAATTCCTGCCCGTATATCCGACCTTTGAGCACTATGCCCGTGTGCTCTTCTATACGCCCCAATTTTTTGTAGTATTCTGGAACTCCATAAAAATCGCAGTTCTCATACTGCTAGGCCAGCTCCTGCTGGCAGTACCGGCGGCCTGGGCTTTTGCGGTATACAGGTTCCGCTTCCGAAACGTACTGTTCACCCTGTACGTGGTCCTGATGCTGATGCCCTTCCAGGTTACCATGCTATCCAACTACTTAGTACTGGACGGCCTGCACCTGATCAATACACATGGGGCCATCATCCTTCCGGCCGTATTTTCCACCTTCCCGGTTTTCCTCATTTACCGCGGATTCTGCGCCCTGCCAGAGAGCATCATTGATGCGGCCCGGGTAGACGGAGCCGGAGAATGGACCATATTTTGGCGGATTGGACTGCCCCTGGCCTCCAACGGCATCCTCTCGGCAATGGTGCTGGGTTTCCTGGAATACTGGAATCTTATGGAACAGCCCCTGGCATTTCTGGAGGACAAAAGCCTCTGGCCCCTGTCCCTGTATCTGCCGGAAATCCATCTGGATCAGGCCGGCTATTCCTTCGTAGCGTCCGTTATCACACTGATCCCGCCCGTATTCGTATTTCTAATTGGGCAGGAATACCTGGAACGCGGAATCGTGGCGTCAGCCCTAAAGGAGTGAGTTCAAAATGGAAATGTGGAAAAAGCAGAAAAAAATCGGCGTCGCCTTTTGCATCTTTCTAAGCCTGATGCTCCTGTGCACCCTGATATCCCGCGCAGTCTACGCCGCTAAGCTTCCCCAGATAACCACAAAGAAGCCGGAGCGCACCTTCCTGATGCATACGGTAGAAGCAGAGGGTCTTGTTCAGCAGGGCATGGAATACGCAGTCAACGCCTTAAGCGGCCTGCGCTGCCGAACGGTCCACGCCCACGTTGGCGATCGCATTACAACAGAAACCCTCTTATTTGAAATAGATATGAGCGACTTAGAAGAACAAATCAGGGAACAGGAAATGACCATAAAAAAGCTGTCCCTGACCATTCAGGAGCAGGAACAGAATAAGGGGTTGGCGGCAAACGAGAAAAAAACCGAGCAGGATCGCGCAAAAGAAGACTATGATCGCTCGGCAGAAAACGCCCAGGACAACGTAGATCGGGCAAAAGAAGACTTAAAAGGAGCCAAAGACGCCCTGGAAGATCTAAAACAAAATCCGGCAGCTGCAACACCGGAGGAAGAACGCAAAAAAGCTCAGGCAGAGTACGACGCATGGGCCCAAAAAGAACAAGAGCTTACCAAAGCGAAAAACAAAGCAAAAGAAGAAAAAGAAGCGGCAGAAGAAAAAGTACGGGAACTGGAAGCGCCGGGAGCAACCCCCGATCCCTCGGATCTTGATGCGGCCAAGGCAAAGCTGGAAGAAGCCAAGAAAACATTAGAAAACATAGAAGCCGAATATAACAGTCACACATCCGCCCCGGTCACAAAACCCGATTACAGCAAAGAAGACACAGCAAAAGCAGCCTGGGAAGAAAAAAAGAGCGCTCTGGAAAACAGCATAGGAGCCGCCGAACGAAGCCTTTCCGACGCCAGAAAAAGCCGGGACGACACACTATTGGATGCAAAGCGGCGCTTGGACGATGCAGAGAAAGCCTCCCCCGCCGACAACAGCCTGGCCATCAACCGTCTGGAGCTGTCCGTCCTCAAAGAAAAACTGGAAAAATACCAGGAAATCCAGCGCACAGGCGGCCGTGTTTACCCGGAATCCGAAGGAATCGTCACCCGAATCCAGGTAAGTCCGGGCGAACGAATCCCCGACGGCGCATCAATCGTCTACGCAGACCTGGAAAGCCCTCTGGAATACCACACCACCCTGACAAAAGACCAGAAAAAATACGTCAACCAGGGCGATACGGCCGCCCTCACCCTTGGAAAAAGCCATGAAACCGTAACTGTAGACTACGTAGCCGCAAGCGAAGCCAGCCCGGATCTGTTCGAAGCCATCATCTTTCTCCCCCAGGGCGTAGGAACCTTAGGCCAAAGCGGGGTATTCACTACCGAAACCCAGACCGAAACCTTCAGCTGCTGCATCCCCCTGGAAGCCCTCTACACCGATCAAAACGGAAGAAGCTACGTCTATACCCTAAAACAAAAATCCGGAATCCTGGGCCCCGAGCTGGCCGCCGAGCTTGTCTACGTAAACGTCCTGGACAAAAACAACAAATATGCCGCCATCGAAGAAGGCATCATAGACAGCGAAACCGAAGTAATCGTAAGCACCACAGAACCCCTGGAGGATCGAACCATAGTCCGCTACAAAGAATAAGAGCAAACATCAACCGCCCCCCAGGGAGAGACCGGGAAGAAGCCGGATGAATTTTCCGATATCAGGTGTCCGCCTGTTCTCGAACGCTCCGTCTGATCGGAGCGAACATTACTCAAAACATAAAACAGCACACAACATGCAAGAGTAATGTTCGAGCCGAGCAGACGGAGTGTACGAGAACCGTGCGAACACAGATATGGAAAATTCATCCGGCTTCTTCCCGGTCTCTCCCGTCCGTCCCCAAACTATTCAACTACTTCCTTCTCCTCCTTTTTCGTTCCGGAAGGTTCCCCCGCCCCTTCCGTTTCAGACTCAGAAGCCGCCGCCTTATCAAGCGCCCTCTCCACCGCATCCAAAATCACAAGAGAAGTATATTGATTTTCCTCCGGATATGTAATATGATCAAGAGACTGAGAAGCAATAATCTGCTCCGCCAGGTTATCAAGAGCCGGTTCCATAAGCGGATACATCGTAGTAACCGTCTCGCTGACATTCACCATCTGAATAGAAGCAATCGCATCCTTATCCACCGTAACGGCAATATCCACAGCATTGCCGTTCAGCATAATCGACGAAGTGTACACACCAGGCACATATTTATCAGAAGTATCAGTGGAAGCCGGTTTGCTGTTCTTAGGAGCAAACATAAACACCAGAAGAAGGATCAGAATAATACCCAGGGCAACAAAGATGCCGGTATAAATCAATTCCTTCATGCGGAGGACCACAATTTTAGTTTTTGAGCTCAAGAGAAGCCCCTCCCATACAATTCGATTGCTATAACCTATGCGGAAAAAGACAGGAATATGCCATATGAAATGATGCGGGGACATATTGCACAAAAGCATACGGTGAACAGGGATAGAACTGCAAAACCAGTAAAAACTAAAGAAAAATAAGATATGGACAATGAAATAGTATCTCTAAACGAAAGGAATAAAAGCAGCAATGGAAAATAAAAGCCGGACAGTTATAAAAGAATATCTGCTGATAGCGGCAGGGACCGCCCTCATAGCCTTTGCCGTAGCCTCCATCTACGACCCTTCCGGCTTCGTTACGGGCGGATTTTCCGGTCTGGCCATCATTGTAAAGCAGCTCACCGAAGATCTTGTTCCGGGCGGCGTTCCCCTGGCCGTGACCAACCTGGTTCTCAACATTCCCGTATTTCTCATAGCAATCCGCTTAAAAGGTTGGAAATACATTGTAAAAACCTTATTTGCAACCGTTATGCTGTCCGTCTGGCTGGGCGTTCTGCCTGTAATACCTTTGGCAGTTGGAGACCTCCTGCTCACCGCCCTTTACGGAGGCGTCGTAATGGGTGTGGGAATCGGCCTTGTATTCTTAAGCCAGGCCACCACGGGCGGTACGGATCTCATAGCGGCCATCATACAGCATTTCTGGCGGCATTACAGCATAGCCGACATTATGCAGGTCATAGACGCCGTTATCGTTCTGGCCGGAGCCTACCTTTTTGGAATCCAGATGGCGCTTTACGCCGTAATATCAATTTATCTGGTATCCAAAGTATCCGACAGCATCATAGAAGGCCTGAAATTTTCCAAAGCCGCATTTATTATTACCCAAAAACCTGACGAGCTGTCCCGGATACTGATGGACGATCTGAGCCGCGGCGTCACCGGACTGTCTGCAAAAGGCATGTACTCCGGCGAAGAAAAGAACATGCTCTTCTGCGTGGTATCCAGAAAAGAAATCGTGCATCTCAAAGAGCTGACTCTCGCCCTGGACCCGGATGCCTTCGTCATTGTAACCGACGTCCGGGAGGTTTTGGGAGAAGGATTTATTGAGACAAAATAGGAAATAATTTCTTTTGTGAACAATGTATAGGAAAAAAATTTGAAATAAATACCAAATCGTCGAGGAAATGCATAAATTTTTTTACATTTCCTCTTTTCTTTTTTGTGATTTTGCATTAGTATATAGATTAGGTATTTTTATTTTTACATAATAAGGGGTAATTTTATAGGCGATATTGCCAGCGGAATCAAAAACGAAAAATCTGGCGATGTGCACAAAAAGACGAGCAAAAGGAGCAGACAGAGACTATGATTTCAAACCAGATATTACAAAATACCATTGAGGGGTTAAAGGGCATCACACGTATAGACCTCTGTATCATAGATACGGAGGGAAAGGTGCTGGCCTCCACATTTCCCGAGGCGGACACCTATACGGGGTCGGTCCTTGCATTTATTGATTCGCCGGCGGACAGCCAGGTGATACAGGGCTTTCAGTTTTTTAAGGTTTTTGACGAGAATCAGCTGGAATACATTCTTCTGATCAACGGGGGCAGCGAGGATGCCTACATGATCGGCAAGATTGCCGTGTTCCAGATACAGAACCTTCTGATTGCCTATAAGGAGCGCTTTGATAAGGATAACTTTATCAAAAATCTGCTTCTTGACAATCTGCTTTTGGTGGACATTTATAACAGGGCGAAGAAGCTCCACATTCAGGCGGAGGTCCGCCGCACGGTTTATGTGATTGAGACCGGGCGGGAAAAGGATACGGCGTCGCTGGAGAGTCTCCGGGCGCTTTTTGGCACCAAATCCAGAGATTTTATTACTGCGGTAGATGAGAAGAACATTATTGTGGTCAAGGAGCTGGGAGAAAATGAGGGGTATCCCGAGCTGGCTAAGACCGCAAAAGTGATAAAAGATCTGCTGGCAGGCGAGGGAGAAGAACGAATTCACATCGCTTACGGAACCATAGTGGGCGAAATCAAGGAGGTATCACGCTCTTACAAGGAGGCCCGAATGGCACTGGATGTAGGGAAGATCTTCTTTGATGAGAGGGATATCGTGGCATACAGCACGCTGGGAATCGGGCGTTTGATTTATCAGCTTCCCATCCCCCTGTGCAAAATGTTTATCCGGGAAATCTTTGACGGAAAATCCCCGGATGATTTTGATGAAGAGACACTGACCACCATTAATAAGTTTTTTGAAAACAGCCTGAACGTCTCCGAGACCTCCAGACAGCTTTATATTCACCGAAACACCCTGGTTTACCGCCTGGATAAGCTTCAGAAGAGCACAGGTCTTGATCTGCGGGTATTTGAGGATGCCATAACCTTTAAGATTGCACTGATGGTTGTGAAGTATATGAAGTATATGGAGACCATAGATTATTAAACGGGGTCGTAACTGGAAAAGCACTGAGGAGAGAAAGAAAAGATGATCGATTTGGAAAATGTGACAAAAGCCTATTCTACGGGCGTTCATGCCCTGAATGGCGTCAGCCTGCACATTGATAAGGGCGAATTTGTCTTTATAGTGGGAGACAGCGGATCCGGAAAATCCACATTAATTAAGCTTCTGCTGAAGGAGCTGGATCCCACCTCCGGGACCATCAAGGTAAACGGAATCAACCTGAACAAAATGAAGCAGCGGGCAATCCCCAAGTATCGCCGGAAAATCGGGGTGGTATTTCAGGACTTCCGCCTTTTAAAAGACCGGAACGTATATGAAAATATTGCCTTTGCCCAAAGAGTAGTAATAACACCAACCAAAAACATCCGTAAGAACGTACCTGCCATGCTGTCTCTTGTGGGCCTGGCGGAAAAATACAAATCCTATCCCAAGCAGCTTTCCGGCGGAGAGCAGCAGAGAGTGGCGCTGGCCAGGGCACTGGTGAACCGGCCGAACATCCTTCTGGCAGACGAGCCTACGGGAAACCTGGATCCGAAGAATTCCAAGGAGATTATGAAGCTTTTGGAGACCATCAACGAGCGGGGAACAACAGTGGTGGTGGTAACGCATAATCAGGAGATTGTGGATCAGATGAAGAAACGGGTGATTGCAATGCATAGAGGCGTCATTATCAGTGACGAGCGTAAAGCTGGGTACATACAGCATGCGAATTAGTACCATTGGCTACTGCTTAAAGCAGGGATTTAAAAATATCTGGAGAAATAAAATGTTTTCTCTGGCTTCCGTAGCAACGATGTCCATCTGCATTTTTTTGTTCGGTCTATTTTTCTGCGTGGTCAAGAACTTCCAGTTTATGGTGAAGGAAGTGGAGAGCGGCGTGTCCGTCAGTGTGTTCTTTGATGAGGAGATTTCTCAGGACCAGGCGGCTATGGATGAGATTGGAGCAAAGATTCGTGCCAGAGATGAGGTGGAGGCGGCCAACTTTATCTCCGCCGAGGAAACCTGGGAATCCTACAAATATATCTATTTTGCGGAGGCGCCCCAGCTGGCGGACGGCTTTGCCGATGACAATCCTCTGGCAAAGCAGGCCCATTATGAAATATATCTGAAGGACGTGGAGGGACAGAGCACGCTGGTGGAATATCTGGAATCTATGGAGGGAATCCGCCGGGTTAACAAGTCTGTGGAGGTGGCGGATATTCTGACCAGCTTCAACCTGTTGGTGGGGTATGTATCCATAGCTATTATCATTCTGCTTTTATGTGTATCGGTGTTCCTGATCAGCAACACCGTTACCATCGGAATCGCGGTCCGCAAGGAAGAGATTGCCATAATGAAACTGATAGGTGCAACCAATTCCTTTGTGAAGGCTCCCTTTGTGGTGGAAGGTATTTTGATAGGAGTGATAGGAGGAGCAATTCCTTTAACCATTCTGTACTTCCTTTATACAAAGCTGATTGGCTATATGTCAGGCCAGTTTGACAGTCTGAGCGGTCTCGTTCAGTTCCTGCCGGTGGATATGATGTTCCGGACATTGCTTCCGGTAGGTCTTGCGCTGGGCGTGGGAATTGGCTTCTTCGGCAGCTTTTTGACCATCCGAAAGCATCTGAGAGTTTGAGAAACGGCGAATAGAAAAGGGAATGATGAAAAAATGAGAAGAAAGCGGTATATAAGCATCCTGCTTCTGGCAGCGCTCATTTTTGCTTCGGCGCTGCGCCAGGGCGGAATTCGGGTATGGGCTTCGGAGGCTGAGGTGACAACAGGGGCGCCGTCCGAGGGGGACTCCAAGGAGGATGGGAGCTCCGAGAAGGAGGATTCCAAGGGTGAAGAATCGTCTTCCAAAGGAGATAAGACTTCCCAGAAGATAGATACGGACGAGCTGGAAAAGCGGAAGAACGATACGCTAAATAAGATTAAGGATATCAAATCCGATTTGAGTCAGGTAAAGAAAAATATCGAACAGCTGGAGGCAAGCAAAAGCAATCTGAAAAGCTATATTGCAAAGCTGGATCAGGAAGCGGCCTCCCTTGCGGCGCAGATTGAAAAGCTGAATGAGGATATTGAGGCAAAAAAGGAGGAAATCGTTCAGGCGCAGGCGGAGCTTGAAGAAGCGGAGCAGATAGCGGAGCGGCAGTATGAAGATATGAAGCTTCGGATACAATATCTGTATGAGAACGGAAGCCCTTCTTACCTGGAGATGCTGCTTACCTCCAGCAGCATCAGTGATTTTTTGAATAAATCTACCTATGTAAAGGCAATGTCGGAATATGATCGGAAGATGCTGGACGAATACATTGCACAAAAGGAAGCGGTTGCGGAGGCCAAGGCAGTTCTGGAATCGGAGGAAGAGGAACTGAATCTGATGGCGGACGCGGCCAAGGAACAGAAAGATACGGTGGATGCGCTTATTAAGAAAAAGACCTCGGAGATTCAGAGCTATCAGGCCCAGATTGACAGCCAGAACAGTGATGCGGCGGAATTCAGGGAGGATCTGGAGGAGCAGGAGAAGCTGCTGAATCAGATTGAAGAGCAGATTGCGGCGGCGGCACTTGCCAATGCCAGCATGGACGACGGAGACGGCGGAGCTTCCGGTTTTGTGTGGCCCTGTCCCAGCAGCCGCCGGATTACAAGCGGCTTCGGACCGAGACCACAGCCTGTTCCCGGTGCTTCAACTAATCATAAGGGAATTGACATCGGAGCAGCTCATGGCTCATCTATCGTTGCGGCGGCCGGCGGAAGAGTTACCACTTCAACCTACAGCAGTTCTGCGGGGAATTATATCGTAATTTCTCATGGTAACGGGCTTTCCACCGTATATATGCATTGCTCCGCTCTTTATGTATCGGTGGGCGATATCGTCAGTGCGGGTCAGAGCATTGCGGCAGTAGGCTCCACGGGTTTTTCCAGCGGACCTCATCTTCACTTTGGCGTGATTAAGAACGGAGTTTATGTGAATCCCCGCAATTATGTGGGATAGAAGATAAAAAAACAGCGTATAGTTAAAAAAGAAAAACCATAGGGGATGTCGTAAAATAAAACAGTACAGGAAGCACTTGTTTTGCGTCAGCCCCTTTCGGCTGTCGGAGATGAGGAAGATATGGACGAGAAAAAACAACTGTGGAAAGGCATTGCCATAGGATTTGCGGTCACGGTGATTGTGATTCAGGCGGTGATGTTCGGAAATAAGATTTTGACGGGCGCCTTCGGCAAAGGGAAGCCGGAAAAAGTCAATCTGACAAATCAGGAGATACAGGAAAAGCTTACGGAAATCGAAGCGCTGATGAACAATTATTTTCTGGATGAGCTGGACGAAGAACAGATAGAAACCTGGCTTTACAAGGGCGCGGTGGCGGGATTGGGTGATCCTTACGCAGCGTATTATACGGAGGAAGAATATCAGAGTCTGCGGGATTCCACCAACGGAAGCTATTGCGGAATCGGTGTGGAAATCTCCCAGAACATTAACACGGGAATTGTCACCGTGGCCCGCGTATTTGAGGACGGACCGGCAATGGAGGCGGGACTTCAGCCGGGAGATATTCTCTACAAGGTTGGAGATATGGAAGTGACGGGAGTGGATTTGACCATGGTGGTATCCCAGATCAAGGGGGAGGAAAACACCCAGGTCACGATCAGCGTTGTCAGAGAAGGGGAAGAGGATTATCTGGAGCTTCAGGTAGAGCGGCGGACCATAGAAATCCGGACCGTAAGCTCCGCCATGCTGGAAGACCGGATTGGCTATATTTCCATTACCTCCTTTGATGACGTAACAACGGACCAGTTTATTAAGGCGCTGGATGAGCTGGAGGCACAGGGAATGGACGGACTGATTGTGGATCTGCGGGATAACGGCGGCGGTCTGGTTTCCAGCGTGTGCGCCATTCTGGATCGTCTGCTTCCGGAGGGGCTGATTGTGTATACGGAGGATAAGTACGGGAACCGAGAGGAGGAACATTCCGATGCGGAGCATTACTTTGATAAGCCTCTGGCCGTGCTGGTCAACGGAAACAGTGCAAGCGCCTCGGAAATTTTTGCCGGAGCCATAAAGGATTACGGAATCGGAACCCTTGTGGGAACCAAAACCTATGGAAAGGGAATCGTGCAGAAGATTTATCCGCTTCAAGACGGAACGGCAGTTAAGCTGACGGTGTCCAAATACTATACGCCGAAGGGAAATAATATCCATGAAATCGGCATAGAGCCGGACGTGGAGATAGACTTGGAGGAATCGTTGAAAAAAGAGGCAGTCGTGCCTTTGGAGAAGGATAATCAGCTTCAGAAAGCAAAGGAGCTTGTTTTGGAGAAAATGGAATAAGCCGGGGAGAATAAAAAGTCCGGAGTTTTGAAAGACTGCAAAGAGGAGTGTAGCTTCTTTTTGCAGTCTTTTTTGCTCCTTTATTGAGCGGTTTTAAATTATATATAGTTCAAAACATTCGTATAATTTTGAAAAAATGTAAATAATGCATAAAAACATAGGGTAATTTTTTAAAAAATAGAGGCTGTAAATAGTAAAAAATAACAAATCAATCGAAAACCAAACAAAACAAACATAAAAATATTAAAACAATCATATAAATGGTTGAAATATTGAAGCCGTTTCCGTAAAATAAATAACATAAGGAACACAATAAAAAATGCGCAATTAAGAAAGGGAGATGAGAGAAATGTCCAAAGTGGATGAAATCACAAGGGAAAGTTGGATTATGAGTACTTTCCCGGAGTGGGGAACCTGGCTTGTGGAAGACATTGAAAATGAAACGGTGGCCCCCGGTAATGTGGCAATGTGGTGGTTAGGATGTACCGGCGTCTGGTTTAAGACCCCGGATAACACCAATATCACCATCGATCTGTGGTGCGGAAACGGAAAAAGAACCCATGGCAACAATCAGATGAAGCCGGGACACCAGATGGCTAACATGTGCGGAGGCCGTCTGATGCAGCCCAATCTGAGAAACGTGCCGTTTGTAATCGACCCGTTTGCATTTAAGCATGTGGATGCGGTGCTGGCCACCCACTACCATCAGGATCATATGTCTGCGGAATGGGCCGCGCATGTAATCCAAAGCGGCATGACAACTACGGATGAGAGCGGAAAAGAGATTCCGGTTCCTTTTATCGGACCGAAAAAGTCCGTGGAGACCTGGATGAAATGGGGCGTTCCGGAAGACCGGTGCATTACCGTAAAGCCCGGTGACGTCATTAAGATCAAGGATCTGGAGATTGTAGCGCTGGACAGCTTTGACCGTACCTGCATTGTAACCACGGATGATACAAGCGAAAACAGAGAAGAGCTTACGGGAGTATGTCCTACGGATATGGATGACAAGGCCGTGAACTATCTGGTAAAGACTCCGGGAGGAAATATTTACCACTCCGGCGACTCTCATTTTTCTATCTACTTTGCAAAGCACGGCAAGGATTACGATATTGATGTGGCCTTTGGTTCCTTCGGAGAGAACCCTGTGGGCATGCAGGATAAGATGACCTCCATCGATATTCTGCGTATGGCCGAGAACCTTGGCTGCAAGGTAGTCGTTCCGATTCATTGGGACGTATGGACCAACTTCCAGGCGGACTGCGAGGAGATTAAGGTTCTGTACGACTTTAAGAAGGACCGCAACGAGTACGGATTCCATCCCTTCTTCTGGCAGGTGGGCGGCAAGTATACTTACCCGCAGGATAAGGATAAGCTGTATTATCATCACAGAAGAGGTTTTGAGGACTGCTTTGAGCATCCCCAGAATATCCCGTTCCGTTCATGTCTGTAGGTTATAAAGGAGAAAGAATATGCTAAGAGAATTTGTTGAGAAAAAGCATTACTTTTTTGCGGAGGAGGCTCCGGACTGGAAGGAAGCCATCCGCATGAGCTGCAAGAGCCTTGAGGCGGACGGAACCATTGAAGCTAACTACAAAGAGGATATTATTGCCTGTGTGGAGAAGCATGGCCCTTACATCGTTATTATGCCGAATGTTGCCATGCCTCATTCCCAGGAAAATGCCGTCGGCGTGAATAAGACAGCCATCGGCTTTATGAAGCTTGACAAGCCTGTAAGCTTTGAGCCGGGAGACCCGGAAAAGGATGCGCAGTTGTTTTTTACACTGGCCTCCTGCAATCCTGAGCAGCACCTGGATAACATGATGAAGCTGTCCGAGATGCTGATGAATGAGGATGTGGTAAAAGCTCTGGCTGACGCAAAGACACCGGAGGATTTGCTGAGGATACAGAAACAGTATTTGGATTAATAAATAAGGAGAGTGTATATGGAATTTTTAATGAAAGCATGGTCGTATTTTGCTACAAATATTTTACAGCAGCCGGCATGGATGATCGGACTGATTGTTTTACTTGGTTACATTTTGTTAAAGAAGCCTTGGTATGATGTGCTGGGAGGCACCATCAAAGCTGTGGTAGGCTACATGATTCTGGCTGTTGGTTCCGGCGGACTGGTAAGCAACTTCCGTCCGGTGCTGGTAGGCTTAAAGGAACGTTTTAATCTGGATGCAATGGTAATTGACCCCTATTTTGGTCAGAATGCAGTTACGGCCGGCGTGGAAGAGGTATTTGGAAAGTCCTTTTCGCAGGTTATGATGCTTCTTCTGATTGCATTTATCGTAAATATCATTCTGGTGCGTCTGCGTAAGATTACGAAGCTTCGTTCTCTGTTTACCACCGGACATGTACAGGTACAGCAGGCGTCTACCGCTTACTGGCTGATTCTGTTCGCACTTCCAGCACTGGCTGCCAATAATACGGCACTTTTGATTGTTATGGCTGTCGTACTCGGCCTTTACTGGGCGGTAGGCTCCAACCTGACCATTGAACCTACCCAGGAGCTGACGGACGGCGCAGGCTTCTGTCTTGGACATCAGCAGATTATGGGCGTAGCTCTGTTCTCCTGGATTGCAGGCAAAATGCATGAAAGCGATGAGAGGAAGGGCAAGAAGGTCTCCAGAAGAATTGAGGATATTGAGCTTCCGGGCTTCATGTCCATCTTCAACGAGAACATGGTATGTACCGCACTTCTGATGACAATTTTCTTTGGAGCAATCCTGCTGATTCTGGGCCGTGACTATCTGATCGAGGCCGGATTCTTAGGAGAAAATGCAAGCTTTTTGTTCTACATCTTAACCCTCTGCCTGAACTTTGCCGTATATCTGGCAATCCTGCAGCTGGGTGTAAGAACCTTCGTAACCGAGCTGACCCAGTCTTTCCAGGGTATTGCCAATAAGCTGCTTCCCGGTTCCGTACCGGCCGTAGACTGTGCCGTAACCTATGGCTTTGGCTCCCCCAATGCGGTTCCTATCGGCTTTCTCTGCGGTGCTGTGGGACAGTTCATTGCAATCGGCGTTCTGATTCTTCTGCAGAGCCCGGTACTTGTAATCGCAGGCTTCGTGCCCGTATTCTTTGACAATGCAACCATTGCGGTTTATGCAAACAACAAGGGCGGAATGAAGGCGGCTATGATTCTGCCGTTCATCTCCGGTCTGTGTCAGGTATTCGGTTCCGCGCTTATTGCAGGCTGGGTAGGTATGGCAGCATACGGCGGCTACTTAGGAATGTGGGACTGGGCGGTTGTATGGCCGGTGTTCACCGCGCTGATGCGCTTTTTAAGCTATGCGGGTCTTGCTATTGTAGTGATTGCGCTTTTGGCCATTCCGCAGCTTCAGTATCGTGCCAATAAGGAAGGCTATTTCCTGATTACTGAGGATTACGAGGCGTACAAAGAACTGAAGGCTAAGAAAGCGGCCAAATAGCGGTAAAACAGTAGCAAAAGTTTATCGCAGGAGCGTTGACTTTTATGAAATATTTTATTATCATAATGATAGAATAATCTTAAAACCCTTGATATAAGGGAGAGAAAAGGAGAAGACGGTTATGGCCAAGGATAACATGAGTTTTATGGTATGCTGTGCAAACGGAGCGGGTTCCAGCCTGATGATGAAGATGACGCTGGAGAAGACCTTAAAGAAGATGAACATTAAGCCGGGAAAGATTCATCACTGTGCGCTTTCTGAGGGAAAAAGCGCGGCGTCACAGTATGATGTGGTGCTGTGTGCGCAGAACTTCCTCAATATGTTTGCGGATGCCCAGAAGAAGGGAACCACAGTTGTGGGACTGCGCAACATTATGTCCATGCAGGAGATGGAAGAGAAAATGACCGAGGCAGGCATTACGGCGAATTAGGAGCAGAAGACATATCCGAATAAAAAACTGGTATGAAGACAGCCGAGAAGAGAGCGTCTTCCGGATAAAATCAGCCGGGAGGCGCTCCCTTTTTCGTGAAAACACGCCAATTATAAAAGCAGGGCTTTTTATGGACAGCAAAAGGGAGGGTGAGCATTATGAAAATGAGCCGCAGCATTGTAAACAGCCGGAGAGAAAAGGTCCTGGAGCTTGTACGTGAGAACGGCGACATAACAGTGAATCATCTGGCGGAGCAATTTCAGGTGTCGCCTCTGACCATCCGAAGGGATCTGCAGTATCTGGAGGATCATAAGCTGCTGGAGCGTTTTTACGGAGGTGCCAGGAACAGTGCGGAAGCCGGAGCGGATCTGTCGGAGAACAAAAAGCAGCTCCGAAGAGAGCGGATTGCCAGGTATGCGGCAAGCTTGGTGGAGGATGGGGACAGTATTTTCATCAATACCAGCTCGACGGCTCTGGCTATGCTGAAATATATCACCAGCAGGAACGTAACCGTAATAACCAACAACGGAAATATCATCAACGAAAAAAACCCGTCCCATGCCACCATTATTCTTCTGGGAGGAGAACTGCGTTATGTAAAGGGGGCAATGGTAGGGGATTTTGCCATGAATAATCTGACCCAGGTCACAGCCAGAAAAAGCTTTATGGGCTGCGGAGGTATCTGCCCGGATACGGGAATGACCACGGAGCTGCTCAATGAGGTGAATCTGAACCAGACCATGTTCGAGCGGGTAAGCAAGGGCTCCTACATTCTGGCGGACTGTACGAAGTTCGGAAAAAGAAGCAGCTTTGTGAGCTGCCCGCCGGAGCTGATTGAGAACATCATCACGGATGCGGACGCGCCGGCGGAGCTTGTACGGGAATTCCGGGAAAAGGGAACCTGGGTTCATCAGGTAGATTAAATAACAACAGGAGTATAACAATGAAAATCAGGAAAATAAACACACATGAACTGGAAAAATGCTATTCTATCTGCCCGCTGTCCTACAACGGGAAGGAGCATATGCTGATTGCGGCGGAGAAGGTGAACAAATGTCTCTTGTTTGACCTTGACGGCAATCTGGAGGAAACCGTATGGGAAGGACCGGGAGGAACCATGACCATGGTACAGCTTCCGGGAAGCAACGGAGAATTTCTTGCGACACATAAGTTCTATTCCCCCAATGATTCCAAGGAGGCCAAGATTGTCCTTGCTTCTCCCGAGGGGAAGGATGACTGGGAAATCAAAACACTGGTAGAGCTGCCCTTTGTGCACCGCTTTGATATTCTTACAAGCGGCGGCGTAAATTATCTCATTGCGTGCGCCTTAAAGTCAGGCCATGAATATAAGGATGACTGGAGTAGCCCGGGAATCATCTGGGTGTGTGAGCTGCCGGAGGATTTGAGTGCAATAAATGAGGGGAACCAGCTTTCCATGAAGGCATTGAAGGAGGGACTCCTGAAAAATCATGGCTACTGCAGGGTAGAGGAGGCAGACGGCATGTGGGCGGCCGTGGCGGCGGAGAACGGAATCTTTAAGGTAGTTCCTCCTGCCGGGCGCGGCGGCGACTGGTCCGTTGAGACGCTGACGGAGGATGCGGCCAGCGATATGACCTTTGCGGATTTTGACGGGGACGGCGAGAAGGAGATGCTGGTGATGACACCTTTCCATGGAGATACCGTTAAGATTTATAAAAGAGTCAACGGTGCATACGCCTGTGTCAAGACCTTTGAGGAAAAATATGAGTTTGCGCACGGGATCTGGGGCACCGAGATTGACGGGAAAGGTATCGCCATTGTCGGGCACAGAAAGGGAAAACGCGACCTTTTGGCCTGCAAGTACGATGGAAGCGGCTATGTGATGGAGGTACTGGACGAGGATGTGGGACCGGCCAATGTGCGCTGCTATGCAAAGGGTGCAAAGACGGGTCTTGTGTCAACCAACCGGGAGATTGATGAGATTGCATTCTATGAGATTGAGGGGCTGTAAGAGGAGGAGAAAATGAAGGCTTATACTATTGGATTGTATGAGAAGGCTATGCCGAAGGAACTGACATGGAAGGAGAAGCTTGAGGCGGCCAGGGAAGCGGGTTATGATTTTGTGGAGATCAGTATAGACGAGACGGATGAGAAGCTTGCCCGGCTGGAATGGACAAAGGAGGAGCGTCTCGAGCTTGTGAAGACCATGTATGAGGTGGGAATCCCCATCCGTACCATGTGTCTCTCCGGCCATCGGAAGTATCCCATCGGAAGCAGTGATCCGGCCGTTTGCGAAAGAGGTATGGAGATTATGGAAAAGGCCATAGAGCTTGCGGATGATCTTGGCGTGCGAATCATTCAGCTTGCCGGTTATGATGTATATTATGATCCCTCCACTTCTGAGACCGTGGCCCGCTTTGGAGAAAACCTAAGAAAATGCACGCTGATGGCAGCCAGGGCAGGTGTTCTCATGGGGTTTGAAACCATGGAGACAGAATTTATGAACACCTGCGGAAAATCTATGAAATATGTGGAGAAAATCAATTCCACTTATTTGAATGTTTACCCGGATTGTGGTAATATTAACAATGCAGCAATTACTTACGGAATAGATGTTCTGGAGGACTTAAAAAGCTGTGAGGGCCGTATAACCTCCATGCATTTGAAGGAGACGGAGCCGGGGAAATTCCGTGATATGATGTACGGCGAGGGCCGGGTGAATTTTCCGGCTATGATTGACACGGCCTGGGCCATGGGCGTCCGTAAGTTTGTAACGGAGTTCTGGTATCTGGGCAGTGAAAAATGGAGAGAGGATCTGGCCTTTGCCAATCGGTCTATGAGGGCCTTATTGGATCAAAAAGAGAACTAGGGGATATATGCTTTAAAGCAAGGAAGGAGAAAAAATGTTAGAAGCATTGAAAAAACAGGTTTATGAAGCTAATATGGAGCTTCCGAGAAGGGGGCTTATCACTTACACCTGGGGAAATGTCAGCGGAATCGATCGTGCAAGCGGTTTATTTGTAATCAAACCCAGCGGAGTGGATTATGATGAGCTGAAGCCGGAGGATATGGTTGTTATGGACCTTGACGGCAATAAGGTGGAGGGGGATTACAATCCTTCTTCCGACACGCCCACCCATCTGGAGCTGTACAAGGCTTTTGCGGAGGTGGGAGGCATTGTGCATACCCATTCTCCCTGGGCAACCTCCTGGGCACAGGCCGGACGGAGTATTCCCTGCTATGGAACCACCCATGCGGATTATTTTTACGGGGAGATCCCCTGCGCCCGAAGCCTGACGGAGGAGGAGATCAACGGAGAGTATGAGAAGAATACGGGGCTTGTGATTATTGAGACCTTTGAGGGAAAGAATCCCATGCATATCCCCGGAGTGCTCTGTGCCAACCACGGTCCCTTCACCTGGGGCACGGATGCGGATAATGCGGTACATAATGCGGTCGTGCTTGAGGAAGTGGCGAAAATGGCATGCCGCACGGAGCAGTTAATGCCCGGAGTTGCTCCGGCGCCGCAGGTGATCCGGGATAAGCATTTTCTGCGGAAGCATGGAGCCAATGCTTATTACGGTCAGATTAAGAAATAAGAAGCGAAAGAGCTGTCTCCTGTTTTCGGGAAACGGCTCTTTTTTACTGCCTGTTTGAGGGGAGCTTTTCAAAAACGGCTTTAATAGAAGGCTGTGAGTTATCCCTCAGCCGTACTTCAAGAACAGGCGAGGAGCCTGCGGTAAGAGGCTCGCAGTCCGTAGTTTCCCAGCCTGTAAAGATGTAGCCCTCGGCAGGAGAGGCTGTAAGGCGAATGGGGTAGTCGGTATAGTAGCTTCCGCTCCAGACGGAGGCGGAGAGATCCGGTGTCAAGGTATTCAGAGTAACCGTGCCGCCTTCGGGAGCATTGGACGACAGAGCTACGGGGACCAAATCGCCTGTCAGGGAAAAATGAGCGGCAAGACAGGGAACGATAGCATCATAGCGGTTGGCGAAAAAGGTGCGCAGTTCTTCCGCCTGCTCCGTAAAAGCAGCATCCGAAGGTTCAGTATTCCAGCGCTCATAGCTTTTGGCGGCCGCATCTTCGTACTGCTCCTCCAGCCGGTCAAGGAGAGGCAGCACGTGGGAAGGACGGAAACACTCGTTGGCCATGTCCATAAAGGTCAGGACGAACTGCCGGCGGAACTCTTCACTCTTCATAAGAGAGGGCATGGGGTCATCCTCCAGAAAGCCGCTTGGCGCATAACCGGCGTGCTCCACAAAGGAGTCAACGGCATAGGCCGGCACACCACTGTCAATGCCCACGCCCAGGGAATCATCCAGATCATAAAGCATCCAGCGCCATTTTCCGTCCTGAAATTCTCCTTCGCCGGGAACAACTGCCTGCCAGGTAAAAACATTGCCTCCAAGGGGCTTTGTGTCCGTGTTGGCAATGTAGATATTGGTGCACATCCAGTCAATAAAGCTCTGCATATCCATTTGGGTAAGAAGCTTCCCATAAAGCTGCGGATCGGACATGTCCTGCGCTAATAATTCCTTAAGAGCTTTAAAGCCGGAGGCGCCGTCAGGATTTCCGTCCTGAATCTCCCAGCTGTTTTTAATCAAAAGGGTGTTCTGCGCATCGACGTCGTAATAGCTTTCCAGATATTCGGACGAATATTTTTCCATCAGATAATACAGTCCCCAGTACTCGCCGTTTAAAAAGACCTGGCAGGGCGTATATTTCTGAGAGGCGGCATTGCGGTTCTCCGTCAGAGAAAAGAAAAATACCTTTTTCAGCTGGGAGCTGTTGTTTAAGATAAGAGTTGGATAGGAAAAGCCGGTATCAAAAAAGACAGGCTCAAAGGTTTTGGCCTCATAACGGTTCCGGGAGAAGAGCGTAAAGCTTTTTTGCGGAAAGTTTCGGGATTCGTTGCCCCGTATGCGGATTCCGCATTCCTGCTCCGTCAGACGGGCGTGCTGCGGATCAAAAAAGGCCAGATGGGCGGGGCGCTCGGACGCAGCTCCTTCCAAATAATAATTCAGATAGTCTGTCAGCTCGGACCAGGAAAGATCAGGGCTGATCTCTACGTTTTTCAAGCCCTCCTCATAGCGGGAGCCCCGGATATAGATCCCGCTTTCGCTGTCAAAGAGATTTGCAGGGTCCGTAACGAGAGAAAGGACGGCGGTATTTTCATAGCCCTCCTTCGCTTCAAAGTCCAGAAAATACACAGCCGTGATGGTCCTGCTGTAATTGCCCTCCCTGTCATATGCCGCGGCCCGCAGAACTACGGCTTTGTCCACGGGAGTTTTGGGAGCGGTATAATTGGTAAGCTCGGAGGTGATGTCCTCCCGGGCGGAGTACACATTATTCCGGAGACTGGGATCCGAGAGGATCAGTGGTTCCGTATAGAGAAGAGAATCGGGACCGGGCTCGCTTCCGTCCAGAGTATAATAAACGGAAAGACCTTCGGAAGCCTGAATATGCAGGCTGAAAGGACCCTGATAGAACCCGCTTTCCGCGGAAAAAACAGGCGCCTTCAGCACTTGCGAGGCCGTTTCGTTGGATTTTCCGGGTGAGGGGCGCATAGGGACAGGCGGCTCCTTTTCGTTTTCAGGCCGGGCATATACGGCGCCGCGCTCCAGGGAAGGAATAAAGAGGGAGTCAATAGGAGAAAAACTCCGTGAACCGTCCTCACCCTCCGTACAATAGCTGAGAGTCAGAGTCTCATTCTCAGATAAGCGAAAGGGTAATCCATCCATATAAATCACATAATACCCGCCCGCCGCAATGGTATCAGCGGGTAAGGGACCAAGCGAAAAATCCTTTGTGCTGTCAGATAGAAAGACATTCTCTAAAGAAACCTCCCGATCAGAAGGATTGTATAGCTCCACATAATCTTCATAGGTGACGTTTTCCCCGTCCTCAGTTCCCGGATTAATGGTGCAAACCTCGTTGATTCTAAGAAGAAAGGCGGGATTGGAAGGATGTGCCTGATAATAGGAGGCAAGAACAAAAAAGAGTCCAAAAAACAGAGAGCCTGTGATAAAGAGGCTCAACAGCAGCAGATTGCGTCTGCATATCGTGTGTGATGTCATTTGCCTTCCTCCTCAAATAAAAGGATCTCACCTTCCAAAAGAGCATATTGACAGCGCCCGCCCGGAGTCAGCGCGGCTTGTCCGCTGGTTCCCTCCGTGATTGACGAAATAACGGAATCTAGAAGGGGGATGGGAACGAGAGCTTCGATAAAGACAGAATCCGTATATTCGGAACGGAGAATCGGAACATGGGATTGATTCAAAAGGTACTGTATCTTTCCGATCCCGTTGTAATCTGTCTGAACGGACAGGCGGATTCCCGGATGCTTTTCCAGAATCACGGCATTGCGGAGACCTTCCCGGACAGCGGCTCCGTAGGCGCGCACCAGGCCGCCGGTGCCCAGCAGAGTACCGCCGAAATAGCGCGTCACAACTACGGCCGTATCATGCAGAGTTTCGCCGAGAAGCACGTCCAGCATAGGACGCCCGGCCGTTCCGGCGGGCTCACGGTCATCGCTGCAGCGGGTAAGCCGGTGGTTTTCGCCGAGGGTAAAGGCCGTGCAGTTGTGGGAGGCGTCCCAATACTGCTTCCGAATACGCTCTATGAAAGCCAAAGCCTCCTCTTCGGTCTTCACCGGTTCCACGGTGGCGATAAAACGCGACTTTTTCTCGATAATTTCACCAGTGCCGCCTATGTAGGTAAATTTGTAGGATTCTGACATAAAAGGTTCCTTTCCGCTAGGAAGCCTGTCCGCTTTCTCCGGTCATCATATCATCCACGATTTCTAGCAGGCAGACAGGTGTGACCGCATTGGAAATAAGCTGCCGGAGCATCTGCCGCGCAAAAATTTCCGAATGAGAGACGGGCGGGGTGCTCTCGGTTTCCTCCACGCCTGGTTTCTCCGCCATAGACTTTTTGATGCAGATCCGGTAAAGCGGAGCCATGGATTTCGGCTGCTCTTCCTCAATTAGATAGTATTTCAGATTCAGCATGTGACCCTTTTCGTCGGCTACGGCGCGGGTTTCGATTAAAAATTCCTTTTGCATGATACTCTCCTTCTTTCATTCATGTCCATACAGGTGACTTTGAAGAGTATTATACAGGGCATGGACCGCAAAGCCTGTCGAAAGCTGTCAGGAGACAAAAAAGAAGTGGATCACATTTAGATTATTATAAAGAAACCTTATAAAAAACGCAAGAAAATGTGAATTTTTATTTTATGCTTTATTCCTATGAAATTATTTGTTATAATGATTGGATGTAGAGGAGGCAAAAGGATGAATTATGGGAAAAGAGGGACTTCAAAAAAGCAGAAGTCGATGAACTCCAAAACTGCAAAGGTCGGAAAAAAAGCAAGTGTTGTATTTATAAAGGCATTTCTTGTCTGCATACTCGCCATGGGGGTGGCAGGCTTGTGCGCAGGAATAGGCGTTGTAAAAGGAGTGATTGACAATGCACCCAAGGTTGACAGTACCAGTGTAATTCCTTTGGGCTATAAATCAACCATGGTGGATGCGGAGGGAAGGCAGATAGCGGAGCTGGTAGCGGCCGGTTCCAACCGTATCTGGGTAGATATCGAGGATGTTCCCGAGCATGTGCAGAATGCGTTTGTGGCTATTGAGGACGAACGTTTTTATGAGCATAACGGGATTGACTTAAAGGGAATTATCCGGGCAGGTGTCAAAGGGGTTGCCAGCGGCTTTAAGAGGACGGAGGGCGCCAGTACCATTACCCAGCAGCTCTTAAAGAACAGCGTCTTTGATTTTATGAGCGAGAGTACCATAGCGGAAAAGGTGGAGCGGAAGCTTCAGGAGCAGTATCTGGCTGTGGAGCTGGAAAAGAATATGAGTAAGGAAGAGATTCTGGAGTCATATCTCAATATGATCAACCTGGGACAGAATGCACTTGGAATCCAGGCGGCGGCGAACCGCTATTTTAATAAGGATGTAAGGGATCTGACCATTTCCGAGGCGGCCGTGATTGCGGGGACGACCAAGAGCCCTACAGGGTATAATCCCATCAGCAATCAGGAAAAAAACAGGGAGCGCCGGGATCTGGTTCTGGAACATATGCTGGATCAGGGGTATATCTCCCAGAGCGAGTACGAAGAGGCTCTGGAGGATGACGTATATGCCCGCATCCAGACGACGAATCAGGAAAAAGGTGTTGCAACCGTATTTTCTTATTATGTGGACGCAACAGTCGAGCAGGTGATTAATGATCTGCAGGAAGTGAAGGGATATACCGCACAGCAGGCATATAATCTGGTTTATATGGGAGGTCTGACGATAGAGACGGCCCAGGATCCGGCCATTCAGGCTATCATGGACGAGGAGATGGGCAATGAGGAAAATTACCCGGCCAATGTCCGCATAGGGCTGGATTACGCTTTGACAGTTGTGAAGCCTGACGGAGAACAGAAGAATTACAGCAAGGAGATGATGGAGGAGTACTTCAAACAAAACGAGTCCGCGAATTTTGAGCTGCTGTTTGACACGGAGGAGGATGCCCAGGCGCACATTGATGCCTATAAGGCTTCGCTTGTGGAGGAAGGGGACACTATTTATGAGCGTGCGGAGATGACAATACAGCCCCAGGCGTCTATGGTGGTTATGGATCAGGCGACAGGCTATGTGAAGGGCATCGTAGGCGGCCGGGGAGAGAAGACGGCGAACCTGACCCTGAACCGTGCGGTAGACACGGTGCGCCAGCCGGGCTCAACCTTTAAGCCGGTATCCACTTATGCGCCGGCACTGGATTCGGCAGGCTTGACGCTTGCCACAACACAGTTTGACGCGCCTTACAATTATCAGGACAGCGGCCGTCCCGTGCGGAACTGGAACGGGGAGGCTTATCAGGGCTGGACCAATCTGCGCCGCGGTATTGAACAGTCTATGAATATCGTGGCGGTTAAGACCTTGACGGATATCACGCCGGCTCTGGGAATTACGTATTTGGAGAATATGGGGATTACCACCCTGCAGAAGGAGACGGTGAACGGTCACAATGATTATATCCAATCTCTGGCTTTGGGCGGAATTACCAAGGGTGTGACGAATCTGGAGCTGACAGCCGCTTATGCGACCATTGCCAACGGCGGCGTTTATACAAAGCCTGTATTTTACACGCGGATTCTGGATCATGACGGGAATGTGCTGATTGATAATACGGTTTCCTATACCCGTACGGTACTGAAGGACAGCACGGCGTGGCTGCTGACAAGTGCTATGAAGGATGTTGTAAATCAGGGAACGGGAGGGGCGGTACGCTTTTCCGGAATGACCATTGCCGGTAAAACAGGTACAACCTCTAAAAATAACGATGTTTGGTTTGTAGGCTATACGCCTTACTATACGGCAGGCATATGGGCGGGTTTTGACAACAACCACAAGCTCGGCAGGGGAGAGACCTCCTATCACAAGACGATTTGGAAAAAGGTTATGTCGCGTATCCATGAAAATCTGGAGAACAAGGACTTTCCAAAGCCGGAAAGCGTGACCAGTGCAACGGTTTGCGCGGCATCTGGAAAGCGGCCGATTCCCGGAATCTGCGACGGCATGATGAAGTCGGAATATTTTGCCGTGGGAACGGAGCCTACGGAATACTGCAATGTGCATGTAACCGGGGAGGCCTGCGTGGAGAGCGGAGGTTTGGCAACGGATGCGTGCCCGGTTCACGAGTACCGGATTATTACGCTGGTGCCGGAAAACAACGATGTGTCCGGTTCGCCGCTGGTGGCTATGCCCTGCCCGCTGCATCTCGGCAATTTGATTGGCGGAATCATACAGCCCGGAGCAGAGACGGGAATGATGCCTGAGGAGGGAATGGTACCACCGGAAGGTGAGGTGCCGTCGGAAACAGGCGTGCCGGAGGGAGAGATTACGGCGCCTCAATAGAGGCTAGAACAGGGATCCCAATGCGGCGGTAACCGCATTAAGATAAAAGGATTATAAGACAAAACAGGATTGCTGTCGGCCACAGAGTGAACGGCAGCACGGAGTTGAGGAGGAAACAAAATGAAAGCAATAGCAACAACAAAGGCCCCGGCGGCCATCGGCCCCTATTCTCAGGGAATGGAGGTAAACGGATTTGTATTTTCTTCCGGTCAGATACCGGTGAATCCGGAGACAGGCGGGATTCCGGAGGGGATTGAGGCCCAGGCCCGTCAGAGCTGTGTGAATGTAGGAGAGATTCTGAAGGCGGCAGGAATCGGTTATGAGCAGGTGATTAAGACCACATGCTTTTTGGCAGACATGGCGGATTTCGCAGCTTTTAATCAGGTGTATGAGGAGTTCTTCGTATCAAAACCGGCAAGAAGCTGTGTGGCGGTAAAGGAATTGCCCAAGGGAGTTCTCTGTGAGATAGAGGCTATTGGGGTGAAAAGCGTTTAAGAGCTGAATATCACTGACAAAGCAGTACAAAAGTATAATAAAAGGGCAGGCAGAAGTTGGGCCTGCCTGCTTTTTTTAATTTGCCACATACATCTGTTTGTACGGATTTTTACTGTCCGGCGTGATGATTGTAAAAGGTTCGGACAAAAGTTCATCCATAGAATAACCGAAGTCCAAGCAGTATTCCGACAGATACTCCCGGATTTCCTCTAACTCGTCTGCGGCTGCGCATTTTGCGGTAACTTGTTTTGGGAAATGAATATCCTCGCAGCTGCCCCGCAGGAACATTTTACCTCCATGCATTCCGGTACAGGGGAAATTGCCTACAATGCGTCTGCCGTCTTTATGAAGCCCCAGGACGATGATCACGCCTCCTGCCTGATATTCTCCAAGGAAGCTTCCGGCACATCCGCCGATGATCATAACGGGAATTTTTTCTTTGTAAGCCTTCATATGGATTCCGGCCCGGTATCCGGCGCTGCCTTGCACATAGATCTTGCCGCCGCGCATGGCATAACCGGCGGCGTCGCCGATATTGCCATGAATCAGAATCTTTCCTTCATTCATAGTATCGCCCACAGCGTCCTGTGCATTGGCATTTACCGTAATATTGGCATTGTTTAAGTATGCGCCCAGTGCATTGCCCGGTATCCCGTTAATTGTAAGATTCTTGCCGGATATACCGGCGGCAATAAACCGCTGACCGCAGCAGCCTTCGATGATGAAATCGCTTTCTGCTTCGCGCAGCGCTTCGTTTACAGCTCTGTAATCTAAATCTGCGGCATCAATAATTTGCATATTGTACCATACCTCCCCCAAATTTGTTTATCTATCTGCCGAAAATATGCGGCAGAAGCAACCGTTTTTTCCTGTCATTCTCCGGCATGAGAGATACCAAGTATCTCAAGCTCTTTTTCCGTTAAGCCGATGCCGCGAAGCATCAGCCGGTTTCCGCGTAAAGCCTCAATGGAATTGATTCCCATACCGCCCATAAATTCTTTTATTTCGTGTTTCCATGCGGTCATCAGATGGATCAGGCGTTCACTGCCCATTGCAGGGTTAAGCCTTTTCACAAGCTCGGGACGCTGGGTTGCGATGCCCCAGTTGCATTTACCGCTTTGGCAGGTGCGGCACAGATGGCAGCCAAGAGCAAGCAGAGCGGCGGTAGCCACATAGCAGGCATCCGCACCGAGCGCAATGGCCTTTATTACATCTGCTGCGCTTCGGATACTGCCGCCCACTACAAGAGACACATTGCTGCGGATACCTTCATCCCGAAGCCTCTGATCAACGGCTGCCAGCGCCAGCTCAATGGGGATGCCTACATGGTCTCTGATTCTGGTGGGCGCAGCTCCGGTGCCGCCGCGGAACCCGTCAATGGCAATGATATCGGCTCCGCTTCGGGCAATACCGCTTGCGATTGCTGCAATGTTATGTACGGCGGCAACTTTTACAATCACGGGTTTTTTATATTCCGTAGCTTCTTTTAGAGAAAAGACGAGCTGACGCAAATCTTCGATGGAATAAATATCATGATGCGGCGCCGGAGAAATGGCGTCAGATCCTTCCGGGATCATACGGGTGCGGGATATATCTCCTACGATCTTTTCACCGGGAAGATGTCCCCCGATCCCTGGTTTTGCACCTTGCCCTATTTTGATTTCAATCGCTGCGCCGGCTTGCAGATAATCCGCATGGACACCAAAACGGCCGGAAGCTACCTGCACGATGGTATTTTCACCATAGCAGTAAAAATCTTCATGCAGACCGCCTTCTCCGGTGTTATACAAAATTCCAAGTTCTGCTGCTGCCAGCGCAAGGGACTTGTGGGCGTTGTAGCTGATAGAGCCGTAGCTCATGGCAGAGAACATAACCGGCATAGACAGTTCCAGCTGCGGAGGCAGTGTACAGTTTAATTTTCCTTCTTTAGAGCGCTGTACTTTTGACGGCTTTTTTCCGAGAAAAACTCTGGTTTCCATTGGTTCCCGCAGCGGATCAATGGAAGGGTTCGTTACCTGTGAAGCATTGATCAGGATTTTGTCCCAGTAGACGGGAAGCGGTTTTGGATTCCCCATAGAGGACAAAAGAACACCGCCGCTGTTTGCCTGCTTGTATATTTCTTTCACTGTCTGGGCTGGCCAATTAGCGTTTTCGCGCAGGGTGCAGTCACTTTTTACAATCTTTAAGGCTTTTGTGGGACAAAAAGAAACGCAGCGCTGGCAGTTTACGCATTTTGAATCGTCGCACTTCATAATTTTGAGTTTTTCATCGCAGCTGTGGACTTCATTCGCACATTGCCGCTCACATACACGGCAGGAAATGCATCTGCTTTCATTTCTGATTACTTCAAATTCAGGATAAATAAATTCGATACCCATTAAAACGCACCTTCCTTCACTTTAACGATGACAGGCTCGCCGCCGGCGGGAGACCATATGTTTTCCGCATTTGGCTCTATGATCCGAATAGCGGCCTCTTCGCTGGCAATGAATACTTTATCATCTTTTTCGCCAACTACCATAGAACGAAGCTTCAGACGGTCATTTAATGCCATCAATCCGCCCTCAAATCCCAAAACAATGGAGAAAGGACCGGTAATCAAAAGGCTTGGAAACATAGTTCTAAGGTAAGTATGTTTCTTTTGGTCCTCCAAATCCGTTTTTGCCGCAATGGTACTCCAGAACGGAGCGGCGATTACACTTGCGGCTTCGCCGAGCGTAAGTCCCTGTACGCGGAGCAGGTAATCCATGATATAAGTAATGACTTCCGTATCGGTCCGGAGGGTGCATTTATAGCCGAACATTTCAATAAACCGGCGGTTGGCGTCATAGGAAGATATTTCTCCGTTATGCACGACGGAATAGTCGAGCAGTGTAAAGGGATGCGCGCCTCCCCACCAGCCGGGGGTGTTTGTCGGATAACGTCCATGTGCCGTCCAGGAGTATCCTTCATATTCTTCCAGCTTATAAAAGACGCCCACATCTTCCGGAAAACCGACCGCTTTGAAGGCACCCATGTTCTTGCCGCTGGAAAAGACGTAAACACCGGGCATTTCGGCGTTGATCTTCATAACTGTTTTGGCCACAAACTCTTTTTCTTCTAACTGTAAGGATGCAAGAACAGATTTTAAGGGAGCGGCAAAATATCTCCATATGATCGGCTCATCTGTGACTTCCGGAATCTTCCGGGTCGGAATGATTTCCGATTGGATGATTTCAAAGCGTTCTTTTAAGAAGGCTTCACATTCCTTGCGGGTGTCGCGGGAATCAAAAAACATATGGAATGCGTAAAAATCTTTATATTCAGGGTAAATGCCGTAACCGGCAAAACCGCCGCCTAATCCGTTGGAACGGTCATGCATGGGTTTCATGGAATTTATGATCATTTCACCGGACATCTTATTTCCGTCTTTGGATATTACCGCTGAGATTGCACATCCGGAAGGGATTCTTACCTGGCCTTCAATTTTCATAAGTTTGTACCTTCCTTTCAGAATAAATCAAAAAAGCAAAGGCATCCGCTTTCAGGGCAGGTAATTTCTGCTCTGAAAATGAACGCCTTTGCTCATAATTTATATTTATACAGCGGATGATGCGCGTTGTCAATATTTTTTTGGCGGCAATAGAAAAAATAAAAAAAGGATTGACAAATGATTTTTAAGGGTGTATCATCCAACACGTAAAGGCAAAGGCGTCTTTGAGAGGAAGTTCTCAGAGACGCTTTTTACTTTTGTAAGAAAAATACATACAATTTGATAGAAAAGGCAAGGGAGTCTTTTGCGGCGCAGGGAAAAGCGCCATGAAAGCCATCCTTGTTTTTTTTGTTTTCAAGTTGGAAGGAGTGGGATTATGAAAAATGTATCAGATTTTTTTGGATGTAAAGTATTTGATGACAGGGTGATGAAAGCAAATTTATCGGCAAAGGTTTATCGGTCTTTGAGAAAGACGATTGATGAAGGCGCAAAGCTTGATATTGGCGTAGCAAATGCAGTAGCGGCAGCTATGAAAGACTGGGCGGTGGATCATGGCGCTACACATTATACACATTGGTTCCAGCCCCTTACCGGCGTCACGGCAGAAAAGCACGACAGCTTTATTTCTCCGTCTCCCGATGGGGGTGTGATTATGGAGTTTTCCGGAAAGGAACTGATCAAAGGAGAACCGGATGCGTCGTCGTTTCCCTCCGGCGGACTTCGGGCGACTTTTGAAGCGCGGGGATACACGGCCTGGGACCCTACTTCTTATGCATTCATTAAGGGCAATACCCTGTGTATACCTACCGCATTCTGTTCTTACGGCGGTGAAGCGCTGGATAAGAAAACGCCGCTGCTCCGTTCTATGGAAGCGCTGAATAAGCAGGCAATCCGTATTCTCCGTCTGTTTGGAAATGACAGCGTGAAATGTGTCCGCACATCCGTGGGACCGGAACAGGAATATTTCCTTATTACGGAAGAAATGTATGAACAGCGGAGGGATCTTCGATTTACGGGACGTACTCTTTTTGGTGCAAAGCCGCCGAAGGGACAGGAGATGGACGATCATTATTTCGGAGTGATCAAGCCGCGGGTTGCGGCCTATATGGAAGAGTTGAATGAAGAACTCTGGAAGCTGGGCATTCTGGCAAAGACAGAGCATAATGAAGTTGCCCCGGCGCAGCATGAACTTGCCCCTGTCTATACGACAACAAACATTGCAACAGACCATAACCAGCTGACAATGGAAATTATGCAGAAGGTTGCGGCAAAGCATGGACTTGTGTGCCTGCTTCATGAAAAACCGTTTGCCGGAGTAAACGGAAGCGGAAAGCATAACAACTGGTCCTTGACTGCGGATGGCGGCGTAAATCTGCTGTCGCCGGGGGAAACGCCGTATGAAAACGCGCAGTTTTTATTATTCCTCTGTGCGGTTATCAAGGCGGTGGACGATTATCAGGATCTGCTTCGTCTTTCTGTTGCGACAGCAGGAAATGATCACAGACTTGGGGCAAACGAAGCGCCTCCGGCAGTCATTTCTATTTTCCTTGGAGAAGAATTGAATGCAGTACTGGAAGCGATTGAAACCGGTACTCCCTATGCGGGAACTGAAAAAACACAGATGAAGCTCGGCGTGGACGTACTTCCGAAGTTTAACCGCGATACCACGGACCGCAACCGTACATCGCCCTTTGCATTTACCGGAAATAAATTTGAATTTCGTATGCTTGGCTCTTCCAACAGCATTGCCTGTGCAAATATCATGCTGAACAGTGCGGTGGCGGAAAGCTTGAAAATCTATGCGGACAGACTGGAAAAAGCAGAGAATTTTGAAGATGTGCTGCATGAAATGATTCGCAAGACCATCAAAGATCATAAGCATGTTATTTTCAACGGGAATGGTTATGACGACACCTGGATTCAGGAAGCTGTGGAAAAGAGAGGGCTTCTTAACTACCGTACAACACCGGATTGTATGCCGCATCTGCTGGATGAAAAAAATGTACGGATGCTGACAAGCCACAAGGTATTTTCAGAAGCGGAGCTGAAGTCCAGATGTGAAATTATGTTGGAAAACTATTGCAAGACGGTTCTGATTGAAGCAAATACCATGATTGATATGGCAAAGACAGAAATTGCTCCGGCAGTAAGCGCATATGTACTGGAGCTTGCAAATACGGCGGCGGCAAAAAAGGTGGTGGATGATTCCTTTTCATGCGGTTATGAGACGAAGCTTGTGAAAAACCTTGCAGGATTGGAAGATCAGATTGCGATCAGGACAGATGAATTGGAAAACGCAGTGATGAAACTTCAGGATGCGGAGAATGTGGAAGCCGAAGCTTATATGATTCGGGATGCTGTTTTAGGAAAAATGGGAGAATTAAGAGCTGCCTGCGATGAGGCGGAAACGATGACGGCAAAGAAATACTGGCCGTTTCCGACTTATGGAGATTTGCTGTTTGGCGTAAAATAAGTTGATAAATTTAACCTGATAGTCCAGCTAAGAAATGTCAAGTATTTATTAAAAATAATTTCTGCTGGACGGTAAAGTCGAGGAGGCGCACGAGAGAAACTTTTATGAGTGTCCTTTCGAATAAAAGTTTCTCTCATCACAGGTGTTCCGAAGCGGCTTTACCCTTTAGTGCTGTCGCGCAGCGACTTTTAGTAGGAGGAAGAAGAGATGGATGAAGCTATGAAAGCACTTGTGCAGGAAGCGGTATCCGGCGAAGTGTTCGGAGTCTGGTTTTTAATTGGCGCCGCATTGGTGTTCTGGATGCAGGCAGGTTTTGCAATGGTAGAGGCAGGTTTTACCAGGGCGAAAAATACAGGAAATATCATTATGAAGAATTTAATGGATTTTTGTATTGGAACCGTAGTATTTATACTGATTGGCTTTGGATTGCTGATGGGAGAAGATCTGTTTGGATTTATCGGAAGGCCGGGATTTGATTTGTTTACTGCATATGCGGAGTTTGATTTTTCCGGCTTTGTGTTTAACCTTGTATTTTGTGCTACAACGGCAACCATCGTATCCGGTGCAATGGCGGAACGTACAAAATTTCTTTCCTATTGTATTTATTCCGGTGTAATTTCTGCGTTGATTTATCCGATTGAAGCACACTGGATATGGGGAGGTGGATGGCTGGCACAGCTCGGTTTCCATGATTTCGCCGGCTCCTGCGCGATTCATATGGCAGGCGGTATTTCCGCGTTGATTGGCGCGAAAATTCTTGGTCCCCGTATCGGAAAGTTTACCAGAGATAAGAGCGGAAACGTTGTGAAAGTAAATGCCTTTCCGGGGCACAGCATTGCCCTGGGAGCGCTTGGGGTATTTATTCTTTGGCTCGGCTGGTATGGATTTAATGGTGCGGCCGCAACTTCCATTGCACAGCTTGGTTCTATTTTCCTGACAACAACCGTTGCGCCGGCTGTTGCAACGGTTGTCTGTATGGTCTTTACGTGGATAAAATATGGAAAGCCGGATGTTTCCATGTGTCTGAACGCATCGTTAGCAGGGCTTGTGGCGATCACGGCACCGTGTGATGTGACGGATGCATTCGGTGCGGCTGTGATTGGAGCAGCTGCCGGCCTTTTGGTTGTGTTTGGCGTATGGCTTCTCGACCATGTGCTTTATATTGATGATCCGGTGGGGGCAGTTGCCGTGCATTGCATGAATGGGATCTGGGGTACACTGGCAGTTGGACTATTTGCTACGGATACAGCTCCTGGATACAGTATTGCAAATGCTTCGGGAGAAACTTTAACCGGTCTGTTTTACGGCGGCGGATTTGATTTATTAAAACTCCAGTTTATCGGCTTTGTCAGTGTGGCGGCATGGACAGCGGTTACGATAACGATTGCATTCCTTGTGATCCGAATGATCGTGGGTCTTCGCGTAGACAGAGAAGAAGAAATGACTGGTCTTGATGCGGCAGAGCATGGTCTTCCTTCCGCATATGCAGGCTTTGCAATGCTTCCGGAGTATATTGAAGAGGGAAATGACCCTGTGGCGGTATCCGGTGATATTCCGGTTGCGGAAGCGATTCCGGTTAAGAAAGTTCCTGCGTTTGAAGAAGGCACTCCGAAGTTTACAAAAATTGAGATTGTCTGCAAGGAATCCAAATTTGAAGTATTAAAGAATGCAATGATAAAGCTGGGAATTACCGGTATGACAGTATCCCATGTCCTGGGATGCGGGATTCAGAAAGGCAAACCGGAGTATTATCGCGGCGTACAGGTAGAAGCGAATCTGTTTCCAAAAGTACAGGTAGATATTGTAGTCAGTGCGGTTCCGGTCCGTAAAGTGATTGAAACAGCGAAGAAGGTACTTTACACAGGGCATATTGGAGATGGAAAGATTTTCGTCTATGATGTGGAAAATGTAGTGAAAGTAAGAACCGGAGAAGAAGGATTTGACGCCCTTCAGGATGTGGAATAAAAGCCGGGACAGATAGAAACTAAATATTGCAAAGGCGTTTGAGAAAAGAGAAGTAGTACGGGTGATCACTTACAGCGAGTGTGGAATGGTGAATTACTTAAATTTATGGAGGTACATTCCTATGTGTTCTATTATGGGTTATTGCAGCCGCAGCGCTGTTTATGATGTTTTTTTGGAAGGCTTTAACAGGACCATATCAAGAGGTCCGGATGACAGCCGGATTGTTGAAACGGGAGACGGACTGCTTGGATTTCACAGACTATCCATTATGGGGCTGGCTCCGACGGGGATGCAGCCGTTTAAACTGGGTGACAGCTATGTGGTCTGCAACGGAGAAATCTATGGTTTTAAGAAGCTGAAAGAAAAACTGGCAGAGAAATATACATTTAAGAGTGAATCGGATTGTGAGATTCTTTTGCCGCTGTATCAGGAATATGGAACTGCAATGTTCGCCATGTTAGATGCGGAGTTTGCCTGTATTATTTATGACGGAGACACAGGAGAATTTATTGCGGCAAGAGATCCGATTGGTATCCGGCCTTTGTATTATGGATATGACAAAGAAGGGGCCGTCATATTTGCCAGCGAAGCGAAAAATCTGGCAGGGCTTACGGATAAGATTATGCCGTTTCCGCCGGGACACTACTATAAAAGCGGTCAGTTTATCCGTTACTGCGACATCGCCAAAGCGGAGCGTATCTGCCGTGATAATCTGGAGACCGTATGCAGAAATATTCATGATAAACTCACAGCCGGAGTGGAGAAACGCCTGGTAGCTGACGCAAAGGTGGGGTTTTTGCTTTCAGGCGGACTGGATTCTTCTCTGGTATGCGCGATTGCGGCAAAGAAAAGCAAAGAACCAATCAGGACCTTTGCGATTGGCATGAGAGAAGACGCCATTGATTTAAAGTATGCGAGGCAGGCGGCGGATTATATTGGAAGCGACCATACGGAGGTTTATATGACGCCGGATGAAGTGCTTTCTTCGCTGGAAACAGTTATTCAGTTACTGGGAACCTATGATATTACGACGATACGTGCATCCATAGGAATGTATCTGGTGTGCAGAGCAATCCATGAACAGACGGATATCCGTGTTCTGCTGACGGGTGAAATATCGGATGAACTCTTTGGATATAAATATACGGATTTCGCACCGGATGCAGCGGCGTTTCAGGCGGAGTCGCAAAAACGAATCCGGGAGCTTCATATGTACGACGTCCTTCGCGCCGACCGCTGTATCTCCGTAAACTCACTGGAAGCAAGAGTTCCCTTTGGTGATTTGGATTTTGTGAAGTATGTAATGTCTGTTGATCCGGAATTAAAAATCAACACTTATGGAAAGGGGAAATATCTGCTGCGCCGTGCGTTTGAAGGCGGTGATTATTTGCCGGAAGATATTTTGTGGAGAGAGAAAGCAGCGTTTTCAGATGCGGTCGGGCACTCTATGGTAGATTACTTAAAGGAGTATGCAGAGCGTAAATATACGGATAAAGAGTATGAAAGCATATGTAAAAAATATGCGTATGCCAGACCATTTACAAAGGAATCATTGCTGTACAGAGAGATTTTTGAAACATATTATCCGGGGCAGGCAGAGATGATTGCCGGGTACTGGATGCCGAATAAAGAATGGGAGGGATGCGATGTGAAAGATCCTTCCGCAAGAGTGCTGTCAAACTATGGAGACAGCGGGAAATAGAATTTTTAGATGGAATGGATGTGCAGGAGGGAGTAGGGCTATGGCTGTTCATGAAGAATGCGGTGTATTCGGAGTGATAGGTACAAAAAAGGGAAATGCCGCAGGTATTGTTTATTATGGGCTGTATGCTCTGCAGCACAGAGGACAGGAGAGCTGCGGAATTGTTGTGAATGATGACGGCGCATTTTCTTCCTATAAAGATCTGGGGCTTGTCAGTGAGGTGTTTTCGAAAGACACATTGACTCATTTCCCAATGGGAAATATGGCGGTGGGACATGTAAGATACGGAACAACCGGAGGAAATACAAGAAATAACTGTCAGCCTATTGAAGTCAACCACCAGAAAGGAAAGATGGCGCTGGCACATAATGGAAATCTTACCAATGCATTGGAGCTTCGCGATAAGCTGGAATTATCGGGAGCAATTTTCCATACAACCAGTGATACGGAAACCATCGCTTATGTGATTACAAGAGAACGGCTTATGACGCCAAGCATTGAGGAAGCCGTCAGCAATACGATGAATTTACTGGAAGGCGCCTATTCGCTGGTGCTGATTTCTTCTACAAAGATGATAGCGGCAAGAGATCCATATGGGTTTCGGCCGCTTTGCTATGGAAAGACGGCGGACGGGGCATATGTGGCTGCATCCGAAAGCTGTGCATTGTCAGCGGTAGGAGCAGAATTTATCCGTGATGTGCTGCCGGGAGAGATTCTGGTGTTTACAAAAAACGGTGTGGAATCAAGAAGAGAACACTGTGAAAAACAGAAGAAAAGAACCTGCATTTTTGAGTACATCTATTTTGCAAGACCGGATTCTGTGATAGACGGCATATCCGTACATGAATCTCGTATGAAAGCCGGAGAATTACTGGCAGAGAGTTATCCCAAATCCGCGGATATTGTGATTGGTGCTCCCGACAGCGGATTGGACGCAGCATTGGGGTATGCGGGAAAATCCGGGATTCCTTATGGGATTGGACTGATAAAAAATAAATATATTGGAAGGACATTTATTTCTCCGGGACAAGATGAGCGTTTGGACAAGGTCAGAATTAAGCTGAGTCCTGTCAGGAAGGTAATCGATGGAAAAAGAGTTGTACTGATTGATGATTCCATTGTCAGAGGGACGACCAGCAAACGTATTGTAAAGCTTTTGCGTGACGCCGGAGCGAAAGAGATCCATATGAGAATTTCTGCGCCTCCGTTTTTATATCCCTGTTATTATGGAACGGATATTGATTCGGAAGAAAATCTGATTGCATGCCATCACAGCGTGGATGAGATTGCAGGGATGATTGGAGCGGACTCTTTGGGATATTTACCAATCGGGAAGCTGAATAAACTGATAGGCAGTGAGGATTACTGCGCCGCCTGTTTTCAGGGAAAGTATCCGACGAAAATCCCGGCAGATTTGCGTAAGGACCGTTTTGAAAGGAAGCTGTCCGAACGGGTTTGAGCGAAAGAGGTGCATGTATGATGAGAAAATTTGACAGAAAATTGATTTTGTCCGACGGCAGCGAATACTGTGGATATGGATTTGGTTCCAAGCTTGAAAAAATGACGGAAATTGTATTCAATACTTCTCCGGTTGGATATCAGGAAATCCTTTCCGATCCCTCCTATACGTATCAGACAGTCGTGATGGCATATCCTCTGATTGGTAATTACGGAATGGCAGAAGATGATTTTGAAACGGATATTCCAAGTATCGGCGGACTGGCGGTACGAGACTACAACGACGAACCATCCAATTTCCGAAGTAAATATACCTTATCGGAAATTATGGAGAAATATGACATACCGGGCATCTATGGGATTGATACAAGAAAGCTGGTACGTTCCATACGTGACCTTGGGAGCCGGAAGGCATTGCTTACAGATATGGATACATCCCTCCAGGACGGACTTTGCAAATTGGATTTATATAATATTCCGAAAGATGCCGTATCGCGGGTAAGCCGGAAGGAAATTCAGCAATACCTTGTATCGGATGGGAAGTATCATGTGGCCGCCGTTGACTGCGGGATGAAACAGAATATTGTGAGAACTCTGAACCAAAGAGGATGCAGCGTGACAGTCTTTCCGTGGAATACTTCTGCGGGGGAGATAGAAAAGCTAAGACCGGACGGAATCTTTTTATCCAATGGACCGGGAAATCCCTCAGATGTGCAGGCAGCCGCAGAACTGGTCAAAGAATTAAAAGGCAGATATCCGATATTTGGAATCTGCCTTGGCCATCAGATCATTTCTCTTGCGTACGGAGCCAGGATTTATAAGCTGAAGTTTGGACACAGGGGAGGAAATCACCCGGTGAAAAATCTGCAGACCGGCAAGATAGAGATTACGTCCCAGAATCATTCCTATGCGGTAGACGGAGAAAGCCTTGCAAATACCCGATTGAAGGCAACGCATCTAAATCTGCTGGATCACACGGTAGAAGGCGCGGCCTGTGAGGAAGACAGGGTGTTCGGTGTGCAGTATCATCCGGAAAGCGCGCCCGGACCACAGGACAGCGGCTATCTGTTTGACCAATTTATAAAAATGATGGAGGGAACAAAAGATGGCGAAAAGAACTGATTTGAAGAAAATACTTGTCATTGGTTCCGGTCCGATTGTGATTGGCCAGGCGGCAGAATTTGATTATGCGGGTACGCAGGCATGTCTTGCTTTGAAAGAGGAAGGCTACGAGGTTGTGCTGTGCAATTCCAACCCGGCAACGATTATGACAGATCTGACAGTTGCAGATAAAGTATATATGGAACCGCTGACCCTGGAATATGCGGCGAAGATTGTTCGCCGTGAGCGCCCGGATGCCATTGTGCCGGGGATTGGGGGACAGACCGGGCTGAATCTGGCAATGCAGCTTGAGAAAAAAGGAGTTTTAAAAGAGTGTCAGGCGGAACTTTTGGGAACCGGCAGTAAAAGCATTGAACGGGCGGAGGACAGAGAACAGTTCAAAAAGCTTTGTGAAGAGCTGGGAGAGCCGGTACTGCCTTCTGCCATTGCGAATACGGTGGATGAAGCCATAAGAGCAGCGGAGCAAATTGGTTATCCGGTGGTGCTGCGCCCTGCATTTACCCTTGGAGGAACAGGCGGAGGCTTTGCGGATGATGAGCAGGAATTTAGAAAGCTGATTAAAAACGCCGTTGCGTTATCTCCGGTTCATCAGGTATTGATTGAGAAAAGTGTCAAAGGCTTCAAGGAAATCGAATACGAAGTGATCCGTGATGCCAATGATACGGCAATCACAGTTTGCAATATGGAAAATTTAGACCCGGTGGGAATACACACAGGAGATTCCATTGTGGTATGTCCGTCCCAGACACTGACCAATAAAGAATATCAGATGCTGCGGGACAGCGCATTGAAAATCATTCGTGCGCTGAAAGTGGAGGGAGGATGTAATGTGCAGTTTGCACTTGATCCGGATTCTTTTCAGTATTATCCGATAGAGGTAAATCCACGGGTTTCCCGTTCCTCAGCCCTTGCGTCGAAGGCAAGCGGGTATCCGATTGCAAGAGTTTCGGCAAAAATCAGCGTGGGGATGACGCTGGATGAGATTATGCTGGTCAATACGCCGGCCTCCTTTGAGCCGGCATTGGATTATGTAGTGACAAAAATGCCGCGTTTTCCATTCGATAAATTTACGGATGCAAACCGGAAGCTCGGCACGCAGATGAAAGCTACCGGGGAAGTTATGAGTGTAGGAAGAACTTTTGAAGAAAGCCTGTTAAAAGCAATCCGTTCTCTGGAAACAGGCGTGGATCATCTGCGCATGGAAAAATTTGAAAAAGAGGATGTTCCTGTATTGATGAATGATATAAAAATCGGTACAAATGACAGAATTTTTGCGATTGCACAGTTGTTAAGATTAGGTGTCCGCGTTTCAAAAATTTCCGACCGGACCGGAATTGACTGCTTTTTCCTTAACAAAATGAAAAAGATTATAGATATGGAAACAGAACTGAAATCATACGCAGGTGACAGGGATGCGCTATATCAGGCGAAGAAAGCAGGCTTTTCCGATAAGACTGTGGCATGGCTTTGGAATAAGACGGAAACAGAAGTTTTTGAACTGCGCAGGAAATACGGCATATTTCCGGTTTATAAGATGATCGATACCTGTGCGTCAGAATTTGAAAGCTATGTTCCGTATTTCTATTCCACCTATGAGGAAGAAAATGAATCGGTAATCGAAAACAGAAAGAAGATCGTCGTGCTTGGCTCCGGCCCAATCCGTATCGGTCAGGGTGTGGAGTTTGATTATTCCACGGTACATGCGGTTAAGACGATCAAAGAAGCCGGATATGAGGCAATCATAATCAACAACAATCCGGAAACCGTGTCTACGGACTATACTACGTCGGACAAGCTGTATTTTGAACCCTTATGTGTGGAAGATGTTATGAATGTGATCGAGATGGAAAAACCGGATGGGATTATTGCATCTTTAGGCGGTCAAACGGCGATCAATTTGGCAAAACCGTTGGAAGAAAGAGGAGTAAAGCTCATCGGCACAGACTGTGCGGCAATTGAGAGGTCTGAAAACAGAGATGCGTTTGAAAAGCTGCTGTCGGAACTTTCCATCCCGCAGCCAAAAGGACGGGCAGTGACAAATATGGAAGAAGGTGTAAAAGCGGCAGAGGAAATCGGCTATCCGGTATTGGTACGTCCAAGCTTTGTGCTTGGCGGAAGAGCCATGCAGATTGTGGCGAAGGAAGAACATCTGCGTCATTATTTAAAAACGGCCGTAGAGATCGATGAAGATAAACCGGTACTGGTAGATCAGTATATCTGCGGCAAGGAAGTGGAAATTGATGCTGTCTGCGATGGAAAGGAGGTATTTGTTCCCGGAATTATGGAGCTGGTAGAAAGGACCGGCGTTCATTCGGGGGATTCCATCTGTGTATATCCCACGTTCAGTATATCTGAAAAAGTAAAAGAGACGATTCTGGATTATGCGAAGAAACTGGGGATTGGCATCGGCATTGTCGGTCTGTTTAATATCCAGTTTATTGTGGATAAAGAGGAGAATGTATCTGTCATTGAGGTGAATCCGCGTTCTTCGCGGACAGTGCCGTTTTTATCAAAAGCAACCGGGTATCCGCTGGCTGATATTGCAACGAAAGTCATTCTTGGAAAGAGTCTGAGGGCACAGGGGATTGATGAGATATATCCGAAAGAAAAGCAGTGCTGGTATGTAAAAGTACCGACATTTTCCTTTTCCAAATTGAATGGCATGGATACATACCTTTCACCGGAAATGAAATCTACGGGAGAGGCCATCGGATATGACAAGAAACTTCACAGGGCAATGTATAAAGCCATGATTGCTTCCGGTATTCGTGTGCAGAATTATGGAACTGTAATCGTGACGCTTGCAGATGAGGATAAAGACGAAGCCCTTCCTTTGATAAGCCGCTTCTACGATATGGGCTTTAATATAGAAGCGACCTCTCTTACGGGAGAATATCTGAAACAGCATGGAATACGCACCCGTATATTGGGTAAACCATCGGAAGGCAGCAGTGAAATTCTGGATGCAATTCGGGCCGGATATGTCAGTTATGTTATCAATACACGTGCAATTCTTTCCGGTATTCATTATGAAGACGGCGCGGCAATCCGAAATGCGGCAACGCAGAATAATATTACCATGCTTACATCACTGGATACGGTAAGGGTGCTTTTGGATGTACTGGAGGAAGTGACCATTGGCGTGTCTGCGATAGATGATGAGTGAAACTATGCATAGATCAGCCTTGAACAAAGTATTTCTTTATAGTAAACTATGCTATAAGATAAGAGATCGGTTTTTACTTTATCTCTTTGGTAAAATATTTTATAAGGGGGCATTTTCTTATGAAAACACCCGCAAAGATTTGGCTTTGGATTCTGATTGTAATTAATGTTGTTGCACTGATCAATGACTTTGCAAGCGATACTGTCAATGGCGACGGGTGGATAACACTTATTGAAACGTTAGTCATGTTAGTAGCAGTAGCTATGATACTGTTTTTGAAAATGAAAGCAGGATTTTATTTATTGTGTGTATATACGGTGGCGGATCTTTTCTATGTAATTGCGCTCTTTCCTATGCTGGTCCTGTATCTTTTGATTGGAGCTATCTTAAGAATAGGCATTACTTGGCTGTGTATTAGAAGCAGTTGGAGCGAAATGAAATAATGCAATAACCGGCGGGCTGCTCGATTATGCCGGAACTTGTGACAGATGTCGTAATCAATGCTTTTGAGCAGAAAAAAGATGCCGCCAAAGGACAGGATGATGAGAAAACCGATGGATGATATTGCAAATTGGCGATTACAGCAGGAGAATACATCAAAACCATTCCCATATGTTTTCCCACAGATGCCGCTCCGCTTCCGGCGATGCTGTGCCTTTGCAAAAGCAGTATTTCTGATACAATGGGGATGCTTTGCCGCTTTTGGTGTTTGCAGTATGGTGCTGTTCCTTCCCGTGGTTATTTGGGGCAAGAACATGGGATTGAGCGCCATGATAGAGAGCAGACCGTTTTTGGCGTTTTTCATTGTGGTGTCTGCTATATCACTTGCGATTTCTTTTGCAGCTGTTCCGTTTGGATTTACCCCAAAACTTTTTTGGCGGTGTCCTTGCTGCGGACATCCATTTCCATATTATGTTCCGACAAGAGGGGATAACCTGAAGGAGAAGGAGTGTTTGATGGCTATAGAGGGGTTGCATATCAAATTTGTGAAACTAAAATTTTGTCCTCTGATTATTCCGTCAGTCTGTCCGGAGTGTAGGTGCAAATTTTTTGATATGGCTGACGGTCTTCCTACTCGGGATAAATGAGTTAAAAGTACAGATAAAGTAAGAGCGAACAGTATCGCTGCGTGCAAAGCATCCTTTCCAAGAAAAAAAGTCCGCTTTAAGTATGATGGTTCAGAAAATGGCTTGAGCCAATTATGCGGAGAAATGTTTTCGATTGCCAAATATGAGCTGCAAAAATTCATGTACTTCCATTAGCACGGTGACAAAAGAACAACTTGCCCGTGTCAGTGCCTCTTGTGAACAGCCGTATCGTAGAAGTGATTATGAAAGGTTACTTGATTATACAATAGCTATGCAGCATGGGGTAAAATGGACAGAAGAAACAGCAGAAACAGCAGTGTATGGATTGCTGCCCGAAGAAAGACATGGGAAATAGATAAACGGTGGATCTAGGGCAATTAGACGGGAAGGGATTGTAAAGCTATGATAATAGCAAGCAGTCCCTTTTGTGTTGTGGGAGGTGACTGATATGGATACCATGAATTTGCAAAAACAGGTTTATGACACTGATGGCTTCAAAAGCTATTGGTATTGGCAGAAGTAAGGCATATGCATTTCCGGATGAAGTGTGTGAAAGTCAGAAACCATTCAGGGTGATAAAAATGGGAAAGCTGTATCGGGTTCCCAAAGAAGGATTCGCTTAATGGTTAAATGGAGCAAACTAAATGTGCGGAGGTGATAGGAATGAGAAAGAAAACACAGGAAAAGAGTGTTGCTTTTTTTGAACGAAATTCATGGTATGATCGTACAAAGGCATTGTAAGATAACGGCATTGTTAAATATGGAAAGGGAGGCGGACTTTTCAGTTAGGCAAGAAATTAAGCACGACTGCCGGGGACTTCCCGGCTAAGACATTACAAAGCAGGAAACTGCCGGAGGACAATGGACTGCCCGATATAAGGCGGCATGATTTGAGAAGCACTTTTGTAGCATATTGTTAAAGAATAATTTCAATCCTAAAGCGGTATCACAGCTCATGGGACATGTGAAAGAAATCATCACCATAGATGTTTACGGAGATATCGCCGGAAGCATTGAGGGCTGCTTAGACGATCTCCGGCCATTTATTGATGAAGTAATCCTGAAAGAAGAAAGTGAAAGCGGCACAGGTTTTTCAGAAGATAATTATATAGAACAAATCAGTGAATTTCTTGTATGAAACTAAGATACCGGCATAACTGGATGGAATAAAAAGATATACCCATCCGGGCATCCCGTAATACATGCCTCTGACGGGGCGGGCGGAGTACCGTCTGATAAAGTATAAAAAAGTACAGAACAAAAGTTCGATTTGGTCTGTACTTTTTTTGACTTATATGTTATAATGAAAAACCAAATGACTGGATAATACTATCTGTACTGGTTGGTGTTATTCAGTGTTGTTTCGTTTCAAAAATACGGTTTTCCCAAAGGGATACTGCGTAATGTGACCTGCATTCGTGTAATTGCTATTTTAACGCTTATTCGCCAGCTTTGCAAGCCCATTTTACACGAATCGAAAATCAAATTACACGAATTTCGGGCGAATAGGCAAACTTTTTTCGGTCACAAATTGGAGGTTTTCATATGCCAGAGTTCAAATTACAAGCCCCCTACAAGCCCACAGGTGACCAGCCGCAGGCCATCGCCGAGCTGGTCAAAGGCTTCAAGGAGGGCAATCAATTCCAGACTTTACTAGGGGTTACGGGTTCAGGCAAGACATTTACGATGGCGAATGTCATTCAGGAATTGCAGAAGCCGACGCTGGTCATTGCCCACAACAAAACGCTTGCGGCGCAGCTATACGGAGAATTCAAGGAGATGTTCCCTGAGAATGCAGTGGAGTATTTTGTGTCCTAATTTGTGGACAGGGTGAAAACCGCATTATTTCGTGTTATTTGGTGCCGATTGTACCGTATTTTGTGGACAAGATAGGGGATTATGGACGAAATAACACTAGGCGGACGGGTGGAGTTTGTGACCTGGATTCGTGTAATGGACTATATAACACCGTATGGATAAGAGCTATTATTTTTATGGAAGAATATGTTATAATTTGAAGAGGTGGGTATCTATGCAGGAGCATGAGATTATATTATATCAGTTAGAGGATACAAATGTTTATGTGAATGTCATTTTTAAAGAAGAGACATTTTGGATGACGCAAAGAGCAATGGCAGAATTATTTGATTGCACAGCAGATAATATTTCATTGCATTTGAAAAATATTTATAAAGAAGAAGAGTTGGATGCAGAGGCAACTGCCGAGTTTTTCTCGGTAGTTCAAAATGAAGGCGGAAGAAATGTTAGCCGAAAAGTAAAATGCTTTAATTTAGATGCGATTATTGCTGTAGGATATCGTGTAAATTCAAAAAAGGCCACCCGGTTTCGACAGTGGGCAACGAAAACATTAAAAGAGTATATTATTAAGGGTTTTGTGTTAAATGATGATATGTTAAAAAATGGCAAACCCTTTGGCAAAGATTATTTTGATGAATTATTAGAGCGCATCCGGGAAATCAGGGCGAGTGAGCGTAGAGCCTATCAGAAAATCACGGATATATTTGAACAATGCAGTTATGATTATGATAAAAATAGTGAAATTACAAAGAATTTTTATGCCTTTGTTCAGAATAAACTTCATTTTGCAGTTACTGGAAAGACAGCGGCTGAATTAATATATGAGCGTGCGGATTCAGAAAAGCCAGCTATGGGGTTGACAACCTGGAAGGATGCACCAGACGGCAAAGTGCTAAAGCGGGATATAGGTATTGCCAAAAATTATTTAAATGAAAAGGAATTGTCTCGTTTAAACAGACTGGTAACCATGTTCATTGATTATGCTGAACTGATGGCAGAAGATGAGATCTTAATGAGTATGCAGGATTGGGTGGAACAGACAAATCAGTTTCTGGTAAATAATCGACGGGAAGTGTTGGATGGAAAAGGGAAAATATCACATGAAACCGCTATGAAAAAAGCGGAAAAGGAATATGAGGCATTTCGGGTAAAACAGGATAAAGAGTATATTTCGGAGTTTGATCGGGAAATAGAAAAATATCTTAAAGGGGATTGCTAAAGATTCTGGTTAATAACTTGATAAATATTTGATTTTTTAATCATATTGAGATAGGAGGAATAGCTCATGAAAATGAATTTTAAAGGTTTAGTAAGTTTACATACATTACCAAAAACTACACCTTTACTACCCTTATATGAGGCTGTTATAAATTCTATTCAAAGTATAGAGGATGCACATATTACAAATGGGAAAATAGAAATTGTAATTGAACGTGAGAAGCAAATGAATCTTTTTGAACAATGGGAAACGGATGTGGAGAATATTGTTATTATTGATAATGGGATAGGATTTAATGATGATAACTATAATTCTTTTGATACATACGCCAGTGAGTTTAAAATTCAAAAGGGTTGTAAAGGCGTGGGAAGGATGATGTGGTTAAAAGCATTTTGCGAAGTTAGTGTAGAAAGTGTTTTTGATGAAATGGATAAGAAAAAGCGCAGAAAATTTTTGTTTGATACAAATAATGCGGTGCATGACGTGAGTATGGCGGAAGTGGATGCTGATGTTCCAAGAGTTACACAAATACGGCTTATGGGATTACGAGGACAGTATAAAGGGAATTGTCCTAAAAAGATAGATACAATTGCTAGAAATATCTTAAATCATTGTTTTCATCACATTTGTAATCGGGACGATAATACTGGAAACGCTGTCTGGGTTGAGATAGCTGTCCACATTTTCAGCAAGACTGATAAAGCGGACACCCATCTGAACAAACAGGTTATCAATCAGACTTCCCGCATCGCTGTAATTTCTTGCAAAACGGGAAAGGTCTTTTACTACCACGCAGTTTATTTTCCCGCTCATTACATCGGAAAGAAGTCGCTGGAAATTCTCCCGGTTGGCATCCGTTCCCGTGTGCCCATCGTCTACATATTCGGAAACACTTTCAAATTCTCCGATATGCTTCTGGTAAAAGTCATTGAGCAGATCACGCTGGTTGATGACGCTGTTGCTGTCGTCCTTTCCCTTTTTCAAGTCCTCCTTGGAAAGCCGGATGTATTCGCCCAACCGCCAGCGGCGGACGGTATAAGAGGGAGAGAAACTCTGTTGCAATCCTCTGTTTTTTGTTCGTGCCATTGTTCCTCCTTCCCTATCACATTACATCTATATTATACCTCTGCCCGGGCGGGACAACAAGGATGCCTCCGCCTCGGGACACTTTGTCTCGAAGTAAAAACGGGCCATAACCGCAGTTACAGCCCGCTTTTTTGCCGGAGCAGGAAGTCCGTTAGTATGTCCTGCAAGGACGGCCCGCTTTCCGCAAATTCAATTTTTACACCGATCCCACCGATGCAAAAGCAGTATGGATTTTCTACCGCCTGCAAAAACAGAGCGATCCGCTCCTCCTGGGGGAGAAAGGTGTCAAAGGCCATGCCACTCACATCCGGCAGGGACTCGGGAGCCACTGCGCCGATGTCAACGCTTTTCATTTGTTCCAGTTCCTTTGCCGTTAATCTCACGGTAAAATCTCCTTATCAAAAATAGGATACGCCTCCCGCATATCGTGGGGAAACGCAAGAGGGCAACACCCAAACGATGCTACCCTCTTGTCTTGCTCCACATTGGGACACAATGTCTCGAAGTCAGAAAAGGCTTTTTTGATAGTGGGCTTCGGCCTCCTCCAGAGAAACGAAGTCAAATAGCTCATGGAGCTCGGCCATCATACGGCGGATGTCATCGCCAGCAAAGCCGCAGTTTTCCATCGCCATAATCACATAACCACGGCAGGCTCCGTTGCTCCACGGCTGGGATAACAGGGCCGCCAATTCTGCGGGATCATAGTTCATAGACTGTACCTCGCTTTCCTAAAATTAAGGGATCGCCGCCCACATTTTCTTGACCTGTCCAAAGACAACAACTCTCGGAACGGCGATCCCGCACAGATTAGAGGGCGGCCCGGAGGGACAGGCGGCCAGCCTGTCCTATGCCGGATCGTGGCCATGGGTTGGCCCGGCCCAGTTGCGGTGTTGGTGTTGTTCGCTCGTTCTTCCGAAGAAAAAGTCACAGCGCACCCACCGACCGGCTCCCCGGACTATGCCCGGGGCCGCCGCTGTTTATCTGCGGAAAGAAGAATATCTCCTTTCATAAACCGAGACATTTTTTCATCATTTCCAAGTGGGGAAAATGAAAAAATCAAAAAGTTTTTTTCATGCGCTCAAGCCCACGCTTGATCGACTGGCGGACAGACTCCTCATGTACGCCCTCGGCCTCGGCAATTTCCTTGATGCTCTTTCCGAGAATGATGTGGGCATCAATCCTGCGGCCCTGGATCTCCGGCAAAGAGTTGAGTGCGTTCCACAGACGGATAAACAGCTCCATGCGCTCCAGAAGCTCCTGGGGCGTTGGCTCGTGCAGGCAGGCGGAATATTCGATCCCGTCATCGCAGTCCAGAGAATACTGCGCCTTATGCCGGGAGAGCCGCCGCTGGTAGGCCATTTCGTGCCGGGCATCGGCCACAAATACTTCGGCTATCTCGTCAGAAACCTCGATAAACTGATCCTGTGTGTACCAATAATAAAAATCCTTCAGATTGATTGTAGTCATAAATAAACCTCCGTTTCGGTGTTGGGTGGATGAGTGACCGAAACGGGGCTCGGCGGAGAGCGGCATCCCGGGGAGCCGCCCCGCACCTCGGGACAATTTGTCTCGAAGTACAAAAAAGCGCCTGGGCGACACAAAGCCACACAGACGCATGAAGTTATATATTCATTTATGTACCGTCTAATTTCATATCCATAACCAGACTGCCCCGGAGGGGGAGCTACGCTTTTTTTAGTTGGTGCAGATTATGGGTATTGTGAAAAAAGGCAAAAATAGACACGGCGGCAATCCTCCTATATGCCGCCGTGGATTTACACGGT
>CAJTIM010000003.1 GCA_910576325.1 Clostridia bacterium
GGCTACATAAATAATGACTTCATTCCCTATTATTTTATGCTCCAGATAATCCAGATTTGGATCAAGCTCCTTGATAAATTCATCCATGGTATCAACTCCCGCAAACGCTTTAAAATTTGTGCTTATTATACCATGTTTTACCATTTGATAAAAGCTTTATTTCAACTAACTTCGGAAAGATTCCCCGTTTTTGACAGAATTTATGTATGCTCCATTTCTTCACCGTTTCTTCTTTCCGGCCGCCCGGACAAGGCGTTTCAATTCATCCCTATCCCAGAGTTCCACCCCAATCTCATCCCCAAGCTCCAGCGCTGAGGGAAAAAAATAACTGTTGGTGAGAACCACCGGAACCTCGCAGCCGTAAAATTCGGCCCCTGCATAAGCCTCCTGAACCGCCTTATTGGAAATTTTGGAGGTATAATGCTTGCACTGAACCGCATAGGATACCCCGTCCCTCTGAGCCAGAATATCCACCCCCTGATCCCCGCTCCCCCGGGTCACCTCCACATGAACAAAACCGTTCCGGGCCAGAAGCTCCGCCACATACTCCTCAAACTCCCAGCCATCCATCCGATCAAAATCAGCTTTCCGAAAACGACGATACTCCCCTGTTTTCCGAAAAATCCATCTCAAAATGCGAAAAAGCATCTTAAAAGGCCAAAAGAAAATCCGCAGCAGCAACAGCAGCGGCGCCGCAATCAAATAGTAAAAAAGCCTCAAAAACATAAATATCCCTCTCCTCTTTCCAAAAAGAAAGGAGCCTTAACAGCTCCTTTCCCGGCTTGTGCCTCAAAATTTCATAAAAACGATTTTCAGACACCCTCCAAGGATATAATAATCAAATATGTAAAAAGCTAAACACACTTATTCATCCAATATGGCAAATGCAATATTCGTAGCATGGTCCGCCACACGCTCCAACCCGGAACAGATATCCGAGAAAATCATACCGGCCGCCGGCGTACACTCATTTTTCGTCAGACGATCCACATGCGACTGCTGAAGCTGCTTCTCCAGAACATCCACCTGATTCTCAATCTGGCTGATCTCCTCCACATGTTCCCGGTTATTGTGGGAAAATGTATCCAGAGAGTACTGCAAAATCTTATTAACAAGCTCCATCATCTCACCCAGCTCATGCTGCGCCTCCTTGCTGAAGCCTACGTTCTTCTCAATACGCTGCTTGGCGGAATCGGCTACGTTTTCCGCATGATCGCCGATACGCTCGATATCGTTTACCACATGAAAGAGTCCGCCGATGCTCTTGGCATCATCCACCGGCAGCGTGGACTGATTGATTTTTACAAGATAATCGGTGATGGCATGATTGAGGAAGTTGATATTTTCCTCCACATGGTACACCTCCTCAATATCCTCTTCATCCAGGGTAATCAGGGCATTCATGGCACGGTTCAGATTGTTATAGGCAAGCTGTCCCATACGCTCCAGCTCTTTTGTCACCTCTACCACTGCCGTAGCCGGAGAAAATACATTCTTGGCCCCGATGTAGACAAGCTCGAAGTCCTTCTCGTCGTCACTCTCGTTGCCGGGCACAAGCAGATACGTCAGCTTCACTATCACGCCGGCCAGCGGGAACAGCACAATTACCTGGAAAATCTTGAAAATGGTGTGGGCGTTGGCCACGGCGCGCCCGATATTTCCGCCGGAAATCTGCATAAAAAAGCCTTCCATCCATCCGGAGGCAAAGGCCAGGACAATCACCATCAAAACAGTTCCGAATACATTAAACAGGAAATGAATGAGCGACGCCCTCTTTGCATCCTTCTTGCCGCTTAAGCCGGCCAGAAGCGCGGAGGTACAAGCGCCGATATTACAGCCTAAGATGATGTAGAAGCAGATGCCAAGCTCCAGTAAGCCCTGCTGCGCCATCAAAAGCACAATGCTGACGGTTACGGAAGAGCTTTGAACCACGGCTGTCACAATAAATCCCATCAGAACCGCCAAAAGGGGATTGGACAGAGAGCCAAGCGCGTCCACGATCAGCGGAGAATCATGAAGGGAGGACATGCTGCCGGACATTCCGCTCAGTCCCATAAACAGCACGCCGAAGCCCAAAACCACCTCGCCGATCTTTTTGATCATGGGCTTTTTGCAGAACATAACCATGATCACACCGGCCATCAGGAATACCGGGGCAACCTCGGAGAGATTAAAGGCTACGAGCTGCGAAGTGATGGTTGTACCGATGTTAGCGCCCATGATCACGCCGGCTGCCTGGTACAGAGTCATCAGACCGGAGTTTACAAAGCTGACAACCATTACGGTTGTGGCGCTTGAGGACTGAATCACCGCACAGAATACGATACCTACTAACATTCCGACAAAACGGTTTTTGGTAAAAAACTCCAATATTCCCCTCAGCTTTGCGCCGGCCGCCTTTTCCAGACCGTCGCTCATCAGCTTCATTCCATAAAGAAACAGGCCCAAGCCCCCAATCAGTCCCAGAATGATTGAATAATCCATCACTTTCTCCTTTGTATCCCTCTTATTTTTTCATATACATGATATTTTCATAATTTCTTCATATATACTTTAATATAAATTCATAAATACTGCAAGTAGATTCTGCCGAAAGTACGGCTAAAGTACAGCTAAGAAATGTCAAGTGTTTTGAGAAATAGTTTCCGCCTGACAGGAATAAAAAATCCCCCTGCATTTCCGCAAGGAGATCCTTCACAGTTTTCTTCAACTTTTATCTATATGTAATATCGCCTACTGCTGTTATGCTGTGTCGGCAAGGCGATCTTTGATTCTGCGGATTTCATCGTTGAGCATATTTGTACGAATGAAATATAATTCCTTTAGCTGCTCAGGCTTTAAAACTTCATCAAGCTTCCGGCTCAGCTCCAAGTAGCCTTCGGCTATAAAGGTGATATTTCTGTCCGTTACAGTCTCAAGATGCTCATTTATTCCTGCAATCTTATCATCCAGCCTTTTCACATCATTCTTCAAGACTTTTATGTCGCTCTTCATGACTTGCATTTCGCTCTTCATGTCCTGCATGTCATCCTTCATAACCTGCATTTCACTTTTCATGTCCCGCATGTCATCCTTCATAACCTGCATTTCACTTTTCATGTCCTGCATGTCACCTTTTAGACCCTCTACGTCGCCTTTCACACCCCGCAGCTCAGCCAAAATCAGATCCAATTTCTTACTATCCGACATTATGCTCCTCCTTTCTCCATGATTCCTTATGTAAGGTAAAACAAGTATAGCATGTACCATCTTACCTGTCTACATATGTTTCTCATGAAAAGGAAAAAAATTCCCGCCCCCAGGCCACGTCGGATTCTATCTGTGCTTTTAAGGCTTCCAGGCCGGAAAACCTGCGCTCCGGGCGCTCGTAGCCGTAGAATTGTACCTGAATAATTTCACCATACAGATTCCGATCCAAGTCAAAGAGATAGGTTTCCACACCCTTCCTGGTTTCGCCGCCTACGGTCGGCTTATAGCCGATGTTTGTGATTCCCTCAAAAACCTCTCCCGCAATCACGCTCCGGGTGGCATAGACGCCGTTCGGAGGCAGAAGTTTCTGTTCTTTGGGAAGCAGATTGGTCGTGGGCAGTCCCAAGGTCCTCCCGATCTGCCGGCCGTGGAGAACCTCTCCCGTTACGGAGTAAGCATAGCCCAAAAGCTGATTCACCTGCTCCATATGGCCCTGCTCCAGCTCTTCCCTGATATAGGTACTGCTGATTTCCCGTCCCTGCCAGCAGGCTTTTTCCACCACATCTACCTGAAAACCGCCGGCTTTGCTCATCTCCTGCAGCAGACGGTAATCCCCCCTTCGCTGATAACCGAAACGAAAATCCGTCCCCACGGCCAGATATTTTGCATGAAGGCGTTCGAGCAAAATCTTCCGCACAAAGTCCTCCGGCTCCATGTGGGAGAGCGCCGGAACGAAGGGACATTCCACCAGGTAATCCACATGAGCGCGGCGCAGCAGTTCTCTGCGCTCTTCAGGCAGAGTCAGCGCAGGCCGCTCGCCAAAATCAAAGGTGAAAATCAGAGAAGCAAGCCCTTCCTGCTTCTTATCTAAAATGCGATCTACCAAAAGACGGTGTCCTTGGTGGAGACCGTCGAATTTGCCAAGTGAAACGGCCGTTTCCTCCGCCGTCTGAAACTCTGTTGTATGTTTTATTATCTTCATATATTGACTCCTGATATCCTAAGCGGTCGTGTCCGCATATTCCTTTCAGACACAAATTCAAGCTTCCGGATTTCATTTTCCATCCCGCTATTTTTCAGAGCGGCGCAGACTCCAAAACGGCATATGCTTACAAAAACATCTTCACCGGCCGGAACATCCCCCGTTCATACCTGTAAAGCCCCACAAAGCCGCCTTTGGAATCATATACCCGAACCGGATCTCCCTTAGCTGTTTCTGTCTTTTTGCCACGGCAGGTTAAGCCTTCTGTAAAAGAGTTGCCGTTGTAAACAAACCGATCCCCTTCCTCTTTCATCCGCACTTCAAGATACTGCTCAAATATGCTGTCCACCGGAATCAGGCAGTCTCCGATCCGGCCCGCTGCCATTTTTTCCTCTATCTGTGAGAGACGCAGACTGCCCTTGATATCAAACCGATCTACCCTTGTACGCAGAAGCTTTTTCATACAGCCTCCGCAGCCAAGCTTTTCCCCGATATCCCGGCACAGTGTCCGAATATACGTCCCGCTGGAGCAGGTCACGGCAAATGAGACTTCCGGCAGCCGAATATCCGAAACGAATATTTCCCGCAGAAACACGGTTCTCGCCTTCCGCTCCACCTCTTTTCCCTCTCTTGCCAGCTCATAAAGCTTTTTTCCGTTTACCTTCAAAGCGGAATACATGGGCGGCACCTGCTCATAGCTTCCCCGGAAGCTCCCGATAACCTCCCTCACAGCCTCCGGGCTTACGGTTATCTCGGCTATTCTTAAGATTTTTCCGGAAATATCCTGGGTGTCCGTCTCCTGCCCCAGAAGGAGAACGGCCTCGTAGGTTTTCTCCTTTTCCGTGAGAAGTCCGCAAAGCTTTGTGGCATTTCCGATACATACAGGAAGAACTCCCTCCGCATCGGGATCGAGAGTTCCTGTATGTCCGATTTTTTTCTGTTTTAAAATTCCGCGGAGCTTTGCCACCACATCGTGGGAGGTAAAGCCCGCTTCCTTATAAATGTTCAGAATCCCGTTCATTCCGAATCCTTCCTGTCTCTTGTCTTACCGCAGCTTTTGCCGGATATCCATACCGCATCGCAATCCTAACGTGTGCCCGGCCGCTTCTAAACTATGCGGCCGGTTATCCGGCGGACAGTATCATGGTCTCAGCCTGTCTCTTCTGCCGGAATCTATGCCTGCTCCTCCTGCAACAGCTGCTGCTCAATATGTAAGGTTAAATTGTTGACCACATCATGAAGGGTTCCGTGCATGGTGCAGCCGGCCGCCTTCACATGACCGCCTCCGCCGAAGTACGCGCAGACGGCGCTTACATCCACCCTTCCGTTGGATCGCAGGCTCGCTTTGTACTCCTGATTGCCTATCTCATGAAGGAATATAGCCACCTCCACGCCCTTTGTCACCCGAAGCTGATTGACAATGCCCTCCAGATCCTTGTGGGTCACGCCGTAAAATTCCATATCCTTCTGGCGCATTCTTCCCATTATAATTTTCCCGTCCAGAAGAAGGATGCTCTCCATCAGCGCACGGCCCAGCACCTGATTCTGTACATAGGTTTTCTGATAAAAGGTCTCGTCAATAATTCGGTTAAACTCGATTCCCTTCGCTATCAGCCTTCCGGCAATCTCCATCGTTCTCGGCGAGGTATTGGAATACTGGAAAATGCCCGTATCATGAACAATGCCCATATAGAGAGCCTCGGCCGTCTCTTTGGAAATCAGCTCTTCCTCCATAGCTTCGAATACCAGCTCCGAGGTAGAGCTTGCCTCCGGCTCCACCCAGTTTTCTTCCGCAAATCCCTTGTTTGTAATATGATGGTCTATGCAGACCGTCCGGCATGCCGTCTCAAAATATTTGAGAGCCTCTCCCAGACGTTCCTTATCGCTCACGTCCAGAGACAGGAAAAGATCATACTGCCTGTCTGCAAAGTAGTCCGTCTTGATATCTTCGATTCCCCGCAAACAGTCAAAGGCCGGATTTACCGTCTCCAGATATACGTCCGCATCCACATCGGGAAAATGCTCCCGGATATAGCCGTACACGGCCAGACAGGAACCCGTACAGTCCCCGTCCGGTCTTACATGGCCTGCAATTGCAACACTTTTTACCTGCTTAAGCTCATTCGCCAGTTTGATCATTCTCATCATCCTCATCTTCTTTCCGGTTTACATCGTCAATAAATTTGGACATATTTACACCGTATTCAATGGATTGATCCAGGATAAAACGGATCTCCGGTGTATTGCGCAGATTGATGGATTTGGCCAGGGCACGGCGGATATAACCCTCTGCGCTCTTTAAGCCTGCCAGGGTATCCTGCTGTGACTTCTCATCTCCCAAAACGCTGATGTAAGCCCTGGCGCTCTTCAAATCAGGAGCAACCTCCACCTCCACCACTGTTGTCATGGGATGAATCCGGGGGTCTTTGATCTCTCCCCGGATGATATTGCTCAGCTCCCGCCTGACCTCTCCGTTGATTCTTGTATTTTTAATGCTGTTTTTTTTCATTCTTTCCTCTTTCTGACACATTCGCGCGTCATTCGGGCAGATTTAAATTGTCTCTGCCCTGAAAAACCTTATCGCGGAACCTCTACCATTGTATAGGCTTCCACAATATCCAGCTCCTGGATATCGTTAAACTTCTCAAATACCAGACCGCATTCATAGCCGGCCTTTACTTCCTTCACATCATCCTTAAACCGCTTCAGGGAAGCCAGTGCGCCGTCGAAGATCTGCTCGCCCTCTCTCGTAATCCGGCACTTGCAGCCTCTCTGGAATACGCCGTCCAATACGTAGGAACCGGCAATATTGCCCACGCCGGACGCCTTGAAGATCTGACGCACCTCCGCGTGGCCCAGTACTTTTTCCTCGAATATGGGATCCAGCATACCCTTCATGGCAGTTTCCACATCGTTGATGGCGTCGTAAATCACGCGGTACAGGCGCAGATCCACTTTCTCGCGCTCCGCCGTCTCCTTTGCCGTGGCGTCCGGTCTGACATTGAAGCCGATGATAATGGCATTGGATGCGGAGGCCAGGCTTACGTCGGACTCGTTGACTGCTCCCACGCCGCCGTGGATGATCTTCACCACAACCTCCTCGTTGGAAAGCTTTAAGAGACTTTGCTTTACGGCCTCCACGGAGCCCTGTACATCCGCCTTCACGATGATATTTAATTCCTTCAAATTGCCGGACTGAATCTGGGAATACAGATCGTCCAGGGACATCTTAAGCTTCGTATCCTCCAGAAGCTTCTCACGGCTCTCTTTTACATAAGTTTCCGCAAAGGTCCTTGCCTCCTTATCCGTCTCCGGCGATACGAAGATCTCGCCTGCTCCCGGCACATCGTTCAGACCGAGAATCTCAACCGGCTTGGAGGGACCTGCCTCCTTTACGCGGCGTCCGTTGTCGTCCATCATGGCCCGGACCTTGCCGTGGCAGGCGCCTACCGCGATGTGATCGCCCACATGAAGGGTTCCCTTCTGAACCAGAACCGTTGCAACCGGTCCCTTGCCCTTGTCAAGCTCCGCCTCAATCACAAGTCCTCTTGCCCGGCGGTTGGGGTTGGATTTCAGCTCCAATACCTCGGCCGTCAGAAGGATCATTTCCAGAAGCTGATCCAATCCCTCATGGGTGTGGGCCGATACGGGTACGAAGATGGTGCTTCCGCCCCAGTCCTCCGGAATCAGCTCATGCTCTACTAATTCCTGCTTTACGCGCTCAATGTTGGCGCTTGGCTTATCTACTTTATTAATTGCTACAATGATCTCAATGCCTGCGGCCTTTGCATGGTTGATGGCCTCTACGGTCTGGGGCATCACGCCGTCATCGGCTGCCACCACCAGAATCGCAATATCCGTAGAATTGGCGCCGCGCATACGCATAGCCGTAAATGCCTCGTGTCCCGGCGTATCCAGGAAGGTAATCTTCTGACCGTCGATGGTTACCACATAAGCGCCGATGTGCTGCGTGATTCCGCCTGCCTCCCGGTCAATCACATGGGTGTCGCGGATGGCGTCCAGAAGGGAGGTTTTGCCGTGGTCTACATGACCCATTACACAGACTACCGGCGGACGGGCAACGAGACTGTCCGCTGCGTCCTCCACATCCTCAAGCATCTTGCCGATCACATCCTCTTTTTCCTCCGGAACGGGATCGAAGTTCATCTCCATAGCAAGCTCTCCGGCCGCGTCAAAATCCAGCTCGGAATTGACCGTTACCATCTTCCCTGCCAGGAAAAGCTTCTTGATAATGACGGAGGGCTGTATCTTCATGCGCTCTGCCAGATCGTGAATACTGATAAGCTCCGGAATCTCGATTACCTTTGGCGTAAGATCTTCCTTCTTTGGCGCCGGAGGCGTCGGACGCACCGGTGCAGAGCCTTTGCCGCCGCGGCCGTTTTTCTGGTTCGGACGATTGCCGCCCTGATTCGGCCGGCGGCTTCCCTGACCGGGCTTACCGCTCCAGCTGTCATTGAATTTGCTGTTTTTATCTTTTTTGCTGTCATCATTTCGATTCTTATTCTCCGCTCTGCGGTTTTCTGTCTTGCGAAGCTCTACCACGGGAGCTGCCGGGATATCCATAGAACGGCGGTTATCTCTGCCCTGTCCTCCGCGGCTGTCTCTTCCCTGACCGCCGAAGCTCCTCTGACCGTCTCGGCTCTGGCCTCCCCGGTTATCACGGTTGTCTCTGCCGTCTCTTCCCTGGCCTCCGAAGCTTCTCTGACCGTCCCGGCCCTGGCCTCCCCGGTTATCACGGCTGTCTCTTCCCTGACCGCCGAAGCTTCTCTGACCGTCCCGGCCCTGGCCTCCCCGGTTATCGCGGCTGTCTCTGCCGTCTCTTCCCTGGCCTCCGAAGCTTCTCTGACCGTCTCGGCCCTGGCTTCCCCGGTTATCACGGCTGTCTCTGCCGTCCCGGCCCTGGCCTCCGCGGTTGTCGCGGCCGTCTCTTCCCTGGCCGCCTGACGCCCTTTGGCCCTCACGGCTCTGAACAGGTCTGGAACCGGACTGTGATGTGCTCATCTGAGGCTGCCGCTCCGGGCGGGCAGTTGTCTGTCTTGCCTGTGCTGCCGTCTCCTCGGAAGCTGCAGCCGGCTTTCCTGCCGGCTTTACCTGCTCCGCTGCAGCCGGTTTTGCCGCGGCTGCGGTCTGTTCCCCATTGGACGGCTTTTCCTGTGCTCCTGTCATCCCGCGATTCTGGCCGGCTGCCGCAGCAGGTTTTCCCTGCTCCGCTGCCGGACGGCTGCCTGCCGCCGTTACGGGTCTTCCCTGTCCCGGTGCCGCAGAACGTGTTCCTGCGGGCGCTGCCGGACGCCCTTGTCCCGGCGCTGCGGGGCGGCTTCCTGCGGGTGCTGCCGGACGGCCCTGTCCCGGTGCCCCGGGACGTGCTCCGGCGGTACGGGCCTGGTTTGCACGGCGCTCCGCTCTCGGGTCCTTGATTCCGGTCTGGCTGTTGTGGGTATTGTATACCGCTATAATCTTTTTCTTTTTCTGGGGGGGCGGTGTGGCCGCCTTTTCCCCTGTCTCCTTTTCAGCGGGAGCCGTCTTCGGCGCCGCCGGCCTTGCTTCTGCCGGTTTTGGCGCAAAGGCTTTTTTTACCATGCTCTCCTGATCCTCTGACAGCATACTCATATGGCTTTTCACCTCTATATTTTTCCCGCTCAAAAATGCGAGAATCTCTTTGTTTGTTTTATCTAATTCTTTCGCAAGTTCATGTACTCTTTTCGACATACTTACCTCCGTTATTCAGTTTGTATTCCACGGGCATTCTTATTCATGAATCAAATTCTTTTTGATGGCCTTTGCCAATCCCTCGTCCGTTACCGCCAATGAAGCCCGAAATTGTTTTCCTATGGCATGACCCAGTTCTTCCTTTTCTCCAAAGAAACAGATGGGCACCTGATAGTAGTCACACATATTCCGAAACTTTTTCTTTGTATTCTCCGATGCGGACTCCGACACTATTACAAGGGCGGCTTTGCCGGATTTCACTGCCTTTTCCGTAGCAAATTCTCCGCTTACCAGCTTGCCGGCCTTCATAGCCATACCTATCATCCCGTATGCTTTATTCCATGCCAATTTGCTCCAGCTCCTTTTCCAGACTGTCATAAACCTCCGGGGGAATACTCATCTTCAAAGAACGCTCCAGTCCCCGGTTCTTTCTTGCCTTTTTCAAACATTCCGATGAAAAGCAAAGATACGCGCCCCGTCCGTTCTTCCGTCCTGTGGTATCTAAGACAACCTCGTCCTCCACCGTCTTAAGAACGCGCAGCATTTCTTTTTTACTTTTCATTTCCTGACAGCCGACGCACTGGCGCATAGGCACCTTTCTGTTTGTACTCAATCTATCACATCCTGACCTCTGTCATATGACAGGCTTCTTTATTGTTACTGTTCACCCGTGAGCAGTAACTTTTTATTCCTCCGGAATCTCTTCCGTATATGCCGGCTCTTCCGTATACTCCTCTTCATATGCATACTCAGGATAAGAATAATCCGTTTCCTCCGGATATTCGTCCCCGTAAGCCGCTAAAGCCGCCTGCTCCTCCTGATAATCCTCGAAGTCCTCATACTCTTCGTATTCTTCGTCTACATCCAGCCAGCCTTCGATCTCCTTGGCCTGCGTCTCGCTCTTGATGTCAATCCGAAACCCGGTCAGCCTTGCGGCCAGACGGGCATTCTGTCCTTCCTTTCCGATAGCCAGAGACAGCTGATAATCCGGAACCACTACTTTGGCCGTCTTATCCTCCGGGTCTGCCAAAACGGCTACCACCTTGGCCGGACTTAAGGCATTCTCAATCAGAAGAGCCGGATTTTCATTCCAATTGATAATGTCAATCTTCTCTCCCCGCAGCTCGCTTACAATGGCATTCACACGAGCTCCGTTCATACCTACACAGGCGCCCACGGGATCCACATCCGGGTCATTGGACCATACGGCAATCTTCGTTCTGGAGCCTGCCTCTCTTGCAATGCATTTGATCTCCACCGTGCCGTCCCGCACCTCCGTTACTTCCGATTCAAACAAACGCTTTACCAGCTCCGGATGGGTTCTGGATACTGCAATACGCGGTCCCTTTGTGGTGTCCTTCACCTCCAGAATGTAGACCTTGATACGCTCCGTAGGCTTGAATACCTCTCCTTTTACCATCTCATTCTCATTCAGGATGGCATCCACCTTGCCTAAGTTGATGCTTACATTCCTGCCCAGATAACGCTGTACCACGCCGGTAACCACATCTTTTTCCTTTCCGTAGTACTGGTTAAACAGAACCTTTCTCTCTTCCTCGCGAATCTTCTGGAGAATCACGTTCTTGGCATTCTGGGTGGCAATACGGCCAAATTCCTTGGACTTAATCTCCACATTGACGATATCTCCCACCTCATATTTGGAATCTACCATCTTCGCATTTGCCAGGCTGATCTCCATCACCGGATCCTCTACCTCTTCCACTACGGTTTTCTCCGCAAAAACGGAGAACTGACAGGTCTTGGGATCGATGTTGACTTTTACATTATCCGCCTTTCCAAAATGGTTCTTGCAGGCCGTAAGCAGGGAATTCTCAATGGCTTCCAGCAAGGTTTCCTTGCTGATATCCTTTTCCTTTTCCAAAATTTCCAAAGCTTCCAGCAATTCTGTGTTCATTGTTCTCTTTCCTCCTCGTTCTAAAAAAGCGTACTCCCGAAGCTCCCCTGATATAAGGCTTCTCCGAAATCGCTTGCACGACCAACCTTAAAAATCAAAAGCCAATCGAATCAGGGCAATGTTATCCCTTTGGAATACTTGCTCCTCTTCCTCTTCTGTTACAATCGTTACCGTATCCCTATTGTATGCCTTTAAAATCCCTCGAAATTCCTTCTGCTTCTCTATCATGCGGTAGGTGCGGATCTCCACTTCCTCCCCCAGACTTCGCTCAAAATCCCGTTCTTTTTTCAGCGGACGGCCAAGCCCCGGAGAGCTTACCTCCAGAATGTAGGACTCTTCCATAAAATCCTTCTCGTCAAGAAGATCGCTTAAGGCCCGGTTCACAATCTCACAGTCATCCACGGTGATTCCTCCCGGCTTATCAATGTAAGCCCTTAAGTACCAGGTACCGCCCTCTTTTACATACTCCACATCCACCAGCTCAAAGTGATTGGCTTCTATGATGGGCATCACCAGCTCTTCTGTCTTTTGTTCGTAACTCTCTCTTTTTGTCATAGACTTCCTTTCCCGTCCGGGGCCATAGATTCCTGTTTTTGCTCTTGTGCCAAGCCCTGCTGTTTCTCAAAAACAAAGAGTGAACTTTCGTTCACTCTTTTCGGCCGCCTTATTTAATCTATCTAATTATAACACATTTTCCGTAAAATGCAAGCGCTTTTTTATCGCACTATAATATAGCCCATGTAAACCCCATAGCAGCCAAGCATAGCGGCGCCGGTAATCCTGCTCACCCGCTCCCTGCACCACAAAGGGACAAAAAACACAAGTGTCAGCACAAGCAGAATCACCATATCATATACATTTTCCATTTTCACCGCAATGGGGTGAATTACTCCGGAGGTTCCCAGGATAAAACCAATATTTAAAATGTTAGAGCCTAATACATTTCCAAGGGCAATCTCGCTCTCTCCTTTTCTGGCCGCCACCACGGAAGTGACCAGCTCCGGCAGAGAAGTTCCCACGGCTACAATCGTCAGTCCCACCAGGGTTTCGCTCATTCCCACCCGATAGGCCAGCTCCGTAGCGGAATTGACTACCATCTGACCGCCGCCGATGATAGCTATCGCTCCGCCGATGCAAAACAACAGGCTGACGGGAAGCGGACGCGTAATACCAAACTGCTCCGCCACCCGATTCCGGACCGCCATACGAATCAGGCAATACATATAGCCGGCGGTAACCGCCAGCAAAACCGCTCCGTCCAAACCGGAAATCGCTGCGCCGCCTTCATTCCAAAAGATATCCACAGCGCTCCCCAGCATCAGAAGAGCCATCAGAAATGACATAACATAATCACGTTTTAACACGGAACGCTTCACTGCCATAGGGCGGATCACGGCAGCCAGCCCCACCACAACCAGAAGATTCATAATATTGGACCCCGTTACATTTCCCAGGGCAATATCATTACTCTCCTTCAATGCCGCCGTTACGCTCACCGCCAGCTCCGGCAGGGAGGTTCCCAAAGCCACAATCGTAAGCCCGATCACTATGGAAGGAATCCCAAGCTTCCTTGCAATATCCGAAGCGCCTTCCACAAAAAAATCCGCTCCCTTAACCAACAGTACAAAGCCAATGATCAAAATGACAACCGACAAAATCATCTGTTTCTCCTCTTCCGGCCGGACTGCCCCGGTGTACTGTCTGCGCGGTTCATCGTGATTCATCTAATTGCCGGACAGCACACTTGCGGTTCCCAAACTCGTTTTGTCCCACGGCATATCGCCGATATACGGTATTCTGCATACAGAAAAGACTTTTAACAAAACTTCTCTGTAAAAGTCTTTCCTGTTTTCTCGTCTTTATACCCTCCCCCGGTGAATGTATACCCCTATGGGGTAGAGGGACCTTACACATTAATCTCCGCTTTCACGCCAAGCAGCTCCTTATATTCCTCCAGAATCGGATTCACTACCCGGCCTAAGAATGTCTCCACCTGCTCCCTGGCGCGTCCCACATAGCGGGAAGGCTCCATTGTCTTCTTCAAGTCCTCCAAAGACAGGTTAAATGCCGGGTCCGCCGCGATCAGTTCCAGCAGATTATTCTCGCCGCCGTTCACCTTCACATTCTTTCCGGCCTCCATGGAAAGCTCCCGAATCCGCTCATGCAGCTCCTGCCGGTCTCCGCCTGCCTTCACCGCATCCATCATAATATTCTCCGTAGCCATAAAGGGCAGCTCCGACTTAAGCCTCTTCTCAATTACCTTGGGATAAACCACCAGTCCGTCCACTACATTGAGGCACAGATCCAGAATCCCGTCCACAGCTAAAAATCCCTCCGGAACACTCAGACGCTTATTGGCCGAATCGTCCAAAGTTCGCTCAAACCACTGTGTCGCTGAGGTAATTGCCGGATTCAGAGCATCCACCATCACATATCGGGACAGGGACGCAATCCGCTCACTCCGCATGGGGTTGCGCTTATAAGCCATAGCGGAAGAACCAATCTGCGACTTCTCAAACGGCTCCTCCACTTCCTTCAAATGCTGCAAAAGCCGGATATCATTGGACATCTTATGCGCACTGGCTGCAATCCCAGCCAGAACATTCAGCACCCTGGTATCCACCTTCCGGGAATACGTCTGCCCCGACACCGGATAGCACTCTTCAAAGCCCATTTTCCGTGCAATCATAGGATCAATCTTGTCAATTGTCTCCTGTTCCCCGTCAAAAAGCTCCAAAAAGCTCGCCTGCGTCCCGGTCGTCCCCTTAGAACCAAGAAGCTTCATCGTCGAAATCACATGATTCAAATCCTCCAGATCCAGACAGAACTCCTGCATCCAAAGGGTGGCACGCTTACCCACCGTAGTGGGCTGAGCCGGCTGAAAATGCGTAAACGCCAACGTCGGCAGAGCCTTATACTCGTCTGCAAAGCCGGCCAGCTCCCGAATCACATTCACCAGCTTTTTACGGACCAGCTTCAAAGCCTCCGTCATCACAATAATATCCGTATTATCTCCCACATAGCAGGAGGTAGCCCCCAGATGAATAATCCCCTTGGCCTTTGGACACTGCTGCCCATAGGCATAAACATGAGACATCACATCATGGCGCACTTCCTTCTCCCGCGCCTTCGCCACATCATAATTAATATCATCCTGATGTGCCTTCAGCTCATCAATCTGCTCCTGGGTAATATTCAGCCCCAGCTCCTTCTCCGTCTCCGCCAAAGCAATCCAGAGCCGCCTCCAGGTCCGAAACTTCTTGTCCGGAGAAAAAATGTACTGCATCTCCTTGCTTGCATATCGTTCGGATAACGGGCTTACATATCTATCTGTGCTCATAACTCAATCTCCTATTCCAGTACCGTAATGTCCCTTACAATGCACCTACCCTAAATCAATTCCCAGCCACAAAATCCCGTGTCTGTAAATCGATTTGTGCATTGTAAGGCACATTACTGTTTCCAGTACCGTAATCTCCCTCACAATACACCTAGCCTACAGTCCCAGCCGCTTAAACACCTCATTATAAGCCTCTTCCACATTCCCCAGATCCCTGCGGAAGCGGTCCTTGTCCAGCTTTTCATGCGTATTGATATCCCACAGCCGGCAGGTATCCGGAGAAGTCTCATCCGCCAGAATAATCTGCCCCTTATAACGCCCAAACTCAATCTTAAAATCAATCAGCTCAATCCCCGCATTGGCAAAATAAGCCTTATACACCTCATTAATCTTAAACGCATACTCCGTAATCGTATCAATCTCTTCCCTGGTAGCCAATCCCAGAGCAATCGCAAAATAATCATTAATCAGCGGATCGCCCAACTCATCATTCTTATAACTAAACTCCAGAGTAGGAGCCGCAAACCTGGTCCCCTCCTCAACGCCGAGCCGCTTCGAAAAGCTTCCCGCCGCCACATTCCGGATAATCACCTCCAGCGGAACAATCTCCACCTTCTTCACAGCCGTCTCCCGGTCACTCAGCTCCTCAATATAATGCGTCGGAACCCCTTCCTTCTCCAAAAGCTGAAACACCCGGTTACTCATCCGGTTATTCACAACACCCTTCCCCTGAATCGTCCCCTTCTTCAGCCCATTAAATGCCGTAGCATCATCCTTATAATCCACAATCAAAACATCCGGGTCCTCAGTCGTAAAAACCTTCTTAGCCTTCCCTTCATACAACAACTCTTTCTTTTCCATAAAACAACCCTGCCCTTTCTTAATCATCCTATAAGTATAACTGCAACTACTCCAAATTTCAACCATCCAAAACGAAATTTTACAAAATCCCCTCTTATTGCACAAAATGCCCCAAAAACTGCTGTGTCCGAACCTCTCTCGGATTCCCAAACACCTCCTCCGGCGTCCCTTCCTCCAAAATCCGCCCGTCATCCATAAAAATCACATGATTCGACACATCCCTCGCAAAAGCCATCTCATGAGTCACAATAATCATCGTAGTCCTCTGATCCGCCAACTCCCGAATCACCCTTAACACCTCCCCGGTCAGCTCCGGGTCCAGGGCCGACGTCGGCTCATCAAAGCAAAGAATATCCGGCTGCAAAGCAAGCGCCCGTGCAATCGCCACCCGCTGACACTGACCCCCGGAAAGCTGATGCGGATAATTCTTCATCCGATCTCCAAGCCCCATCTGCTCAAGAAGCACCCGCGCCTTATGTTCAATCTCCTCATGAATCGCCTTCTTATTCTCCTTATAATCCGGCCGCTCCTTCGCCAAAAGCTCACTGGCAATCATCACATTTCCAAGGGCCGTATACTGCGGAAACAAATTAAAAGACTGGAACACCAATCCAAAATGCAGCCGCTTCTTCCGAATCGCCTCTTCCTGGGTCGTCACCGGATCATTGGCATCAAAAAGCGTCTCCCCATTTACCCGGATAATTCCCGTATCCGGCCGCTCCAGAAAATTCAAACAGCGCAGACAAGTGGTTTTCCCGCTTCCCGATGATCCAATCAGCGAAACCACCTGCCCCTTTTCCAAAGAAAAATTAATATCCTTAAGCACCTCCGTGCGCTCAAAGGTCTTGCTTAAGTGTTCTACCTCCAACATCGCCATTTTCATGCGCCCCCTTACCTAAAATAATCCAGCTTTTTCTCCAGCCGTCCCAGCAGCACCGTCAGCAAACCGCTGAAAATCAGATAATAAACCGCCGTGAAAAACAGCGGCCAGATCTGACCGGAAATTCCCTGGGACCCTTTCATAAACGCCTGCCCTGCCCAGATAATTTCCTGAAGGGCAATAATACGCGCCAGAGAAGTATCCTTCACCAACGTAATAATCTCATTGGATATCGGCGGAACAATACGCTTGATCATCTGAAGCAGCGTAACCTTGAAGAAAATCTGCCTCCTGGTCATACCAAGCACCAGTCCGGCCTCCTCCTGCCCCACCGGAACGCTCTGAATCCCGCCCCGGTAAATCTCCGAAAAATAGCAGGCATAGTTAAAAATAAACGCCACGGCGGAAGCCAGGAACCGTGCGGCCTCTCCGCCGCCCCAGATCTGCTTTCCAAGCACCAGCCCCGGAAAATAAAAAATAATCAAAAGCTGAATCATCAGAGGCGTTCCCCTGATAATCCAGACCACAATTTTCGTAAAATAGCTTAAGGGACGAAAACGGGACATGGAGCCAAAAGCAATCACAAGCCCCAGGGGAACCGCGCCCAAAAGTGTAACCGTAAACAATTTTAACGTCTGTAAAAAGCCAACATTCAGCGATTGAACTACAATCGGAAACTGCTCCAAAAACTGCTCCATGTATGTATCCTGCTTTCCTGTGTAATAAAAATTCAAACTGCCGGGCCGTATCCGAATCCATCGCTTCCGTCTCCGGCCGGTTTACAGCAAAAGATGCGGAAAGGTTTTGTTTCCCTTTCCGCAAGCTCCTTATACAATCGTAACTCCGTACACTCTTATTCCTCAACCAGATCCACGTCAATCAAGGCTGCCTGTATATTGTAGGTCTCGGCACATGCCGCTATGCTTCCGTCCGCGTAGCTCGCCAAAAAGAAATCATTCAAAGCCGCCGCCAAATCGGAACCCTTGCGGAAGCCCACGCCGTACTCCTCGCTGTTAAGCTGAACCGTGTAGGTCAGATCCGCATAACCGGTGCCCTCTCCTACCATAGCCGCTGCCATCAGAGAATCGATAACCGCCGCATCGGAAGTACCGGAAGCCACCTCAAGAAGCGCATCGGACTGAGCCTTTACCGGCGTACAGTTTAAGCCAAGAGCCGTTACCTCCGCTTCTCCGGCGCTGCCTGCCTCAACCGCAAAGTTCAGATCCTTTAAGCTGTCCGTATCCTGGTACTGATCCGCCTTATCTGCCGGAACAATTACAATCTGCGCGTTGTTGCAGTACGCATTGGAGCACTCCATCGCACTCTTTACCTCGTCCGTGAGGGTCATACCGTTCCACACACAGTCGATGGTTTTGCTGTCAAGCTCCAGAGCCTTGTTATCCCAGTCAATTTCCACGAACTCCACCTCAACACCGAGGGTCTCGGCAAAAGCTTTTGCCATATCCGCGTCAAAGCCAATCCACTCGCCGGAGGCATCTTTATAATCCATCGGCTCAAAATCCGTGATACCTACTACCAGTGTTCCCTTGGACTTCACATACTCCATATCGCTTCCGTCTGTTCCGTCTGCGCCCTCCACCTCCGGAGCCTCTGCGTCGTCCCCGCTCTCAGACGGTGCCTCTGTCTCTGCCGGCGCTTCTGCCTCCGGCTTTTCCTTGGAACCGCAGCCTGCCAGCAGAGATGCCGTCATCAGTCCGCACAGTAATAAACTCAATACTCTTTTTTTCATAGTTTCCTCCCGTCCCTGTTATAGAATATAAAGCATATTTGAACATTCTTCCGCCATTCTCGCAGAATACCGCTCTTCAATATCCCTACAGGTTTCTATACTTTTTTTCTCTACCAATTGGCCACTGTACCCTGGTAAAGTTACCGTTGTATTCTATCACAGGATTGAAAGGCTGTCAACGTTTAAATTTTCCCTGGAGCAGAATACCGGTCAAAAGCAATATCGGAAACATGACACCTGCCAAAATCCCCATTTTCAGATTGCCGCCCGTGACACTTGACACCATTCCCACAAGAGTCGGCCCTCCGGAGCAGCCCAGATCCCCTCCCAAAGCCAGCAGCGCAAACATGGCCGTTCCGCCTTTTGGAAGAGATGAGGATGCTTTACTGAAGGTTCCCGGCCACATAATTCCCACGGAAAGTCCGGAAACGGCACAGGCAAAAAGGCTGATTATGGGACTTGGCACAAGGGAAATGCACAGGTAGGAGGCAATGCACAGGATACTGCTGTAAACCATAAAACGATCCAGATGAATCCGATCCCCGTATTTTCCATAAAATGCTCTGGAAAGGCCCATCAGTACCGCAAAGGCCATAGGTCCGGCCAGATCACCGGCTGTTTTTGTAATTCCAAGTCCCTGCTCCGCAAAGGCGGAAGCCCATTGGCTCACGGACTGTTCGCTTGCTCCTGCACATATCATCATAATAAAGAATAAAAGAAACATTCCGGAGGAAAACAGCTGCCGCACGCTCAAGCTTTTTCCCCCTTCCTTTATTAGAGTTCCAAAAGGGACACTTGTAAATAAAATCCCGTTGCACAGAGGAATAAGCGCCCACATAAAGGCCAGAAGCCTCCAATTCCCTATTCCGAACATTTGAAAAAACAGGGTGGAAAGGGCCACTACTCCCACATGCCCCCAGCAGTAAAAGGAATGGAGCACGCTCATGGCCTTTTCCTTGTTTTCCGACGGGCACGCTTCCACCACCGGGCTCACCAGCACCTCCAGAAGACCGCCTCCTACGGCGTAAAGTATAACGGAAATAAGGAGCCCCAAAAACGGATCGGGACATAAATCCGGAAGCAGCGACAGAGATACAAGGCCCGCGGCGCCAAATATGTGAGCCATAACCATCGAACTGCGATAGCCGATTTTATCCACAAAGCTTACGGACAGAATGTCTGTCAGAAGCTGCACGCCGAAATTGACGGAGACCAGCATGGTAATCCGGGATAGGGGAATACCGTAGACATTCTGAAAGGTCAAAAACAAAAGCGGAACAAAGTTATTTGCAATTGCCTGAACAATATAGCCGATAAAGCAGGCGAGTATGGTTTTATTGTATTGGTTCATTCTCTTAGATTCCCTTTTTCAATATGCTTCCGGATAATTCTGTCCGTCACCTCTTCATACAGCTTTTCCGATCCCAGGCGGGTCATTCCCTGCCGCCCGTAGATCTGCCCGGCAGTTGCCCCATGCTCCTTCCAGTCACCGCCGTCGTTGCTGTCGTTTAAAATCAGGGGCTGCAAATTATCCATGGCATGGGCATACCGTGCTTCCGGTGTCTTGTACTCTTCAAATTCATCAAACAGCGCAATAAACTCCTGCTTCTGATCCTCCGGCAGCAGAGAGTACAGCTTTTCTTTTGCCGCATCCTCCCTTGCCTTCTGAGTTTTCAACTTCTCCGTGTCATAAGCATAAGTATCTCCGGCCTCAATCTCCACGATATCGTGAATTAAACACATCAGCATTACTTTTGTGATGTCAATCTCTTCATTGGCATATTCCCTCAGCAGATAGGCCATAATCGCCATATGCCAAGCATGCTCCGCATCGTTTTCATTTCTTCCGCGTCCGGATAAATGGGTCTGGCGGAATATGTTTTTTTCTTTGTCTATCTCCAGTGAAAAGTTCAATTGTTTTTTCAGGCGTTCATTCATAGGTATGCCCTCCTTTTATCCATATCATTTTCTTAACATTCCGTTCTTCTCCGTTTCGGAACAGCAGATGCGTACTGGTCATAAAATATAGCTTCTTTGCCTGCTTCTATCCGCATAACCGTAGTATAACGAACTTTCAGGTATTTTACAATTACTACTTGCACTCATCGGAGCCCTCTCAATTCACGCTCTTTCAGAGCAGGTGGACTTCAATAAGATATCCCAATAAAGTATGGCATTTTGCATGTTCCTGTAGTAAAATAGTTTCGTTAAATAATTTCCTGTCTTTCCATAATGAATGGACGATTCCATAACAGGAGGCGCACATGAAGCTAATTATCACAGATTTAACTCCCTTTCCAATCCCCATAGAAGGTAACTACCAGCTTATCAATCCCGGGGCCCCCATCCACCCCTGCACCGGCTGCTTCGGCTGCTGGATAAAAACGCCCGGAAAATGCGTGATCTGTGATAGCTACGAAAACACCGGTATCGCTATGGGAAAATGCAGCGAGCTTATTCTAATCAGCCAATGCTGCTATGGCAGCGTCAGCCCCTTTGTAAAGGCAGTACAGGATCGGGCCATTTCCTACATCCACCCGGATTTTGTTCTCCGCGGAGGTGAAATGCACCATAAACGCAGATATGGGAATGTTATTTCCCTGTCCGCCTATTTTTACGGGGAAGCTGTCACAGAGACGGAAAAAGAAACGGCCCGGAAGCTCATTGCCGCGAACGCCGATAACTATGACGGCCGCATAAAAAGCATCCGTTTTTATAAATCGGCAAAGGAATTAAAGAATCTTATCCTGTGAAAAATAAGATTTCCATTACTGTTTGCACACAGGCAAAACGAAAGGAATCGGGTATTTTATGAAAATCGCTCTGATAAACGGAAGTCCCAAAGGGAAGAACAGCGCCAGTGCCGGACTCCTGGCCGATTTAAAACTGCATATGGGAAACCAAGCCGTATTTACTGACATAGAACTGTGCAAAAACTCAGTTTCGGAAGAACTCCTGACAGAATTAGCCCGGACCGATGTATGGGTGTTGGCATGCCCTCTTTATGTGGACGGCATCCCTTCCCATCTTCTCTCCTGCCTGATACAGCTGGAAAAAGCGGGCTTATCCTCTAAAAAAACGGCAGTCTACGGCATTGTAAACTGCGGTTTCTACGAAGGAATTCAGGCTGCTCCGGCTCTTAGCATCCTGGAAAACTGGTGTGCAAAAGCAGGCCTTCTCTGGGGCGGCGGAATCGGCGTGGGCGGAGGCGGTGCTCTCAGCCAGATACCGGATGTCAAGGGCGGCCACGGACCCAAGGCCCCCATTTATAAAGCCCTGCAAGCCCTGGCAGATACCATATTTCACGCAAAAACCCAAGAAAATCATTATGTATCCATTGCCTTTCCCAGATTCTTATACAAAATGGCCGCTGAAGCGGGATGGAGGCAGATGATAAAAAGGAACGGCGGCAAACGGAGTGATTTAGGAAAACGTATTTTGTAATCCCTGCATACGGAGCTTTTCCGCTTCTGGCATCTCCGTATATTTTATTTGTGTGTCTCGTTTACGGCTTACAGTGCGTTCTTTCCGTTGCTCCGAAAGATCCGCAAAACTGCTGCTCAAAAAACGAACAGCAGCTCCGCAGACAGATGTTCCTCCGAAATGCTACAGAATCTCTTCTTTCTTTTTCAGAATGGCTTCTACGGCCACACATGCCGGGCAGTCACAGTATTTCCCGCCGGCTTCTTTGATTGCCTTACCATGAGCCGCCACCTCTCCTGCCTTGTCTCCAAAAACACCGGCGCCCGCCTCGGATTCAGCAAAAGCGATAAGCTGCTCAACAGGCATTAAGTCCTCCTGAAGCTCCGCTATCAGATTTTCTGCCGCCTCTGCTTCCCTGTCCGTCCCAAGGGCATCCAGCCATGCTTTTGCCGCTTCTCTCGCCTCCGCACAGCAGGTATGGGAATCCATCAGCTCCTTTGCCTTTTCTGCTACATACTCTTTTCCTGTCTGATTCATAAGCTTTTATCCTTTCTGATTTTCTTTCAAATATTATCTGGTGCTTATACTCTGACATATCACTAAAAATATCATGTCTCATATTATTGGGCCATTACAACAGCATTTATTTCTAAATTTCTAAGCTTCCTCTTCCCGGATATGCACATCCACCTGGTTAAAGGGAATCTCAATCCCCTCTGCGTCAAAGGCAAGCTTCACCGCCTCCGTCATATCCCACTTTACACTCCAGTAATCCTCAGGCTTCACCCAGAAGCGCAGCTTCAGGATCACGGCGCTGTCCGCCAATTCCGAAACTACCGCCAGTCGCTCTTCTTCCTTCAACACGCGTTCCTCCCGCTCCAAAAGCTTCATACCGGTTTCCTTGGCCTTTTTCAAATCCGCCGTATAGGAGATTCCCACGTCTATGTCAAGACGCCGTTTCTCCTGGGCCGTTACATTGATGAGACTGTTGTCAGCCAGCTTGCCGTTGGGAATAACGACCTTCCGGTTATCCGGGGTCAGCAGATAGGTATAGATCATCTGGATCTCGGAAACCGTTCCCTCCAAATCTCCCTGAATAATATAATCCCCCACCTTAAAGGGCCGCACCATAAGCAGGAGAACACCCCCTGCAAAGTTGGCCAGACTGCCTTGCAGCGCCAGACCTGCGGCCAGACCTGCGGACCCCACCAGGGCCACAACTGAGGTGGTATCCACTCCGAAGCTTGAGGCTATCAGCATCACCAGTACAAAATACAGAAAAGCCTTTAAGATGGAATCAATAAACTGCATCACGCCCACATCCGCACCGGCCCGCTCCATAGAACGGCGCACAATGCGGCGCAGTAGCTTAATGAGACGGGAGCCTATAAAGAACAGCACAAGAGCCATCAGTACCCGCAGGCCAAAGGCTACGACTCCCGGCAGATATTCGTCAATATATCGTTGAAATCGGTCTATTTCCTCTGTGATTGCTTCTATTTCCTGCGGCGTATCCGTGTTCTCCAGCATGTCTTTTCCTCTACTTTATTCTTGGATGTTATTATTTATTCTTTGTTGCCGATTTTTTCGCTGCGGAAGTTTTTTCCCTTTCTTCACCGGAACCTTCTCGGGCGTACATGCGAATACGGCAATTCCCATCGGCGGAACCGTAATCTCAATGGAATTTTCCCGTCCGTCGCACTCGGACTTCTTGGACAGCTTCGCCCGCTTGTTCCGCACATCGCTTCCGCCGAACTCCTCGCTGTCGCTGTTGAAAATCTCCTTATACCTTCCCTCAAAGGGCACGCCAATTTTATGCTTCTCATAAACCAGAGGCGAGAAGTTGCACACAACAAGCAATGTCTCCTTCGCTTTCTTTGCCTTCCTTAAGAACACGAGCATATTTTCATTGGCGGAAATGTTGTTGATCCACTCAAAGCCCTCCGGCTCGTGATCCTGCTCATAAAGCGCCGGATGCTCCCGCAGAAAAACGTTCAAAGCCTTCACATAATCTCTCATATTGCTGTGATCCTGGTACTGAAGAAGCTCCCAGTCCAGACCCACATTTTCATTCCACTCCTCAAAGGGGGCGTACTCCTGTCCCATAAAGAGCAGCTTTTTCCCCGGATGAGCCATCATATAGCCGTAGGCCGCCCGCAGATTATTGAGCTGGGAATCCCGATCCCCCGGCATCTTTCCAACTAAGGATGCCTTGCCGTGAACCACCTCGTCATGAGAAAGGCTTAAGATAAAATTCTCACTGTAGGCATAAATCATACTAAAGGTCAGCTCTCCGTGATGATAAGCCCGAAATACCGGGTCATAGTGCATATACCCTATAAAATCGTTCATCCAGCCCATATTCCACTTAAAGTCAAAGCCAAGGCCATCCTCCTCCACAGCTCCTGTGATCCTGGGCCATGCAGTGGATTCCTCCGCAATAAGCAGGGCGCCGTCCTTACGCTTCTTGAAAATGGAATTCAGGTGCTTTAAGAACTCCACGGCCTCCAGGTTTTCCTTGCCGCCGTAGATATTGGCCACCCACTCGCCGTCATTTTTCCCGTAATCCAGGTACAGCATGGAGGCTACGGCGTCCATACGGATACCGTCCGCATGGTAAACCTCCGTCCAGAACAGGGCATTTGCAATCAGGAAGTTCTTTACCTGGGGCCGCCCGTAATTATAGATAAGAGTCCCCCAGTGCGGATGGGAACCCTGTCTGGGGTCCCAGTGCTCATAGAGACATGTCCCGTCAAAGGCCGCCAGTCCAAAGGTATCCCTCGGAAAATGAGCCGGCACCCAGTCCAGGATCACGCCGATCCCCTGACCGTGCATATAGTCCATAAAATACATAAAATCCTCCGGCGTTCCGTACCGGGCCGTAGGCGCATAATAGCCTGTCACCTGATATCCCCAGGAGGCATCAAAGGGATGCTCCATCACCGGCATCAGCTCCACATGGGTGTAGCCCATTTCCTTCACATAGGGAGCAAGCTCTTGTGCAATCTCCCGGTAATTGTAAAATTCCCGGCCGGACTCTTCCTCAGGCTTCTTCCAGGAGCCTAAGTGAAGCTCATAGATCAGCATGGGAGCCTTTTTATAATCTGTCTTTTTGCGCTGTTCCAGCCATGCCTTGTCCGTCCATGAAAATCCGGTCAAATCCCGGACCACCGAAGCCGTATTGGGCCGAAGCTCCGCACCGTTGGCATAAGGGTCCGCTTTCAGCATGGGCAGGCGGCTCTTTGTTTTAATCTCATATTTGTAGGTTTCCCCGGCTTTCACTCCCGGGATAAACAATTCAAAAATACCGGACTCCTTAAGCTTACGCATGGGATGGCGGCGTCCGTCCCAGAGGTTGAAATCTCCCACCACGCTCACCCTGGCAGCATTGGGCGCCCAGACCGCAAAGTAAGTGCCCTCTGTGCCCCGAATGGTCATGGGATGTGCACCCAGCTTTTCGTAAATGGTATAATGGATGCCTGCCTCAAACTTGTCCGCGTCATTCTGGGTAAATACCTTGGGCGCAAAGGCGTAAGGATCCGCAAGCTCTTCCCCGGTCCCGTTGTCGTACTCTACCTGATAGGTGTACTCGGGGATCGTCTTTCCCGGCAGAAGAACTGCGTAAAAGCCGTTTTCGTCCGCCTGCTCCATCGGGTAAGTCCTGCCGTCCTTTACGGCCACCGTAACCTTCATGGCCGTAGGCAAAAAAGCCTGAATTAAAATTCCCCCTGTCACCTTGTGGGGTCCGAGAATTTCCTGGGGTTCATCCTCCTCGGAATAGACCAATGCCTCAATCCTGGGCCAGTTCATCAAATCATACAATTTTCCATCCATGCTTTTTTGCTCCTTATCTCAAATTAATCCATACTGTTTAAGCCCTAAGTAAATTCCGTCCTCCCAGATGCCCTTTGTCTTATACTTTGCCGCCTTAAGCACGCTGTCCTCGGAATTTCCCATAGCCGTTCCGTACTGTACATATTGTAACATTTCTAAGTCGTTTGGTCCATCCCCAAATGCATATGTATGAGAACGCGGAATCCCCAGATGTGTAATCAACGTCTCAATGCCGGCCGCCTTATTGATTCCGGCCGGCATCATCTCCACAAAGGGAAAGCTCTCATAGCGGACAATGGAAAAATCCTTCTCAAGCTCCGGCGCCAATGCCTCAAAAGCCTCCGTATCCGAAATTCGGGCCGAAATCTTATTGGCCTCATCCTTTCCCGGCTCCATTTCCTTAATCTGATGGGGATATTCTCTGTGAAGCCGGCTCAATACATTATAATAATCGGCCGCTCCTCCGTTCCTGCGATAGCTTAAATACTCCGGCCCCTCCAGAACCAGAGCGCAGCCGGCACCCTCCAGACGGGGCACTGTCCGCTCCACAAGCTCATGGTTCAGGAGCAGATTGCGAATCACGTTTCCCTCATATTCCACATAGGTTCCGGCTCCTGCAATCATGGCCGGAAATTCCAGTTCAAGAATCTCTGGAAATACACTTGCTTTTGACCGCCCCGTACATACCACCGGGATGTGTCCGTTTTCCTTAAGCAGGCATAATGCCTCCCTGGTACTGTCCGGAGTTCCCTTCCCCTGCTCAAATATGGTCCCGTCGATGTCAAAAAATACAATCTTTCCGTCCTTTTTCATAATGTCAAAAACTCCTCTTCCGAAATAATCGCCACTCCCAGCTCTTTCGCCTTTTTATTTTTTGAAGAACCGGAGGCTGTATCATTGTTGATTAAATAATCCGTCTTACCTGTTACGCTTCCTGTCACCTTCCCTCCCCTGGATTCAATCAGCTCCTTAAGCTCCGTGCGGTTGGAAAAATGGCTGAGGCTTCCGGTGATAACAAACACCTTCCCTTTTAAGGTCTGCTGTTCTTCGTCCGCCCGCTCCTCCTGCACAATGACAAGCTCTGACAGCAGATTGAAAAAGCGCTCTCTTTTTCCTTCATCCTGAAAATATGTGACAAAGCTTTCGGCAATCACATCGCCCACCCGGTCTATGGCCGCCAATTCTTCCGGTTTTGCTTTCAGCATATCATCCACTTGATTGCCGAACTCCCGGCAGATAAGCTTTGCCCCGGCCAGGCCGATATTGGGGATGCCCAGGCTGTAAATCACCTTAGCCAGGGTCGTATTCCTGGCCTTTTCCACATTTGCCATAAGATTCTCGTAGGACCTTTCCCCAAAGCCCTCCAGCTCCACCATTTCCTCCCGATGGCGATCTAATCGGAAAATATCCGCAGGTTCATGAATAAAGCCCCTGGCAATAAATTTTTCCAGAGTAGCTTCGGAAAGTCCTTCGATATTCAGCGCATCCCGGCTGACCATCAAAGTAAAGGATTTGATTTTCTTAGCCTGACATTCGTTGTTGGTGCAGTAGAGGGACTCCGCATCGTTGACCTTGCGAACCTCCGTGGCGCCTCCGCAGACAGGACAGACTTCCGGAATCTCCACGTTTCCGCTTCGGGTCTGATTTTCGGCTATCTGGGGGATGATCATATTGGCCTTGTAGACCTCAATGGTATCGCCGATTCCAAGCTCCAGCGCCTTCAAAATGCTGATATTGTGGACGCTGGCCCGGCTTACGGTGGTGCCCTCCAGCTCTACCGGCTCAAAGATGGCCACCGGATTGATAAGGCCCGTCCGGGAGGGACTCCACTCAATTTCACAAAGCTTTGTTTCGCGAATCTCGTCAGCCCATTTAAAGGCCATAGAATCCCGCGGGAATTTTGAGGTTCGGCCAAGAGATTTTCCATAGGAAATGTCGTCGTAGACGGCTACCAGACCGTCCGAAGGGAAATCATTTTCCGAAATATGATCGGAAAACCAGCGGACGGCTTCCTCCAGATTTTCCGCCGTTACCACGCGGTATTCCACCACGTCAAAGCCCTGATCCCGAAGCCAGAGAAATTCTTTTTCGCGGGAATTTTCAAAATCCGCCTCTGCTGCGGATACCAGGGAAAAGGCAAAAAAGTTTACGCTGCGCTTTGCGGTTATCTCGTTGTTTAGCTGACGGACGGAACCGCTGCACAGATTCCGCGGATTTTTATATCTGGCGTCCGCGTCCTCGATCTCCTCGTTAATACGGGCAAACTCTTTGTAGCCGATTACGGCCTCGCCCCGTAGGATCAGCTCGCCCTGATAGGGAATTTGCAGGGGGATATTCCGGAATACTCTGGCATTGTTGGTAATGACCTCGCCTACCTCGCCGTTTCCCCGGGTAACCGCCTTGAAGAGCCGTCCCTCCCGGTAGGTCAGTACAATAGTCAGACCGTCCAGCTTCCAGGAGAGAAGGGTCTTATGGTCTCCCACCCATTCTTTGAGATCCTCAACCTCCTTTGTTTTGTCCAGGGAAAGCATGGGGGTTTCATGCCGCTCCTTGGGGAGATCGCTTAAAACCTCATAGCCTACATGAACCGTAGGACTTCCCGACAGCGTAGTTCCTGTCTCCTTTTCCAGATTTAGAAGCTCATCGTAGAGCTTATCATATTCGTAATTATCCATGATCTCACGGGCTTCCTGGTAATAGGCTCGGCCTGCCCGGTTCAGAAGCTCTACCAGTTCCCGCATTCTCGCCTTTTTTTCATCCATTGCCATTGCTTCCTTTCCTTAAGATCTGTGCATGCCTTCTGCACGTAAAGGTATGCCGGAGGGTGTTTCTATGACCTGTATTTTATCCTGCTGATCCCCTGAGCAGCTCCATGAGTTCTTTTAATTCTTTATCCGTCACTCTCCGCCATGTTCCGGGGCGCATGCCTTTCAGCTCAATATTCAGAACCCGCACCCTCTTTAAATGAGTCACCTGGTAGCCAAGGGCCTCGCACATGCGCCGGATCTGCCGGTTCAGGCCCTGGGTCAGAATGATACGGAAGCTGCATCTTCCCAGCTTTTCCACCTGGCAGGGTCTTGTCATTGCGTCTAAGAGCACCTCGCCCTTCTCCTCTTTGCGTATGCGCACCCCCTTTGCCATCCGCTCCAGAAAAGCATCCGTCACCGGCTTATGGACGGTAACCAGGTATTCCTTCTCGTGATAATTGACGGAGCGCATCATTTTGTTGACCAGACTTCCGATGTTTGTCATCAGGATCAGTCCTTCGGAATCCTTGTCCAGACGCCCGATGGGGTAAATGCGGACAGGATAGCCCACAAAATCCACGATATTGCGCTTCTCTCTCCGATCAGTGGTGCAGACAACGCCCTCCGGCTTGTACACGGCCAGAAGCACTTCCTCTTCACGCTCCATTGAGATAAGTTTCTTTCCCACTTTGATTTCCTGATCCGGACGCACGCGCATACCCGTCTCGGCTTTCCTGCCGTCTACGGTGATGCGGCCTTCCTCAATCATTCTGTCCGCTTCACGCCGGGAGCATACGCCGGCCTCGCTTAAGAATTTATTTAAACGGATTTCTTCCATATGATGTGATCCTTTCCTTAATATTGCACATGTTTTCTGTACATGATGGTATACCCGCAGGGTATTTCCTTAAATTGCACACATTTTTTATGCATGATGGTATACCCGCAGGGTGCTTCCTTAAAATTGCGCATATCTTTTGTACATAATGATATATCCACAGGGCATTTCTTCAATTCACGCATATTTTTATGAGGAATGGTTTTAGAATAATACACAGTGGTAATGAACTTAATTATAGAGGATCTTGAGGGGAGTTGCAAGAAAATTGAACACGAATTGAAGCTGGCTTGAATGTGGGATAAAGCATTGCTATTTTCCACAAAAGACGATAAAATAGAAACATAAAAATTTCGCAGGGGATGTGCGGCAAAATGGCAGATGCATTAAAAATATGGCTTTGGTTCTTATCTGTTTTAAATGGGATGCAATGTCTTTTCTTTGATCTTATAAGCTCCCGCTATCCCATTCCCCGGATTTTTTTCTGGCTTCCTGTTCTCCGCCTGGCAGGTATCTACCTGATTCTGTTCAAACGAAAAAAATGCGGCCTCTATATACAATGCATAACGTATATAATTGCCGCCGACCTTTACAGCCTGCTGTTAAATCGAAGCTTCCTTCCGGAACTGCTTCAATCGGCGCCGGTTCTTCTGATTACCTGGCTGTTTATGCGCAAAACCTGGAAATCTTTTGAGTGATAAAAGCAAAGCGTCCCACAGACTTCCATCCCGCAGATTTAATACCCGGAAATCTATAAAAATACCTGCTATACTGCTAAACCTTCTTACATTTGAGATTGTTCTTCATGAGAATTTTTCGGATCTTTGAAGGACTGAGACTCAAAATATCGCCTCTGCCAGAAACATCCTGTTATCCTCCGGAAAAAAGAGAAGAATCAAAAAACTTCCATCCTCCTTCGCCAGCCTTGCCCACGCAAAATCTTTCGTAAAATCCGGCTGATTCTTTTCCTCCGTCTCAAGAGCTTCCGCCACAGCCTGAAATTCCTCTGCCACAGCGTCATTCTTCCCTCTTGCAAAGGAACAGCCTAATTCTGCAATACTGCCCCCACTGACGTTTTCATAGACGCCATACCGCATTCCGTCCCCGTGAAAGCTCGGACCGCTATCCGCATGACAGACTTCCTTCCATTCGGAAGAAAATTCAATTTCCCATCTTTTTTCATATCCTGCCGCCGAATCCTTTCCTCCCATCCATCCCATAAGCACATATCCAAGCCATAAAACCAGCGGAAGCCAAAAAGGAAACGCAGCCACCAGCAATATAAAAATCTGAAATCCGCACTTTTCATTCTTCATAAGCCCTTAACTCTCCTCATACACCGGCTGCCTGTAAAACTAATATCTGCCGCCTTCTTTCCTCTACAGAGGAAGATACTGCCGTGCAATCCGATCCTCCGGATTGGTATCAAAGAGATACAGCACTGTCACAAACATCCACTCCAAAGGCTTCATAAGCAAATAGATGATGTCGGCCGTCAACGGTGTACGGATGTACTTGGAAACGGGATAACCGTAGGTGTCGTAAAACTTTCGCAGCGCCCGGTGAAAACGGGGTGTGCGCTCCTCCAAAAGCTGCTCAAAGGCATTGGCTACGCAGAGCTGGCGATTTACCATGATCTTACCGCCCCTGCGGATCCCCAGCCTCTGAGGCTTCACCAGCTCCTTATGTCCCTGCAGGGCCACCGTGCACAGATAATGACTGTCAATGACTACTGACGGCGGTGATATCTTTGTTGACAAAGCCCAGTCGCTTGTCTCCGTAAAGGCCCGAATAACGCTGTCCGGCTTCTGGCCGAATAACAGCAGCGCCGCAATGATGACGCAGAGCAGGGGCAGGGACAAGAGTAAGGCATACAAAGCCCAATGCTCACTGGCTGCGAGGATGCGGTTGCAGTCATTGAAAAAACGGCTTTTAACTGGCATATCCCGCTCCCGTACTCTTCGGCTCTGTCCCTTTACCACCTGAATCAAAAGGTTTACGGACAGTAAGATGTAATTAAAGGGAACCAGCATCAGCAAAAGCACATCTCCGGGAAACACATTTCCAAAGGCCGCAACGCCGCCAAACAATTGTATTATCACCAGCAGGTTCACCAGAATACCAAGATAAACGCCGGCCATAGAAAGCACGGCTGCCAGCGGCGGCGCCGTTTCCTTTTTTGACTTTAAGTATGCATAGGAAATAAGACCTGCCAGCATCAGGATCAAGATACTTGGTATATGCGCCCTGGAAAACGGCTCATGAAGAGATGACATATCTTGATTGATCAAAATACTTTCCTCCCAGCCTCTGGGACTCCAAAGTCCGTAGAGCAGCAAGCTGTAGAGGCCCCCTACACCAAAAACCATTGCTTCAAATTTTCCCGTATGCTCCCGGTGAAGGAGCAGGTTCCGGATATTCCAGACGGTGAACAGCGGACCTGGGATCAGCATCAGACCCAGGAACAGAAAAAACAGCAGCGCATAACCCATACTTTTATCCCTCTTTCTTTCAATCTTATTGCCGCGAAAAGCCGATAAAGGCTCCGCACCCGGCAGAGTTTTCCGGCGTCGTTGTCTTTGTTTTTTATCATACCTCCGCCCAATTCATTTGTCAATAAATTTTTATTGTTTTTCAACAAATTATTATCATTATTCAATTGTCAAGGACTATTATTTTTTTTATTTTCCATATACTGCGCATAGAAAAATCACTGCTGGAAATCTTGTTATTAACAAGAAATCGAACAGCAAGGAGGACTTTCGCAGGATGGCATTGAACAAGGTAGAAATATGCGGAGTAAATACGGCTAAGCTCCCTCTTCTGAAGCAGGAGGAAAAGGACGCGCTGTGGGAGCGGATTTCACAGGGGGATAAAGAGGCACGGGAACTGTACATTAAGGGGAATCTTCGGCTTGTTCTAAGTGTAATTAAGCGCTTTTCAGCAAGCAGTGAAAATGTGGACGATCTGTTTCAAATTGGCTGTATCGGGCTGATGAAGGCAATTGACAATTTTGACGATAAACTGGGGGTAAAATTTTCCACTTATGCAGTTCCTATGATCATAGGTGAGATCCGGCGGTATCTGAGAGATAATAATTCCATCCGTGTGAGCCGGTCACTTCGGGATACGGCTTATAAGGCTATCTATGCCAAGGAAGAGCTGATGCGGAAAAATTCCAAGGAGCCTACAATCAGTGAGATTGCTCAGGAAATCGGGATTTCGGATGAGGATATTATTTTTGCGCTGGATGCGATTCAAAGTCCGGTAAGTCTTTATGAGCCGGTTTATACGGAGGGCGGGGATACGCTGTACGTGATGGATCAGATTAGTGATAAGAAGAATAAGGAAGAGCTCTGGGTGGAGGAGCTTTCGCTCTCGGAGGCTATGAAGAAGCTGCCGGAGCGGGAGAATTATATTATTAATCTGCGGTTCTTTCAGGGGAAGACGCAGATGGAGGTGGCGGATGAGATTGGGATTTCGCAGGCGCAGGTGAGCAGGTTGGAAAAGAATGCTTTGAAGAATATGCGGAATTATTTGAAGATTTCTTGATAAATGGATGGGAATGTTCCTATGTATGTGATGCCGCGCCGTACTGCGGCGGCATCCATAAAGTTCCCCTCTGCCGCCGCTTCTCCCTGTCATGCCATGCGCTGACTGCCCCACAGTGTATGATTACTCTGCAAAAGGCATTTAAGGTATATTCGACATGCTCCTTGTATGTTTCTGTGCAATGTATTAACCGATTCGGCAGGCTTTGCTGTTTTACTCATTTTTATACTAGTAAAAATTCATTTTCCTGCTCAATATACTTACAGAACACAAAAATACCGCATATCATTTCCGGAAGAAAATCGTTCATAACTTCTATATTCCAGCCTCCGGTTAATCCCCGGTGAAAAATCTGAATAACTGCTTTGTCAAACTTATCAGATAATATATAATTTTGGGTGTTGCGCATTATTAGCAAATATTCATTTTTGTCAAATACAACTTTTGCATGGTCTACTCTTGGCATACGGCATAAAGGCCAGCCAACTACGGTCGGGTCATCTCCCGCCGCATAGTCCGGATTTGCGACTGCATATTTGTTGCCATTACCGTCAAACAAGATATATTGGCGGCAGCGGACATTCCTCGTTTCATTTGGCGGAACCTCTAAGTTTTCTATATTCGCCTGCATAAGCACGGAACCGTTTACAGAATATATCTTTTTTTCCGAACCTGTTATAGCGCCTTTTATTCGGGCTGCCACTATATCATTAAAATATAAAGTTCCTGCTTTCATTATGTACTTCATATCAGCTCTCCTCATATCAAACAACAGAATACAGCAATACTCCGGCTGCGCCTGCCCCCATCATCACATAAATGGGATTTACTTTCCATTTCCTCAAAACAAAAAAACCAATCGTAAAAATAATAACGGAAATCACGTTGACTCCACTCAAATCAGCAGGCAGAACTCTTTCTCCGTAAAAAGACATGATTACTAACGTAATACCTGCGGAGGCAATCATGGCTACCACTGCAGGGCGAAGACCCGCAAGCGCCCCCTGTACCATTTTTAATCCGCGAAAACGATAATAAATATAGGCCAGCGTCATTACAATCACACAGGACGGGAGAATACAGCCCAAAGTAGCAATAAACGCCCCGGTAATACCTGCAACTTGGATCCCTACAAAGGTTGCTGAATTGATGGCAATCGGCCCCGGCGTCATTTCCGCAATCGTCATAATATCTGCGAATTGAGTCATAGTCAGCCACGAGTGCACATCGACAACTTGACTTTGAATCAGCGGCATGGCAGCGTAGCCACCGCCTATACTAAACAACCCAATTTGAAAAAAGCTCCACAGCAATTCAAAATAAATCATGCCCGTCTCCCTTTCCTGTCAAAATACAAAGTATCAACTACACCGATTGCGGCACAGACTAAAATAATCAGTATTATGTTGATTTTCATGAAACGAACAGCAACATAGGATGCAAACAAAACAGCAATCGGAAGAACTCGTTTTTTTTGGAAAATGCTTTTTCCCATTGTAATTACTACATTACAGATTACAGCAGCTACTCCTGCAAGCATACCTGTCATAGCCATGTTGACGATCACATTATCACGAAATGCAGTATAGAAAAAGGAAATGACAGAGATAATGACGAGCGGCGGCAACACCGTTCCCAATACCGTTATCAAAGCCCCAATCACCCCTGCCACATGATACCCTACAAGAATAGACGCATTGACTGCGATTGCGCCGGGTGAGGATTGTGCGATTGCTGTTAAGTCCATCATTTCCTGTTCTTCTATCCAGTGCAGCTCATCAACAAATTTTTTCTGCATTAAGGGTATAATTACAAATCCGCCGCCGAACGTGCAGGCACTTAACTGAAAAGCAGATAAAAACAGCTTTATAAATATTTTTTGTTTCAATGTGATTCCCTCCTTATGCAAATAAGTATAACACTTGCTTTTTGATAAGGAAAATAATATAATTTTATATATATAATAAGAAAATACATATAAGAGTGGGATAAAATATGACAATACGGCACTTAAAAATATTCCTATCGGTTTGCAGAAATAATTTCAATACAACAAAGACTGCCGGAGAACTCCACATGACACAGCCCGCAGTAAGTCTTGCTATCAAGGAACTGGAGCAGTATTACGGCGTGGCTCTATTTGACAGAATCGGGAAAAGACTTAAAATCACAGAAGCCGGGCAACGGTTTTGTGAGTATTCCGCCCATATTATTTCCATGTTTGATGATATGGAAAAAGGAATGAAAGACTGGGATTCTTTTGGCGTTATCAGAATTGGGGCAAGCATAACTATTGGCTCTCAGTTTCTCCCTTACTATGCGAAAGCCTTTTACAGCCGTTATCCCGGTACGCAGATAAAAGTAACTATCGAACCATCAGAGCGATTGGAACAGAAAATTTTGACAAATGAACTGGATTTTGCGCTGATTGAAGGCGTTTCTCATACGCCGGCTTTTGTTTCGGAGGAATATATGGAAGACTATCTGACTGTGATCTGCCCTACAAACAGCAGCTTTTACCCCGGGCAGTTGCTTTCCGTTGAAGAATTTCGTCAACAGAATTTTCTTCTTCGTGAGCATGGAAGCGGCACACGAGATACCTTTGAACGGGTAGTTGAAGCAGCAGGATTTTCTGTTTCCCCTATCTGGGAAGCCACAAGCACCACTGCCCTGGTAAATGCTGTTGTTAACGGGCTTGGAATTGCCATATTGCCACATCGTATGGTAATTGGACCGATAGAACGCGGACTTGTTGTTGCAGTCCATGTAAAAGGACTTAGCTTCAAACGAAAATTTCATATCGTCTACCACAAAGAAAAATTTCTTACTTCATCAGCTAAAGCCTTCATTGAATTGTGTCGAAATTATGAAATGGATTATCCGTTGCCCAAGTATAATGGGTTGTATTAGAGGCGGACTTACTTTAATTCTTCCAGCAAGGCGCCAGTGGTGCGGTTGTATGAGCTTACGGTTCCATTTTCGCGGAGGATGTAAAAGGTTTCTCCTATGAAGGTGCCGCGGGTTCTGTTCCAGGATTCGCTGTCGGTTTGGGTTTTTAGTTTTAGTTTTTGGGTGAAAGCGCCGTTCTCGTAGGAATAGACCAGGTAGTCCTTCCAAAAGCTTCCGCGGCTGCTGCCGTCGGCTTCGAAGCCTATGAGGTTTTCTGCGGTGTCTATGAGGACGGCGCGGTGGTCCCAGAGGGCTTCGCTGTAGTTGTAGTCTTTGAGGTTGAGCTTGGACTGCTCTTTTGGGTCGGCCGGATCGGTGATGTCAAACATGGAAAGCTTCATGCCCTCTTCCCGGCCGGTTTCTTCGTCAACCTCCATTCCGATTCCCAGCAACAGGTTTTCTCCGTAGAAGTGAAGGTATTCGGAGAAGCCGCTGATTTTCAGCTCGCCCAGGACTTTCGGGTTTTGGGGATCGGAGAGATCCAGGGCGAAAAGGGGATCGGTCTGGCGGAAGGTGACAATGTAGCCGGTGTCTCCTAAGAAGCGGGCGGATTTGATATGCTCGCCTTCTGCCAAGCCTTCGATTTTTCCTTTTATGTTGAGAGCGCGGCCCAGAATGTACAGGGCGTTGGTTTCTTTGCTTTCTCCGTAGTCGTAACCGAGGAGTTCGCCGGTGCGGTCATCGGTTATTTTTTTTGCCTCATATTCCTGAACGGTTGCCGCAATTCGCAGATCGCCCTGGTATTCATCCAGCGAAAAACTGTTGTCTACGCGGCCCGGAATCTCGCCCTCCGCCTGAGCGTAAAAACGTCCTTTTAAGTAGGAGAAGCGCAGAAGCTTGGTACTGTCAAGGACCGTGCCTTCCTGGTGCAGCTCTTCCTCATAGACGGATTGGTAGTGTGTTACGTAGATGTTTTTCTGGCTTACATAGCAGGTGCCGGAGCCGGACAAAACGGCTCGTGTGTCTGCAAATTCCGTGGGATTGGACAGGTCAATGGATACCAGAACCAGGAAGCTGCTTCCGTCTGCGTAGTCAGGACAGTATATTTTGTCGGCGGATATTTTGTTTCCGTCTACGGTTGGGATGTAGGCGTCGTAATCCGCTTCTCCCTCTCCCGGATTTGCCGTGAAGGAGCTGATTCCGTAAAAATAGCCTTCGGATATGCGGGTGCTCTCGCTGGTTCCGCGGAGGGTGAAGGTTTTCTGCTTTCTGGGGCTGGTTTTGTCCGTTATATCGTAAATGGTGATTTCATGGTAGGAACGCAGAGGTTCGATGCCGCAGACTGCCAGATCTTCCGCATATTCCTTTTTTGCCGCGAAAGCCGGATCAACGGTGTCGTAGTTTTTATTTTCTATGGTAATGATGAAGTTCTTCCAAAGATAAAATTCTTTCAGATCCTCAAAGCCTTCCAGAAAGGCTGTCTCCTTAAGACCGTCCTTAGTATCCAGGATTTGGATGCCCTGCTTCTCTCCGTCCGGCGTACCGTCCTCTTTTTTTGTCTGTTTTCTGGCTATCTGGTACAGGTAGCGGCCGTCGTTTTTGATGCAATCGGCCTCGTCCACTCCGGCTGTTTGTATGTTGGTTTGGCCAAAGGCTGCTTCATCGGCTGCGTCCTCTGTTGTTGCTTGTTTTTGCTCCGATTCCGAAACTGCGGACAGACCGGCAGTATCATAGGCGGCATCTTTTCTTGCGGCGTAGCTTAAAATCTCTTGTTCGGACTGCCAGCTTTCGGACAGGCGGGCGTAAATTTCCTCGTAGGTCATTTCCGGGAAGGTTAATAGCTCCTTCTCTTCTTCCAGGGATTTTGATGGGGCTGTTTTTTCCTGCTGATTCAGCGGATTCATTAATTCCCCTTGGGGGAGAATGGATAGCTCCGCCTCATAGTTGTTTGCGGACAGGAAGCCCAGGGAAGCAACGTGCAGTAAGAGGCCGGCTATCAGGCAAAAGCTGGCCGCGGCAGCCAAGGCCGGGTATAAACGGCCTTTTCGGAAATACTGCTTTCTTTCATGCTCTTTTAAGGTTTCCTGCATCCACTCCGGAGCGAGGCCGGAGGGAATATCCAGTTCTTTGCCTTTTTCATGGATTTTATTTAAAATTTCTTTTTCTCTTTCCATTTCTGCGCCTCCTATTCCAGTTCCGTAATATCCCTCCCAGTACACCTTCACTAAATCAATTTCCAGTCACAGATGCATGTGCCTGTAAATCGATTTGTGTACTGGGACGGATATTACTGATTCCAGTTCCGTAATATCCCTCCCAGTACACCTTCACTAAATCAATTTCCAGTCACAGATGCATGTGCCTGTAAATCGATTTGTGCACTGGGACGGATATTACTGATTCCAGTTCTCTATGTAAGCTCCGATTCCAGTTTTTTCAAGGCTCGGCGGTACTTGGATCGGACAGTGCTGTGATTTTTGTTAAGCAAGCGGGCGATTTCCTCGCCTTTGTAGCCGCCGAATACAATAAGCGTTACAATCAGGCGTTCTTCTTCCTCCAGTCTTCCAAGAAGCTCCAAAAGCTCTGCCTGGGAGGTGAGGCTTGGCTCGTAGGAGGGTTCGGGTTCCTCTTTTCGGATTCCCCAGAGATTCCGTCTTTTTAAGCTTTTTTTACAGCGGTTTACCAGGATCTTGAATATCCAGGGGCGGAAGGCTTCCTTGTTTTTTAGCCGGTGAAAATGCTCGTAGGCAGAGAGCGCCGTCTCCTGAACTGCGTCCTCGGCATCCTCGGCGTTGCCCATGTAATAATAGGCCAGACGGTACATGTCCTTGTAAACTGCCTGGTACTGCTCCATAAAGCGTTCCATTCCTCCCACCTCACTTATTCTTGAAATGCATTTCTAATAATATAGAGTCCTTGAGTTGTCAAAATGTTGCAGGGAAAAAGAAATTTGTACATAAATCTTAAAATTTCTTATATGAGGCTATCACAAATCGGGTTTTTATTCAACTGCAAAGGAAAACGCCGCTAACGTTCACATTCCCTTATTTCACCGAAACCTGTCTGTTACAATACATTTGTACTTCTAAAGATGTTGTCAAGGGGGAATGTGAGATTTCAGTCTGCTTTACTTTTAACGACCACACTATTACATGTACATTATAAGATATCAATATACTCGCCGGCAAGAGCCTTATTCATACTTCTGACCGCACAGAATTTGCCGCACATGGAGCAACTGTCCTCATGCTCCGGTGCTCTGCTGTCACGAATTGCCTTTGCGGTCTCGGGGTCGATGGAGCATTCCCACTGCTTTTCCCAGTCGAAGGTTCTTCTCGCATCCGCCATTGCATCGTCAAGGTCTCTCGCATGCGGAATCTTCTTTGCGATATCCGCCGCGTGGGCTGCGATGCGTGAGGCAATAATACCCTGCTTTACATCCTCTACATTAGGAAGGGCCAGATGTTCGGCAGGCGTTACATAGCAGAGGAACGCAGCGCCGGAAGCCGCAGCAATCGCTCCGCCAATGGCAGAAGTAATGTGGTCATATCCAGGAGCGATATCGGTAACAATTGGCCCCAAAACATAAAAGGGCGCACCCATGCAAATGGTTTGCTGGAGCTTCATATTTGCCTCAATCTGATCCATCGGCATATGTCCGGGGCCTTCCACCATAACCTGAACGTCCTTTGCCCAGGCGCGTTTGGTCAACTCTCCGAGACGGACAAGTTCTTCGATCTGACACACGTCGCTACCATCCGCAAGACATCCGGGACGGCACGCGTCACCAAGAGAGATCGTTATATCGTACTCACGGCAGATATCCAGGATATCGTCAAAGTATTCATAAAAGGGATTTTCCTCCCCGGTCATGCTCATCCACGCGAAAACAAGAGAGCCGCCGCGGGAAACAATATTTATCTTTCTTTTGTGAGTTCGGATTTGCTCAATCGTTTTCCGGGTAATGCCGCAGTGGAGGGTCACAAAATCCACGCCATCCTCCGCGTGAAGTCGAATGACATCAATAAAATCCCTCGCCGTGAGGGTCGCAAGGTCTCTCTGGTAATGGATTACGCTGTCATATACGGGCACAGTTCCGATCATTGCGGGACATTCGCTGGTGAGCTTCCGGCGGAAGGGCTGGGTGTTGCCGTGGGAGGAGAGATCCATAATGGCCTCCGCGCCCATATCGACCGCCGCCATAACCTTCCGCATTTCAACGTCATAGTCCTTGCAGTCCCGGGACACGCCGAGATTCACGTTGATCTTGGTGCGGAGCATGGAGCCCACACCGTTGGGGTCGATGCAGGTGTGCAGCTTATTGGCGCAGATCACCGCCTGCCCTCTGGCAACGAGATCCCGGATATTCTCCTCTGTCCGGTATTCTTTTTTGGCGACTGCCTTCATTTCCGGGGTGATGATACCCTGCCGCGCCGCATCCATTTGTGTTGTGTAATTTCTCATGTTGTTTCATTTCCTTTCAAATCCGTTTTATGCTTCCTCCGCAAAACGGTTATTCAAATCAAAGTTATGCTGCATTGGCCCCGTGCCTGCGCCCAGGTTAAGCTGGGCCGCAAGCGCACAGGAGATATAGTCCTTGGCCCGCTGTACCGACTGGATGAGATCAAAGCCCTTGGCCAGATTGGAGGTGATGGCGGAGGACAGGGTGCAGCCTGTTCCGTGGGTATTGGGATTGTCAATTCGTTTGCCCTCAAACCAGCGGTATTCACCGTTTATATACAGCAGATCGCTGGCACCGCTGACACTGTGCCCGCCCTTCAGCAGCACCGCGCAGCCGTGGGCCTCGTGGATTGCCTTTGCGGCGTTTATCATATCCTCTTTGCAGGAAATGGACATTCCGGACAGAATTTCCCCTTCGGGAATGTTCGGCGTAACAACGGCGGCGAGGGGGAAAAGCGCATTCATCAGCATAGCGACTGCATCTGTTTTGATAAGGGGCGAGCCGCTGGTAGCCGCCATAACGGGGTCTACTACGATATTTTTTGCCTTGAAATGCCTCAGCCTGCTGGCAATGGCCTGGATCAGCTCCGCCGAAGATACCATGCCGATTTTAACTGCGTCGGGGAAAATATCCTCAAAAACGGCGTCGATCTGATCGATTAAAAACGCAGGTGCTACTTCTTGTATCCCCCGGACGCCGGTGGTGTTCTGCGCCGTCAGCGCCGTGATGGCGCTCATTGCGTAAACACCGTTCATCATCATCGTTTTTATGTCCGCTTGAATGCCAGCGCCTCCGCAGGAATCGCTTCCCGCGATTGATAATGCTGTCCGCATCGTTTTAACTCCTTTTCCGATATTCGCATTATTTTTGTTGAGCGACAGAGAGTGGTGCCCCCGGTCTGCCGCTTTTGCTCACTGTTTTTTCAGCTTCTTTGCAAGGTCAAGCAGGATTTTTGTCTCTGTCTGTGGATCATCCGCCTTCATAATTGCCGACACGACGCAGATTCCAGCGATTCCAATGCCCTCAAGGATATCCACATTGTTTTTATTCAATCCGCCTATAGCGTTTGTGGGAATGGGTACGGCTTTGCAGATTGCGTCCAGCGTTTCAGTAGAGGTCAGAACGGTCTTAACCTTTGTCGTGGTAGGATAGATCGCACCTACTCCAAGATAGTCCGCGCCCTGCTCATAGGCTTCCAGGGCCTGGGAGACGGTCTTTGTCGTTGCGCCGATGATGAACCCGTCACCCAGGATTTTCCTTGCGGCTGCAATGGGCATATCGCTCTGTCCAAGATGGACGCCTTCCGCACCCATAGCAAGGGCAACGTCAATACGGTCGTCGATAATAAGCGGAACATGATATTCCACCGTAAGGTCATGGACGTTCTTGGCAAGGGAGATATATTCTCTTGTGGTCTTATCCTTCTCGCGGAGCTGTAACATGGTCGCGCCGCCCTTCAAGGCTTCTTCCACACGGTATAAAAATTCTTCCTCGGAAAAGCTGGTACTGTCTGTAATAAAATAGAGTGTGGTATCGAAATTTCGCATTGGCATATCCTTTCTACATATAGAGGTAATCGTTCAGGACAGGCTGCAAGCCCTCCCCTTCGATATCTTGATACATTTTCTCAAGACTGCGGCCGTCATTGATTTCAAACTGCTCATCCCCCTGCGGCGCATCGGCTTCCGTTCCGTTATACTTGTTGTCGTGGTCACCGACGCCGGTGGATACGCCGGCCGAGACCTTTGTTGCGGCGATTTTTACAATGCCGTTGCGGAACTGGGCGCTTTCACGGGAAGATACGGTAATGCCTACAAAGGGAAGAAAAATGCGGTAGGCGCAGAGGATTTGACAGAGCTGCTTTTCGTGTACATCCAAAGGATTGATCTGATCGTTATTGATGATGGGGCGCAGCCTCGGGCAGGACAAAGACATCTCCGCGTGGGGATATTTGCGCTGCAAGTAGTAAACGTGCAATGCGCTGGCCAGAGCGTCCTTGCGGAAATCGGACAGGCCAAGCAGGGCGGAGAACGCCACGCCGCGCATACCGCCCATCAGCGCCCGCTCCTGGGCGTCAAACCGGTAGGGCCAGACCCGCTTGTGCCCCAGCAGGTGCAGCGTCTCATACTTATCCGCATCGTAAGTCTCCTGGAACACCGTTACATAGTCCGCGCCGCACTCGTGCAGATAACGGTATTCATCTGTGTTGACCGGATAAATCTCAAGGCCCACCATGCGGAAGTATTTCCGCGCCAGCTTGCAGGCATCTCCGATGTAGGCTACATCGCTTTGACTGCGGCTCTCGCCGGTCAGAATCAGGATTTCCTCCATGCCGCTGTCAGCGATCACCTGCATTTCTTTTTCGATCTGCTCCATGGTCAGCTTCATACGGCTGATGTGGTTATAGCAGTTGAAGCCGCAGTAGACGCAGTAATTTTCGCAGTAATTGGCGATATATAAGGGGGTAAACAGATAAACGGTATTGCCAAAATGTTTACTGGTTTCCAGCCGGGCGCGCTGCGCCATCTGCTCCAGGAAGGGTTCCGCTGCGGGGGAGAGTAGCACCTTGAAATCCTCAATGGAACAGTTCTCGTGCTCTAAAGCCGCTTTTACATCCTTCGCGGTGTATTGTGACGGGTCAAAGGCGTTCACCTGCCCCATTACATTCGCCCGCACATCCGACTGAATCTGCTCCATCCCCGGCAGATATTCCATGTGGTTCTTTCGGGAAGAAGGATCGGTTTCCAGTCGGTGCTTTTTCTCCAGCGCCGCAGGCGAAAGATGGTCGGAATCCACAAAAAATTGATTTTCCATCTCTCACCCCTCAATCCCGGAGAAATCCGGTCAGCGGGTCGGACGCCGATGCGCCGCGGGTGAGGACTCTGCCCAGCCCCGCGAGATAAGCCTTGCGCCCAGCCTCAATGGCCTGCCGGAAGGCGGACGCCATCACAGGCAGGTTTCCGGCGGTCGCCAGCGCAGTGTTTGCCATAATTGCGGCTGCGCCCATTTCCATTGCCTCGCAGGCCTGGGACGGCCTGCCGATTCCAGCGTCCACGATGATAGGCAAGTTAATCTCATCAATCAGAATCTGGATGAAATCCCTGGTCGCAAGCCCTTTGTTGGAGCCGATGGGAGAAGCGAGAGGCATAATCGCAGCCGCTCCGGCATTCACAAGGTCACGGGCAATGTTGAGATCAGGATACATATAGGGCATGACTACAAAGCCTTCTTTGGCAAGAATCTCGGTGGCCTTAATGGTTTCCTGATTGTCGGGAAGCAGGTACTTCGAGTCCCGCATGATCTCAATCTTGACAAAATTTCCGCAGCCAAGTTCACGGGCAAGCCGGGCAATCCGGACGGCTTCTTCCGCAGTCCTTGCGCCGCTGGTATTGGGGAGCAGCGTAACGTCCTTGGGGATAAAGTCCAGGATATTCTCCTGCTCCTTCGTGTTGGCGCGGCGAACGGCCAGGGTAATCATCTCCGCGCCCGCGTCCTTCACAGCCGCTTCAATGAGTTTCAGAGAATACTTGCCTGAGCCAAGAATAAAACGGGAATGAAATTCGTGGCCACCAATCATAAGTTTGTCGTGATTCATATTGATTTCCTCCTATTCAACAATAAGAATTACGGTGAGAGGCACGGCAGCCAGCCGTGTCTTTTTCCGCATTGTTGCCAAAGCTGTTAGAATGAGAGAGTATTGGCCTGACGTATTCCTCCAAGGACTGACACGTCCGTTGAAAAGTCTGTCAGCCAGCCTCTCATTCGCAGTGTTCGATTTATGCAGGTAGAACCACTTTGTCGGAGCTGCTGCTCCGGCCCGGTGCGTCCGTGTCATCAAATAGATAGAATCGGCAATGATGGAAGGGCTGGTCGCCAAATCATGATCTACGATAGGAGTGTTGAACCATGAACGCAGCGGGGATTGATATTTCCAAGGGGAAGAGCATGGTATCGGTTATGCGGCCTCTGGGCGAGGTGGTGGCAAAACCGTTTACTGTGTGTCACACCGGCAGTGAACTCAAGCAGTTGGCAGACTACTTGAAAAGCCTGGACGGTGAGACGCGGGTAATCATGGAGCATACCGGGCGGTACTATGAACCGGTAGCCCAGTTTCTCCATGACGCGGGGCTGTATGTCAGTGCGGTGAACCCAAAGCTTATCAAGGACTATGGGAACAACTCGCTGCGCAAGGTCAAGACCGACAAGGCCGATTCCAAGAAAATTGCGAAATATGGCCTTGACAACTGGGGAGAACTGCGGCAATATGCTTCCATGGACACAATTCGTTACCAGCTGAAAACGCTGAACCGGCAGCACACTCTGTACACCAAGATGAAAACCGCGATGAAAAACAACCTCATCGCCCTTCTGGACCAGACCTATCCCGGTGTCAACGCCCTGTTCGGCAGCCCGGCCCGTGAGGATGGGACGCAGAAGTGGGTGGACTTTGCTACGTCTTTTTGGCACGCAGACTGTGTTCGGGGTATGAGCCAGACCGCTTTCACGGAGCGTTACCGCAAGTGGTGCAAGCGAAACCGCTACAATTTTAGCAGCGATAAAGCTGCCGAAATCTATACCGGAGCGAAAGACCAGATTGCCATGATACCAAAGGACGATCTGACCAAGCGGCTGATCCGGCAGACGATTGATTCCCTCAATACTGTTTCCAAGACCGTGGAGCAGCTCAAGGCTGAGATGCTGAAACTGGCGTCCCAGCTCCCGGAGTTCCCTGTCGTTATGAAGATGCACGGTGTAGGGGATTCCCTTGGCCCACAGCTCATGGCGGAAATCGGGGACGTGACGCGGTTTGTCCACAGAGGTTCCATCACCGCTTTCGCCGGTGTTGACCCTGGCGCTAACCAGTCCAGCGAGCGCGAAGCCAAGAGCGTCCGCACTTCCAAGAGCGGCCCGCCAGAGCTGCGCAGGACGCTGTTCCTTGTGATGGACGGCCTGCTGAAATCCATGCCCCAGGATGACCCGGTCTACCAGTTCATAGACAAGAAACGATCCGAGGGTAAGCCCTACCTGGTCTACATGACAGCGGGTGCCAACAAATTCTTGCGCATCTACTACGGCAGGGTCAAAGAATATCTGGCATCGTTGGAAACCGCCGATTGACCATCCTCGCCTTGTTTCCATTTGACCGGCGTTTATTCGGCGGCCTTTTTGTGTTGCCCTTTTTTCGCCTCCCTCCATGTCCTCAAACTTATTTCATTTTCCTATTGACTTTTCCTTTGCAGACTATTACTTTCAAATTCACCTGCTAAAATCCGCAGAACCATGTGGGCCTGATGCGCCGCGCACAGCATAACACGGGAAGACAGAAGGCTTTCCGCTTCGCTGACCTCGCTCACTTCATCACCACAAAGGTAAAAGCGTTCCATTACTTTTCGCGTCTGAATAAGGTTTGCGCTGTCAATCCCTGCCATGCCGGACGCCGCCACCAGGTATTTCGAGGGCATCTGTTCCAGAACGATATTGACCAGCATTGCCTTGCATTCCGCGTTGTCAAAAGCCTCGCATATGACATCGGCGTCCTTCAGCAGCGCGACCGTATTGGCCTCCGTCATACGAACGGTGTGCGTCTCCAGCTCAATGTACGGGGCAATCTCTTTCAGACAGGCAGTCAAAGCCTCCGTCTTGTATGCGCCCACCTGGGACGCTTTGTACTGCTGGCGGTGCAGATTGCTTACATCCACCTGGTCAAAATCAATTAGAATGAGTTTGCCGATTCCCGCCCTCGCAAGAGATAGCGCAATATTAGAGCCAAGACCGCCAAGGCCGCATACCGCTGCAACAGCGGAGGCAAACTTCTCCTGCAATTTGACGCCTTGCCGTTCCTCCAAAGCCCTTGTCATTTCCTCCTTTGTTGGGATCAGCTCAACCACCTCCTACAAAGCTGACGATCTCAATACGGTCGCCATCGGCCAGCACGGTTTTGCTGTACTGATTTCTCGGCACAATCTCTCCGTTGCGTTCCACCGCGATTCGCTTTGGGTCGTAATCCGTGGCTGCGAGATAGTCGGCCAGGGTCTTGCCTGTGATATCAAGCTCTTTTCCGTTGATTTTTACCATTTCGATCACCTCCGTGCAAAATAAAACGGAAAGCTGCCGATCTGGTAGCTTTCCGTTAAAAACGCTTTGTGACAGGTATCCCTACGTTGGCATTATCCAAATCAGGTTATCGGTCGAAGGTTATACCTTCCTCTCAGCCTGTAACACAAGCTCCCGTCTGTTAAATTGTCAATTGTATTATAGCTTATCCAAATAGATATTGCAAGTGTCTTTGGAAAATTATGATAAGTTTGATTTATATCGACACGAATAATAGTAGTAAGGGCGGCATTAACAGCAGCGGTAGCGGCAAGCAATGCGCCGGTATATACCCGGCGCGTGCTTGTTGGTGGCTGACCGCCCCCAAACCCCTGTAAAACCGGGCGCAAGTGCGCCCGGTTTTTTAAGCCGCCTTCGGCGTCTGCTGTTACCCGCAGGGAGAGAAAAATCTTCAACGCGCCTCCTGCTGGCGGTCACGATTTTTCTCTTTTTCCGTCACGCCCAAAATCCGCTCCACGTTATTTTTAGCGGTGAGCAGTTCTATCATTTTTGCCTTTGCCTGCTTGTACTCTGGATACCACTTTTTCTTCTTGGCCTGCAAGGTGGCATACTCCTGTTTCAGCGATTGCATGGACGGCAGTTTCCTCAATCCGAGAGAATCAAAGTACCGCTTCGCCGCTTGACAACCTTCAATCTCGCTGGTATGCTGTTCATAAAACTTGGCCTGTTTCCTGCCTGTCAGTTTCCGATATTGGGCGTAAACTTCACGGGTCTTGGAGTACGTTCCGATGTGACGTTGAAGTTCAGAAACGTCTTTCATTCTTTGTTCAGCGGCTTTTATCTGATCGCCCAAACTGTTGAATTTCTGTGCCGCCGCATCACAGGCTTTTTCCAATTCCCCCAAGTCGGTCAGATGGTTCTCCTGCAAGTACATAACGGTCTTTGCCATCTCTTTGAGATTGAAAATCTTTGCCCAATGCTCAAACCCAGGAGAGTTGATTTTCTGCATCCTGGCTTGAATATCAATGAGCATATTCGGCTTGGAGGATGCTGCCGCTCTTGCTTTGGGAGCGACAATTCGCTTACCGGAAATTCGCTCCATAATCGCCGCTTCGGTGTAATCGTCACCAAGAGAATCGCAGCGGATGAACCGTTTACCGTTTGGGATTTTGAACGCCAGATGTTTGCCCCGCTTAACCTCCGCTCCCGCCGTTTTCATGGCGGCGAGGAAGCTGTCAAAATCCTTGCAGCCTTGACCGAGGGCGGTGTCGATCAGACCCTCCAACTTGTCCCGGACGGTAGGCGCTTTGCCCTCGCCCAACCAGGTGCCGTAGCTGCCCCGGCTGGGCTTCGGCTCTGCAATCACCGACAGCCCATTTTCCAAACATAGCATATCTGAGATTTTGCGAATTGCGAACGAGGACCGCCAGAAGTTTCGGAATTTTCTGGTGCAATCCAGAGCAGTGGAATTGAACACGATATGAGAGTGGATATGGTGCTTGTCCACATGGGTACAGACGATGAAAGCGTGTTTGCCCTTAGTCAGCGACATAGCAAGGTCATAGCCAATCTTATTCGCCAGTTCCGGTGTGATCTCCCCCGGCTTGAAGGACTGCCGCAGATGATAGGCGATCACATCATTGTCCTTCCGTTCCCTGCCAGTAATGGCGGCGTACTGCCGCTTGGAGAATAGAAACTCCTGGTCAGCGATAGCCGGATTGCACTGATAGGCTGTGACCAAATTGCCGCCGTTGGTTTTCTCTGGATTCTCCACATAGTCTGTCACCCGGCCCAGAGCCTCCATCACAGTCCGGCCTTTGCCGCTGTGTAAGGGCATCAGTCGTGTTGTTGCCATTTTCAAAACCTCTCCTCAAATGAAAAGTGGTGAGCCGCGAAATGCGGCCCACCACCAGACTGTTATTTGATTTTCGATAGCTGTTCCAAAATGTTCCCGAACAGTCCTTCGACCGCCCCCAGCTTTGCGGTGATTTCGTCCACTTCATCAGGGCAGACCCCACCGCCGGAATTGACCCGGCGGGCGATCTGATTCACATTATTGGAGGTATAGCGCAGGAGCTTGGCGCACTCGTCCAACTCCTTGATTTGCAGTTGGACAATGTAGCCGTCAATGCACATCTTCCGAATATAGGCGCTCATGTTGCGGACACCAACCAGCGCCATCTTCTGCTCAATCAGCGCCCGTTCCTCGTCCGTGACTTTGAAATAAATCCCGCTGGTCTTTTCCTTTGCCATCTTACCTCCGTTTCTGCCATACGAGGTCATAGCCCAGCGCATCGGCCAGTTCCACCGCCTCTTTATAGCGCAGGGATTCCCGGCGCAGTTTGTCGGAGAGATTGGGGACGCTGGAACTCCACCCGTATTGCTCCGCCAGCTTTTCCACCAGCTCGCTCATGGTGAAGCCCTCCCGGACAATGTAGGCTTTGATTTCATTCCTGATATTCATAATCGTATCTCCTTCGATAATCGTATTCGCCATCCGGCGTAGAATTTGAAAACGCTCCCAGCGGCCTGGGCAAGCTGTTCACAATGCCCAGGTCACAGGAGCGCACATCGGATTTCAGCGTTCAGCGTGAAGCCATGCGAAACCGTGAAAACCAGCAGAGGACAACGTACCGTGTTCGCTGTCCAGCGTTGCGTGTTTCCATGAAAAATCGCAATTCTGACGCTGTTTTGTTCGCTGATTTCACATGGATTGAAATTTAGGACACAAAAAGGGCAGTCTGCTTGACGCAAACCGCCCTCTGGCATGACATATTCAACTTTGGGCCGCCGCCCGTTTCTTCTTTTCACGGGAGCGCCGGGAGTATTCCCTCTGCTTTTCCCGTTTCTTCCGCAACCGCTCCTGTTCTGCCAGTTTCTCCGGCGTAGGCTCCGGGATAGGCACATCAAACTTGCCGATGAACTTCAGGTAAATGTCAACCTCCTGCATCCGTTCGCCGCTGGACCTGTCCGGCGCATGGACGACGATCTTGTCCACAAACTCAAAAATCATCGGCGTGGTCAGCACCGAGAAATCGGTGTACCGCTTGACCAAATCCAAAAACTGCCCGGCCCGGTCCGTGTCGGCGTTGAACGCATCAAGTTCCGCCTGCTCATGCTTGATCGCGGCGTCCAATTCCTCCTGCTCACGCTCATAGCCGTCCGACAGCAGCTTAAACCGCTTCTCCGTCAAACTGCCCGTGGCAAAGGATTCATAGAGTTTCTTTATCAGCCCGTCCAACTCTGCGGACCGTTTGCGGTCCCGGTTCAGCTTGCGTTTCAATTCCTTCGCGGCGTTGTCCTGCCGAAGCTGGGAGGCGGCGCGAATCTTCTCGACAAAGCCCTTTTCATCGGAGATCGCATAGGCGCTGACGGTTTTGATGGTATCCAGCAGTAGCGCCCGGACTGCCCTGGTGGTGATATAGTGGCTGCAACACTTCTGCTCGGAGTGTTTGGCGGTCAGCATATAGGTGGAGCAGTTGTAGTTATCGCTGGGATAGAGGCCGCTGTCAGGGTCAGGTTCCCACCCCTCTTTCAGCGCCCTGCCTCTGCTTCGATGGTTATACATCCTGGCCCCGCACTCGGCGCAGAACAACAGCCCCGTCAGGGGATTGGCCTCGCCCGTGGTGTCCGTCCGGCGTACTGTCTGCCGTGACCGCTGGGCCAGTTTCCAGGTTTCCGGGTCAACAATAGCCTCATGGGTGTTTTCAAAAATCAGCCATTCCTCCGGGGGACGTTTTATCATCTTCTTGTCCTTATAGGAGGGCTTATAGGCGCGGAAGTTGACGGTATGCCCCATATACTCCGGCTTGGCGAGCATATCCGCAACGGTGTTGCTCGTCCAGTCATAGGGACGGGACATATCCGTTTTGCTCTGGCACGTTCCCCGGCCCCGCTGGGCGAGGTAGTAGGAGGGGCGCTCCACCTTGTCATTCATCAGGATTTTGGCAATGGTTAAAGGGCCTTTGCCCTCCACGCTCAACCGAAAAATGCGGCGCACAACATCCGCCGCTTCTTCGTCCACCAGCCAATGGTGCTTTTCCTCCGGGTCCTTCTTGAACCCGTAGGGGATCGTGTTGGTGACGGGCTTGCCGGACCGTCCACGCACCTGATACTGCGCTTTCTGTTTCCGGCTACAGTCCCGGACGTACCACTCATTCATGATGTTCAAAAAGGGCGCAAATTCCCCCGAATTGTGGTCAAAACTGTCCACACCGTTGGAAATAGCGATAAACCGAACACCCTTCTCCCTAAACAGGATTTCCGTATAAAATCCTGTTTGCAGGTAATCTCTCCCGACCCGGCTCATGTCCTTGGCGATCACGCAGCCGACCTTCCCGGCCTCAATGTCCGCCACAAGCCGTTTCCAACTGGGCCGCTCAAAATTGGCCCCGCTCCATCCGTCATCCGTGTAATGGACGCAATTTGTGAAACCATGCTGGGCGGCGTAGCTTTCCAACATGGCCTTTTGATTCACGACCGAGTTGCTGTCCCCAATCAATTCATCGTCATGGGACAATCTCTCATATAATGCCGTGATTTTCTCCTGCTCCAACCGCTTCTCGCTCATAGCGAACTCCCTTCAAGCGGCTGGCTCGTTTGTGGTGTGCCTATTATACCACAGTCAGCACCGTTTGTCACGGCTTCGCGCTGAATTAAACGCAGAATTTTGTCATTGATTGTCTCCTGGGCGGTGTCGCTGAAATGAACTCTGACTTTGTAGGTAGTGGAACCGATGCGGCGGTAAATGGTGGCAGTTTTCGCCTCTGCTGGTTGAATTGTAGCTATATTGGCCTTCCTTTCTTGCGGTAGGACGCAACCCGTAGTATGATGGTGGCAGACGTTCCAGGCAAACAGAAAGCCAGCCCCCGGCTGCGTAATGTCGTTTGCAGTCGAAAGCTGGCTTGAGTGCCTATGTACTTTTGTCGTGAAAGGACGTTAGTTTTCACAGCATCCAAATCATCCTCTCACTTATAGGAGAAAAACCGGGGGTATGGCGGAACCATTTTCAAAAAGGTTTAGAAAATTTCTTGGAGCGGCCCGGTTTGTTCGCCCATCTCTATTATACGGTCAAATTGGCCATGACCGCAAAAATATGGCGATAATGCAAGATTAGGCCGTTCTGTTCTGAAAAATTGCAAAAATGCAAGATGAAATCAGAAGTGCAGAATGCACACTTGATTTTGGTGTAACGTGACCGACATTTTGTCGCTCACGTTTCTGACAAGCGAATACCATCGTTCTCCCAAGTATATTATGGGCGAAATCTAAAAAAACAGGCTAATGGCATGACAGTCCCATTTCAAAAAACATGACACCGCCCCCGGATATACTTCGAGCGACAATTTGTCGCTCGAAGTTGTGCGGATATTGGTATCACCCCCTCCCATAGCACCGTCATTCACCACAAACGAGCAAGCCGCTATGTTGTATTAGGCGAAATCTCACATTCACCCTTTACAACATACATCTTTATAAGGATAATTCTTTTAAAAGCATTGTCCCTTCAAATCATATATTATATAATAATAGTGTTTTTAACACTATAACAAGACGAAAGGCTGTTACCAAATGGCACCTGCTATTCAAGTCAAAAAAGCTGTTATCCTTGCCAGCGGTTATGGAAACCGGATGCGGAAAACATCTCCTTTTCCTTCCAAACCAATGACGCCCATTCATAAAAAACCGCTCATTTCGTACATTATAGATCTGCTGATATCCGGAGGAATCGAGAAAATCTATATTGTTTACCATGCCGTAACTGCAGACGTTTTAAAGCTTCTTGAATACTCCGACAGCTATGGAAATTATCTTGAATTTATTGAAGAAGATGTCCAAAGAGGAACACTGCTGACTTTTTCGCGGGTGAAAAACATTCTTACACCGCCCTTTTTAATGGTTTTTGAAGATCTGATTGCAGACAAACACGATTTTATTCACATGCTGAATCTGGGCAAGAAGCATATTGCAGGCGAGACCGATTTAGTTATCCAAACAGTGCGCTCACCGTCGATTCTTTCTGAAAAAGCTTTCCTCACTGAGCGCGGGCGAATTGTTGGATATCAAAAAAACGGCATCCTTGAACAAGCCGCCTGTACACAGGAAAAAAAGTACGGCGGAATGGTCTATCTTTGGCTCAGCAATCCATTTTCACTTATTGACAAGCATCTTACGTGATAACACTATGGTATTGGGTGTCAACGACGAAAATCAAATCGCAAATGCGGACTTCAGAGAGCCTGACTCGAAAGAACGCCTGATTAAAAGCGATATCAATGAAAGCTATGGGAATACCCGAAAACAGGATGCACAGGCTGTCATTGAAAACAGCAGCATTATCTGTATATTTGGCATGTCGCTTGGAGAAACGGATCAAATATGGTGGCAGAGCATTGCGAATTGGCTTCGGCAGGATCTTTCCCGGGAACTGGTTATTTTTTCAAAAAAAGATAGGGAATTTTTAGTCAAAAAGCATACCTTGCAGCAGGAACGGAATATCCGCAATAAATTTTTTGATAACGGAAATATACCGGTTGATGTACGCAGACAAATAGAAAAGCAGATTCATGTAGTGATCAATGCAGATTTGTTTCATATCAGGTTAGTGTAATAGTACGAAGAAATCTTTGCTGGTATGAAATCATTTAAAAATATCAATACCCTGCCTTTAATCCTGATGCTTTTATTATATCAAAAAAGAGCCGAAAGCCCCGCTTAATTGCGAGCCTCCGGCTCTTTTAATATAATACAATTAGTAATTCAGTCTGTAATCAGAACAACATTCTAATTTCCCCATCCCCTACTACTCATATTTTAAAATCTCTTTTTTCAGCCTCCGTATAATCTTTTTCTCCAGCCTGGATATATAAGACTGAGAGATTCCCAAAAGATCCGCCACCTCCTTCTGCGTCATCTCCTGCCCCATAGGATTTTTCAGGCCAAAGCGCAGCTCCACAATGGTCCGTTCCCGATCCGAAAGCTTCTGGATTGCCTTATCAAGAAGCTTCCGCTCCATCTCATTCTCGATATCCCGGTAAATCACATCCTCGTCCGTGCCCAGAATATCCGACAAAAGCAGCTCATTCCCGTCCCAGTCCACATTCAGCGGTTCATCAATCGACACCTCCATCCGCGTCTTATTATTCCGGCGCAGATACATAAGAATCTCATTTTCAATACACCGGGAGGCGTACGTTGCCAGTTTAATATTCTTGCCGCTGTTAAAGGTATTGATTGCCTTAATCAAGCCAATGGTTCCAATGGAGATCAAGTCCTCCACCCCCACGCCCGTATTGTCAAATTTCTTAGCTATGTATACAACCAGACGCAGATTATGTTCAATCAAAAGCGAACGGGCCGCGCCGCCCTCTTCTGTTCCAAGCTCCTGAATAGCTCTGGCCTCAGCCTCAGCCTCCAGAGGCGCCGGCAGAACTTCCGCGCCTCCGATATAATGAACGTCGTTTTGTTTTCCCATAAAGAGCGTGGGAAAATTCGGCACTAACTTCAACTGCACCTGGTTTGGAATTGCCACTTTAATCAGCATAACGATTTGTTTCCTCCTCCAATTGTTCTTGTCTTCGGATGCCCTGTTATTCCAGGAGATCCGGATGTAATATCATGTCATACTCCTTTTGGGAAGAAAGTGGTTCTTTTGTAACTCCAAGGAGCGGCCGTTCCACCCGCTTTTCCCGGCCCTTCCCTTTGCGGATACACAGATAGTCCGCATAAAAGGCCGGCATAAGGCCGCTTGGCTCTCCGATACTGTGAAAAGGAATCATCTGATACAATGGCTCTTCACCGCTGCAAAGCTCCTGCCTTTTGTGTTCCGTAAGAATACTTACCGGTCTTTGGAAAATGGGATCTCTCAATTGATTTCCCGTGTCCAGCAGGCCCTTCACCTCAATGGTTCTTCCATGAAAGCCCACCACCGTCTCGAATACATTTCCCACGCGTGCCCGTAACTCCATCAGCCATTTCATGCTGGCCGAAAGAATCCAATAGCTTATAAGTGTAAAGCCTGCAAAGGAATAGACAGGAAAACGCAGCCTTCCTCTCACCCACTGGAAAATGCCTCCCAGCAGAAAACTGCTTATGTACAAAAGGACAACAGCCTTTATGCATCCGCGCCAATCTCGAATACCAAGCCCGATACTAACCATAACTGTGCTGAATATAATATAGATGAGCAGCCGGCCGATCCATGTGCTTTCTATGGAAAAGAGATATACACCGCAGACCCCCAAGCTTCCTACTGCCGCTCCCGCCAGCCTGCGCAGACGCCCGGCCTGACACTTCAAGCTTCCCTTCAAAATGGTCAAAAGCAGGTAATCCGCCAGAAGATTCTGAAGGAACAGCACATCCAAATACAATTCATAGTACACAGTCCACCTTCTTTCTGTCCCTTATTATAGGGAAGAGCTTTTGCGAAATATGTCAAAGCAGGACAGATACCCGCTTGTTTTATTCTTGTTTTTTCGACAAAAAAAGAAGACGCCGCAAAAGTCTGATGACTGATTCTGCGGCGCCCTGTCAAAAAAAGAACCGAAAATCCATTCTGGGATCTTCGGTTCTTTCAACCTTTTCTTATACTCAATTACTTATTTTTCTGCAAAAACTCCGGAATCTTAATCTCCGCCTCGGGAATCCGGCTTTCCGGACGCTTCGGCATGTTCAGTCCCGGCAGCGGCTTGAAGGCCGGCTGCTCTGTGCGCCCTCCTGCCTGTCCGCCCACATTCCCCTCAAAGCTTTGCTTTGCTACGGAGCTCGGCATCTTACTGAAACTGCTCTTAGGAAGCACCTTATTAGGACTCTTCTCGTCCAGTCCGGTGGCAATCACGGTGATGGTAGCCTCGTCGGTGTATGTATCATCATACATGGCACCGAAAATAATATTGGCTTCATCGCCGGCCATATCCTGCACATAGCTTGCCGCGTCGTTGGCATCCATCAGAGAAATATCGCCGGAAATATTGATAATCACATGGGAGGCCCCCACAATGGTCGTCTCCAGAAGCGGACTTGCCACTGCCTGCTTCACCGCATCCAGAGCCTTCTCGTCGCCCTTGCCAGCCCCGATTCCGATGTGTGCAATCCCCTTGTCCGTCATAACCGTCTGCACATCCGCAAAATCCAAATTAATCAATGCAGGGAGATTGATCAGATCCGTAATGCCCTGTACCGCCTGCTGCAGTACCTCGTCCGCTTTCTTCAGGGCATCCGGCATGCTTGTCCGCCGATCCACAATCTCAAGAAGCTTATCATTTGGAATCACAATCAGGGTATCCACACTGTCCTTCAGCTTCTGGATCCCCGATACCGCATTGTTCATGCGGGTCTTTGCTTCAAATTTAAAGGGCTTCGTTACAACACCGACGGTCAGGATTCCCATATCCTTGGCAAGCTTGGCCACCACCGGAGCGCCGCCGGTTCCTGTACCGCCGCCCATGCCGCAGGTGACAAATACCATATCCGCACCCTGAATGGCTTCCTTGATATCCTCAATGCTCTCCTCCGCAGCCTTTTCTCCAACCTCAGGCTTCGCTCCCGCACCGAGACCTTTGGTAAGCTTCTCGCCTATCTGAATGCTCCGCTCGGCCTTGCACAGCTGCAGCGCCTGCCGGTCCGTATTAATCCCTATAAACTCCACTCCGCCAATCTGCTCATCTATCATTCGGTTCACAGCATTATTCCCGGCACCGCCAACACCAATCACAATAATTCTGGCCGCTGCCTCCGTATCATTCATCATAATCTCAAGCAAAATTTTGCCCTCCTTAACCAATACTATTCCCAAACCAATCTATTTTTATCAATCCGGATGTTTTATCTTACGAAATTATATAAAAAAATATAAAATCTCATAATGTCTATGATAACTTTTTTTACCAAATTAATCAACCCATATTTATAAGATTTCCAAAAAAATTATTAACTATACAGGTATACGGCCAAATATAAAAACAGAGCATGCCAGTTTACCTGTTAAGCAATGTCATAAATTTAAGGCTCCACAAAAAAATACCTGCCAGTTTCATTAAAAGGCAAGTATCTTTTTGAAATAAGTTATCAATTATATCTTTTGTTCCTCCTGCTCCTATTTCAGCTTGTTCATTTTATTTTGAGCCAAGATCGTTTTCACGAGCTGATAAATAAAAGCCGGAATTCCAACGAGAATCGAAAGCAACAGTTTAATTGCTCCGTATATAAACCAAAACCAAAATGTCCCGAAAATAGAAAGAGGAAAGAACGACTGTAAATATGTAAGAAATTTCCATCCAAATGGAATACAGAACGTAGTGAAGAAAAGCCCTACGCCTTCACCGAAACTGGCTATGGAATTATCCTTAGCCGAATACCATATAAAAAAGATACCGACGAAAATACCCATAACAGCAGTTATTATGAATTCGCTGAGAGTATCAACCAGAGCGTCCTTGTATTTCTGCTTCCGTTGATCTTCCTCGTTTTTGGCTTCCTGCTGCCGGTCCCGCAAAACCTGGGCAGCACAGGTATCGCACAGCTCTTTATCATGCTCAAATTTATAGGAACACTCAGCCGTTTAAAGGAATGAATTTTCTAACGCGCTCCAGTTTCCCCTTATTTACCCGATATATCCGATCACTCATCTCCACGACACTTTGCCGATGAGCGGTTACAATCAAAATCTTATCTCGATTTTTCTTTACAATCTGCTTCAGCACCCTCTGCTCCGTCCAGGGATCCAGAGCACTGGTTGCCTCGTCCAGAAGAAGCACCGGACTGTTCCGCACCAATGCCCTTGCGATGCTGATGCGCTGTGCTTGGCCTTCGGAAAGACCTTTCCCGTGCTCTCCCAGCTCATAATGGATCCCGCCCCTCAGCTCTTTTACAAATCCCCATGCATCCGCCGCCTTCAATGCCTCCATAATCTCCTCCTCCGATACATTCTCTTTTACCATACGAAGATTTTCGGCAATGCTTCCAGCAAACAAAGTATTACCCTGGGGTACATAAGAAAACAGCCTTCGCTGCCACTCCCCTAGGGGAATTTCTTTTCCTGCGCTGTCCCGAAAGAGCGCCTGGCCCTCCTGAGGCTTCACAAGCCCTAAAAGCAGACGGATTAATGTTGTTTTCCCCTCTCCGGAAGGCCCGATAAAAGCCGTAATCTCTCCTGATTCCGCCGTGAAAGACACTTTATCAAGGACAGGTTTCCCTTCCTCGTAGGCAAAGGTTATTTCTTCCAGGCGAATCCCCGTACAGCCGGTTCCGACGCAAGATGAACTATCCTCCGCCCACACACATTCCCCCGGAATATCCTCAAGCTCCATGATCCTTGCCGCATGGGAGGCTGTCGAAATCATCCCCGGAACCAGGGTAATAAGATTTGAAAATCCTTCCCGCACCCGGCCTGCCAAATCGATAAACAGGGTCATGGTTCCATAAGTGATAAAGCCGCTCCAAAGCCGGTAGACACCCCATCCGTAACAGCCATAAGTTACCAAAATTCCTATCCCTGAAAGCAGTATATTACAGTAGACGGAAAATCGGTTATTCTTCATGGCAATCTCACGATAATGCTCGAGCTTCTCTCCCATACGCTTTTCAAAATATTCATGAATCCCAAAAGCCTTGATGGTCTGTATATTAGAAATAGCATCTTCCGCAAAGGCTGTCTTTTCGCTTCCCGCCTTCAGCATGCCCTTTGAATACTCCCGAATCTTCCCCATTACTTTATAACCAAGACCGGCAGTAAGAGGAGCGCTTATAAGAGCAAGCAGAGCCATTACCGGATCATAATAAACCATAATTCCCAGGGCGCCTGCAAAGGCTACTCCATTATTGATAACCGTCGGAATAAAATTCAGCACATTGCCGGTAAGCGCGATGGTGTCATTATCCAGCCGGTTCAGTAAATCACCATTTCGATACCGGTTTAGTTCCAGCCATCTTGCCCTTGTCATATGCTTAAATACATCACCCTGGAGATTTCGATGCACTCTGGTGCTGATACTGTATTTTCCCCTGCCGATCCCCGCGGAAATCAGCATACTTCCAAAAGCAAGACCTACTGTGGCGGCCGCACAGGAAAGAATCCTGTCCGCCTGGAATCCGGTCACCGCATCAATCAGATATTTTGAGGCTACTGCGGAAGCCAGAGACAAAATGGTAGAAAAAATTCCTGCCCCTATATAAAAGAAAATCTCCCACTTATATTGACAAAAATAATGAACCATCCATTTCCATTCACGAAACATTTCCAAAAGGTAGCCCTTTTTATGTTTCCTATCTCTTTCAAGCATCCCGCATCAATCCCAGCTTTCCATATATTTCTCTGCAATGCTCCATCCACTGTGCCTCCCGTATGCTTCCCGGCCGGCTGGCCTTTCCCGTGAGAAGCCGGCCGGCCTTTCCCGGCGCACGTTTCAGGACAGACAGCAGCCCGTCCTTTTTGATATGTTTCATTGTATAGAGGGCTACACCCCACAGTGCCTTTATACGATACCCAAAAACATTTTCCCCAAGATTCATCTCCCGGGAACGATAGAGATCCCGAAACCGATCGGCAATCCGCATATTTTCCTGGGGTGCACAGAGAATCTCCAGAAATCCTTCCATATCCTTTTCCGTAGAAAATGAATCCTCATTCCCTTTTGTTCCTGTGGGATCTTCGATTTTCCCCTGCCCGCCCGGAATTACACCTCTCTGTCCTGCCAGCTGAAACCCCATGTAGCTGTCCGCTGCCTCAAAGATCGTTTCAGCCAGCTTCCCATACCCCAAACGCTCCAGCGTCTGCCAGTAAAACATCCAGTCAATCTTCTCCCTGTAATACGAAGCATATGTGCAGTTGTCCAGAAACATCCGCAGGTTTCCCTCCATAGTAAACAGATGGCGGACAAAATGCAGTGTCAGAAAAATCATCTGTTCCGTATGGTCCAGAGAATAGAAGCTTCCCTGCCTGCCCTCTATCCAGACCGGCGGGCGCCGCATGGTCCGACTGATTTCCATTCCTGCCTTTTTTTCCCAATAATCCGCAATTCGATAATCTGACAAGGCAATATGAATTTCCAGGATTCCGTAATCTTTGTGCCTTGCCACCCCATGATATTCCTGGGATTCCCGCCTCTCCAATACAAAGCCCTGGCGCTCAAGCCAATGATATAAATCCCGTTCCTGGGCCGGGTCAATCAGTATATCCGTATCAGCGCTTAACCGCAAAAACGGTTCCCCATAGCTTTCCGCCACGGCACAGCCCTTGATCACCGCATAAGTAAATCCGGCTTTCTGAAGTTCTGCAAGCAGCCCGAAAAGCTTCTCCCTTCCGACAGCCTGTCCCATAGCAAGCCTGCGCACCTCTGCCCTCCAGGCTTCCAAATCCGCAAAGGAATCCTCCGGCTTTTTATTTTTCTGTATGGCATGTACGCAACAGGGAAACACCTCCAAAGCCGCCGCCCTTTGAAGAACACGTTTGCAGTCTATCGTCTTTTCAAAAGCTTCTCCCCGGGCACCGCAGCCGGCCAGCAGCAGCAAATCCCGCAGCTCTCCATCCATCTATCCTTCCCCCATTTTCATTGACATCTCACTTCATACCTTCCAAAACTCCATACATATCCAGCTTTTTGAGCAGTTCTTCCGTATCCTTTTCGGCCACGGCGCTGTCTATGTCATATTCTTCCAGAAGCGCCTCAACCAGCTCCTGCCGCGTCACATCTGACTGCATTTTCTTCCAGAGAAATGCAGAAGGCTCATTTAACACAACAACACCCTCAAACTCTTTCATCTGCGCCCCTGCCGGCATCACAATATATTCGTCCATGACGTCCCGCAGGACAAATCCATCTTTGATCCTCATGCTCTTCCTCCAGTCTTATTCCTGTTTCTAACCAATATTGTTTCTAAAAACGGCTCTCTCTACAAGCTCTGCCGCTGCGATATCCGGCAGACAATCCAGACAGAAACACGGAACGGCTGCCGACAGTTTTTTGAGCACATGCATTTCTTTCAGCATGGCCTTCTGATCCCACATCGGCATATGCCCCTGCTTCAACAGCATACGAAAAGCAGCAGCCTGAGATATACCTGCAATCCGGTTTTGCCTGCCCTGACTTAAGAATACGACTGCGGCTATGGGACAGTGCTCCTGTACCTTGATGTTATCGCTCCCATCCCAGGGCATTCCATAGGCTTCTGCCCCGTCTGCTTCCACAAACACAGCAGGCGCATCGCTGGAGAGCATAGGGGCCTGGAATCTCTTCTCCCACTGTCCGGCATGAGTAGATTTCCCTACACCGCTTGGGCCGCAAAAGAGGATGCAGCGCTCTTTATATTTCACACAGGACGAATGAATAATGGAACCGCCATTTATCGGAAGCACGGCATCAAAAAACACCCGCATATAATCAATGGCCTTTTCCCCATATACCTTATGTCCGCCCCATTCTCCATAGCTGATTATTTTTTGATAATCTCCTGCTATCCATAAGGCGTTCTTTATCATTTTTCTGTCCGAATACGGATATAAAAGCCAGCCTCCCTCACATTTGGCAATACAGCTATGCTTATCATAGCTGATCCCCTGTCCGCAGGCCGGAATACCGCTCTCTTTGGAAACAGAAACATTTATCTCATATGTATAGGGCTGCTCCTCCCGAAATGTCTCCGGCAGCCTTACATCATGGTCCGTATGAATCGTACACTTGCACTTTCCGAAGTAATAAATCTGCATTTACTGCTGCCGCCCCTTTATACAATGTCTCATTCTGCCGCAAAAATGAATCCCGCAAAGCATCTGACGCCTTATAGGCAAAAGCCGCTTCCATAAAGCGAAATACAGCTTTCCCGCCTTATTATCGGGATCGAAAACAAATCTCCCGCGGTTGATTTTCACGACCCTGCCAATGACGCTGTCTACATCTGTCCACCCGTCACAGCAAAGATTCCCATCTCCCATCGTAAGAATTTTGTCCCCGTCTCTTTTTATAATCCGATGGAGTACATACCCTAACGCCACCTGATTACACTCAAAAAAAACGATGCTGCCCGGTCGTAATTCCGAATCCTTGAGCCAGCGCACCATTGTCACGTCATCTATGCCGGAGCGTATAAGCGGGTACATACTGACGCCCCGCACTTTAAAGGTAAATGGTATCCGGCATCTGTGTTCCGGGAATTTTTCTGTCACAGTCAGCCAATAATAAAACTCTCTGTTCATTCTTCCAGTTTTACCAGCCCCGCCCGAACCAGCCGGAGAGTTCTTCCGCATATTCTTTTATCCGCGTGTCCCGGCTCCGCGCCTTTTGCATGTATTACCGGACATACCGTACATATTCCGTTGTATGCGCAGGACAGGCACTCCCCGGGAAAAGGATAATTCACGGCCCTCTCATGAACATACTCCCATGCCTTTTGAAAGCCATCCTCCAAAGGGTAAGCTTTAAAGGGCAGATCCAGACAGGCACGCATTTCTCCGCGCCAGTTTACTGCAAACAAAGATCTTCCGGCCGCGCAGGCAACGCCTTTACCAGGATTCGCTGTCCATACCGGATCCGGCAGTTCTCCTGTGAAAGCCTGAACCTTCACACCATTAAATTCACAGAGCATATGACGCACATGAAAATAATCCTCCTCACTGAATTCCAGGCCTGTGAGATCTCTCCCCGTTTCTTCATAAGGATCCACAAGATCCTTGTTGATTTGAATCCTTATTTTTTCCTTCTTTGCAAACTGCAGGGCGCGTTCCACTTCCTCTAACGGAAAATACTTGTTTGGTGTGACAGCCAATACAAAATTTGTCCCTATTTCTTTTGCCAGAAGGATATTCTCTTTTACTCTGTCAAACACGGCTCTGCCTGTAAGTCTCCGATAGGATGCATTATCGCTGCCGTAAAGAGAGACCTGCAAAGACTTGGGCGGATATTTCTTTAAAAATTCCACACGCTCCCAATTTAGCAAAAATCCATTGGACAAGAGGGAAATCCAGATGCCCTTGCTGTACAGATGTAAGTAAATCCGATCAAAATCCGGATGCAGCATAGCTTCTCCGCCGGTAAGCTGGGCCTTCATCATGCCATTTTTAACCGCCTCATCCATCAGCGATATCCATACATTTCCCGGCAGCTCTTTTGCATGCTTCATCTGTTCTTCTTCCAGATGGACATAACACATCTTACAGTCAAAATTGCATCGCGGCGTCAGCTCAAATATCCCTTGCTGCGGTACTGCCTTACTGCGCGCCTGCCGGTTCAGCATATCAGCAAATATACGCTGCCGAACCGGGTTGTCCTGATCAGTTCCCTGCTGTTCCATTTTTTTCAATAGTTTTATCAGACTGTACGCAGGGTCCGTATGCAAATCCATATCCTTTTTATCCATTCATTCTTACCATTTATTATTGATGCCCTTGTCAAGAAAGGGTAGAAATAAGACAGCCCCTCTAATCAGACAGACTATCGGAGCTGTTCTTATCTCCTGTTAAAAATCACTATGCGTACCGGAGCGCCTGATCTGCAGTTCCCCACATATCGTGCGGATTGCCATCCTTATATACAAGTTTTCCATCTTGAACATAAATCTGACAGGTAGGAAAATCAAATCCGTCAACAACTCCGTCAGTTCCATACATGCCATTCTTCATCACTGCCGTACATGCTGCAGCGGCAATCTGCTCGTTCGCATTGAATCTTACCCTATAAGCTTCCATTGTTTCATACGTTTTTTTCATGTCTATTGCCCTCCGTTGAGTAAATTTAATATCTTTTACGTTATTCATATTACCCCCCCCGGTATATTTTTGTCAAGTATTTTTTTATAAGCTGCAGCTTTGAACAGAAGCATTGAATCACAACTTTAAAAGGGACTGTCGCACCAAGGAAAACATATACAAGATATAGTAGAATCCGATTCATAATTGATGCTATATCTTGTATGTGTAGTCTTTGTTGCGACAGCCCCTTTGTATTTGACCATAGGGCAATCAGCCCTAAGCCTGCTCATCCTGCTCAAAGCTGATAAACTTGGAGTCCTCCGTATAATTCTCCATCCGCAGCACCCCCGAGCGCCCCTCCAAATCAGGATAAAGCTCAAAGAGCCGCCCCACCTTCTCGTCCAGAGAGCCGCTGTTCCCAAGGGCCGCGCGCATATCTCCGAAATACAGCGTCAATGCCTGATTTGCTCCAAATTCAATGCGATCCGGCTCCATCTCATACTTCTTTACCAGCTGGGTAATATCCAGTATCCTCTCAAAAACGGAATCATCCGTCACATTCAGCTTCTGATACAAGGCCAGCGCGTCAAACTTAAGCCCCGATATACATGGAACCCCCTCGCTTATCTCCGAAGAGCTTTCCACTACCACACCGTCCTTATCAAAATAAAAGTTTGCCCCCATATAAGCCACATATCCGACAATGCTTTTTTCATAAACGCGGAGGTGTACCTTTCCCGGCCCCTTGAGGCTGACCTCAATTTTGTCCACAAAAGGAATCGGCTCCGTATCCAGATACTGATATTTCAAATATAAGTATAAAGAGTTGGAGGTATAGTTGTCCGTAATTACACGATCGATGATCTCCTGCTGAGAATAATGATGATTGCCCGTCACCTCTATATCGCGGATTTGAAACAGAGTTACTGCCAGCACAGCTGCGGCGGCCAAAACCAGGGCCGAAACGGCTGCGATTAGAAATCCCTTTCCGGGACGATGTTGTTTTTGCGGTTCCCTGTAAAGTGCCATAGTTAAATCCTCTGTGATAAGTATGCTCTCGGCGACCCTTGTCCGCCGAGGCTATGGAATAAGAGGTGCGACAAAGCCATTTTCCGCTTTTTCGCACCACCCGCTGCCTACGTGCATTGTATCACAATCCCCATGGATTGCAAATCCCTAATTATATTTTCATATCCCCGGGCAATATAATGGTATTGGAATATCCTGCTCCTCCCCTCACCTGTTGCGGCGGCAAGCACCAGGGCCGCTCCTCCCCGCAGCTCACGGGCTGTCAGATCCGTGCCGGAAAGCTTCGGTACTCCCCGCACTGCGGCCTTTTGCCCCTCCACCTCAATATCCGCTCCCATCCTGCGGAGCTCCTCCACAATCTTGAATCTTGCTTCAAAAATGGTTTCCTGGATAATGCTGCACCCATCGGCCACGGAAAGAGCAGCAAGCAGGGGCGACTGCAGATCCGTGGGAAAGCCTGGATACGGGCTGGTGCGTATATCTTTGACAGCACAAGGCCGTCCCGTACTCCAAAGCCGCAGGGTATTTTCTCTCTCCTCCTGGCGGACCCCCATATGGGAAAGAACCGTCCGCACACTTTCGAGCTGTTCTAAGGGAACCTCCCGTAGCAGAATCTCCCCTCCTGCGGCGGCTGCCATAAACATATAAGTCCCGGCAACAATCCGATCCGGCATAATGGTAAATTCCGTATCATGCAGCTCCTTTACACCCACGATCTCAATCCTGGATGTGCCGGCTCCCCGGATTCTCGCCCCCATACTGTTTAAAAAGCGGCACAGCTCCCCAATCTCCGGCTCTCTGGCCGCATTTTCCAGAATCGTGACCCCTTCCGCCACCGCAGCCAGCAAAATCACATTTTCCGTTGCCCCCACACTGGGAAAAGGCAGACTTACAACGGCGCCTGCCGGCTTCTCGCAGACAGCCCGAAGCCCGGCAGCCTCCTCCAAAAGTACGGCACCCAGCTTTTTAAGCGCCGCAAGATGCATATCTATGGGCCGCTCTCCGATGACACAGCCTCCGGGATAGGACACATAGGCATTTCCCATTCTGCCCAGCAGGCTTCCAAGCAGCATAATAGAGGAACGCATCTTACATCCGTAGCACTCCGCGACCTGACAGTCCTCCAAATCAGAGGCATCTATTACAAGCGTATCCCCTTCCCATCTTACATGACAACCAAAGCCCTTTAAGATCTCCAGCATATAGAGTACATCAATGATCTTGGGACAATTTTTCAAAACGGTAGTTCCGCGATGAAGGATAACGGCAGACAGTATGGGCAGCGCCGCATTTTTTGATCCCTGAATACACGCTTCTCCGCAAAGCGGATTTCCGCCCACAATCTCCAGGTATTCCACAAATCCTTCCCCCTCATTCCCGACTATATACTAAGATATGCCGAAAACGCCGTTCCGTTCGCAGGGACAGGAAAAGTTACTTTTTTGCCTATTTTGTTACATGGCGGGACACATTGAGAGCCAGCCCCATTTCCGACAGGAGGAAAAGGACGGAGGTTCCTCCATAGCTGATAAACGGCAGGGTAATTCCCGTATTGGGAATGGTGTTGGTAACTACCGCTATATTTAAAATCACCTGGATCATAATATGCCCCATAATTCCCACTGCAATCATGCAGCCAAAAAGATCCGTCACATGAACCGCAATCATCAGAAGCCTCCAGCCCATCAGAAGGAACAGAAGCATCAGAAGGGATGCTCCCACCAGTCCAAACTCCTCGCAGATAATGGAAAAAATCATATCGTTCTGCGCCTCGGGAACAAAGCCCAGCTTCTGCATGCTCTCTCCATAGCCTACGCCGAAAAGCCCGCCGGATCCGATGGCGTAAAGCCCCTGTAAGGTTTGATAGCCTTTTTCATAAGCCTCCGGATTGCGCCAGATAGCAAGACGCTCCAGCCGGTAGGATTCCACGCTCAGGAATATGGCCAGAAAGCCTGCTCCCAGACCTCCCATAGCCACAAACTGCAGATATCTGGGACTTGCCACAAATATAAGGATTGCCGCAATTCCCATAATGATAATAGCTGTGCTCAGGTTGTTGGTTCCCACAAGACCCACAATGGGCAGAATCAAAAGCATAACCAGAAACATCTGCTTTAAGTACTTCATTTTATGTACCCGGCGGCTGATAACCGATGCCAGAAGCAGTATAACCGCAACCTTGGCAAATTCCGACGGCTGGAAGGATAAGGGACCTAAAGACAGCCACCGCTTGGAGCCGTTGTACTCATCCCCGAAAAACAGGACTGCCGTGGACAGAAGAATTGACACCAGATATCCCAGAACCGCCAGACGCTCCCATTTATGATAATCAATGCGGGAAACGGCATACATGGCCGCCAGCCCGAGAGAGGTTGCGAAAAACTGCTTTTTCAGATAATAGGCGCCGTCCGCAAATTTTACCCGCCCGTTGTATGCGCTGGTACTGTAAAGCACGACAAGTCCGAAAACCACCAGAATCAGCACGCATAGCAGCAGACCGTAATCAAAGGGCTCCCGCTTCTGCTTTTTTGCTTTTCCGGTGGATTTCGGACCTGCCATCGTATCACCTCAACGTTTTATTCTCCGCTTACAGCCTTCTCACGCAGTCCTTAAAAATCCTTCCTCTTTCCTCGTAATTCCGAAACATTCCCCAGCTTGCACAGGCCGGTGACAGCAGCACCGCATCTCCCGGCTCTGCCTTTTCGGCGCAAATCTCCACGGCCTCCTCCATGCTTTCAGCAAAAGCAATATGCTCAAAGCCGTATCTCCTGGCCGTAGCCGCAATCTGCCCTGCCGTGGCGCCCAGGAGCACCAGCTGCTTAACTCTGCCCTCAAAGGTCTTCACCCAGTCATCAAACTCCACATGCTTGTCGTAGCCGCCGCCAATCACAAGGGTAGGTCTGGTCATAGCCTCCACCGCCTTAATGGAGGCATCCGTATTCGTCCCCTTAGAATCGTTGTAATAGACAACGCCGTTCTTTTCCGCCACGAACTCAATCCGGTGCTCCACCGCTCTGAATTCCGTTACCGTGCGGCGTATCTGCGGTAACGGCACGCCCATGGCAATGCCAATCGCAATAGCCGCCATCACATTCTCGTGATTGTGGCTTCCAAGCAGATGAAGCTCCGAAATATCACAGATCTCCGTCTGTTCCCTGCCGTCATTGTAGATGATCCTGGCACCATTGAGATATACGCCTCGATCCAATATATGCTTCCGGCTGAAATAAAGAACCGATGCTTTCACCAGCTCCCCAAACCTTCGTGTTTCCTCATCGTCATAGTTCAGCACGCAGGTATCCTGTGCCTCCTGATTCCTGGCAATCAGCTCCTTGGTCCGCATATAACACTCCATGGTGTGATGGCGATCCAGGTGATCCGGCGTAATATTTAAAATGGCGCTGACCTGAGGGTGAAAGCTGCGGATGGTTTCCAGCTGAAAGCTGCTGATCTCCGCCACTGTCACGCTGCTTTCGCTCATCTTAAGGGCTTCTCCCGTATAGGCATTTCCGATATTCCCCACTACAAACACTTCCTGATAAAAGCTCCGAAGAATCTCTCCCACCAAAGCCGTTGTGGTAGTCTTGCCGTTGGTTCCCGTAATGGCCGCAAGCCTTCCTTTTGCAAAATGATAGGCAAGCTCCACTTCCCCCCATATTTCAGCTCCGTTTTCACGAAGCTCCTCCACCAACGGAAGTTCTGCAGGCACACCCGGGCTTAATACCACCACTTCCGTCTCCTTTTTTTCTTTTTCCGGAAGCTCTCCCAGAAAGATACGAAAATCGCTGCTCTCCGGAAGCTTGTCGCGCAGAGCTTCCTCCTTCAAAGATGTATTGCTGTCGTAGATCACCGGACAGGCGCCGGCATCCAGAAGAAGCCTTGCGGCGCCTATACCGCTTACGCCTGCACCGATAATAAGGATCCTTTTATCTACTGTCATAATCTTATCTCCTATTCTAAATTCCCTGATATCTATAAGGCCAAAATTCCAATCAGGCAGAGAACGGCCGTGATGATGGAGAATACCGCCACCACCCGGGTCTCCGACCAGCCGCCAAGCTCAAAATGATGATGAATGGGCGCCATCCGGAAAATCCGCTTTCCGCCGGTCAGCTTAAAATACGTCACCTGTATCATCACCGAAAGAATCTCAACCCAGTAAATCAGGGCCACAATCAAAATAAACATGGGCATCTTCAGCATATAGGCCGTGGAAGCCACAAAGCCGCCCAGGGCCAGAGAGCCCGTATCTCCCATAAAGACACTGGCCGGATAAACATTAAAGAGCAGAAAGCCCATCAGGCTTCCCACCACCGCACAGGTAATGGGCGAAATACCGCTGTGGGTTCCAAAAGCCACTACCGTAAAAAAGGTAGCTATGAGCACCGTCACACTGGAGGCCAAGCCGTCCAGGCCGTCCGTAAAATTCGCTCCGTTTACCGTTCCGATAATGGCCAGAAAGGCCACCGGTACGGCCAGCCATCCCATATGCAGGTAATGCTCCGGCCAGAAGGGAATCAGCATTGCCATATCCCCTCCCGTCTGCCGGTAATAGTAGTAGACAAATACTCCCGTTACCAGGATCTGTCCCAGCATCTTCTGCCCCGGCGTCAGTCCCTCTGAGCGGTGCAGCACTATTTTAATATAATCATCCAGAAATCCGATAATCCCAAAGCCTACGGTCACAAAGAGAATAGGTATAATCTCCGGATAATCCTTTACATACAAAAGGGATGTTACCACAATCCCGGCCAGAATAATCAAACCGCCCATGGTCGGCGTTCCGCTCTTCTTCAAATGACTTTTCGGCCCCTCCTCCCGGACTGTCTGACCGAACTTCAGCCTGCGCAGCAGCGGAATCACCACCGGACCTAAGGCCGCACTGATAGCAAAGGAAATCAACACCGGCAATATCATAATATAATTCATATTGTTACACCTCTCAAGCTTCTTTGGTCATTACCGTCACGGCCGTGTCCGGTAAACTTTGGGCTGTCCCCCGTATTGCATTATAAGTCTTTCCCCCGGATTATTCAACCATTATCTGTCCTCAATGGGAATTTCTGTAATAATTTCTTCCTTTTCAATTCCCAAATAGGGCAGAATATTGGAAAATATGTCCTGAATCACAGGCGCAGCTATCGTTCCCCCATAATAAATCCCCTGAGGATTGTGAATAATGGCCATAGCCAGCACCTGCGGATCGTCCGCAGGCGCAAAGCCGATAAAAGAGGATATGTATTTATTCGTACCTCTTGGCAGCGTCTGAGAGGTAGCCGTTTTTCCTCCGATGCGGTAGCCCTCAATGTATGCCTTTTTTCCTCCACCCTCGGACACCACTTTTTCCAAAAGATAACGCATGGTCTCAGAGGTTTCCTTCGACACAATCCCCTCTTTCTGCTCATAGGATAGTTTTTTCAGCAAATTCCCTTCCCCGTCGCGAATCTCCACCCCGAAATGAGGCGTCACCCGCGTGCCTCCGTTGATCAGAGAGCTCACGGTAGCGGCAAGCTGTATGGGTGTAATCTGAAAGGACTGTCCGAAGGAAATGGTGGCAAGCTCCACAGGGCCGATATTTTCCTTTTTATGAAAAATAGTACCTGCTTCCCCGGGAAGGTCCACTCCCGTCTTGGATAAAAGGCCGAACTGCTGAAAATAACCGCAGAAATCATCCACGCCTATACGCTGACCGATATCAATGAAAACCGGATTGCAGGAATTCTCAATGCCCTGCACAAAGGTTTCCGCTCCGTGTCCGCCGACCTTGTGGCAGCGGATCTTCCGATCCTCCACAATCCGAAAACCGGGACAGCTGAAGGTATCCTTCAGAGAAACCACATTCTTCTCCAGGGCCGCCGCCGCCGTTATGGTCTTAAAGGTGGATCCCGGCTCATAGGTATCGTTGATGCTCTGATTTCTCCACATCTGGTTCAGAAGATCCTGCTTCTGCTGCTCCGTAAGGCCGCTGGTATCCACATCTACATTCAGGGTAAAGGGATCGTTCAAATCAAATTCCGGCACATTCACACAGGCATAGATTTCCCCATTTTTCGGATTCATAATCAAAATCGATACATAAGTCGCCTGCTTTTGTTCCAGAGCCTTAAGCGCCGCCTGCTGGGCGTAAAGCTGAATGTTGTAGTCCAGGCTGATATAAAGATCACTACCTGCCACAGGCTCCACCCGTTCCTCCCCTGCATCGGCAATCTCAACTCCGCGGGCGTCCGTCTGGGTCAAAATAGTTCCGTTGATCCCCTGAAGGTATTTGTCATAGACCACCTCAAGACCGATAATCCCCTGATTGTCGCTCCCCGTAAAGCCCAGTACCTTAGAAGCCAGACTTCCGTAAGGATAATAACGCTTAAAGTCTTCGTCGATCTTTACACCCTCCAGCTGATAGGCCCGAATCCGATCGCCGACCTCTTTTTCCACATTGGTCTTAATCCGCTCAATGGAGCTGTATTTTTCCACCCGCTTACGCACGGTTTCCTCCGGAAGCTCAAGCTCCTCGCACAGCACCTCAATCACGCGTTCCGGATCCTTAATCTGGCTGTGAACCACGGAAATGGTACACACGGTCCGGTTGGTGGCCAGCACCGTACCGGAGGCATCGATGATCCTTCCTCTGGCCGCCTTGATGCTGCGTTCCCGCTCATGAAGAGCGTCCGCCAGCTCCTGATAGTATTCCGATTCAAAAACCATCAGCTTCACCAGCCTCCCGGTCAGTACGCAGACCCCAATCAGGCAGCAGACGAAGATCAGAATAATCTTTTTCCTGTTATATGTCTTACACTTTGGATACATAAAAAGACCCCATAACGGCTTTGTATTAACCTATTATGAGATCTTTATAATTATGCTTGCCGGGCCGGTGTTATTGCTGCGGTTGCTAGGGATTCTCCGGCTCCTCGGGGCTCTCCGGTTCCTGCGGATTCTCCGGTTCCTCATTTCCGAAAAGCGGGCTCTCGATACCGCCCAGAATCCCATCTTCTTCTCTGCTTCGGGCTTCCTCCTCCGTCGGCATCTTCACCTGCTCTCCCGTATTGGGATCCGTGAGATAGCCTTCCGGAACAGTGTCTTCCTCGGAATCTTCCCCTTCTTCTCCTGTTTCGCCGTCTCCTCCGCCGCCCTCCTGCTCCGCTTTGGCCGCATTTTCCGCCTCTACCTCTTCCCTCATATCCTCCGGAATCTCCTCCGTAGCATAAATGTTCAGATAAGGCATAGCTTCCTTCATAATATTCTTAAAAATTTCCTGGGCATAGCTGCTGCTTGCCTGCGTGATATGATCCGCAGCATTAGGCTCATCCACCACTACATAACAGACTACCTGAGGATTGTCCGCCGGTGCAAAGCCGATAAAGGATACCAGATACTTTCTGGCGGAACGCGGAACCTTCTCCGCCGTCCCTGTCTTGCCGCCCATGGTATAGCCTGCCACACGGGCCTTTCGTCCGGTTGGATTGTTCCCGTTGCCGTCCGCCACCCCGTACATGGTATTGTAGAGATACTGCCGAATAAGCGCGGAGGTTTTTGACGATACCGTCTGCTTTACCAGCACCGGATTGATATTCTCCACCGTACCGCCGTTGGAATCCAGAATCTTCTTTACCACATGAGGCTTGTAATAATATCCGCCGTTAATCACGGAAGAAAATGCCGCGGCTTCCTGAATCATAGTCATATTGTAGCCCTGGCCGAAGGAACTGGTTGCCAGCTCCGTAGGCCCCATAGTTTCCCTGGAAAATACGGTGGATGCATTGTTCGTCTCACCCGGCAGATCAATGTTTGTTTTCAGACCGATGTTGAAAATCTGCTGGTATTTTAAAAAGGTATCATAGCCTTCCTTAGCTCCTATCTGCATCAGCGCATCGTTGCAGGAGAACATAAGGCTTCCCTCCAGGGAAATAATCCCATGGCCCGACTTCTTTGCACAGGTAATCGGCTTCTGCCCTTCCACAATGGTCTGTCCGCCATCGCATAAAAACGTATCCGAATCCGAGATCACCCCTGCTTCCAATGCGCCCGCCACGGTAAGAGGCTTTACTGTAGAGCCCGGCTCAAAGCCATCACTGATACAGTAGTTTCTCCACATTTGATTCAGAAGAAACAGCTTCAGATTTTCCATATCCAGCTTCCCGTCTGTCTCCAGCCGGTCATATTCCCGCTGCTGCATATAACCCTGGTCCACAAGAATATGCGGATTGCCCTCCATCGCATTGTAGATCTCCTGCGAAATATATCCGTTCCCCACCAGCTCCTGGGGATCATTCAAGTCAAAGTCCACATCCCCGGCCATAGCCAGGATCTCGCCGGTCTGGGGATCCATCATAATGACTCCGATATTTTTTGCCGCCGGTCCTTCCACAAATTTATTGGTGTAATCTTCGATAAACTTATCAATGTATTTTTCCACAATTCCCTGAAGTGTCACGTCAATGGTGGAAACCACGCTGTTGCCGTCCGTAGGCGCTTTCACAGATTTGGCCTGCTCCAGATCCTCATTCAGATAATTGTAGCTTCTGCCGTTGGTTCCATTCAGGACGCTGCTGTACTCCTCCTCGATACCCGTCTGTCCCTGATTGCCCATAACCGTATAGCCAACCACATGGCAGGCCAGGGAATTGTTGGGATAGCGGCGGATATATGAATCCTCGAACCATACACCCTTGATCTTCGGCCCCCGTTTCTCATCCTCCAAAAGCTCCCGAAAAGCCTCTGTCTGCTCCTTTGTCAGCTGCCGCAGAAGAGGCACATAGCTGCTGTCCTTCTTTTCGTTTAATTCGGTGCGCAGCTTCTCCTCCTCAAGTTCAAAACACTCCAGCAGCGCGCGGATGGTAGGCTCCACGCAGTCCTTCTTCTCATCATCAGACTTGTTCTGCAGCAGCACCTTGGGATCCAGAATCAGATTGTACACCTTCTCACTGGTAGCAAGAATCGTACCGTTCCGATCCAAAATATCCCCTCTCTTATAGGGAAGCAGGGTGCTTGCCGTATCCTGCTGGGCCAGAACCTTCTTTGTATATTTGTCGCCGTTTGTCTTATTAATATAAGCCAGGCGGACATTGACGCCAATTAAAGCAAGCACTATTATGGTGAATAATAGTGCCAGCTTTCCCTTCATGCGATGCTCCGCTATTGCTTTTCTGTTTGCTCTTCTTTGTTTTGCACGACTCACACTCTCACCTGCCTCCGGAACCGAAGAGCCCCTTCAAGCCGCTGTCCTCCCGGGGTATCTCTCCGTACTGCCTTACATAATCGCTGCCCTGTCCGTTGTACAGAATCACCTGATCCGACTGGGCATACACCATTCCAAGCTCATTGATGGCGATGTCGCGTATCTTCTCCAAATCCACAGAGGAAGTAACACGATTGTATTCATCATCATTTTCCGCCCTCATATTCGAAAGCTGAGCCTCCAGAGCCGCAATATTCTTCATCTTCGCCGTATTATCAGCCTGAAGCTGCAGATAGCCCGCGCATACCCAAAGGGCCAGTACCGATGCGGCCGTCAGGAACAAGGTATAACCGATGCTCAGGTAATTTACCTTCTCCCTTCTGGGCGCGCGGGTAACACGGGGCCGTCTTGACCGCCTGTTTTTTTGTTCCCGTTTTGGATTCTCCACAACCTGAAGCTTACGGACCGCTGTGCCATTCACATAAGTCTGTCTGTTTCTGTCGGAAGTTCTTCTTTTGTCCGTATAAATGCTTCTGATTTCTGCCATTCGCTTCTCTCAATTCTTACTTAGATCCGCTCAAATACCCGAAGCTTTGAGCTTTTTGATCTTTTATTTTTTGTCAATTCCTCCTCACCTGGAACAATTGGTTTTTTTACAACTAACCTGCCCTTCGGTTTGTTACCACACACACACACAGGAAAATTAGAAGGGCAGGTGCAGGGATTTTCATTTGTCTTAAAAATAGTTTTTACAATGCGATCCTCTAAAGAGTGGAAGGTAATCACACAGATTCTTCCTCCCGGCTTCAACAGATCGATCATATCGTCCAGGGAATCCTTCAAAACCTCCAGCTCTTTGTTCAATTCGATCCGGATAGCCTGAAAGGTTTTCTTGGCGGGATGCCCGCCGTTCATGCGTACCTTGGCCGGAATAGCCGCTCTGATAATCTCCGCCAGCTCCCCGGTAGTCTCTATCGGCTTCTTCGCCCTGGCCGCAGCTATGTGCTTGGCAATGTTCTTCGCAAACTTGTCCTCCCCATAATCCCGAATCACCCGAAACAGTTCCTGCTCGGAATACTCATTGACAATGGTTCTCGCCGTCCTGGTCTGTCTTTGGTCCATCCGCATATCTAAGGGCGCATCCTCCCGGTAGGTAAAGCCGCGCCCGGCAGAATCCAGCTGGTAGGAGGAAACCCCCAGATCCAGCACAATTCCGTCCACCCTTTCGATACCAAGCTTTTGTAATTCTCTTCGCATATTGCAGTAATTGCTGCGGACAATCGTAACCCGATCCTTAAACTTCTGAAGACGCTTCCCGGCCGCAGCTATGGCGTCGGCATCCTGGTCGATTCCAATCAGCCTTCCTTTGTCCGAAAGCCGGGAACACACCTCAAAGGCATGTCCGCCTCCTCCCAAGGTTCCGTCCACGTAGATTCCGTCCGGCCGGATATTCAGCTGTTCAATGGTCTCTCTTAGAAGGACCGATACATGTGCAAATTCCATTCAAGCCTCCCCGGATACTGCTCCCGGTATGCCTGCAATTGCGCCGGCTCCCAAGCCCAAACTCATCTGCCGCAGGTCTGCCGATACGCAGCAATTCTTAGATATCCAGCCCCAGTTCCGTCAGCTGGCCTGCAATCTCGTCCATATCGATTTCATCGTAATTGTTATTCTGATTCCACTTCTCCTCGCTCCAGATCTCAATGCGGTTCAAAAGTCCTGCCAGAACCACATCCTTCTCAATCTCCGCAAACTTACGCAGCGTCGCGGGAAGCAGAATCCGCCCCTGCTTGTCAAACTCGCAGGAGGTGGCGCCTGCGGTAAGAAATCTCACGAAAGAACGGGCATTCTTATTGGTTGTGGGAAGCTTCCGGAGCTTCTCCTCATACTCCTCCCACTCCTTCATCGGAAACACAAAGAGACAGCCGTCCAATCCTCTGGTGACAATGAATTCTTCTCCCAGCTGTTCCCGAAACTTGGAGGGAATGATGAGCCTGCCCTTGGTGTCCACCGAATGGTTGTATTCGCCGCGGAACATAGCGCTCACCCCTCTTTCGTCCGGTTTTAGGTTGTATTCTCCACTATTCTTTACCCAAAAACCACTTTCCACCACTTTCTACCACTTGTAGTACAAGTGTATCTTACTTCTTTTCAAAAATCAAGAGCTTTTCAAATGAATTTTTTAGGAAATTTTTAGGAAAAAAGAAGACTTCCATATCTTGTGTCCGCATCGTAAATGATGTCCAGATATAGAAATCTTCTTTCCAGCTCCCCAATTTTCTCTATTCACTTCCAATACCCCGCTCACCGAAGGTATCCGCTCTCTTTACCGGGCCGGTTTACTCAAAAATAAAATTGTACGCTTCATGACCTGTGACTGCTTTTCGGCCGTGTCCGGTAAAACCAAATGATTCCGCTGACCCCGCTTATTGAGAGCACAATCAGCATAATGTGGGAGTATTCCCCCACCAGATAGGCGATTTTTCCCCAGGATTCCCCAAGGACGGCTCCCAGAGAGACAAGGGCCAGATTCCAAAGCACGCTTCCCGCCGTTGTATAGGCCAAAAACATCCCCATCGGCATCCGGCTCATTCCCGCAGGAACGGAAATCAGGCTTCGGACAATGGGCACAAAGCGGCAGAAAAATACGGTTTTCGTACCTTTTTTCAGAAACCAGTCATCTGCCTTTGCCACATCGACCGGCTTAAGACATAGTACCTTCCCCACCGGACCTGCCACCAGGCGCATCAGCCGTTCCCGGTTCAGCAGCCATCCCGCCCCGTAAAGCACCAGAGCGCCCGCCAGAGAGCCAAGGGTGGAATAAAAGACTACTCCGAATATGGAAAGTCTCGTGTATGTAGTCAGAAATCCTCCAAAGGGCAGAATGATTTCCGACGGAATCGGCGGAAAAATATTCTCCACCGCAATTAGAAAAAAAATGCCCGGATAACCGTACCGCTCCATAAGGGCCATAATCAGTTCCTGCAATTGCCACCTCCGCAAATGCTTATTTATCTGTTTACAGCCTATGCAAAAGAGCGGCGGAAAATTCTTTTCCGCCGCTCTCTTATTACACGATTATACGTTAAACCGAAAGAGGATCACATCCCCGTCCTTCACCACATACTCCTTGCCTTCCAGTCCTACAAGGCCCTTTTCCTTGGCCGCGGAATAAGAACCGCAGTCCAGAAGATCCTGATAATTCACCACCTCTGCCCGGATAAATCCCCGCTCAAAGTCAGAATGAATCTTCCCTGCCGCCTGGGGCGCCTTAGTCCCCTTTTTGATGGTCCAGGCCCGGGTCTCCGTCTCTCCCGCCGTAAGGTAGCTGATCAGTCCCAAAAGGCTATAGCTTGCCGAAATAAGCTTCTCAAGTCCGGATTCCTTAAGTCCCAGATCCTCTAAGAACATCACCTTCTCTTCCTCATCCAGCTCCGCAATCTCCTGTTCGATCTGAGCACAGATTACAAAGACCTCATTTCCATATTCCGCCGCAAACTTCCGAACCTGCCGCACATGTTCATTAGAAGCCCCGTCATCCGCCAAATCATCCTCCGCCACATTTGCCGCAAAGATCACCGGCTTGGCTGTCAGAAGATTGTAGCCGGCCATCCACTCCTGCTCGTCCTCATCCTCCGTCTCAAAGCCGGCCGCCATCTTCCCATCCTCCAGCCACGCCTTGATGCGCTCCAAAAGCTCCAGCTCCTTAGCCAGCGTTTTATCATTGCGCGCCCCGCGGACCGTCTTGGAAATCCTTCTCTCCAAAATCTCAATATCCGAAAAAATCAGCTCCAGATTAATCGTCTCAATATCCCGCAGAGGAGCAATGCTTCCGTCCACATGAACCACATTGGAATCCTCAAAGCAGCGCACCACATGAACAATGGCGTCCACCTCACGGATATTCGCCAAAAACTGATTGCCCAGGCCCTCACCCTTAGACGCGCCCTTTACCAGTCCCGCAATATCCACAAACTCAATAACCGCCGGCGTAACCTTCGCCGAATCATAAAGCGCCGCCAAAAGGCCAAGCCGCTCATCCGGCACCGCCACCACACCCACATTGGGATCAATCGTACAGAAAGGATAATTGGCAGATTCCGCTCCTGCCTTAGTCAGTGAATTAAAAAGGGTACTCTTTCCTACATTGGGAAGCCCTACGATTCCTAATTTCATATATCTTTACATCTCCTTTGCAGTATCATTTTCTCAAATATCTCAATACCACGATAGAGTGTATCACAAAAACCCTTAAAAGTAAATTGCTGATTCAAATTGACCTTTTTTCCAGATCTTTTTTATATTAAACCTCTTCCAATACTTATAGCCCATCCAAAGCAGCAATTCCGGCGGTCGGCAGCGGGGCAGGCTTACAGGCTTTTCCGATATCAGGTGTCCGGCTGTTCGCGAACATGCTGTCTGATTTGGACGGACATTACCCAAAATACAAACATCTTCTCAAAACTCTCACGGTAATGTCCGTCCAAAGCAGACAGCGTGTACGTGAACCGTCCGAACACAGATATGGAAAAGCCTGTAAGCCTGCCCCGCTGCCGACCGCCGGAATTGCTGCTCCCCCCCTACCCTTTCAGCCTCTCAGCAAAATCCGCCATAGCCCCCGAAATCTTAATTCCCTGCGGACAAACAGCTTCACAGCTTTTACATCCCACACACGCACCAGGCCGTTTCTCCTCCGGCTCCATCGAGATCGCCATAGGCGCAAGAAACCCTCCCCCCGTAAAACAATGCTCATTATAAAGCGCAATCAGCTTCGGAATCTCCAATCCCTGAGGACAATGACTCACACAATAATGACATGCCGTACAGGGCAGCGTACCTCCAAGAAGACCGTCAGCAACCGAAAGAAGGGTCTTCATCTCCGTATCATCCAAAGGCTTCTCCGTCTCAAAGGTATGTATATTCTCCTTAAGCTGTTCAAAATTCGACATCCCCGAAAGAACCATTGTCACCTCCGGTATTGCCTGCAAGAACCGAAACGCCCAGGCCGGAACCTTTTCCTCCGGCCTCAGAGCCAGAAGCTTCTCCTCCTCAGCCTGGGTAAGCTTGGCAAGCCGGCCGCCCCGCAGCGGTTCCATCACCCACACAGGAAGCTTCCACTCCTTCAAAAGCTCCGCCTTCCCCTTAGCATCCTGGAAATTCCAATCCAGATAATTAAGCTGAATCTGACAGAACTCCATCTCCGAACCATAAGCCTCCAAAAAGCGCCTCATCACCTCCACGCTTCCATGAGCGGAAAATCCCAGATGACGAATACGCCCTTTACGCTTCTGCTCCACAAGATAATCAAAAATCCCATACTTTTTATCCAGATAAGCGTCAATATTCATCTCACAGACATTGTGGAACAGATAAAAATCAAAATATCCGACGCCGCATTTTTCAAGCTGCTTCTCAAAAATCTCCTCCACCTTATCCATATTGGAAAGGTCATACCCCGGAAACTTCGTAGCCAGATAATACTTCTCCCTTGGATAAGAAGCCAAAGACCTCCCTATCACAAGCTCCGAATTACCGCTATGGTACCCCCATGCCGTATCATAATAATTAACTCCCCGGGCCATAGCATAATCTACCATCTCTTTCGCCGCTGCCTCATCAATCCTGGCATCATCACCGTCCACCACCGGCAAGCGCATGCATCCAAGCCCCAAAGCCGACAGCTTTTCACCTTGAAAATCCTTATACACCATAACTCATTTGCTCCTTTCAGATTTGCTTTTTGCCATATCCTTTGTTATAATCAAAGCATCCAAAACCTTTAACTATATCATACAACTTAAAGTTCACTTTAAGTCAAGCCAAATAAGAAAAAACCGGCGTAAAGCCGAAAAAATATCTTTAGCACACGCAGCAAGACAAACTCTCCAACACATTACAAGAAACACAAAAGAGGTATCCCCATGTTCTACACCGTAGGCGAAATCGCAAAAAAACTAAACATCCCGCCCTCAACCCTGCGTTACTATGACAAAGAGGGCCTTCTCCCATTCGTGGAGCGCTCAAACGGCGGCATCCGCATGTTCAGCGACAAAGACTTCGAATCCCTCTCCGTCATAGAATGTCTGAAAAAAACCGGCATGTCCATCAAAGACATCCGCCAATTCATGGAATGGTGCGCCCAGGGCGACGCCACCATCCCCGAGCGCCTCTCCATGTTCCGCCGCCAGCGCGAACAAGTCCTCACCCAAATCACCCAGCTCCAGGAAACCTTAGAAATCCTCGATTACAAAGAATGGTACTACAAAACCGCCCAAAAAGCCGGCACCTGCGCCGTCCACAGCAGCATGCCCCCCGAAGAAATTCCCGAACGTTTTCAAAGTATCCAACAAAAACTACAGCACACCCCAACCAAAGCCACCCAACCCCCTTCAAACACCCCCAGCCCCCACCCTTAAAGTCAAAAAACACAAAAAATAAACCTATCTCTTTATCCACACACACAAATTCAACGAACACAAAAAACAAACCCGCCCCTTCATCTACACACCCCCAAAGTCAGGGAGATCCGGAAAATAAGCCGGAAGACTTTTCCGATATCCTGTGTCCGCCTGTTCGCGCACACGCTGTCTGATATTGGCGGACTAACATCAAAAGCTCCAACAGGCATCGCCTGTCAAAACACTCCCCGTTAGTCCGTCAAGAGCAGACAGCGTGTACGAGAACCGCGCGGACACAGGATATGGAAAAGCCTCCCGGCTTATTTTCCGGCTCTCCCGTCCGTCCTACATCAATATATTCCGAAAATCATTAAACATCACAAAAACCATCAGCGCCATCAGCACCATCAGCCCCACAAAATGCACCATCCCCTCCTTCTCCGGATCGATCCCTTTCCCCCGAACCGCCTCCAGAATCAGAAAGACAAGCCTTCCCCCATCCAGCGCCGGCAAAGGCAACAGATTCATCACCCCAAGATTCGCCGTCAAAAGAATGGAGATATACAGCATATTCAGCCAGACATAAAAAACCCCGTCCTCCCTGCTGCTCTCATAAGTATCCCCAATGGCATTCACAATCCCCACCGGCCCGGAAATATCATCCGCACCCACGCGGCCGCCAAAAAGCATCCCCAGACTCTTAATCGTCGTAGAAATCCAGTACTTCACCTCATAAGCGCTATACCCAATGGTCTTAAGTACATTCCCTTTCATCCGAACCCCGGACCCCCGAAGCCCCAGATAATACATCCCGTTTTCCGCCTGCTTCGGCTCCAACGTCACCGTATACCGCTCCCCGTTCCGCTCATAGGTAAGCTCCACCGTCTTCCCCTGGTTCATCTGCACATACATATTCACCTCACGGTAAACATGAATCCGGGTATCGTTCATCTTCACAATCCGATCCCCCGGCTGCATCCCGGCTTCCTCCGCCGGAAAATCTTCCGTCAGAGCCACCACCACCGGCGCATCATACCCAATACTCCCAATTACAATCAGAGACAAAATAAAAGCCAGAATAAAGTTGAAAACCGGTCCGGCCGCCACTACGGAAATCCGCGTCCAGACAGATTTCGCCGCAAAGGAATCCTCCGGGATTCCGTTTACCAGCACTGCCTGTCTTCTCCGGTTCTTCTCCCCGGAAAGTACATCTACAACCTCCGTCCGCTCCATCATACTGCCTGGCGCATCCGTCTCCGAATTATATCCATCCTCTCCCTCCATCATACAGGAGCCTCCGAAGGGCAGGAGTTTTAAGGAGTAACGAGTCTCTCCTATCTGCTTACTTAGAATTCTGGGACCCATACCAAGCGAAAACTCATTCACCCGGATGCCGCCCCGTTTTGCCAAAAGAAAATGTCCCAGCTCATGAATCACAATAATTAAGCTGAATATAATAAGTGCCAGTAAGATTTTCAAGCTACCACCTGCTTTCAATAAATTCGTAAACCGCCTGCTCCGTCTCCAGAATCTGCTCCACCGTAGGATTTGCCGTCACTTTATGAGCCTCCATACTGGCCTCAATGATCTCAGGTATCTCAAGATAAGCAATCTTCCTGTCCAGGAACTTACTCACCGCCCTCTCATTGGCCGCATTGTACACCGTAGGCATAGATCCTCCGGCCGCCGCCGCGTCAAAGGCAAGCCTTAAGCCTGAAAATGTCTCCATATCCGGCTTCTCAAAGGTAATCTCCGTCAATTTCCAAAAATCAAGACGCTCTCCGGGCAGATAACGGCGCTCCGGATAATAAAGAGCATACTGAATGGGCAGCTTCATATCCGGCGTCCCAAGCTGTGCCATCACCGCCCCATCCACAAACTCCACCATAGAATGGATAATACTCTTAGGCTGAACCACAATCTGAATATCACCAGGCTCCACCCCAAACAGCCACTTCGCTTCCATCATCTCCAGACCCTTATTTACCAGAGTTGAGGAATCAATGGTAATCTTCCGTCCCATAGCCCAGTTGGGATGCCGCAGGGCATCCTCCACCTGAATGTTTCGAAGCTCCTCTTGCTTTTTCCCGCGGAACGGCCCGCCGGATGCCGTAAGGAGAATCTTCTTAAGCTGCCCCCGGTTCTCTCCCTGAAGGCACTGGAAAATAGCGCTGTGCTCGCTGTCCACCGGAAGCAGACGCACGCCCTTTTCCTCCGCCAATGGTATAATCATATGCCCGGCAGTCACCAAAGTTTCCTTATTTGCCAGAGCAATATCCTTTCCCGCCTTCATAGCCTCGACGGTAGGGATAATCCCGATCATTCCCACAATAGCCGTAACCACAATCTCCGCCTCCGGGCAGGTGCAGACCTCCACAAGTCCCTCCATGCCGGAAACCACCTTAACATCCAGATCCCGAACCCTTGCCCGCAGATCCGATGCGCTCTCCTCGCTCCATACGGCCGCAAGCTTTGGATGAAACTCCCGGATCTGTTCCTCCAGTTTCTCCACATTGGAGCCGGCCGCCAGGGATACGATTTCAAGATCCCCGTTTTTCCGGGCAACCTCCAGAGTTTGTGTTCCGATGGAACCGGTAGAGCCCAGTATTGCAATCTTTTTCATCTTCTATTTATATCCTTTCCGGATGCATTTTTTCTTTTGCATCAAAGCATCGAATTGTTATTTTTTATCTCTACATGCTTAGCAGAGCCATTACAAAAATCACCGGCGCCGTAAAGATCACGCTGTCAAACCGGTCCAGAATGCCTCCGTGGCCGGGTATCAGATGTCCGTAATCTTTGATATCGTGATTCCGCTTAATGGCGGAAGCCGTCAGATCCCCAATCTGTGACAGCACCGCTCCCACGGCACAAATCAAAGCACAGGCTCCGGCCTTATCACTCATAAAAAGGCTTCCGTACAAAAAGCCTAAAAGAGCTGCCCCGACAGTTCCCCCTATTGCCCCCTCAACGGACTTTTTCGGGCTTAACATGGGAGCAAGCTTATGCTTTCCAATCAGTATTCCCACCGCATAGGCACAAGTATCACAGCCCCAGGAGCAAATAAAAATCAGCCAATAGAGAGACATTCCGGCGGCAAAAATCTCTGTCATCCGTGTAAGATAAAGAAAGGACAGCATGGCCGGAACATAAATCACTCCGAAAAAGGCCGCCATCACATCCTCTATCCGGTATCTGGGAAAGGTAAATACATAAATCCCCATAAGCACAAGCAGATATATAAACACCAGAAGAGGCAGACAAACGAGAGGAATCAGGATTCCTCCGTTTCCTTCACCGCCCATTCGCACCAGAAGCACATAAAGAACCGAGGCAATCACGCCCAGGATTCCCATTATATTCCGGCTTATCCCAAACACGCGGGCAAACTCCGCATAGCCAATCACCGAGATCAGAAGCGTCAGACCAAGCAAAAAATCTCCGCCAACAATTCCGGCCGTAATAATAACCGCCAACAGCACAATCCCACTGGCCAGTCTCGTAAAAAACGCTTTCAACTACGTTTCCTCCTTCACTCCGCCGTAGCGCCTGTCACGCCCATTGTAAGCTTCAATGGCCTTTGCAAGCTCCTCCTTGGTGAAATCCGGCCAGTGAACATCCGCAAAATAAAACTCCGAATAGGCAAGCTGCCATAACAGAAAATTGGAAAGCCGCTGCTCTCCGCTGGTTCGTATCAAAAGATCCGGGTCCGGAATATCTGCCGTATCCAGATAGGATGTGAAGATTTCCTCCGAAATATCCTCTGCTTTTAACCGGCCGCTTTCCTGGTCCGCCGCCATTTTTTTCATGGCCCGGATCATCTCGTCCCTGCTTCCGTAATTAATGGCAATCTGGAAATTCAGGCCGTCATTATTTTTCGAAGCCTCCTCAAGCTGTGCAATCCGCTCCCGGATATCCTCCGCCAGACCGGACTTGTCGCCAATCACCCGGACACGCATATGATTCTTCTCCGCTGTCTTTAAGCAGGTTTTCATATAATTGCGCAGAAGCTTCATCAAAGCCTCTACTTCATCCTGGGGCCGCTTCCAGTTTTCCGTGGAAAACGCGTATACGGTCAGGTATTTGATACCCATGTTCCAGGCTTCCCGGCAGATAGTCTCCACATTTTTGCTCCCCTGGGCATGACCGTAGTTCCGGGGCATTCCCTTTGACTTTGCCCAGCGGCCGTTGCCGTCCAAAATAATTGCCACGTGCTGCGGTATCTTCATACATTATCTCCTATTTCAGTTCCGTAAAGTCCCTCCGGTGCACCTCTATCCAGAAGGATTTCCGACCACAAACGCCTGTGTCCGTAAATCCTTCTGTGCACCGGACGGACTTTACTGTTCCAGTTCCGTAAAGTCCACAATATTTTGCTATTGCATAAAAGGGGGCTGTGACAAAATGCATATGTCCTCTTTTGCCACAGCTCCCCCATTCACTTTCTCTCATAAGCTCTATACGGTCAGAATCTCCTTGGACTTCTCATCCACGGCCTTGTCAATATCGGCAATGAATTTGTCCGTCATCTTTTGAACCTTGGTTTCCAGATCCTTCTGATCATCCTCGGAAATCTCCCCGGCCTTATTCATCTTCTTCAGATTCTCGTTGGCATCCCGGCGGATATTGCGGACAGCCACCTTAGCGGCTTCACCCTTTTTCTTTACATCCTTCACCAGTTCTTTTCTGCGCTCCTCCGTAAGCTCCGGGAATACCAGACGGATAATGGAACCGTCGTTGGTGGGATTGATGCCGATATCGGAGGTGAGAATGGCCTTTTCAATCGCTTTTAAGAGACTCTTCTCCCACGGCTGTATCTGCAGCATCCGGGGTTCCGGCACAGAAATATTTCCCACCTGCTGCAAAGGAGTGGGCGTTCCGTAATAGTCCACACGGATCTTATCCAGTACATGGGGATTTGCCCGGCCTGCCCGGATGCTGATAAACTCCCTCTGCATGGAATCATAGGACTTTGTCATCTTCTCTTCATACACTTTTAATCTCTCATCCATAATAAATACCCTCCGCTTTATACTGTAATTTTTGTTCCGGTAAATTTCCCCTTTACCGTATTGATAATACTGTCCTTCTCTCCAAGGCCGAACACCATCATGGGCATCTTATTTTCCATACACATAATGGAGGCTGTCAGATCCATCACCGCCAGACGCTGATCCACCACATCGGAAATGGAGATCTCGTCATACTTCACCGCACCCGGATTCTGCTTGGGATCGCTGTCGTACACGCCGTCCACAGCCTTCGCCAGAAGAATCACATCCGCCTCAATCTCAATGGCCATAAGGGTTGTGGTGGTATCCGTGGAGAAATAGGGATGCCCCGTTCCTCCCGCAAAAAAAGTAACACAGCCCCGATTCAGCCGCTTCAAAGCCCGATCCTTCGTAAACAGCTTCGCAAAGCCCGCGCACTCAAAGGGCGTAAATACCTCTGTCTCCATACCCACGGAACGGAAAATCTCGGACACATAGATACAGTTCATCACCGTAGCAAGCATTCCAATCTGATCCGCCTTCGTCCGGTCAATATTCTCACTGGTACGGCCTCTCCAGAAATTACCGCCGCCGATCACAATACCCACCTGGATACCGTCATCCACCAGAACCTTCACCTGCTTCGCCACACCGATCACGGTGGACTCGTCAAAGCCCGTATGCTTCTCGCCCGCCAGGGCTTCACCGCTTAATTTTAACAACACTCGTCTCATAAAATTGGGATCTCCTAATTTTTCAAGTTCTTCTCACTAACGCCCATTATATCATATTTTCAGAAAATTTCAATCGTAAGAAACAAACATTTTTTCTGGTATATATTTTTCCGGTATCCCTTTTAACGTAAATAGGTTATAATGGTGACATTACGGTATACCCTTAAGATTTACCGCTAAAACGAGGAGAAAGTTATGAAAAAATATTTTTTTATCGACTATGACAACACCATTTTCAGCCATTACACCCGCACCATCCCGGAAAGCGCCGCAGATGCCCTTCGTTCCCTGCAAAAAGCCGGTCACATGGTATTTCTCGCCAGCGGCCGGGGATTTTCCGCCGAGCTGCTTCCGGATCTTCCCGCAGGCTTCACACCCGACGGCCTTGTGGGAGCAAACGGAGCCATTGTCCAGGCGGAAGGGCTGACACTCTGGGAAAATCCTATGGATACCGGCCTGAAAAGCCGTATCATTGATTATGTTATGAAACGGGGCTATTTTATGGTTACTTCTTCTGAAGGAGATTTCTATGTTTCCAGTATGGAGCGTTATAACCATTCCCTTTTTCGCACAACAGAGCCCATACCGCCCAAGGGAGACGAAGCCTTTCTTACACTTTGCAGCAAGCCCGTATTTTCCTTCTTTTTACATGAACCTCTGGAAATCATTGAAGAAATGCAGCGCGATTTCCCGGATCTGAAGCTCTTTTATATGGGCGGTGAGCTTGGCGGGGCGGATGTGATTCCCGCTGAAAACGGCAAGGTAAAAGGGATTGAACGCATACTGGCCCACTACGGCGCATCCATTTCCGATGCGGTAGCCATTGGGGACAGTATGAACGACCTGGAAATGATTCGTGCTGCCGGAATTGGAATTGCGATTGGCAATGCCATGCCGGAAGTAAAAAAAGCAGCCGACTATGTGGCAAAGGCCATAGATGACGGCGGCCTTGCAGATGCAATTTCTTATGGGCTGACGCATTATTCAGGTGAGAAAGCGTCCGAAGCCATATCCCCTGACTCACCGCCGCAATAATAAATGAGGTATAAAAACATGAAGCTTTCATCCTTCCTCTATTTCGCCAACTTCGGAATCAAAACCGTACTGTTCCGAAAAAAAGACCCGATTCTCGGAACCATCATACTGACGGACAAGTGTAACTTAAAGTGCAGACACTGTTCGGTAAACAACATTACGGCCGTGGTCCATCCCTATAAGCAGATCAGGCAGGAAATGGCGCTCCTGTACAAAATGGGCGTACGTATTTTATTCTTCTGCGGCGGAGAAACCTTTTTGTGGCAGGACAGCGGGAAAACCCTGCGGGATCTGGTAATCGAGGCCAAACAGACCGGATTTTTAATTGTAAATACAGTCACAAACGGCACATTCCCCATTGATTTGCCGGAAGCGGATCTGATCCTCCTCAGCCTCGACGGAAACCGGGAAAAGCACAATCAGATCCGCGGCAACACCTACGATACCATAATGAACAACATTCAACATGCTTCCTCCGACAACATCTGCTTCTATATGGCAGTAAATCAGATCAACAAGAATACCATAAAAGACGTATGCCAAAAAGCAATGAAGCTTCCCAATGTCCGGGCCGTTTCCTTTAACTTTCATACGCCCTACCCCGACACAAAAGAGCTGGCTCTAAGCCGTGAGGAAAAGTCCCGCTGCTGTGCCGTGATTACCCAAATGATGAAAAAAGGTGCGCCTGTTTTTAACCTGAAGAGCGCCTTTCCATACCTGATCAACAATACCTTTCCAACTCCCTGCCATCAATGCGTAGTTATGGAAAATGGAAAGCTAAGCGTCTGCGGACGCTGCATCGACGTTCCGGGGCTGTGCAGTCAATGCGGGTATTTCTTTGTGGCGGAATATACGCTATTGTTCCGGGGAAATGTAAAAATCATTTGGGAAATGCTGCGGACCTACTTGAAATACATATAAAGGAGGCACTATGAGCACAATAACAAATTTAACACGGATGTGGCTGACCCGCTCCCGGAAACCCTTCATATTTACAAATGAATTTGATCAACACCTTCCCTTCGAAGCCTGCGAAAATCTGGGTCTGTACGTCCATATCCCATTTTGCAGAAGCATCTGCAATTTTTGCCCCTATTGCAAGGTTCTATATTCCAAAGAATTATGCGACCATTATATAGATACCCTCTTAAAAGAAATCCACATAGTCGGCAGACAATCATCCGCAAAGAAAACCGTCACCAGTCTCTATTTCGGCGGCGGAACACCGGCTCTCGCAGCAGAACGCCTGCCGGAAATCATCGAAGCCCTTAAGCAATATTTCATCATAACAGAAGGAATCGGAATCGAGCTGCACCCGGAGGACGTAACAGCCCCCCTGCTGCAAAAACTCAAAACTGCCGGCATAACAAAAATCAGCATCGGCATACAATCCTTCCAAAAAAAATATCAAACACTCCTGGGCCGCAAAAGCCTAGATCCTTTTGCAATACACCGCGCCCTAAAAACCGTCGCCTTTGAAACCGTTTCAATGGACTTCATCTTCGCCCTGCCAGGCCAAACCTTCGAAGATTTAAAAACAGACGTCAACACCGCCTTCACACATGGAGCCAACCACATCGCCATCTACCCCTTTATCGACTTCACTTTTACGGCAAGCCCTCTTTGCCCCATGAAAAAGAAAGAAAAATACAACCTGCTCAACAACATAACCAACTACTGCCAAAACCAGGGATACACACGCACCTCCATCTGGACCTTCTCAAGCAAAAAAAACGCCCGCTACTCCTCCATGACAAGAGACAACTTCCTCGGCTTCGGATGCTCCGCCACCACCCTATTACGGGACCAATTCAAAATCAACACCTTTTCCATAGAAGAATATTGCCGACGAATCGACCGCCAACAGCTTCCAACCTCCCTGACACTCCGATTCACCTTACGCCAGAGAATGATATACTACCTCTTCTGGACCGCCTACAGCACCCAAATAAACGAAGCCGACTTCGAACACTTTTTCAACATCCCCCTAAAAAAAATGTACGGCCTCGAGCTAACAGCCGCAAAACTCCTCGGCTATATAACAAAAGAAGGCCCCCTATACCGCATGACCCTAAAAGGCGCCTTCTACTACCACTACTACGAAAACTTTTACACCCTATCCTACATCGACAAAATGTGGGGAATCATGCGAAAAGAAGCTTTCCCGCCCCATATAGAACTGTAAACTGCGAACCGTTCCCGGAAACCGTCCCGGCGGAGGGCAGGAGGGCCGCCCCGATCAGGGGTGGAGGTTCCTGCCCGCAGCCTTCACAGCCTTCCGCCCCGCCAAAAACCTCCCCACCCCAAAGCGCCCCCTAAACCACCTAAACGTCATGACTCCCGCCCCTCTCTACGCAAACGGCCTCCTCACATCCGAAAGCCCCGCCTCCTCCACCAGTCTCCGAAAAAGATCCGTCGCCGCACAAACCACCGTCTCCTCATGGAGAAAATCCGTAATATCCGCATCAAACAAAATATTCGCCTGCGCCGGAAACTCCTCATCCCCATCCCAAAACACCACCATCAGCGGCATACAATCAAATGCCGAAACCCGATACCCCACATCCCCCTGGGAAACAGACTCCCCGCCAAGAGCAACGCAAGCCCGCCGAAGCTCCTCCGCCTTCCCATCAAAAGCCTTCGCCAAAGGCTCCAGAATATTCCTCCGAAAAGCCCCGTCAAAGGGCGCCGCCCGCTTCACCTGACGAAAAGGCACAAACTCCCCTTTCACCCTGGCCTCCGGCTTCGAATAATAAAACAGATGATAAATCGTCATCACCGTATGAAACCCCAGTTCCCGATCCGGATCCGAAACCAGTGTCAGCATACCGCTCTTTTTATCCAACCGGTATTTCTCATGAAAATAAGTAACATAGCGCGCCTCCTCATCACACTCCAGTCCAAACTGCCGTTCCAGCGCATCATGATCCAGATCCCGGTAAATCTCACGCCATTTTTCACAAAGCACTTTATAATTATCCGTATTCTTCTCTTCCTTATCCAAAAAACTATTCCTCATCAAAGCCGCTCCTTAACAATTTTATACCTTTATCCCTCAATTTCTCCCTATAAACCGACATAAAAAAGTCCGCTTCCCCCATTTCCCAAAACGTTACCGTTCACTCCCAGCATCCCCCAACCTCTCCGGCATGAGAGTTCGCCTCTTTAAAAGCATCATTCAATTCAAAAGATATCTCATATATCAAATCTTCATCATTCTCTCCGCCAGCATATATGGAATCCTTTACAATATGAGAACCCGCCGCCGGGACAATATCCTCCGCCTGCTGCCTGTCTCTGACCTTCTTTGCAGCTTTCCCCTCTTTCTGTTCCTCACCCCGGCCCTCGTCCTTGCCTTCCATGCCAATCATATTGGCAAATTTTTTAAATAATCCCATATCAGACCTCCTCTGTAAAACGAAGTACCCAAATTTTCCAACTACAATTATAAATATACTTTATTTCCCATCAGATTACAATTCAAATCCCTGCAGGCACACCTTAACAACAGGATACCATACATACCCTTTAAGGATCGGCAGACTTCATCCATAAAAACAAAAAACCGCAAATAAATACAGGGCCGTCCGCAAACCGGACAGCCCCGCTCTCATTTCCTATTTCCCAAACTTCTTACAGATATTCACCACCACGCCGCTCAAAGCCAAAAGCGCCAGTGCATTGGGAATCACCATCAGACCATTAAAGAAGTCCGCCAATTCCCACACCAGATCCACCTTCAAGGTAGACCCGACCACAATAAACACCACCACAATCAGAGAATACACCTTCACCGCCTTCGGTCCAAAGAGATACTTCACATTCACCTCTCCAAAGAAATGCCAGCTCAAAATCGTAGAAAATGCAAAAAACAGCAGACACACAGCCACGAAAATATCCCCAAAGCCCCAAAAGCTCGTAGAAAATGCCGCCTGGGTCAGCGCAATACCGCCCTCCCCCGTGGACATAGCCCCCGTCGTCAGCACGGAAAACACCGTCAGATTCAGCACCACAAAGGTATCAATAAACACACTGATCATAGCTGTCAAGCCCTGCTCATGAGGATTCTTAGCCGCCGCCCTTGCATGAGCATGAGGGGTAGAACCCATTCCTGCCTCATTCGAAAACAGTCCTCTGGCCACACCATAACGGATAGCCTCCCGCACCGTAATACCTGCCGCCGCGCCTGCAACAGCCTGAGGCTGAAACGCCCCCACAAAAATCATACCAATGGCCCCCGGAAGCGCCGTAATATGTAAGCAAATCAAAATCAGGCTCCCCACAATATAAACCCCCGCCATAAAAGGAACCATCTTCTCCACAACCGCCGCCAGACGCTTCGTCCCGCCGATAAACACAAAAAACGCCAGAACCGCCAGAATCACGCCAATCACAACCGGCGACAAATCAATATTCCGCGCCCGGAACACCCCTGCAAAAGCCGTGCCAATCGAATTGGACTGCACCATATTTCCCATAAAGCCCAGGGCCAAAATAATAAACACCGCAAACAGCCCCGCCAAAACCTTGCCAAAGGTTCCCTGAAAAGCCTTCCGAATATAATAAACCGGCCCGCCCGTAACCTCTCCATTCTCCGTAGTCTTATACTCCTGAGCCAGAGCCGCCTCCCCGTAAATCGTAGCCATACCAAAAAAGGCGCTCACCCACATCCAGAAAATAGCCCCGGGCCCTCCGGAAATCAAAGCCGTAGCCGCTCCCGTCAGATTTCCCGTTCCCACCTGAGCCGCAATCGCCGTAGCCAGAGACTGCAGAGGCGTCATTTCCCCATGCTCCCGCTTCTCCCCATTCAGCTTAAAATGCCCAAACACCAGCCGGCATCCCTCGCCAAACTTCCGCACCTGAATAAACTTCAGACGCGCCGTAAAATAAACACCCGTCCCGCAGAGAATAACGAGAAGCACATAGCTCCACATAATCCCATTCGCACTTTTCACAAATTCCAACATGATTTTTCCCTCTCTTTTCCCATTGTGATATTCCATGCCCAGGCACCCAAAGCACCGGACACTCTCGTCCCGCCAAAACGGAACATTGCACAAAAATAAGAGCCGATTTATCATCAGCCCTCCAAAGAGTTAGAACATCTGCATCTAAGCCCTGTCCTTTTGCCTGAGAGATAGACAGCCCTCCCACATTCCAACAGAGGTACTGCGTTACACCTTCGGCGCTCACTTACTGAGACTCTCCAGAGTTTGTCAATTTTTGTCCGACAGAGAGTATCATAGCACAATCCCCTCAAAAGTGCAACACAATTGTTCCTTTCTATATTTTATATTATCTGCACTTGTTAAATAACTTTTTTTGGTGAAATCAAAATATCCTTCCAATTTCTGGTTATACTCCGAGCGAAACAATTTGATAGTATGCCGGTGTGTCATATTCGATAAAGCTTTATAGATACCTCCTAAAGAAATAAACTTCTCACTTAATTCGTCCAAATTGGATATTTCTATTTCATTTAATAACAACTGATATCGTTTCTCTTCTGGTAAAAACTCCCATACGGTATTCACAATTGCCTTTTTCAATGAGATACTCATTTCACAAATTAGAACTGCCTTTTTTATGAATATAATTTGCCCCCAAGGTTTCAATAATCAACTTTTTATCTTCAGTCAATTTATCTGATCCCAGCACCTCTTCCACATAATTTTCATCCAATTCTTATTTTCAACCTGCCGTATGAAATCATTCGAACTTGGTATGTTCTTTGTTGTTCTTAACCCTATTTGTTTAGTTTTTTTATGTAAGCACACATCCTTTTTACTTCAATTACATCATTTATTCTGGCCTATTGATTTTGTGTTACCAACATAATCCTTTCAGCTAATCTTTTCATACAATTTATCAGAAATCATTTCCTTTTCAATTTCATGATTAATGAGCATCTCTTTCAACTTTATTTTAACTTCTTTTCCCTTAAACCTTTTATAATTATTCAACGATTTTAATACTACTTTTGCAAACTTTCCTAATCCCTCATAATCTTTAACTACAGCATTATAATGATATTTCTTCAAAGATTCTATTGGTACATTTGCATCTTCAGAAGATTGTTCCAATAATATTCCCTCTTGTAAAAATACTTCGTCAGAAATATAAATAATATCACAAGTATCTGGTCTTTCAAAGCCAAGTATTAAAGGGATTATATCTTCTATTACATCTCTCTTTTCATCTACTTTCCACAATGACAGTTTATTACCCGTTGTTTTTATACAATTAGTAATTGCATCTGCTTTTACACTTCTCACTTCTTCGAGTGCTTTAACTTCATCTGTGCTCAACTGACTCTCCTGCCATTTCGAGCGTGAAATTTTCCTCACATAATATGCCATTTCAACCCTCATTCAGTTCTTCTATCACATCATTTATATATTCTTTAAACCATTCCACATCTGTTCGCTCATACAAACCAATCAATGTTGGTAAATGCCTCTTATCCTCCCATGATTCAAGGCATTTTACGGACAAATCCTGGATTTCTATATCTGGATTAGAAATCCCTGCTAACGGAATAATTTCAAGATTATATCTTCTACTTGCTGGTAAATTACCAACAATAAATAACAAATGCTTTAATAAATATTGATTGTCGTACATATTCTGAAGATATATATTTTGAAGTACCGTATCTGCAATAATACCATATTCCAATGATAATTGATTAAAATATTTTTCTGCTAAAGATTCATAACCCATTTCAAAAGAACTTTCCATTAAAAGTTTGGTTAATATCGGAATCTCTTTGCTCATAATATTATTTTGCATATTTTTAAATTGTTCAGCAATATTTTTATCATACATATTGCTGAATCTTTTCATTTCATTTTCATGTATATCCACATTTGTATCAAAATATGTTATATTTCTCAAATCATTTTCATTTAGTTGTATTATTTTAGAATCAGAAGGTATAGACGCAATATTTTTATACATCAGATTTATTCCAAGCCTTTCTCTATTTGTAAGGCAATATCTATATATGCTTCATACATTTTCTTAATGTTACTACCATTGAAACGAATCAACTGGTTCTCTCCAATTGAATTAATATCATATGAATACTTAGTAAATCCTCCTTGTATAGTAACATACTTTTCAATAATTATATTGCTTTCTTCTTTTTCCACCTCTTTTCTTGCAGCATTTCTCATTGTCATTTCCGTTTTGTTATTATTATCAAAAAAACTTGATTGTATTGGCATTTCCGATGTAATACCTTCTTTCAAAATCTCGCAATTCAACGCAAGCCTATTAGATAAAATCGAAAATTCTGCAATAAAAGTATCTAACAAATTTGAAAATTCATTTAAAAATTCCTGATTTAATGTATCAATCTTTATTATATTATTAATATTTTTTTGAAAGTTTATACGATTTGATGACATTTCTATAATTGCTCCCGTTTCATTCAGAAAAACTGGCATAACAATTACTCTACTTTGACCGTTAGGTTGCAATTGTAACTCGTTTGCTGTAGCAGGTCTATATCCTCTTTTTCCAAAAAATTCAATTAATTTCATATAAGAGTCCAAATTACTTGTACTAAATCTTTCAAAATTACCAAATAAAGAAAACCGAATTATGCTTTGCATAATATCCACCCCATTCCTTTCACACAATTTATACTTCTATTATCCCTAACTGTTTTTATTTAATTCCCATGCAAATCTCATCCATTTTTACTCCAATTCGCATCATTTATTCCAGTTATCAAAACTTTGCTATACTGATATTATACTAATGCCTATTTAGAAAATCAACTGTAATAGCAGGCTTCATGTGTATTTAAAGGACAAAATCCCCACATTAAGTATTACACCTATACTACTCCAATCATTAAAAAGCCTTCCACAGGGCCTATTGCTTAACATATACCATATACCATCTATCAATTATCCAGCAATTCATGATATATAAACTAATGTTCTCATTTTGTTATCGTATTGATAATATTTATCGCTCTAGCTATAGATAAAAGCAGTGCTTCTTAGACTTCATTATAAACATTGAAGAAAGAAAATGGAATAGCTTTTCAAAAAAATTTACAGATTCTTTTATATTGTGTTCTTTTTTATTAATTTTTTTACTTTACAATGCTAAAGTAAAAATAAAACTCACATTCAAATTTACAAAATAAGAAAATTGATGATTGCTTAGACATAAAAAAAATAACAAAACAAGTCATACTCAAAAAAAATGGAATAGTAAAGAGATCTGACTTTATTCCTGCGAACATTAGCAGAAAAAAGAATTGTTATATTACATCATAATCGCTATCTTGATCGCATTTATCAGGGTTGTTACCAACTGTCAGATAAAAGTGATTTTTCTGAAGAACGGCTTATAGCGACAATAATTCCTAAAGGTATCATCCGTTTGGAGTCAGCCTTATATCACTATAATTATAGTGACTTTATACCACGTAAATGGTCTATAACCGTTCCGTGGAATATTTCTCGAAAAATATCAAATTTCAGTCTTTTGCCATTACAGATTTTCTAAAAACTCAACATTTGAAAAACAGATACACACTTTCGCTATTCTTAACATCTGGAGCGAATTGTCACAGCAAACCATATTTTCAACTTGAGGATTACCGAATACTATACTCGCCATTTTCCTTGTTCCGCACCTATATCCAACCATATAATTGTTCTTTAAAAAACAGTCGTAACAATATCTGCTATTTGCTTAAAATATTCTTCATAGTATGCCAAAGCATTTGCTATACCCTTATCATATTCTTCCGGTAAAAATGCCTGCTTGTAAAACATAGGAACACCTACTCAAAATCATCTAAATAACACTGTAACCTTTCAGCCAATTTTCCAATATGTACGCCATCAACAAATGAATGATGCACCTGTACGGAAAACGGCATCCATATCCTTCCATTCTTTTCGCAGAATTTCCCCCAGTCAAATAAGGGCGTTGCATTGTCTTTTTTCCCAGACTCCGTATGAGAAATATGAGTATATGACACCCATGGAAAAGATGAAAACTGATAAATATCATTTGCCATCGGTCCAGTAAAATACTCCGTTTGATTCTCTTCTGTACTCTTTGCCAAAGCAACATAATCTTCCATTTTTTCCTGCATAGGAACATTCACCACCTTAAAAAGTTCCGTGTCCCTGTTAAGATATGTAAACGATGTATTGATAGTTTCAAAAACGGCGGGCTTCCCCTCCACAAAACGACATCGAAACGCTTCAATCTCATTTGCACATTTCGTTACTGCATAAACAAAAGAAAAGGTAAACGAATAGTTTCTTTTCTTTACATACGACAGAAAATTTGTCACATCCACGTCAAAAGTTACACAATACTGCGGCTGGACACTATTTCTAAATACTTCATAGTGCATCGCCCTTTCCCATGCAGATACATCAATAAATTTCATAGAATCTCCTCCCAGTATAATAATTTTCTTTCTATAATACCCCACCAGTTGTATGATGTCAATATGTTGTATTATGTCTATAAATAAAAAAACGGCACCTGTTCTCCCTCACAAGTGCCAAACAATCATTCCATATTCAATTCTTTTATAGCATGCATAATATGAATCCTCATAGCGTTCTTTGCTCCTTCAGCGTTACGCTCCTCCAAAAATTCCATTATCATCCTATGGTCGCCCAACGTATCGTTAATTGCCTTTTCACTCTGAATCGACAATACTACTCCCTTTGAAATAGCCTGATATAATATCGGCATAAGTTTATTCATAAATTCATTATGGGTAGCTTGTGCAATCGCTTTGTGAAAAGCCTGTTCGTCTTCCGTTCTGTCCTTCCCATTTCTAATTTCATTTTCAATCCGCTTTCCATAATCAATTATCCGTTTTATCTCCGAATCCGTTCCCCTTACAGCCGCAAGATAAGCTACTTCCGGCTCAAAAATCAGCCGCATTTCATAAAGGTCTTTTACATTTACTTTAACAGAAGAAAGTTGTTCCAAATCTTGCGGCTGCTCAAGTACTTTTTCAGTAACATAGGTTCCTTTTCCACGTTTAATTTCCAGTATATCATAAGCAACCAATATTCTTATTGCTTCCCGCAATGTTGTCCGACTTACATGAAGTTCTTCCGACAATTCCAATTCATTTGGAAGTTTATCCCCCGCAGAAAAACGCTTTTCTATCGTTATCATCGACAAAATACTATCAGCAATACTTTGGGAAAGCATTTTATTCTTCATAACTGTACCACCTTTTTCTTTTCCCAAATATTATACTATGTACCATCCATAACTTCAAACAAAATAATCATCTGTCTCTCACACCCCCACAACCAGGGTTTCGCACAAAATGAGACCGCAGGCTTTTCCGATATCCGGTGTCCGGCTGTTCACGCACACACAGTCTGATATGGGCGGACATTGGCCTAAAAAGACCTCCCGAATCCAAAAGATCCGAGAGGTCAATGTCCGTCCGAAGCAGACTGTGTGTGCGTGAACCGTCCGAACACAGGATATGGAAATGGCTGCGGTCTTATTTTGTGCGAAACCCGTCCGCCCCTCCAGACCCCTGCAAAAAATCCACCAACACTTCATTCTTCTTCATATACAACAACCCAAACGACCCCGGCCCGCAATTACAAGCAATCGCCGAAGAAGCCTTCTGCAGATAAACCCGCTCAAAGGGACAATACTGCTTCACCAGCTTCTGAATATAAGCAATACTCCGATCCTCCAACCCCGCATAAGTAATAAACAAGATCCTCCGATCAATATTCCTCGCATCCAAAAGCGCCTTGCGCACATACCGCTTAATCATATGCACGAAATCCCCCATCTCCACGCCGGTCACTACCATCTTACTCTTCTTAAGCTCAATAACCGGATGAAGAAGCAGCGCATCACAGGCAATCTGAATCCGCTTCGGAATCTGCCCCGCCTGACACATGGTATGCGTACTCTTAATAATAAAAGCCGACGAAATATACCGCTTCATCTCATTAACCATATTTACAATCTCAGTCTTGGTAGCATGCTGCTCCGCCATAGAAGCGGCATGAAGCACAAGCAAACCCAAGCTGCTGGAAAGATGCCCGGAATCAATCACCGTTACATTTTCAAAAGACTTCGCCGCCTCAAGCGCATTCTGATACCCCAGACTGGCATTCTTAGCCATCGTAATATGAATCACATTCTGTGCCTCCGTAAGCTTCTCCGCAAAAAACCGCTCATAGTCCTCCACACCCGGCGCCTCCGAGTGAGCCGACTGTCCCTCTAACATATGCAGCAGCAGTTCATCCGCTTTCAGCTCCACCTCATCCAAAAACCGCCCCTTATCCGTGCGGACATAATAAGGGCATACGGAAATGTTGAACTCCTTCCGAAGGGATTCGGGAAGATCACAGACACTGTCCGTGGTAACCATAACAGACAGACGCTGCGTCTGCTCAAAGATCAAGATATCCTTTCCAATCTCCGACAGCTCCACATCCTCCGTCAAATTCACCAGTTCCTTGGGAAGAGCGCTCAGCACGGCCGCCTCAAGAAGCGCACCGCTGACCGGCTTCGCCAGATAGCCGCTGAAGCCCTCCTTCCGGTACAGAAGCTGGTTGTCGCTTCCCGCATTCGCAGTAAGGGCAATCACAGGCGTATCCTGGCACAGACCGCCCGGCTGTGTCCGCAGCCTGTGGAGACACTGAATCCCATCCATCCCCGGCATCAGATGATCCATTAAAATCGCATCGTAATGCTGATCCTGGGTCATTCTAAGACACTCGGCGCCGCTTAATACCGTATCAAGCTGAATCTTCGTCTCTGACAGCAGCTTGCGCACTACCATCAGATTCATTTCATTGTCATCCACTACAAGTATATGGGCATCCGGCGCCTCAAAGCTCTGCTGATACTGCTTGCCCTCATGAATCTTGGCCCGGGAAGCCAGTGTAAAGGTTCCAAGCTCCTTGTCATCCACAATATCCTGCTCCAGCATAACAATAAACGTAGAACCCTTGGTGTAGACACTGTTGACACTGATCTCACCGCCCATCAGCTCCACCAACTGCTGAACAATGCTTAAGCCCAGACCTGTGCCTTCAATATGACGGTTTTTCTCCTGATCCACACGTTTAAAAGCGTTAAAAATATAGGGAATACTCTCCTTCTTTACTCCCTGGCCCGTATCCTCCACCATATACCACACACGCACCCGGTTAAGCCCCAGACGCTCACAGCGGACGGAAAGGGTAATGGAGCCTTCGCTGGTGTATTTCAAAGCATTATTTAACAGATTGATCAAAACCTGCTTAATACGTACCTCGTCGCCGCAGAGCATACTGGGAATGGAAGAATCCACATGAAGCCGAAATTCCAGCCCCTTCTCCTTGGCCTTGACCCAGATCATATTGACAATCTCCGAAAAAAGACTTCCCGTCTCATAGGAAACATTCACAATCTCCATTTTTCCGGATTTAATCTTGGACAGATCCAAGATATCATTGATAAGCGTAAGCAGAATCTTACTTGCGCCCTGGATATTTCTTGCATTTTCCGCAACATCCGGAGGATTATCTCCTCTTAGAATGATTTCATTCAACCCAATAATGGTGTTAATGGGAGTGCGGATCTCATGGCTCATGCTGGCAAAAAAGTGATTTTCCGCTTTGTTAAGCTCCTCGATCTCCTTTTTCTGCTGCCGGGACAGCTCATTTTCCTCCTCATAAAGCTTGTTTAAAAACATCAGCATCACACTGGTCAGTATTCCCACCATAATAACGGAGGCTGCGGAGTCAAAGAAGGAATGTCCCTGTGTGTTCCTGGCCGCTAATTCCGGATAATAATAGGCCAGATAGTAGCAGGACAGCGTCTCCAATGTACAGAGCAGGAAAAATCCCACCTTCCGCTTTCCCTCCAGGGTAATGCTGATATAAACAAAGCAGAGTACGAACCACTCCGGCATTCCGCTGTAAAATCCTCCTGCCGTAAAAAAGCTGATGGGAAACAGCACCAGAAGCAATATTGAGATAAAGGTGGCTCCCGTATTGATACGCTCTTTTTTAATACTGAACTTTACTACCAATGCCATCATAATAAGGCCCGCTGCCAGCAGCAGCATATTAACCCAGCTTCTGCCCATAGGCATAATAAAAATCAATGCAAGCATGCAGATGCCTGTGACCACACGGAACATACGCTCCCGCAGCCTGATCCTATGGTCAAAGATGATCTCAAACCATTTTTCCAACACCCCAATGCCCTCCTATTCCAGTCCTGCAGCCCTTTCCCCGTCCACCCTTATGAGAAGGAATTTCAGTCACCTAATACTGTGCCTGCATTTCCTTCTGTGCACGGGCAAAGGTCTGCTGTTTTTTATTCCAGTTCCATAATACTATTGCAGACCTTATCGTAGATCTCTAAAAGCTCGGAATGATTCTCCCTGATGTAGTCCGTATCGCCGTTTCGTCCTGCCTGCTCTAAAAGTCTGGCCTTCTCGGAAAGCTCTTCCGCTCCGATAGTCAGGGAGGTGCTCTTCAAAGCATGAACCTTGATGGCATAGTCTCCCCAATTGGCAGCCTCATACAGACTCTCAATCTCTTCCTTCTTTACTCCGCTCTGCTCCGCGAAGGTCTGAAGCATCTCCAGATAAAATTCCTTCTCTCCGCAGCAGTAATCCAGGCCCAGCCTCACATTCATACCGGCCTCCACAAGCGGCGTAAGCTGCAGGAATGAAATACCTGCCGAAGAAGCATCCGGCTTCTCCGCTTCCTCCCTCACGGGTGTTCTTTGTATCGGCTCTCTCCGTGAGGACTTTTCCTGCACGGATTCTCCGCGGGCCGGTCTCTCCTGCGGGGATTCCCTGCGCTCGGATCTCTCCTGGACAGGCTCCTTTTGTCCCGGTCTTCCCTGTACCGGATCTCTGCGCTCTGCCTTCTCCTGCACAGGCTCCCTGCGCACCGGCTTTTCCTGTACCGGTTCTCTGCGGACCGTTTTCTCCTCCGCCGGCTCTCTGCGGACTGTTCTCTCCTCTGCGGCTTCTCTTCGCACCGCTCTTTCCTCTGTCCGATCCCTGCGTGCTGCCTTCTCCTCCGCCGGGTCCCTGCGTTCCGCTCTTTCCTCCGCCCGATCCCTGCGTGCCGCTTTCTCCTCCGCCGAATCTTTCCGGGCTGCTTTCTCCTCCGCCCGCTCTTTGCTCGCCGGTTTCTCCTGCACGGTCTCTATATGTACTGCCTTCTCCGGCAGCGACTCTTTCTGCGCCGGTTTTTCCCGCAGTGGTTCCCTGCGTTCCGATTTTTTCCGGGGAGGCTCTCTGCGGGCCTGCTTCTCCTTTGCCGGCTCTCTCCTCTCCGCTCTGTTCTCCGCAGCTCCTCTATCGGCTGTTTTCTCCCGGACAGTCTCGTCTTTCACCGCTTTTTCCCGTGCCGGCTCTTCTCTGTGCCGGATAACCACTGACTTCGGCTGCTCCGGCTGCTTCTGCTGCGCTTCCATACCATACTGGATAGATTCCTCCGGCAGAACCTTGCGCAGCACTCTCTCAAGTACGGAACGCTCAATGGGCTTGGGAATAAATTCCGTAAATCCTTCATGGCGGAACATCTCTCTGGCGCCGCTTATGGTATTGGCCGTCAGCGCCACTACCGGCAGCTCCTGATACATTCCGTTGTTGATCTCGCGGATGCGCCTCAGGGTTTCCACGCCGTCGAAGCCCGGCATCATATGATCCAGGAAAATCATATCGTACTCTTCCTGGCTCAGCCGCTCCACGGCCTCTTTTCCGCTTGAACATGTATCCACGTCGATACCATAGGTGCCCAGAACACCCTTGGCCACCAGAAGATTCATCTCCTCGTCGTCAACGGCCAGAGCCTTGACCCCCGCACAGGTAAACGGCCTGCTTCCTTCCCCACCCATATAGCCGTTTTCTTCCATATCTCCATTCAGAAGATTCGCTACGGAAAGAGCGGAGAACGGCTTGTGGATCATCAGAAGCCTGCTGTTCCTGCTCAGTACATACTCCCTTTCCGCAATTACAACCACCCGGATTTTACCTGCCAAATCCTCATAGTAGCTACTGTTTTCCTCATATTCCGATTGGGCGATAAATACATGCGTCACGGAATGGCTGCTCAATAGCTTGATCAGGCCGTCAAAGTTGTGAGCCTGATAGCCCTCCAAGCCAAGTCCGTCCACCAGATGCAGAATCATTCTGTCGTAATATCCCTTCACCTCTTCACAGGAATATTTATCCGGGCGGAAATAGCAGGCAATACAGAGCTGCTCCGCATTAGACACTACAATGGACGGGGAATCATCCGCCACTCCCTGGGGTATGGTAATATGCGCCTCCAGTCCCTCATGCTCCTTACTGGCAAAATGAATAAAACCGCCCATAGACTCCAGAAGTCCCCGGGCGATGGGAATCCCAAGCCCCAGTCCGCCTGCAAAGCGGCTGCTCCCGGAATCCGCCTGATAAAAATCATCAAACATCTGATTAATCTGGGAGTCCGTCATGCCGATACCCGTATCGTAAATATCAATGGTCAGATTAACGCCGTAGCTCTCCTTGCGGCATTCAATGCAGACATGGACGCCGCCCTTTTCCGTAAACTTGATGGAGTTTTCCAGAAGAATCTTCAGCACATGGGAAATTTTCTCCGAATCTCCAAGCAGCACCGCCGGTATTCTGGGATCCATATCAAACACCAGCTCCAGGTGATTCCTGTTCCCCTGCATGGCTGTCATTGTAATCACGTCATTGAGCACGGAAGTGAGCATATACTCCTGCTTTATGGATGTCAGTGTTCCCTCCACAATCTCCGTATAATCCAGCATATTGTTGATTTGACTGGAAAGACGCTTGCCGGCAAGCTGTATGGAATGCATATCCTCCCGAAACTCATAAGGAATATCCTTCTCCAGTATCACATCGCTGATTCCAAGCACCATATTGATCGGCGTGCGCAGCTCATGGGACACATTTGACAGGAAAACCGCGTTCTGCCGCCCTGCCTTCTCAAGCTCTTTAAAAGCAGAGTTGTACTCCTTTCTTGCATCCAGTCTCCGCTTAATCCGATATCTGGCAATGGTCAGCGCCCCTACCGTCACACACACATCAATCCCCAGACGTATGAAATCCTGAGTTGACATATCTCCCGTAATGGTATGCAGGATCAGAATATGATACAGCAGCTCAGCCACATACAAGGCGGCCGTCATATACAACAGCCGCTTTTTATCAAACATAGAAAAAATAAGAATCACCATACAAGCCACGGCCGGTATATCATACAGGCTGCTTTGATGAACCCCAAAGAAAAAGAATCCGATCATCAGCAGCCCGGCACACAGATTTTTGTAAAATGATTCCGTTCCAAACCTTCCGATGTGAAGGCACCACACAAGGGTATTGCCTACTAAAATAACGGGAATCATCCAATATTCCCATGACAGCGCCAGCGTAATCACCATCAAAAATACGCCGAATACCGTAACAATGACAGCCAGCAGAAGATGAATACTAGTCTGATCCTCGGTTCTCATTCCTTATCAAACTCCTTTGCAACACGTTTCAAAAGCTCCTGAGGGAAAAATGGTTTTTTCAGATAATTAACCGCTCCTAGATCAATGGCTCTCTTTACATCATCCTCATATCCCGATGCGGTGAGGAAAATTACGGGAATCTCATAGGCGGAAGCCTTCATACGCTCAAAGGTCTCAATACCGTCCATCTCCGGCATTGCAATGTCCAGAAGAATCAAATCAAAATCTTCTCTTCTCATCTTTTCAAGGGCTTCTATTCCGGACTCCACAAGCTCCACATCATAAGTCTTTCCCAGAATCATCTTCGTCCTCTTTAAGTTCATTGTGTCATCGTCCACTACCAAAATACGCTTTACTTCCATTATGCTGCCTCCTATTTTTGTTCCAGTTCCGCAATATCTTTTCTACGCATCTAATACAAGATATCACTCTCCGCTCTTAAAAGATTTTTCAAATCTCCATTACCTCTATTTTAAAGCAGGAACGCCATAAAGTCAACTATCTCCAAGCCTTTCCGCCCCTATAACCCAAGGGTAAAAACATCCGGAAAAATGCAGAAAAAGCAGGTAAAAAAAGGATATTGCTCCAAACCTTCAGCCTGTCGTAATATCCTTTGCCTCTACGCATATATTTTCCTGCCCTGCGCTTCCTACTCGCCCAGATAAGCCTTCTTTACCGAATCGTCGTTCAAGAGATCCTCTGCCTTTCCGTCCAATACAATCTTACCTGTCTCCAGTACATAGGCCCGGTCCGCGATTGCAAGAGCCTTCTTCGCATTCTGTTCCACCAGAAGCACCGTGGTTCCTCCCTCGCTTACCTCCCGGATAATATCAAATATCTCATTTACAAAAATGGGGGACAACCCCATAGACGGCTCATCCATCAGAATAATTCTGGGCCGCGACATCAGCGCCCGCCCCATCGCAAGCATCTGCTGCTCGCCGCCGGAGAGCGTTCCGGCCATCTGGTTTTTCCGCTCCTCCAGCCTTGGAAAACGCTTGTAGACACGAATCAGGCTTTCCTCAATCTCATCCTTATCCTTCCGGGTAAAAGCGCCCATTTTCAGATTCTCCAGAACCGTAAGCTGCGCAAAGACACGGCGTCCCTCCGGCACATGGGCCATACCCATAGATACAATTTTATGAGCCGGCGTAGAGGTAATATCCTGCCCCTCAAAGAGAATCTCACCCTTTTTCGGCGCAATCAGTCCCGTTATACTGTGGAGAATCGTTGTCTTGCCGGCTCCGTTGGCGCCGATTAAGGCAATGACTTCCCCCTCATTTACCTCAAAAGAAACTCCTTTGATGGCCTGTATCATTCCGTAAAATACTTCAATATCCTTGATTTCCAACATTGCCATAATTCCATCTCCTATCTGTCTCTACATCTATTCTCCCAGATATGCCTTAATGACCTTCGGGTCATTGAGTACCTCGCTGGTCTCCCCCTCCGTGAGAATCTGGCCGAAGTTCAGCACCGTCAGCTTCTCGCAGATTCCCGATACCAGTCTCATATCGTGCTCGATCAGAAGAATGGTCATATGAAATTCATCCCTTACAAAACGGATGGTGTTCATCAATTCCTGGGTCTCGTTGGGATTCATGCCCGCAGCCGGCTCATCCAGAAGCAAAAGCTTCGGCTCCGTGGCCAGCGCCCTTGCAATCTCAAGCTTTCTCTGCTTGCCGTAGGGCAGATTGGAAGCCTTGTAATCCGCTTCCCCGTCCAGATCAAAGACCTTCAAAAGCTCCATCGCTTTCTCGTTCATTTCCTTTTCCACCCGATAATACTTGGGCAGACGCAGTATCCCCGTAAGGGTGGAATAGCCGTGGTGATTGTGAAGTCCCACCTTTACATTGTCCAGAACCGTCAGCTCGTCAAAGAGACGGATGTTTTGAAAGGTTCTTGCAATCCCGTGCTGATTAATCTCAATAGTTTTCTTTCCCGTAATATTTTCTCCGTCCAGGAGAATATAGCCGTCCGTGGGCTTATACACGCCTGTGAGAAGATTGAATACTGTGGTTTTTCCGGCTCCGTTGGGTCCAATCAGGCCGTAAAGCTCTCCCGGTTCTATGGTCAGATGGAAATCATCCACCGCCCGAAGGCCGCCAAAAGAGATTCCCAGTTCTTTTACTTCCAGCAATGCCATAAGTTACGCCTCCTTTTTCTCATTCTTCCGTCCGAAAAGTTCCTTCAGGGAATAGCGCTCCCGGAAAGCCTGCCCGCCCGGACTGGAGGTGAAAATCATCGTAGCAATCAGAACAACGGCATACATCAGCATACGGTAATCGTTGAGGCTTCGAAGAAGCTCCGGCAGAAGCGTCAGCACTACGGCCGCAATGATAGAACCCCGGATATTGCCGATTCCGCCGAGAACCACAAAGACCAGAATCATAATGGACATATTGTATCCAAAGTTTTTCGGCTGAGCCGCCAGGGTGGACAGATTGTGGGCATAGAGCACGCCCGCCACGCCTGCCAGGGAAGCCGATACGGTAAAGGCCAGAAGCTTATATTTTGTAATGTTGATTCCCACGGACTCCGCCGCAATCCGGTTGTCCCGGATGGCCATAATCGCCCGGCCCGTGCGGGAATTTACCATGTTAATCACGATAAACAGGGTAATCAGAATCAAAATAATGCCGATCAGGAAGGAAGAATCATGAGGCGTTCCCGTAATTCCCTGAGGACCGTTGATAAGAACCTCCCCGTCCGGCTCCATATTCATGGAAAAGGCATCCTTAAAGGATATGTGAAAGCCCCTGCTGTCATGTCCTAGGAAAATGACGTTGATGACATTTTTAATAATCTCTCCAAAGGCCAGGGTCACGATGGCAAGGTAATCTCCCCGCAGGCGGAGAACCGGGATTCCTATGAGAAATCCGAACAGAGCTGCCGCTGCCGCGCCGATGAGAATGGCCAGGAAGAACCGCAGGCCGCCGACTGTGATTGCTTCCTTGGTGTAATTGGAGAAAAATGCGCTGGCAAAGGCTCCCACGCACATAAAACCTGCATGGCCCAGGCTCAGCTCTCCTGAGATTCCCACTACGAGATTCAGGGATACCGCCAGAATGACATAGGTGCAAAGAGGTACAAGCAGTCCTTCAAGAAGACTGGAAACCATACCGGCCTTCATGAAAATCTCCATTACCAGATAAGCGAGTATGACCATGCCGTATGTAATAAGATTGCTCTTTGTATGCTTATTCAATGCTTTTATTTTCATACGTCCCACCTACACTTTCTCTTGAATCTGCTTTCCAAGCAGTCCCGTAGGCTTCACCAGAAGCACGATAATCAATACGGCGAACACAATGGCATCCGCCAGCTGAGAAGAAATATAAGCTTTTCCCAGGATCTCAATGATGCCCAGAAGGATTCCGCCGATAAATGCTCCCGGTATGGAACCGATTCCGCCGAATACGGCCGCAACAAATGCCTTGATACCGGGCATTGCTCCCGTATAAGGGGTCAGAGCAGGGTAAGAGGAGCATAAAAGCACGCCTGCGATGGCTGCCAGGGCGGAGCCGATGGCAAAGGTCAGGGCGATGGTTGCATTGACATTGACGCCCATAAGCTGGGCGGCGCCGCTGTCTTCGGATACGGCTAACATGGCCCGTCCTGACTTGGAGTATTTGATAAAGGAAGTCAGCGCTACCATAATCACGATACAGGTGAGAACCGTGACAATGGTTTCACCGGAGATTATGATGGCTCCGTCCGCAAGGGAGATTGGCTCCATATTTACCACGGAGGTAAAGGATTTGGTGTTGGAGCCGAAGATCAGCAGGGCCATATTCTGGAGAAAATAGCTGACTCCGATGGCCGTGATCAGTACTGCTAATTTGGAGGCTTCGCGCAGGGGTTTGTAGGCGATGCGCTCTATCAGCACGCCCAGAGCCGTACAAGCCAGCATAGAAATTAAAATGCTTATAAGGGGCGGCAGTCCCGCACCGCTCATTGTTGTAAATACCACAAAGCCGCCCACCATGATTACATCGCCGTGAGCAAAGTTCAGCATCTTTGCAATACCGTATACCATTGTGTAGCCCAGGGCAATGATCGCGTAGACGCTGCCCAGACTGATTCCGTTTACCAGGTAGGATATGAATCCCATCATACATAACACCTCTTTATCCTTTTAAAGTTGTACACAGTTTGGGTTGTATTATAGCATAGATGGGGGAGTTGTACAAGGGGGAAATGTATGTGGGGGGGGGAGGCTGCGGAGAAACCCGGACGCCGGCTTTTCCATATCCGTGTTCGGACGGTTCGCGTACACGCCGTATGCTCTGGACGGACATTGCTTGTTTTTTTGTTTTGGGGTGGTAGGATTTTGTGCAATGTCCGGCCATATCATACGGCGTGTACGCGAACAGCCGGACACTAGGATATCGGAAAAGCCGGCGTCCGGGTTTCTCCGCAGCTTGGCTGAGCGGGAGTGTATAGGGGGTGGGACTTTTTGAAGGTGGTTTTTTCTGGGGGGGGTAAGGGGATGAGAAAATATCTATATATAGAGAGAGATACAGAAATATAAAGATATACAGATATGGAAATATAAAAATATAAAAATACAGAAATATAGAGATATGGGAATGTAGGAATGTGGGAGGATTTGGCTTTTTTGTGAGATGGAAAGGGACTGTCGCAGCGAAGATTGTATATACAAGGTATAGCTTTCATTCCAGGTTGGTTTCTGCTATATCTTGTATATGCTTTCTTGGTGTGACAGTCCCTTTAAGGTTGGTTTTGGTTTTTAATTACAGGGCGGTGCCTTCGCCGTCTTTGATCTGTACGATCAGGGGGGCTTTGTTCGGCTCGCCGCTTGCTTCCCAGCTGATTCCCTTGCCGGTGATTCCGTCGTAGGTCAGGCCGGTCATAGCGCCTACCATTGCGTCGCAGATTGCGGAAGCGTCCATGTCTGCTGTTACGCCTGCTGCTTCCATTGCTGCTTTTACTACGTATACGCAGTCATATGCGTCTGCTGCGAACTGGTTCGGGATTTCGTTGTGCTTTTCCTGATATTTGGTTACGAAGCTCTTTACCTGCTCGTCGTCGGAGTTGGCTACGAAGGGCGCCATGTACATCAGGCCCTCTGCCAGAGATGCGTCGAAGTTCTCTACGGTCAGGATTCCGTCCATTCCGTCTACACCGAAGAATACCGGCTCGTAGCTCTGCTTTTTGCACTCTGCCAGTACTAGGGATGCCTCCGCATAGTAGAAGGGCATGTACAGAAGCTCTGCTCCTGCGCTCTTTGCTCCGGATACTGCGGTGGAAAAGTCGGTCTTGTTGTCAGCGGTGAATGCTGCGTCAAAGACGATCTCGATATTCTGGTTGGCTGCTTCCGCACGGAATGCATCGTAGATACCTACGGAGTAGGGATCGGAGCTGTCGTAGATTACGGCTACCTTGCTTGCAAGGCTGTTCTCGCCGATGTATTTTGCGGACTCAAGTCCCTGGTTGGGGTCTGAGAAGCACATACGGAATGCGTTGTCATACTGTACGCACTTTTCAGCCGTTCCGGAGGGAGTGAGCTGGAAAATGTTGTCCTCATGGGACTTCTCAACTACTGCGATACAGGGATTGGAGGTTACGCTTCCTACTAATACCTGCATACCCCAGTCTTTCAGGGTGTTGTATGCGTTTACGGACTTCTCCGGGTCGTGCTCGTCGTCCTGGAAGTTCAGCTCGATCTGTACGCCGTTGATTCCGCCTGCTGCGTTGATCTCTTCAACGGCAATCTCCATTCCTCTCTGTACGGCAATGCCGTAGATGGATGCGCCGCCGGTGGTGGGTCCGATGCCGCCGATCTTGAATACGGCTCCGTCGCTTGCTGCCGGTGTCTCCGCATCATCGCCTGCCGCAGCGTCATCTCCTGTCGCATCGCTTTCTGCCTCTGTGCTGTCTGCTGCCGGTGCGTCTTTGCCGTTGCTGCCGCAGGCTGCAAGGGAGAAGGTCATGGCACATGCTAACAGTAAACATAATGCTTTCTTTTTCATAATGTTTCCTCCTTGTTTTATTTCGTTCTCTTGATATATGTACCTGCCGTACGGATTTCCTCTTGTTTCGAGTGCTTCCCCGGCACGATGTGCCGGAAGCCGAAAGGGGGTTTTCCTGAAAAATACGGCTCGTATTTATATCGCTCTCTATATTACTCCCTATAAAATAAATTTGTCAATTCCTTTTCTTCGGAAAATATCAATTTTTTTGCCTGTTTTTCCTGTTTTTTACATTTTTACGCTTTAAAAGGGCAAATCGCTGTCTTTTTAATGTGTCAGACAGGACTTGCCCTTTTGTATTGTGATTATTTCCGGTCCTTGATGCTGACCATATTGCCGCTGACGGAGAGCTGGCGGATGCTCCGCAGGAAGCTTGAGAGGCGGTTGTAGCCGTAGTCCTTGATGTCGAAGGCCGGATGCTTTTTGTGAATCTCCTCGTAGACCACGGAGAGGTTTTCTATCTGGCCGCCGTTGTCGCGGATAAACAGCAGTATTTCTTTTTCCAGCTTCTGCCGGTCCAGATGACTGCCCAGTCCCACTGCATAGGCGGAATCGATCTTGTACAGATAGAGCCGGGGGCAGGTGTCCTGGAGAAATACCACCAGTTTGGTGTAGCCGTAGTTACGCACGTCAAAGTCTGTGAATTTGGCGTTTAAGCGGCTTCCGATTTCGCCCAGGTAGGTGATTTTTCCTTTGTTTTCATTGTCGTTGATAAAGGAAATTATGGCTTCTTCTATCTGGGGCAGAGGGGTGACACCGCTTCCGTGCTCTTCCTCCGCCGCTCTTGCTCCCTTGCGGCTTGCGGCTGCGGACGGCGCATTTTCCATGTCGTTGACCTGCTTGTTGATGAGGTTCAGATGAATGAATTTGTTGCAGGCTTTTGTCAGGGCCATTGGGGTTTTGGATTCGCCCATGCCGATGACGTACATATTTTCTTCCCGAAGGCGCATGGCAAGGCGGGTGAAATCGCTGTCGCTTGTTACCAGGCAGAACCCGTCTACTTTGCCGGAATAGAGGATATCCATTGCGTCGATTACCATTGCCATGTCGGTGGCATTTTTCCCGGAGGTATAGGCAAACTGCTGTACCGGGGTGATGGAGTTTTCAAGAAGGATCTCTTCTTTCCAGCCGTTGCCCTTGGTGGACCAGTTGCCGTAGATGCGGCGGAAGGAGGCGTAGCCGTAGTTTTCGATCTCATTGAAAATGCTGCCTGCGTATTTGGCGCTGATGTTGTCTGCGTCTATTAAGACGGCGAATTGTTTTTTGTCTTCTATTTGTTCCATTGCTTTTATGCTCCTATTATAGTTCCGTAACATTTCTTCCAATACACCTTTATGAAATCAATTTCCAGTCACAGAGCCATGTGCCTGTAAATTGATTTGCGCATTGGAAGCAATGTTACTGTTTTTAGTTCCGTAACATTCCTTCCAATGCACCTTTATGAAGCAATGTTACTGTTTTAGTTTTTAGTTTGTCGGCTCTCCCGCCTTCCAGCTCTCGTCCGGTAACATGTTGAAGGTGATCTCCGTTCCGTCGGAATGTGCCACTATGGTTCCCTGCTCATCCGTGCGGAAAACGGAGATTCCCATGATGCGCAGTCTGTTCATCACCTCGGCATGGGGATGTCCGTAGCTGTTATCCTGTCCGCAGCTTATTACCATGTAGTCCGGGTCCACCGCATTTAAAAATTCCTCGGTGTTAGCGGTCCGGCTGCCGTGATGGGCGGCTTTAAAAACATCTGCTTTCAGATCCATGCCGTTTTCCAGCATGTCCGCCTCGGAAGCCTCCTCCGCATCTCCGGTGAAAAGAAACCGGTTGCCGCCGTGCTGAAGAAGGATTCCTATGGAATAGTCATTGGCATTATCTCCGTATTCCCCATTGGGCGCAACTATGGTAAATACGGCTGATCCCAGCTCAAAGGTTTCTCCTGTCCGGGGCGAGGTGTTTTCATAACGCTTCTGCTTCATGGTCTGAATCACGTCATCGTAGGTGCGTGTGTCTTTTTCAAAGTCCGGCATCAGGACGGTCTGGCAGTCAAATTTGTAGAGAATTACGTCCAGGCCGCCGATGTGATCTGCGTCGGGATGGGTGCCGATCACGTAGTCCAGCTCTGTTACGCCCTGGCTCTCCAGATAGCTCTGCACGGCGGTTCCCTTGTCATTGTCCCCGGCATCAATGAGCATGGCGTGTCCGTCACAGAGAATCAATGTACAGTCTCCCTGCCCCACATCCAGGTAGTGCACCTCCAGACCGGAGCCTTCCTGAAAAGCTCCGGAGGCGTATTCGGACAGGGCGTCTGTCAGCTCCCGCGGTAAATGATCCCGAAAGACCGTAAGAAGGGTGAGAACTGCCAGTACCAGGCCGAATTTCAGCCATTTTCTCCGTTGATTCTTTTGTCTCGTTTTTCTTCTTTTTCCCATGCTTTTTTGTCCCCTGGCTGTAAAAATCTCAGGTGTTTCTTCCTATTATAAATAGGGGGAAGCCTGTTGTGACGCTTCCCTCCTTTTTTCTTTGCAAAAGACATTTGTCCGTGTACAACGGACATTGCTTTTGTTTTTTCTTGATGTATTTCGCGGACTGTGCTATACGGCCAATATTGCTTCCGCCAGTTCCTTCATAGCTTCCTTATCTGCTTCCTTCATGGTGGAGCGGATGGTAACGACAGGCTCGCAGATGATGATATTTTTCATCTCATCCAGGATGCTTCGCATGGTGCGGGCTGCGGACGGCGCCCAGGTTCCGTTTTCCAGAAGGGCGACTTTGCGGCCGCGGTAGGTCTTTGCCCGCAGATGGTGCAGAAAGTCTTCCATGCAGGGAAATACGCCGCCGTCATAGCTTGCTGCGGCCAGTACCAGACGATCATAGCGGAAGGCTTCCGCTACCACGGTGGGCATGTCGGCTCTTGCAAGATCGTATACCTTAACCGGGGCTTCTGTTTTCTCTTTCAGCATTTCGGCCAGTTCTTTTGCGGCCTTGGCGGTATTGCCGTGGATGGATGCGTAAGCGATGACGATACCGGTCTCTTCCGGCTCGTAACTGCTCCAGGTCTGGTATTTTTCCAGGTAATAGCCCAGATTTTCCCTTAAAATGGGGCCATGAAGGGGACAGATCATGGCGATGTCAAGGCCGGCGGCTTTTTTCAGAAGGGCCTGGACCTGGGCGCCGTATTTTCCTACGATGTTGATGTAGTAGCGTCTGGCTTCGTCCACCCACGCTTCTTCTGCGTCCAAGGCTCCAAATTTGCCGAAGCCGTCGGCGGAGAAGAGGATCTTTTCCTTGGATTCGTAGGCTACCATGACTTCCGGCCAATGTACCATCGGAGCCATGACGAAGGTGAGGGTGTGGGCGCCTAAGCTTAGGGTGTCGCCTTCTTTTACGGTGACGCAGCGGTCGGTTAGATCCATCTCAAAGAACTGGGGGAGCATGGCGAAGGTTTTTGCGTTGCCTACCAGTTTCATCTTGGGGTATTTTTCGGCCAGTTTTCCGATGTTGCCGGCGTGGTCGGGTTCCAGGTGGGATACGATCAGGTAGTCCGGGGATTCTCCCTCCAGTACTTCTTCCAGGTTGGCAAGCCATTGTTCTCCGGCTCTGGGGTCTACGGTGTCCAGAACGGCGGTTTTTTCGTCACGAATGACGTAGGAGTTGTAGGATACGCCGTTTGGGACCAGGTATTGGCTTTCGAACAGGTCTATGGTTTTGTCATCTGCGCCTACGTAATATACGGAATTGATTATTTGGTTTTTCATTTTGCTTTTCCTCGGATTCTATTAATTTTTATTAGTTTTTGGGCGGACCGGAGATTTTTTCCAGTCGGCTTTGGGTTCTTTCAAATTGTACACAACTTTTTGGGTTATGGCAAGTACTTTGATGGGGGATTTGGATTAAAGGTTGTTTTGAGACGGACGGGGATGCAGGCAGAAGGGGCGGGGGCTTTTCCATATCTGTGTTCGCACGGTTCTCGTACATCCTGTCTGCTCTGATCGGACATTGCTTTGTGGGTTTTGGCTTGTTCCGCGTTTTGGGCAATGTCCGCTCAGTTCAGACAGGCTGTGCGCGAACAGGCGGACACCTGATATCGGAAAAGCCCCCGCCCCTTCTGCCTGCATCCCCTGGGTGTTGGGTGTGGTTGCGGAAGAATTTTTTTCTTTTTTTAAAGTGGGAGTTATGGTATTCTGGAGGTGGTAGTTTGATTGAAAACGGCAGGAAAGGATGAGGGTTTGGGTATGGGTATGGATTTGAAGGTGATGGCTCTTGATATTGACGGAACTTTGACGAATGATCTTAAGGTGATTACGGGGGATACGAAGGAGGCGCTTCTTGCGGTTCAGGAACACGGGGTGCGGTTGGTGCTGGCTTCCGCGCGGCCGGTTCCTGGTCTTTATGGGGCGGCCAGGGTGCTTCAAATGGAGCGGTACCAGGGTATTTTGATGGCTTATAATGGGGGGAAGATTGTTTGTGCTTCGGATGGGCGGATTCTTTCGGAGATTCATATGGAGGTAGAAAAGACGAAGAGACTTTTGCGTTATCTGGAGTCTTTGCCAGTGACAGTTATTCTTGATGATGGGGTGCGGTTTTATGTGACGGATGCTAAGGGGTTTAAGGTTGATTATGAGTGTAAAAATAATAATATGGTGTGTACGGAGGTGGGAAATCTTGCGGATTTTTTGAATTTTTCGCCTATTAAGCTTTTGCTGTCGGTGGAGCCGGATCATATTTTTGAGATACAGCGCGCGATTGCGGCGCATTTGGATGATGATTTGATTGTTGTGCGGACGGCGGCTTTTTATCTGGAGATTATCCCTGCGGAAATTAATAAGGGGACGGGGCTGTGTGATATTTGTGAGCATTTGGGGATTTCTCCGGATGATGTGGCGGCTTTTGGTGATTCGGAAAATGATATTCCCATGCTGAAGGCGGCCGGGTGCGGCATTGCTATGGGGAATGCGGAAGAGGCGGTAAAAAGTATTGCTGATCGTGTTACTTTGTCGAATAATGAGGACGGGATCGCTTATGCGATTGATATGTTTTTGAGATAAACGGGGGTTGAGGAGGACGGGTTTGCTGACAGGGTTTTTCATGTTCATCTGCGCTTTACTGGGGATCATGATGAATTGTTTTTTAGAGATTATTTAAGGGAGCATCCGCAGACTGCCAGGGAATATGAGGCCCTGAAATTGCGGCTGTGGAAGCAATTTCAGCACAACAGGGATGGTTATACGGAGGCTAAGTCGGATTTTATCCGAAGATGGACTTCTGAGGCAAAGAGGGTTTATGCGGGAAGGTATTGAGGAATTGGCTGTTAAAATGCCATAGCTTTATAGCCGATCTCTTAAATCTCCTCGTCTATGCGGCAGACGCCGATTCCGTTATCTTGTTTTCGTCTCCGTTATGTATCAGCAGATCTATAGTAAGTGTTCTGCCGCCGAAGTCTAAGGTTTGTTTTCCCCACCGGCCTCTGTCTTCTATTAATGCTCCCAATACCGGATCTTTCATAGATTTTTCCTCCATATGTGTCACTTTATTTATTGGCTTCTCCTGCTCTTCTATGTTTGGCGGTTCGCTAGTATGTGTTTCAATATCAGGTTTCATTATGCGGAGCGGGATTCTTATAAGCTATTGGTTTTTTATACTATGATACCTTTTGTTAGAAAACAGATTTTTGCATCAACGAATAATTTTGAAACGGATAGGACAAGCTCTCTTTCTTGAAGCAGCATAATCTTCCAATAGAATGAATGACGGCTTGGGAGAGATAAAAGCGGAATAGGATCACTGCATAATATTCCATAAATACCTACCCTTTTCTTTCTGATCTTACTGCCATAATTTCAGCATTAATTTCATCAAGTGACATTTCCGGAACATCTGATGCCTGCTTTCGTAATTCATAAAAAGCATTTTTTGCTTCTGTTCTTGTTATTGTCTGCTCAGGCAATTTTGCTTCAAACGGAAGTCCTTTTACCATTTTACTTCTAGCCATGAACATACGGAATGCCGTAGGTAAATCCATTCCAAGCCTCTCGTATATTTCAGTCACTTCCTGTTTTAGTGCTTTGTCTGCCCTGAATTGAATTAAAACCTGTTCTGCCATAAAGAACCCTCCTTGTAAACATATTGCAGTTGTTTTGCATGTGTTTATAATTATATTAAAAAGCTATGTGAGGAAAACCGCATACCGGGCGTGGCAAAATTCAGCCGCTTGTGGTTGATACCAAAGAACGCTGAAAAACCAACAGATGCCCGCTTGAAAGCAGAAAGGAAGAAAAAACATGAATAAAGTTTTAATTATTGATGATGATAAAGAGCTTTGCGCACTAATCAAACAAAGTATTTTACAAGAGTGTATAGAAGCTGACTGCTGCTATTCCGGGAAATCCGGCTTGCTGCAGCTAAAAGAAAAGGAATACCAGCTTGTTATACTGGACGTCATGATGCCCGGTTTCGATGGCTTTGAAACATTAGAACAGATTAGACAGGAAAGCAGTCTGCCTATTTTAATGTTTATAGGAAACCTCAAGCAAATTTTCAACCTATCTTTTCATATCTCGGCAAATGGCGATAAGTCTTGGATTTTAAGGCTTTTTCGCCATTTGTCATATCGGGAGATACTTGGCATATCTTTGTGCTTCTCGGCATAATTTTGAATCCAAAAGTAGTACGGCGGTAGTAAAACCAACCATTCGGCTATGCCGCCAGACGTTCCATTTCTGCCTTTGCGGAATCGTAGGTCGCATGGGCGTAATAGTTCAGCGTCATCGTGATGTTGGCGTGTCCCATGATATACTGCAACGCCTTGGGGTTCATGCCTGCGTTTGCTAACCGTGTGCAGAATGTGTGTCTGAGGATATGGGGCGTGATGTTCGGAAGCTGCTCTTTGTTCTGCTTGTTGTACTTCTTTACAAGCCCTTTCAGCATACTGTCGTAGTTCGCTGACACCTTGGGCATCCCGTCATTTTTGAGGAACAGGAAGTTTTTATAGCCCTCTACACTGAATGGGGCGGCATTGCCCCGATTCTTCAGCACACGCTTCAACGCTTGGTAGACTTCCTCGTTCATGGGAATCTGCCGTATGCCGTTCTTGGTCTTTGGAGTTTCGATATAGTAGCCGATGTCGGCATCCCGCAAAAGCTGATGGTCTACATTGATTTGGCGGTTTTTGAAGTCCAGAGCTGTGGTCAGACCGCAAAACTCTGAAATTCTAAGTCCAGTGCCGAGCAGGATAATCACCTCGTCACGGTATTTCTTATACACCGCATCCTGCTCCATGAAAGCTAACAGGTTTTCTTCCTGCTTCGGCGTTAGTGCTGCCTTTCGCTCCCTGTCATCTTCAATGACAGTATCAAGGGCGAAGTTGAATGGATTTTTGCGGATACAGTCATCTTCAATGGCGGTGTAGAAAGCCGCCTTTAGGGAACGCTTGAAATTGCTGATGGTCTGGAAAGCGAAGCCTTTCTCGCTCATCCGTATCGCCCATTCCTTTGCGTCCGACTGCTTCACGGCATCAATGCTTTTCATGCCGAAAGGGTCATCCTGCAACAAGCCCATAAGATAGTCACGTCCTTTTTTCGTGCCATGCTTTACGTTCTTCCTAAGACCATTCTGTTTTGCGTAGAGCTGGCATACGGTCATCTTCTTGCCAATGGTGTCGATGCCGTCCTCCAAGTCCCTGCTGATTTCCTTTATCTTGTCCCTCAGAGCAGGAAGCTCCCGCTTGCCCGCAGGGGTCTTGTCCGTGGCTACCAGTTTCCATGAGTAGACAAACTGCTGCTTGCCGAATGCGTCTATATATTTGTATGCGTATCTCCCGTCTTTTCTCTGGCTCTCTCCAGTCCTCAGTATCCGTCCTTTGTTGTCACGTCTCTTTTCTGACATAGTGTGAAGCTCCTTTCCGTTCTGGAACGAGCCTTGATACGACATACCTTTATTATACCGATATTTCAGCTCGTTGCAACTATATGACTTCCATAGAATCAATCATTTTTTCAAACTGCTTTCGCTTAATCTGCACACGGTTTCCGTTCATAATCAGCCAGTTGGCGTTGGGGTGTTCGTCCGCCAACTGGCGGAGCTTCTTTTCCCCGATGCGGAAATACTTTGCGGCTTCCTCGATTGTGAGGGTGTATTTCTCCCAGATGGGAACCTCTGCGTAGTTCATAAAACCTCCTGTCAAAAAAATAAGCCTGTGCGGAGTAGGCACAAGCATCACTTAGGGTTGCTGTTCTGTTGCCGCTGCCTTTGCCGCCAGGTCTATGCTGACGGCGAGGGAGCGGTTGAGCTTTGGCAGGATGCTTTCGGGGAGCCTGCCGATGTAGTTCTCCAGTCTACGCTTGTCTATGGTGCGGATTTGCTCTGCAAGGATGAGGGAGTTCTTGTCAAGCCCCTCGAAGCTGCCTACCTCGGTATGTGTGGGCAGCTTTGCCTTTGTATGCACTCGGCTCGTGATTGGCACAATGATGACGGTGGGGCTGTGGGTGTTCCCTATGTCGTTAGAAACGATGAGTACGGGTCGTCTGCCGCCCTGCTCGGAGCCGACAATGGGATTTAGGTCTGCGTAGAAGATGTCCCCACGCTTGATAGTCCTTTCCATTATGTGTTTGACCTCCTATCTGGATTTAGGCAGGGGGTTCCTGCCTATGTAGCAGCCAGATACAGGGGAGTGTTTAAGGTCAGCGGGGCATAAAAACAAAGCCCTGTTTCCATAGACCGCCCTGCATCTGGCTTGATATGATAGGAGCATTTCTATTTGTCCTCGACACCCCGAAATGCGGATACGTTAAACGTAAGGGAAGTCACCAAACGGTCAGCAGCGAACTGACGCCACGGGAATCGCACCCCAACTGTCGGTCTGACAGAGCCGCCCTCATTGCCTGCGGCGGGTTGGCTACCGCTCGGACTGTGACTGGACGGGAGTATCATTGTCCTCTTTGCGGGTCATGGCGAAATCGGGGGCTGCCCGATATTTTGAGTCGGTAATTTCCGCTCACCACCTTTCATCGCTTCTGCTTTTTGGCAGGTCATGGCGTACCGCTGCACACGCTTTTGCTCATCACAATCACAAAGAGAATGTATTTGGTGAATGGGTATTCGGTTGTCAAGGAGCTTGGGGAAGCCCGTAGAAAAGCCCCCTCACTTTTCCAAAGGAAAAAATGAGGGGGCTATGCACGGAAAATTTAATTTTCCAAAAGTTTTTTGAGCTTTTGCAGGATTTTCATGATGTGCCTGCTGACGCTGGACTGGTTAATGCCATAGATACGGCTCAACTCAACCTGCGATTTGCCCTCATAGAAATGCTGTTGTATAAGCGTCCGTTCTTCTTCCGACAGCAATGTGAGGGAAGATTTCAGCTTGTCCAACATCATTCTGCGGACAACGGTTTCCGCAACATTTACCGCTTCATCAGCTATAAACTCAAAACCGTTACCGCTGTCATCAGCATTTTCTATCACTTCTAAAGACATCAGGCTGTTGTCTGCATCGAGCTTTTGCAGATAACGCCACCGTTCCTTGTCCCGATAGAACTCGATGTAGTGGGTCTGTTCCGTCTCAATCAGACAGCCCTGCACGGGGATAAAGAACTTGTCCTTATAAGTTCCGTCCGCTTCCCTGCGGCGGCAGAAATCCTCGTAAGACAATTCCGTATAGCCGCCGTTTTCTTTGATATAGACCTTTCTTGGTGCATATTTCACCGTAAGTACCTCCAATCTGAATTTTGAAAATCGCTAAAATCCAGATTGAGAGGCGGGGAACGGCATCCCACGGCAGAAAGAGCCATGCGGCGTATTTCAGCAAAAAACGACAAAAGAAAAACCGCAAAGGCTACCACACCTTTACGGTTTAAGGAGAATATATTTCTATTGTATAGAGATTTGATTTCTACTTTCGAGGTACAAAGCCCCCATATGTTGACGAGGATTTTTTTAGCAGGTTATCCGCCCATCCTTGGTATGGTATATGTAAGTAGAAGTTGTTGCTTGCAGACAATAAAAATCCCTCCAAACTTCAAAAGCGAAGTCGGAGAGTGCTTAAGGCATAGCAAAACGGCTCACCGAAACATCGTTTTTTTTATTCGGTGGGCTTGTCCAATTTATATTCATATAAAGAACAGAGCCGATGAACCTGTGATTGCTCACTTGTTCATCGGCTCTGCGTCTTATGCGTCTGGCTCTTTAATGACTGTAATATGACACTTTTTTACTCGTATCAAACTTTCTTGCTTGCACTTTGGACAAAAGAGTGGAAAGTTTTTAAGCTCTGTATCTTTCCGTATCATAATGCGGGTTTTGTTTTTACAAATTGGACATAGTATCCATTGAGTATCTGCCATTACATCACCTCCCATATTACAAAACAGGAGTTTTTAAGCCAACATATCCATTTAGAGCTGCCATAATTAAAATAATTAGTCCCATTACGATACAAGCAATAAAGAAACGCCATCCTTTTAGAGATGCAAAATTTCTCAAATATACGAAATAGAGAATGGCTTTCCAAATCAAAATGCCTACAAACACAATGTTCAAAATCATTCCGAAAATAGTATTATTCCAGAATAGATAGAAGAAAACTTCGGTAAAAGCTACTACAACAGCACAAATTGCAGTAGGAGCATATGAGATACCCCATGCTTTTATATGGTCTGATACCGTTCTGTTACTGCCCAAACATCTGCATACAGCCCAAAATAAAATGCAAATGAGAGCATAAGATAATATCCCATATCCTGTGATTTTCAACATTCTCAGCATCTCAAATTCTGGTCGATTTACTCCGTAAAAATGCTGAAGAACAGGCTCAAAAACAGAATTTAGTAGTATCGTAATTATCACCAATCCCCACGAAACTGCTTTATTGCCTTTTGCAAAGGCTTCCGCAGGATGGTTTAGTGCTTCAATCAACTGCTTCATAGATTTACCCTCCAAAGAAACTCAGAAACAAATTTGTGTACTGTATTCCAAAAATCATAGTAAAAACAACAGCTTGAACGGCTGAAACTGTAAAAGCAAACCTCCAAGGATAGGTGACAATCATTTTTTTAATCTTACCAATACCAGAAGTGTCCTCCGCTTTGCATTCTGTTAATATACGACTGAGCATCATGTTCCTTTGCTGCTCTGTGGGTATCCCGTCCTGTTCAAATACTTCAAATGCTTTTTCGATAAACTCATCTTTCCTTGGCATTGTAGTCCCTCCTTTTCTCATATCCTGCATAGCTTTTTATAAAAGCGTTTTTTGCCCGCTGCAAAATGCTTTCTATGGCTTTTGGCGACTTTTCTACAATAGATGCAATCTCTTTAACGGTTTTTTCGTCAATATATTTCAGTACCAAAACAATTCTATATTGTTCTGGCAGCCCGTTTAAACAGGCTCGAACTTTTTCCCGTTCAAATGACTTAATCAAAAGCTCCTGTATATCTTGGGATGGGTCTTCGAGATACTCTGCCATATAATCATCAATCTCAACCATCTCAAATTTAGGGCTATACTGCTTTCGATAAAAGTCATTTAACTTATTTCTGGCTATTTTGAAAATCCAAGTTCGTTCAGAGCTTAATCCCTTAAACCCGGACATCCCTCTATATACATCCATAAAGATGTCTTGTGTTATATCCTCAGCCAGAGCTTTTTTCATTCCCGTTCGCAAATATACATACTGGTATATTTCACTGACATACGAGTGATACACCGATATGAATTTTTGTTCTCGTTCCTCTTTGAAAACACTCATATAATCATCTACCTCATTGAATTATAAGCTCCTTTGTAAGCAATATAGTATCCTTGTAGATTACCTCAAGCTTCAAAGAGCCAGCCGCTGCCTGCTCTGCCTCCAGTTCGTACACAACAATGTCCTGCATATCTTTTTCTGTTGCTTTTGTTTCAGATTTGATTTCAGTACCATCAAGATACCATTTCACGGTATATTCCATGCCTTTTGGACTCTCGACAAAATGGACGCTTGCATAAACTGGTTCATTAACGATAAGAGCGTCTTCTTGATTTGCTGACTCCAACTCTTCCTGCAAAGAATAGCTGCTATTTGAAATGATACATGTCTGAATAGTATCGTCATTGCCGCCGCATCCAACCAATGAAACTGCCATCATCAAAATTGTGATTAATAAAACCGTAACTTTTTTCATAGAAAATCCCTCCTTATTCACCGTAGTTATATTCATCCTGTTTTATAAAGGTTAAATATGCAATTATTAGAAATGATATAATGCTGATACCAAAAATGACGGATGCCTGCGAAAACCTTGAAATATCTGATACTTCTGATAGTGCCTGCATCATTACTCCTGGTGCTATCAGACTGAAATTATCAACCATCTGAGTTGTCCATCCAAATGCTTTTCCGATTCCCTCTACTATCATAACAAAGAAACGGGGCATCAACAGTAAACCTATTGCTAAACTCCAAATGAGCGCTGCCTTTGAGGAACGGGCAAGTATTGAAATCAACATACCCATAGTAGCATAGACCATAATATATCCCCATAATGGAAGCAAATACTGTATCAGTACAAGTATATGTGCAAAGTTGCCGCTAAGCCCAATGATGGCACAAGTAACTGGTGTCATATAGATAAAGGACAAAACCAATGACATGATTGCTGCAACAAGGACTTTTGAAATAAAGATTCTTGTTTTCGGAATGCCCGAACATATGATACAGTCTAAAACATTGTGTTCTCTATCAGACGAAACCAAATCAAAATATGACGATAGTACCGCCCATGAGCCGAAAATCATATGCGGAAGAAACAATGCTAAAAACTCAATCTGGTCGCTCTCTACTAATTTTGTTCTACCACCCGATGTATAAAAGAAGAACACTCCCATACCTGCAAGAGCTATCCAAATAACCAATGTGCGTAAGTTCATTGCTTTTTTGAAATCTCGTCTAACAAGAGACAGAATATCCATTCTCATTTTCGCACCTCCTCTAAATGAAGTTGTTCCTGCACTATGCGCTTCACATTGCAAGCAGTGACCTCAAATATGCTAATGTCGTGTGAAGTCAACGCAGAAATCAACAGAGGAACTTGTTCCTTGGTAATTTGTGCGGTAAGTGTAGTTCCAAGCTTATCTACTGAAAGGGAGAAATCGCTCGCTAACATTTCGAGAACCTGTCTTGAAATGTTGGCTATTTTGAAAATATAAGAGCTTTCAATTTCATTGTCATATATCAGTTGCCCGTTTTGCAATATCGCAATGTTGGTGCAAATTTCGTCCATATCCTGCAAAATATGAGAGGAAATGATGATGCTTTTCCCTTTCTGGTGGATACCCTTAATAATGCCTTTCATCTCAAAAGTTGCATTGGGGTCTAAGCCTGCCGTTGGCTCGTCCAGAACATATAAATCTGGTTCACCTGTCATTGCAATAATCATTTGCAGTTTTTTCTGTTGCCCAGGTGACAGGTGTTTGACCTTTTTACTCATATCCAATTTCAGTTTTTTCCCAAGAAAAACACTTTCTTTGGTATCTGCGTTCCGCAATCGGGCAAAAAAGCGAATTATTTCAGAAACAGTTGTATTATCATCAAATCGACAACTTTGTGGCATATACCCAATAAAAGGTTTGCCCGTTTGAAGATTCACCGTGCCTTTTGTGGGCTTCATCAATCCGCTAATCAATCTTAGCAGGGTCGTTTTTCCTGCGCCATTCTGCCCAATAAGCCCGTAAATCTCGCCGTACTCAATAGACATATCGATTCCATGTAAAATCTCTGTTCTGCCAAAAGATTTTGACAAACTGTTGGTCTGAAGCACATATTTGTCCATTCCCTTGACCACTCCTTTCTGAGCAGATGTTTTCCTGCTTCATAAAGGTAGTCGTATGGATATCAAAAATCCCTCGCTTTTTTTAATATTTTTTTCTCCAAGCGTCAGCTTTCATATATTATAGACAGTGAAGCGGACTATATCAACTATGTAAATATGAATTTCCGTCTCTTGTAACAGGATATAAAATCTCCTATTTTAGGAGATTATACATCGTTTGACTGGAAGCCATATCTCTGTAAAATATGAGAGTAAGATTTTCAGAGTATAGGTGGTGAGCTAATGGACGAAAGAAACATTCATTTTGACTTCGACTTTACTCCGATTGGACAGGCAATCAAAAAAGCCCGTGAATCCAGAGGGATAACAAGAGAGCAGCTTTCTGGTATTATCGGCTATGCTCCCAGACATATTCAAGCGATTGAGAATGAGGGGCAGTATCCGAGTATTGAGCTGTTTATTCAACTCATTACAATGTTTGATGTGTCAGTTGATGAGTATATATTCCCAAACAAAGAAGTCAAAAAAAGTTCTGTCCGCAGACGCTTAGACGCACAGCTCAACAGATTAGATGATAAAGAGCTTTTCGTCATAGAAGCAACCGTAAGCGGACTATGTAAGGCAAAAGAGGAAACAGAGGATTAAGCCCCTCTGTTTTTCTTTTGCCTGTTTTTAATAGGCAGGGATGCCGTAGCCGTAGATAGAGCGGCTCCCGACAGGGTAGCTCCGCTGCCTACAGGCATCTCCAGAGTTGCCCTCCACGGTGTAGACGATGCCGTTCTCGCACCGTTCCACGATGCCGACATGGTCGGTTTCCCCGTCACCCTCCCAGTCAAAGAAGATGATTTGTCCTGCTTCTGGCGTAAAGCCAACCTCCTGCCATTGCCCCCTATCCTTAAACCACTGAGAGCCGTTGACGCATCCCGCAAATTTAGGGATAACGCCGCTGTCGATATAGCCGCACTGGTCGGCACACCACGAAACGAAGCAGGCACACCATTCCACACGCCCGTCAAAACCGTACCATGACCAATACGGCTCGCCGCCTGCGTTGCCCACCTGCGACAGAGCCACGGTGACGATTTCGCCGTCCCCGATGGTGATGCCGTAAAGCACCGCAGACCAGAGGGAATTGTTTTCCTCGGCAAGTAATTCCGATAGCTGCTGCCGCTGTTCCTCGTTGAAGCCGTATCTGTCCGCCATTTCTTCGGCTGTCTTGTGGCTCATGGTGATATAAAGGTAGGTCTGGGTGACGGTGGTTTCCGTTTCCACGATATTCCCGTGACCGTCATCGCTCTCGGTTATCTGGGTTTCGGTCTTGCTCTCGGTACGGAAGCTGATTTCGTTCATCTCCCAGAAGATGTCCTTTAGGAGCTGCTTCTTGTTATCGTCCATTGTGGCGACTTCCTGTGGGTTGTCTGGGTCGGTGGTGGTCTTGACGGAGTACACCGCAAGCACCTCTTTCCAGACGGCACGGCTTCCAGACATCTCCAGTACATTGTGGGAAGTGCCGTTTATGATTTCATCAAGGCGGCTGTCGTAGTCGGCATTGATTTCACGGACTACGGTCTGCATGGTCATACCGTTTCCAGAGTCCTCGCCCGAAAAGAAGATGCCGAACACCGAGCCGACAAGCAGCCCGATTAGGCAGATAATGAGTATCACAGCAACGGCAATCCACCCGCCTGCCATGATAGCCGCTATCAGAGCCTTTGTGCCTGCGATAATCGCCTTGATTGCCGCAATGGTAGCCTTGACCGCCGCTTTAATGGCGTGGGCTGTCGCCTTGGCGGTGGCTTTTGCCGCCTGCGCCGCTTTCTGGGCGGTTTTCACGGAAGTCTTTGCCGCTGCTTTTGTTGCTTTGGCGGTCTGCTCGGTGGTCTTAATCGCTGCCTTAGAGGTGGTCTGGGCGGTCTTGATGCCTTTCTCCGCAGTTTTGACCGTACTCTTTGTGGCAGCTTTGACGGCTTCTTTTGATTTTACCGCACCTTGGGCAGCGGCTCTGGCGGCTTCTCTCGTTTTTACCGTGCCTTGGGCGGTGGATTTTACCGTCTTTTCGGCATTTCGGGCGGTGGTCTTGATGGTCTGCTTTCCCTGCTGCCTTGTCTTGATAAAGCGGCTCTTTGCTTTCTCGCCTGCATTTGCGGGGGTATCGGGGGCAGGAGAACGGCTCGCCGCCCCGTGACGGGGCTGTGAGCCGTTCCGTTCTGCAGCAGCCTGTGCTTTCTGTTTCTCTGCGGTTTTTACCGCCCTTTTTCCCTTAAAGTCCTCCACCTTGTCCTTTGCCTTGATGATGTTCTCCTTGGTGGTCTGGACGGATTTCTGCCCCTGCCTGTTGAGCTGGTGTGCGCCCTCGCCTGCAATCCGCTCCGAAGCATAGGAAACCTTGTCGGCGGCGTACTCGGTGGCAGAGCTTTCCTCCGCATAATAACCCTGCTCCGCCTTTTCCTTGGTCTTGGCATAGGCGGCTTTCATGCGCTCCGAAGCGACAGCCGCCTTGTCGATAGCCTTGATTGTGCCTTTGACCGCATCTCTGGTCTTAATCTTCGCCATATGGAGCCTCCTTTCCGAAGATACGCTGTATCCTCTGGGATTTGGCGGTCAAATCAGTCCACCTTTTTCGCCACCACCACAAGCCTGCCATTCTGGGCAGAGTATTCGCAGGTGGAGAGGGTGATGAGCCTGTCGCCGTACTCGGCGGTCACGCCCGTATCATAGAGGGCAAGTTCTTTACATTTCTCCACATAGGCGTTAAACTCGTCCTCGTTTTCCGCATTGACAAAATCATAGTAGCGGTAGCCCTCCGCACTGTACGCCACGGTCTTGAATACGGCGATGATTTCATATTCGCCCTGCTTCGTGAGGGTGTCGAACTGGATGGTCTTGTGTTCTTCGTAAAACTCCTTTTCCTTGTAGCTCTCCAACGCCCCGAACATTTTGCCGCCCTTGATGTGGTGTCCGTAGATAACCAGATTATCGCTTGCGGCAATGTCGCAGTCCTCCTGCACATAGGGCGTACCTAAATCGCTGTACTCCTTTTCAAAGTTGCGCTTGAGGTAGAAGTTTGGATTGTTCTTACTCTGCATGACGGGGTAGTTGATGGTCGTGCCGTCAATGGCAATCCACCCTATCAAGTCCTCGTTCTGCAAGAACAGCTCGTTGTATCTCGCCAGAACGTCCTCGCCCTCGCTCACGGGTTCATCCGTGGGAACCGGCTCGGATTCGGGAGCCTGCTCCACTATCTGGGCAAGCTGCTTGAAGTTCTCTGCCTGCTCGTCCACCTGTGCATCGTGGTGGGAGATGCGGAAGATACAGAAAGCCGCCGCACCTAAAAGGCAGACGGCGGCAGCGATGCAGATAACAGACTGGTGCTTTTTCAGATATTCTTTCATAGGCTTTTCTTTTCCTTTCTCGTCTAAAATCAACTTGGCTTCATTTCGTTTGGTTTACCTTGTGTGGTCGGTGTGCTGCTTTGGAGCGGGTAACTCCCTGCAATATTCGGGATACCTCACCTTGATGCCCTCCATGAAGTAGGGGGCGAACTCGCAGCAGAATAATTCCTCTGGTGTGGAATACCTCTCACGCCCGTCCTCTGCGTAACCGTTCCAGAGGTTGAAAGCAAGGTGGCAGACCTTGACCGTGCCGCTTGTCTGCCATCCGCTGTGCATCCCCTCTGGCACGATGCAGTCCGTCTTGAAGTCGAACATGGTATTGATGTTCTTCCTTGTTTCCTCCGCAATCCCCATCACATAAAAAAACGCCCTGTGGTAGCAGTCGTTTACCCTGCATTTCATCATGTTCTCCAGAAAGAAATCACGGTGAGCCGTGCTGCGAAATCTAATATCCGCCATAAAATCCTCCTTTCCTAAAGCCCTGCTTTGGGGCATCGTGGGATGCCCGCAGGGTATTTTCATTGCTCCGATACAGAAAATCTGCCTCCGTCTCCTTTTTCAGCCGTGGCAGGATAATGTCCTGCACATAGGAAACATTGTTCTCGGCGGCGATAAAATCCCGCCCGTTCTTAATGCACTGGACGATTTCGCTCCCAGAGCCTGCAAAGGGGATTACCACCAAGCCGCCCGCATCGCTGCTTGCCCGTATCATCCGCTCCGCCAGCTTCTCTGGCTTCTGGGTGGGGTGGCTGGTGGCTTCCTTGTAGTTTGGCATCACCCTCGGCACCTCCCAGACATTGCCGCAGGACTTCCCCTTGGGGTTCTTCCTCTTGTCCTTTTCTCCGCCCTTGTCGTAGGGGATGCGGACGGCATCCACATGGATTTCATGCAGGGGCTTACTGTAAAACCACAAAAAATCTGCTTCGTCACGGTAGGCGGCTTTGGCAGGGCGCCCCGTCCTGTAATTCCAGACAATCAGATTCCGCTTTATCCAGTCGAACTTATCCAGTACCTCCACGGAGAGCTTATCTATCATCTGGCTGCTCCCCCAACAGTAGAACGCCCCCGTAGGCTTTAGGATGCGGTGGCATTCCCGCACCCACTCCATGCACCACGCCAGATACTGCGGCACGGACTGGAACACGAAGTCAAATTCCCCTTTCATGCGGTAGTAGGGCGGGTCGGCAATGACTATCTCCGATGGCAGCTCCTTTAACACCTCCACGCAGTCCATCGGGTAAATACGGTTTTTCTCCAAAATCACTCCCTTTTAGACCTCCCCGAATTTCGTTGTCATCAGCTTATACAGCTCCGTATTGCGGGGGAACTTGTTGACGAACGGCACGAGGGAGCTGCCTACTTTCAAAAGCCCCTGTCCTGCCCCCACATTGGTGATATAGCTCATCTGCAAGTCGGAGATGTTAAGGAGCTTTGCAAGCTCGATACGGTCTGTAGATGCTTGGTTGAGCATAATGATAAACTCGCTGTTGGCAAGCATCGTCCTCGCCGTGTGGCTCTGCAAGAGGTCGTCAACATTCTGGGTGATGCCCGTACAGTACGCCCCATACTTACGCACACGCTTCCAGAGGGTAAAGAGGAAGTTTGCGGAATACTCATGCTGAAAGAGCAGGTAAATCTCGTCAATAAAGATAAAGGTGTTCCTGCCTTTCGCCCTGTTCTGGGTAATGCGGTTTAGGATACTGTCAAGCACCACGAGCATCCCGATGGGCTGTAACTGCTTGCCCAAGTCCAGAATGTCATAGCAGATAAGGCGGCTCTTGGTATCCACATTCGTATGCTTGGCGAAAGTGTTGAGAGAGCCGTCCGTGAAAAGCTCAATGGCAAGGGCGATTTCCTGTGCCTCTGGCTCGTTCTGTTTAAGCAGTTCCTCACGGAAGTCCTGCAAGGTGGGCGGCACGCCCATATAGTTGCCCTGCTGATAGTGGCGGTACACACTCGCCGTGCAGCGGTCTATGATGGATTTCTGCTTTGCCCCAAGGCTCGCACCGCCGATAAGCTGCTCGCAGAGGGATAAAATAAACTCTGATTTGAGGATGACGGGGTTTGCCCCATCTCCGTAATCAGAGTTCATATCCATAGCGTTGATGTGGTTGTCGCTGGTCGCTGAGATGTGGATGACCTCGCCCTGCATGGCTTTCACAAGGGGCGAATATTCTCTCTCTGGGTCTATGATAATCACATCGGCGTTGGGGTCGGTGAGGATGATGTTCGTCATTTCCTCCTTTGCTGTGAACGACTTGCCCGCACCAGACACGCCGAGGATAAAGGAATTGCCGTTCAATAGGTGGCGGCGGTTGGCGATTATCATGTTCTTGGAGATAACATTCTGCCCGTAATACACGCCGTTCTCATGGTAGATTTCCTGCACCCTAAAGGGAATGAACACCGCAAGGCTCTCCGTGGTGAGGGTGCGGAAAGCGTCAATCTTCCTCACGCCAAAAGGCAGGGCGGTGTTCAGACCGTCCATCTGCTGAAATTTCAGCACGGCGAACTGGCAGAGGTGCTTCCTCGCCGTGGTGAGCAGGGCTTCCGTGTCATTGTCGAGCTGCTCCTTGCTCTCCGCCGTATGCACCATCGTGAGGACGGCAAACATCATCCTCTGGTCACGGGTGGTCAAATCGTCCAGAAATTCCTTGCTTTCCTTTCGCTGCTGCTCCAAGTCATAGGGGATGACGGCGGAAAAGTTGTTGTTCTGGTTCTGCTTCCTCTGCCAGTTGGTGATATTGGTTTCCACACCGAGCAGGCGGTTTTCCACTTCCCGCACGGCTTCGTCCGTAGGGACGGGTACGACATCCACGGAGAGCATCATGTTACGGTTAAGCTCGCAAAGCTCCGCCACCATGCTGTCCTTGATATAGGCAGCGTATTCTCTGAGGAATATCACACGCCCATACCTGTCGCCAATCTTGAAATAGTCCTTTTCAAACTCAAAGGTATCGGGGCAGATGAAGTCCTTGAAGTCGTGACCTTTCCGCATGGTCTGGGAGAGGTCGAAGCGGAATGCCGTTTCCTCTCCCGTGCGGTAGAAGTCGTGGAAGATGCGGAGCTTTTCTTCCGCATCAAGCTCCGTGCATTTTGAGCCGAGCCGTGAGAAGTGGGCGATAAGGTCAGCACCCACACGGGCAAAATAATTCCTCGCTTCCTCGATATTCTTCTTGCAGACGGATACGGTCACATACTTATCCTGCACGATGGAATTTGCCCCTGTCGCCTTGTCGAGCAGCATCTTGTTGTACTCCCTGCGGTACTTATCCAATCCGTCATCCGCCATAGGGATAAGGATGGTCTGCTCAAAATCCGCCTTGTTCAAGCGGCGGTTGTTGATGGTGATTTTCGTGGTCGCTCCGCTGTCGAGGGAATTGAGCAGCTCCGAGTATTCAAGGAACATGGCTTCCTTGTCTTCACGGCTCGCCACGGCATAGTTGATGTCCTCAAACTTGAATGTTTTTGCGTACTTGTTCCTGCCCACGAGGAAAATGCCGTCCTCCCAGATGGTCTTGATGGGGATGACCGCCTGCACCGATTTCGGCACAATAAATTTCTCCTTGTCCTGCTTGAACAGGTTTTTAAGCGTCTTTAACATGGTCTACCTCCTTACGCTTCTTTGATTTCTTGGAATGCTTTGGCTTTTTCGCCTTTGCTTTCGCCGCCTTTTGTTTCTGCTTTTTCTGCACGGCGGGCAAGCCCTTTTCGTGGGCTTCAAGGGTCGGCTTCATGGCTTCGTAGTAGAGATTGTCTGGGGAAAACAAAATCTTCTTGGGCATCAGAAATTCCGATTTTATCCACGCCCAGACGAACTGCTCCGCTGTCATGCCGTTGTACTTGATAAAGCCCATCATGGCAAAGGGGGAAGCACCCAGAATACACATCCAGCTTAGGGTTTCCGTCCCGAACTGCGGGCGGAGCAGGAAATACAAGCCCACCGCCACGCCGCAGGCAAGGACGGAAAAAATGAACTGCCGCATCGACAGCCCGAAAAACATACTCTCCGTGTAGTTGCGGATTTCCTTATTTATCTTGACTTCCAATCGTTCTCACCTCCTTACCGCTCCCTGTCCTCATGCCTGCGGGCAGGGGGCTGTTTCTGCGTTTCCCTCTGCGGCACAAGGTAGGGCTGTCCGTCACGCTCCTTAACCTGCGTGGGATAGCCCATGACCTTTAATGCTTTTTGCAGGTCGGACACGCTTTCTTTGTCTGGCTTGCAGACGCCGATTGCCCGATAAATCTGCAAGTCGCCGTACCATTTCTCATTCTGGAAATTGTCTGCCCGAAAGAAAATATCCTCTTTGATTTCTTCAAGGGGCGTTTCAAATATCCTGCGGTATTCCGCTTCAAAATCATACATAGCTGTCCTCCTTACCGCTCCATTGCGTCCTTTCTCTTTGGTGCTTTCTTCTGGGACGGGTAGGGGATAAATTCTTCCTCGCCCTTGATAATGCTGAACTCCGCCCGCAGAAACGGGTGTGTTTCCTGCCTCTGGTACTGGCGGATAAAGTCAACCGCACTTTCCTTTGTGGCGGTGCTGCCCTGCATTGTCCCGTCCTTGAAAATATAAAACCGTTCCATCGCTTCCTCCTTTACAAGCCCATCATTTCACGCACAACACGGTCTGCCATCTTGACCGCACCCACAAGGACGAGCATATTAAACACAAGCTCCCCGATATAGCTCCACACCATCGACACCGCCGCTGCATCGGGATTGACCGCAGGGGGCGTTGCCGCAAAGAGGGAGAAGATGATGCAGGCAAGCACGATAATCGCTCCCTCCAGACATACGGCGGAGTAGCTCTTGATAAAGCTCTTTCCCACGCTCTGGCTCGGTGAGCCTGCAAAGGTGGAAAGCGGCACTGGTGCGATGGCGGTGTAGAGGTAGAGCTTGAAAAACCTGCCGTACACCGACATAATCATAATGAATGACAGCACTGTGATGAACAGCCCGCCGATGAGCGTCACCGCCCATAGGGGGATGCTCTCGAAAAAGCCGCAGTCCTCCACCGCCGTCACGATTTCCGAGGGCAGTACCGTCTGCTGTGCCGAGCCGAAGCCTGCGGCGTTCATAATGGTGGAGATTAGCCCCTGCATGATTCTGAACAGAGCCATCATCAGCTCCAGCCCGTAAGTCACCGCACCTTTGGCAAGGGCAAAGCGGATAAAGAGCTTTAATGCCTGCTCTGGGCGTTTTACCTCGGCAAAGTTGCCTGCGGTACGCATCACGCCTACCACAAAGAACAGCACGAGCAGGGCAAGCCCGATAGCCTGCACCGCACCGTGGATGTTGACGATTACATTCCAGATAGTGCCGCCCTTGAACTGTTCTGGGGACTGGGTTATGAGCTGCCATATCTCCGACAGCTTTTCATTCCATGTGTTAAGGGCGTTCTCTAAATTCTGCACAATCCAGTTATCTGACATTTGACCACCTCCGTTCTTAAAATTGGGCGGCGGGGCAAGTTCCGCAAAGCGGATCTGCCCCGCTGCCTTAGTCTTGTGTCAGTCTTTCAATGAGCTGTCTTTTCCCTTAGCCCGTGATGAGGGTCAGAATCTCCTTGGCAAAGGTAATCACAACGCCGCCTGCAAGGGTGAGGAAGCCGTTCGCCCTCTGGGAAGGGTCGTGGGATTTAAGGCTCAAGCCCACCTGCACGATGCCAAAGCCAAGCATAATCATTCCGACAGCCCTCACCAGACCGAAAATGAAATCAGACAGGTTATTGACTACCTGTATCGGGTCGTTGGTGGCAAAGGCGGTCATGGAAGTGCCAAGCACCATCGTGAGGGCAAGCACCGCCACGCAGTAATGGCGGAAGCCTTTCTTTACCCTGCCCGTCATGGGCAGCTTTGTGGTTGCTTTCTTCTGGGTGTCCTTCTTGTTGAAAAATCTCATAGTGTAATCCTCCTTAAATTTGATATATTTCTTCTAAGTCCTGTTCGGACAGAAGCTCGTAGGATGTGCTGACCGCTATAACGCTCACGGCGTTCTTTGGAATGTCGCTGTCAAACACAAGGGTTGCGACAGCCTGCGTAGGCTCGCCGTGGAGATAGGGCGGCTGCCCTCCGTCAGTTGTCAGCTTCACATTGGGGTGCTTTAGGATGTCGTACTTAAAATCCATGACGGGGCGTTCCCCACGCACAAAAAGAAGTGCGTAGCGGTTGTCGAGCATACGCACCTCGTCTGGCGTCAAAAGCTCACGCCCCGAAATCTGGTAATTCGTTGAATAATTCCCGCTGCGTCCAGAGCTTTTCCCGTAGGTGTTGGTGTCGATGGTCGCCTTGCCTAAAAGCTCCGACACATACTTGTGGGTGCTTTGCTCGTTGCCGCCCAGATACAAAAACTCGTCGCAGTTGCCGACGATGCTTTCCCACTGCTTCTCAAAGAGGGCTTTAAGCTGTGCCAGATTTTGCAGGATGATACTCACCGAAACGCCCCTTGACCTCATAACGCTCAGAATCTTGTCAAAGTCATCGGGCAGCGAAACATTCGCAAACTCGTCCATAATAAAGTGGCAATGCACGGGCAGGCTTCCGCCGTACTTGTGGTCGGCAAGGTAAAAAAGCTGTTGGAATAGCTGCGTGTATAAAACGGACACAAGGAAGTTAAAGCTCGTGTCGTTGTCGGGTATCAAGGCGAACAGGGCGACTTTCTTCTCCCCAAGGCTCGGTAAATCAAGCTCGTCCGTTGCGGTTAGGGATGCAAGGCTCTCCAGATTGAACTTCTCAAGCCTTGCGGCAAGGGTTATCTGGATGCTCTTTAGGGTCTTGGCAGAGCCAGAGTGGTAGTCACGGTAGTATTTGAGGGCGATATGCTCTGGGTTTACCATCTCCAGACGGTCAAACAGCTCGTCTAATGGGCTTACATAGCTGTCATCGTCCTCCCGTACCTCGCCTGCCCGTAAAAGCTCCATCACCATCGGGAAATTCTGCTCGTCTGGCGGTGCTTCGTATTTCAGATAGAACACCAAGGACAGAAGCAGCATACTCGCCGCCGTGTCCCAGAACGGGTCTTGGGACTGGCTTCCTTTCGGCGTGGTGGCTTTGAATAAATTGGTTACAAGCCGCTGCACATCGTTGTCGTTCCTAAGATAGACAAAGGGGTTGTAACAATGGCTGCGGTGCATATTGATAAGGTCGAGGACACGCACCTCATAGCCTTTCTTCTCCAAAAGACCGCCTACATCCCGCACGATTTCACCTTTTGGGTCTAAAATTACCATCGAGGTGTTGCACTGCATGGCGTTGGGCTTGCAGAAGAAGCGTGTTTTTCCCGCACCGCTGCCGCCGCACACGAGGATATTCAGATTTCTCCTGTGTTTCTTCCCGTTCAGCCCGATGCGGACATTCTGGGTCAGCAGCTTGTTTTCCGATGCGTCCTTATCTCGGTACTTCTTGTTGAGCGTACCTGCATTGCCCCATTTTGCAGAGCCGTGTTCCTCGCCCTTGCGGTAGTTCCTGCGTGTGGAGAGATAAATCCCGACGCCCATGCCGTAGGCAAGCAGAAAAATAAGGACAGTCCTTAAACTGTCCTCGCACACCGTTATGGAAAACGGGTTATTGATTGCCACGGTCAGACCGTTCATTATCTCCACGATGCCGCCGCTGACATAGGGTGCGGTCAGCAGGGCAAGCCACACGACAGGGATGATGCCGCAGGCGGCAAGGATTACGGCTGTTTTCTGGTCGTCACCGTTCCTCATGGCATCGGCACTTGCAGGGTGCGACTTTTACCTTTTTGCTTTTAGCCGTAGCCACCGTTTCAATCAGCTCGTCCACGGGGTCGGTGGGGCGTTCCTCCCGTATCTGCTGGTTGCGGAGCGTGTTCAAGGCATTGAGGACGATGTTCTTGTCGTATCGGTCAAGGGCGATGTGATACCGTTCTTCTCTCATGGGCTTCACCTCCGATTACCGTTCCTGCTCTTTGGACTTGGGCGGCTTGTTCTTCTCCATGCTCTTATACATATCGCTCTGGATTTCCCCAAGCACATCCCGCATCGAGCCAAGCTCGCCCTTGAACACCTGCGTATCCATGCCCTCAAACTCTTTCGGGAGCTTGTCGAAGTCAAAGCCTCTGGTATCCACGCCGTAGCGGGAGCTTACCATATACGCCACGCAGTAGGCTTTGAACTCGGACGCATCACGGCTCTCATTATGCTTGAAGTCAAAGACTGCCGCCGACACTTCCTTTGCCATGCTGACAAAGAGCTGTTCCTCGCTAAGCCCCTGCCGCACGAAGATGACCTGCTGTGAGCTGTCGTAGAACGCAGGGACTTCCAGCTCCTCCACGGGCTGGAATCCGACAGGGCTTGCGTCTATCATCGCCGCCACAAGCTCCCGCATGGTTTTTGGTTCTTTCGTATCCTGCCGCTCCTTTGCCGAGGTCTGGGAGATGTCGTAGACCACCTTGGCATTATAGGAGACCGCCTTTGTGCCGTCATCACGGTTATATTCCTTGCCCGGCTCAAGGATGGTGACTTTCTGTGCGTCCTTATCCACATACACACGGCTCTGCTTCCAACTGGAATAGTCCTTGAGCTGCGTGGCTTCGGGTTTCTGTGCCGACACCAAGATGGCGTTGTTGACGGAGTAACGGTCAAACCGCCCCTGCACGTCGAGGTACTGGCGGAAGGCATCGCCGTTTACCTCCATCTCGGCGCAGGTGGTGTCAATCAGCCCATAGGCTTCATTGCGCTGCGCCTGCTTTTGGGCAGCCCATTCCGCTTTGTCAAAGGGTCTGTTGCCGCCGCTGAATACATCATAGATACTCATTATCTGGCTCCTTTCGTTTTCTTGGGCTTCTTCCTCTGGGGCTGCTTATGCTCGGTCTTTCTGGGAGCGGGCTTCGCCCTGTCGGGAGATTTCTCCCTGCCACGGGTGGGGGAAGCATCGGCTTCCTGCTCCCTGCGGCTCTCCTTGATTTTCCGCAGTTCTTCCCTGACGGACGGTTTCTCGTCCTTAGTCATAGTAGCCCCCTCTGCGGACTTCCTTGGCTGCTCTGAGGTAGGCTCGGACAGAGGGGATTTTTCCGTCTTTGCCACCGAGGGGTTTGGGGCATTTTCCTCTTTCTGCATGGGCTTTCCCATGAGGGCATCCAAGAGCTTGTCTTTCTCCGCCTTTTCCTCCACGCCGATGTCTGGCTCTGGCTGTCCAGCCTTTGTCCCCTTGGCATCTCGTGACTTTTCTGCTTCGGTGACGATGGATGCGGTATCCACCGATGCGAGGTCAAAGCGTTCCACAATACGGCTGATTTTCGATGCGTCCTCGGCACGGGCAATCACATCCACCTCCGCATTGGGGTCTTTGTTCTTACGGTCTGCAAGGACGCAGTAGAGTACGCCGTATTTCTTCGCTTCCTGCGTGAACTTCCGCAGGTCGGCGTTCTTCACCGTAAAGACTTTCAGCTCCTTGCCAGAACGCAGCATCGAGGTGAGCCGTGCCTTACCCTTGGTTTTCTTTTCCTCTTTTAGAATGGAATAGAGCAGGATGGCGATGTTCTTCGCACCTGCCCCCGTGATTTTGGCAGCGACTTCAAATCCCTCCAAGCTCATTCGGACGATTTGCTCCGCCGCTTCGCCGCCTGTGTTCATGCTTCATCAGCTCCTTTCCTTTTGCTTTGTTCTCATCTGCACGTATCGCTTCTAATTTCTCTTTGAGGGTGCCGCTGCGGGCAAGGACACCCTCGCACAATCTGACCTCCTTTCTGGCTGTTTTAAGCCGCCCCGTGATTTCGGAGATTTGAGCCTTGACCGCTTCTTTTTCTTCGCCGCCTGCTTTGCGGCTCTGGGAGTAAAGCCCCTTTCGCTGTTCGGTCAGCTCCGTTATCTCCGTTTCCAGAGAGCCTTTATATGACAAGAGCTGCTCCGCCGTGTCGATGTGGTTGCGGCAGAGCAGCCTTGTTTCCTGCGTGATGGCTTCCATCTTCATAAGGTCGTCCTTTAGGAGATAGTGAAGCCGTGCGTAATTCGGTTGTCTTTTCTTTGGCAGGATGCCGAGCTTATAACAGTAGTGGAGATACAGCCCACGCAAGCCGCTGATTTTCCTTGTGTCTTTGAGAGAGCCTTTTACCCTTATGACCTTGACCGCCTTTGTCGGCTCGGCAAAGCGGGAGAACTTCACCGCATAGGAATTTTCCCGTATGCGTTCCGTTATCCTGTCGTTGGTGTAATCGTCACCGAGCTTATAGAGCCGCTTGGGTCTTTGCCATCCTTTCCCGATAATCGTCCAGTATTTGCGGTTGGGGTCAAAGCTCACACGGTAGCCCATCTCCGCCATCTGGCGGTCAAAGTCTTTCAGCGTGTAGGATTTGGAGATTGCTTCGTCCACCGCCTGCCGTGCCACGGTGTCCCTTGTAGGCAGACCGTTCTTTTCGGCTTGGTAGAGGGCGTAGGGCTTCTTCCTGCCGCCTGGGTGTTCGATGACCGACAGGGAATATTCACGGCAAAGCTCATCGGAACGCTGACGCAGAAGCCGCAGGTTTTTCTTGTTGTCGTAGTAGTGCTTTCCGTCCGCAAAGGAGACGGAGTTGACAACAAAGTGGTTGTGCAGGCACTCGGTATTCAAGTGGGTGGCGACAATCACTTGAAATCTATCGCCCCACATCTTCTCCGCCAACTTCACGCCTACCTCGTGTGCCTGCTCTGGTGTGACCTCGCCCGCCTTGAAGCTCTGGAAGCCGTGGTAGCAGACAATCTCGCTCGTGTCGTTCCATTGGGCTTTGGCAATCATCATTTCATCCCTTGCGGTGGCGGGGTCGCAGTTCACGCCCGTGACGAAAAACTGCTGCTCGGTCTTGTCGCCGTTGGTGGCGTACTTCATCACATCGCCCATCGCCTGCAAGTCCGCTTCGGTGTATTTGGGGTTGGCGGTCTTTTCTGGGTTTTCGGCGTAGTCGATGGGGTGGTCGAGCCTGCCACGCACATCCCATATCTCGCAGACCGCCATCAGACCGCCGTCCGTTTCGGGAGCAGGTACTTCTTTCGGATGTCGATTTGAAACTCGTGCCACTTCCTCGCTTCCTCGTTCAGCATGGGCGTATCCACAAAGCCGAGGGCGTTTGCTTTCGCCGCAAGCTGGTTGATGCGGTTGCCGATGGCGGACAGCTCCCGCATGATTTTGTAAAATTCGGGGTCGGGCTTCTCGCAAAGACGGTATCCCTTTACCATCTCTCTGAGGAACGCTTCTCTGGAGCGTCCCGATTTCCGCACAAGCTCATGGAGCTGCTCGGCTTCGTCATCAGTCAAACGGAAAAGTATCTGTACCTTTCGGTTTCTCACTTTTCTTCACCTCCCTGTCGGAGAGCCTGTTAATCTGCAAACAGCACATCAGCATGACGCCCGCCAGACCGCCGAGGGTCACGCCGATGACAAAGAACAAAAACTCGCTCATTCTTATAGCTCCTTTCTTCTGACCGCTTTCTTGGCGGCATCCTTTTTATGGGGTATTAGGGGGCATCCCCTAACAAGCGAATTTGGTTAGCCAAATTCAGTGCTTGGTAAGACGTGTCTTAGTCTGCGTCCTCGTACATACATTCTCCACACACGGGGCAGTAATAGGGGCATCCTGAACATTCCTCATGCTCCAGACACTCGTCCTCGATGTCCGCTTCTTCGGCTTCGGTCTTGTCTGCGTCCGCAATATCGGCTTCGCCGCAGACGAAATCCGCCTCGGAAAACTTTACAAGGTCGGTGTCAAAAAGCACGGTCTTTAGCTTCTCCCTCGCTTCTTCGGGGCTGTCTGCATAGACGGAGACAGTCTTTTCATAGTGTGCGGTGAGGGTCACTTCATACTTTTTCAATCATTCTTTCCTCGCTTTCGGTCTTGGTTCTGATGTCGGTTTGGGGCTTGGGAAACGGAAGAATCTCTCACGCAATCAACGGGCATCCCCCCTTTCACGGCTCGGCTTCTGCCTTGCAATCCCCAGATAGGACATTAAAAAATCGTTGACATCCTTGCCGACTGGCGGCGGTGCGTCAACGATTCTATAGTCTTTCTGCAATAATTCTTGTAGGGCGGCGGTACACAAACGCCCTGCCTTGTCGTTATCCAGATGGAGATAGATGGTCTTTATCTGGGGATGGGCGTTGAGGAACGTGGTGAGGGCGATGGGGATTTTGCTCTCCGCAAGCTCCTTTTTGGGCTGGTACACGCCCGACAGAGAGAGCAGGTTTGCCGCCTTATAGTCCTTTCCCTCGCATTTGAGGTAAGTCGCGTAGGACAGCACATCAATGGCGGCTTCAAATAAATGGACGGTATTGGTCGGCTCCCTTGCCAGAAGCCGGAACGAATACCGTTTGTCGCTGCCCGATGCGTCACGCTTGAAGCTCCCCATCGTGCCACGGCAGGCGGCGTATTTGGGCGTACCGCTTTCATCCTTTCCGATAAAAACGGCGTTGTGGTAGTCGGCACTCTCGTAGATTGTGCCGTCTGCGATGCAGTCCTGCACGATGGCGTAGTCGATGCCACGCCCGAAAAGGTACTGTAAAACCCTGTCGCTGTCCTTGTTTTTTGGTGGCAGGAGCAGCACTTTCGACTCGTCCTTTTTCACGGAAGGGGGCGGCGGTTTCCAGTCGCCCATGTCCCCCGTGAGGGTCTGCACGGCTTCCACGAAGCCAAGTTCCCGTACTTTCATCAGATAGTCGAGGGCAGAGAAGCCGCCGAAGCCCCGTGACCACCAGTACCATTTGCCGTTGGAAATCTTCAAGCTGTCGTGTTCCCTTGTGCAGTAGACGTTGCCTGCTACACGCTTTAGGTTGCCAGGCTCATACCGTTGGAGATAGGAGAGCAGGTCGATTTGCCGTGCCTGCTCAATCACGGCGGGGTCAAACTGCACATAGCGGTTACTTCCCATTCAAATAAAATCACCTCCAGAAATAGATTTAGCCGAGGGGCTTATCGTTGGATAAACCTCTCGGCTATGTAGATTCAACTTCCATAATTCACTTCAATTTAATCTGCTTTTCAATCTTTTCTTCGACTTTTTCTTTTTTCAGTGCATCATAAGCCTGCTTCAAATTATCAATGGCTTTCTGTAATTCTTCTCGATGGTGCTTTTCATCCACCGTTTTTTGTGCTTCTTCAAGCGTTAGTCTGAAATCTTGAGATGCTTTATCCATATTCTTTAATAGAATTTGATATTGGTACATCTTAAACAATAGCTCTTGATAACGTAAAACATAATCTCCAAGAAGAATAGCAGCTTTACCATTATATATGTATTTGATTTTAGTGGAAGCATCTTTAACCATTTCCATTTTAACTAAGAATTCTTTATGATAAGGTTGCTCTAACGGATGGGCTATTACATCAGTGATTTTCTCTAAATAGGTATTATTCGTCATCTGTGCAAAGATAAAGTCCATCGCAAGTAGAGGCTCATCCTTTTTATTTATCAAAAGAATCTGATTGGTTTCATGTAGCTGCATCAGACCTTTTGCTATGAGATAATGCTCAACACGTTTATCAAATAAGTGCTGCTTGTTGCTCAACTTAATCTGCTGTTTTGTCTGTATTAGAGCAATGACAGCGACAATAGCGGTTATTACAGAAAACCAGAAATTCCAATCTATTAGCATATCAACATCAGCCTCCTACGATTATTTGCCCAGAAGTTCTTTCGCAATTTTCAAATTTAAGAACTGCTCCTTTGCTTCTTTTGCCGTATCAAATTTTTTATCCCATGCTTCACGAATTTTAGACTTTGATAATACTTCCCGAAGCGAATAATCATCAAAATATTCAATGTGTTCAGAAGTATAATATTTTTTGCAGTAATGAGCATAAAGGGCAATTATAGCGGATTTACTTTCGTCTGGCTCAATTTCAGTGTCATTCTTTTTAAGTATCCGCTCTAAGTCATAGGATAAATAGTGTAAGTCTGGCGGATAATCATAATACACAATTTCGCCCTCATACTCCATCGGAACAGGTTTTACATCAATGTTATGTTCTTTTAACTTATACTCAAAATATGAAAACAAAATATCCGCATTAACGCAAGTATCATTGTATAAACTGACTTCCTCATATGCTGACAAGAGAGAGACTAACTTCTTTGTTTCATTCTTGCTCATATATCTCGTGCTATATTCTTTGGAAATCGCACATAGTGTATCGTAATTTTTTCTTGAATATCCATCAGCTAATAGTCTAACAATCGGATGGATAACAGCCATTTTAAGATTGTTCCTATTCCCCTTGTGATAATATAGTGCCGAAATAACCAATGATATTATCCCAGAAAGCACAACAGTTATAAGTGTAAAGAAATTTGAATACCAATTTGAAACAAACCAATCTATAAAATTCATATATCTCACCTCGTCCATTTTGCTTAATATCTAAATCATCAATCTCAATTATACTATAGCCACATGATTTTTTCTACCCCTCGGCTATGTAAAAGACGGCATCAGCTCCACGCCAACGCCGTCCTTTCTTTGGTTCAGTCCGTCATAAAATCCCTGCTTTTTTCAGATACCCCACGCTGTCATAGCAGCCACGGAAATAAACCGCCTGCATCTCCATGTCCGTGAGCTGGTTCTTCAACTCCATCACTTCGATGAGAGCCGCACATTCTTCCTCGGTCAGCTCGCTTTCCGTCTCGCTGTCGAACACGCCTAAGACCTTGGGATACTTCCCATAGATTCCCTCAATCTTGGCTTGCAGGGCTTGGTATTCCTTATCCTCCCGTGACAGCTTGGCGGTGACAGAGCTTAGATATTCGTTGAAGATGCTGCCGTGGACGTCTACAAAAGTCTCAAATCTGAACGTATCAGACATTTTCCTCACCTCCGATTTTTCTTATCGCCACCTATTATACTGCCCAGAATCCTGCAATACAAATGTGCAAACGGCAAATTTACCGCTCACGGCTCGGCGTTTTCTTTTCGGGCGGTTCGGTTTCCTGCTCTGGCTCGGTATCCATGACGGGGGTATCTTTCTCGTCCAGATTCAGTTCGATGTTAAGGAGATTGAGTCTGTCGGTTTTTTCTTTCAGTTCTTCCTCGTAGGCAAAGGGCTTCTGCACCTCGGTCTTTGCGTTGGCAAGCTGCTCCAAGGTTTCCGTTTTTCTAGTCTTGGCGGATTCCAGTCTGGCGGGGAGCTTCCCAAGCTCGTTCTCGATTCTGGTGATGTTTCCTAAAGCATCGGAGCCTAACTCCACCTTGTATTTTCCCGTACCGCACAAGTTTAAGCAGTAGTGGGTGTAAAAGCTGTCGTACCAGACCTCCATCTGGAAGCCCCGATAGCTGCCGATTGGTACGGGCTGCGGGGAAGTGTTCTCTTTACAGGCGGCAAGGAGCATCTCGCCTGCGTCCGCTTTTTCTGCGTAGGTTTTGCCGCATAGGGTCATGGGGCAGAACTTGTCCTCGCCCTGCGGCTTGTGCTGTTCGGCAAGGACGGCATCGCTACCGTAGCTTATAATGCGTTCCTCAAGCTCCTTTATCTCCCTCGGAAAGTGTTTCAGTATCCTGTCCTCAAGGTCGTAATGCTCGGAAAGGTAGCTCTGCTTTAGGGTGCGGAGCTTGGAGACCTGTATATCCAAGTCCATCTTTTCCTTGAAACGCTCGTCGCCCGTGGCAAGCATCTTCACCTCCGCAAAGGAGAGAGCCACCTCATCCACGTCCTCGGCAGAGCGCACGGGGCTTTTGCTCGTCATTATCTGGGAGATGAATTTCTGCTTGGATTCCACGAGCTGGTAGAGGTAGGCATCAAAGGTCTGCTCCGTCACATAGCGGTAGACTTCCACCTCTGGGAACATGTTGCCTTGGCGTTCAACCCTCCCCTGGCGCTGTTCCAAGTCAGTCGGTCATTTTTTGCGGACAGTTCAATACATGCCATCCGTTTCTGCTCCCTGCTCCTGCGTTTGCTCTCGTTTGACTTCTCCCTCTGCATCTTCTTGGCGCAAACGGGACAATACTTTGATATGCCAGAGCCAGGGACGTATTCAATGTTGCACACCGTACAGTGTTTGGCGGGCAATGCTGTCCATCGTTTCGTGGGTGTGATATGTAATTCACCGACAAAGCCGATGAATTTATAGTAAATCTTGATTTCCTGCTTCACTGTTCCGTCTGTCATCTTCTCACGCTCCGAAACAAGTATCTTGTCTATCAAGGCGTTTACAATCGTTGCGTCCAGTTCCTTTAAGCCTTGGTAGTTGCGGATAAGGGAGAGGAAGTCACGGATTCCCTGCGATTTCTCATAGCTTTCATTGAGCGTTTCCGTTACCTCTTTCAGCCTTGTTTCAATTTCAAGCTGTTCTTTCTGGTATTTCTCCGACATCATCTCAAAATTCCGCTCGGTGATACGCTCCATGACTTTATCCTCATAGAGAGAGGAAAACAGCCTGTCAAGCTCTGCAAGGCGTTTGTTCAGCTTCTTCCGTTCTTTCTCCATTGCTTTTGCTTTGCTCTGGTCTGTTTCCGTTAGCCGCTTTTCTATGGCTCTCACCGCCCGCTCGTCATTCACCGCCATATCTGCAAAACGGTTGATGTCGGCAAGCACGGCGTTGAATAAATCCCTCGCTTCAATGGCGTGTGCAGTACACATGACGTTTCCATACCTGCCATAATTATTGCAGGTGTATTGTACGCAGTCGATGATGTCGGGGCGTTTTCTTCTGTTGGCACTCATAGCCCGAAGAGCGTAGCCGCAGTCCGCACACTTGATAACGCCTGCAAAAATGTTCTCAAAGCCGCCCTTGTTTTCGGGCAGTCTGCGGCTTGTGATAAGCTGCTGTACGGTGTCAAACTCCTCCTGCGTGACTATCCCCTCATGGGTGTCGGGTATCACTTCCCATTCTTCGGGCAGCTTCGAGGGGCGTTTCCTGCTTTTCATGTTGGCGGCAATCCGCTTGTAGCCTGCAAGGTTCCCCGCATATATCGGGCTTCTTAAAATGCCCCTCACGCTGTTCTCGCTCCAGATATAGCGGTTTTCCTCGTTACCCTCAAAGTACCGCTCGTAGCCTGCCGCCCCCTGCTCCGCCGCATAAGCGGCAGGGCGTAAGATATGCTGTTTATTGATGTGCTTGCGGATTTTGGAGATTCCATTTCCCTCTAATGCAAGTTCAAAAATCTCTCTTACCACATGGGCAACCTTATCATCTATCAGCAGGTGGTTATGGTCGGCAGGGTCTTTGATATACCCATAGGGTGCATACGTCCCCATGAATTTCCCCTGCTGAAACCTCGCTCGGTACGCCGATTTTATCTTGACCGACACATCGGCAGAGTACATTTCGTTTAGGATATTGCGGAATGGGGTGATGTCCATCGCCGATTTATTCAAGGTATCCACGCCGTCATTGACCGCTATATACCTCACATTATGCTCTGGGAAAAAGACTTCCAAATATAATCCGCAGTCAAGGTAGTTCCTCCCTAAACGTGATAAATCTTTCGTAATCACGCAGTTTATCCGTCCGTTTTCAATGTCCTTAATCATGTTCTGGAAGCTCGGTCTTTGGAAATTCGTACCAGAATAACCGTCGTCCACATAAGTTTTTGCCAAATGCCAGCCCTGCTTTTTCACATAATCCGTGAGGATGGATTTCTGCGTGGCAATGCTCGCACTCTCGTTTTCCGTGCCATCGTCCTTTGACAAGCGGCAGTAAATGCCGACTTCATAAATCTGATTCCCCGTTCTTATCCCTGCCATACTGTTAAACCTCCGTCCTTGCTCTACTAAATTTCATGTTCCATTGCGTACATTCTAAGCGGATAACCCGTCATTGTCGAAGGTGTCATCTTTGGCAATCTCCCTCCGTATATCCTCGGAAATAATCGGGATAAACGCTTCGGCAACGGTCTGTGTGCCGACATATTCCCGACTGATAATTACCTGCACTTTTGCTTTTGGTACAATACGTTTCCTCTTTTTGTTCGCTGTCTTATCCTCGCCCATATTCAAATCTCCCTTTCCAGACAGGGCAAAGGGAGTATATAAAATCCCCCTGCTCTGCCAATCAGACACCATCAATCGCCGCTGTTCAATTCTTTCTGCAATGCTTTAAGGAGTGCCGCCGCTTCATCAACGGTCAACGTGATTCCCTTGCCGCATTTCTCACGGTTCAGGGAAAAACTGCGGATGTCATACTTTGGCTCGTTCCCGTTCCATGAAATCAAATTGATTTCCTTTGTATAGCCGCTGTCACTTGCCGACAATACAGCGACTTCCTTTACAATCTCATACTGGATTTCTTTCATTTTCTACCTCAACTTTCTGTCTTATCTGGCTGTCTTTTTTCTTCCAGTGTCTTATATTTACCTCCCGAAAAAAAAGATTAGCGGCTGTCCCTGTTCCGTTTCCTCTGCAATTCACGCTCTAACAGTTTGATGATGGCGTCCTCCATCTGCTTCGGCGTTGTGTTCTTCGGAAAATATTTTTTCAGCTTGCTTGTGTTGATTTTCAAAGTTTCTTTCTGGTTTCCCTTTTCCTCGGTCATAATGGAAAATATCATATCCATGTCAAGCCGCTCGCTCTGGCTAAGGCTTTTCATACGTTGTGCCTGTGAGAGTGAGGGCGTTGCTTCCTCACTTTCCATCGTGGCGAATAGATTTTCCTGCTCATTTTTCTTCAAAAAGGACAGCTCTACCGCAGGCGTGAGGGCGATTCTCCCCTCGTCCACCATCTGCAAAATCGGCGGTATCAGCTCTGTCAATCGGATAAATCTCTGCACGGTCATCCTGCCAACGCCGAAGCCCTGTGCCACCTTATCGTCTGTCCGCAACTTCGTCCCAACTTGTGACGAGGTTAAGTCTGTGCGGAAACCCTGCCGCTTCATGGCTTCGGATTTCATCTTATAGGCAAACGCCCGCTCACTCGGCAGGATATTTTCTCGTTGCAAGTTGCTGTCCACAAGGGTGATGATGGCTCGGTCACGGTCTAAGGGCAGGACAAAAGCGGGGATTGTGTTTATCCCTGCAAGCTCGGAAGCACGGACACGCCGCTGTCCCGCAATGATTTCATAGCCGTCCCCGTCCTCTTTCGGGCGTGTGATGATTGGCGTTACAATGCCAAACTCTTTGATACTCTCTGCTAATTCTGTGAGCATTTCATCCTCCACCACATGAAACGGGTTATCGGGAAACGGATATAAATCTGCGGTCTTTAATACCTTAAAATCCTGTCTCTTCATTCACATCCCTACCTTTCTTTTGGTCTGGTTCTGCCTGTTTTCTGTAATTCTTCCAATACCTCTGGCGGTATTTTTTTCAATAACCTTTCCATCTGCTGATTAGTTTTCTGCAATTCAAATATCCTCTGGTTGGCTTTCTGTACCTTTAATTCCTGCTCGTACTTTTCATCACGCATACGCCCCGCATAGTCGGATTCCTGCCCGATTCTCTCTTTCAAGCTGTCGATATACGCCTGCTGTTTCCCGATTTCTTTTGAAAATTTCTCCACGTCTGGGAGCCATGCGGAGAGTAATTCTAACGCCTTATCTCTTTTCTTCCCTGCATTAAAAACATTGATGTCGGAGAGGGCAGACACGATTTCTTCATACTGTTTATCCAGTCTGCCGCCTAACTTGTAGAGCCATGTGGGGATGTGCTTCCGCTTCGTTTCCATTGAGGACTGCCCCCGTTCAAGCTGATTCCACCGTGTGGACATACGCTCATGGTAAGCGGTCTGCCACTCGGATAAGGATTTCTGGTTGCCTAAAATAGATTTTGCTGACAGCTTGTTGTCGGGCGTAAGCGGCACAAAGCACAGGTGCATATGGGGCGTCCTTTCGTCCATATGGACGACTGCGGAGAGGATATTTTTCTTTCCCACATGCTCCGAAATGAAGTCAAGAGCCGTCTGGAAATAGGCTTTTTGTTCTTCGGGTGGTAAGCTGTTCATAAATTCGGGCGAAGCGGTGATGAGCGTTTCCACCATCATCACGCTGTCTTTTCTCACCTTACAGCCTGCTTCTTTTACCATTTGGTTTATCTCTTTCTTGTAAGTGTAGCGGGGCGGATTCACAAGATGGTAGTTATCTTTGGAGCGTTCCATATCAATATCTGGGTTGCTTTTATAGGCTTCTTTCTTCCGCTCGTTGTGGCGTTCGCAAGCCGCAACGCCGCCTGCCTTGCGTTTCTGGAAACGTAAAATTGCATAGGGCATAGTCAATCTTCCTTTCTTCGGCGGGTAATTTCCCAAAGGGTGACGGTTGGTGACGATGGTGACGGTGTTTTTGGGATACCCCCACGGGAGCCGCCGACTGTCACCGCACATTCTTCCGTCCGAAGCCGCAAGGCGCAGGATGGGCAGGGCGTAAGCCCTGCTTTAAGGGAGTCCAGAGGGAACGTCTGGCACACGACTTTGCAGGGCAAAGTGTAGTGTGTTACACCCTGTAAACGCAGTCGGAAAAATCGGGGGATTTTTCTGACCGCAGGGGTGGCTTTACGAGCCGAAAAGAGCGAGTAATGCCCACGCCTGCATCTTGCGTTTACGGGGTGTTCTCCCGTAGGGATGACAGCGGCGGGGGTATCCCAATATTGCCGTCATCACCGTCACCGCTGTCACCCGCAGGGCAGAACCGCCGATTTTACAAATATTTGCTATGACGGTGACAATGGAAGGGGGTATCCCAATCTAACCGTCATCACCGTCACCCGTCTGCCTTGTGAGGGAAATTTCCCTGCACCCTTTCTTCCTGTGGTAGCCGTAACGGATGTTGTTTTCATTAAGAAAACTGGCACGGTATTCGTTGAGCCGTTTTGTCATGATGTTGGGCGGCGTTCCCGTTTCCCCCATCTGTTCCAGTAGCTCCGTTGCTGTGCCAGTCCATTCCTCCCTGCCCTGCATGAAATCCACTAACCGAAAAAGAACATCTGGCATCGTTTCTTTGGCAAGCTGTTCCTGCCCCTTACGCTCCACCAGTTCCCAACTGCAATCACAGAAACGGAGCGTGAACTCCTGATAGGGCGTGTCCCTGCCCGTCACATACAGCTTTGCGGCATTGGACACACGGTTTTCCTGTTCCAGAACAAAGGTGGCGTCCGCACTCCCCGTCAATCCAGTCGTGCCAGACACTTTGTTGAACACGTCGCTGTCATTCTGCTTTCGGATGTGGTGGACGACTACCACTGCCAATGAGTGCCTGTCGGCAAAGTCTTTGATAAGGGAGATGTCCCCGTAATCGCTTGCATAGGCGTTGTCCTTGGATGCGGTGCGGATTTTCTGCAAGGTGTCAATGACAATGAGCCTGCTGTCGGGATATTCTTTCAGATAATCCTCCAACTGCACGATAAGACCGTCTGACAGCTTATCGCTCGCCACCGCAAAGTGAAGCCGCCCGCTTGCTTCATCCGTCAAGCGGAACAATCTGTCCTGTATGCGGCAGAACGTGTCCTCAAGGCAAAGGTAAAGCACATTGCCCTCCCGTGTCGGCATATCCCATAAAGGGATTCCCTGCGACACACATAGGCAGAGTTTTAACATGAGCCAGCTCTTGCCGATTTTCTGTGAACCGCAGAACAGGATTAAACCTGTGGGTATCAGACCGTCCACCACAAAGGACGGCTTCTCAAGCGGCTCATAAAGGAGCGTGTCGGCGTTGACTGTCTGAAGCTTCTGCATGGGATTCCTCCTTTCGGGCGGTGTCTTTGGTTTTGTTGCACATAGGCGTTGACCTCCTTAGAATAGATTTACTCCCACGAAAAAAGTGAGAGTATGTAATGCCGCCAATCCCACGCCTGTCAAAAGCCGATTTCTTTTTCGGGTAGTAGAGGTCACGGTTGGAGATACTTCCTCATTTCTGCCTTAACCTTTTCCCTTGCAACCGAAACGGATTTCTGGACAGCGGAAACGGTACAATGCTCCATCCCTGCGATTTGGTAAAAATTAAAATCATACTCGTAGTACAGCAGGAAACGCCGCCTTTGTATCTCTGGCAGTTGGTCAACTGCTTTAGAGAGCAGCTCGTTCCGTTCTTCTTCAATCATGCGTTCATCAAGGCTTTTAGGCACTCTCAACGCACGCCTGTAAAGGGTTTCATCCCACACCTCATTAAATTCCCTGTGCCGTTCGTCCCATTGCTGAAGGTTTCTGTTCCTGCGTTCCATCTGCCGAAACTCAACGAAGAATTGCTCGGACACTTCCAATTCGTGATATCCGCCCTGTCCGTCCTTAAAACTGATAAAATACCTCGTGCCGCTTTCCGTGGATTCCTCCCGAAGTGTGTATGTCTTTGCTCGGTACGCCATTTCCTTTCCTCCTGCCAAAAATAAGTGGGAAAATTCCACTCCCCACCCAGTAGCCCGCAGGAAAGCAGGATGTATTAGACGCTTATAAAATTTTCCGTAATTTCTTCCGCAGATGGTCTAACCTTGCATAGACAGCCCCTGCCGTCAAATGCACAAGCGGGGCAATCTCCTTTGTGGAATATCTCTGCATTTTCAGCAGGACGATTTGCAACGTGCGCCTGTCCACCGTGATTAAGGTAAGGTACAGGGTTTCGTTCTCAATCTCGTCCAGTAAATCAGAAACAGACTTTACCTCCGCCTGCTTCTCTCTGTCCGCCATGCCTTCCAGATACTCCGCAACATCATTCGTCCATCGGTAAAACCGCCTGTTGGAATTAAAATCTGCCCTGTCGTCTGTGCGGATTTGCTCAATGACCGCTTCATCAACGCCGCACTCACGCAAAATCTTTTCTTCGGCTTCTTTCCAGATGCGCCATTTCCTGTCCTCCCGTCCGTGGTTGTATGCCATGCTACTTTTCCTCCAATCGGGATCGATTGAGAGGGCAAGGGAAAGCCCCCTCATTTTCCCAAAGGAAAAAACAAGGGGGCTGAACACCTTAAAATCAGCTTTCTATTATCCTTTTAAGTTTTCTCAAAATCTTCATCTTGCGTCCATGTATGGCGCTTGGGCTTAATCCCTGCTTTTCGGAATATGCCCTTTCGGAAAACCCGTCAAAGAAGATTGCCTGTATCAATGCCTGCTCGCTATCCGACAATAAGGACAGGGCGGCTCTTAGCCTGTCCACCATCACCGCATGGATAACGGTTTCCTCAATATCCACTGCTTCATCAACAACGAAGTCAAGCACACTTCCCCCACTGTCCGTAAATCCCTCCAGTGAAAGCAGGCTGTGGTTCGTGTCCAGTTTTTTCAGATAACGCCACCGTTCTTTATCCTTGTAGAAATCTGCGTACTGTTCCCGCACGACTTCAAGCAGACAGCTCTGCACGGGGATAAACAGCTTGTCCATGTAACTCTGGTCGGCTTGCCTGCGGCGGCAGAAATCCTGATAGGACAGTTCTACATAGCCGCCATTTTCTTTGATATATACTTTTCTTGGTGCGTATTTCACCTCTAATACCTCCCATCTGAATTTTTGAAAATGTAAAATCCAGATGGAGAGGGCGGGGAGCGACAGCCAACAGCAGAAATAGCCTTACGGCGTATTCCGATAAAAAACGACAAAAGAAAAACCGCAAAGGCTCTGTGACCTCTACGGTTATGGGAAATACATATTCTGTTAAGTGGAGATTCTACTTCTGGTTTCATGGTGAGAAGTAGCGTTGCATGGGCAGGGATTTTTTCAACTGGCTTCCTGCCGTTCCCCGATATGCTATGTATGGATTAACTCTGTGTTGCATGAGCAGATGGATAACTGCCCGAAAAAAGAACATAAAAAATCCCTCCAAACACAAAAACAGGTTTAGAGGGTAAATCATTTTTTATTCAGGCATGAAGATGCAGCCCGCCAAAACGCTGTTTTTTTTATTTGGCAGACATATACATTTTCGCCACACTAATTAATCAGTCAATTGCTTCTATCACAATTATTTTTAATTTGCGTCAGAAAATCAGAAGAAGTTTTCGATATAAAGACAGCACCATAACATTTTGCTATTTTAATTTCAAAACAGTCATCTTTTCCAGACATAAGAATAAACGGAATTTCTATATGGTTTTTCCTCAGTGAATCCAATATATCCAAACCTGTTCCATCTTTCATCTCCAAATCAGAACATATCGAATCCATCTCTATTTCTCCAATTATCGCCATTGCTTCTGAAACACCTGTTGCAGTATGCACTTCAAAATCTCGTTCTAATGCCTGTGCTAAAATCTTTAAGAAATCTGTGGAATCGTCAACTAACAATATTCGCTTCATATTTTCACCTCCAATCTGTGGATTATCTTGTCCGCACTTTCCCAAATAGCAGAAATAATCATAAATAATATTTCCATAAGTATCAGCAGGATTCCAATCAAGACAATATCTATTCCCATGATTACATGAACACAAAATTCTTTAAAATTATTCCATTTTCTCACTCGATAATCCTCTTGTTCTTACTTATACTTATCTCCACGTTTCACCTTATAAAAAACTTTCACAGAAACAACAGTTATCAAAACAAAAAGCATTACATCTACGATATACATTAGATTTTTCCCATCCGTTGCTATTGACGAAAGTTGATTGCCAAACAAAATATTTAACATACTGGATAAGGGATGCGTTCCTGCCAACTGTGAAATCCCGATTATTCCTGACAACGAATAGATAAAGCATACTGTACTTGAAAAAATCGTGTTTCCTGATGCCAAAGCAGTTACCAGAAACACAGGAAACATTGTAAATGGCATAGCCAATGCAATAAGCAGAAAGAATCTTATCAGCATCAAAATCTGATAAATGCCTATGTCCGTACTCCTGCATATGACAGCACTAACTACAATGAGCAGACAGTTTAGCAACATAATGATAACCGCAGCCAAAAACGAAAACAGAATTTTTGCATAAAATAATTGGTTCATTGAAACAGGGATTTGCAGCAATTCTTTCAAAGTATTGTTTTGGTATTCCGCATGGTATATCTTAATAAACAGCAGCCCTAGCAGAAACGGAAGGAGCATAGCTAAATAGCTGCTATATTTTATATAAAAATCTTCGAAGCTCTTTTGTGGGACATGATAATTCCAAAATGTCATACCTGCCCAAAATAAGAGCAATACTCCTGTAATGATAAATATGGTCTTCTGTCTCTTGAGTTTTGAAAATTCAGTCTGTATCAAATTAATCATAAAGATTCCTCCTTGCAACAGTTATAATGAGCAAAGAAAAAAACAAGCATACTGCAAGTACAAATATTGCTGCTGACATCTGGTAATTAGAGAAATTTGGTTCATATTTTATGATAGTTAATCCAGATGTGGTCGGATACCAGCTTGTAAAACGTGTATTCGCCACAAAAATGCCACAAAATCCATAAACGAATGCTCCGCAGGTTCCTGCCAAAAAAAGATTTCTTTTCAAGGTAAAAAGTACAATAATCGGCATCACCGCTATCAGACAGGTGATTCCTGCGACAAACAGTTTCCAGAAAGCCATCCCCACATCCTCCAAGTTAAAAGGATATCGTAAAATCACAGCAAACACTATACTGCATAGAAAACTGACTGCAACGAATAAGGTAACCGCAAACACTGTAACCGCAATTTTCGCAAATATTAATTTTCTATATGAAACTGGTATGATAAGGTTGCTTTTCAATGTATCTTCTGAGTATTCCCGATTCATCAAAAACCCGCCAAAAAAGGTTATCAAAAATGGAAATATAAGGGTTACATTGTTCCAAAGGATTCCATCTGTCAGTGGCAAATACCCAACTACGGAATTTTCCGCCCCCGTCAGTTGGATTAATGCCAGTAAGCATGACAAAACGACAACTCCTATAGAAAGAGGTAAAAGATAATGTCTTTTTATTTTTTTTAACTCTGCCAAAATCATCGCATTACACCTCCTGTTTCTGATAAAAATATACCGACAATGCCATGCAAATTATCCCTATCCCAATAAGGGCAAGGATACAGGGAAACACAGGTAGTACCCAATTCTGTACACTCTCCACGATTTCCATGCGTTCGGGATTTGCCGTCATAAAAGGCAGACTGCATCGGAACAGTAAAGTCAAAGGGGCTGGAACTTTCAATAGCATAATAGAAAATACAAGGCTTACAACAGCATAAATAACAGAACACAATATTGGTAATATGAAGTTCTTCTGAAATATAACTGTAACTGCTATCATAGGCAAAGTTGCGGTAGCTATCAATACAGACATACTGAGCGAAATTGCTAATTTTAACGGAATATCCGAAACAGTTCCCGTAAGAAATCCTCCAATCATGGTAGCTCCGATTGCAGCAACACCATAAAATATCGCCAAAATATAAATGACAAGCACCTTTGCACCAAGCAGCTTCCATCTGGGAACGGGAATTACAGACAGGGTTTTTAGTGTCCCATTTTCATTTTCCATTCGGAACAGGATTGACGCAATAATACCCAAAACAATGGGAAGAACCAAAAAAAAACCAAATTCCATAACAAACATAAGAAGCACATCATAGTTCAGTTTTGCATGGACAATTACTACAGTGAGCGGAATCGGAAAAAGGCAGGCAGCAAGTATGGTGAGCAGAATAAATTTCTGCCGTTTTATCTTTCTAAACTCTGTATCCAACATTTTAAGCAATGCCAACACCTCCAGTAATTTCTTTAAAATAATCCTCAAGACTTTCATCACAAACCCTGCTTTCATAAACACCAATGTTATTCGTGATAAACTCTTGATTTATCCTGCTTAAATCAATGTCCGTATCATAAACCCTCATAACATTATCATCTTCAATAAGATAATTTACTCCGCCGCATTTCTGCTCCAGAATCCGAGCCGCGGTTACTGTAGATGATACACGGAATAAAACATATTTCTGGTTTTTCTTTCTCAATTCGTCCATGCTGCTTTCTTCCAGCAGGTTTCCTTCGTGAATGATTCCTATATCATCTGCAAGCAGGTCAATCTCTGATAGGATATGACTGGAAATCAAGATAGTTTTCCCCCGTTCTTTGCTTAAATCCTGCAAAAATTTTCTGATTTCCGCTATGCCAATCGGGTCAAGACCATTTATCGGTTCGTCAAGAATCAACAGTTCGGGGTCATGCATGATAGCATTTGCAATTCCAAGCCGTTGCTTCATGCCAAGAGAATACTTGCTAAACAGCTTTTTATCTCGATATGGCAGTCCTACAACATCTAACGCATTTTTTACAGCATCTGGGCGGGATGTACCACGCAACTTTGCAAAAATCTCCAGATTTTCCGTTCCAGTCAGATTCGGATAAAACCCAGGCGTTTCAATGATTGCACCAATACGGGGGTATATCCTTTTTTCCTGTCCTTTGATGTTTTTCCCAAACACCTGCACTTCTCCAGATGTAATGGAAGTCAATCCTAAAATCATTTTCATAATCGTTGTCTTTCCTGCTCCGTTACGTCCAAGCAGCCCATAGATACGCCCCTTTTTCACGTGCAGGTTTACGGACTTGACAGCTTTCTGTTCTCCATAAATCTTTGTTAAATTCTCTGTTTTAATTACCAAATCATTCATAATTTTTTCCTTTCTGTATATGGATTTTAAAATATCTGTCTGCGAAGTCCATTATATATTATGAACCTTGCCAAAACCTTGCCGAAACCTTGCTTTTTTCATGTTTTGCAAAAAAGCCCTGTGCTGTCACAGGACTTTCCGAAACATGATTATAAATGTTGTGCCTACACTAGGGATGCTTTCCACTTTTATTTCTCCCTTATGTGCATTTACAAGTTCCTTTACAATGGCTAATCCTAATCCGTTCCCATCCGCCAGACGGGAATCATCACACTGATACATCCGTTCAAAAATATGAGGAAGATTGGACGGTGAAATTCCTATGCCATTATCCGTAACCGCAAGCTGAGCCTGACTTTCATTCTCTGTTATCCGTAAAGTCAGTTTATTTCCACCGCTGTGTGTTAAAATATTTTGAATTAAGTTATTAAGAATACGGATATATGCACGAACATCTATTTTCATAAAATATTCGTTTTCTGGAATATCAATATCATATTCAAAATGACTGTTCTCCAATGTGGGTATCCAGTCCGCCATAATATTACGAGTTAGTTCGTTTAAGTCAAGTTGTTCAAAATGATATACTTGTTCTCCTGCATCCAATTTTACCCACTCAAACAGGGATTCCACAAATTCCTTTAATTGATGTGCCTTTTCCGTGGCAATCTGAATATAAGTTTCTTTTTCTTCTCCTGCAACAAGGTTTTCAGTAACCGCTTCTAAATAGCCGACAAGAGAAGCTAACGGCGTTTTTACATCGTGTGAAAGGCTCGTCATAAGCCGCTTATATGCCTGTTCGGATTGTTGTTGCCGAATAAACTGTGATTGATTTGTAGTAGCAATTCTGTTGATGTCATAGCAAATTTGCTTCGTCATATCATTTTCTTTCGCCAGTACACGACGATTTAAGTTGCCTGCTTTTATATCTTCTAAAGCTTCCTTAATGACAGACAAACTTTCCTGTACCCGTCGTAATTTTATACTTAAAAGCAGTACACACACCAACGAAAGACATAATGCAACAAATAGAAATACATTACAATTCATATTATGCCTCCCCATTAAAACGATAGCCTATACCTCGGACAGTTAAAATATAAAAAGGATGCTCTGGGTCTGGCTCTATCTTTTTACGCAGTTTGCTGATAAAAGACATAATATTGCTGTCATCAAAAGCATATTCTTCTTCCCATACTTGGTTATAAATCTGTTTTTTTGTAAAAATGCTCCCCTTATTGGATGCCAAAAAACTAAGTAAGTCAAACTCCTTGCCAGTCAATTCTGCTCGTATCCCATTTATCTCAACAATACGGTTTACATTGTCAATCGTCATTCCTTGAAATGTAAGCGTATCTGCATCAGGGCAAGAAACAGGATTAAATTGAGTGTACCGTCTAATCAACGAATGGACACGAGCCATCAATTCATTCAGACTAAATGGTTTTGTTAAGTAATCATCAGCCCCCATTCGCAATCCAGAAACCTTATCCTCCTCATCGCTTTTAGCAGTCAGCATAAGTACGGGCACATTGCTTGTCTGACGAATTTTCTGTAAAACTTGAAAGCCATCTAAATCTGGCAGCATAATATCAAGAATGATAAGCGAACAATCATCACTGTTTTCACTTGCAATCCTTAAACCTTCAGCTCCACTGTTAGCTATCATCGCTATATAATTTTCCTGTTCTACGCATTTCTTCATAAGAAAGCATAAATCTTTATCATCGTCTATAATAATTACTTTATTCATTTTTCTTTTCCTTTCCATCATGTGTCCTGCCATCAATAAGTTTTTGGATATTCTGGGGAATATACTCAAACATATTAAACATCCCAATGTGTACGGTATCTATTATAGCCACTTGAACAAACTGTATCAATAGGGCAAATATGAACCCTCACCACCCAAACTAAACTGAAATATAACGCTTTTCCGCTTACACTATCAAGATTTTTGCTGATTTTTAAGGCATAAAACAAGAGGATGGGTATTCAATCCCTATCCCCCGTTTTGGGCTTTTTACGCTTTGCAGCTATACAAAAATAATCTCGTTATTCACAATCTCCCTCGCACACGCCCTTATGTTATTGAGCTTTCCCGTCCATTCTAAGGCGTTTTCTGCCTTTAACTGTTCCGTTATGCCATGTGCCTGTTTCATGTCCTCAATAAGCCTTTCAAAGCGTTCCTGTGCCTGCTTGTCAATGTCGGCAAGATAGGCGTTGAGCCTGCCGCTTGTGAGAAGATTGGTGTATGTAACTTTGCGGTACTGCTTCAGATAGTCCAGATGCCGCTGTCCCCATGTGCCTATCGGCTGTTCTTCTTCGGCAAGTACAGTCAAGCACGGTATTAAATAATCACCCTGCCTTTCGTATCTGCCGCCCAGTTCCTCAAAAATCGTCTTTGCCATTGTCTGTTACCTCCACATTCATTTTTATTTTGAATGTCCGCAAAATCCGTCCTACATCCGAGGGTCTCCACGGGCAGTCGAGGTTATGAATCGCCACAAGCCTGTCCTGCACGTTTGTCCCTGCGCCCATCTTCTGGGTAGAGCCGAGCAGCACCCTCACTTCGCCGCTTCTGACCTTGCCGAACAGCTCCTTTTTCTGTGCATCGGTAGACGCTTCATGGATGAAACGCACCTGCTCGGCGGGGATGCCACGGGCAATCAGCTTCTCTCGGATGTCATCGTACACGTTGAAAGTGCCGTCATTTTTCGGTGTGGAGAGGTCGCAGAACAATAGTTGGGTGGCTCTTGTGTCGGCGTGTCCCTCCCAGATGCGGTACACATTATCCACGCAGGCGTTGACCTTGCTGTCGGGGTCGTCTGGCAGCATGGGGTCTATCATCCTCTGGTCGAGTGCCAGCTTGCGCCCGTCATTGGTGATTTTGAGCATGTTGTCGATGTTCGGCTCGACTTGTCTTGCCCTTACTTTCTCGGCTCGTTTGGCAAGCCCCGCCACCATTTCCGTCTGTATCTCGCTGGGCTTGGTCTTGATGTTGTGGTAGTTTACTTTCGGTACGGGGAGCTTTAACATGTCGGCGGTCTGGATGTCCGCCACCTCTCGGAACATCTGCATCAGCTCTGGCAGGTTGTAGAATTTCGCAAACCTCGTCTTGGCTCGGTAGTTCGTACCCTCTGGGGCAAGCTCCAGAGCCGTGACGGTCTCGCCAAAGGTGGAAGCCCATGCGTCAAAATGTTGCAAGCCGTTCCGTGCGAGGGTGTCATACTGCAAGTACCTCTGGACGGAGTACATCTCTACCATTGAGTTCGAGATGGGTGTCCCCGTGGCGAAAACCGTGCCACGGTTTCCCGTTATCTCGTCCAGATAGCGGCATTTCATAAAGAGGTCGCTTGACTTCTGGGCTTCGGTCTGGGCGATGCCGCCCACGTTCCGCATCTTGGTGTAGAGGTACAAATTTTTGTAAAAATGGCTCTCATCTATAAAGAGCCTGTCTACGCCCAACTGCTCAAAATCTATCACCGTGTCCTTTCTTTTCGTGTCGTTGAGCTTCTTTAGCTTGGCTTCAATGCCTTTCCTCGTTTTCATGAGCTGCTTGACCGTGAACTGCTCGCCGTGGGACTTCTGTATCTCGTCAATGCCCATCTCTATATCGTTGAGCTGCTGTTGGAGCTGCTCCCTCTGGCGTTCCTCGCTCATCTGGATTTTCTCGAATTGAGAATGTCCGATAATCACGGCATCATAATCCCCCGTGGCAATCCTGCCGCAGAACTTCTTGCGCTTGGCGGTCTCAAAATCCTGCTTGGTGGTGACGAGGATGTTGGCACTCGGATAGAGCCGCAGGTACTCGGAAGCCCACTGCCCGACAAGGTGGTTGGGGACGACAAACATGGATTTCTGGCACAAGCCTAACCGCTTGCTTTCCTGTGCGGCGGCTACCATCTCAAAGGTCTTGCCTGCCCCTACCTTGTGGGCAAGGAGCGTGTTGCCGCCGTAGAGGATGTGGGCGATGGCGTTTACTTGGTGGGGGCGCAGCCTGATTTCTGGGCTGATGCCGCCAAAGGTGATGTGCCGCCCATCATATTCACGGGGTCGCACGGAGTTAAAGGTGTCGTTGTAGTAGCGGACAAGGCGGTTCCTGCGCTCTGGGTCTTTCCATATCCAGTCTTGGAATGCCTGCTTTATCACCTCCTGCTTTGCCTGTGCCGCCGTGGTCTCCTTGGCGTTGAACACCGCCTTTTTGCTGCCGTTCTCGTCATAAACATAATCGAAAATGCGGGTGTCCTTTAGGTTTAGGGTATCCTCGATGATGCGGTAGGCACTCGCCCGTTTCGTGCCGTAGGTGCTGTCCGCCTTGACGTTCCCGAAGTCGGAAGTCTTGTTCTCGATGAACCAGTCGCCGTTATAGGGGGTGTAGCGTACCTTTAGCCTGCCTGCGGCGTGGCTTGACGGGGTTAAAAGCTCCATCACGAACTGCTGTATATCCGATTCTGGTATCCATGTGGTGCCTAAACGGACGGCGATTTCGGCGGCACTTAAATCCTTGGGGATGACCTGCCTTAGTGCTTCCACATTGAGAGACAGGGCAGGGTCGGATTTCGCCGCAATCTCCGCAACTTTCAATTTCTCCCTCACGTTTCCAGAGAGGTATTCGTCTGCGGCAACGTACCGTGCAGGCTCGGTGTTCGGCACACGGAAGATTACGCCCTGCAATTCCGTGACGATTTCCTCCTGCGTTTTGCCCGTGAGCTTCGCCATATAGGAGAGGTCAACACGGGCTTTCTCCCCGATGGAGAGTGCCAGGGCTTCGCTTGCGGTCTCCACGGACGTGACCTCTCGGTGGGGCTTTATCGTCCGTTTGGTGAACATATCCGCCTTGCGCTTGAATTTCCCCTCATCGTCAAGCACCTCAAGGGAGCATAAGAGGAAGTAGCTTTCATCGGCGGCAAAGGCAAGGTAGTTCCCCCGATTGTTGATTAGCCCGTATTTCTCGGTGAACGCATCATAGAGGCGGTTAAGGTTCTCCTGCTCGATTTTTATCATTTCTTCGGGGTAGTCATTGGTCTGGTACTCGATAAGGCTGCGTACGCTGTCCCGTATGCCAAGCAAGCCCTTGATACGGTTCTCTGCCGTCATGGATGCGCTGGCGGGGGTCATGCGGTCATTCTCCCGAAAATAAATCTTCCCGTCCACAAGGGCATAGGAGAAGTTCCGCACGTTGGGGTTGGCGGGGATGGAACTGTCCTGCTCATCGGAAATCTGGTCGATTTCGCTTTCGTATTCTGGTATCTCGCCGCTTATCCGTCCCACGGCTTCCTGCAGCAGCTCGGAGACGGGTCTTTCCTTATCCGCTTTGCAGGCGGTGTCCATGCCGAAGCGTGTGCTTTCCATCTGCATCGTGCCAAGTACCATTTCGGGGTGCTGCACAAAATAGCTGTTCATGGTGATGCCGTTCTCGTCCGTATCAAGGTAAATCCAGTCTGGCTCTGTATCAATCACTCGGTCACGCTTCTGCAAAATGAGGATGTCGCTTGTGACCTCCGTGCCTGCGTTGGCTCGGAACGTGTTGTCTGGAAGCCTTATTGCGCCTAAAAGCTCGGCTCTCTGGGCGATATACTTCCGCACCTCTGGGCTTGCCTTATCCATCGTCCCCTTGGAAGTGATGAACATCACCACGCCGCCCGTGCGTACCTTATCCAGAGCCTTTGCGAAAAAATAGTCATGGATTAGGAACTTCTGGGTATTGTAGCGGCTGTCGTCCACCTTGAAGTCCCCGAACGGCACGTTGCCAAGCACCACGTCAAAGTGGCTGTCTGGGAGTTTGGTGTCCTCAAAGCCCTCGATGGCGATGTTCGCCCTCTGGTAGAGCTGCCTTGCTATCTTCCCAGAGAGCGGGTCAATCTCCACGCCGTAGAGCCGGCTGTCCGCCATGCTGTCGGGAAGCAAGCCCAAGAAGTTGCCCACGCCGCAGGACGGCTCCAGAATGTTGCCTTTGGAAAAGCCAAGGCGGTCAAGGGCTTCGTACATCGCCTTGATGACAACGGGCGGGGTATAGAACGCCGTCAAGGTGGATTCCATCGCCGCACGGTATTCCTCATCGGAGAGGACGGATTTCAATTCCTTGTACTCATTCGCCCATGCCGCATTATTGCTGTCAAACGCCATAGACAGACCGCCCCATCCCACATACTTGGCAAGGGTTTCCTGTTCTTCGGGCGTGGCAAGGCGGCTCTCAATCTCCAGTTCGTGCAGGAGACTGACCGCCGCCATGTTGTTTCGGAACTTCTCTTTTGCACCGCCTACGCCAAGGGCATCATCCGTGATGCGGTAGTTGTGGCGGTCTGCGGAAAGGGCAGGGGCTTTCGCCGTGGTCGGTGCGGGGGCTTCGGTATTTCCTTTTTCGGGTGGTAATTCTTTCTGCCCCTGCTCCAAGAGCCTGCGGACATAGCCGATTTTCTCCACCCGGCTGACGGGGAAGCCCACGCCGTTCTGGAACGTGATGTCACGCAGGGAGACGTCGCCGCTGATTTCACCGATTCTCTCAATGAGGTAGCGACGGTTGTCGATGGTGAGTTCCGTTCCGATAAGGTCTGAATCATCCTGCTTTGCAGGCTCGGACGGGGCAGGTGTTACACCTTGCTTGACACGCTCCGCATAGAGCCATTCCTCGGCTTCCTTGTCGGATACGGCTTTCCGCACTTTCAGAAGCCCTGCCGTGGCTGCTTCCTCGGTGGGGTAGGTCAGCACCCTGCCGTCCGTGTCCGCATAGTATTCCTCTCGGATGTTGTCCCAGATGGCAAAGGCATCTTCGGGGTCTGGGAACGCATCGGAAGTCATGATGACCTCAAAGCGTTCCTCTGGCGGCTCGGTCTCGTACTGTGCCGCAATCCTCTCCGCAAAGGCAAGCATTTCATCGACAGCGGATTCTGCATCGGCAGGAGCTTGTTCAGTGGGAGTTTCTTTAACGGGGGTTTCTTCAGCGGCTTTTGTTTCTTCGGGCTGTGCCTTGTCCTCCGCTTTCCTGTTCCAGTCGGCTTCGGTAGCCATTATCTCCGTTAGGAGCTTTTCATCCTCTGGGGTCAGCTCGGTATTCTGCATAAGGAATGGGAGCAGCGTGTCATGCCCGAAGCGTAGGTTTTCTATCTTTTCACGGTAGTAGTCCTCGCCCTGTCTTTTCCACTCTGGGATAAAGGGGCAGTCGGGGGAGAGATAGTAGTCGTAAAAGTTTTTGATGTGGGCAATCAAGTCGCCCTCGCCGTCCCCGATGTCGAAGCGTCCCTCATAGTGGAATTCCTCGCCGCCTACAACGGCGGTAATCTCAAAGTCGGTCTTTTTATACCACCCCACGCCCTTGCTCTTATCCAGTCTTTCACGGTGCTGCTTTTCGTCCAGAACGCCAAGGAGCTTATTCCCAAGGGCAAAACTCAAATCGGTATAGCGGTCATTGAGCTGTCTGTCGTAAAAGGCGGGATGTTCGGAGAAACCGATGGAGAATGTGATGCTGTCGGACTTTTCCTCGGCGGGAGCTTCTGTTTCCTTTTTCTCGGTGTTTTCCTTTCCCTCGGTAGGTGTCCCTGCTTCCTGCTTCTCGGTGATGACCGTTTTCAGATGGTCGTTCATGGGGTTCTCACGGAGCTTTTCCTCAAAGTCGGCACGGCTCATTTCCGTGCCAAACAGAGGGAACTCTGGATTCCGCAGGGATACGGCATCTTCGCCTAAGTCGGAAATCTCGTATTTGTCCGCACCGATATACACCACGTCGCCCTCATGGTAGAGGTAGCAAAGAGGGTAAAGCTCCGTAAGCTCCTGCGTGAAACGCCACGCATTGCTGCGGCTGTAGACGCTTGAGGTCTTTCTCTGCACCAGAGCCAGAAAGTCTATGAGCTGCTGCACGGCGGCAGGGTCGGAGAGAGCCTGCTCCATCTGCTCGGCGGTCATGTCGCCAAAGTCGGTACGCCCCACGTTTTCAAGCAGATTTTTTTCATAGCCGTCCAAGTCACGGATGAAGTCGGAGAGCCGCAAAGAGAGCGTATCCCGTTTGTCGGCAGGGGGCAGGTCACGGTGGGCATCTATGAAACGCTGCCTTGCCGCTTTCCTCTGGCTGTCGATTTCGTACTGCGGGGCGGAGATGCCCTCAAGATAATCGGCGTAGCGGTCTTTCTCTTTCGGGCTGAAATAGCGGTTGTTCTTTATCAGCTCCCGCAGGCGTTTCTCTGCCTTAGACCAAGTCAAAATCGGCTCACGGTCTATGGAGAAGCCCTTGCCGCCAAACTCAAAGTGACCGCTTCTCCCGTCTGAAAAATGATAGCTGCCGCTTCCTGTGCCGTACTCCCGTTTCAAGAAGTCGATGTTACTTTTGCTGTCTGCCTGCTTTTGGAACTGACGGTAGATACGGTACTTGCTGTCTTGGAAGCCGCTGCCTTTGGTGAGGATGCTGTCAATATCCTCCTGCGAATAGTTTCCCCCTAAAGACGGAGAAGCAGAGGACTTGCCTGCGGATTCATTCCGCATATCCTCTGCTTCTACCATCATCTCAATCTGTTCGTCTACGGTGGGGAGATTCGCCCTCACTTCTTCTTCGGTGGCAATGCTGCGCTGTCCGCCCTCGGCAGGCTCTGGCTCTACTGGTAAATCAGCTCGTCCAGAATCATTTCCTCGGCTTGGCTGCGGATGGCGTTCATCGCCTGCACCCATTGCATCGGCGCTTTCTCTTTCAGTTCCTCCGTCACGCCCTGCTCCTCGGAGAGCTGCTTCGTCAGCAGCTCCAGTCTGGAGAGTGCCGCCTGCTCGGTCTGGTGCAGGTGTGCGTTCAGCCTGCCCGATGTCAGCAGGTTGAGGAACGTCACCCTCTTGTGCTTCTCCAGATAGTCCCTGTGCATCAAAGCGTACCTGCCAAGCGGAAGCTCTGGCTCTGTCGGTAATGTGAGGTCGGGTATAAGGTAATCGTCCTGCTTCGTGTAAGTGATTTCGCTCATTGTTCTCGCTCCTTTCGGGTTGTTTCCTGCCACTATCATAGCGAATCTGGTACTGCCGTGCAAAGGTGCGTTTCTGGTCTCTCTCCGCCATTTGCACATTCCTTATCGTCTGGGAGATTTCACGCAGAGCCATCTCCGCAATGTCGCTGGTGGCGATGCCGATGGCGTTAAGGGTCTGGGGCGTGTTGAAGTTGACGATTGCCCCGAAGTCCTCACGGTCAAAATACTCCGCCGCATCTATGCCGCAGCGGGTCATCAGCATATAGGCTACGCTGCCCACGGCAAGCTCACGGTACATCACTTCTATATTATAATCGTCAAGCCCCTCTAAGAAGCTCCCCTCAATATAGTCCTTTAGCTGTGCCGTGTAGTCCTGTAGATTGTCCTCCACGGCGTTCCTTGCCGTCTCCATCAGCACCCCGGCAAGGCTGTCGCTCTCCACCTCGCCAAACCTGTCGGAGAGCCGTTCCGTGACTGCCTGCTCGTACCGCCCATCCATCTGCCATATGGGGACGGCTCTGCTCCCGTAGTAGCCCTCATGGGTGTCCGACACGTCAAAGTAGTATTTGAGGGTGTTCCTGCGCCCCTTGGTGTCGAATACGGCGATGCCCTTGCTGTCCTTGTTCACCCACCGCTTAAAGAGCTTGTTCCAGACCTCTATGGTGGTGACTGCGGTGGCATCGGGTCTCTGGGCGTAAATGAGGAGCTGCTCGTCAAAGCGGCACTTGTAGTTGCGGCAGGCAGAGGACAGGAAGCCCTGCCATGCCTGCGGGTTCCTCGTGACGGTGACGCCCGTCCGCTGATACAGCTCCGTGATGAGCTGGTACTTTGCAGCCATTCTCACACCTCCTTATGGTGAATTTTTCTGTTTCTTCTTGTTCCTCATTCCGTGCCACCGCCCAAAAAGGAGATGACTTTGTTCGCCCTGATGCTCTTTTGCAGGTCGTTGATGAGCGTAATATCCGCCACCGTGATGCCCTGCATGGAGAGGATGTCGTCCATCGTCATGGCGGCGATGGCTTTTTCCTCGGTAAAGCCTGCGTCCAGAATCTTATTCAAGACCTTGACTGCTTTCTGGTTTACTGCCAATCTTAATTCCTCCTTATCGTTCATGGTCTTTGTGCTTCGGTGCTTTCCTGGGAGACGGCGGCTCTTCGGGCTTCGGCTCATAGCTGTGTCCGTTCATCTTCATCTTCTCCGCAAATTCGCAGATGTGGTAAAGGCTGCTCCCCACCTCGGTGTGGTACTCGTCAATGAAGCGGCAGGTCTTTTCCGTCTTTTCTCCCCACGCATAGCTGATGATGATTCTGCCGCCGTCTGGGATGCGGAACCTTTCATTATAATGGGGGTCGATGAAGCGGATGCCCTGCTGGGCTTTCTGGATGTGACCGTCAAGCCAGTCCTTGACGTAGCAGTAGCAGTAAAAGTTGTAGTCCCCCTTTGTGGGGTTGCAGCGGAGCAGGAAAGCGTGTTTGTCCGTATCCACACGGAAGCCGTATTCGGTGCAGTAGTTTCCCATAAAGGCGGCATCGGGATTCGCCCTTGCAAACGCCGCCATGTCACGGCGGTTGTGCAGAAGCCCCTTGCCCTCACGGAGCGTATTGATAACCTCGTCAAGCTCCGCCTTGAACTCGTCCGTTTTCCACCTGTCCCAGTGGTCGTCCCATGTGGTAAAGAAGCCATTCCCAGAGCTGTCAAAATCCCCACGCAGGTGTCCGATGCAGCCCGTCTGCCCTGCAATCTGCGTACTCTGGGAATAGGTGTATTTCTGTTCGGGCTGTGTCAAAGCTCGTACCTCCATCAGCGTCCCTCCCTGCTCTTTGATTTTTTCTCTTTCTCCTGCGCCTTGGTTCTGGCGAGGGCTTCCTTTGCCCATTGGGGCATGTGGTCGGGCTTGATTTCCCCAAGGACATCGTACCTTTCCCACCTGCGATGCTCGCCCGTGGCAAGGCAAGTCCCAAACACCGCCTGCCCCCTGCCGCCAGTCGCACCGTTTCCGCCGTCCGCAAGCACAAGCTGATAGGCGGAGTGGCGGTATTCGTAGCGGTTGACCTCGGCATTGATGACGACAACTTTTCCCACGATGCTGCCGCTTTTGTTGTCGGGGATGCAGTCGTCTATGGTAAACGGCTTCAAATCAAACTTGAACTGCTCCTGCTCGGCTCTCACAAGCCCTATCTGTTTCTGCACACGCTCCGTGAAAATCTGCATGGCTTCCAAATAGTCATCCGAGCCGACAGCATCCGTCACCCATTCTGCGGACAGCGGGTTGTCGTAGGTGCAGTGGCAGACTAAAAAGGGATATTCCGCTTTTTCATCCACGCCGAACACCACTTCCTTTCTGCCGATGTGGATGCTCTGCGTGACCTCGTAAGAGCTTATCATCCTTTTTTCCTCATTCTCCATCGGGATTCTCCTTTCTCTGTTTCTTTTCTCGCTGCTCGTCTAAAATCTTTCGGATACAGACATCGCAGAAGATGGTGTATTTGTCCTTATATCGGGGATAAGGGCAGGTCGTACAGTCGTATTTTTTGGGGCTGCTTTCCGCAGCCTTTTTATCGCCCACGGTCATCGCCGTTCCTCTGTTTCGGGGCAGGGGGATTGTTGTAGGGCATACGGCTTTCGGACTGGTATCGCTCATTCAGCTTTTCCCGTGCCGCCGACAGCTCGTTACAGTAATGCCCCCAGAAATAATTGTCCCCGCCCTTGCAGTACCAGCACACATAGGGGTTGGGGGCTTTGGGGTTAAGCCCGATGACAAGCTCTGTACTCCCGATGGTACAGCTCTCGATGATTTCATATCCTTGGTTGGAGCGTTTTTCTTCCTCCATAATCAGACCTCCGTTCAGTCGCTTTTTGCATATCTGCGGTATGCCTTTTCCCCTCTGGCTCGGAGCTTCTGCACGGGGCGGCTTCCCGCAAGTTCGGGATGCTTCTCCTGCAATCTGCGCCGTGTCCTGCTGACGCTCTCGAAGCTCGGCAGACCGAGGGACTTGTGCTGCGTCATTATCTCCGCAAGCGGCATCGCCCCTGCGTCCTCCAGACAGAGGTTGCAGAGGGCAAGGTACAGCACCATGTCATCGTTTCGGGCATCCTCATTCTTTTTCAGAATGGTTCTCACCTTGTTTTCTATGGTCTTGAGATTCTTCATTGTGTACCTCCATAAAGGGTAAGGGGCGGCATTTTCAGCCGCCCCGTCCCTACAAACTTGGATTACCTATTCTTCCTGTGGCGGATGTTCAGCCACAAGGCACCGCCGCCGATAAATGCCACAAGCACGATGGCGATAATGGTCTTTGCGTCCATTCTCATAAGACCTCCTTTCCGATTTCTGACCGCAGGGGCTTCATTCTGCCCATGATTCGGTCATCAGTCCTCTTTTTTCTTCTTCCCCTTAATCCCAAGGAATCCCAGAACGCCCGCACCGATGGCGAATGCCGCCGCAAGGCTCACCCAGAGGGCGGGGTTGAAGTCATCGCCCGTTTTCGGGGTGTCCCGCAGCTCGTTGTGCATCTGGACGATGGTGGTCGCCCCTGTCTGTACAGTAGCCTGCTTGTCGGCGGGCAGGATATAGCCTGCGGATGCCTTGTCGCTCACCTCGGAAACGGTGTATTCGCCAATCCGCAAGCCCTCGATGGAGATTTCGCCGTTCCTGTCGGTCTTAAAGGTCTGGTCGTAGTTCACGCCCGTGATGCGGAACGAGAAGCCCTCCACCTTGCCGTCCGAGGATGTCTTGACGATTTTGAGGTTTCCTTTCTGGGCTTCGTTCCAGAATCCCTTGCCTGCTTCGTTCTCCACGGTGTAGGTCTTTCCGTTTTCCTCAATGGATACGGGGTAGACATTTTCATCAAGGATATATCCAGTCGGGGCGGTCTTTTCACGGACAAGGTACTTGCCGTAGCGGAGTTCTTTCATCTGGTAGACGCCGCCCTCCATCTCGGTCATTGTGCCGAGCAGCGCATCGTCCTTATCCAGTTTGCCGTCACCGTTGGTATCGGAGTAGACCTCGAACACCGCCCCCGTGAGCTTGTTGTCGGGGTAGTCCTTATCCACTTTTGTGAGGGAGATGCTGCCACAGATGAAGTAGTTCACAAGGGAGATTTCTACAATCTCGTCCACTTCGCTGATTGTGACGGCGATTTCTTCCTCGGAGAGTACATATCCTTTCGGGCTTTCGATTTCACGGATTACCCATGTGCCGTAAGGGACTTTTGCAAAAGAAAAACTACCGTCCTCTGCGGATACGGTAGTCGCAATGGCTGTCTCCTTGGTAAATTCGGTTGTGCCAGTCTTGAAGATGCCGATGGTTGCACCGCCCAGAGCCTTTCCGTCCTCGTCCGATTTCTTCCCACTGACAGAGCCGTAGATGAGCTTGTTCTCAATGGCGTTGCCCTCGTTTGCGGAGATGTGGACGAGTGCCGTATCCTGCCCTGCATACGCAAAGACAACGGGGTACTTGGTATTGCTTGTAAGATAGGCGGCGTTGGTGCTGATTTCCTGCACATAGTAGTTGCCAAGGGGCAGGTCGATAACCGACTTCCCGTGACCGTTCCCGTCAAGGGAAAGCACTTCAAGCAGGCTGTCGGCGGGGATTTCCGTGCCGTCTGCGGCGGTCAGCTCCTCCGCCGTGTAGAGACCGAAGCTCACGTCTCGGATTTCACCGTTCATCCCCACGCCGTAGGATTCATCTGTCTCAAGGCTCTTTACAAGGTCAATCTCCACACGCTGACGCTCGTTGTAGAAGTCCGTGGCAGTTTCGGTGACGGCGATTTCCTGCCCTGCGTAGACAAGCTCAACGGAGTGTACCTCGCTATTCAATACCATGCCAAACGGGGCGGTGACTTCCTTTACTTCGTATTTCCCAAGGTAAATCTCCTTGGACTTCGCCGTGCCGTCCGCACCTGTGGTAACGGTGTCAACCACTTCGCCCTTGGACGCTCGGAGAGTGCCGTCCAAAGTGTAAATGTCCTCGGCGGCGGTAATCTCATAGACCGCACCCTCCAGACCTGCCACGGAGAAAATCGGCTGGTACAGCCCCTTTGTGCCAGATACGGTGGTGAATACCTCGCCAGACTTCCCTACGGTGATTGTGCCTTTCTGTGCGGTGTTGGAGCGTACCACCTCGATGACGGTGATGCCGCTTTCTTCCTCGGAGTTCTCCTGCACCACGTCAAAATAGACTGGCTCGGAGTTTAGGACATAGCCATACGGAGCCTGCACTTCCACAAGGGAATAGCCCGTGCCGTATTCCAAAGTCTGGGGCGTGATGAGGTCTCCGTCCGCCGTGGTGTAAAAGGTGTCGATGGTGGTCACTTCGGGGTAGGTGAATGTCATGGTGACAAGCTCACCGTTGGGGTCGTAAATCTGGAAACCCACGCCTGCATAGGGGATGGTGTTGCCCGTCTCCGCATCTTTCTTCACCACCTTGATATAGCTCTCAAAGTTGGCGTTGTTGATAAGGTAGCGGTAGGTGTTGCTGTTTTTGCTGATAAATACGTCAAAGGGTTTCATCAGCTCACGCCCCTCCCACCCAGAGGTCTGCTCCACGGTGTAGATGCCGTAGGGCATGTCCTTGGTCTGGGCGAAGCCGTTCTCATCGCAGGTGAGGATGTCACGCTCGGTTTCCCTTGCGGCTTCATAGCTGCCTGCGGATTTGAGGTAGACTTCAAAAACTGCTCCCGTTTCGGGTGTTTCAATCTGGGTCTCGCCGTTGTCGGTGTGCTTGATGATGGCGATGTTCCCCTTGATGACCTGCTCGTTCACATCATTCTTGGCAGAATTGTATTCCACGGTATAAAGCTCGGCTTCTGCGCCTACATGGTGGATGATTCCGTCCAGAAGATAGCCCTCGGACGGGGAAATCTCACGGATGCTCCAGTCATTGCCGCAGACATAATACTTGGTGGTGAACTGCCCGTTTTCATCGGTGGTGTAAGTGTCAATCAGTTCCTCGCCCTTATAGATGCCGTAGACCGCACCTGCAAGGGAAGCGTCCCCCTGCGGCGTTCCCGTCTCCACGTCCGTCTTTGCCACGGTGACGTTGAACTTCTTCAGCACGTTCACGAAGCTGCGGCTCGTGACCTTTTTCCATTCAATCGGGGCGGTCTGGGTCGCAGGCACAACGTATCGGATGGCGGTATCCACTTCCTCCAGTACATAGGGGGTGTCGCCGCTGATAAGCACGTTCTCAAACCTTGCCACGCCGTCTGCATTGGTGACGGCATACTCGTCCACGGGGAGACCGCTTAGGGACGTGCCGAAAAGGTGGAACTTCATGCCCTCCACGATGCCGTCCTCGGAAGTCTTTACCACCTCCAGACTGCCACGCTTCAAGACGTTGTTGAAGTTCACGGTGGTCGTCCTGCCGCCGATGAGGGTCACGGTCTGGGTCTGCTGCGGCTCGTAGCGGTCAATGCTCTGCTCGGTGATGGTGTAGGTGGCGGGGAACAAGCCCTCCACGGTGAGGTTCCCCTCTGCGTCCGTCTTTACGGTCTTGTCGAAGCCGTCACCCTTGATGTGGAAAGAGATGCCCGAAACAACGCCGTCCTCGGAAGTCTTTTTGAGGGCAATCGTGCCGGTGGGGGTCTCGATGTTGAGATACGCCCTCACGCCGCCCACATTCTCCACGCCAGTCACCACGTCCTGTAAATTCGGGTCGCCGTAGGCAATCATCTTCGCTCCGCTGTCCACCGTGGGTACGCCGTCCTTGGTGGCGGTGATGCGTACCGTGCCGCCGATGGCTCTGGCGGAGCTGATGGTCAGCGTGTTCCCAGACCTTGTGACGCTCACGTTGGCATCGGAGCTTGAAAAGCTGAAATCGGAGAGTACGCCGTTGCTGTCGTTGAGGGTGAGGGAATATTTCCCATCCTTGTAGGCAAGCTCCCTCGTGATGTCATTCTCACCGCCCGACATAAAACTGGGGATGGTGTTGTGGTTCGCCATGAGGGACACAATCTGGTCGTAGGCAGCCCTCGCCCCGTCATTGGCATAGTTGGAGCCGAAGTGCAGGCTGTAGATGGTGTTGCTCGTCTGGCGGTAGGAGCCATTGGATTCACGGCATCCTGTGACGAACTCCCACACAAGGGTCTGGGTGGCGAGCCATTTCTCGTCATCGCTCCCCGTGAGGTTATGGCGGTTGCCCTGGTATCCGTAGAGCAGGGCAAGCCCCACGGCTTTCCTTTGGCTGTCCGAGAGGGCGTTCCATGCGTCCGAGGAAGCACGTCTTAGGGTGTTTCCTGTCTTTAGCGGTACGCCGGGCTGGATGCAGAACGCCGTCTCGCCGTCCACGGACATGCGGTACTTGTACTTGCCCGTGCCGCCTGCGGTGTATCCGTTAATGTCGGCACTGGAATTGTACCGCATGGCGTTCCCGCCGCTGTCATAGGTCATGGAAAAGGAAATCGTGCCGATGTCGCCTGCCGCAAACGCCGTGGTTGCGGGCAGCATCGAAAGCACCGTGACCGCAGCCATGACAAAAGCCGCAGCCTTTCTGAAAAATTTAGGGATTCTCATAGTTACCTCCTGTAATCTGGATTGTTGTTTGCCAGACTGAACGAAAAAAAGCTGCCCGACTGGACAGCTTACATAAATCTCTTTTCTCGGATAGTCTTGGCAGTATCAAGGGGGAGAGGTGTGGAGAGGGGGAAAGAGGAAATGTGGCTATCCACCCATGCCGCAAAAGGGCAGACTTCACCCTCGGTGTGCGGATTATCCTACCTTTCCCTGTCTTTGCTCCGCTGCAAGTGGCGGTTGTAGAACTCCAACGCCTTGACAACGAAGTCCGTTTCCTGCCCTCTGGGGATGGACTTGGGGATGAGCTTGGTTATCCTCTCGTCCTTGAAAGCGGGCTTTTCTTTCTGGTTGGGCTTTTCCTCCTGCATGATGCTCTGGATAACCTCGTTGGTGAGCTTGCCGTCCTGCATGAACTTTTTCATCTTGATAGCCTGTGCAAGAGAGGGCGTGGCATCGTTGTACTCCATCGCTTCAAGCAGGGTGTACTGCTGTCCCTCGGTGAGATAGGATAATTCCACCGCAGGGCGGAAAGCAATCTGGCGTTCATCTACCATTTGCAGGATTTCGGGGACAAGCTCGGTTAGGCAAATATAGCGGCGGATTTGCTCACGGCTCTCGCCTACTTTGTCGGCAAGTTCCTCATTAGACCTCGACTTCGACACCACTGGTGTCGAAGTTAAATCACTCCGTTGTCCCTGCCTGTTCATGGCTTCAAGCCGCATCTTGTACGCAAAGGCTTTCTCGCTCGGCAGGATGGTGGTTCTCTGGAGATTGCTCTCCACCATGACGATAATCGCCTCGTCACGGGTAAGCTCCTTGACCTCGCATTTCAGCGTTTCAAGCCCTGCAAGCTCGCAAGCCTTTTTCCGCCTGTGACCGCTGATAAGCTCATACCGCCCATCCTCTTTCAGACGGACAGTAGCAGGTGTCATTACGCCGCTTCGCTTGATGCTGTCAACAAGCTGCTCCATGTCCTCGTCCATTAAGACCTTGAACGGATGGTCTGGAAACTCGTCAATCTCCGCAAGGGGAATGTCCCTTATCTTGCTGAGTGCCGCTTCTGCACGGCTTTCATCCGTTTCAAAGATGTCATCGTATGCGGTCAGCTCGATTCCTGTTCTTTTGCCTTTCGCCAAGCTCTGCCACCTCCTTTCCGAACTGCTCATAAGCTGCGGCTACCTTGCCGCCTTTGTCATAGGCAAAAATGCTTTTCCCCTCTGCGGTGGCTTCCACGGCACGGATGGAATGGGGTATCTGGGTATCGAATATCTTGATTTTCTGCCCATAGGCACTCCTTACCGTGGCGGTGATTTCCTTTGAGATGTTCGTGCGGGGCATTACCATCGTCATAAGGATGCCGTCAATCCGCAGAGGGGGATTGATTTGCCGTCTGACTTTCGACACGGAGCGAAGCAACAGCTCTAAGCCTTTGGCAGAGAGGAAATGGGGCTGTGTGGGGATAACCACGCTGTCAGCCGCCGCCAGTGCGTTGATGGTGAGCATACCAAGGCTCGGCATACAGTCCACGAGTACATAGTCGTAGTTCTTCCTGACCTCGCTTATGCAGGTTTTCAGCACACTTTCACGGCTTATGGCGTTAATCAGCCGTACTTCCAAACCCGACAGCTCGATGTTGGACGGCAGCAGGTCAACGCCCTCATTATGGTGCAGGATGCCTTGGGCGACATCAACGGATTTATCATCTATGATGTCCTGCATGATGGTGGAGAGAGTGACCTGCAAATCGTCTGGTCTGTGGTAGCCGAGGGACATGGTTAGGTTCGCCTGTGCATCGGCATCAATGAGCAGGACTTTCTTTCCCTGCTGTGCCAGAGTTACGCCCAGATTCACCGCCGTGGTGGTCTTGCCGACACCGCCTTTCTGGTTGGTTAAAGCAATCACTTTGCAATTTGACATAGGGTGCGTCCTCCTTTCGCATAGATTTAGCCGCTTTGTCAAGGCGGCTATGTAACTGTACCAGAGGACGCAGGACGCAAAAAAGCCGCTTACTCTTAAAATCCATAAGAATAAGCGGCTTCATGGTGATGTGCCTTAGACATATTCGATTTTCACTTTCTTTATCGGGGCGTTGGCTACATTAAAGATAATCTCGTCAACGCAGTCCCCATATCTGCCCTGCTGTATGAGCTGGTTTTTTAGCTCCACAAGGCTATGTAAAAGTAATGTTCTCTCCCTGCTGTCTACATATAGATGGGTTTTCTTTTCCCTCATACCGTCCACCGTCCTTTCTTGGCTTCATTATACCGTTATGGGGGAGTTCGGTCAAAACTGTAACTTTGCATTTCTTGGTATTTTATCGTATCAAGGCTCATTCCCCAGTAGTAAATAAGTAGTAAATAGGGGTTGCAATCCTCAAGAAATGCGGGGAAATGCTTTGTTTTGCAGGGATAGTTGCTCATTTACTTGATTTTTACATCAAAAAATGACAGTGCTTCAAAAGTGCGTGGCTTGCGGGCGGGAGCCGATGATTATTTAACAAAACCTTTTGATATGGACGAGCTGGTTGCCCGTATTGTTTCATTGATTAGACGCTATACCCGCTTCAACCAAAAAGACGGACAGACACAGAAATTTGAGTTTGACGGGTTGACGATTGATTTTAATAGCCGTTCCATTATCACAATAAATGGAGAATATGAACTTCCCCCGAAAGAATTTGATCTTCTTCTGTTCCTTGCTAAAAATCAAGGAAAAATACTAACAAAACAGCAAATATATGAAAAGGTATGGGGCGAGGAATATGTGTATGATGATAGTAATATTATGGCAATCATTAGCCGTTTACGGAAAAAAATAGAAGAAATTCCCGGAAGCCCTAAATATATACAGACGGTAAAAGGGATTGGCTACCGTTTCAGTAAGGAGGTATGACCGTTGTATACAGAAGCTATCATTGTGATTGAGATAGTGATTGTCCTTTTATCTGTTTGCGGTTCTGCGCTGACCGTCCGGCGTGTAAAAAAGCAGATTTCGGAAATATCTGACGCTTTGGAAGATATAAAAAATGGGAATGGAAACAGGCGTATTTTAGCAGAAACACATGAGTTTGTTGCCCCTCTTGCATATGCAATCAACGATATTATCCTGTCTTATGAAAAAAGGCTTTCTGCCTGTCACCAGACGGACGAAACAAACAGGCAGCTTATGACGAGCCTCTCCCATGATGTAAGGACACCGCTTACCACACTGATTGGGTATTTGGATGCTGCACACAAAGGGATTGTTGACGGAAAAGAACGTGATGAATATATAGAAACTGCCCGCCGGAAAGCGCATGACTTGAAAGAATATATAGACGTGCTTTTTGATTGGTTTAGGTTAGGTTCTAATGAATTTTCCATGAACATAGCGGAGATTGATTTAACAGAGCTGACACGCAATATACTAATTGACTGGATACCGATATTTGAAGATACACAGGTAGATTTCACGATTGACATTCCAGAACAGCCTTTCCGAGTGCAGATTGACCCGGACGGATATATGCGGATATTAAACAACCTGATACAAAATGTAATCTCCCATAGCCATGCAGATAAAATTGAAATCGCTTTATCGGAACAGAACAGGAATATAAAAATTCTCCTGTCTGATAATGGAATAGGGATTGGCAAGGAGGACTTAAAGCATATTTTTGATCGTCTGTATAAATGCGATAAAGGGCGATCTGAAAAAGGCAGCGGTCTTGGTCTGTCTATCGTACATGAGCTTGTTGAAAAATTAAACGGAACAATAACGGCAGACAGCACACCGGGAAAAGGAACAATTTTCACCCTGTTTTTCCCTTTGATAGACTAATCAGCTCCCGCTCCTTATGGCGGGAGTAATTATTTGTAAATATCTTCCTTTTCCAAATTGCAAGGTTAATGCAAGATTGGTGCAAGGTTAATGCAAGGTTGGCGTGGTAGAATGGCAGACATGAAAAGGAGGTTTCGCAATGAGCAAATATGTAATTGAAACGAAAAATCTTACAAAGCAATACGGAACACAAAAAAGTGTTGCCAATCTGAACATTCATGTTCAAAAAGGGCGTATCTATGGTCTGCTTGGCAGAAATGGAGCCGGAAAGACAACGACCATGAAGATGCTGCTTGGACTTACACAGCCGACTTCCGGGGAAGTAACTATTTGGGGGAAGCCCTTACAGGCAAATGAAAAAAGGCTGTTGCCCCGTATTGGCAGTCTGATTGAATCTCCCGGCTTCTATCCTAATCTCACAGCCACCGAAAATCTGCGCATTTTTGCTACTCTGCGGGGAGTGCCGAACCGCAACGCAATTAAAAACGCACTTGATTTAGTTGGTCTGCCTTACAAAGATAAAAAGCTGTTTTCCCAATATTCACTTGGCATGAAGCAGCGGCTGGCGATTGCCCTTGCCATTATGCACGACCCAGAGCTTTTGATTTTGGACGAACCGATTAACGGTCTTGACCCGATTGGAATTGCAGAAGTCCGTTCCTTTATCCGTGCTCTCTGCAATGAGCGTGGAAAAACAATATTGATTTCCAGCCATATCCTTTCCGAGATTGCACTTTTGGCAGACGATATAGGCATTATCGACCACGGTACATTGCTGGAAGAAGAAAGTCTTGCAGAACTGAAAGCAAAGAGCAGCAAGCATATCCGATTTATTGTTTCTGATACGGCACAGGCGGCAAGAATTTTAGAACGTATCTTCCATGAGAGCCGGTTTACCATACAGGACGACCACAATATACAGGTGCATAATCTTGATTTACCAATAGGAAGAATTGTTACTGCTTTTGTGGAAAATGGCTTGGAAGTATCGGAAGCCCATACTTGCGAAGAAAGCCTTGAAGATTACTTCAAACGTGTAACAGGGGGTGAGGGGATTGCTTAAACTTGTTATTTGTGAGTTTTCAAAACTAAAGCGGAAAAAATTTATATGGTTGGTTGTCCTTTCAGCGTTTCTGTTTCCTGTGCCGCTGACAGCAATGATGACAATGCCGCAGACAGCAGGACAATACGACAGCAAAGCAGAGATTTTCAACGATTATTTTCAGTTTGTCATGGGATATGGGGTAGAGCTGCTTTTGCCATGCATGATTGGGGTGCTTGCAGCCATGCTCTTTTTTATGGAACGGGATAACGATACATTTAAAAACCTGCGTACTATTCCCATCACAAGCACACAGATGATTCTGGCAAAAATAATTGTCCTGTTCTTTTTTGGAATTATTTTCAGTCTGACATCGGTTCTTATAACAATCCTGTGCGGCGGGCTGATCGCAGAAGTAAACAGCATTGTTTATCGATTATTTTTTGCGTTGGAAATGGGAATTTTTATTACAGCCGGAACGCTGCCGTTAGTCGTTCTTGTGGTTTTCTTTAGTAAGAACTATGTATTTTCTGTTTTATTATGTGTTTTTTATAGTGTCCTGAGCCTGACAGCCGAATCCTCTTTTGGTGCACTGCCCAAAGTGATGTGCTGGCTGATGCCTATTCCGCTTACAACCCTATGGAGCGCAGGAAATTTAACCGCACATGGCGCTATGGACGGTGTGGGAATGCTGGAAAATTTAATTCCGACTACATTTCAGACAATCATTATTTTAGCCGTTATCGCTTTGCTTTCCGTAATAGTGATTGATTATATGTATAAAAAGAGAGGGGATGAATGATATGTTTCGCATGGTTAAGACCGAAATATGGAAATTAAAGCGGTATCATATGATATGGGCAGGTGTTTTCCTAATGCTGCTCTCCGTCGTATTAACGCTTTTTTCCACAACCGCATTGGACGGAACGGTTTGGACATTTGCCTTTTTTACAGAACAGGTAATCAAAAATAATGCCACAACGATTTTCCCCATGTGCATTGCCCTCATTGCCGGATATATCATAGCAAGGGAAGGAAAAGACGATACGCTGAAAAGTATTATGACTATTCCTGTTCCTTATAGCAGCCTTTTGTGTGGGAAATTGCTTGTATGTGCGCTGCTTTCTTTGCTTTTTGGGCTGGTAAGTGCGGCATTCACGGTAATTGCCGTTTTTGTGATGGGATTTTCGGGAATGTCTGTAACATCAGTATTACAGACATTTATTCAGATTATTCTCAACTGTCTGTTTTTGTATATTGCAGTCATGCCTGTAATTGCATTCTCTGCCCGTATACCAAACGGACATATGCTTGGAACAATTATTGCTTTTGTTTATGGCTATGGCGGTATGTTTGCCTCTGGAAATGTTACGTTAGCAAATGTTTATCCTGTTACTGCAAGTTTAGGCTTAATCAGTTACAGAAGCTACGATCCGGCTGTACATTGGAATGTGTTAATCTGTCTGATTAGTATGATTTCCGTATTGATGATTACTGCTGTTTTCGTATTCACGGCAAAAGGAAACGTGCCAGTCAAGGCAGCAAAAAAACACAAAAAAACAATAACAAAAAAAGGTTGGTAAGCGGAGGATATAGGAATGAAGAAAAAATTATCTATCGGGATTGCGGTAGTTGTAATAATTGTTGTAGGTTTTATTGGTTTTTGTATGTGGTTTCTTTCGGGAACTGGCAGCACATACTACTATTCACAGATTGATAACAGTAAAATAGAACAGACCGAATCAAAAGGAGGTGTAATTAACTTTAGTGGAAGTATGGATTACTCATACACTTTATTTTCTTACGATGAGAATGGAAAAGGAAAAGACATTACATTCGGAACATCAAAGGAATTGAAAGAGGGAGCTTTTATCCGTTTAACGGTAATGCCGATCCGGGGTGTTCTTGAATGGAAAGAGGTGCAATATGATGAACTTCCTGCCGCTGTGCAAAGCAATTATACGGCACCAACGAATGAGTAAGGGCGGTTATAGGTTTGGAATTAAAAAATAGAAAGGGTGATGATATGCGCTATAAGAAAATACGTTTCCATTTCCTTTCAATAAGTGTTTTGATATTTAGTTTGACACTTACAGGGTGTTCAAAAGATAAAATCTTAGATCAGTATAATAATGTTGTCCAAACAGCCGGAAATACGGCACTTACAAGCGATTTTTCGCTGAAAGGGAATCGGGCATATGGGGAAGATTGCTATACTGGGACTTATACGGCAGATTATAAGGACTTTTCTAAAACAGAATATCTTTTTGGCGGAACTTCTATCGAGCGTGAAAACGGCAAAGATATTTCTGTTTCCTTTGACTTGGAAATTACCGAGGGAACAGCGCAAGTGTTTTGGGTTTCTGGCAGTGATGATCCGATGATCCTGCTTGAAGCAACTGGCAGCTATTCCGAAACAATAACACTGCCGGAAGGCGGAAACTATATTGGCGTTATTGGAAACAATTTTACAGGGCATTTAGAAATGAATATAGAATAATAATCTGCCGCACGACAGCAAAAGAAAAAAAGCTGTCGTCAAGCAGAATCTTTTCACACGCCTATCATTAAACGGCGGCTTTGGAAAAATCAAAGCCACCGTTTCTTTCATTAAAGAAGCGAGAATCTTTGCCTAAAGAGATATGGCGGCTAAAGGAGTTGCCGTCATGAAATGCAAACTGTATCAACAAAATTCATCGGTGATTGATTTGTTAAAAAAATTTTGTCTTGTGAAATGGGATTTTCTGCCTATGAGTATAAACTATCATATCATTTAGTATGTTTTAATAACTCATATTACCCAAATGCTTGTACTTGGTTCCTGCCTCATTGACAGTTACAGCAATTTCCTTTTTCTCAATCGGGACGGTTGCCCGAAAACGAATGTGAACTATGCTACCATGTTCCGAGGACTTGCGAAGAAATACAACAAGTGCCATGAGGAAGCGTTACAGTATATCATGGGACATTCCAACATCACTATGACGCTGAACTATTACGCACACGCAACTTTCGCTTCCGCAAAGGCTGAAATGGAAGGGCTGATTGCAGCATAGCCGCAGACGGATTTACTACTTTTTTACTACTATTGAGAGGGAAAACCTAAGAGGTTATGAGGGTATATAAGAACTTCTCCCCATATCTAAAATGCCGGGAAAGCCCGGAAATGCAGGCTATTCCGACATATAAGAATTTCTAAAGAGATAAACTAATTTTACCAATAATTTTCAAGTAATACAAATGCCTTATCTCTATAAAATTAACGCCTATCTATAATTTTATCAATCAAACCAAAATTCACTGCTTCTTGTGCCGTCATATAATTATCACGTTCCGTTGCAGCAGCAATCTCATCAATACTCTTACCTGTATTTTCTGATAATATGGTATTTAACCGCTCTTTGCTTTTTTGTATGTGGTCAGATGTAATTTTTATATCGGTTGCCTGCCCTTGAATCCCATTTCCATGAATAGCAGGCTGATGTATCATAATTTCCGCATTAGGCAGGGCAAGACGCTTTCCTTTTGCACCGCCCGCCAATAAAAACGCTCCAAAACTGGCTGCAAGACCTACACATATTGTCGAAACGTCACATTTGACATATTGCATTGTGTCATAAATAGCAAACCCTGCCGAAACGGAACCGCCTGGGCTGTTAATATATAACTGAATGTCTTTTTCCGGGTCTTGTGATTCTAAAAATAGCATCTGTGCAATAATCAAGCTTGCTGAGACATCACTTACTTCTTCTCCTAAAAAAATAATTCTGTCGGACAATAATCTCGAAAAGATATCATAGCTGCGTTCTCCCCGGCTTGTCTGTTCAATAACATATGGAATTGTACTCATGCTGCTAATCTGCCTCCTGCTAAATAGCACATAAATGAGCATCCTTTAAGCGAACTCATTATGCATATCTTCGATTGTTTCGGATAGAACACGCCATTTTTCCGATAAATGTTTGGCGTACATTCATATAATTGTTTAAAAGCCAATGTGAAAGCCTGCTGTGAATCATAATGTGCTTCATAAGCAATTTCAACAATGGGCTGCTCTGTTTCCACAAGTTTTTGAGCTGCCAAAGTCAATCTGCGTCCTTGTATATATTTATAAACCGTACATTTTGTTTCTTCCGTAAATATTCTGGCTATATAAAATTTTGAATAATTCAATGCATTTGCTATTTTATCAAGGGGCAAATCCTCATTAATGTGTGTTTCTATATAGTCTGCTATCTTTTCTACAATCGTACTATTGTTCATATATGATGCTCCTTTCCTTATCTAATATAGCATAACTTTCTAAAATTATCTTAATAGAAATTGCCCTGATTTGAAACCGGAATAGCGGCAGAATATCACTCATTTGTTGCCACCTTTGCCATCAAATGCCGACAAAGGCGGGGTCGGGGTGGCAGTATGCCCTTCTTCGGAACACCTCAAGGCGGCACGGAGACCATTAACATTCAACTTTGTTGATGTTATCTGAAAAACTTTTACTGAGCAATATCGGAGTCCGCATTTTCCATAATACCAAAAAGTTACAAAATAATTTTTTGCATCGCTTGAAATTCTGTTTCAAGTGATTTAATAGCTTCTGCGTTATATTTTGAATAACAAAACATTTTATCTGCCGTAAGCCTTTAGCAACCGCTCAAGTCTTTTCCAACAGACGTTACTGATCCGAGACTAACCTTCTATAAATAAACTGTAGTATCTCTTTTGTTAAAATATTTCGTTTATCCGGCGGCACTTAATAACATTATTATTATTGTAATAATAACTATGGTAATTAAAATTATTTTAATAATATTCCACATGTGCCGGTTTCTTAGTGTTCTTTCTGAGAGCTGAAAATTTATTCGTGATAGCTGTTCTGCGATTTCATTTTTATCACTCACATATTCTTTCGCCTCCATGTCTTTTCCCAAAAGTATACTTACAGGTGTTTCCAATATTTCGGATAAGCTTATTAAAAGATCAGCGTCTGGTACAGATAAGCCTTTTTCCCATTTGGATATTGTTTGACGGACAACATTCAATTTTACAGCAAGTTCTTCTTGAGAGAGTCCTTTTTCCTTACGGATCTTTTTAATATTTTCATTAAACATGATATGCTTGCCTCCTTCTGTTCCAATTATAAAATAATTATAACCGTTGCAGCAAGCAACACAAGTTTACATTTCAGTTTTTTTAATACCCTGGCAAATAAAACAGCATTGCTTTTTCAAAACATCCACTTAGCTCCCACCCCTCCCACATCCAATGACTGAACCAAAATGCATAAGAACTGTGTGGTCCGCGGTCTTTGCGGCAGCGGCCTGTAAGCGAGGCATTCCAGCAAAGGGCGGTTTTCTCTCCATATAACGCCGCACGCCGTCCGTATGTTTCGCTCTACTGCCTTCCAGTTTGTACCATACTGCTTCGCCACCTCCGGGTAAAGACATTTTGTCACCAGCAGAAGTCTGTCCGGCTGCTCCCGGCACAGTGCAATCGCGCTGGCCATATGAAAGAAACCGGTGTAATTCGCAGTCACACCCAGGCTGTACAGGAGATCGTATATCTCAGAAAATTCGTTTTGCATCTATATGAACCTCCATCCCTGCCCTGATTCTGGCCCTGCGGATCAGATGAAAAACCTCCGCCTCAGACATAGACATTGCACCCAGTTCCACCAAAGATATTCCAAATGCATCTGCAATGCTAAACAGCTTGTCCGTTGTAACATTCGCACATCGATGCTCAATATCCCGCAGACGGGCAATACTCACGTTTGACATTTGTGCCAGCTCCTTCTGTGTCAGTCTTTCCGTTTTTCGAAGCTGAACAATGTTCTCGCATATTTGAAGCGGCCCGTTGATACAATGCTGAAAGCGGAATGACCCGCGGATTTCTGAAAGAATCTCTTTGTCTGTCATTGAAAAAATCCCCAAGATCCGGGAATCGACCTGGAATGCTCTTGCTAAGCATATAAGTGTATCTATGGTTGTATTTTGGCATCCATACTCAATGTCCTGCAGACGGCTGACGCTGATGTTTGAGCGAAATGCTACTTGTTCCTGGGTCAATCCCTGGGCTTTACGCAGCCGTACAATATTTCTTCCAATTTCATCCAAATGCGGCATAATCATCCCTCCCTATTTTAGCATAGGAAAGAATTTCCAGCAGGTCTACCCGATATATTAGCGATTTGGAATCTCACTGAAAAAATAGAGTATAGCCTTTTGTACACGGAACTACAGATTTTTCCACACAACTGCTATCATTGTGAAATAACATGCCAGCCCGCCCACGATATTGGTAACAGGCTCGGCGGCCAGAACGCCGTAGATGCCAAGCCCCCACAGATGCGGAAGGAGCAGGATCAGGGGAACGCCCAGAATCGCTTTCCGAAACAGGGAGAAAAATACCGCCTGTTTTGCTTTCCCAAGGCTTACAAATACGGTCTGCCCTACATACTGGAAAGCCATGAAGATAAACAGGGCAAAATGCCATCGCATAGACACAATGGCTACCTCAAGAAGCTCCGCCTCTCCGTTAAACAGCCTCACAACCGTCTGAGGGAACAGCATAAGGACCCCCCATACAACAGCTGCGTATATTAATGTTACACGGCGGATAAAGCGGATTCCCTCCTTTACTCTGCCGCTCTCTCCTGCTCCGTAGTTGTAGCCAAGAACGGGCTGCGCGCCCTGGGTAAAGCCCTGCATGGGCATCTGGACTACCTCCCGGACGGAATAAATAATAGTCATTGCACCCACATAGAGATCTCCCCCATAGAATTGAAGGGATGCATTGCAGAAAATCTGAACCAGGCTGTTCGTAACCGACATGGTAAAGCCGGACAGCCCCAAAGCCAGAATCTGCTTTACCAAATCAGCTTTCAGACGCAGGGTAGACAGGCGCAGGCGGAGAATGGCTTTTTTGCCGCTCAGAAATATTAAAACCCAGAGTGCGGATATAAGCTGAGAAAGAATCGTGGCAGCCGCAGCTCCCTGTACACCCATATTCAGACGGAAGATAAATATGGGGTCTAAGATAAGATTTAGGAATGCTCCTATGACTACGGTGAGCATCCCGGTTTTTGCAAAGCCCTGGGATTCGATAAAGGGGTTCATGCCAAGTCCCAGCATAACAAAAAGATTGCCGGCAAGGTAGATATCCATGTAAGCGTTGGCATAGGGGATTGTCTCATCACTGGCTCCGAAAAGGTACAAAAGGGGCGTCTTTAAAAAATAGCCTGCGGCTGTCAGCAGGACGCCGAAAAGGACCAGCAGAGTCAGAGAATTGCCCATGATCTGCTCGGCCTTTTTTTCGTTTCCTCTTCCACGCTCAATGGAGCATAAGGGCGCGCCGCCGCTTCCGCAGAGATTGGCAAAAGCGTTGATAATGGTGATTATGGGAAATGCCACGCCCACGCCGGTTAGGGCCAGACGGCCGTCCCCCGGCATGTGGCCTAAGTACATGCGGTCCACGATGTTATAGAGAACATTTACAAGCTGAGCCAGGATCATCGGCAGGGACAGGCGCACAATGCCTGCGGCTGTAGAGCCTTTTGTGAAGTCGTGTTTTTCCGCAGTGTTATTTGACATAAGACAACCTCCCGTGTGCCGCTGATACCGAAATCTATTTTTTACGGCTGTGACGTATTATCTTATTATATTACAAAGCATGGAAATCGGGAAGTTTTTTCTGTTGCTCTATTTTGCCTGCTCTATTAACGGCTGTGGGAAATTGAGAGAATGAATGTGAAAATTTATAGAATAACCGGGAAAGGGCCGCTGCAAAAATGCCTGCCCCTTCCCGGTTGTTTTCAAACCGCGTCCGAAAAGCTTTCTGTCTTTATCATATCGGCGGTTCTGTGTATTTCTGTATTTCTCCTAAGTTTTTTCTGTCTAAAAGCATCTGATGGATGCATTTTTAAGTTTTGCCATAGCCTCCAATCGGATGGCCGTATAGGGGTTTATTCTTTCGGTGTGCTGTCCAATGTCCATGCCGGGCAGCAGACTATTCCGTAACGGCCCACACTCTCGCCGGAAGTCCGGTTGCGCCTTCAATGCGCGGGTAGGATACAAGCACGACTGCGCCCGCCGGCGTAACCTGTTCCAGATTCTTTAAAAGCTCTACCTGCAGCTTTCCATGATCGAGAACATACCGTTCCCCTATGAGATCCCCTGCCTGCTCCGCAACTGCCGATGCGTCGGTATCCAGGGTCTCATGTCCGTTTGCCGCTGCATTTCGTACCTCGTAAATATATTCCAATGCTTCCAGGGACCAGCCCGGGAAGTTTTCGCTTCCGTCCTCTTTGATACCGGAGATCTGCTCCATATCCGGCCATTTTTTAGACCAGTCCGTGCGGAGGGCTACAAAGGCGCCTTCGGGAATCGGGCCGTACTTTTCTTCGTATCCTTTTATGTCCTCTACGGTTACGGCATACCGCTCGTCCTGCTTTACCTTTTCCGTGATATCAATGACGCATAGCGGGAAAATAAGATCATGGACATCGTATTTTTCAGATAATTCCCCTCCCTTTGCGAAATGTCCCGGGAAATCAATGTGGGTTCCGAACTGCCCCGGGAACTTAAATGTCTGGATCAGGCAGTCCAGCATGGGGTTTCCCCAGTCGAAGCAGGTCTTGGCAAGCTCCACGCTTCCGTCGGGAATACCAGACCAGTAGGGGCTGTCGTTGTTCATGGAATGGGACAGCTCTACCCATTTATATTTTTTTGCTTCCTCTAATGCGTCCCATAATTTGTACATTCGCGTTTTATCCTCCGATCTGTTTATTCTCTTATCAGGCTTTTCCTTATATCCTATGCGCCATGTCCGGTACAGCCATGCTTGTTCTCTCCGCAATGATGCTCGCCACAGGAATGACCGTGCTCGTGACCATGATGATTACATTGTACATTGGGATTGAAGTCCAGATTTCCGGCCAGGTATGCCTTAACAGCATCGTCCGCCATACCGGATACACCGCCGTACAGCTTGATTCCTGCCTCTGCCAGTGCCATCTGTGCACCACCGCCGATTCCGCCGCAGATTAGAATGTCTGCGCCCGCCTCAGTGAGAAAGCCGGACAAGGCTCCGTGCCCCTGGCCGTTGGTGTCTGCGATTTTTTCTGCTGTGACCTTTCCGTCCTCAATGTCATAGAGCTTAAACTGCTCCGTATGTCCGAAATGCTGAAAGATTGCACCGTTTTCATAGGTAACTGCGATTCTCATATTGTTTGCTCCTTTCATTGATCCGCACATGATTTCTGTGCATAGAGGGATACCCGTAGGGTGTTTCCTTAAGCCGCAGATGGTTTCTGTGCATATAGGTATGTCCTGCGAAACCGTATCTCCTGCTTTTTTACAGGCTTTTTGGCAATAACGGAGGGCTGAACCATCGCAAAGCCGGTAATTTCCGCCGGCAATCCGAAGTATTTTTCCATGCACCAGGCTGTCGGCCAGCTTTTCCCTGGCGGATTCGTAGATCTCGGTTACTGTGGTTCGGGATATATCCATCTGCCCGGCGCATTGCTCATGGGTCAGCTTTTCCAGATCCACAAGACGGATCACCTCGTATTCATCCAGGGTCAGAACAATCTCTTCCCCACAGGAAATGCCCTGAGGCATAAAGCTCTCATAAGCAGGCTCCCGGCAGATTCTTCTGCAGCGTCTTGGTCTTGGCATGGTATCACTCCGTTTTTATTTCCGTTATATGTCGGAAATATTATACCGCATTTTTGCAGACAGCGCAAGGATTTTTGCCTTTTGGAACGATCTCCTTTGCATTTACAAAAAATTATTCAAATTGTTCTTCTGTTGTTGAAAATTTAATACCTGCCATTGATATAATATCTCCCCACTCATCAACAAACAGATACTTACAGCTTCACCTCCCCCACCTCTTCTTACTCTTTACATAAGTCACTTCCTCCGTCTCAACACAATAAGCCGCCAGATTCCCCCCGAACACACACCCGCAGTCAATGGCAATATGCCCATTTCCACGATAAACAAGAGGCTGCGCGTCCGCCCGGATATTCGGCGTAGGCGTATGCCCGGTCACAATAATCTTCCGGTAATCCGAATAATATCTCCTGCCGTAATCCATACGCTCAAACAAAAAATCAAGAAACGCATACTCATCCAGATCTCTATGCTCCTCAAACTCCCGAAGCCCGGCATGAACCAGAATCAGCTGCTTTCCCCTCTCCTCAATCACCTCATAAGTCAGCCCGTCGCTCAGATAATCAAGGACCGCCCTCTGCTCCTCCCGCGGCAGGGCACGGAACTGATTGGCCGTTATCTGCCCGCCGTCCAACAGCCAGCAGGAATAATTCATCAAATCCTCCGATGTAAGATAATCCGCATAATTTTCCTCCGTAATTTCCACCGTCAGCCTTCTTAATGTGTTCAGCATCATATAGTCATGATTTCCCACAATATATGTCACATTGGGCCGCATCATCATATCCTGAATCACCTTAATCGGCTCCGGTCCCCGATCCACAGCATCCCCCAGGACGTAAAGCTCATCCTCATCCGAAAAATGAATCTTCTCCAGCAGTTCCCGATATTCCTCATAACATCCGTGTACATCCGATATAAGATAACGCATCCGTTTCCTCCTTCAAAATCCCTTAATATCCTTACGCTCCCCGCCCAAGTACGGCATTGTATAAATAACAGTGAATCCTGTGCCTGATATCTGCGTCAGCTGTGCATCTGCGAATCAACGGCACAGCAGTACGGACTACCGCTTCACAGCCTTCAAATAATTGTACCATAATTGTTGTCTTTTTTTCAAAAATATGTATACTGTAAGATAGAAACAGCATCATTAACCCTGGTCGTATAAGCGAACCAACCACACTGTTTTAAAACATTTTAAAAGGATATGAAAACTATGGATACTGAAACGACACAAACGAAAGACAGCAAATCCTTAGAAACGACCGATAACCCCGCAGAGCCTGTCATAGAAACACCCGGGAAGCGTTTTCCCATCCTGCCGGTACTTATATGCGTACCTCTGCTCTGCATACTGGCCGCCTACATAACCGGCGTCTGCTACTATCAAAGTCATTTTCTAAACAATACTGCCATCGACGACATCGATGTATCGAAAATGACCATTTCCGACCTGGAAGCCCGAATAGAAGATTATTCCCTGCGGGTCATACAGCGTCAGTCTGACGGAACCACGCTGGAAGAAGAAATTCCCGGGAGCAGCATCGGCCTTACTTATTCCTCAACGGAACCCTTTCAGGAAATCCTTGAAAATCAGAACAATTGGCTTTGGTTTCTAAATCAGGGACAAACCCATGAGCCGGAAAATCTTATAACCTGCGACGACGCCTCCCTTGAGACACAGATCGGGAATCTGAGCGGCTTTGACAGGGATTTTGTCACGGAACCGGAGGATGCATACATAGCGGACTATGATCCTGAGCAGGGCTTTCAAATCATCGAAGAGGTTCCCGGTAACAAGCTCAACCGCCAGCGAACGCAGGAAGCCATCCGGGCCGCTGTGGAAGATCTGACGGAAACAGTGAATCTGGAGGAAGCCGGCTGCTATGAAGAGCCGGCAGTTACAGCAGAAAATGAAGATCTGAAGGCCGCCTTTGAAAAGCTCCAAAGCTATGCAGAGACTACGATCACCTACGCCTTCGGAAGTGAAAAAGAAGTGCTGGACGGCAGTACCATAAGTACCTGGCTCCTGATAGACGGCTACGATATTGCCCTGGATCAGACCCAGGTTGAGGAATATGTAGCCTCTCTCCGCAAAAAGCACGATACCGTTTTCCGCCCCCGCACCTTCCAAACCAGCTACGGTACGGAAATCACCATCAAAAACGGAGACTACGGCTGGTGGATGGACACGGAACAGGAAATCGCAGAGCTGACCGAGATGATCGAGCAGGGACAGAGCGGCGAACGGACTCCCGTTTACCGGCAGACCGCAGCCTCCTACGACACACCGGATTACGGCAATACATATGTGGAAATCAATCTCACGGCACAGCACCTCTTTCTCTACAAGGACGGCGAGAAAATACTGGAATCTGATTTTGTATCCGGCAATGTGGCCCGGGGGTATACCACGCCCGGAGGCATTTTCGGCCTTACCTACAAGCAGCGCGACGCCACACTGACAGGGGAAACCTACCGGACTCCCGTTTCCTACTGGATGCCCTTCAACAATAACATCGGCATGCACGATGCCACCTGGCGGCGGGAGTTTGGAAAAAATATTTACCTGACAAACGGATCTCACGGCTGTATTAACCTTCCCTTTTCCGCTGCCAAGGAAATTTACGGGCATATAGAAAAGGGAACTCCCGTTATCTGCTACTATCTCCCCGGCACGGAATATGTACCGGAGTCGGAAGTCCCCGTGGATCCCAATCAGCCCCCTCTGCCTCAGACAGAGGAAGGAATCACTGACCCGAACCCTGTTCCGCAGGAAGAGGCGCCGCCGGAGTCCGTACCTCAGGAGGCTTTGCCGGGCAATTAAGCTTCCGTCCGTCTGCGTATCTGATGTCTGTCTTAGCATATAATCATAAAAACCCCGGGAAGCTGCCGAGAAGCTTTCCGGGGCGGTACATGCGAAGTTCTTCCAGCCATTTACCGTACCTGTACCAATCATCCTTATTATCACAATACACATGAATCCGCTGCATATCTAACGGACAGGACGCTCCCTGTCCGTGTTTTTCTTTCGATACGCAAGAATTTTAAACATTCTCCCAATTTTTAACGCTTTTTTCAGTTCTCGTTTTGCCATGATGCTTCCTCGTGATGAGCGGGATTCTCCGTCTTTCCCGTAAACTCCGGCTCCGCGTCCAAAATCTCCATAAACTCTTCGCCGGTAATGGTTTCCTTCTCATAGAGGAACTTGGCAATCTCATGAAGCTTGGAGGAATGTTCCGTTAAAAGCTTCTTTGCCTTCTCATGCTGCTCCTTGACAATGGCTACCACCTTTTGGTCAATCAAGGCCGCCGTCTCATTGGAGCAGGCCAGGGAGGTATCTCCGCCCAAATATTGGTTATTGACCGTCTCCATCGCAACCATATCAAATTCCTCGGTCATGCCGAACCGGGCAACCATCGCTCTCGCAAGCTTTGTAGCCTGTTCAATATCATTGGAAGCTCCTGTAGTAACGGAATGGAAAATAATCTCCTCCGCTACCCGGCCTCCCGTAAAGGTTGCAATCTTATTCTCAATCTCCTCCCGGCTCATAAGATTATGCTCCCCCTCCTCCACCTGCATGGTATAGCCCAGGGCGCCGGAGGTCCGGGGGATAATCGTAATCTTGTGGACCGGAGCGGAATGATTCTGCAAAGCCGCCACCAATGCATGTCCCACCTCGTGGTAAGACACAATGAGCTTTTCCTTGTCGGACAGCACCTTATTTTTCTTCTGGTAGCCTGCAATCACGACTTCAACGCTTTCCTCCAGGTCGCTCTGAATCACGTATTTTCTTCCCTGACGAACCGCCCTGAGAGCGCCCTCGTTGATCATATTGGCAAGCTCCGCACCGGAAGCTCCTGCCGCGGCCCGGGCAATGGCATTGAAATCCACATCTTCCGCAAGCTTAATTTTCCTGGCATGTACCTTTAAAATGTCCTCGCGGCCCTTGAGATCCGGAAGCTCCACCGGAACCCTCCGGTCAAACCGCCCGGGACGAAGCAGAGCAGGGTCCAAAGATTCCGGCCGGTTGGTAGCCGCCAGAATAATCACGCCCTTACGCCCGTCAAAGCCGTCCATCTCCGTAAGAAGCTGATTGAGGGTCTGCTCCCGCTCATCATTGCCGCCCATTCCGCCGCCGTCGCGCTTCTTTCCGATGGTATCAATCTCGTCAATAAACACAATACAGGGAGCCTTCTCATTTGCCTGCTTAAACAGATCCCGAACCTTGGCCGCGCCCATACCTACAAACATTTCTACAAATTCCGATCCGGATATGGAGAAAAAGGGAACCTCCGCCTCCCCTGCTACTGCCTTTGCAAGCAGCGTCTTTCCCGTACCCGGAGGGCCTACCAGCAAAGCGCCTTTGGGCATGGAAGCGCCAATTTCCGCATATTTTTCCGGATTGTGCAGGAAATCCACAATCTCCGTGAGAATCTCCTTGGCCTCATCCTCCCCGGCCACATCGGTAAATTTAATGCCTGTGGTGGATTCCACATAGATCTTGGCATTGCTCTTTCCGAAGGTCATGGCATTGCCCATAGGGCCGCCCATGCGCTTCGTCATGCTGCGCATCAAAAACTGTCCCAGGACAATCATAATGATAAAGGGCAGCAGAGATATCAAAAAGGACATCCACCAGGAGGGCTCCTCTACAATCTCTGTCCCAAATTCAACTCCTGCCTCATGGAGACGATCTACCAGGCCGGGATCATAAAACACACCTGTCTTATAGTAATTGGTGGATTCCTCCGTGTCGGAAAATATAATCTGGTTATCCTCCACCTGGACCTCTTTGATCTTCCTTGTATCAATCATATCCAGAAAGGTATCATAACCCACCTGCTTCACCTTGGGCGAAAGAGCCTTTGGAATAAACAGTGTATTTAAGAGGATCATTACCAGCAGAACAATCATATAATAGTATAAAAATGGTTTTTTTGAGTTTTTGACTTCTTTCACAGTTTTCTCCTATTGTAGTTCCGTAATATCCCTCACAATACACCTGTATGAAATCAATTTCCAGTCACAAAAGCATATGCCTGTAAATCGATTTGTGCATTGTGAGGAATATTACTGTTTAAAGTTCCGTAATATCCCTTCCCGCACTTCGGTAAGAAGATATTGCTTTTTTAAGTTCCTTATACACATTCTCAACAGATTTTTAATATCAAAAGGCAGTGTACCACTAAGCGGCCCAAGGATCAATGAAAGAAGTGTGAAACAATTCTTAAATTTTTATTTTTTATTTCAATCAATGTCCTGTATCAACAATTTCAATAATTGCGTCAGTTTTACCAGCTCTGAAATCTCCGTATACTCCTGGCAGGAGTGCACCAGCTCCATAGCGCTGGCTAAAACCAATCCCGAAACTCCATGAAGAGACAGATTGCTCTGATCGCTTCCGCCGAAAGTCTTCACCAAACTGCTGGAAATCCCCAGTCTGTCACAAGCCGCCCGGAACCGCCGAACACAGCTGTGTTCCTCCGGTGTACGGTAAGCACATATAGGCACTTCATAGGTCATGCGGCTCTTTCCCCCAGCTTTTTCAGCTTCCTCCAGGAACAGCGCTTCAATATGCCGCGTCTGTTCCATCGCCTGCTCATGGGAATAACTGCGCACCTCTCCCACCAGATGACAATGTTCCGGAACAATATTGCTATTTGCACCGCCGCCGTGAATCGCCCCAATGTTCACCGTCATATCTTTTCCCACATGACCAAGCTCCATACGGGACACCGCTTTTGCCGCTATGGCAATGGCATGTATTCCTGTTTCTGGAGACAGACCTGCGTGAGCCGCCCGACCCTCCACTTCAATCTGAAAATTCACCAGCGTCGGAGCCTGAAAAGCCGCCGTCCCTACCGGCCCTGTCAGGTCCAAAATGTAGGACTCCTTCGCCTTTACCTTAGAAAAATCAAAGACCGCGCTGCCCTTTAGATGCTTCTCTTCTCCGATAAAAAAAACAATCTCCAGATCACGGCAGTCCGCCCCCTCTTCCGAAAGCTCTTTCAAAGCCTCCAGAAGCGCCGCTGTGCCGGACATACAGTCTGCTCCGAGAACGGTCGTCCCATCACTGGTAATACGCCCGTCCCCGCCGACCAAAGCCTTCTTTCCCCCGGACGGCTCTACCGTATCCATATGCGTCGAAAACAGGATCGGCGTGCCCGGTAGCGTGCCCTTCCGAAAAGCATACACATTTCCGGCCGTTCCCCCGTAGATGCTTCCGCCGTCGTCCTCCTCCACCGTAAAGCCGAGGCTTTCCAGCTCTTCCTTCAGCACATCTGCCATCCTGCGCTCCCCAAAGCTCGGCGCGTCAATGGATACCAGACGCTGAAAATTTTTTATCAATCGCTCCTTGTGAATCGGTATTGTTTTCTCTTTCATTTGTGTTTTAACCTTTCTACTTATTCTTGTCTGTGCCATTTCCGCCATATGGTACATACTCCTCCGCAGCCATAGAATATCCGGTCTCTGGCTGAAAAGTATATACATTCTCTTCCGGCCTTATATTGCTGCTCATCAATTCTGCTTGCTTAATTACTACATCGACCGCGCCTTTCGCTTTTTCCGGCGGGTACTTATACTTTCTCAAAAGATGCTTTACCTGCGTTCTCATATAAGCACGGGCGGATTCTTTTTTATCCCAGTCAACGGTTCTGCTTCTACGTATCAATTCGGTCAGCTCATATGCCATTTCCACTAAAACTTCATCCTGCATCTTTCTAAGGACTTCGGGATCTGCCGCTAACGCGTCATAGTTGAGGTCTTTTAGCAACTGTTGATACTCCGGCATCTCAAACGCTTCACTTCGTACCTCCTCAATCTACAACTTCGTATCCCTCTGCCGCCAAGACTGTCATTGCATGGTCAAAGTTCTTAGCCTTTAATCCCCGCCATCCGCCATCCCGCTCAGCTGGCGTATCCTTGGTCCTGCATACAAGAGATATTTCCTCATCAGTCTTGCACACAAAACATATGTCAGTATCCAAATTAATATCCGACACATTACTAACCTTGCATACCGTCAATTCATAAGGCAGCTTTTTAGTTTCATAGCTCCGCTTCATTTCTATGATTCATTGACCAACTTGCCGGTCATATGCTCTATAATAAGTTCCAGACAATTCACCCTCGGAAGTGCATTCGTCAGTTCCCTCCGAAGATACTCTTCATCATCGGTAAACTTTCTGACAAGGTTCGTGCATATCTCTTGCTTCTTATCCTCATCTTCGACAACACGCATTCTGCCGAACACGACCACGCTATTGATGTTTAATGCCCATTCTCCGTCTTTACGGTAGCCCTTATCCATCACACAATAGCTGACCTTATCGCAGGCAGCAATGGCATCCAACTTATGCCCTGTTTTCGCACAATGAAAATAGAGCCTGTTGTCCTTCTCTGAGTACCAATGGTCAAGCGGAATGCCATAAGGATACCCATTATCACCAATCATGGACAGAATCCCCCTTGGCTGTTCCTTCAAAATACGGATGCATTCTTCTTCGCTGATCTGTTGTTTAAAGCGTCTCATTTCTCTGAACATTGTTTCTCCCTCTCCACATAATGCAGTTCCACATCAAAGCCCAGATCCTCCATCATTGCCAGGAAGGTCTTGTTCATGATCTGTTCCTTGCTGCGAACGATCTTATTCACATATGACGGCGATGTACCGATATTCTCCGCTATCTTCGCCTGAGTGGTGGATTTTCGATACATCTCATTTTTACATCCATTTCAATGTTGTTCTTCAGAATACTTCTCTCCGCCACATATCTCAATTACTTGACTTATAACTCGATCCAGTATAGCACAAAACCCTTCTCATGGATAGCACAAAATCGAGTAGGAAGCGGTTTCAGTAGTTGACGTGCAGAGACTGATATGCTGTGGCTAAATCATAATAGCCCCAGTTTATCAGTCTTTCTTTGTTAAGAGCCCAGTTAACCGCTTTGTTTCCGGCGTTAAACCAGTACCCTTTTCGGTCATAGGCAATTGTAGCCGCATAGTGACTGTCTACTCCCAGTCCCATCAATTTTCTCATCCTCGTTCTCGGATATTTCCACTGTTTCCAGATGCACATACGAATCCGCCTGTACAGCCATCCATTCAGCGATTCGATGTTGTTCTTCATGTCTGCCATGCTAAAGTACTTCAGCCATCCCCGCATATATACTTTTATGCGTTCCATAGTTTTCACTATACTTCCGCACCTGCTTCGGGAAGTGAGCTTCCGAAGTTTATCCTTGGCTTTCTTCCATGACTTGGCATGTACACGGATGTAAATACCTTTGCCATTCTTCCCGAGGCAGAAACCCAGATACTTAAAATTTCGGATTGCAAACACACTGACCTATCCTTCCCACTACCGGGCGGATTCGGGACTTGCACCCGTTAGAAACGTGCGCCGCCGGGCGCACAACGAAAAAAATAAGACCCAGAAGAATGAAGTCTTCTGAGCCTTATAAATTGACTCTCTAATCCTGATTCAACTGTTATGGATTATGATGCCTTACCAAGCATGTCATGGATATATGCCCGTAATCCATTCTCCGTATCTATGCCGTATTTCTGGTTTATCAGGATATAATATTTCATGATCCTCTCTTTCGGCAGAAGCTCACTGGAAGGAATGCTGTCGCCATATCCTTTTCTCGCTTCCATCCAAGGAGTCTCATTATGTGTGATCCTCTCCAATACCTTCCCGCCATACATTCCAAACGTGTTCACAACCAGATCAATCACTCTCTTCTCGTCATTCGACAGGGCATCCCCAGTTCCTTCCACAAGCGCGAACCGCGCGTCATCGATCGGATTATATTTGAAATCCCGGAACAACTCATAAACCTCCGGATAGACCGGACCATGAACCCACGCCCTGCAATCCTCTTCAAAGATCGGTCTTTTATACAATGCGGAGTAAACGCCCTGGATGAAATACAGGAGCTTCTGCAGCATAAGCGGCGTTACCTCTTCCAGCTTTTCGAATATATACGCAATTACCCGGAGCATCTTATCCGAAACGGAAAACAGGCTCTCTATGCTTTCTGCCGCAGCAAACGCTTTCCTGAATGCCGCATCCGTCAACTTCTCACGGTTCTCCATGAGCTTCTGCTTCAAGTACACCGGGGATGAAAGCGCTGCTTTAATGATATCCGAATACTCTTTGGAAGGCATCTGTCCTTCCAGATATCTCGGAATCGTCACCTCTCCGAACCCAAGCGCCAGGGACAGAGGAGCCTTTCCAATCTTATATATCTTCATCAGCCTTTCGATGTCCTCAATCGATACAAGCCCTTCTGCAGCCCTGTACTGCTCGTCGATTTCCTGAACGTTCTTATCGATAAGGCCGGGAATGCTCATTTCCTCTCCGCACTCTGCACAGACAGCCACAGTAATTGCAAAGGTATATTCCTTATCCTTTATATTCTTTATGATATCCTTCTTCTGCAAAAAGTACTCGGTCTCTTTCCTGCATTCTATGCAGAAGTCTCTTCTTATCTTCTCTGTCATAATGGTCACCTCCGATTTGTCTCCTGGTTATCTGAAATAGTATGTAAGCGGATACTTCTGTTCATGGAACGAAATTACGATCACAAAACAGTTTTCCAACTTGTTGAACTTGATATACAGAGATACTGTTTTTTCTTCTGTCCCGGTTCGCTCCAAAAGAACTACATCTTTTCCAAATACATACAGTTGTTCGTGTTCAAAGCCCTTATGCTCATTCTGCAGGATTTCCGAAAAATCCATTGCAGTAAGACTCAATATGATTTCCTTGGCTTTTGCCTCATCAATAACATAATCCAGGAACAGATTAATGTTATCCTGCCGCCTGGCATTCCTGTCAAGCCTGTAATTGTCCTTTTCAACAGCATCCTTCACCTCGGAAAGATACTGCTCTATATCTTTCTGATCTATGTTCAATACTTTATCCTCCGCAGAGTATATGATATGTTTTTTTGTTTTTCCTATCATCATTATAGTTTCATGATTGCTTTTTGTCAATATCCAATCATCAAAAGCGGCAGGAAATTTCCTGCCGCCATTTGACTCCATATTCAGTTGGGCTTACACGTCTCGGACTTAAACTGCGTTCCTGCACATCTCTGTCAGCTGCTTTGCGATCCTGCGGAGCTTCTTGGAGATAGTGTTCTGCGACACGCCCTTCATCTTCACAATTTCTTCCTGCGAATACTCTTCGATAAAATACAGACGATACAGTTCCTGGTCAGCATCCGGCAGCTCGGACAGTTTCTCATAAAGAACTTCCTTCTGCGGATCTGGCTCTTCCGCCGTCATCTCCGCAAGCTGCCTGGCATAGATACTTGTGTCCTGGTTCTCGGTTTTCATAAGTCCATCCATAGACAGGTTCCAATACTCCATTCAACAGAATTGTAAAATAATTGACTCCTTCATTCTCCGGCCTTTCTCCATTTTGTGATTTCCAGACCATATATCGTATAAAATCGGACGTAATAGTCCCTATACGAGTATCCAGACCATCACTGATCACATTGAATGCATTGTAATGGAATAACGTCGGAATATCCATTTGGTAATTTTTAACCTGCTTATAGGCATTTTCTATGGTAGTATCTTGATTTGCAATATTTTTCAGCTCAAATAACATCAATGGTATTCCATTGACGAATACAAGGAGATCCGGGCGCTTGTTTTTATATTCTATTACCGTATATTGATTGACAATCTGAAACGTATTCTTCGCTGATTCTGCAAAATCGATTAATTTTACTGTATAAGTACGCTCTTCTCCGGCTTTGCGGTAATTAACGGGAATCCCCTCCACAAGATATTTGTGAAAAGCCGCGTTCATATCCGCCAACTTATATAGGCCAAGATTTTTTATAGATTTATAGGCTTCTTCTATGATATCCTCGTTAATGTTTGGATTTATGTTTAACATTGAAGTCTTAAAATAGTCCTTCAATATCACTTCGTGATAATCCCTGTCAATATCCGGACCATAGAGATAATCATAGCCCATTTTTTGTAATTCGGTTATAATGACCTTTTCTAAAGTATTTTCATTGACGGACATGATTTTAAGTCCTTTCTCGTGTGCATTTTACGTGTAGTTTGCATGATTTGGCAGGTGCATGGATTTATAAGTCCTCAGCTTTGTATATAACATATCCCTCATAATAATAACTATGATCTATGCCTTTCATATACACTTCTCTATCATCAATCTTATCTGTTAAAGCCTGCTTCAAGATATGCTTTATTTCGATATCTTTAATTGGACTTCTTTCCATTGCCAATAGATAATCTTCTTTGTCTGCCAAGCTCCAATCAATAACCATGTACAATTCTTTTTTCAAGATTAAATCCAGCCAGATTCTAGTACTGCGGCCATTCCCCTCGCGAAATGGATGTGCAATATTCATCTCCACATATTTTTCAATTATTTCGTCAAATGTAGACTGCGGCATCTTCTCAATATTTTCAAGTGCCGCCTGCAAATACATCACAGAAGCAAATCTAAAATTCTCCTTTGCAAGATTTATAGTTCGCACCTTTCCGGCAAAATTATATATTTCATCAAATAAATATTGATGAATTGCTGCAAGCATTTCATATGTTCCGGTTTTGTAATTGTCCAAATATGCATTTCCAAATAATTCTACTGCCTTTTTCTTGCTTATCTTTTCTTCCATTCTGGCAAGTTCTACTGAGTCCGTGATATTAAGTTTATTATCTAAAGCCATATATTTTCCTTTCTAAATGTGAATGGACACATTAAATGACTACTCGTGCGCTGTGTCAGTATCGGTTGCCGCTTCACTCAATTCCAACATATAGCGGTCAAAGTCAGACAGAAAGAGCTTGTCCTGGATGATTCTGTATTTTTCAAACTCCGTTTCGGCATGGAGTTTTGCCTGTTCCGCGCTGATTTTTCCCGCCCCGGTCAGCAATTCGTTTCCATTAAATTCAAGGAAGCCGTCCAACCTCTTTGCCCAGTCCTCCATACTCATGGGAATATGCCGCTCTGCCTAGAGTTCAGCATAGTTCAGATAAAGAGTTACGATTCTCTCCAAATAGGACATTTCTTTTTCGCTTAAGTAGTTCTTTGCAATCGTGACATCGGCCTTGATAATTTTTCCGTCCGGGTCATTTCCCCAAATCGTCAAGCCCATATGCTCCTTTTGCGCATCCGCTCTTTCTACAATGAGTTCTGCGGCGGTATGTCTGTGAACGGCAAAATGCATTTTATTTTGGACTGTTTGGAAAAACAGGCGTGTGGTTTTGGCATCCTTGTCATAGTCAAAAGCAGTAGCGTACAAATCAGTGACTTTTTGATAAAACTTCCGCTCTGACAGCCGAATTTCCCGGATATACTGCAACTGACGGTCAAAGTATTCATCCGTGAACATATGGCCGTTTTTCAGACGCTCTTTGTCCATTGTCCAGCCTTGGATCGTGTGATCTTTGACGATTTGTCCTGCCCATTTTCTAAACTGAACAGCCCGCTGGTTATTCACCTTAAATCCAACAGCAATGATCATCTGGAGATTATAGTGATCCAGATTGCGTGAAACCTGGCGAATTCCTTCGGATTGAACTGTTAAGTATTTCTTAATAGTTGCCTCCGGCATCAGTTCTCCATCCTCATAAATGCGCTTGATATGCTGGGATATAGCGGCAACTGAAACATCGTAGAGCACCGACATCATTTTTTGTGTCAGCCATATATTTTCATCCTCATAGCGCATTTCGTAGCTACTTTCAGTATCGCCTGTGGCAGCCACAAAGGTAAGATATTCAGCAGCACTTGAATGTATCGTTATCTCTGTACCTTTCTTTTTTGACATATGATAATTCCTTTCTGTGTTTCTGCAATACCACATCATTTTCCGACATACTCGCGCCTCCCGTCCGGATATTCAAGGTACGCCTTCTGAGTTTTATCATCATATCCTGCAACAGGCAAACCCTTTATTTTTCTTACTTCATTATCAATCCTTTTCAGCGTAATACTCCAGTTTGGATTTTGAAGGTGTACTTCCTCCAACAGCTGTGCCAAGATTGCCGATAGTCCCTATTGCCCATTTAGGGTCGGCGTTATCAATAAATGATTCTTGAAAGAAAGCCTGGGCTTACTGCTCCTTGCCGCCGTTAAATGTATTCAGTTGTTAATCTAAAAAGTAGCTTGCAATTTTATCATAGTTGCCCAGAATTTCCGAATCCGGTACACCCATATATTTTGCCAAAGCCACTGAACCGTTCAGAGCTTTTTCAACTTTTGGATCAAAAGCTACCGCCACCAATCTCATATACTCTGCAAAACAGCGGTTTAACTGCTCGACATACTGCTGGTATTTTTTTGCCAGCTTTTCGTCCAATTCAGCAATATCCTTCAGATATTGATTGATGATTTCCTGTTCTTTAGCAGAAAGTGTATCCTTGCCGATTTGGTAAATCATCGTGCCGACAGCATTACCGATAACGGCGCCCAACATGGGAATTGGAATCAGCGCCTGTCCTACAAAGGAAGACAATGCACTTATTGACGCATCCAAACATAGCATTTCCGAATTATTGATAAATTGAACTTCGTTGATAGCATCATTTCTAAAGAGATGTGCTTGCTCTGCAACACCAAATGCTGCTGTGGTTACAGCACTGGCAACTGCGGCAGGCGTGGCGGTAAAGTTGGTAAGCACATAAATACTCACACCACGAATCCCGCCTTTGACTGTACCTTTGCCCGATTCTCCAACAATCTCAATCCAGTCATCCTGGTCAAAATTATTAATTCTCTTACCAGACTTGTGTTTACGGGCAACGGCTATAGCGAATGCGGTTGCACCCTCAGCCGCAGCCGCGACTGCAGTAACCTTAACACCTTCTGCAACGGTCGGCTTACTGCCTTGATAAGCTGCGTCCCGTTGTTCTTGGTCCGCTTCACGTAAGCGGCCTTTTTCCTTGTCGAACGCCGCGTCAATCGTACCTTGCTGAACTTCGCCATATTCCAGTATAGAGGGCTCTAGTTTGCTTGGATCAATATTATTGTCATAAAAAAATGCATGAACCTCTTTCCATTGACGGAGTGAAAATTCACCCTTAGATGTCGGTAGCTTGTTTGCTGCATCAGCCGACATCTCCAGATACGCCATTATCTTATCGTAGTGATCTTTTGGAATTTGATATTTATGTCCTTCTGCAAGATATTCCGGATAATGTTTCAGATGCTCTGCAACAGCCCGCAATGATAAATGGCCGCCTGATTGGACAAACTTTTGCTGAATAGCCTCTGCTCCACGAGTCAAATCATTGGGGCCATTATCATTTATCCAAATATAGCCCGCTGATTTTCCAAGTATCTGCTGACGAGCATTGCCGATGCCACATTCTGCAATTTCAGCAATGAATCCATGCATACCCTTGTCGCCGCCGCGATTGCGGATGATTATATCCTCTTTGATGGTAACAAGGGCAGTTTCAATAGTTTCCATCGCATCGGCAAAGTTAATATTCTGTTTTGACAAAGCCTCAACAAGTCTGTCTAAGCGCACTTGATTTAAGTAATTGATCCAAGCGCCAACAGCCTGTTCTTGACTGCTTTTTACTATTTTCTCTGCGTTCATGTTCTAAGTCCTTTACTGAATGCTCTTTCTCAGCGATGCCGCAAGAGATTTTGTGTTATTCACCAACACACCCAATTGCATCTGCTGTTCTCTTGGAATTACAGTAAAGTCCTCTCCAAAATAAGTCAAGCAGCCATTATATTGCTGTCTCAAATTATCTCGAAGAGCTACCACCTCATCAAGCAATTCTTGAATCTGCGCCGCAAGCATTCGTGCCGTATTGGTGTTCTTCTTGACGGCCTCTATCTCTTCTATTTTCTTTTTATCAAGTTTCAACTTATTCATACTAAAAAGCACAATGGAAGAAAGCAGGGTAACTCCTGCGATGCCCCAGCCAACGGGACCTGCTAATGCCAAAAACGCCTGCCCTGCTGCCATGCCGCCGCCACCTGCAGCCAAGGCACCGCCCCCCAGCCAAGCAAGGGCTGCATTAGTCGCTGCCGCACCGGAAAGTGCTGAAATAGCCGTCCCCGTCGATGCTGTACCAAAGGTAGTAGCTGCCCACATAGCCACTGTCGGAGCAACACTTACAATCGCAGCACCAGTAGCAACACCAGCCCCAGCACCCAAAGCAGATTTTTTTGCCGCCTCAAGTTCCTGTTTGGCAAACTCACACATACCGATAAATTTTTCTCTGTGTGCTTTTATCTCCGCTATATCGGTATCAAAGTTCTTGGGGCGATTTGCAATACTGTTTACAAAGTCCTCGATATGCATAATCATATCAACAGCACGAGTTCTTTCACGGTAAAGTGTCGTACCTTTCTCATTCATAGTAGTATATGCATCATTATATTGATCTACCGCTATACGAAGAGCATCGTCCAACTTCACCTTGGGTTCTGTTTCCTTGGTCTCTTTTTCTTTTTTCGGCAGTTTTTCTTTTTTAGGTGGTTTGATTTTGTCTTTTGCAGTATCAGGCTTTTTTGCAGACTTGTCTTGGATAGTCTTAATCAAGCCGTCGGCAGATTCCTTCACCTTTCCAGCCGCCTTATTTGTGCCGGTCTTTACCCTTTCGGCAACATCTCCGACACTGTTTTTTACTTTGCCTACTGTCTCTGAAAAATCCGGTTTTGCCATATTGACCTCCTATATATCATTTCAGGATGTGCCAGGTTCAATAGCTAAATTTCTTCTTATAGATATTTCCTGAAGGTTTTCTTCATCTTTATCATGACATCAATCAGCCAATCAAATTGTGCGATCCATTGATTCTTATCACCGAAAGTCACACTCTTTTCGATAACAATGCGGCTTGCCTTGCGCTCCGGTAGTTCCCGCCACTCAAAATACAATCCGGCATCGGATTCAATGGCGTCCTTCTTCTCGAAAAGTGAGTGAAATAAGTCCTTATCCTCACTGATATACAGTTCTACGTCCAGTTCATTTCGCTTTTGAATCTGCGAGACAGTGATGTGGCAGGCAGAGGAACCTACGCTGAAGTTCATCCAATGATCCATAGAAGGCTTCCGGCGATTGAAGTTCTTTGCGAACTGCGCGTTCCGGAATGCGTAGTCCTGGAACGCCACCCAATAATCATATCTCTGCTGCTGAGTCTCGCTTGCGGACTCATTTTTCTTTACTTCCTTTGTCCAGTCGTTCGGCTTTTCGATGACCTCAAACTTCACGGCAGGCTCGGAAGTACCGATGCGGTACAGCTTTATCTCGCAGAGGAAAAATCCGATTTTCTCATCGGTATGGTTGTTCAGCCATTCAATGGCAGCCTTGTGTTCCTCACGAGCGTGTTTCACTACCCATATAATCACATCCGCAGATTTGCCGGATGCGTAGGTTATCAGCTTGCCAAGGTGGTCGTGGTTGGTGTCCTCCAGCTGATTTTCGATGATAATTTTCCGATCCGTCCCAGTCTCAGACGCAAAGATATCAACATTGAAATCTCCTACGGAGGATTCCGTTTCGTCAACAGTAATATCAATCCCCACCGCATCGGCAAGGAGAGCGATATTATCATCCTGCGACAGCCAAGGAGTAAAGTCCAGGGCTTCATGCGGCCATACCGTCCGCAAGTCCTTTATTTCTTCAAGTCTGCTCAAATTCACCATAGCATCATTCCTCCTCGCGTTTTACATATGTCAACTCAATATCATATCCCAGCTTTTCCATGAGCTGGAGAAAAGTCTTATTAACAATTTTTTCTTTATTTTTTATGAGCCGACTGACATATGGCGCCGAAGTCCCTATGTCCTCTGCCAGTTTCGCCTGGGTAACATCACCCTCTATACATTTCACTTTTACATCGACTTCCACGTTATTCTTCAGCATTCCGACTCTCCTTTGCCGTAGTAACATATATTGTACTTACACTACAATTTATTATACCACAGATTTGTGAATTTTTCTACTCCTTAATCACTATAAAACTTCCGGCTCTCAAATTTGCTTCTAAATGAATCACCAAGTGTTTAACAACCTTATATATCTTTATTGCCATTCTGTCATACTCCGAAAACCAGAAAAGCAATAATCCAAAAAAGCCGCCCCTGACCGAATATTCACCTTCCGGAAAATATCACCCGCAAAACATCTAAATCCCTAATTTTCTATATTAACTTGACACCCCGTTCCATCTGTGTTATCTTTTAGTTAGATATTTAGACATTTATCTAAATATAAAAAATATTTCCAAAACCTACCGCACAAAAGAAAGGAGGCCCACCTCTTGAACGATGCCTTCAAAGCCCTGTCCGATCCCACAAGGCGCAGAATCCTTGAACTGCTCTCCGACCGCGACATGTCCGCCGGCGAAATTGCCGAATACTTCGACATCTCCAAGCCGTCCATCAGCCACCATCTAAGCACCCTGAAAGCAGCCGGCCTGGTCCTGGACGAGCGGAAGGGGCAAAACATTATCTACAGCTTAAACACAACCATTTTCCAGGATCTAATCAAATGGTTTTTTGATTTTTCCAAAGGAGGCGCAAGCAAATGAAAAAACAAACCATCTTTTTACTCGTCATCTGCATCCTATCCTTCGCAGGGCACCTGTTTGTATATCCCATACTGCCCGAAGAAGTCCCCATTCACTGGAACGTATACGGCGAAGCAGACAATTGGGCCGGCAAAGCATCCACCCTGTTTCTTGCCCTGCTGCCCATGCTGATGCTGCTCATGCTCCGCATAATACCCAAAATCGATCCAAGAGGCAAAAGCTACGAAAAGCATCAAAAAGCCTACCAAATATTCATCATCCTTTTGATTCTCTTCCTCAACATCACCCTATGGATCACCAACGCCCTCTGCCTCGGCTACCCCGTCCCCATAGAGCGCCTGATCCCCATCGGCGTAGGAATCATCCTCCTCACCGTCGGCAACTACATGCCCCAGCTCCGCACCAACTACACAATGGGCATCAAAAACCCCTGGACCTTAGAAAACGAATGGGTCTGGAAAAAAACTCATGCCGCAGGCGGCATCGTATTCATCCTCATGGGACTGTGCACGATTCTAAACGGCTTCCTCCCCACCCCCTGGATGGCCCAGATCACCGTCGGCATCATCCTCCTGGGCGTACTAGGCCTGGAAGTATACTCCTATCTTTTATTTAAGTCGCTGCGCGACGGCACTAAAGAGTAAAGTCACTTCGGCGCACCTGTAATGAGAGAAACTTTTATTCGAAAAGGCACTCATAAAAATTTCTCTCGTGCGCCTTTGCGACTTTACCAGCAGACAAACACGCAACACCACACAAAGAACTCAAAAAACAAGCCGCCCCCAAAGCCAGGGATTGCCGCAAAATAAGCCGGACGGCTTTTCCGATATCCGGTGTCCGGCTGTTCACGTACAGTCTGTCTGATACGGACGAACATTGACCCCAAAACATAAAAACACACAAAAAGCAACCAGGTCAATGTCCGTCCGAAGCAGACAGACTATACGTGAACCGTCCGAACACAGATATGGAAAAGCCGTCCGGCTTATTTTGCGGCAATCCCGTCCCCCCACCCCCTGTTACCAAAAGCGTTCTGTCCCTATTCTCCGTTTTCATAATGCAAGCCTCCGGCCTTCTCCTCTCCGCCCTTAAGAGAGCGCTTTCCTGCCAAGATCCTTCTTCATTAACAAAAGCCCAAGAGAAAAGAACACACCTCCCACTATCAGACACCCAATATAATATACCGTCGAATTGACAGCCTCCAACTTTTCAATAATCGGCGTTCCAAACGTAGAATAAGCATTAAAAACAGCATGGAAAAATATGGAGGCCAAAAGATTCCGGTACTTCAGCATAAGATACCCGCAAACCAATCCCACCAAAAATGCATAAACACCCTGAACCAGATTCAAGTGCATCGCCCCAAAAAGCGCCGCCTGCACCACATTAATCACCCAAAACCGGGCGCCTGCGCGCTTTAAATACTCCAACGAAAGGCCGCGGCACACAAGCTCCTCCCCCACCGGCGCCATAATCACCGTCGCAATGGCAGAAAATACGGTCAGCTCCCCAATTCCGCTGTCCTCCATCAGTTGTTCATAAGCCTCAATCTGCCCCGGACTCACCATACTCCAGAGAAGGAGCATTATTCCAATCAGACACTGTGCTCCGATAGCAAGACAGAAAATGCCAGCCAGTGAGCTTCCGGAAAAAAGCCCCCTCTCCCCTTCTTTCCTTCCGGCCCTCTGCCGAAATACTCCAAAATAGTACCACAGTCCCGTAACAAAAAGCGTCATCACCTGGGTAACTACCATAATTCCCATCAAGTTATCAAGCGCCATCTGCGCCCCGTCCGCAACACCATAGCAGAGCATATACCACACCATCAAAACAACGCTGCCCACAAATTGTATCAGCAGCATCACAGCTACCGGAAGTATGCTCATCAAATACCATCCTATTTTTTTCATCTATCTTCCTCCAAAACCGCCTGCGCCAAAAAAGGAATCCTTTCCCTGTTTGAACAGCAGGATTCTAAAATATTTTTCTTTATCTTATCAGATTTTATAAGAAATCACCATCTCATTTTTTCGGTCTTTTGTTCCGCAAACTCCCCTTACCCCATGCGCATCCGGCCAAAACCGCATCTTTTTCCAATTACTTCCTAATCCATACAAATCCTGCAAGCCAACTGGTTCTGTGACTTTGTCACGGAAAGAAAAAATTTCCTACCATATACTCATAGAAACAGTCCGATTCCCTATCCCGTACCGGCAGACCATGCGTCATATTACCGGCCAGCCCGTACATTCGGACATCAGCAGAAGGAGATTATTTATGCCAAAAAGAAAAGCAACTATCAGCGCCCGGGAGTGCGTGGCCTGCGGATGCTGCGTCAAGGTCTGTCCCAAGAGCGCAATCACCGTTCCAAAAGGCATCTGCGCCGAAGTCAACAAAGCCCTGTGCATCGGATGCGGAAAATGCGCCAAAGAGTGCCCTGCAAGCATTATTAAAATGGAGGTGGCCGAACCATGAAGCAACAGAAAAAATGGTATGATTACCTCTGGATCGTTTCCCTTACTTATCTGATTCTGGGATTTTTCAACATCCTGTTTGCCTGGCTCGGCCTGCTCTGCTTTTTCATCCCCCTTCTCATCTCCATTGTGAAGGGAAATAAGGCTTACTGCAGCAAATACTGCGGCAGAGGACAATTATTCGCCCTCGCAGGCGGACGATTCGGGCTTTCACGGAAAAAAGACATCCCAAAATGGATGCGGTCCAACTATTTCCGCTATGGATTTCTCACTTTTTTCTTTGCCATGTTCTTCCTTATGCTGTGGAACACCTACCTGGTATTTGCCGGGGCAAAGAATCTGAAGACGGCGGTGACGCTTCTGTGGACCTTCCGGGTTCCCTGGCACTGGGCTTATCACGGCACATGGCTTTCCGACGGAGTGGCGCAGTTTGCCTTTGGTTTTTACAGCGTTATGATGACCTCCACCATCCTGGGGCTGATTACAATGGTCTTGTTTAAGCCGCGCTCCTGGTGCGTCTACTGTCCTATGGGCACCATGACCCAGCTCATCTGCAAGGCAAGAAATGTGACCTTATCACAGAAAATAAAAAAATAATTGGGTATCCTAAGGATATCAAAAGAAAGGAAGGTAACAAATATGTCAGTACTCACTGTAAATAAAAACAATTTCGATTCCGTAAAAACAAGCACAAAGCCCGTTCTTCTGGACTTTTACGCCGACTGGTGCGGCCCCTGCCGTATGGTATCTCCCCTGGTAGACGAGATTGCCGAGGAAAATCCCCAGTACCTGATCGGCAAAATCAACGTAGACAATGAGCCGGAGCTGGCCTCCGCCTTCGGCGTAGCAAGCATCCCCACTCTGGTTGTCATCAAGGACGGAAAGGTTACCCACCAGTCAGCCGGCGTTAAGCCGAAGGATCAAATCCTTGCTTTACTTGGCTGAAAAACTCAGATAAACTGTCAAACAGCAAAAGGGGGCCGTTGCAAAATAGATGCGTAATCGTCTATGGAACAATGGCTCCATTCTTATATTCCAAAATAGAAAAGGGAGTGCCGCAAAATCATTCAATCAGATAATTTTGCAGCACCACCCTTTTTATATATTATTCATTGATAAATTCTGTAATGACTTTTGCCGCACATTCCGCATTTGTACCAATCGCTGGATGTCCGCCTGTCTGAAACATATGTACCCGGCAGTCAGGGACTTCTTCCTTCATCTGCCCATACTCTTCCGCCAGATCCTTCCGGCACATCGTGTCCTCCCGGCTTCCCATAAGCAGGAGCGGAACCCGCAGTTCTTTCAGCGGCCTGCAAAAAAGCGGGATTTTGGAATCGGCACATGCGAGAAGAGCCTCTGTGTTGAGATCCACCACAGTTTCCCAATCTTCCCCCTGGCACCACTCATAAAACTGCCTGGCCATCCCGTTATTTTTGGCAAAAGCCCGTTCTTTTCCTAAATCAGGCGCAAAATTCTCTGCAAGCGTCCTTCCGTCAAAGCTGTCGGCAACAACCTTTTCCACCAGATCCGGGCGCTCCAGGGCCGCGTTCAGAGCAACCCACGCGCCGCCGCTTGTGCCGACCAAGCTTACCTTTCCAAAATCAAGATGCTCCAGTAAGGAAAGCGCCTGCATTGCCTGCGAGTGCCACAAGTCCGCCGGAAACCTTTCCACCCGGTCCGACTTCCCATTTCCCAGAAAATCCATGAGAATCACTTTAAAATGCCGGCTGTAGAGTGGCAGAACCATTTCAAACATTTTGGAAGAAGCGGTGTCTCCGTGAAGGAGCATCAGCGGCTTTCCGTGTCCTGTTACCTGATAATAGATGTTCTTTGTTTCATAGATAAAATATGACATTTTATTTGCCTCCTAATCAATTTTTATTTCTGCCTGATTAGCAAGGCGGGAATAACATCAGCTCACGCCTTGCCGTTATTCCGGAATCCAAATTCCCATAACCAAAGCCTCCTTTCCAATCCTTTTAATAAAGCCCTTTCTTTTATTTGCGTCAAAAACGGTAAATCCAAAAGAGCCTGACTGACTGTCCCTGAAACGGCTGTTTGCCGTCAGCAAGGCGCGGCAGCTTAAAGACATTGCTTCCGCAGCCGCTTCTTATCCAAAATGCGGATTCCCTTACGGGAAACCTCCACAATTCCCTCATTTGCAAAATATTTCAGCATACGGGAAACCACCTCGCGGGCAGAACCCATATACCGGGCAATCTGCTCATGTGTCAACGTGATGGTATCCGATCCGGTGCGGGCCGACTCGTCCGTGAGAAATATAGCCAGCCGTTTATCCATGCTCATAAATAAAATCTGCTGCATCACCCACATTACATCGGAAAAGCGGCTCACCGCAGCCTCCAGAGAAAATATTTTGATGGACGGATTGCGCTCCGACACCGCGGCATAAGCCGGACCGCTGATCACATAGCACTGGCTGTCCTCCTCCGCATTTATGAATACGTCAAAGGTAATGGACTTAAGCACACAGGAGGCGGACAGCATACACATATCCCCCTTGTGAAGCCGGTAAAGAGTGATATCCTTGCCGTCGTCGGATATCATGGAAAGGCGAAGGCTGCCGGAGCAGACAAAGATCACCCCGGAACACTCATTGCCGTCATGAACACCTGCTCCCTTTTCATATGTTACGGACATGGAATGGCGGCAGATATAATCACGATCCCCTTCCGTAATCTCTTCCCAGAAAGGAAATATTTCCTTGTAAACAGGCTCAACTATCTCTCGTTCCATATATGCGCTTCCTTTCTGTCCCAATTCTGCTTCTTTTCATCTCTAACCGCAAATTCAAATAAATTTCTATCCGCAAAATGCATATATCGTAAATCTGACTGAACAATTCCTAAAATACTCTTTTTCAGTTCCGCATCTTTCAGTTCGTACCCTGGTTTTCGATGTATTTCTGCTCCTGAAAACAGGTATCCGTAAACCGTCCAAACACTTCCCTAAAGATGCTGTTTTCCAGTCCTAAACTCAAAACTCACACTACTCCTCCAAGCAGCAGTCCCGAAACCACCGCAATCCCATAAAGCAGCGCTGCAATCTTCACATTTTCCCCCACAGGATGATTGGAGCGAAACAGCACCGCCGCTCCCACGCCGGCCCCGGCGCACAATCCTGCAATGGCTGATGCAAAGCTCAAGCCCCCTGACAGGTAAAGCTCCGTAATCAGCACCAAGGAAGCACAATTGGGAATCAACCCCAGAAGCGCCGCCAGAAACGGCTGAAACGGTGTATTCTTCCCTAAAATCCTGGAAAGCTGCTCAATCCCCACAAGCTCCAAAATCAAATTCAGGCAAAAAGTAAAGATGAGTAGATAAACACCCAGACGCACCGTATGAAGAAGGGCCGGGCGAAGCACTCCGCTGGTATCGCTGCATCCGCAGCTTTTACACATTTCCTCAATATGCTTCTCCTCCTTCCTCCTCCGAAACAGCAAATCCACCAGGCACCCCGCCCCTATACCGATCATCACCTTCCAGATCAGAAGAGACCCAATCACCTTACCGCTTCCCGGGTGGGCCAGCAGTATCAGTACCGCCTCATCGGAGGTGGAGAGAAACACCGCAAGAAGCGTCCCCAAAGTAATCAGCCCGCCGGAGTAGAGATTGGCCGCCGCCACTGAAAATCCGCATTGCGGGATACATCCGAGAACCGCCCCCAGAAAAGGCCCCGCCTTCCCCACCCGCGCCAGTACCCGGCTGCTGAATTGATTGGAATAGTGCTCCGCGGACTCAATTACCAGAAAAGCCGCAAATAAAAAGGGAAGGGTCCTCAAGGTATCAAGGACCGCATCCAGCAAAGCATCCGAAATCATAGTTCTACCTCATAATTATACCAATGTCATTCAATCATTCTTAAGGTATACCATCTTTCCGGAAAATTGGCAAGTTTTATTTCGCCTTAGTATCCGTACCGCCTCCGATATTTCACAAACATCGCGCCGGACAATGCCAAAGCCATCAGCTCCGCCGCCGGAGTAGCAAGCCAGATTCCATTTACCCCCAAAAATATCGGAAGCACAAGCATAGAAATCAGCATAAATACAAAGGATCTGGAAAATGCCAGCACCGCCGAAACCACACCATTTGACAAAGCCGTAAACATCCCGCTTGCAAATATATTAAATCCGATAAAAAGAAGCGCCGCAGTACAGATGCGGTTTCCCGTCACCGCCAAATCATACACCGGATTGTCCGGCCGGGCAAATACGGACACCAGAGATCTTGTAAGGGAAAATGAGGCCGCCACAGTCACCAGCGAAATCGCACAAATCACCTTGAGACTAATTCCCACCAGTTTTTTAAGCTTCTTATGATTCTGCTCCCCATAATAAAAGCTCAGCATCGGCGCCACCCCATAGGAATAGCCCGTATACAGAGAGCTTGCAAACATCAGCACATACATAATAATTGTCACCGCCGCAACGCCGTCCTCCCCCACATAGCGGAGCATGGTCCAGTTGAACATCATGGTGATAATTCCCGTCACAAGAGCCGTAGCCATCTCCGAGCATCCGTTAGAGGCCGCATTTGCCAGAACCCTGAGGCGCATTACCGGCTTCCGAAAGTGAAGAAGGCTCTTTTTGCTGCTGAAAACAAAGAGGCCCGCTACGGCCGTAACGGAATACCCCAGCCCCGTTGCAACAGCCGCGCCGCTGATTCCCATGCCAAAGACTGCAATAAACACATAGTCCAGAATCATATTCAAAACACCGCCCGTCACGGAACAAACCAGGGAGAGCGCCGCTTTTTCGCTTGCAATCATATAAAGGGTAAAGTTGTTCATAAGTAAAATAGGGATGGTAAACATAAGGTAACGGCTCAAATATTCCACACAGTAGCCCTCCACCTCCAAAGAAAGACTCATTCCTGCAAAAATGCGATCCATCAAAAGATAGCCCAAACCGCTCATAACCAGGCCGACGAATACATTTACCAGAATCAGAAACGTAAAATCTTCTCTGGCCTCTTCACTCTTCTGCTCGCCCATTTTCTTCATAATCACGGCGCTTCCTCCGGTGGCAAGCATCGTAGAAATGGCGGTGACAAGCTGAATCACAGGTGCGGTCAGATTGATAGCGGACAGGGCGTCGGTGCCGATAAGGTTGGAGACAAAAAGTCCGTCCACCATTGTGTAAAAAGACATGAATACGGTCATGGCTATGGTTGGGACTGCGAATTTTAAAATGTTTCTTAAAGTTACAGGTTTTCGGTATGCGTTTTGATTTTCCATTCTTTCCTCCCGGAATATGATTGCTTCCAGTTTTGCAGCGCTATTTCCAATATACTTTATGAGAACAATGTTCAATCATTTAGTCCTGATTCTACTGATTGCTCCGTACATGGCACACGGCGCTGTCGTTTCCAGTTTCTTATTGAAGTTTCCTTTCGTATCTGGTATCATATACCGTACAGTAACAGTACGATCAAGAGGAGATTTTAACTTATTTTGTGCATGGTTCAGGGAGATAATGAACCAGGTATGACCAGAATGTATATTCATAAGTAAATTCCGCTTTTGCTCCCCGCCGCAGTACCCGCTAAAGGAAAGCAGGCTCCCGCCCAATGAACATGCGGCAGATCTGCCTGTTTCTCTGCCGGTGAGAATAAACATGTGGACACATTTACCTGAGACTTTAGGAGGCACACTATGAACGAAAACGACAAGCTTCTGACAATCGGACAGTTCGCGTCCCTTCACGGCATCAACAAAAAGACCCTGATGTGGTACGACGAGATCGGTCTGTTCAAGCCTGCGGCCATCCACCCGTCCAATGGATACCGCTGCTACAGCTACCATCAAAGCCCCATCCTGGAAACCATTCTCCTCCTTCGGGAGCTGAATGTCTCCCTCCAGGAAATTCAGGCTTTTATGCATAACCGTTCCGCCGAAAATCTGAAATGCCTTCTGGATAAAAAGATAAAAGACCTGGATCTTCAAATCAACCACCTTAAGGCAGTCCGCAATACCTTATGCGGCCACCGGCAGAATATGAACACCCTGCTTACAATGGATTTATCCGAAATCAGTATTGTGGAAAAGGACGAGCGCTGCCTGGTAACGGTGGATATTGATGAGAACACTTCCTTCGAAAAGGAGGTAGAGCTGATCACTGCCGAGACAGCCCGTTTCGGCCTCGGCCGTCTCCATGACGCTTCCTATGGCTCCATGATCCCTGTGGACAGCCTTCTTCACGGCGATTTTCAGCATTATACAAAGCTTTTTATTGAGATTCCGTTTCTTCCGCGAAAAAAAGGGCTGCATACGCAGCCCAAAGGAAATTATCTCAGAGCCTTTCACAAAGGAGCCTGGGACGGACTTGCCCGCCGCTACTCGGAAATCCTGACCTATGCCGGGAAGCAGGGACTTGTTCTGTCCGGTTTCTCCTATGAAAAGGGAATCAATGAAACGGTCGTTGACCGCATTGAAGATTATATTGTACAGATTGAGATACCTATAGCTCCCCAATCGTCTTAGCATCCTGCACACTCTCCCAATCCGCACGGAAGTCATCAATAGCCTTCTGCACGGAAGCCATCTGGAAGGTGGAATGAAGAAGCTGCGGCGGAACGGTTACGGTGTGGGCGCCGGCAAGAAGCGCTTTATTGACCTGGGCAATGTTCTTGAAGCTTGCTGCTAGGATTTTACAGTTCGCGTGGTTCTCTTCGATTCCGTTGCGGAATGCAGAAATGGCCTCGGCAAAGTTCACGTCCAGGTTTTCCATGCGATTCCGGTAAGGCGCTATGTAATCGGCGCCGGCCATAATTGCCATGAAGCCCTGGATCTTGGAATAAATGGCGGTAGCCGTCACTCCCACGCCCTGGCTTTTCAGCTTCATAATGGCCTGCAAGCCTGCCTCTGTGGTGGGAATCTTGATGAATACGCGAGAATCCACATTTTTCAAAATGGCATCCGCGTCTCTTAAAATTCCATCCAAATCCTCCGCAATGGTCTGGATATGCAGCGTGCGTTCCATTCCGATGATGGCGCGAATCTCACGCATATGGGCGAAGAACTCAATCTTTCCCTCTGCCTTCAAAATGCTCGGATTGGATGTAACGCCCGTGAAAGGGTAAATCTGGCTGTATTTCTTAATGCTCTCCAAATTGGCTGTGTCAAATAAAATCTCCATAGCTGGTCCTCCTATTCCAGTTCCGTAATATCCTCTCCAGCACACCCGTATGAAATCAATTTCCAGCCACAAATCCATGTGCCTGCAAATCGATTTGTGCGCTGGAGAGGATATTACTGTTTCCAGTTCCGTAATATCCTCTCCGGCACACCTGTATGAAATCAATTTCCAGTCACAAATTCATGTGCCTGCAAATCGATTTGTCCGCCGGAGAGGATATTACTGTTTCCAGTTCCGTAATATCAAACTATTCTCTTGTGAAATGTTTGATCTGAATTTCTGTATACAGCCTATCAAATCATCCAACTATTGTCAATAAATTTTCCTTCTTTTAAGCATTTTATCCAACAGACGCATATTTTCGCTCCATCTGCCCATGCTCTCTGTCTTAATACAAAAGTACTTTGTTAAAACTTTGTTAAAATATTATCTTTTTCTATTGCATTTCTAAAAATACCTGCTATAATGGGTCTCATAAATAATAGCGAAGTAGGATTTTATGCGTCAAGTGTTCGATGGATGGGGAGTCGCCTCGAAACGAAAAGGAAGCGCCTGTGCGCTTGTCTTACGATATATTATCCGCACCCGTTGCTACAGATGAGTGCAGCTCATGTGTGGTCGGAGCTAGATATTTATAATAGCAATGAGCAGGGCGCAGTTTAAAATGTCCGCATTTTCAAGCCGCTGCTCATACAGTTACCATTAACCTACCACACAATAGGAGGTGTATTTTTTATGCAATTATGTTCCAAAAATGCGTTCCGTTTCAAGGAGCAGCTGGGATGCATCCACAGCGTACAGGGCATCTGCTTAGGCGGGCTTTTTGTGTCCCTTTACGTGGTACTGTCTCTTTTTAACATCCGGTTTTCCGAAATTCTGGAGTTTCGCCTTGCTTTCCTGGCCCTGGCCGCAGCGGCCTTTTACGGCGGACCCTTAATGGGAATGACCGTGGGAATTGCCGGCGATGTGATCAGCTTCTTTGTCACACCCCAGTCCGCACCGTTCTTCCCGGGCTTCACGCTGACTTATGCCATTATGGGCTTTCTGTTCGGCATGTTCCTCTACCGTACGAAAATCACGCCGGGACGAGCCTTACTTGGAGGACTCACGGAATTTGTCATTTCCTGTACCCTGTCTACCTTCTGGCTTCACCTGATGTACGGAATGGAATGGCAGTATCTTCTGACAATCCGGCTGGTAAAAAATACAATTGCTCTGGGCGTTTATACGGTTCTGATTTATGTATTCCTGAACGCATTTTCCAGGGTACTGGGGGCAAGCCGGGCTGATGCAAAGCCGATTCGCCCCTAAAACGTGCGAGGAGAAAAACGCAGAAAGCTTTGTAGTTTTTGACCCTTGCGGCAGTTCCTGATAAAGCTGGGCTGTCTCCGTGAAATAAACTTGCTTACATATCCGCCGGCTCCTTGCCTTCGGAAATATACTCCCATAAAAGCGGCGCTGTTGAACGTACATCCAACAGCGCCGTTTTTAAACAAAATTTTTCTTACGGTATTTTCAACCTTTCTGTAATGCAGATTATCTCCAAGCATGATGACTGTCGCCAAAGCAGCATTCTATATTGATATCTTCCTTTTTCCATCACGCTCATTGACATAAGCTCCCGTCAGGAAGCCGCCAGGCTCTTCAATGTGGTAATAGAGATATCCCCTACCACAGCCAAATCCTCCGCCTGGTAAGCATAGGGAAAATTGTCCTCAAAAAGTATTTGCGAGGAAGGGGGAAATTCTTCATCCCCGGCCCACAGAATAAAGCGCACATGGAGTCCGTTGATAAACTCAAACTCATAAGCCGCATCCCCCATAGAAATCTTCTCGGCCCCCAGTTTTTCCATTGCCTTTGCAAACTGATCCAGTTTAAATCCAAAAGCAAATTTAAGCCTTGTCAGGCACCGCCCCTCGAACTGGCGGAAATACACCTCGCCCCAGGGCACTTCCCGGTAGGTGAGATATTTTCCCGTGCTCTTCACCGACTGGCCGGAAATCAGAAAGCGCAGCACAATAATCTTAGCCGGAACCATCTCCGAGCAGCGTACCGCCCCTTCCTCTCCATTTTCCGGATGAAGGGCAAACTTTGGATAATCCACCAGATAGCGGTATCCCATCAGCCGGATATGAAACTGCTGCTTCTCCTCGTCATAATCCACACCGCAGCGGGAAGCCGCCTCTTTGGGTTCTATTTGACGGTATTCCTCCAGATAATGCTCCAGAGGAATCCGCTCCTTATTGTCTTTTTCATAGGGAAATTCCATTGTAACCGTTACTCCTTCTTACCATGATGTCAAATGCCGAATCGCAGGCGTATGCGCCGTACTTTTTTCAATGTTCTCCGTTCGGACAATCCATACTCCTGTTTGCGGAAACAGGTCCGCTCGTTCCTTCCTACTGCTCTACTGACGGGAAAAGTGAGCTGTCCGTATGGGGCAGGAAGCAGCAGGCCACAAACTCATCCATATAGCCCGGCTCCGTGGAAAGCTCCAGATAAGTCATATTCTGCGCCAGCTCATAAACCTTCCGCTCCGCCTTGGTAGACAAAAGCATCGCATAAGCGCCGGACAGGGAGGAATTGCCGATATAGTGATAGCACTCTACCGGAATATCCGGGAACATTCCGATATTGATGGCATTCTGCATATTGATGCCGCTTCCGATGCCGCCGGCCACATAGACCTGCTCGATCATGCTGATATCGAAATCCAGTGTTTTCAGCATGGTACGAATTGCGGAGAAAATAGCGCCTTTGGCCCGGATGAAGTTATCAATATCCACCTCCGTAATCTCCACATCCTTCACAGAGCCGGACTCTTCCTCAAATGCCAGCACATAACTGCCCATTCCGTAGGCATCCCGCTTGATCCGCTTTCCGTCCCGGATAAACTTTCCTTTTGGACTGATAATCTTACACCGGAACAATTCCGCAATCACATCAATAATACCCGATCCGCAAAGTCCGATGGGCTTCTCTCCCTCATCCCCGATAATGGTGAAATCAGGCTCCATCGTCTCCGCATCAATGGTACATGCCTCAATAGCTCCGTCCGTGGCCCGCATACCGCAGCTAATATCGCCGCCCTCAAAGGCCGGCCCTGCGGAGCATGCGCAGCTCATCATAAAGTCGGAATTGCCGAACACCAGCTCTCCGTTGGTACCCAGGTCAATAAATAAGGAAAACTCCGGCTGGTTCCACAGCATACTCACCAGAGTGCCTGCCGTTATATCGCCGCCCACATAGCTTCCGATATTGGGCGCCATAATGATATGGGCATCCGGGTGAACCTTCAGATTAATATCCGACGCATAGAAAGAGTTTGTCTTAAAAAATGCCGGAATATACGGCTCCATCCGCAGCGGGTCCGCATTGATTCCCATCAGCAGATGGTTCATGGTGGTATTGCCCGCAATCGCCAGGCGGTAAATGTGCCGGGTGCTGATATGAGCTGCCTTGCACATCTGCTGAATCATGGGGTTCAGCGTTTCCGCTACAATGGCATCCTGAAGCCTTGTGCGTCCGCCCTGCTTGGTGGATTCAATGATTCGGTTGATAACATCGGCGCCGTAGCGGATCTGTCCGTTTCCGGTGGACGCCTTGGCCAGAATCCTTCCGTCTATCATATCGACCACAACGGCGGACACGGTGGTGGTTCCGATGTCAACAGCCAGGCCGCCTACGATGAGATCCTCGTTGGCTCCGTATACGTCGTAGACGAACACATGGCGCTGTGCCTGTCCGATGATACATTGAAGCTCAAAATTACTGCTCCGCAGGGTATTTGGGAGCTTTCTGAGACAGGAATAGGGAATCCGTATGTACTGGATTCCGGTAGCCTCCTGCAAAGCACGGATTACCCGCTCAATATCGGGCATGGTATCCTCAAGGCTCGGCGGGTCCATTTTGATCCGCACAATGTGAATGTTGTTGTGGAGGGGAAGCTCTGCCTCCTCAATTTTGCGCTTGGACTCGTCAAAGATGGCTACCTCCTCCGGGGAGCTTAAGTCCGCCACCTTCATACGGCTGCGGTAGGCGGAGGCAATATCCGGCACCATAACCTCCACATCTCCGGCCACCTGGCTTACACAGGCCAGGCGCCAGCCTTCCTCGTACTCGGTATCGCTGATGTGGCGTGTTTTTTTGGAATCCAGTTTTCCTTTGATAAATTTTACCTTACATTTTCCGCAGGAAGCATTGCCGGAGCAGGGGGCGTCAATCACCACATTGGATTTCCGCGCCGTCTCCAGGAGATTCTCTCCCAGGGCCGTAGACACCGTTACCTGATCGCCGTCCTCAAATCGAAATGTTACATTTGCCATTTTCTAATATCCTCCTATTAAAAGTCGCTGCGCGACAGCTCTAAAGGGTAAAGTCGCTTCGACACATCTGTAATGCCTCATTGTTAAAATTATAGCATATTTCAAATTATATTTCAAAGGCAGACTTTAATCAAATTTCCTATTTTATTCTTCCATATCGTCGTATTTCGAATGAATATCTTCCGGCCGTTCCGCCGAATCATCCCGTATCCACCGTTCATCCTCATACCTGTAGCAGTACACCCCCGTATCACCGGACTGAATCCAGATATTGTAGGTATCCGACTCCCAGCAGATTCCCCGGAAATCCCTTGCTCTCTCCGTATAAAATTCAAATACCTTCTCTTCTGTCCCCGTTTCATAGATACAGACCTTTATGTGATTGACTCCGGAGTCCACGATCTTTTCCGCTTCCTGTATGGCATAATATTTTTCATCATAGCTGTAGGTCTTTTCCGCTGTAAAAGATCCCCAGGAATCCGTCTGCGCTTCCTCTTTCTCCGGGATATTCCTGCACCCGGTTAGAAGAAGCAGCAGCAAAAATATTGCGGCAGATTTTTTCATAAACACTTCCTCCATATCTTTAAAACTAATGTTTTGACATAACAAAAACGGAACAAATTATAAAAATCAAAGCAGACTGCGGTAAATCTGTTCTCTGGTTTTTCCGTCTTCCGAATCCAAATACATAAAAGGCAATGTAATTTTTATTCTATCAAAAGCCTTCGGAATGTCAATGAAAAAGCTATCTCCCTTATATCTTTTGTCCGTTTTTGTCTGTTTTTCTTTTAATCTGTTGATTTTTCTGATTATTCTATTATTTCGTCCAAAATTATAATACAAAATAAATTTTATCTTCATAATTTTGTAATGTTTTTTGTGTATACTAGGAGAAACAAAAGAAACTCATGCCAGTATGCTTCGGGCATCAGCCGCTGATACGAATGTTAAAAGATTTTCGGAAGCTTTGCCGGATTTTCCGCATACTGATTTGCAAATCACGAGATGAAAACAGAAATGGGGGGTGTCTATGAAAAAGCGATTTTTATCATGCCTAATCGGTCTGACAGCAATTACATGTTCTCTTATGCCAATAAAAAGAGATGTATTAGCTGCCAATCCGGCAGACAGCAACGCGGAAACCGCAGAATATGGAACCCTCACCGCATTTATCCTCCCTGTCAAAGCGCCGTCTTCCGTCCAACTCACTTATGTGAATCTGGCGGAGCGTGAAAAGTGGATTCTGGATGAAGTGCTCTCCGACTATGTGTCCGAGCATGTGGTAATGCTCCATGAATCCGGCAGGGATTACACTGTCGGAGACTGGATTGACCGTGAGGCATATACCTGTCTCTTTCTGGAAGCGGAGCTTTCGGAAGGCCACCGCTATCTGGTCTGCGGCTACGCAAAAGCAGGCGGCGGCTATGTATATTTTGAACTCTCCTCCTCCGCTCCCTTAACGGAACAGCAGGTGCGTGAGAAGGTGGAACAGAGCTTCGCAAGGCCCCAGCGTTTTCAGTCAGGCGTTTGCTAGCAGTCCGTATTTCATCTCCGTTTTTACGGCGGAGATAAGAATATTCCATTATAAGAAATACCGGAATCTTGATGCAGATTATCATCAAAGATTCCGGTTTTATTTTTACAGGGCCTTCTGTTTCTCCTATAGCAGAGCTAAAAATGCTTCCACATCCTCCCGCCTTGTAGCCCAGCTTGTTGCCAGACGCACTACCGTATGCTCCGGGTCCGGCTTTTCCCAGAAGCCCATTGCAGCCTCCTTTTGCAGAGCCTGATATGTCTCATTTTCCAGAAGGACAAACTGCTGGTTCGTGGGTGATTGCAGATAAAGGGGATATTTCTTTTTCTCCAGTCCCTCTTTCAAGAGCTCTGCCATCTCGATTGCGTGGCGGCTGATCTCAAAGTACAGGCGATCCGTAAAGAGGGTATCAAACTGTATCCCCAATAGACGCCCCTTTGCAAGAAGCGCTCCGTGCTGCTTCACAATGCTCAGAAAATGCTTGGGCATATTTTTCTTTGTATATACCAGGGCTTCCCCGCACAGAGCGCCTACCTTGGTTCCTCCGATGTAGAAGGCGTCGCAGTACTTCGCTATCATAGGCAGGGTTACGTCCGTGTCATGGCTCATAAGGCCATAGCCCAGACGCGCGCCGTCCAGGTAGAGAGGGATGTCATAGCTCTGACAGATGGCCGAAAGCTCTTTTAGCTCCGCCTCGCTGTAAAGGGTTCCGTATTCCGTAGGGTGGGAGATATAAACCATTCCCGGAAATACCATATGTTCATGATTTTCATCCTGCCAGAAGCTTTCCAGCAGGGACTTTAAATCCTCACCGCATATTTTTCCCCGGTGCTCAGGAAGCTCCAGTACTTTGTGACCGTGGTATTCGATGGCGCCTGCTTCGTGGGCGCTTACATGGCCTGTCTTTGCCGCTACAACGCCTTCATAAGACTTTAGCAGGGAGTCAATGGCTACCGTATTCGTCTGCGTGCCGCCTACTAAAAAGAAAATCTCCGCCTCGGGGCACTCGCAGGCTTTACGTATCTTTTCTTTTGCACGCTCGCAATACGGGTCCTGCCCATAGCCGGTAAGCTTCTCCATATTTGTTTCTGCCAGGCACTGTAAAATCCGCTCGTGGGCGCCTTCCACATAATCGCTTTCAAATGATAACATAGTTCCTCCATTCCGGTTTCGTAATATCTCTCAAGTACATCCGTATGTAATCTGTTTCCTGTTCACAGTATCCCGTCATTCCAAAATTCCGAAATGCTGCAAAGCGTGCAGAATCCCGCCTGCGTCCACATCATCCGTCACATAATCGGCTCTTTCCTTTACGTAATCCTCTCCGTTTCCCATCGCCACGCCGATTCCGGAGAATTCCATCATCTCCACATCATTTTCCCCATCTCCGAAAGCTATGATTTCCTCCGGCCGGATTTTGTGGGCTTCCAATATCTGCCGCATTCCCGTTACCTTGCCGCCGCTTTTTGGAACAATATCCGTCCCATACTCCGTCCACCAGGTAAGCTTACAATTTGGCATTTGGTGAAGAACCCCGTAAGCCTCATCCCTGCCGGAAAACACATTGACCAGATAAATCCGATTCCCCGGATGATATTCCCCAAGCTCCGGCAGTTCGGAAGAAATAGCCTTCTGCGCCTGTTTCACTCTCTCATCAATAAAATTAATATAAATCCGGTCCTTTTCCACAAATGCAATGGGCAGTTCTCTCTTTTCAAACAGAGGAAGGACCTGCTGAATATCGTATTCATCAATGGGAAAGCCGCACAAAACCTCTTTCCTCTGATCGAGGCAGAGCTGGCCGTTCAGCAGCACATAGCCGTCAAATTCCAAGTCCCGTGTCGGAAGCTGCTCCAGTTCCAAAATGTGCCGGCCTGTGGAAGTAAAGATCCGAATTCCCCGTTCCCGAAGCGCCTTAAGCGCCTTGCGTGTATCCTCAGGAATGTTCCCATGCTTATGGGACATCAATGTTCCGTCAATATCAAAAAAAACTGCCTTTATACTCATATTTTTCTCCTACTAATTTTAAGCTCTGCAACATCCTTCAATGCTCACCGGTATAAAACTCATTTCCAGTCACAGCTACAGCTCAATCTCCATTCCCGTATAAATCTGCTCCACACAGTTTCCCAGCTCCTCCTTTAATATAGCAAACGCCGGCTCTCCTGTACAGTGGCCCGTATATATTTTCCTGATTCCTGTACTGCGGATGCGATCTGCCAGCGCACGTACCTCTTTTTCAGAAGATTTGTAGAGATGAAAGCCGCCCAGCATGGCATACAGCTTCTTCCCTGGAAATGCCGTCTCAATTTCCCGAATAATATTGTCCGCTCCTCCGTGAGAACAGCTGCTGAATATCACAAGTCCCTTTTCCGTATCAAAGACCAGGCTCTGCTCATGGGCAAAGGAATCCGGCCGAAGCCTTCCCCCCTCTTTTACGTACAGGTTCACACGCTTTGCGATTTCCTCCAGGCCCAAAGTACTGTGAGGAATCAGGGTCACTCCCGGCAGAATCTCATAATTTCCGGAAACATATCGGATTCGCCCGCCATAGGTTTTGAGAAAGCCTCTGTGGATACCTATGTACTTGCGGAAACACCATTTCCTTCCATAGCAGTTTTCCTTCGATCCCTCCCGCAGATAGAAAACAGCTTTTTGATTCCGGGCAAAAAAATCTCCCATGCCGTCTGCGTGGTCATAGTGTGCATGAGACAGCACACCGCAGTCTACCTGTGTGAGATCGATTCCCATGTCATCCGCATTTTTCAGAAAACGCCCGGAGGCGCCGGTGTCCAGCAGGATTTTATGGTTTTTATATTCCAAATAAAAGGACAGTCCCCACTCCGGGGAAAGATTATTTTTTGTCAGATTATCTACCAAGATGGTTGCTCGCATGTGTAAAATACCTCCTGCTGTTTTCATTTGAAGCATCTGCTGCTTCACTTCTGTCTCGCCGCAAAGAAAATGTGGAACTGTCCATAAGTCCCACATTCATGTTGTCAAAATTGTTTGTTTTTACATTAACTTTCCGCTATACCTGCACCACTCCCAGCCACTGCTTTATTTTTTCCACAGGTATATCCAAAACCTCCGAAATATCCTCTACGGAGCTTCCCTTTTCATATAGCTTCTTTGCAGCTGACATTGCTTTTTCCACAGCTTCTTTTGCAGCTTCCTTTGCAGCTTTTTTCGCGGCTTTTTCTGATGCCTCTTTCACTTCACTTGCTATATAAGTCCGTAAAATATACTCATCGTCAAACAATGTCATCATAATATCCACAACCTCCTTTTCCCTGTTCTCCAAATACTCTTTTAAAACATCCTGGTTCTTGCAGATATATTTGTAACGGATCATCTTTGGTATAATACTATCCTAACACAACATACCTTTTATGACAATTTCTTTCTTGGAAAGAAGCGGCCTCTCTTTATGATTCGGAACGAAACACATAGATATTTTCAAATCCCGGCGCAAAGCTGCACCAGTGAAAGCAAGCCCACGGATGCCTGGAATCTTCCTTATAGAGAAACAGTTCTATATCGCCTCCGTGGGTAACATAGTAATCATTATAGAGCATTCTGCCTTTTTTGTCATACTCTATGTTGCCGCTGGAATCCCAGGTACCATGCATATTAGAGGAGCGCAAATACTCCGCTGCCTTTAAAATTCCCTTTTCATCATACTCAAATGCTATCCGGCCGGAATAATCAATGTCCTCATCCCACCAGCCCCAATCCTTTTCCTGGTCCTCCTTTTGCAATTCCTCTTCAATTGCTTCCAGTTTGCCGTCCGGAGTATATATGCAGGTGCTTTTAAATGGAAAATACTCCTTCCCATCATTCCAGTCATCCGTATCCTCCAAACCGCTCCACGTTCCGTCCTCATTAAAATGCGCGCGTTCTTTGTGAAAACAAAATTTTTGTCCGCTGGCAGCCACATCCCCGGGTGCATGATTTCCCTCTAACATCCAAAAATCAGTGATAAATGGAAAAGGGACTTCTTCTCTATACTCATACGACAAATCCGCCATCCGTTTTCCATACAAATCATACTGCCGTTCCCGTATCATCCGCCCTTCTTCATCCCAGTTGTGAAGAAGATAACCTATTTTGTCTTCTTCCCTTAGACAGTGTGTCGTACAATATATGGCCTCCCGATATTTACTTGTTCCTGCCTCATAGTCCACCCAATACTCTCCCCATAAATGGACAATAAAGCAGTACTGCGCCTTCTGTTCATCTATATAGTATTCGATAAGTGGCTCTCCTTTTCGGTTATAGACCCTGCCATCAGGCTCTTCCTTGCGAATGTCCTGGGTTTGTAAATAATATTTTATAAAATCTTCTGTGAGACTTTCCTCATAGCCGTCGTCATAAGGATGAAAATAAGCGAAAGAATCATCCCTGCCACTCTTAGAACCGGCGGCTGTCCACTGATATATTGTCTCTTCCGTTACACCTTTTTCTATGCGATCCTGACCAAGCTCTGTATCCTCCACCGGAGTTTTTTCTCTGTCAGCCACTCCCTCCCGGGCATGATATTCCACAGACATGATTCGATTATCTTTGATTTTTGCAGACAAAACGGCCGTTTCAAACTGCCAATATAGACAGTTGTTTCCCTTGCTGTTTTCTTCTCTGATATCCGGCTCACCAAGAAGCGAAGTTAGTTTATCTATCGGATCTGTTTCCGGCAGGATTCCCAGAAAGCTTTCCTGCCCATAAGAAGCCAGACCGCTAAAGCCAAGTCCCTCTCCTTCAAAATAGTACCCTAATTCTATTTTTTCGTCTTTTAAGAAATAACGATCACCATTGCGTTCAAAATGTTCATAATCTAAGGGCTCGCCAAAGGAGAGTCCTACAAGGGAGTAAGTATCTCCTTTTTTCAAATAGTACATCGTGCGCTCAATTCCTGTTAACGGACGAGTGCAATTGCCGGCTTCTATGAAGGAGCTTAAAGCTTGAATGGATGTGTCCGTAATCTGCGGCTTTAGGGATTCACTGCCTGCTAAATATATGAAAATATGTATGGTCAGGAATATGATTGCTGTTAGTAATATGAAATTTCGTTTACTTTCCATAAGCTTTTTCGCCTTACTTTTGATTTAAATAACAATTGCCGCCTTCCAATAAGAATTTTTGCCTCATTTATTTCCCAGGAATCTCCCCACAGTCTCATTAAACGCTCCGGGATTCTTATTCGCTATAAAATGATCCCCAGGCAGAAAAATAAGCTCCGCTCCCGGAATACTGCGGGCAATCAATTCCGTATGAGACTGCTTAATCATATCCTTCGTACCTGCAATCACCAAAGTCCTTGCCCGAATGTTCCTAAGCTCCTCCGGCTTTACATTGGGATCATGAACCATCAGCCCCAGCAGTTCCGCATGGAGCCTGGCCTGGGAACTCTTTCCCGCAAAAAGGCTGGCAAGCCGATACCCCAGCTCAATCGGAATCTGTACGGCCGGCTTTACTCCCTTGGCATCCAGATTCGCCCCATTTAAAATCAGATTCCGGACATACTTCGGATACTTCATAGCGAATACCATAGCAATATTTCCGCCATCGGAAAATCCCAGAATATCCGCCTCTTGAATATTCCGGTCATCGAGAAAGAGCTTTAAGTCCTCCGCAAACTGTGCAATTGTGAAGGGGGCACTGCCTCTGGGCGTCTTCCCATGTCCTCTGGTATCAGGAGCCAGTACCCTGTAATAATTTGAAAAATATGAAATCTGATGTGTAAAATAGGTATGATCTTCTCCGTTTCCGTGAAGCAGAATAAGGGGAAAACCCTCCCCGGATTCTATATAATAATGTTTTATCTTCATAATCTTTTTCAACCATTAATAAAGGATTGTCTTTGTTATAGCATTATCCTACCACAGTCCATTCCTCATCGCAATTTATTTTCCGGGATTGAAGTAAGCCTCCTTCCCTGCCTACAATATCATTTCATCCTCCCGCTGCCGCACCTATAAATCCTGATAAATTTCCATAAAAATCCCCCATCCGCAGCCGCAGACAGGGGATTTCATCATCCATCAATCATTTTTTAAATATATCAGTCCTTACTGAAGTCCTTACATAATCGGATCCAGCCCCAGTACCGGATGGCTCTTCTCGGTCAGGAATGCCATCAAGGTCTCTTCATCCGTAGCAATCGTCTCATCCGCAACCATATCACAGAAATTGTCAATGCCGTATTTCTCCTTGGCAGACTTATTCAACCGCTCAGCCACATCGTCCTTCAGCTCCTTGGGCATCCATACAATACGTTCAAAACCGCCCTCTGCGCTCATAAATTTCTTGGAAGCAATAAAATGTCTGCCGTGTCCCATAAATCCAGGGGTCTGCACACCGCCGCCTGTCATGGAAGCAAGCTCGCCGAAGGTCATTCCCAGAGGCGTCATGCCTGCATACTCGCGGTTTGCAATGATTACACCGTTGGAGAACGGCTCAATGCCGCAGATACACTCAAAACATCCACAGGAGGTCATGGGATCTTCCATAATGGAGTACAGCGTAACCTTGGAAAGGGCTCCCTGAGTTGCCTGCTCTACCATGCGGTTTACATCCGGGTACACACCCTTCACTTCGTCCTCGCAGCCTTCCTTGGAAATAGGCTGGCAGGGACCTGTAGGCGTCAGCTCCTTGGTTGCCTTGGCATCCAGCCAGGACACAGCTCCGCAAAGGCCGAGTCTCTCCGGCGTTACCACGCAGCAGTGAGAAGGAGCAAAGGACTGGCACAGCGTACAGGTATAGAATACATCCACGCTCTCATCCGTTAAGGACTCCAGTCTCTGATCTCTGGAAGCATAAGCCGGCATAGCCGTTCCGTCGAGAATCTCCTGCACCTTGGCAGCATCCGTCACCATCGTAATCTGGCATTTGTCCACAACAATATCAAACTCATCCATAATCATTGCATACAAAACCTCTGCAAAATGGGTAAGTCTAAGGCCTTTCTCAAACGCCTCCTTGTTGATACGCACACGAATCTGGTTTCTCTGTCCGGTATGCATCACGCCTTCCATATAGTTGAACCATGCATGAATCTTACGCTCAATAACCGACTCAAAGTCAGACTGCATCTTAGCGCCCGCAACCTCCACAAAGGTAGCCAGTGCATACGTTCCGCCAGCCTCCAGAGCATCCAGGTCGCCGCCCACGATGGTGATCTTGTGATCCTCAACCTCGCCCTCCGCTCTTGTCTGAACCAGCTCGCAGGTGGGCTGCTTGTGGGAGCTGAACTCTACCTGCATATCGCCCTTACGGATGATCTCGCCCTCGAATGCGGAAGCAAATGCAACAGGAATGGGAAGCTCCTTAACCTTAATCTTAATATTGCGAAGCTCTAAGGATTTCTTCACGGTCAAAGCATGATCCGTCACGGACTCCAGTGCCCCCGGCACCTGATTTTCGCCCAGATCCACATCTGCCACTACCGGGAAGCCAAGGGCAATCGCGCCTGCGCCTGCGGATACGACAACTTCATTTAACGCGCCGAAGGTATTTACAAAGGCAGGTACTCTCTCTTTGGTATAAGTAAGCAGTCCGGGCAGATCGCCTGGCGTTACATTGCCGAAGATCAGCGCCGCACGAATCGCTACGGTCACAACATGGATCACAGAGGTTACGTCATGTCCCAGAGGAACTACACGGAAGTCCAGTCCAATCTTCACGCCGCCCTCAATACACTGCTCAATCACATCGCCAATCAGAAAGGTCATAATACCCTTGCTCTGGTAATCCTTGACCACATCCACTACATTGGCGGCATCATCAGCCTTGCCCAGCACAACGGCAACGCCGGGGATATCGCCTGTTACAAGGGGAACGCCCAGAGAACGGATGATGGGGTCGGGAACAAAGCCGATTCCGCTGTCCTCCGCGTAAGGATCTGCGCTCTCCACATACTTGAGAGCCTCAATAATCTCCGCTCCTACCGCTGTGGCAAGGCCGGCATTCAGGGCATCGCCCAAATCCTCCTTATTGGTAATCAGGCTCTTTAACACGCCCACGCAGGCTGGCAGATCGCCTAACTTACTCACCTTTACGCCCGTAGCCGCATAAATCGTAGGCAGGAAATAAGCCGTATCTGGCATCGCAACCTTCTTATCCTCTCCGTGCTTTGCAATGGCATCATTAACTGCGTTCTCAGTCAATCCTGCAACGGCGTTGGAGCCGCCATAAATCAAATCTGTTAATACGCTCATAGTATCGGTCCCTCCTTGGGTTTATTGTATTTGATACTCTACTACATGTCTTAAATTTTATCACTCCTGCATAGGGAAGTCAATAACCCCGGGGAGGGGATTTGTGAAATTCTAACAGTATCTAACCGTATTCTGTCACTTTACTGCAATTAACCTTTTACAAAACTGACTTTTCTTAGTATAATAAAAAAAGCAGCTATCTGCTGTAAATGACAATGTACAAAGTTGTCCCTACAATATCTCCGGGAGAATGCAAACATGCGTAATCATTCCAATCATAAAATCAGCCGGCTTTTCCTGATCAAGCTTTTCATGGTATTCGTACTATGCGTTGGAATATTCCTATTTTCAGCCTTCTTTATGAATCAAAGAGGGGCAAAAACCATTGGCGCCATCAGCGACATATATATGCACAATATGAGCGATGAAATTGCTTTGGATTTCACATCCACTGTTGATCTGCGCTTTACTCAGCTGGAAACCTATATCGCAACCGCAGATTTGCATCAGTACTCACACCAGTCATTAAAAGAATATTTATCGGAAAATGCCAAAAACCGGGGCTTTGATTATCTGGCATTCTGTACCCGAGAGGGAGATCTGGTGCCTATCTACGGAGATCCGCTCACACCGGAGGCACCGGAGGCCTTCTTCGGCTCCCTGAAGGAAAACGAAAAATGGATTGATACGGCCCTGGATTCCAAGGGAAATATACAGGTGATGATCGGACTCCCCAGCTCCGCCCTGGCCGAATGGAATCCGGACTATATTGCTCTGGCAGGGGCATTCTCACCGGATTATATCAATGAGACCCTCTCATCCGAGGCTTCCAATGCTCCCGTCTACTCTCATATCATACGGCCAGACGGCACCTATCCCATACAAAACGGAGATTCTGTCCGGGAAAATTATTTTGATCAGCTCTACGCGGAGATTGTAAATGGTGCGGAGGACTACATATCGGACATTCAGGCCGCCTTAGCGGAGACCCAGCACTATTCCTCCGTAATTACCACTCATGGAGGACGGCGGCATCTTCACTGCACAAAGCTGGCATATTCGGACTGGTTTTTGATTGTAATTATGCCGTACAGCGCTCTGGATCAGGAAATTGCACAGCTCAACAGCGACTGGCTCTTTACGGCAATATGCGGCTGCATTATCGTAATCCTTGCTCTTCTTTGGGTTTTCTGCTCTTATCTGAAGGAAATAAAAAAGAAAATGGATGAGCTGAACCGGGTAAGCCGGGAGGCTGTTCATGCCAACAAGGCCAAAAGTGAGTTCCTGTCAAATATGAGCCACGACATCCGCACCCCTATGAATGCCATTGTCGGTATGACTGCTATCGCCATCAGCAACATTGACAACAAGCGGCAGGTGGAAAACTGTCTGAAAAAAATTACCCTTTCCAGCAAGCACTTACTTGGGCTTATCAATGATGTGCTGGATATGTCCAAGATTGAAAGCGGGAAAATGACTCTTGCCATCGAACAGATCTCCCTTCGGGAGATTGTGGACAATATTGTAAATATTCTGCAGCCGCGCTTCCACGCGAGACAGCAGAAATTTGACGTATTCATCCGTGATATTACCACGGAGGACATCTGCTGCGACAGCGTCCGTCTGACCCAGATATTGCTGAATATTCTGGGTAATTCCATAAAATTCACACCGGAAGGCGGCTCCGTACAGCTCTCTATCCATGAAGAGCCCTCCCCCAGAGGAGACGCTTATGTCCGGATTCATCTTATTGTGGAGGATAACGGAATCGGAATGTCACCGGAATTTCAGGAGAAAATTTTTGAAGCCTTCAGCCGTGCCGACAGTAAGCGTGTTCAGAAAACAGAGGGCAGCGGTTTGGGTATGGCCATTACAAAATACATAGTGGATGCCATGAACGGAACCATCAACATTCAAAGTGAGCTTGGCAAAGGCAGCCGCTTCCATATCACCTTGGATTTTGAAAAAGCACAGGTCAGTGAGGTAGATATGGTTCTGCCCAATCAGAGAATGCTGGTTGTAGATGATGATCCGCAGCTCTGCGAAAGCACCGTTGCCGCTCTTAATACCTTAGGCATTAAATCGGACTGGGCTCTGGATGCCCAAAATGCACTTCAAATGATCGAAGAACAATCCGCAAAGCGGGAGGATTATCAAATCATTCTTTTGGATTGGAAGCTGCCTGAGATGGACGGCATTTCTCTGACGCGTTCCATCCGCCGTCTTCTGGGTGATCAAATCCCCGTTCTGCTCACCTCCGCCTACGACTGGAGCGAAATATCCGCAGAGGCACAGGACGCCGGCGTAACCGGCTTTATCTCCAAGCCCTTGTTCCGTTCCACTCTGTTTTACGGACTTAAGCCCTATCTCCTCACTGATACGGAAGATGTTTCCGAAACCGCTTCGGTGGTAAAAGAAGACTTTACCGGAAAAAAGATCCTTTTGGCGGAAGACAATGACTTAAACTGGGAGATTGCAAATGAACTTCTGTCGGAGCTTGGTTTGAAGCTGGATTGGGCGGAAAACGGGCAGATTTGCCTGGACAAATTCCGCGAATCCGAAGAAGGCTACTATGATGCCATTCTCATGGATCTGCGCATGCCCGTTATGTCCGGCCTTGAAACTACCCGCGAAATCCGCGCCCTGGATCGGCCAGATGCGCAGACTATTCCCATCATTGCCATGACTGCGGATGCCTTTGCCGAAGATATCCGGAATTGTCTTGACTGCGGAATGAATGCCCATGTTGCCAAGCCGATTGATATTGATGAGCTTATACGCCTGCTGAAAAAGCATATGGTTCGTATGTAGAAGGGGATGCCGGAACAGTCCAGTCACTGTCTTCCGGCTCCCTTTATTTCGCTGTTCTTTTTCAGCAGCAATTCCTTCGGTTCAATCAAGCCGTCTGTTCCCGAATAGTAGCTTAAATGGATCAGTCCCCCGCTTGCTTCTTCCCAATCGTAGAGACTTCTTTGTACACTCCCGCCTGCTTTCTCTTCCTCTACAATTACATAGGCCGTTTCTTCCTCCAGAACCGTTTCTTCTGTCTCTCCGGAAATTTCCTTCTCCTTAAGCAGCTCGTTCCTATCATTGTACATACGCACCCGTGTACGCTCCACAGGCTTTGCCATCTCAAGCGAAACCTTGATTTCCGCGGAATTTTTTTCTTTCCTTCCGTTTATCTCCTCCGTTGTTTCCCACTGAAAAGTCTTTCCGTATACCTCACCTTCGCTGTGAACGGCAGCCATCAGATAACCGCAGTTATCAAGAACCGTATAATAGCTCCCGTCGCTTCGGCAGTAGACCGGATACATATAGATAGGCTCTTTCAAATCCTCCATTGCCAGTATGGAGCCCGAAATGGTGTTTTCCGTTCCCTCATCCGTCACGGTTGTATCAGCCTTTACCTTTGTAAAATAGCCGTCATTGATAAAATGCGTAGTCGGATGCTCCCCTGTCTCTTCTTTCACAATCCCCAGCATATGTCCCTCCACACCCTCAAAGGCAATGGCGCCGTCCGGCTGAAGGGTTCCTTCTGCTACGGGGCGTGCGTTAAGACTTTCCTCAAGCTCCCTGATTCCGGAAAATGTTCTTCCTTCCATCTCCCGTTCATGGCGCGTCCATGCTTCCTGTTCTCCTACCGCCACGAGAATCCCGCAAAGCTGTTCTTCTTCTGCCTGCTGTAAGGCCGGTTCCGCCAGGGTACAGCCATTCAGTACCAAACTGAAGATTAAAGCGATGCCAAAAGCCGCACACATTCTGTTTTTCTCTTGATTCATCCTTTGCCTCCTTTTATTCCGGTCCCGCAATATCTCCTATTCTTTTTCCTGCTCCTGCTTCTCCAGCTGCCCGTCAAAACGCAGAATCTCTCCCACATCACATTCCAGATAGTAGCAGATTTTATTAAGAGTGCCAAAACGCACGCCTCTGGCCTTTCCGCTGCGCAGCATGGAAAGATTTGCTTCCGTAATGCCTATATATTTACATAACTCTTTTGAAGTCATTTTCCGTCGCTTTAGAATCTCATCCAGATAAATACGAATCGCCATGACGTCTCCTCCGTATTGTTTTCCCGGCGCTTAAATAATCATTTCATTATCTCTGCGAAGCTCTCCTGCCTCTCTCAGATACCGGGCCAGTATCAGGGAGCCGAAAGCAGCCAAAAGGGGAAACATCGAAAGCTCCCATTGATAATCAACCTTGGTAAGCCTTCCGGCACACATAAACAGGCCCCCGTTCCAGATGAGATTGCATAATACCGATGCCGTTACCCCGCTCCTGCTTATCCGGGACAGCCGCTTTGCCTCACATACCTCTTTATCTCCAAAGGGTTCCTGATCCATTGCCTTTAAAAGGCGTTTTATCTGATACAAAATGGCAGCTAAAAAGGCCGGCGGAATCAGCGTCACAGCTGCGCGCAGAAAAGCAAACGCCGTGTCCGGTCCGGTTCCTGCCGCATTTTCCCTGAGAGCGGAAAGCCTTTGGGCAAGCTGTGTTCCGGCCGAATACAAAAAGTTAAGAAGAACTACCCCTATGGTGACGGTCAGTATCATACGCATCCCCCGGTAGAGAAATTCCTTTTGGTCCAAAACCTCCCTGTTATTCAGTGTACGAATCCAGGTGAGCAGCAGCCAGGCAGCCAGAAGCGACAGCCACAAACCTCCGTAAACGGCTTTCAGAAAGGGCATTGCCTGCTCCGCTCCCAATCCCTCAGGCATCCGTCTGCTCAGTAATAGGGGATTGATAAAAGCATAGAGCAGATAAAAGGTATATACGCTGAGCAGAGGCAGCAGAAGATCCGCTCCATGAATCCCCTTTCTTTTCTTCCAAATCCAAAATCCCGGGAGCAGGACCGGGAGCAGAGAAATCAATACATACAAAAAGAAGGCAAGAGCATTTCCCATATCTCCGCTCAAAGACAGAGTACGTAGCCATGCGCTTATGCCTTCCCAAAATAAGTACAAAATTTTCAATCCCTTCATTGGCTGCCTCCTAATTATAAATTTCGTAAAAACGGTTTTAAATAAAATTATTGTTTTACGATAATTATATTAGGAGTATATCACAGAAATTATTGTTTTACAATATTTTTTACTAAAGTTTCCTGCATTGCAGCCATCGTCTGTTTACATAACTAATCCGCCTGCCTGCCCCGTCTTTTCCCTGTCATCCTTTCCACATGAAGCCTCAGCAACCTCGTCCTGGGTACTGCCGCCTCATTATACCGAAACCCTGCGGGAACCGGATAATGCTCCATCAAAATATCCAGAGCCTCCGTCTTCTCCTCCTCCGGCACCTCCTCCATTATGCCGAAGCCGATAACACTCTCGTAGCACATGGTACAGTTCCCCTGCTCCATATCCGTATAAAGCGTATGTCCGCAGTCCATCTCAAAGCAGACCTTGCCGTTCCTTGCCAGGAGTTCATACTTCATCCCTTCCAAAGCTCCATGAAAATACAACGTCACCTGACTTCCCTCCACCTCCATGCCAAAGTTCAGAGGCACCACATAGGGATATTCCTCCCCCTGCATGGCAACCCGGCAGACATCGCATTTCTTAATTACCTCTATAATCTCATCAAAATCCGCAATTTCTCTGTCTTTTCTACGCATGTTTCCTCCTATCTACAGTCGCTGCGCGACAACACTAAAGGGTAAAGCCGCCAAGGATATGCACTTACGCAACAACAGGGCGGAAGTATCTCCCACCCTGTGATTAACTCTACTATGACGTTTTCCTTTGTTCTTGTCAAGCATTTCAAAAAAATTTAACAATATTTAACATTTTTGCAAACTCTGCGGAACATTTACTTTCAGAGAAATGGATTATTGTATTTTCTATAAGCTGTCCGCCGGCTATTTGGCTGCTGCGGCTCTCCCATGTACTTTAGCTGCTTTAAAAACATAATAGTAAAGCAAAAACGTAACAGACACTCTTGAGAATACCTCTGCAACATGGTACGTAAATGCATATGATAATACCATCTGTACTGCGATAATAACTGCCATTAATACGGTTGCCTTTAATATTTCTTTCATTTTGAAACCCTCTTTTCTTTTAGATTTATTAACTGATATAAGAATACCAGGTTCCATTTTCCTGTTCCATCGAATTGCCTTACATTTTTACGCGGAAGCTTACATTTTTGTAAGTTAGCGGAAACAAGAAAAAACTTCGAGGCTTTCATCAGTCCCTTTCTATTCCCCTTCTTTCTCATTCCTGCGGGATAGCTTCCCCATTACGCTTACCGCCAGAGTCAAAAGCCCGATAACCACAAAGATCCCAAGCATTCCCTTTCCCATAATTTCCAACGAAATAATAAAATTCTGTAACATTTCTTTTGCCTCCTATTCCAGTTCCGTATATCCCCATGCAGCACGCAGGTATCGGAGATGAATTTCCGGCCGCATAATGCATGCACCCGTAAATCCATCTAGGTGCTTCTTGGGGATATACTGTTTCCAGTTCCGTATATCCCCATGCAGCACGCAGGTATCGGAGATGAATTTCCGGCCGCATAATGCATGCACCCGTAAATCCATCTAGGTGCTTCTTGGGGATATACTGTTTCCAGTTCCGTATATCCCCATGCAGCACGCAGGTATCGGGTATCGGAAATCAATTTTCAGTCATAAATACGCAGACACCAATCCGATAATCAGGCCGCCTGCAATCACCGACGCAATCTGCCCGGACACGTTGGCGCCGATTGCATGCATCAGAATAACATTTCCCGGGTCCTCCTCCAGCGCCATTTTCTGCACCACCCTGGCTGACATGGGGAATGCGGAAATCCCGGCGGCGCCAATCATGGGATTGACCTTCTTCTTCCGAAACAGATTGAGCAGCTTCGCTAACAGCACGCCCCCAATGCTGTCAAAAATAAAAGCAATCAGACCAATGCCCATAATCAAAAGCGTGTCCACATTTACAAATGCCTCAGCGCGCATGCTGAAAGAAATGGTAAGCCCCAGAAGCAGTGTAATCAGATTGGCCAAAACATTCTGGGCCGTATCTGACAGAGTTCCCAAAACACCGCACTCCCGAATCAGATTGCCGAACATAAGAAATCCCACCAAGGCCACAGATTGCGGCGCCACCAGCCCCACCAGGAACGTAGTCAGTATCGGAAACGCAATCCGCATACCCTTGGACACCGTGCCCGGCGTATACTCCATCCGAATACGGCGTTCTTTCTTTGTTGTCACCAAACGGATAGCAAAGGGCTGAACGATAGGCACCAGAGCCATGTACGAGTAAGCGGCTACCGCGATGGCTCCCACATATTTGGAGTGAAGAATCTGGGACACCAGAATGGATGTGGGCCCGTCCGCCGCCCCGATGATTCCGATGGAAGCCGCGTCCTTTAAATCAAATCCCAAAAGCACCGCCATACTAAGGGCAAAGAAGATACCGAACTGAGCGCCCGCCCCGAACAGGAACATAGAAGGCATGGACAGCAGCGGCCCGAAGTCAATCATGGCTCCGATTCCGATAAAGAGCAGGATGGGCAGAGCCTCCGACGCCTCGATTCCCACTTCAAAAAGCCACTCAATGATTCCGTTTACCACTCCGATTCCTTCCACATTCTGGTTAATCACACCGGACAGGGGCAGATTCACAAGAATTGCTCCGAAGCCCATAGGCAGTAAGAGTGCAGGCTCGTAACCCTTTTTTACCGCCAGATAAATCAGCAGAATACCGATGCCGTACATCACCGCCTGCTGCCAGGTGATTTGCAGTAAGCCTTCCCACAAAAATTCCATATTTTTTCCTCCTGTGCCAGTTCCGCAATATCCTTCCCGTTACACTCTTATGAAACGGTAAAAAAAGAGACCTTCGGCATCCTCTGCCAAAAGTCTCGTTCTTTCTCATTGGAAAGTGTACAACCATGACGCAGTACAGCATTGCCCACAGCGGCCTGATCCTGCCAATATCTGCATCAGGGAATGTTGATTGCACCTTTTAACTACTCCCTTTTGTTCTTTTCACCTTAACACATTCACCCGGATCTGTCAATTATCCAAAGCAAACTTATTTTTTCTCAAGCGTCTCAAAAGAAACCCGCTCCGGCTTCTCCCCTCTCTGAAGAGCCGGAAGAAAACGCTTCCAGAAATCATCAAACAGGCTGAAAATCATCCTGCGCTTGGAATAGATAAAGAACAAGGTTATCAAAATATAAACCGCGCTCAAAATATCCGTAAAAGCCCAGAGCAGATCCGCCTCCGCATTATAAAACAAAAGACAGGGCACCATATAATACACAATGTAAACGTTATTGGCAATCTTATTGGCCCTGGTATCCCCGAACACATAATTCACGGATTTCGCACAGGAATAGTACATGCCGATGATGGTAGTCCAGGCCAGGAGGGAAATGGTAATGCCCATAATCCAACCGCCCGCATCGCCGTAAGCCACCTTAAAAGCCACTGTCGTAAGCTGCGCACTGGTGATATCGCCGAAGTCAATATAAGAATCGGTAATCAAAATGGAGATGGCCGTAATCGTACAGACCACAATGGTATCCAGAAAGATTTCGCCCCACCCCCAGGAGGACTGACGTACCGGGTGATCGGTTTTTGCCGCTGCATGGGCGATGATTCCGTAGCCCGTACCTGCATCATTGGAGTAAATGCCCCTGGCTACCCCGTAGCGGATGGCATCCCGCACCGTGGCTCCCGCAAAGCCTCCGATTCCCGCCATAGGCGTAAACGCGCTCTTAAAGATAAGAGCCACAGTCCCCGGAAGCTTGTCCAGATTGAGAATTATAATCCCAATTCCGGCCAGCACATAGATAAAGGCCATAATCGGCACCACCTTTTCCGTCACCCCCGAAATCCGGCGCAGACCTCCGAACATAACCGCAAAGCAGGTCACTCCCACCACTATCACCGTAAAAAGCGGCGGAATCTGAAAGGCTTCCTTCATGGAACTGGCCACCGCCTCCGTCTGCACCGCGCAGGTCCAGGGGCCGAATAAAAAGCAGAAAGCCGCCAGGACAAATGCACCCTTTTTCCATCCGAAACCGTTTTTCATAACAAAGGAACGGTCGCACACATATTCGTCCATGGAATTCTCGTATTTTACCCGGTATCTCTGGCCTAAAATAATCTCGCAGGCTTTTGTGGACACGCCCAGAAGCCCGGAAACCCACATCCAGAACACGGCTCCGGGGCCTCCTGTGACAATGGCGGAGGCAACACCGGCTACATTTCCCGTGCCGATGGTATTGGCAAGCCCGGTACAGGCAGCCGCAAAGCCGGAAATGGTTCCCTCACCCTCGTCGCCCTTTGAAAACATTTTTCCAACCGTATTTTTAAAATGAAACTTAATCTTGGTAATATAGGAAAACTTAAACTTAACGGACAGATAAAGCCCCGTAGCAAATATAAGTACCGTCATCCAGCTTCCCCACATAAAATCCGCCAGCCAGTAAATGATATTTTCCAATGCACTCATAACAAACTTCCCCTCTCTTTTGTCTTAACCGCCCGCTTTTGCAGACACTCCTCTTTATTCCCGCGGGTTCCCCGGCTCTCTGCTTCCCTGGTATCCGCAGTAGAATTCACATGCCCGGCAGTAGCGTATGACCGGCATGGGCTCATCCGAGTATTCAAAAACAAGCTCCAAAGGAGCCGTCTTTTCATTCTCCTCCATCTCCATGGCGCAGCGTTTTCGGTAATAATCGCCCTCTCTGCCCGGAAGACAGCGCAGGCCGGTCTCCGCCTCCGTATAAATCACCTCTGAAAACGCCTCTCTGGGGCAGGCGGCCGTGCACGGTTTGGCACAGTCCCGGCAGGGATCAAATTCCAGGGGGCCGAAAGACGGCAACTCCTCCGAAAGAGCAATTGCCCGAAGCCTGACCTTTGCCCCAAACTCCGGCGTGATAAGCAGATTGTTCCGCCCGATACACCCCAGGCCCGCCTCCACAGCCGCGTCCTTTAAATAGATGCCGCCTTTTTCCACATGATAAGGCTTGGGATACACCCGGATATGGGGATAATGCTCCTCTATGTATTCCTTCAACTTTCTCGAAATCTGCGCCAGAAGCTTATTGCCGGGAGGATTCACCTCGCCGCACCACCAGTCCATTTCCGGCTTATCCTCCGGATGGCTGACGGCAAACACAAGGACCGTTTTCTCCTCCGGCTCCCACTTTACCGCTCCATGGGGCAGTCCTGTGGTAATCTGCTCCGCAAAATGATCTCTGGCATGATCCTTCATTTTGGGAAATAGCCGCTCGGAGGGGCCGTTTTTTAACCGGGCCACGGATGCCAGACCTGCCAGATCAGCCCCGAACTCCTCTGCTTTTTTCAGAAGCTCCTTTGCCAGAGAGCTCTGTCTCTGCGTCCCGTCCATAGATTGAACACCGCCTTTCCGTTTCGCAGAATATTTAAAATACTATGTGAATTATATCACATACTTTTTGGAAAAACTATTCGAAATTTTTATACATCAGTCTCAAATATCCTCAGCGTCCAAAGAGACACTGAGGGTACTGTCACGCAAGCGCCGGCAGGCTTTTTTCACCGCCTCACTCCACAAAGGAGCGGCTCATAATATAGAACTCCTCCTGACTGGCCCGGTGTTCCTTTTTCATTTTTTCCAGTCCCGCGTCAAAGCGAGCGGCCGCTTCCTCGTCTATACGCATCACCGGGCTGTCATGATAAAACCACATCCTGCCGTCCAATGCGCCCTCCTTTAACTCCTTCACCATCATAGCCGCAGGAAATTTTTTATTTTCCAGACAGATATTGTACTTTTTGCAGCACTGAAAGCCGCTGCTTACATAGTTGGCAGGACTTCCGAAGATCACGATTACATCATATCCAAGCCCTGCTGCTTTCTCAAAGGAATGTTCCAACAGCATCTTTCCATATCCCTTACGCTGATGATCCAAAGAGACACACAGCGGCCCGAAGGTGAGAATTTTCTTTTCTCTTCCCTCCTCATCCACAAGCTTCGCCTTGGTATACATAATATTTCCAACCACCTGCCCATTCAGCTCCAGGACGAAATCAAGTTCCGGTATAAAATCTTCGTGGGACCGCATTACATGAACCAGATAGTGCTCCATGCATCCCGGAACATACATGTTGTAAAAGGCTTTTCTTGTGATTTCCTCTACTGTCTTATAGTCTGCTTCTATCTCATTTCTGATTTTTAACATTTCATTACCTCTCTTTTTAAAGTTTCGCTAAAGTTTCTTATAACTCTTACCAAATTTTCTTGTGTTATTGCCGGAAAATGTATTATAATTTTTTCAAGTAATGCAATCTTATTCGGGAGGGGGATTCCAATGAAAAAAACAAGTATCGCAGCCCTGCTTCTTTCCATTCTGCTCTTCTGTTTCCTGTCCGGGTGCGCCGGCCTGCTCAAAAACGAACGCATGGACCGGGAGGTCGAATCTCTAATCGCGGCCTTAAATGAGGACGACGCCGATCAGATCTTTGAGGCCATGTATCCCAATGTTGTCACCCAGGAAGAATTTGATGAGGGTTATGAGGAAATCCGGCAGCTATGGGAAGCTGCTGACAGCTACACAATAAAGCTCGCTTCCATCAGCACCAAAAAAAACATCAGCACTTCCGGTGAATCCGTCATACGCCAGGCTGAGTACTATGTCTATACCCCGAATAATTCCTACACCTTCACTCTGGCTCACTTGTCCAATGCGGGCGGAGCCGGTCTTTATCATTTTAACCTCAATATCGGAGCCGAACCCGTGCTGATTAGCGGCGGCTTCACGACAGCCGGAGCAAATTCCGTCCTTCAATGGATTGTGCTGCTCCTTAGCGTCCTGTCCTATATCTTTGTTCTTGTTACGGAGATTGACATTCTGCGTAAACGGCCGCGGTTGTTCGGACTGTGGCTTGTGGCGGCTCTGGCATTTTTCTGCTTCCAGGTGCAAATCAGCCCGGAAAACTTCCGGATAGCCGGAGGCGTCAACTTTTTTGCCCTGTCCGCCTTCAAAATCTACAGCACCGGCGCCCGAAATTTTGTTCTCTCACTTCCCATAGGGGCTATTGCTTACTGGCTCCTGCGCCGAAAGCTACTGGCTCAAAAAAAGCAGGCTTTCATACAAAACGGCCCTTCTGCGCCGGTATGATTTCATAAAAGCTTTGATAAAATTGCCTGAAGCCTCCGCAAGCGTTTCAGGCTTTCTTTAACGGCATTGCGCCGGGGCTGCGTTCTTTTTTGCTCTTTCACAATCACAATAAGCTGACATTAGTTCATACATCCCTATTTATATGGATTCGTATAATCCGGGCACAGGTAACGCCCGCTCCAGGTCATCATCATCTCAAGTATCGGAAGGAAGCTTTCCCCCAGTTCTGTCAGGGTATACTCCACTCTTGGGGGAATCTCCTTATAAATCTCTCTGTGAAGAAATCCGTCCTGCTCCAGTTCCCGAAGCTGCTTTGTCAGCGTGGACTGTGTAATGCCGTCAAGCCGACGCATCAGCTCCCCGAACCGCTGAACCCGGTAAAAGGCGACATACCACAAAATAAGAATCTTCCATTTTCCGCCGATCACCGATTGTAAACGGCTCATAGGAACACATCTGGCTATGGCTGCCTCATTACTGAATTTATTTTCCGCCACAAAAACACCTCCCGCCACAGCATTGGCTGATTGTCCGATTACCGGAGCATGCACAAAAAATTCTGATACAGGCTGCTAACACGCCGGCCTTATCTGCAGAGCTTGTCAACCGCAAGCTCCATATTCGGCTGAAAATAAATGTTCTTCCCCTTGTTGCTCTCATACATGAGATCCTTCAGCGGCTTGCTGGTGTACTTTGAAAAGTAGCCGTATATGGCAAACCGCACGCCGTAATTGATGAATTTCTGTAAAATTTCTCCTGCCAGACAGGTACTTAAGATAAAGAAATCTTCCGTAACCGCCTCCTTATTTACGGCAATATCGGTACAGCCCGTTTCATACTTAACTGTCATAACCAGGTCAAGCGCCGATAAAGCATCCGTAATCAACAGCTCATCGCTGTTCACCACCGCAATCTTTCTATTATTCTTTCTTACAATCTCCAATTTCATAACTTACCTCCTATTTTAAGTCGCTGCGCGACGGCACTAAAGGGTAAAGCTGCTTCGACACACCAGTAATGAGAGAAACTTTTATTCGAAAAAGCACTCATAAAAGTTCCTCTCGTGTGTCTTTGCGACTTTACCGTCCGGCAAAAAATTTATCTAAATCGCTTGACATTTCTTAGCCGGACTATTCCTGTTCCGCAATTCTTTCTCTCTTCTCTCATTCATATAAACTGTCAATCAGACGTTCCGCCATAAATTCAAAGGTTTCCATATGATTGCACGGAAGAAGCTCTTTGTTTTTGATATTCATAATCAAAGAATAAATGACAGCCAGTGCCAGATCCGCGTCCACCTTCAGCTTCATATAGGGATGACTGATAAAAAGCTCCCTGCTCCTGCGGTTCGCTTCCTCTATCCTCCCTGCCTGTTCCTCCGACAGCTTATTCATAAAAACGGTAAAGTCCGTGTTGTCCACATGGTATAAAAAATTATTCTTATCATATTCCCGATAAACAAACTTTAAGGCCTTAACCACACCGCACTTGTCCCTCTGCTCTTTCATAATCTTAGAAGCCTCTTCACAGATATGATTCTGAACCGAGCAGAGAATCTCACAAAAAAGGGCTTCCTTGGATTCAAAGAAAAGATAAAAGGCCCCCTTGGAAATCCCTGCCTGTCTGCAAAGCTCATCCACGCTTGTCTTTTTACAGCCATACCGGGTCCAGCTCTCCTTGCCGACTTTTAAAAGATTTCTTTTTATATTCTCCCGTTCCCGTTCCGTAAAACCTCTTGCCATGCTCCGCTCCTTTTAATGTATGACTAAAAATACTTATTTAGTCACAAACAAAATATCACCTTATATCAGAAATGTCAAGGGGTAATTTTTCGTTGGTTTTTCGTTATATTGTATTGGATTTTGTATTTATTCGTTAATTTTTGTTGGAACACGTTCCTTTTTGTATAAATTCGTTGGTTTTCGTTCTTTTTCATGTGTTTTTTAGATTTTGTTTCTTTTCATTGTAATTCATTGCTTCTTATTGGTTGGTTTTCGTTGGTTTCCGCTTCCAATTCAATATAATATATTCTTTTTACTGGTTTTCGCAGTTCTCCACAACTGTTTATCGTAATACATATATTTTCGTTTGATTTTTGCAGTTTCCTGTATCCTTTTTTATAATACATTTGTTTTCATTGATTTTTACAGTTTTCTGTAACTGTTTATTCTAATACATTCGTTTTCGTTGGTTTTTGTAGTTTCCTGTATCTGTTTATCGCAATACATTCGTTTTCGTTGGTTTTTGTAGTTTCCTGTATCTGTTTATCACAATACATTCGTTTTCGTTGGTTTTAATAGTTTCCCGTATGTTTTTGTTGCAGTACATTTATTTTCATTGGTTTTCGTTGGTTCGCATTACTATTCGTACAAAAAAGAATACTATCATTAAAAAAAGACAGTACTTTTCCCCCACAAAATTATGCGCTATGTTAAAGACAGCCCTCCCAGTCATCATCCCCTCTCTCCCACCGTCCATACCATTTGGAAATCAGAATTACCGCAGAAGCTATTTTTCCAAAAACACAGTACCCCCACAGGCCCAACTGCCCCATTAAGGCTCAGGAACCCGTACTGCCCAAAAAACAGGCAGATAATTACCTGCTTAACAAACATCCCGCACTTCAACACCCTCTCAGCAACAAAAACCAACGAAAACCAACAAAAGGAGTGAAACACAATGCATTACACAGGAACCATCTGGCGTCCCCCTTACGAGGCCGCCTCCATGCTGCTGGAAGTCACCGCAGGCTGCACCCACCACCGCTGCAAATTCTGCACCTTATACGAGGACTTACCCTTCCAATTCAAAATGCCCCCATTAGAAACCATCAAAAGCGACCTAAAAGAAGCCAAAGCCCAACTGCTTCTATGGAAGGACCAGCAAATCACCCGAACCTTCTTAACCGGAGCCAACCCCTTCGTATTAAAAGCCTCACGCCTCCTGGAAATCGCAGACCTTATCCGCCAATACTTCCCGGAGTGCAAAACCATCGGCTGCTTTTCCCGAATAACAGACATCACCCAAAAAACCGACGAAGACCTCCAAAAGCTCCGCAACGCCGGCTACGACTGCATCACCATCGGCATCGAAACAGGCGACGACAAAGCACTAAGCTTCATGCACAAAGGCTATCTATCCGAAGACATCCTGATCCAATGCCAACGGCTTGACCAGGCCGGCATCCACTACCACTTCTTCTACCTCACCGGCATATCCGGCGCAGGAAGAGGCCGCGAGAGCGCAAGAGCCACCGCAGAAATCTGCAACCAACTCCACCCCCTCATCATCGGAGCCAGCATGCTAACCATCTACCCCACCTCAGAGCTATACAAAGAAATCCAAAAAGGAACCTGGCAAGAAGAAACCGAACTAGAAAAATACCAAGAACTAAAAACCCTAATCCAAAACCTGCAAATCCCCGTCTGGTTCGGCGCCCTGGGAGCCTCCAACCCCATCCCCCTCCAAGGCACCCTCCCAAAAGACAAAACCAAAGTCCTATCCCTGCTAGACCAAATACTAAAAACCACAAGCGAAGAAGACCTCCAAACCTACAGAAAAAACCTAAAACACCTATAACTAAAATCAATGACTTGTTTTTTGAATATCGAGTGGATATATCGCTCTAATATCGGAGTATCTGGATTTTTCGTATGGTAGTCTGGATTCCGAAACCTCCACGGCTCCGGGAGCGCCAGCCCCGCCAGCTCGTCGAGCTGGCAGTACCAGCCCGGCACATAGGCGAAGGAAAACAGGTCTGGCAGTAAATTCATATCAGTTCCCTCCATTTTTTCTGGATCACGTCCACAAGGTGCATTTGTACCTGAATTTTCTTGTCCTCGTCAATTACCCTGTGGATTCTGCCGTCGGCCCCCGCCACCTCGGAAGTCACGAGGGAATCATGGTAAGGCTCATATATCCTTAAAATTTCCTCTAACGCCTCCGGCTCGCCGTGAACCGCTCTTTTGATTAGCTCATAGTTTAATTCATGGATCTCGTCCCCGCTTTTCATAAAACTCGCGGATTTTGCTAAATGCGCGCTGCCGCAGGTTGTAGACAGTGCGCGGTGTCACCTCCATCTTTTCTGATATTTCCCGGTCGGAAAGGTCGCCCCAAAAGTCTAAGAGCAGGACGTTCCTCTGCTTTTCCGGCAGGGATAATAGTGCTTTATATAAAGTTTCGCTCTCCACCGCACAGGAGCTTCCGCCCACATAAAGCACGAAAGACTCGGAAGGGTATTCATCCCTGCGGCCTAATGTTTCCAGAAGATAGTCTACCGGTTCGTCGGAAAAATGCTTGTCCCGGTTGCCCTCGGCCCGGTCTAAATTTCTGACAAAGTTGCGCGACACCGTTTTGCAGAAGGAATCGAACATGGCGCAAATACGGTCTTCGTTTGAAGGAGATAGCATGGCACTTCCTCCCTTCTGTCAGATTCGAGCGCGGCTGGTTTTTCACCTCCTCGTAATACCAGAACACATCCCGGCATGGCAAACCGGAAAGATTTTTGAAAATTTCTCAAAAAAAATTATTGCCATTTCTTGACAGTTTTCGACAATGCAATGTAAAAAGGCCAATCTACACAAGGCAGATTGACCTTTCCGGGCAAGTTACGCTTGCCTTGTACATCACCACATATATATTTAATTCGCTTTTTCAAGAACAGTCGAGGTATTCTCCTCCATTTCCGAGATAACATCCATTCCAGAATCAATATGTCCCAACATAATCAAGCTATCCGAATACCGGAAATCCTGATAAAAAATTGAAAGGTTTCCCCACGGAGCATAAAGGCACAAATCACCTACATCTGGATCACAGCCATCCGGTTCACCCTCCGTCGGCAATTCTTGCGAAAGATAACTGATTTTTTCAATACCGTTGAAATCCTCAAAGTTCAAGTCCAGTGGGAGCATATCATATAAAGCATTTGCAGCAGGTGTATCATAAAGCGTGATGGCAACCTCCTGTCCGTTCACAGTCATTTTCAATTTTCTTTCCGTATTTTCCACCTCAATATCTGCCTCTCTTTCTTCAAATCCAAGCCCTTCCAACCATTCGTTAATGACAGGCTGTGCAGAATCTATATCCGGACGATAAACGCCAATCGGCTCCAATACCTCTGTGGAATCCGGCAATGCTGCAGTAATATCCGTGACGCTGCCTGCCAGTCCTCCGGTTCCATGCGCACAAAACGGTACAACTGTTTTACCAGAGAAATCATATTCTTCGATAAAGGAGAAAATCGCCATAGGCGCGGTATACCACCAATTAGGGAAGCCGAGAAAAACTACATCATAATCTTCCATATTATCAACATGATTTACCAGCTCTGGACGGGCATTTTCAGCTTTTTCATCCGCTGCCCGATCTAAGCACTCGTCATAATCGCTGGAATACGGTTCTGACACAATAATCGAAAACAAGTCACCACCGACCTTCTGCTGAATCCATCCTGCCATTTTTGCCGTATTGCCGGGCAACAATACACTTGCGGAGGTTGTAGCATCCACATCCACTTCTTCCGGGTTTTCAACCTGCGTATTTTCTGCCCATGTAAAATACGCAATCAGAATTTTACTGCCCGATTGATTTGTAGAGGAATCTTCCGGTTTCTCTGCTCCTGCCTCCGTTACTGGCGTTGTTTCTACATTTGCTGCCGGTTCTTCACTTTTATTCTCTGGCATTGGGATATTTTCTGTTTTTTCAGCACCGCAGGCCGCTATTCCAAGCAGCATACAGAACGACAGAAAAGCTACAATCCATTTTTTCATCAGGAAGCCTCCTTTTCTTTTTCCTGCTTATCTTTTTGAATATTGTTTTGTCCATGTACTTTTCTTAACAGCTTTGTGAGATAATGTGCAATAAATATACAAAGTCCCATCAAAGCAAAGTAATCTATATAGAACAGGAAGACAGATTCCCCGTAATCCAAAAACACAAATTCGCTTTTGAGCAGCAAATAAGTCAGAAAATCCCTTCTGATAAATACTGCTATACCATACAGGGAAATGGCTGTGCCAAGGAGAAACAGCAAAACAGAGCGTATCTTTGATGATTTTCTTATCCGCATCCCCTTTTGAGCCATACGAATCACCATGTTCCAATGCAGACCAAGATGTACATTCATCAGTAAAAATCCCCAGTATGAATATTCCGGCTTCCGTGCCCCTGCTGTCCGGTGATAGGAAACCGCAAATCCGTTTTTAAGGAAACCGGCATTCCGGAGCTGGAAACCATTAGCATATATCCTTTAGAATGTAAGCATGCACCGTAAGGTGTAAATACATTCTAAGGG
>CAJTIM010000004.1 GCA_910576325.1 Clostridia bacterium
AGGATATTTGAGAGGAGCTGTCCTTAGTACGAGAGGACCGGGATGGACTGACCGCTGGTGTATCTGCTGGTTTACCAAGGCCATGACAGAGTAGCCAAGTCGGGAAGGGATAAACGCTGAAGGCATCTAAGCGTGAAGCCCCCCTCAAGATGAGATATCCCATGCGAAAGCAGTAAGACCCCTTAAAGACGATAAGGTAGATAGGGCAGAGGTGGAAGTGCAGTAATGTATGGAGCTGACTGCTACTAATCGGTCGAGGGCTTGACCAAGCGTCATAGGAGAGAGAAGAAGAGAAAAGACTAAGAGAAAACCAAGATGTGGAAGAGATAATTCAGTATATAGTTTTGAAGGTATATGAAGGCGAAGGAAAGCATAGAATATATCTGAAGAGAAAAAAGAAGAAGTAATCCTCGATAGCTCAATGGTAGAGCACGCGGCTGTTAACCGCGGGGTTGTTGGTTCGAGCCCAACTCGGGGAGCTTAAAAAACCTTGTAAACATGGGTGTTTGCAGGGTTTTTTATTACAAGTCAGGTCATATAAAAACCATAAAAAGAAAGGGTTCCTTATACCATGTGATTGTGAACCTTAAAACAAAAACGTAGTTACGGGATGTACAAAAAGGATTAGTGGATTCACTAAAATCATAAGCAGGGGCATTTCCTAGAAATAGGCGGTGTCCTCTTTTTATGAAAAAATAACTTTTATGTTTTTTAACTTAAGTGCTAGTAGTCCATACCGGAAATCCTTATGCATATTTCCGGTACGGACTACTAGTGAAGTAAATCTGGTATATTATTTAGTGGAAATCATGCTTTTTATAAAGTAGATTTTTTTGGTATACTCATAATGTAGATAGATAATATGTATATTTTGAGTAATTATAAAAAACAATCTGATGGAGAATTTCGTATCCTAGAATAAGGGATAATTTTTGGTAGTGTTTTATGTTGGGGATTATAGATATCATGGATGGAAAGGGAGGATATAGGCTGGGTGGAGGAAAGGGATTTGTGACTTTTTTATAAAAAATTTATAATGAGAGATTGCATAAATAAGGGGGATTAAATGGAAACAATATATGAGGAATTAAAAGATATTACTCATTGGAATGACTATACTCCATTGGATGGCCAATATTATACTTTTAAAAATAACATTATATTTGCTGGATGTAAGATATCTGATTTATATTATCAAATGTGCAATGCCAGAATGAGTTTACATTTTTGTTGCGATTATGAAGCATATTCAATGATGTCAGATAATGAGATATCAATATTAAGTACAAAGAAATATTTTATAGAAAATGCATTATTGTATTATAATTTTTCGGTAGATTACTTATGGCAAGTGCTTTGGATGTATTATAATAATGCTGATGATAAGGATTTAATTGCGTCAAATGAGTTGTATCAACGATTAATGAAAGAATGTAATTTTAATGATTTAATAAGGGGATTGACAGAAATACGGGAAGAAAAAATCGTTAAAGTTTTAAAGGATAATTTTACAGATCACAATAAACTTTATAAGCAATTAAGAGAGTATTATAATTGTCTAAAACATAGAGCAATATTTCACACACCAATACTAGGAATGAACGAAAAAGCAGGTATTATTCCAATACCTACACAGGTTCTTGTTGGAGAAAAGTTTTCTGAATTAATAAGTTATAGAGTTCCATTAGTTTCAAGAGTAGAGTTAGACTTGGAAGAGTTGAAAAAATTATTAATAGAATTTGATAAGCAGTTTGTTTGTATTTGTGAATATTTTTTTGAAATTATAATGCCTAAAAATTATCTTGCTGCTAGAGAAGTGAAGATAGGGAGGATTCTGGAATATAATAAAGAACATTTGTATGAATTAGAAAAGTATAGCGAAAAACATCCTGAAATAATTACAAAAGATAATGTAAAGTTCAGATTGGTAGAAAAAACTCTAAATAAATAGTACATAGCCGGTTGGTTTTCAGAAAGTATAAAGAGCTGTTTATGGAAAAGGGTCTTACAACAGCGCAGGGAATCCGTTACACAGAACGGATAAAAAGCGAATTTATCAAATATCATGAGGAAGATTTTTTGAACCAGCTTTTCCCAGCCGGGAAAGATCCGCTATACTGGCTAGAGTTTGCCTTTGTGAGTGTGTCGGAGCATCTGCATCCCCTGCACAGTAGTTGAAAGTAAAGAAGAATGGCTGGAACGCAGATTCTCTGTAATTGCTGAGAGAAAAAGAATGCATGGCGAAAAGATGAGCCTTGACGATGTACGACGGGAAATGAGCTTGAAGCCAAACACCTACTTGAAATATCGTGCATTTATTGAGATGCTGATTAAGGAGTTAAACAGAGACAAGCGTAATGAATCCGATTGATTATAGAGATTGTTTTGATGGGAAGAATGAGGTACAATTGTGATAGATGGTAATGCCGACTGAAAAGATGTTTTGTATTATATTTCCAAGGTGTTAAAACCATGACATTGACTTATCGAAATGAATTATTTTTTTCAAAGGAGGAAGAATAAATGGAAAAAGGAACCGTAGTCAATAAAACAGAAAAGGGGTACTGTTTTATTCGTTCATTAAAAGGAGATAACATTTTTGTACATATCAACAATGTAGACAGGGAGGTTTATGAGAAGTTGGCAAAAGGAAGTAAGGTTCTTTTTGATTATATAGAAACTGACAAAGGTAAAAGTGCTACAAATATAGAGCTTGAATTGCCAGAAAGACCGCATGGTAAAGAGATTGATTTTTCAGAAGAGCAGATAAGAGAAATGTTTGGAGATCTTGCCGCTGAAGATGAGAAAAGGGAACGATTTAGTTCATATTTCATAAAAACGGATGTGTACAAAAAGATACACAATTATTTGCCGATAAGGATACTTGTTGCCCATAAAGGAATTGGGAAATCGGCTGTCTTTAGGATGTCTTATTTGGAAAACATAAGGGATAATGTGCTAAGTATATGGGTTAAGCCAGATGATATACTCGGAATAGCTAACACAGGGGACGGAACAGATCCGTTAGAAATGATCAGGCAATGGAAATCAGGCTTGGAAGAATTGTTGGTAGAAAAAGTGATCTCTAATTTCAATATCAGCGAGGATAACGACAGCATAAATCAGATTTCCAGAAATGGTTTAAAACTTGCAGAGCGGATTAGCATGATAGTAAAAAAAATACATGATGTTGTTGACGTTGATGAGATTAAAAAGAACGTTGCAGACCAATATTTAAAGAATCATAAGATAGTTATATATGTTGATGATTTAGATAGAGCATGGAATGGGTCAAAGCAGAATATATATCGTATTTCAGCTTTGTTAAACGCTGTTAGGGATATGTGTAATGAAACAAGCGAACTGTGCTTTAGAATTAGTTTAAGAAGTGATGTCTATTATCTGGTTAGGACAGCAGACGAATCAACAGATAAGATAGATGGAAATGTCCTATGGCTTACATGGACGGAACATGAGTTGCTGGCGTTGTTGGTTAGGAGGGTGCAAAGCTATTTTGGCAATGATATTTCAGAAAAGGAGCTATTAGGTATGAAACAGCGAGAAATGTCTGCGTACCTGAATGACATAATGTCAGATACATTTGAAGGATCTGGAAAATGGAATAATAGGCCTATCCGCTATATTTTCCTGTCACTTATTAGAAGAAGGCCACGTGATCTCATTAATTTATGTACCTTGGCTGCACGTAATGCAAATGCAGAAGGCAGGAATTTAATTGTTACAGAAGATTGGGAAGAAGTTTTTGAGCAGTACTCTTCAAGCAGGCTTCAGGATACAATAAATGAGCACAAATACGAACTGCCAGATATAGAACGATTATTACTGGGAATGAAGCCAAGCCATGAGATGAAGAAAACAGAGAAGCCATTTGCTTATGACAAAGAACGTCTAGTCCGTAAGATAGAAGGAATAATGCAAAATGGGAATTTTTATTTTGCAAACAACAAAGAATGTACGGTAGAAGAATTGATTGCTTTTATGTATAAAATCAACTTCTTAAATGCAAGGAAAGATGTGGCTGGCGGATTTATTGACAGAAAATATTTCGAGGATAATAAATATATAACTTCCAACAGTGTTGATTTTGGATATGATTGGGAAGTTCATCCGGCATTTCGTTGGGCGCTGTATCCTGAAACCAGGGATATTTTCCGGTATACAGACATTCCACAGGATTTATAAGCGTACTAAGGGCAGAGATATGTTGCCCATTTTAAAGTAGAAAACAGAATAGCGAAGTCTATACAAGGTTTAGAAAAGATGCGATTGCTATAAAAAGTAAAAGCATCTTTTTTGTGCAAAGGAGGTGAGGCCATTGGATGCTTGGTAATTTAGTATGAAATTTATTTATGAAAAAGAGGAATTTAGTATTGAACTTATTTTGAAAGGAACAAAAATAGTGGGCTCTGGGTGGAGGTTCTGATGGAATTTCATGTTTGAATATTAAATAATAGGTTGTATTTTAGCTAGAATCTGGATATACTATAAACAGGAAAGTGAGGTGCATGAAAATGACGATTGATACAGCTACTATGATTTCCATTACAGAGGCAAACCAGAACTTTTCTAAAGTGGCAAAGCTGGTAGACGAGCACGGAACTGCGGTGATTTTAAAGAATAATGTTCCCCGGTATCTTGTGATTGATTTCAGCAAAGCGGAGAAGGAGAAGACCGCATCCACAGAAGATATGCTTGCCATTTCCGAGAGGCTGATCCGGCAAAATCGGGAGGCTTATGAGGTGCTTGCAAAATGATGACACTGACAAAAGAGCAGGTGCTGATGCTCCATGGACAGCTCATTGAGGCTACGGGAGGAAGTAAAGGCATCCGTGATGAGGGAATGCTGGAATCCGCACTTTTTAATCCATTTCAATCCTTCGGCGGAGAAGAACTGTATCCGAGCATTCAGGCAAAGGCGGCACAGCTCTGCTATGGCCTTGTCAAGAACCATGCAATGGTGGATGGGAATAAAAGGCTGGGTACGCATGTAATGCTGGTCTTTCTGGCATTGAATGGATATGAACTGGCATACAGCCAGAAAGAGCTGAGCGATATGATTTTAGAACTGGCGTCAGGGAAAATCGGTGCGGACGAACTTCTGCAATGGATCATCGGCCATACAAAGTAAAAGGGAATAAAACAGGTGTACCGTGCATACGATACGCAGATGACATTGTGCTTCTGGCAAAGAGTAAACGGGCATCGAAAAGACTTTTGGAGAGCAGTACAAAGTACCTTGGGGGGAAGCTGAAATTAACAGTCAATCGGGAGAAAAGCCGTACTGTGAGCGTGTTTGCAATCAGAAATTTTAAGTTCCTTGGCTTTGCATTGGGAAGAAACGGAAGTGGCATTTATGTCCGGGTTCATGCAAAGTCATGGAAGAAGTTTAAGTCAAAGCTGAAAGGTTTATTTTCTCGTAGGTCAGTGCAGTCTATCAAACCAAACCTTGAGAAAATCAAGGTGTATGCAAGAGGATGGCTAAACTATTATGGAATAGCAAGCATGAAGGACAACATAGAAGACATCAATGGATGGCTCTATCACAGAATCCGTATGTGTATATGGAAACAATGGAAGAAACCAAGGACAAAAGTGCGAAACCTAATCAAGATGGGTGTGCCGGAGGACTTGGCATGGCAGACTGGAAACAGCCGCAGGGGACATTGGTTTACAACACATACAGTTACCGTAAATATGCCAATGACAAAAGAAAGACTGATAAGCAGTGGCTTTTATGATTTAGCCACAACCTACCAGTCAGTGCATGTCAACTATTGAAGCCGCCGTGTACCGAACGGTATGCACGGTGGTGGGAGAGGACGGCGGTTAGCCACCGCCTCCTACTCGATTAAATAAAGTCACGTAAAAAACTATTAAACCAAAGGGTTTTATACACCATGCGATTGTGAACCTTAAAACAAAACATAGCTACGAGATGCACGAAAAGCGTTAGTGGAATTACTTAGAGAGGGCATTTTTTAGAAATAGAATAAAGATCTAGTGGTACATAGCCGGTTGATTTTAAGATATAAATCAACAAAAGTTATATAATGTATCCCGGAGGCTGCGTGCAACGGAACCTCCGGGATGGTTTCTGTGTTATGCATTCTTTCTTGATGTGCTGCTCCTGCAATCAGAACTACTTTCAGATATTGTGATGGATTACATCCGCCAGCATTATATGCTCTCTTTTTCTCGTTTATTTCCTTGCACTTCAGGTATACAGGTATATCCGAAATGTATTGGCATGAAATTTTAATAGAGTAAGAAATTTCAACTTTCTTAGTAAAGCATCGAAATTAAGGGAGAAGGTTTACAAAAACCAACAAATGCGCTAAAATATAAAAAAGGCTGTCGCGAAAGGAGTAACTGGAGGATGCAGGAAAAAAGAAACAGCAGGCGTATGAGCCTGTCAGCTAAATTATTAATTAAAAATATGCATGATACTTCCGATAAGCCGGAAGAGATTGAAATTGAAGTGCTGGATGTATCAAAAACAGGTGTAGGGTTTATCTGTAATACCCCTTTAACCATTGGCGCGGTATATGAGACGCTTTTAAAGATTTGGAATGATGATGAGATTCACGCCTTTTTAAAGATTGTCCGGATTGAACAGACTGAGGATGAAAAATATATGTGCGGAACGATTTTCATTGGGCTGCCGGAGATGAATGCCGCGCGGATAGAGGTCTATGAACTCATGACACGGATACAGGGAGAAGAAGGAAAGTAATTGCCCATGCAGCTATCGGTTCCGGGCCGGTTACTTCACACCACAATGAGTTTCGGAAGGCTTTTTCTGCTGGGAGAAGTGACTTCAAAAAGGTGCGAATAATGACTGGCCTGGATTTTGCTGCCGTGCGGTCAGTATTCAGGCTTTAAGATAAGTTATATAAGTATATAAAAAATGCTTGCCAAATCGGAGAATCTGTGGTAACATCTAAGATGTCGCTAAGCTGGTAAGGTGTAAGAGGCATGCCCCAAGGGGCAGAAAAGAAAAAGGCTCCTTGGTCAAGCGGTTAAGACATCGCCCTTTCACGGCGGTAACACGGGTTCGATTCCCGTAGGAGTCATTTAGTAATAGCTTGGACCCATAGCTCAGTTGGTTAGAGCAACCGGCTCATAACCGGTCGGTCCTGGGTTCGAGTCCCCGTGGGTCCACTTTATAAGTGAATAGAAGGTATTTTACCGGATTTTTTAGCTGGTATATAATAAAATCCGGCCCGATGGCTCAGTTGGTTAGAGCGCCGCCCTGTCACGGCGGAGGTCGTGGGTTCGAGTCCCATTCGGGTCGTTTAAGCCGGACAAGGTTTATTTGTTGGGATCTTAGCTCAGCTGGGAGAGCATCTGCCTTACAAGCAGAGGGTCATAGGTTCGAGCCCTATAGGTCCCATTTTACGGAGCAATCCGTAGAAATGCCGGCATGGCGGAACTGGCAGACGCACAGGACTTAAAATCCTGCGGGACTAATCTCCCGTACCGGTTCGATTCCGGTTGCCGGCATTTAAAGGAAGAGAGGAGATGCTGTATGATAGCATTTCCTTATTTTCTTTTATAGAAAAGACCCAAGTGCTTTCGATACCTGTCCGCAGGCGGTTTTGGGGAAGAGAGGAAGTTTTACTAATTTCTCATTGGAAAAAAATTTATAAAAAAGGTTGATTTCTTGTTCGCTTTGTGCTATGATAATCAGGCAGTCAAGAAGCAGATAAATCAGACTGTGCAGAACTGAATATGTGGGCGTAGCTCAGCTGGATAGAGCGTTTGGCTACGGACCAAAAGGTCGGGGGTTCGAATCCTCTCGCCCACGTTGTTTGCAGGAGCAGGAAGCTTTTAAAAAGGCTTCCTGTTTTTTTGGACCATTGACAGGAAAGAGGAAACAGCGTAAAATCAATAGAATATAACAAGGACAGATTGCATAAAAGACAGAGGAGATGACATGGATAGAAATGAATTTGTAAGTACATTGCGGGCAGTATTGAGCGGAGAAGTACCGGCTTCCGTGGTGGAGGATAATGTACGTTACTATGATTCTTATATTTCTCAGGAGATCGCCGGCGGAAAGAGTGAAAAGGAGGTTATGGAATCCCTTGGAGATCCTCGCCTGATTGCAAAAACCATAATTGATACAAGCAATCCCCAAGGAGGACGGGAGGCTTATGGAAGTACCTATACCCAGAGTGAGCCGGAGCGGGGATTTCATGCGGAGTTTAATGAGGATGGCGGAGTGGATTTGAAGTACAGGAGGTTTAACCTGAATACCTGGTATGGACGGCTTTTGATTTTGATACTTGTGATACTTGTCCTGACGGTTGTTTTCGCCATAGTGGGCGGAATTTTGTCATGGCTTTTTCCTGTCCTGCTTCCTGTTCTTTTGTTTTTATGGATTATGCGGATATTTTCCGATCGCAGGTAGTATGATTGCGGAATTTGTAACGGCAATATTTACCGCAATATGCAAATAGATTAACAGACACCTGCATTTGCGGCTGGGGATGGATTGCGGACAGGAGTACGCGGAGGTATATTACGGTGTTGCAATAGGAAGAAACTGGAAAAATATTTTGACACATAATTGCCATAATAAGAGTGTAAAGCATATTAAAATAATTAGGAGGAAACGATTATGGCAAACAATGCAAACAACAGCAGCAATGCGAACAATGCAAGCAATGCAAACAATTCCAGCAAGAATTCTTCTAACAGCTCCAAGAACACCGGCTCCAAGAATTCCAGCAAGAATGCAAGCAACGCAGACAACTGTAATTACTAAATACATGGCAGCATGAATTTTAAAATAACCGAAATTCATGCCATAATGTATCCGGTATGATTAGAAAAGAAGACGGACACCTGATAAAGAGGGCATCCGTCTTCTTTTTTGCAATGAAGCACGTCTGAATAGTGATATGACAGCTGTAACTTTTCGAAGGAGAACGCATAATATATTCTATATTACAATAGAATAAAAGGTGAAGATATGGAATTTGAAACAATCTCCCCGCGGGAAATAGATTCCTATCTGTTTCGGGACGGTTATGTGGTCATTGATCTGAGAGAACCAAAGGAATTCAGAAGGCTTCATCTGAAGGGAGCCGTTTGTATTCCTTATGAACAACTGGAAGAAAGAGCTCGTTTCCTTCGCAATCAGACCTTGATTCTTTACTGTGAGCGAGGCGGAACAAGTATGATGGCAGCGCGGGAATTGAGCGCCGAGGGATATCAGGTTATGACTATGATTGGAGGCATACAAGCCTACGAGGGCAGAAACAGTGAAAGCTATACCGGAGGAAAATAGAAATTAAGGAACTGTCGTAGTCATCCGGCAGTTCCTTTGTAATTGGAGTCTGGATGGGAAGTCATTCCTTGACGGGAAAAAATGGAACTGATATAATATACCCATTCCCACAGCTGTCTGTGGGAGTTTGGCAGAGAGACGGGGGCAGAATCCATGCATGAGGGAAAATATAAGTATCAGATTACCAAGCAGAAGCTGATAGAATATACAAGAGAACTGCCGGAGGGAATGCCGCTTCCCAACCGTAATGAACTGGCCCGCAAATGCGGTGTTGCCCGTGTCACGCTGGAACGGGCAATTTCGGAGCTTATTGGGGAAGGAATTCTGGTTTCGGAAGACGGGCGGGGAACCTATGCCGCAAAGGCGGCGGAACAGGCCGCAGAGAAGGCAGGGGATCCTGGCTGCTGGGCGCTTCTTGTGTATTGTGTGACAAAGGGTGCCAATCCCTCTATTGTAAGGGGAGTGGAGGATTTTGCCAATACCCATGACAGGAATCTGATTGTCTGCAATACGGATAATGATCCGGTAAAAGAAGCAGGATATCTGAAAAAGCTTTGTAAAACGAATGTGGAAGGGATTATACTGATTCCCAATACTCACTCGATCACAGACGGAGAAGCACTGTGCGCACTGGCAGAGAAACAGATTCCCGTCGTAACATGCAGCCGCAGGGTGCCGGGCTATGACTTTCCGGGGACTTTTCAGAACTTCTTTCAGTCCGGGTTTATGGCAACCCAGCATTTGCTGCAGATGGGGTGCCGCAGAATTGCATATTTTGCCACATCGCGCTACAGCACCATTGAGGACAGGCTTCAGGGATACATGGCGGCAATATCTCAACATAATTTTCAGAATCCCGATGACAAAGCCGAAGATCCGGTGGGGTTGTCGGATATAACGGGAGATATCGGGGAGCTTTTCGAAGACTTTCTGATACGCAATCCGCAGACGGACGGCATCTATGTACTGAATGATCGCCTGGCAGTCATTTTATATCCGGTTTTAAAACGGATGAAATGTCTTCCCGGAAGGGATATCCGCATTGTGGCCAGTGATGCCAGTGAATTCTGCGGCTCCTTCTCGGTTCCTTTGTCCACAGTTGACTTTCCCACTTATCAAATGGGGTGTTCTGCTGCGGAACAATTGTTCCGGCTTATGCGGGGAGAATTGGAAAATCAGGACAAGCACGTGGTATTAAGCTGTGAACTGCATGCCAGAGCCAGCAGTCTGGGAGAGACTGCTGCGGATATGTGAGCAATGTGAGAATGGAATAAAAATGAATAATTTGCTGTAAAAGGCTGATGCGGACAGGTATGAAAGAAAAGACCGGTTCCGTATCGGCTTTTTTATATGAGAGGAAATTGTGTCCTGTTATATAAAAATTTTTTGTAAGGATGTTTTGGCAGTTATTTTTAGCGAGAATTTAATACATCTTTAGAAAAAATAATACAAATATATAAAATATTAATACATCTATTGACAATATGGCCCTGAGATAGTAATATATAAACACAACTGAATATAGATGTATTAAAAATGGACGGTTTCACAAAAAGAAAACAGGAGGGACAAAAATGAAGATGAAAAAGTTACTTCCCCTGCTTCTGGCGGCGGTTATGGCACTGTCTGCGTGCGGAAGCAAAGCAAATCAGAACAATGGAGAAACGGAGACAGGCGGAACGGAGGCTGTGCAGACACCGGAAGCGGAAGAGGGAGCAGAGACGGAATCCGGCTGGCCTGGGGGCAAGACCATTCAGATGATTATTCCCTTTGGAGCGGGCGGAGACACGGATCTGCACTGTCGGGTACTGACTGATCTGGTATCCAAGGAACTGGGGGTTGACATTGTATGTACCAATGTAACGGGAACATCGGGAACCATAGCCGCCAGACAGGTGATGGAGAGCGCAAATGACGGATACACGATTCTTTGGCATCAGACTTCGTTTTTAATGGCAAGCCTGATGGGAGTTTCGGAGTTTGATTATACGGATTTTACAACTGCATGTACCATGATTGAGGATATGTCATCTTTCCTGTGTGTCAATGCGGATAACGGAAAGTTTACGGATTTTGAAGAATTTGTGCAGTATGCAAAGGCTCATCCGGGAGAGCTCCTGGTGGGGACTTCCATTGGTGGTGACGCTCATCTGTATACATTGATTATGGCGGATCTGCTTGGGATTGAACTCACCTATGTAGATTTGGACGGAACAAGCGAGATTATTCCGGCCCTTTTGAATCAGGATGTGGATCTGACCATTGGAATTTACGGAACCTACGGGGAGTATGTGAACAATGGGGAGTTCGCGGCTCTGGCTTATTTTGGAGACGAAGCGCCGGAAGGAACCGGGATTCCGACCTGGAAGTCCCTTGAGGGAGAGAGCTTCCCCATCGGCAAGATGTTTGGATACTGGTTCCCCGCCGACATGCCAGAGGATATTGTAAATACATTTAATCAGGCGGTTGAAAAGGTAACTGCGTCGGATGAGTGGAAAGAGCACTGTGCATCCTATTATATTACGCCGGTGTACCGTGCCGGAGAAGAAGCAGTCACATATCTGGACGGACAGTATGAGCTGATGCAGGGATACCGGGAGGCACTTGTTCCCCAATAAGCAGGAGAGGTGAGCATGGATAAACAGCGTTTGGAAAATAATTATAAAAAATATCGGATGGCCATGTGCGCAGCAGCTTTGTTTCTGTTTTTCGCATGGGTTACGTATTATTCGGAAAAGATTCCGGTTCTTGTCACTACCATCTCGGTGGATGCAAAATTCTGGCCTCGGGTGATCGGAATTATGGGATGTATCTTCAGCCTGCTGATGCTTGTGCAGAGTCTTCTGGAGATACGGCAGAAGGAGAAGAGGGAAAAAGCTTCTGGGGAAGCGGAGGCCGGGAGCAGCCGGAAGAACCGTTCCTTTCAGACACTGGGCTTGATCTTTCTCTATATACTGGGACTTTCCTATCTGGGATTTTTCCTAATGACCGGTCTGTATCTGTTTTTTCAGTTTCTGGTTCTTTCGGAGCCGGGAAACCGTGATCCGAAACGGCTGGCGTTGATTTCAGCAGCATTTACCATTGGGGTTTACCTGGTATTCCACTATGCTTTTTCCATGGTACTTCCTCAAGGCAGTCTCTTTGTCCGGATAGGAGGTATGCTATGAGTGAATTTTTAGCGGCATTTCCGCAGATATTTTCATCGCCGGCAGCATTGCTTCTGATTTTCGGAGGCTGCATTATTGGTATTATTTTTGGGAGCATTCCGGGGCTGACGGCCGGAATCGCCATTGCGCTGTTTCTGCCGCTCACCTTTAAGATGGACATTGTCCCCAGCTTTACCCTTCTTTTGTCTCTGTATATCGGCGGCATATCGGGAGGGCTGATTTCAGCAATTCTGCTGAAGATTCCGGGGACGCCGGCTTCTGTGGCCACGGTTTTTGACGGCGGACCCATGGCGGACCGGGGCGAGGCGTGGAAAGCTCTGTCCGTTTCCATTGTATTTTCCTTTATCGGGACATTAATCGGTGTCCTTGTGCTGTGTTTTCTGACACCGGTACTGGGCGCCATATCGCTGAAGTTCGGTGTGTTTGAGTATTTTTCCATTGCGCTCTTTTCTCTGACGCTGGTATCGGCTCTCTGCGGAGATTCCATTGTCAAAGGATTGCTCGCCTGCCTGATTGGATTGTTTCTGGCCTGTGTGGGCAGCGCGCCCATTGACGGATTTGCCAGATATACCTTTGGTATTCATGCCCTGGATGCCGGCTTTCATGAAGTTCCTGCTCTGGTGGGGCTTTTTGCAATATCCGAGCTTTTGAACAATACGCAGGCAAAGGAGGCAAAGGCAAATCTGGCCCGTTTTGAGCGGAAGGGCTTTGGAATGTCAGCCAAAGAGTTTTTCGGGCAGATGCCTAATGCCTTCCGTTCCGGCCTGATTGGAGTTTTTGTTGGAATTCTGCCGGGGATCGGCGGCTCTGTATGTAATCTGCTGGCCTATGGTGTGGCAAAGAAGTCGTCTAAAAAGCCGGAACGATTTGGAACGGGCATTATCGACGGCCTGGTGGCTTCGGAGACATCTAACAATGCATGCATAGGGGGGACTATGGTGCCGCTTCTGACCTTGGGAATTCCGGGGGACGCCGTGACCGCCATTCTGCTGGGAGCCTTTACCATCAATGGACTCACTCCGGGCCCCATGTTCTACTCGGAAAATATAAAACTCATCTATGTAATTTTTGCACTGATGTTTGTCTGTGCAATTGCAACCTTTTTGATTCAGTATTTTGGTATTCGGGGCTTTACCCAGCTCCTTCGGATTCCCAAGAACATTCTGCTTCCTATGGTTCTGGTTATGTGTATTGTGGGTTCCTTTGCGGCAAACAACCGGATCTTTGATGTCTGGACTCTTCTGCTCTGGGGCGTGCTGGGATTTGTGATGAATCGATTTGAGCTTCCTCTGACGCCGATTATCATGGGCTTTATTCTGGGGCCGATCTGCGAAAAATATCTGCGCCGGGGCCTGATGATGAGCCAGAATGATTTTTCCGTGTTCTTTACCAGAAAGATTTCGGGGGCGTTTCTGATACTTGCAATTGCTATGGTAGTATTTACCTTTGCGGCGCAGATGATGCGAATCAGAAAACAGTCCTCAGATGGAAAAGGAGATAGTTGATGCGGTATACATTTAAAAATAAGCTAAAAGAAAACCTGTGTGACGGCAAGGTTCAGATCGGTGCTTTTGTGACGGCCCCCTGTCCGGAGGTGGTGGAGGTGCTGGGGGTTGCGGGATTTGACTTTGTGATTCTGGATACGGAGCACACGGCCAGCGGGATTGAGACGGTGGTGCATATGATGCGCAGCGCCGAGATCTATGGAATGTCCCCTGTAGTACGGGTATATGATGATAACCCCAAACTTATATCCCGCTATGAGGATATAGGGGCTTATGGGATCCAAGTGCCTATGGTACATACGGCGGAGCAGGCGGAACGGATTGTGCGGGCCGCGCGGTTTACGCCCTCAGGAGTGCGTGGAATGTCCGGCGGACGGGGGCCCCGGTGGGGCGGTATAGCCGAATACCGGCAGGTTTCCAATGATGAGACCTTGATTGCCGTTATGTGTGAGTCGGCACAGGGCTTGGAAAATATTGAGGAGATAGCGCAGGTACATGGGGTGGATGCAATCTTTATAGGAGCGTTTGATTTGTCTCAGGCGCTGGGGGTGGCTGGTGATACCACAAATCCTAAAGTGGAGACGGCAATTGAGCGGATTTTGGATGTCTGCGGAAGGTATGAGGTGATTCCGGGAATTGTTGCGCCGACGGTTGAGGTGGCGAGGAAGCGGATTGAACAGGGATTTTTGTATGTCACAATTCTGGATGACATGGCATTTCTGGCGGACGCGGCAGAGAAAAGACTGGCAGATGTAAAGGAATGATCGGTAAGTGGGATGCGGCCGGTGCCGTCTGCTGCGGAATAAGATATCTATTTTATTCCGCAGCAGACGGCACCGGCGCATTTATATGTCAGAAACTTTCTCCGTTTCTATTGTCTTCCGACAGATAAAGATTGACAGCACCGGAGAGAGGATATTATAATAGCCGCATAAGTAAAAAAGTGGAGAGATTATGGAAGTATTTGAATTAATTGCACCCTGCCATTTCGGGCTGGAGGCAGTATTAAAAAGAGAAATACAGGACCTGGGCTACGAAGTGAGCCTGGTGGAGGACGGCAAGGTAACCTTTCAGGGAGACGCCCAGGCCATCTGCGAGGCAAATATCTTTCTTCGCACGGCAGAGCGGGTGCTTTTAAAGGTGGGGAAATTCCGTGCGGAAACCTTTGACGAACTGTTTGAGGCCGTGAAAGCCCTGCCCTGGGAGCAGTATCTGCCTGAGAACGGAAAATTCTGGGTGACAAAGGCGACATCCGTGAAAAGCAGGCTGTTCAGTCCCTCCGACATTCAGTCAATTGTAAAAAAGGCTGTGGTGGAGCGGCTGAAGGAACGCTATCACAGGGAGTGGTTTCCGGAGGACGGCCCGGAATATCCTCTTCGTATTACTTTTTTGAAGGATGAGGCGGTAATTGCCATCGATACCTCAGGAGTTTCCTTACATAAAAGGGGTTATCGAAGGCTTTCCAGCAAGGCGCCCATTACGGAGACCCTGGCGGCGGCTTTGATACTGCTCACTCCCTGGAAGCAGGACCGTATTCTGGTAGATCCCTTCTGTGGCTGCGGGACTTTTCCCATTGAAGCGGCTATGATGGCGGCACATATGGCTCCGGGCATGAACCGCAGCTTTACGGCGGAGGCATGGACCAATCTCATTGCCAAAAAGTACTGGTATGAGGCGGTTACGGAGGCAAATGATCTGCTGGACGATACGGTGAAGACGGATATTCAGGGCTATGATATTGATCCGGCCATGGTAAAAGCAGCCAGGGAAAATGCCAGGGATGCAGGTGTGGATCATATGATTCATTTTCAGGCCAGACCGGTAAAGGATTTGAATCACCCAAAGAAATACGGATTTTTGTTTGCCAATCCCCCCTACGGGGAACGGCTGGAGGAAAAGACGGCGCTGCCGGCTCTTTACCGGGAACTGGGAGAGGCCATGGAGCGCCTTGACAGCTGGTCCTTCTATTTGATTACGGGTTACGAGGAGGCGGAGCGGCATATCGGTAGAAAGGCTGCGAAGAACCGTAAGATTTACAACGGAATGCTGAAAACTTATTTTTACCAATATCCGGGGCCGAAGCCACCGGTACGACGGCAGAGCCTATGAGAAAATTGCTGAGAAGAGGATTTTTAATTCTGGTTGTTACCGCCCTGTGTGCGGCCGGAGCTGAGAAGTATATGCATCGGACAGAGGAAGAGGATGTCCGGGCCGTTATGAAATTTGTCATACCAAAGAAGACGGAGCAGGAGATACGTCTGCTGGCTGTAGACCGGACGAAGGAAGAGGCGGAGCTTCCAGTGGTGTTTGACTACCGTAAGGAAGGGCGGGCTTCCGGTGTGCGGGATCAGTCTCTTTTTGAAACCTGCTGGGCCTTTGCTTCGCTGTCGGCTCTTGAGACGGCGCTTTTACCTCAGGAGAGCCTTGATTTTTCCCGGGATCATTTAAGTTATCACAACAGCTTTGATATGGAGCCGGACGAGGGCGGATCCTACATTATGTCAGTAGCTTATCTGACTGCATGGCAGGGGCCTGTCTTGGAAGAGGATGATCCTTACGGGGATCATATTTCACCCGAAGGGCTTGAAGCCGTGAAGCATGTTCAGGAGGTACGCATGCCGGCGGATAAGGATTATCAGGCCATAAAGCAGACCGTTTATCTTCACGGAGGAGTGGAAAGCTCCCTGTATGTGGATTTCTCGGATCCCAGAGAGAAGTCGGAATATTTTAACCGGGAGAATTACAGCTATTGCTATGAAGGGGCGGAGCAGCCGAATCACGATGTGGTGATTATTGGCTGGGACGATGATTATCCGGCTGACAATTTCAATACGGGTGCTCCGGGAAACGGCGCGTTTATCTGTCAGAACAGCTGGGGAACGGCTTTTGGAGATGGGGGCGTTTTTTATGTGTCCTATTATGATACGAATATCGGGAAATACAATGTGGCATTTATCGGAGTAGAGCCTGCTGACAATTATGATGTCTTATATCAGTCCGATTTGTGCGGCTGGTGCGGCCAGGTGGGGTATAATTCCGATAAAGCCGCCTTTGCGAATGTGTATACGGCTACGGGTGAGCAGCAGATCCGGGCCTTTGGATTCTATGCCACGGGCGGCGATACGGAATACAGGCTGGCGGTCAGGACAAACTTTACGGACAAGGAGGAGCTCTCCGGGATAGAATATGTGCAGTCGGGATATCTTCAGTATCCGGGCTTCTATACCATAGAACTGGAGGAGCCGGTAACGGTGCGTGAGGGAGAACGCTTTGCCGCCGTAGTGGAGATTATGACTCCGGAGGCGGTATGCCCCATTGCGGTGGAATATGCCTCCGAGGAGATTGGAAGAGCCGTATATTTGGGTGACGGAGAGGGGTATATCAGCGCGGATAACAGGCATTGGGAGCACGTGGAGCAGGAGCAGTCCAGCAATCTCTGTCTGAAGGTATACGGAGATATTATGGATTAAGACGGTAATACTGCTTACGGCGTATAAATCAAACCGCAGGCATACACGGAGGCAGATTGAATTGAAGCGGAATATATTGCAAGGCTACCGGCTGCGGAGTTATCGGTAAGATTATAAGGAATATTTCGGAACCGGAATGGAGAAGCACAATGTTTGATAAGATTATTTTTGCAACGGGAAATGAAGGAAAGATGAGGGAGATTCGTATGATCCTGGAGGATTTGGGGACGGAGGTTCTCTCGCTGAAGGAGGCCGGGATCACCCTTGAGGTTCAGGAGGATGGGGAAACCTTTGAGGAAAATGCGGTGATTAAGGCCAGAGCCGTGATGGAGGAGACGAAGGCATTGGTGCTGGCGGATGATTCCGGACTGGAGATTGATTATCTCAGCGGGGAGCCCGGAGTATATTCTGCCCGCTATATGGGAGAGGATACTTCCTATCGGATTAAAAATCAAAATCTCATCGAACGCCTGGAGGGAGTGCCTGAGGAAAAACGTACGGCCCGCTTTGTATGCGTTATCGCAGCGGCATTTCCCGACGGACGTATTTTGACGGCCAGAGGAACCATAGAAGGAATCATAGGCTATGAAGAGCGGGGAGAGGGCGGCTTCGGCTATGACCCCATTTTCTGGCTCCCGGAGTATGGCTGCTCCACAGCGGAGCTGACCATGGAAAAAAAGAATGAGCTGAGCCACAGGGGAAAGGCTTTGCGGGCCATTAAGGACGAATTGAAAAGAGCTATGGGAGTCTGAGGAGAGGAAAAGAGCGGAATGAAGATTTTGATTGTCAGTGATACACATGGAAGAGATACCACACTTAAGCATCTGCTGGCGCAGGTAAAGCCGATTGATATGCTGATCCATTGCGGGGACGTGGAGGGCAGCGAAGACTATATCCGGGGAATGGCGGACTGCCCCGTTCACATAGTGGCGGGAAATAACGATTTCTTCTGTGAACTGCCAAAGGAGGAGGAATTTCTCATTGGGAAATACCGGGTGCTGCTGACACATGGCCATTATTATTACATTACCATGGGAACACAGATGATCAAGGAGGACGGCAGGGCCAGAGGCTTTGACATTGTGATGTTCGGCCATACCCACCGGCCCTATCTGGAGCAGGATAAGGATATTGTGGTTCTGAATCCGGGAAGCCTTTCCTACCCCCGCCAGGAGGGACGGAAGCCCAGTTATATCCTGATGGAACTGGATCGGGAGGGGCAGGCACATTTTACAATTAATTATATAAAAAAATGATTGACATTTAAAAAATCGTATAGTACAATATAACATGCGTCACGAAAGGATGCGGAGGTGAACAGCTTCGGGGTGTGGCTCAGCTTGGCTAGAGCGCCTGGTTTGGGACCAGGAGGTCGCAGGTTCGAATCCTGTCACCCCGATTGATGCGGGTGTAGTTCAATGGTAGAACACCAGCCTTCCAAGCTGGACACGTGGGTTCGATTCCCATCACCCGCTTGCACTCAGCAAGGTGCTTTTGGATTTGGTCATGTGATCATTTGTGTTCGTAGCTCAGCTGGATAGAGCAACGGCCTTCTAAGCCGTGGGTCGGGGGTTCGAATCCCTTCGAGCACATTGCCGGTTTTCTTGGCATTATGGTGGGTATAGCGCAGTTGGTTAGCGCGCCAGATTGTGGCTCTGGAGGCCAAGGGTTCGAATCCCTTTATCCACCCTTGCGAAAGCAATTTTGGGCTATCGCCAAGCGGTAAGGCACAGGACTTTGACTCCTGCATTCGCTGGTTCAAATCCAGCTAGCCCAGTCAGGGCAGCATAAGACAGGTCCTGTATTTTATCAAGAGATGGAGCATTAGCTCAGTCGGTAGAGCACTTGACTTTTAATCAAGTTGTCCGGGGTTCGAATCCCCGATGCTTCATGAAAAAGGCCGTAAGCAATGAAAGTTGTTTACGGTCTTGTGATATCATTTCTAAGTTAAGCGGATATGGCGGAATTGGCAGACGCGCCAGATTTAGGTTCTGGTGGTAACCCCGTGCAGGTTCAAGTCCTGTTATCCGCATACATAAGGGATTTCAAGGCACCGGATCTTGAGATCTCTTATTTTTATGGGGCTGCGGCTTGCCGTTTCCGGTAAAATGGGATAAAATAAGAATGAATATATGGAGTAAGTATAGGAGCTGAAAGAAAAGGAGAAAGATGATGAAGATTCAACTGAGAGAAGCAATGTTTTCCGATAAGGAACATCTGTTTTTGGAGGATGGGGCTTTGAAGGCTTATCTGTTTCGCTATGACAGCGGCGTTTGTGCGGTGAAGCTGGAGAATGAAAAGGGTCATATCATTGTACTTCCGTATCAGGGGCAGATGGTTTGGGATGCTGTTTTTTGCGGCCGCTCCCTGAAGATGAAAAATGCCTGCATTATGCCGAAGTTTCGGGGGGAATTTCGGGATACCTACGGCTGCTACGTGATGCATTGCGGGATTCTGCGCATGGGCTGCCCCTCGGAGCAGGATACCCATCCCCACCATGGCGAGCTGCCGTATGTTACCTACGATAAGGCGGCTATTGTGTCAGGCGAGGATGAAAAGGGCCGTTTTCTGGCAGTTACGGGGCTGTACGAATACTATAAGGTGTTTGATAACCATTATGCGGCCCGGCCCATGACAAAGCTTTATGAAGGCTCGACGCTTCTGGATATTATTCTGGAGATTGAAAATCTGGGAAGCGCCCCCATGGATCTTATGTATCAGTGCCATATCAACAATGCCACGGAGGTGGGGGCAAGGATCTATCAGACGCTTCCCTGGGATAAGGAGCATATGTCAGCGAGAGTCAGTATTCCGCAGTACAGCGAGGTGGACCCGAAGTTTTTGGCGCTGATGGAGCGGGTACAAAAGGATGTGAGTGCAACTCAGGCGGTGGGAGCCGATGATGTCTATGATCCGGAGCTTGTAATGTTCCTGCGCAATCCCACAAAGGATGCGGACGGCTTTGTACATTACCTCTATGTTCATACGGACGGCAGCGCGGATTATACCGCTTATGATGCAAATGTACTGCCCTGCGGAGTGCGCTGGATGGTACATCACAAGGACTGGCAGGCTATGGGAATGGCGCTTCCGGGAACTGCGGAGCCGGAGGGATATCTTGCGGAAAAGGAGAAGGGAAATGTCAGGAAGCTTCCGGGAAAAGCAAAATGGAGATCAGTAATTACGGCGGGCTATCTTTCCGCAGATGAAGCCGCGGAGAAGAAAAATCAGATTGAACAGATTATGGGAGGACATTAAACAATATGGAAAGACTGGACAAGATATTTGCAAATAAGAAACCAATCATCGGCATGGTACATCTCAGGCCGCTTCCGGGCTCCCCGCTGTATGATCCCGCGCAAATGGGAATGAAGCGGATTCTGGAGATTGCCAGGGAAGAGGCAAAGCAGCTGGAGGACGCAGGCGTAGACGGCGTGCAGGTAGAGAACATGTGGGATATTCCCTATTTACAGGGAGAGAAAATCGGACCGGAAACCGTGGCGGCAATTGCCGTAGGAGTACATGAGGTGGTAAATGCCGTGTCGATTCCCGTAGGTGCGGAATGTCATATGAACGGCGGCGATAAGGCATTGGCCTGTGCGGTAGCAGGGGGAGCCCGCTGGGTGCGTGTTTTTGAGTGGTGCAATGCATTCATTTCACAGTCCGGTTATATTGAGGCTATAGGCGGGCAGCTGGCCAGAATGCGCAGCCATTTAAAAGCGGAGGATATTGCATTTTTGTGTGATGTAAATGTGAAGCATGGAAGCCATTTTATCATTCATGACAGAAGTGTGGAGGAGCAGGCCATGGACATTGAGGCTCAGGATGGCGACGCAGTCATTGTTACCGGCTTTGATACGGGAATGCCTCCCAGCGTAGATAAGGTGGAAAGCTGCAAGAAGCGTGTGAAGCTTCCGATTTTTCTTGGAAGCGGACTGAGCACGGAGAATATCCCGGAGCTTTTGGGGTGTGCGGACGGAGCAATCGTGGGCAGCTATTTCAAAGAGGGCGGGAATTGGAAGAATCCGATTGACAACAAGCGTGCCCGTGAATTTATGAAAGAGGTTGAGAGGCTTCGAAAAGAACAGCCATAAGATGAAAAAGACGGCAGGCATTCCAATATGAATTGCCTGCCGCCGCTTTGTGATTATCTGCGGTCAATATGATCGTGAAATACTTCCTTAGGCCGCTCCATCAGCTGCTCGGGCTTGGAAATACCGCTTTTGATATGCTTAAAGCCGATGGCATAGACAAAGCCGTCACAGATGCGCTCATCTACCACGAATTTCATATTCAGATAGGTTTTGCGGCGAAGGCGGCCTTCCCGATCGAGCTCGTGAACCGTTTCCCTGCTTCCGATGGCGCCGAAGATAGAGATGGTGCCGAATTCATAAATATGGTGGTATACGGGCTGCATACCGATAGAACCCATATTTGTGATAAAGAAGCTGGAGTGAAAGGGACTTAAAGCGGTAATTTTTGCGGGAATCCAGCCGTAGCGATCCAGAAGCTTTAACAGGGAAAAAACGAAGCTGATAAGCCAGCCGGGAATCAGAGCCAGCGCCACTTCAAGCCTGTCAAAGTCATTCTTGTTTTCATCCTCCATTACCTTCTTAGTGCGGTCAATGGGATTGGCCAGGGCTTCAATCTCCGCGGCTACCTCCGGCAGCGTCGCATCCATCTCGAAGCGCGGCATAATGGTGGTACGCTCGCTGTCACGCTGCATTCCCTTCATTACAACCATGGAACCCTTCATTTCGTTGCGGGCATAGATATTATTTCGCTGAATAAAACGGTTAAGCTCCGGAACCTGGGAATACGTGCGCACGATAGCGGCAAAGACAATGTGATACAGGGTAAGCCCGGGAATCTCGCTCCTGCGCATTTTGTGGAGAAATTCCTGGGTGTGGGTAATGTCGATGCGATCCTCAAACAATACCCAGCTGTCAGATTTGCTTCTCATTATATACGGAATCAGCTTTCCCATGGGATCCAGATTCCTTACAAGAAAACCGTCGTGCCGATCACCGAAACGGCGTTTTCTTCCCTCTAATGGTTTCATTCACACTTCCTCCTTCGTATACGGTTATTTTACATGAATTAGGAAATGCTTGTCAACCGGAAAGCCGGTATTGAAAAAAGATACCGGTTTATGATATAGTAGGGGAGTTAGGAGGCTTAAGGATGAACAATTGGAAAAGAATAACGGCCCTTGTTATGAGCGGAATGCTTGTGCTGGGGATGAGCGGCTGTAAGGGAAAAGCGCCTGAGAGCGATGACATAGAGATAGAGGCAGTTGAGGAGCCTGCGGCAGAGGAGCCGGAGGAGGATGCGGAGGTGGTTTCCGATCTGGAGGCCAGTATTAACTGGTGGACATATCCGATTTTTGTTCAGGATGAGGGACAGGAGGACGGCGTCTATGAGCAGAGCCTGATTCAAAAGTTTAATAAGAAATATCCCAATATTCAAGTGAATCTTCGTATGCTGGATTATACGGAGGGGCCTGGTGAGATTCAGGGCCTGATTGAAGGAGAGGGTCTGGAACTGCCGGATGTGCTGCTGGACGAGCCCGGGCGTATCGGAAGCTATGCCAAGGCGGGCGTGCTTGCAAATCTGGACGGCATGTTCACGGATGAAGTGACATCCGATATGGCGAGTCAGGGGATTTTAAGCGCCTGCCGCAGCGGAGGTGCTTATGTGATGTATCCTATGAGCGGTTCTAACTATGTGATGGCATTCAACCGCAGCATGATTGAGGCGTCAGGAGCCATTGAGCTGATGAACCGGGAGGGGGCGTGTACCTGGACGACGGAAGCCTTCGAGCAGGTTTTGGAGCGGCTTGGCGAATCGGAGATGAACGGCGGAATCCTCTATTGCTCCGGAATCGCAGGGGATTATGCTTCCCGTTCCTTTTTGACGAATCTCTATGACGGGACCTTGATGAATGAGGATGGGACAGCCTATATTATGAACAGTGAGGCGAATCAGCAGGCACTCACAAAGGTAAAGGAGTGGATGGAGAAGGGGTGGCTTTTGAATGGCTCCGGTTCCTCCGGTGCGGATGCGGTAACTTCTTTTGTGAGCGGAGAGAATTCCTTCTGCCTTCTTTGGAGCCTGCCGCAGGCGTTAAGCAATGCGGAGACCTTGGCCGGGAACGGAGTGGAGGTTGTGGTGATGCCGTATCCGTCGGCGGACGGTATTCCAAGCCTGGAGTATATGCTGAACGGCTTTTGCATTTTCAAGACAGAGGATGAGAGCCGGGAGGAGGCCGCGCGCTGTCTGGTGGACTTTCTGTGCAATGACGAAAGTGTGGCTGCGGAAAATGTGGTCCGGAGCGGAGCGTTTCCGGTCCGTACCTCCATGGGAGATGTGTATGGCGGCAATGAGGACGCTTTGCTCTATGAGGCCCTTCTGCCCTACAGCGGAACCTATTATAACCATGTGGAGGGATTTGAGGAAATGCGGGTATACTGGTATCAGATGCTGGCAGAGATTCTGAATGGAGAATACAGCGTCAAGGATTCCACGGAAAGCTTTGTGGAATATGCCAATAAGACCTTAGAGCCGAAAGAGGAAGAGGAATGATAGGGATTCGGGGAATACGGGTTTTGGATCCGGCCAATGGCAGAGATGAGGTGCTGGATCTGGTAATTGCGGAAGGAAAAATTGTATCCACAGATAAGCCGGCAAAGGAGGCCGGATGCGATCGGATTCTGGACGGAACCGGTTTGACGGCGGCGCCCGGGCTTGTAGACGTGCATGTTCATTTTCGGGACCCGGGTCTGACCTATAAGGAGGATATAGAATCCGGGGCCCGGGCGGCAGCGTGCGGAGGCTATACAACCGTGGTCTGCATGGCTAATACAAAACCGGTGATTGATAATGAGGAGACACTTTCCTATGTGCTGAATAAGGGGAGAGGAACCGGGATTCATGTAAAGTCCTGTGCCTGCGTTACAAAAGGAATGGAGGGAGAAGTCCTGACGGATATGGAGGGACTGTGCCGGCGGGGAGCGGCGGGATTTACTGACGACGGACGGCCCATTCTGAATGAAGAGCTGCTTCGTGAAGCCATGGAGGAAGCTGCCCGGCTGGGCGTTCCCATCAGTCTTCATGAGGAACATCCGGCTTTTGTGAAAGATCCCGGAGTAAATTACGGACCGGCTGCCGGCAAGCTGGGACTTCAGGGAGCTTCGGTGCGCTCGGAGGTCTGTCTGGCCCGGCGTGACTGCATACTGGCAGAGGAGACGGGGGCAAAGGTTAATATTCAGCACATCAGCACGGAAGGAGCGGTGCAGGCCGTGCGGCAGGCCAAAGAAAAGGGAGCAAGAGTTACGGCAGAGGCAGCGCCTCACCATTTTACACTTACGGAGGAAGCAGTTCTCACCTGGGGAACCCTGGCCAAGATGAATCCGCCCCTTCGGTCGGAAGCGGACCGGCAGGCAGTTATCAGGGGACTTCAAGACGGAACCATTGATATCATAGCCACGGATCATGCGCCGCACAGCCGGGAAGAGAAGGAATGTCCGTTTACCCAGGCGCCCAGCGGAATCATCGGCCTGGAGACAGCTTTGGCGCTGGGAATCACCGAGCTGGTAAAGCCGGGACATCTGACGCTTATGCAGCTGATGGAAAAGATGAGCTGCAATCCCTCGCTTCTGTATGGCTTTGATTATCCGGGAATTGTACCGGGAGCGCCGGCGGATCTGGTGATTTTTGATGAGAATGAGTGCTGGAAGGTCGGAAAATTTGCTTCTAAAGCAGTTAATTCACCATTTCGGGGGCAGGTTCTCCAGGGGAAGGTGCATTACACTATTTGCAATGGAATAATTGTATATGAGGGATAGAAAAATGAAGCTCCGGGGCTTATGCCTCGGAGCGGTTTGGATTTTCAGAGGATAATCTGGCCTCCAGACGTCTCTTTTTAAACAGAATATATTCCCGTATTTCCTGCTGTGTCTCAGGAGGAAGGGACTTGTAATTGGTCAGCATGCGGGCGTCCGTTCCGTTGAGCGGGATGGCATTGCTTTCCGACGACACGGCCATATATTCACCGGAAGGAGAATCGGAAATCTGATTCCTGTCCACAGACAGATCCGTATAGAGCAGCAGGTCTATGGAAATGTGGTACAGATCTGCCAGGCCGCAGACGGTTTTTAAATCGGGAAGACGCCTTCCGGTCTCATAAAGGGAGTAAGTTTGACGGGCAATGTGGATATAATTGCTTATAAATTGCTGGGAATATCCGTTTATAATACGAAGTTCACGCATATTGTCCATAAGCTTCAAGTCGCGCATCCCATCATTCCTCCCAAAAAGATGGGTTTATTATATCAGCTTCCATGGAGTTTTATTCCAAATGGAAGAAAATGAAGCGATTGATTCTTTTTACGTCACCGAATGACGACAAGAATCGACAAATAATGACATTTTTATCAGATTGTCCGGCGGCTTAAGGTACTGTTATGATATTCTGCGGACCATGTAACTTCCTCGCCAAACCACTCCGGAGGAAGAAAAGCCATAGCCTGTTCTTCGGAAGAAAATTCCACCTCAGCTAAAACAAGCCCTTCAAAGGGCGCATCAAAGAGATCTAACTCAATGGTAAGCGCATCCGAAAAAGGAATGCAATAGCGTTTTTTGCGGATAACATTGCCGTCGGCCTTCTTCTTTAAGTGTTCATAGCTTTCGGCAGTCAGAGGCAGATTGTATTCTTCCCGGCTCATAAGTCCTTTGGACTTGTATGTCAGCGTATAGGTATCATCGCTTCGCCTTACACGCACTACCGGTTCCGTGCACAGATATGCCTGCTCCAGAAGATGAAAAGGGTAAGTATTCAGGTTATCAGGAAGCTTCTTAATCAAAAATTTGCGTTCAATTTCCATAATAGAGAGTCCTTTCGTTTTTCTTGTGCTTATTATACATCGAATATACGCTGTCAGCCATAAAGAAAGCGGTAAATTTGTGGATAATTTAAAAAAAAGCTGTTATAATGAGCGTTAGCAGAAGAAGTAAAACCAGATTACGGAACCGGAAGCTTATAAAATTGGAATAGGAGGACATAAGAATTGAAAAAAGTAAGTATTTTTCTTGCATCGGGCTTTGAGGAGGTAGAGGCGCTGACCCCTGTTGATCTGCTCCGCCGGGCAGGAGCACAGGTAACAATCGTATCCATCGGAGAGGAGCGGACTGTGAAAGGCTCCCATGAGATTCCGGTCACGGCAGATGCAGTTTTTGACGAGATGGACTTTGCCGATCAAGATTTATTCATTTTGCCGGGAGGACAGCCAGGCACCAACAATCTGAAGGCCTGCGGCAAGCTAAGGGAGCTTTTGGCGGATGCCAATGAGAAGGGAAAGCTCCTTGCGGCTATCTGTGCGGCGCCTACGGTATTCGGCGATATGGGACTTTTGAAGGGAAAGAAAGCCACCTGTTATCCGGGCTGTGAGGATGGGCTTACGGGAGCGGAATACCGGACAGAGCGGGTAGTGACAGACGGAACCATCACAACCAGCCGCGGCGTGGGAACAGCGATTCCGTTTGGGCTGTCATTGATTGAACAATTGTTTGGAAAAGAAAAATCTGAGGAGATTCGGGAAAGCATTATTTACGGTCATTAAGTCTTCCTTTCATTTCCAGTATGTCATCTGATACACCTGTGCACAATACTTAACAGTAATAACGGATATGGAGCTTATGCATCATAGAAGGTATTACGCAACTGGAATAGGAGGTGAAAGAAGATGACAGAACAGTCTAAGACAAACCAGATGGCAGTTCCGGAAGCGAAAGCAGCAATGAATCGTTTCAAGGAGGAGGTTGCCAGCGAACTGGGAGTACCTTTAAAGGAAGGCTACAACGGTGACTTAACTTCTGCTCAGGCAGGTTCCATCGGAGGCGAAATGGTTAAGAAAATGATCATGAAGCAGGAACAGCAGATGAGCGGTAAATAAAAAAGAAGCGGATGGCCCCTTGTATACCGGAAGCGGTGTATGAGGGGCTGTTTTTCTACTATTTTTCCTGTATATAGGCTCTTTGGGTCTTGATTTCCTCTGAAAAGTTGTGTTATACTACTACAATGACTGTAAGTATGCAAAGAATGTAAAATATTATGTAAAGATACAATATTAAGGAGGAGATAAAAAATGAGTTTACAGGTAGAAAAACTGGAGAAGAATATGGCTAAGCTTACGATCGAGGTGCCGGCAGAGGAATTGGAGCAGGCGCTTCAGAAAGCATACCTTAAAAATAAAAACAAGATCAGTGTCCCCGGTTTCCGCAAGGGCAAGGTGCCCCGTCAGATGATTGAGAAGATGTATGGACCGGAGATTTTTTACGAGGATGCGGCCAATGTACTGATTCCCGATGCTTATGCCGGTGCTGCCGATGAGTGTGAGCTTGAACTGGTATCTCGTCCGGCCATTGATATTGTGAAGATTGAGAAGGGACAGCCCTTTGTCTTTACGGCGGAAGTTGCGGTAAAGCCGGAGGTAACCCTGGGAGCATACAAGGGCATTGAGGTAGAGAAGATTGACACCGCAGCTACCGAGGAGGAGATCACAGCAGAGGTGGATAAGGAGAGAGAGAACAACTCCAGAACCATCACTGTGGAGGATCGGGCCGTTCAGAACGGCGATATGACCGTGATTGATTTTGAGGGCTTTGTGGACGGAACGCCTTTTGAGGGCGGAAAGGGCACGGACTATCCGCTGACCATTGGCTCCGGCGCTTTTATTCCCGGATTTGAGGAGGAGCTTGTGGGAGCTGAGATTGGCAAGGAAGTGGATGTAAATGTGACCTTCCCAGAGGAATATCATGCCAAGGAGCTGGCAGGAAAACCGGCGGTATTTAAGTGTACCGTAAAGGAGATTAAGGTAAAGGAGCTTCCCGACGCCGATGATGAATTTGTAAAGGATGTATCTGAGTTTGATACCATGGAGGAATACCGCGCGGATCTGAAGAAGAAGATTGAGGAGCGCAAGGCTGCGGACGCCAAGGCCAAGAAAGAGGATGCGGTGATTGAGAAGATCATCGAGGCTGCCCAGATGGAGATTCCGGAGGCTATGATTGAGACACAGGCGGAGAATCTGGTGGATGATTTTGCCCAGAGACTGATGATGCAGGGAATGTCCCTGGAGCAGTATGCACAGTACACAGGAGCTACCGTGGCGTCCATGACCAATCAGATGAAGCCTCAGGCAAAGAAGCGCATTGAGAGCCGTCTTGTTCTGGAGGCTGTTGCGGCTGCCGAGAACATCGAGATTGGCGACGACGAGATCGAAGCCGAGATGAACCGCATGGCAGAGAGCTACAAGATGGAGCTTGATAAGCTGAAAGAGCTGATCAGCGAGGAAGAGAAGAAAAATATGAGACAGGATCTGTCTATCCAGAAAGCCATTGAACTGGTGACAGAGGCAGCCGTTGAAAAATAGGAGCAGCCGTTTGTCCTGTGAATCATAACAGACAGAAATTGCCGTATTATTTTTAGAAAGGATATGAGAATCAATGATGGATATGAGTTTAGTACCTGTTGTAGTTGAGCAGACCAGCAGGGGCGAGCGCTCCTATGACATTTACTCCAGACTTTTAAAGGACCGGATTATTATTCTGGGCGAGGAAGTCAATGATGTGACCGCAAGCCTGGTGACGGCGCAGCTTTTGTTCCTGGAGTCCGAGGACCCGGGAAAGGATATCAATCTGTATATCAACAGTCCCGGCGGCTCTGTGACCGCAGGTATGGCCATCTATGACACCATGCAGTACATTAAGTGCGACGTATCTACCATTTGTATGGGCATGGCAGCCAGTATGGGAGCATTTCTTCTGGCAGGAGGAACCAAGGGCAAGCGTATGGCTCTTCCCAATGCGGAGATTATGATTCATCAGCCCTCCGGCGGAGCCAGAGGCCAGGCTACGGAGATTAAGATTGTGGCGGAACACATTCTGCGCACCAAGAAGAAGCTGAATGAGATTCTGGCAGCCAATACGGGGCAGCCGGTGGAAGTGATCGAGGTGGATACGGAGCGCGATAATTATATGAGCGCGGAGGAGGCCATGAAATATGGTCTGATTGACAGCGTGATCGCAAATCGGAAGTAAAGGGACGAGAAGAATTATGCCTAGAAACAATGATAACAACGTAAGATGTTCCTTTTGCGGGAAATCCGGGGAACAGGTACGGAAAATGATTTCCGGTCCCAGCGGAACCTACATCTGCGATGAGTGCATTGAGCTGTGCGCGGAGCTGATTGAGGAGGAGCTGGAACTGGATGAGCAGGAGCTGGGGGACGAGGAGATTAACCTCCTAAAGCCCAAGGAGATCAAGGAGTTCCTGGATGAGTATGTCATCGGCCAGGAGGAGGCGAAGAAGGTCCTCTCCGTGGCAGTTTACAACCATTATAAAAGAATCCTGGCAGGAAGGGAAAAGGATCTGGATGTGGAGCTTCAGAAGAGCAATATTCTGATGCTCGGACCGACCGGTTCCGGCAAGACCCTTTTAGCCCAGACGCTGGCAAGGCTTTTGAATGTGCCCTTTGCCATTGCGGATGCCACTTCCCTTACGGAGGCCGGCTATGTGGGCGAGGATGTGGAGAACATCCTTCTGAAGATTATCCAGGCTGCGGATTATGACGTAGAGCGTGCACAGCACGGAATCATTTACATTGACGAGATTGACAAGATTACCAGAAAGTCGGAGAATCCATCCATTACCAGAGATGTGTCCGGTGAGGGCGTGCAGCAGGCGCTTCTTAAGATTCTGGAGGGAACCATTGCTTCCGTACCGCCCCAGGGCGGAAGAAAGCATCCCCACCAGGAGCTAATACAGATAGATACAACCAATATCCTCTTTATCTGCGGCGGGGCCTTTGAGGGCCTTGATAAGGTGATTGAGCGCAGAATGGATCGGCGGTCCATTGGTTTTAACGCAGAGGTGACCAAGCGGGGTCAGGAGGAGAACGTAGGCAAGCTGCTTCGGCAGGTGCTGCCGGAGGACCTGGTGAAGTTCGGTATGATACCGGAGTTCGTAGGACGTGTGCCGGTAACGGTGGCATTGGACGCTTTGACGAAGGAGGATATGGTCCGCATACTTGTGGAGCCGAAGAATTCTATCGTAAAGCAGTATAAGAAGATGCTTGAGCTGGATGGAGTGAAATTATCCTTTGATCGGGAGGCTATTGAGGCCATCGCCGCACAGACGGTAACGAGAAAGACAGGAGCCAGAGGCCTTCGGGCAATCATGGAGCATATTATGATGGATACTATGTATGAGATTCCGTCAGATGAGAGCATTAAGAGTTGCGTGATTACCAAGGAAGTGGTCGAGGGAACGGGCAGTCCTGTAACCACAAGCAATGAAATGAGATTCCGGGCGTAGCCTGGAATCTCTTTATTCTTGCGGAACTGAATAAAAACAGTAATAGTCTTCATATTACGGAACTGGAATAAGAATAGGAGAGCAGAAAAGTGAGCGAATTGATTCAGATTTTGCCGGTGGTCGCCCTCAGGGGAATGACGGTTCTTCCAGATATGGTGATCCACTTTGATGTGAGCCGTGAGCGCTCCGTCCATGCCATTGAGCAGGCCATGCTTCGTGAGCAGCGGCTATTTTTGGTGACCCAGAAAAATACCCAGGCAGAAAATCCCGGCCTGGAGGATTTGTACCGGATTGGAACCATCGCTTCCGTAAAGCAGGTTATCAAGCTGCCTCACAACATCCTGCGTGTACTGGCCGAGGGCCTGGAGCGGGGGGAACTTTCCCATATTGATTTGGACGGCGACTATCCGGAGGCAGAGGTGATCCGCTTTGAAGAAGAGCCGGAAAGCCTGTCCTGCGACATCCGGGAAGCCATGATCCGCAGCTTGAAGGAAACCTTCCACACCTATTGTCAGGAGAGCGGCAAGACCGGGAAGGAGCTGGAGCGTCAGACGGGAGATTTGGAGGAGCTTTCCAAATTAACGGGACAGCTTATGATTCATCTGCCTCTTCACTACGAAGAAAAACAAAAGCTTTTGGAGGCGGCTTCCCTGTCGGAGCGGTTTGAGCTTCTGGGAACACTGATGAATAAAGAGATCGGGATCATGCGTTTTAAAAAGGAGCTCCAGGAGAAGATTAAAGCCCGGGTGGACAAGAATCAGCGGGATTATTTGCTTCGTGAGCAGCTAAAGGTGATACGCGAGGAGCTGGGAGAGGATACCTCCGGGACAGATGCAGATCATTTTAAGGAAGCCCTTGGCAAGCTTCGGGCCTCCAGGGAGGTCAAGGAAAAAATCGGCAAGGAGATTACCCGTTTTCAAAATATCGGAAGCAGTTCTTCGGAGAGTGCCGTGCTCCGGGGATATATCGAAACGCTTCTGGATCTGCCCTGGGAAAAAACCTCCCGGGACAGCACGGACCTAAAGCGGGCCGAGGAGATTCTGAATGCGGATCATTACGGTCTGGAAAAGGTAAAAGAGCGCGTCCTTGAATTCCTGGCAGTCAGGACGCTGACCAAAAAGGGCAGCAGCCCCATCCTCTGTCTGGTAGGCCCTCCGGGAACAGGAAAGACCTCCGTAGCACGCGCAGTTGCAAGGGCGCTGAATAAGAAATACGTGCGCATCTGCCTGGGCGGTGTCCGGGACGAGGCAGAGATCCGGGGACACCGGAGAACCTATGTGGGAGCAATGCCGGGCCGGATAGCGGCAGGTATGCGTCAGGCGGGGGTTAAGAATCCCCTGATGCTTTTGGATGAGATTGATAAGGTGAGCAGTGATTACAAGGGGGATACCTCGTCGGCTCTTTTGGAGGTGCTGGATGCTGAGCAGAACAGCCATTTCCAGGATCATTATGTGGAGGTTCCCCTGGATTTGTCGGAAGTGCTCTTTATTGCCACGGCTAACGATGCTCAGACGATTCCGCGGCCCCTTCTGGACCGAATGGAGCTCATAGAGGTAAGCAGCTATACGGAAAATGAAAAAGTACATATTGCGAGGAAGCATCTGATTGGAAAGCAGATGGAAAAGAACGGCCTTAAGGAGGGGCAGCTTTCCTTAAGCGCAGGGGCATTGGAAGCACTGATTCACAGCTACACCAGGGAGGCCGGCGTGCGCCAGCTGGAGCGAAAGCTCGGGGAGGTGTGCCGGAAAGCGGCCAGAGAGATCCTGGAGCAGAACAAAAAGTCCGTCCGTTTGACAGAGAGCAATTTGAACCGGTATCTGGGAAAGCCGAAATTTGTATTTGACATGGCAAATGAAACCGATGAGGTAGGCATTGTCCGGGGGCTTGCCTGGACCAGTGTGGGAGGCGATACGCTCCAGATAGAGGTGAACATTATGCCGGGGAAGGGCGAGATTTCCCTCACTGGCATGATGGGGGATGTGATGAAGGAGTCCGCCCGGACAGGCTTAAGCTATATTCGGTCTGTCAGCGGCAATTATGGGATTGACAAGGAATTTTTTCAGGAGCATGATATTCATATCCACATTCCCGAGGGAGCTGTTCCCAAGGATGGGCCGTCTGCCGGTATTACGATGGCAACGGCTATGCTGTCAGCCATTACGGAGATTCCCGTGTATGCCAGTGTAGCCATGACAGGAGAAATCACCCTCCGCGGCCGGGTGCTGCCCATCGGCGGTTTGAAGGAAAAGATTCTGGCAGCCAAGAGCGCCGGAATCAAGACCGTACTGGTGCCTGCCAAAAATAAACGGGATGTGGAGGAAATCTCCGCTGAGATCCGAAAAGGCATCCGGATCGTCTATGTGGAGCAGATGAAAGAAGTATTGGAGGCAGCTTTCCATGATCATTAAAAATGTCAGTCTTGAAACCGTCTGCGGCATTACCAGCAAGCTTCCGGAGAATACCCTGCCAGAGATAGCTTTTGCCGGAAAGTCCAATGTGGGGAAATCCTCCCTCATCAATGCATTGATGAACCGGAAATCTCTGGCCCGGACCTCCGCACAGCCGGGAAAGACCCAGACTATTAATTTTTACAATATTAACAACGCCATGTACCTGGTGGATCTGCCGGGCTATGGCTATGCGAAAGTTACCCAGGAGGTAAAGGAGCAGTGGGGGAAGCTGATTGAGCGTTATCTCCACGGTTCCAAAAGACTTCGGGCCGTATTTCTACTGATAGATATCAGGCATGAGCCCTCGGCCAATGACAAGCGCATGTATGAGTGGATTGTTTACAACGGTTATGATCCCATTATCATTGCCACAAAGCTGGATAAGATCAACCGCAGCCAGATACAGAAGCACTTGAAAATGGTGCGTACCGGGTTGAATGTAAAGCCGGGTACGGCGGTTCTTCCCTTCTCCGCCCTTACGAAGCAGGGGAGGGAGGAGATCTGGGAACAGATGGATGGGCTTTTAGAGGAAAAAAAGGAACCGGAGGTGGAGTAAATGTCCGCAAAATATCTGCGTTGTCTGGTTAATATCCTTCTATATGCAGTTGGGATTGTGATGCTGTTTTTCCTGACTCCCAGGCTTCTGGTGTTTTTTATGCCGTTTGTGGTGGGGTGGCTTATTGCGCTCTTGGCAAATCCGCTGGTGCGGTTTATGGAACGGCGGCTTAAGATGGTACGCCGTCACAGCTCCATGCTGATTATTATTACGGCTATTGCGCTGGTGGTGGCGGGCGTATATTTTGCCGTGACAGCCATTGCACGGGAGCTTTATGGGTTTATTGCCATACTTCCAGATATTTACGGTTCCTTTCTGCAGGATTTGGAGGAGATACGGGAGAATCTCCAGGGCCTGTCCACGCGGTTTCCGCCGCAGCTTCGGGAGGGGGCGGCAAGCCTTACGGATTCCCTTACAAGCTCTTTGGGAAATGTGATTGGAGCCATCGGAAAGCCTACGGTTGAAGCGGCCGGAACAGTGGCGAAGAATATTCCCAATGCGCTGATACATGTGATTTTCGCCATTTTATCCGCTTACTTTTTTATTGCGGAGCGGGATCGGATTGTGCAGGGGGCGCAGGCTTATGTGCCGGAATGGATCCGCACGAAATGGCGTTTTATTACGGAAAAGTTCAGGAAGGCCATTGGAGGTTACTTTAAGGCCCAGTTTAAGATTATGGGCGTGGTGGCTTTAATTCTCCTGACAGGATTTCTTATTCTGCGGATTCACTATGCGGTTTTACTGGCGTTATTGATTGCATTTCTTGATTTTCTGCCCTTTTTCGGAACGGGGACGGCGCTGATTCCCTGGGCAGCTTTAAAGGTTTTGAGTGCGGACTATAAGTTTGCGGTTGGATTGATTATTATATATCTTGTAAGCCAGCTGGTGCGGCAATTGATACAGCCGAAGATTGTAGGTGACAGCATCGGGCTGGACCCGTTATCTACGTTGTTTTTTATGTTTATCGGTTATAAGGTCAGCAGCATTTTCGGAATGATTATCGCCGTGCCCATCGGTATGATTTTGGTGAGCCTGTACCAGGCCGGAGCCTTTGCGGATGTGATTCGGGATGTGAAGGAGCTGGCAGAAGGACTAAACGAGTTTCGAAGAAGACATTAGGGTGTATTTCATAAAAGTGTATGGGGATTACGGAACTGGAATGGAGGAAAGAAGAATGACAGAAGAAGTACAAAGCGAGAACAAAATGGGCTATATGCCCATTCCTAAATTACTATTTACCATGTCGATACCCATGATTATTTCCATGCTGGTGCAGGCCCTGTACAATGTGGTGGACAGCGCCTTTGTCGCCAAGCTCAGCGAAGATGCGCTGACGGCCGTGTCCATGGCCTTTCCGGTGCAGAATCTGATGATAGCGGTGTCTGTGGGAACCGGTGTGGGTATCAATGCGCTGCTTTCCAGATCCTTGGGAGAAAAGCAGTTTGAGCAGGCGAATCTTGCTGCCCGGAACGGATTGTTTCTTGGAATTGTAAGCTATGTAATATTTGCAGTTTTGGGTCTGATTGGCTCACGGCAGTTTTACCTGTCACAGACAAATGATCCCGAGCTCGTGCTTTATGGAACTCAGTATGTGTTTGTGGTGACGGTCTTTTCCTTTGGACTGTTTTTGGCTGTGCTCAGCGAGCGGCTTTTGCAGTCTACGGGACTGACGATTTACAATATGTATACCCAGGGGCTTGGGGCCATTATTAACATTATTCTGGACCCGATTCTGATCTTCGGGTTATTTGGTTTCCCGCGCCTGGAAGTTCTGGGAGCAGCCGTAGCTACGGTGGTAGGCCAGATCTGCGGAATGCTGCTGGGCATGTTCTTTAATATGAAGAAGAATAAGGAGATTAATATTAATATGAAGGGCTTCCGGCCTCATATGCCTACCATCAAGCGGATTTATCAGGTGGGGGTTCCTTCGATTATTATGCAGTCCATCGGATCGGTGATGGTGTTCGGCATCAATAAGATTTTGATGATGTTTACCTCAACGGCAGTTTCCGTGTTCGGCGTTTACTTTAAGCTGCAAAGCTTTATTTTTATGCCGGTGTTCGGTTTGAACAATGGAATGGTGCCGATTATTGCCTACAATTACGGGGCGAGGGAGAAGAAGCGGATTATGCAGACAGCCTGGCTCAGTATCGGGGCGGCGGTGACGATTATGCTGGCGGGACTAAGTATTTTCCATATCTTTACAGAGGAGCTGCTGGGAATTTTTGAGGCATCTTCGGATATGCTTGCCATTGGAGTTCCGGCACTTCGGATTATTTCCTTAAGCTTTTCCTTTGCCGGATATGGGATTGTAGTTGGTTCGGTATTCCAGGCCCTGGGAAATGGGGTTTACAGCCTGATGGTATCCGTGGCCCGTCAGCTTCTGGTGATTCTTCCGGTGGCCTTTGTGCTTGCAAGGATCGGGGGATTGGCTGCGGTTTGGTGGGCATTCCCCATTGCGGAGATTGTGGCGGTGATTATGAGCACGGTACTGTTCCGCAGAATTTACTGCAAAAAAATACAGCCTCTTACAAAAGAGACTGCATCAGTGTAGCATAGAGTTCTTTGCTCCTGTCGCGCCAGTGATCGCAGATGGCTTTGGCCTGCTCTTCTACGGGGACGGTGAGGGTCAGATCCATGAGAGTGGAATCCTTCTCCAATACCCGGCAATGGGCGGCGTACTCGCCGGAAGATGTCTGGTAGTAGTGGGCGGGAGTGGAGCGCTCGTTGCGCAGCTTGTATTTGTGTTCCAGAAGAAAGTTGTCAATATCCTCCCGTATGGCGGAGGATATTTTTTTTTCAAAATAGGTGAGTGTGGTACGGCCTTCCTGAGTGATATGGTAGAGTGTGGTGTTGTGCAGCTTCTCCGGGTGGATGAGAGCGGAGTCAGTCAGCTCGAAGAGGGACTGCTGGAGAGTAAAGTAGTCGGTATATTCTTTGTCCAGTATAAATTCGGAGAGCTGGGCGTTGCTTAAGGGGAAAGCGACATGGTTAAGGATGTAGAGGATGATCAGCTTGTATAGGGTCTGGGTTTCGGACATTATCGGGCCTCCTTTCTTTCCGGGGCGTATAGTCTGCCCTGCCAGGTATTCCGGCGGCTTAGTTCTTTATGGATACTGTTCAGAACCTGGCGTTTTTTGGTGCTCCAGGCAGGGGCTATCAGAAGATCCTTAGGGCCGTCGCCGGTTAGGCGGTGGATGACGATGTCGGGGCGGCAGACTTCCAGGCAGGAGATAACGAGATCTGTGTATTCCTCCGGAGTGAGGACATGGAAGCCTGTCCGTTCGTAACAGTCGGCCAGGTCAGTATGGTTTAATATATGCAGGAGCTGGAGTTTTATGCCGCTGACCGGCAAGGCGTTCAGGTAACGGACTGAGTCCAGCATCATTTCTTTTGTTTCGCCCGGGAGGCCAAGAATAAGGTGGACGATAATCTCCAGGTTCCGGTCATGGAGAGATTTAACCGCTTCATGAAAGATGGAAAGAGGGTAACCTCTTCGGATGAAGGCGGCGGTTTCCTCGTGGATAGTCTGGAGGCCCAGCTCTACCCAGACGGGCTTTCGGCGGTTCAGGTCTGACAGAAGATCCAGGACACCGGAGGGAAGGCAGTCAGGCCGTGTGGCTATGGCAAGGGCTGCGATCTTTGGGTGAACTAAGGCTTCCCGGTAAACTTTTTCCAAGAAGTCCAGGGGGGCGTAAGTGTTGGTGTAGGCCTGGAAATAGGCAATGTAGCGCCGGACCGGGCGTTTGCCGGATACGGCGCGGATGCCTTCCTCTATCTGCTCGGTGACAGTGCGGTGCGGATCGCCTGCAAATTCGCCGGAGCCGCCGGCGCTGCAGAAGATGCAGCCCTTTGTGCCCAGGGTGCCGTCGCGGTTGGGACAGGTGCAGCCGATATTTAAGGAGAGCTTGTATATTTTTTCGCCGAAGCGTTTTTGTAAGGATTCATTTAAACTGTTGTAAAGTCTCATGGTATATAATTTAGCATAGGCGGAAGGGAAATGCAAGAAAGGGAGTTCCATTTTGAGGGGAAGAATGGTAAGATAGTTATTGTTTAAACGTAAGAGAAATGGGCGTGGGGGAACGGAATGCTTTTTAACTCATATATTTTCGTACTGGTTTTTCTGCCTTTTTGTATTACAGGATATTTCGGATGCAGTCATTTGGGGAAGCGCACTTTGGCACAGGTGTTTCTGCTGGGGATGTCCTTGTGGTTTTACGGGTATTTTCATGCGGAGTACCTGTTTATTATTGTCTGCAGTATTTTGTGCAATTATTTTTTCTATATGCTGCTGGGAAGAAGCTCCGGCAGAAGCGGAAGGAAATGGATTCTTGCCGGAGCCGCTGCGCTGAATTTGGGGATTTTGTTTTATTTTAAGTATTTTAATTTCTTTTTGGAAAATGTGAACGGGATTCTGGGGAGGGATTTTGCCATACAATCAATTCTGCTTCCGCTGGGCATCAGCTTTTTTACCTTTCAGCAGCTTTCCTTTGTGATTGATGCTTATAAAGGGGAGGCTCCGTCCTATTGTTTCCTGGATTACGCCTGCTTTGTGACTTATTTTCCACAGCTGATTGCGGGGCCGATTGTAACTCATGATGAGCTGCTTCCGCAGTTTATGGATGAGGGCAGGAAGCTGTTTCGGTGGGATAATTTTGTTCGGGGAACATATCTCTTTGTCCTGGGTCTTGGTAAGAAGGTTCTGATTGCGGATACCTTTGGCAATGGGGTGAACTGGGGTTTTGCCAATATAGGAGAACTGGACGGTACGAATGCGTTTTTGGTAATGCTGTTCTATACAATACAGATTTATTTTGACTTCAGCGGGTATTGTGATATGGCTGTGGGGCTTGGGAGGATGATGAATCTGGATTTGCCGCTGAATTTCAATTCTCCCTACCGGGCGGCGACGATTACGGAGTTCTGGGATCGGTGGCATATGACTCTGACGCGCTTTTTTACGAAATATGTTTACATTCCCCTTGGAGGAAGCAGAAGAGGGACGTTCAGGACCTGCCGGAATGTGATGGTTGTTTTTCTGGTGAGCGGTCTTTGGCATGGGGCCAATTGGACGTTTGTGCTGTGGGGAGCCTGCCATGGGGTATGCTCCGTGCTTACCAGGCTTTCCAAGAGGAGACTGGAAAGGCTTCCGCGGGCGCTTCAGTGGCTGGGAACCTTTTTGTTTCTGAATGTGACCTGGGTGCTGTTTCGGGCGGACAGTATCGCAGATGCGGCAAAGCTTCTCGGCAGGCTGGCGTCTTTTGATTTCGGCCCGGTAAGCGCCGAACTGACAGCCGGATTCTATCTTCCGGAGTGCCGGCTATTGGACAGCCTGATTCCGGTTACGGGAGTTTGTCCGGAGTTCTTTTTGATTGTATTTACGGCGGCTGCTTTGTTCCTGCTGTTTGGCGTGGGAAATGCTTATGAGAAGATGAAGGAGTTCAGGCCTACACCCGGACGCCTGCTGGTGACGGTGATTCTGCTTGTCTGGTGTATCTGCTCTTTTTCCGGGGTTAGTACATTTTTGTATTTTAACTTTTAGGTGTGAGCTGAGAAATTATAAACAATGATGCTGCTGGGAGGAATTGGGATGGATGCGGATAAAAAATGGGGAATTATGTTTTTGGTTCTTTTGGGCGCCTGCCTGGCCGCAATTGCGGGATTGACTGCTCTGGTGGACCCGTTTTTTCATTATCATAAGCCCCTGAAATGCCTTTCTTATCCTTTGAATAACGAAAGATATCAGAATGACGGAATTGTGAAGCATTTTGACTATGATGCGGTGATTACGGGGACTTCCATGACACTGAATTTCAAGGCTTCGGAGCTGAATGAACTGTTTGGCGTAAATTCCGTAAAGGTGGCATTTCCGGGAGCTATGTATAAGGAGATCAATGATAATCTTGAAAAGGCGGTGGAGGCCAATCCGGATATCCGGCTTGTTGTAAGGGGGCTTGATAAGCTCTGGCTTCTGGAGGATGCGGACGAGACAGGGTATGACAGGGATTCTTATCCGGATTATTTGTATGATGATTGGCTTTGCAATGATGTTTATTATGTACTGAATAAGGATGTGCTGTGCGGTAATGTGAAGGGGGTTCTCGGGTTTACACATTCCGGACAGAAGAGTACGGACTTTGATGCGTATGGAAACTGGATGCATGCTTTTTCCTTTGGAAAGGATGCTGTGGATGCGGTGTACCGCAGAGCCGATAGGGCGGAAGCGGAGCAGGAGGTGACGGAAGAGGAGATTGAGATGGTTCGGGAGAATTTGACGCAGAATGTGACGGAGCTTGCAAAGGAGCATCCGGAGATTGATTTTTATCTGTTTTTAACGCCGTACAGTATATATTATTGGGATAATCTCAATCAGACGGGGACGCTTAAGAAGCAGCTTGCCGTTGAGGAAGAGGCGATTCGGCTTCTGGTGGAGTATGATAATATTTATCTTTTTGCTTTTTCGGATCTGTTTGATATGATTTGTGATCTCGATAATTATAAGGATGAGATACATTACGGTGAGGAGATTAATTCGCAAATCCTTAAGTGGATGAGCAGAAAAGAGCATTTGCTGACGGAGGAGAATTACCGGGAATATTGTGACAGGATTTATGAGTTTTATACTTCTTATGATTATGAGGCTTTGTTCTCGGGTTAATGGTGCCGAAAGCTCCCGCAGACTTGTCATGATGCATATTGAAATATTGCATGACAGGGCTTCGGGAGCTTTTGGCTGCCGTTCTGTTATGGCGTTTTGCGGTATGAAAATATGATATTTGAGGAGGGGTCCGCTTTATATTGGAGAGTGAGAATGTAATTCCAATATATCGGCATCAACCTTCCGATCATAATCTCCTGTCAGAATATGTTCCATCTCATGCTGATAAGCCTGCATCCGCCGTTCAAAGGTAAGCCGTGCGTTCAGCACAACCGTATAGCTATTGTCCGCATTTGAGATAGTATAGCCTGCAATGGCGACTGGCAGATCATATTCCAGTGTATTAACATCCGGTGTCATCTGGATTCCCCCTTACACGATCAATCATTTGTTTTACAAAGTCAATGTCTTCCTTCTTCACCTTGCGGGAAGCATCGAAAAGGACCTTGTATTCCGGGTTTTCGAACAGGAACTGCGCCATATCCCGGGCGTCGTCATTCAGATAATACCGCGCCTCCCCGTTGGCGGGAGCAGCCTTTGTTCTGCCCAGCAAATAGTCCATATTCACATGAAAGAAATCAGCGATTTTCTCCAGCGTTTCAAAATCCGGTTCCCGGGCGCCTGTTTCGTACATTCCTATGGTGCTTCGGGAAATGCCTAATTTCTCGGCAGTTTCTGTTTGAGTCATGCCGCTGGCTATTCGAAGTTCTTTAAAAATATTTTGAAAGCTTCCCATACGATCCCTCCTTACAAATTTATAGTATCACAAAACGTGACTTTAGTAAAGCGCAAATGACACGAAATGTGATTGACAGATAAAGAGGCGCATGTTATATTTAAATAGTCACATAACGTGACTAACAAATGGGAGGTGGGAATATATATAATTAAAATATGCCTGATATAAAAAATTTTTCAATTGAATGTCACGAAATGAGACAAAAAGAGCAAATCTACACAAAAGAAAATTCAGCAAAGGAATATTGCGGAAATAAAACAGGGAGGAAATAAGATGAAGATTACAAGAGATTTTTTTGCAAATTATATCTATCTGGAAAGCCGAATCAAATCAATCAGGCGACGGCTGCGTTATTTTGAGACACACCCCCTTACAACAGAGCATGGAATTGTAAAAGGCTCCATGAATCGCTTCCCTTATACGGAATGTCATTTTGTTGTTTCGGGAGTCAGTTCCAAATCAAAGGAGGAACGGGAGAATGCGGTAAACCGGCTGGTGACGGATTTGAAGCGCAATGAACGGGTATTTGAGGACATGAAGCTGGATATCGAACTGTTTCTGGAAAATACGGAGGTTCTTACAATGGGCGAGCAGACAGTCCTGCGTTTAAAATATGTGGACTGCTTCACGGACGAGCAGATTGGCCAGGAGCTGGGCTATGATCGAAGCACCATTTCCAGGAAAATTGATAAAATTATAAAAAAGTGTGATGTTGCACACCATTCACAATACTAATGTGGTAATATGATATCAGTGAAAAGTGTAATTCACAAACAGAGAGGCATCGGCGGAGAAAATTCCGCCGATGCCTCTTTGCCGCAAAAAAAGAAAGGCAGGGGATGCATTATTGATTGAGGTAAGATGCGGAGGCTGCGGACGGCTTCTGGGAAGATTTCATGGCAAAGGCCATGTAAAATGTCCGAAGGCACTGTGCGGAGGGATGAATGTATTTGACACGGAAAGAGAAGAATACGGTTTTATCCCAAAGGAACCCGGCACAAGAGAAAAAAAGAAAAGGAGGTGATTCCGATGGCAGGATTTCACTGGGAAGAATTTTACCGGATTTTTAAAGAAAAGCTGGAGAAAATGACAGACTGCGTAGTGGAACCGTATGTACCTTCCGGAGAAAACAGATTTCCCTGCGTGGAGGCAAGGCTCATTGAGAACCCCGGTAGCGGTTATGATCTGGAAGGAGGCGAAGGGGCCTGCAGTCCGTTGATTGAAGTGCGCGTGTACTGCGGCAGCACGCTGGGGGATACCGCATGCTGCAGGGTCAGCGAGGCGGCAAGAAAGCTGATGCTTTCCTACGGTTTCCAGTGCAGGAACGGACCGGGAAAGGCAGAAGAACAAAGCCCGGGCGTTGTACGCTGGGCCGGACGCTATCAGCGGATATTTGGGAACAGCGAGGAACTGGAGCAGTACGAATGAATGAACCCGGGAAACCGGTTCAGATAGTAACCAATCACGGAGCATAATCGCTCCTATTTTTATACGCAGAAAAATGCGTGCGAAGAAAGAGAGGAAAAAAATTATGACAGAAGCAGCAACAAAGGCAGTAAGTACAATTGGTACAATCCTGGAGGTAAGCGAGAACGGAACAGATTGGGAAAAGCTGTGCAAGATCAAAACCTATCCGGCGTTGGGCGGCGCCCCGGAGCAGCTGGAGACAACGGATCTGGAGGATGAAGTACAGACCTTCGTCCCTGGCGTGCAGACGATGGAGGCGATGGAGTTTACGGCGAATTATACGCTGGAGGCTTACACGGCAGTAAAGGCCAAGTCCATGAAGGCGCTGCATTACCGCCTGAAGATGGGCAAGGACGGCAAAGACGGAGTGGCTGCCTGGGACGGACAGCACGCGGTGTACGTAAGCGAGGGCGAAGTAAATGGAATCCGTCAGATGACGATTTCCGTATCGCCTTCTACCAAGATCGAGATTACAGGAGTAGAAGCCGCATAAGGCGGGGAGGCGGCTTTTATGCCGCCTTCCAACCCATAAAAAACAATTCGGATATCCGAATCACGGACCCCTTTTAGACATTTTTTAGAGGAAAAAAGAAAAGCAAAAGCAGGAGGTTTATAAAAATGACAATGGTAAAAATCAATCAGAAGAGCTATGAGGTCCCGGAACTGACATTTCGTCACTCCCGGCTGATGGAGCAGATGGGACTGCCGGTAGAAGGAATGATGAGCAGGAACTATTTATTTTCAGCAGTGTCGGCATTTACGGCGATTGTAGCCAAGTGCGAGCCGGAGCAGGCGGATCATCTGGTGGAGCAGCATATATTGGGCGGCGGGAAGCTTGAGGATATTTACAAGGCATATGCAAAGGCAGTACAGGAAAGCAGTTTTTTCAAGAAGCTCCTGCATCTGGAGGGGCAGGAGAACAAGGAAGCGAAGGAGACGACGGCAGAAACGGAACCGGCAAAAGCGGAGGAAGAGAGCCGGTAACCTTTTCAAGTCTGATTGACAAGGTCTGGATGCCGGCGGCAATCCGGTTTGGCATCTCGATGGACGTATTCTGGGAATTGAATCCAAAATACATGTATATGTATCAGGAAGAATATCTGCGGGAAAAGGAGGAACAGGTCCGGATGCTCGATGCGGCGGCTTACTATCAGGGCTTATATGTCCGGATGGCAATCGCGTCCTGTTTTTCCAAGAGAGGGAAATACCCCAACAGACCCCTGTCTATGGAACCGAAGGAAGAACCCATGTCAGGGGAAGAAAAGTTCCGGCTCTGGGCATTGGAATTTAACAAAAGGTTTGAGGAAAGATAACAATGTGCCTTTACCTTTATTTGCGAAGCTGTTATAATGGAACAATGAAAGGCGGTGTAGGTATGGCAGTTATTGAATGTCCCATGTGCGGAAGGCAGATTGCCGATAAGGTGGAGGAGTGTCCCGGCTGCGGGTACTCGCTGAGGTATCTGATGGCGGAGGAAGAGCAGGAGAGTCAGGAGGCGCCGAAGATTCAGGAGGATACCCGCACGGAATTGGAAAAGCTGGTAGACGAGATCTGTGCCAGAAATGATAATATGTATGTTGCCATAAAGGAATTGCGGCAGGCAACAGGGATGGATTTGGGAAGCGCTGATGATATAATTCGAAAGAAGTACAAGGGAGTAACAAGACAGGAGGAAAGGAAACGCTCAAAACAGAAACGTGGGCGCTTTCATTTATAATGAATGATAAAACACTTGCCATATCGGCAGGTGTTTTTCTTATGCCCGAACGTCTCCGAACGTCAGTGCAGAGACGAAAGGAGAGTGATGTTTGTGGCAGCAGATGTGAAGCATATAAAAGCGCAGATAGACATATCGGCGGCAAAAGCAAATGCGGAACTGAGCAAATTGGCGAATAAATTGGAAAAGATATCTGCTTCCATTTCTGAGATAAATCAAAAAGGCTTGGAGGGATTTACAAACAGTGTTGAAAAAATGGGACAGACCATGCAGATACTGGGGAATATTGACACATCTGGATTGGCTCATTTTGCAGACAGTGTTCAAAGACTTTCCGGTATGAATTTTGCAGGTATTGGTGAAATGTCGTCTGTTTTAACGGGAACAGCTGAAATATCAGAAAATGTTAACCAAATGACAGATGCTTTTGGTGGACTTGAAGCAGGACTGGCAGCATTGAATGGTGTCTGGGATATAGTAACCGGAATGTCTGAAATTGGAAAAACATTAAAAGGTACCAAAGATGGGATTGATTCTTTGTTTGGTGCAGAATGGATGCCGGATATAATGAAGGGATCGATAGATAAATTATTTGGTCCTTTGAACGAAAAAATCAAGTTGTTTGTTGACTGTATTTCGCTAGGAGCGGGAACAATTGGTCAATCGTTTTCTGCAGTATTTGGTATCAGTGTAGGTGCGGCAGTAGGCATAGTTGCAGCCATAGCGGCTGTTGTCTTAGCTGTTATTGATCTCTGGAATACCAGTGAGCAATTCCGTGATATTGTTGGATTATCTTTTACTATGGTAAAGGATACCCTTTCAGATGCGCTTCAGAAAGTAGGTAATGCAATAACACCTCTTTGGGAAAGCATCAAAGGTCTTGGAGCAGCCTTATATGATTTGTATGAATCTAGTGGTTTAAAAGCAATTGTAGAAATTCTGGCATCCTTGACTGTGGTACTGGCAGGAATTTTAGGATCAGTAATGATTGAGACGCTAAGTAGCAGCCTATCAGGTTTAGTGCGGGTAACACAGGGAGTGGTAGATGTTGCTACAGGCCTTGTAGAAATTTTTACAGGTCTTTTAACGGGCTTTATCACATTTGATGGCGAGAAAGTTCTGGAAGGTATATCAAAGGTAGGTAAAGGGCTGATTGAAATTATTATGGGAATAGGCGAAGGGATGTATGGAGCGATTTTTGAAATTGGAATAAAGCTCTATGAACAGCTTTTCGGAGGATGGAATGAAGATATAAAACCGTTTTTTGACAGCCTTCCAGAGCAATTTGAAGAAATGGTATACAATTTCTTTAAGCCACTATTTGAAATACAAGAGAAAATATTTGAGATAGGAAGAAATATTATCTCCGGATTATGGGAAGGCATAAGTGGGGAACAGGGAACTCTGAAACAGGGGGTTGGAGATATCTGTCTTGATTTAGTGGATGGTTTTCGGGAGAACTTGGATATTCACAGTCCCAGTAAGGCACTGGCAGAAATAGGCAGCTATGCAATTTTGGGTTTGGCGGAACCATTCTCAGATTCAGGAATGGTTATGGAGCAAATTCGTATATTTGCCGAAACACTGATGAATATTATCAGAGAGCAGCTAAGTCCGGAAAACTTTGCCCTTATTGCCGAGACCGCACTCCTGGCATTTATGGAAACGTTCCGGCTGGGCTTTGAAAATATGCTGCTGGCTTCCGGGGAAAGCATACAGCTTTTGAGCATGTCCGTGGTAAATGCACTCACAATGATGAACCAGCAGATAGGGCTGATTTTAACGGCGATTACCATGCTGATGATGCAGAAGTGGACGCTGATGCTGAACCAGACACGTCTTATGTGGCTGCAGATAAATCAGGCGATTATGCAAAATCTTATTTTGTTAAATACAAATGTAACGGCCGGAATGACAGCTGTTAACATCGGATGGACGGCCAGATGGAGTCAATTCGTATCTGCGGTCCGTTCCGCCTGTACCGAAGTACAATCGGCGGTATCTGCTTTGAACAACAGTGTACAGGGAATGTGCAGCTCAATGATGTCTGCGATTCGCTCCGTAAAAGCGGCCGCATCCTCTATGGCAAGTGTATCCGTCCGTACACATACGGTCAGAGGCTTTGCATCCGGAGGTTATCCGGAGACCGGCGAGCTGTTTCTGGCACGTGAAAACGGAATGAACGAGATGGTAGGACGCATTGGAAATCACTCGGCGGTTGCCAATAACGATCAGATTGTGGAAGCAATCCGCGGAGCCGTTATGCAGGGGATTCACGCAGGCGGACAAAATACCCTTTTGCGGGAACAGAACGCATTGCTTCGGGCTATTCTGGAAAAAGACACGGATATATCCCTGGACGGCCGTTCACTGGTTGACGGAATAGACAGGACAAGAAGGAGAATGGGTCTGAGCTTTCAGCCGGCATAAGCAGGCGGCAAATTTAGAAAACATATCAACCAAAGGAGCATTTCCGTAAAAGGAAGTGCTCTTTTATCAATGGAAAAGAGGTGATGTCAGATGTCAGCATTTCTGATAGTCAATGGAGTGCGTTTCCCCACACCAAAGCGGGGATTTAAAATAACAGTACTGACCAATGTGGACTCCGGTGTAAACGCATTGGGGGCAGTTGTCGGGCAGGTAATCGGAAGAAATCAGTATAAACTGGACAGTATGCAGTGGGAGGGCCTGGATGCGGCGGTCTGGGAGCGAATGCTGAAAGCGCTGGAACCGTTTTTTATACCGGTGACCTTTGAAGATCCGCAGACCAGAGAGCGAAGGACCATTACCATGTATCCCGGCAGCAGATCCGGAGAACCCTATTGGCTGGACAGGGATAAAAAAATAAAGCAATATCGTAACTGTCAACTGAATCTGGTAGATTGTGGGTGGGAATAATGCAGAAAGTAAGTAAAGCGTATAAGGAGGCAATGAAGCGCCCTCTCCGAAACAGGGCTTATATTCATATTTCCATAGGCGTAATCAATCAGGACGCACAGAAAACAGCTTATACGGAGATACCGGAGAATAGCTTTACCGGGTATTCAAGTCCTGCAAAGCCGTTTAATAATTATGAAATAGACAGTATTTATGCTACGGCGGAGCAGGGCTTTGCAAAAACGGACGGCAGTATGGTATTTCTTCCGAGAGATATCCGAGAAGTTGTTATGAACAATGGTCTTGTGACGGAAAGCCTGCTGGGAAGCATTGAGATCCGCTTCGGAATGACGGAGCTGGATATCAAGGGGCTGACCATAGATTTCGGAGAAGCCTATCCGACGGCATTTATCATTGAAAGCGATTCGGGCGTCCGGGAATATGCAGGGAATACGTCGGCTTTATGGAGTACGGAGGATGTATTTACAGGCGTTTCTTTTTTAAAAATAATACCTCTGTCTATGGTAAACGGGCAGGGACGGCTGAGGATTTATAAATTCCTGTGCGGCGTGGGAAATGTATTTACCAATAAGGATGTAAAAAGCTATTCCTTTAAGGACAGCGTTTCTCCCATTTCAGATTGCATACCGAGCCAGGATATGTCCTTGACCGTGTACAATTATTCTCTCCGGTACAATATCGACAATCCGGAGAGCGCTATTCATTTTATGGAGCTTGGACAGGAAATCCAAGTGTCCTTTGGATACGATGTCACCGGAAAGGGGGATATTGAATGGCTTGGAAGCAATGAGGTTTATCTGAAATCCTGGGATGCGGATGACAAGCAGGCAAAATTCACGGCTACGGACCCTTTTGATAATATGAAGGGCGTCTATTATAGAGGAAAATACCGTAAGGAGGGCATTACGGCCTATGCGTTGGCGCTGGATATTCTGGAAGATATGGGGCTGCAGGAAAATGAGTACTCCGTTGACCCGTATCTGAGAGATATTCTGATTTACAATCCCATGCCGGCAGTTTCCCATGTCCAGGCATTGCAGATGCTGTCAAATGCCTGCCGGTGCGTGCTGTTCCAAAGCAGGAATAAAAAAATCCAAATAAAATCGTCCTTTCTGCCGGATATGGAAGCCAGTGCGGATACGCAGGCCGTTCACAGTCATGTGGAAAATGTGCTGAAAAACGGCGGCAGGACAACTTATGCGATAGCATTCCGGGATTTTGCCAAAACAGACGGTTCCATGATATTTCTGCCCAGAGACAGGGATGAGATTTTGAATGATACGGGTTATATCAGTGACGCCGTGTGTGATGAAAACGGAGAGTTCCGGGAGAATCCGATTATCACGATTGTCATGGAAAGCGCTTTTACCTGCTATGGATTGGGCTTTTGTTTTTGTTCGGCCGCACCGGAAGATTTTATCATTCGTACATACAATGATGAAAAGCTTATATGTGCATTTGAGGTGACAGGGAACAAAGAGGCGGAATGTATTTTGAATCAGAGCTTTGAAGATTTTGACAGGATGGAGATTGAATTTACAAAGGGATATCCCGATTCGCGGGTGGTTTTGGATAAGATGGAGTTCGGTGATGTTACGGATTATTTTTTGGAATATGATCGGGACTTGACGGCAACGCCAAAGGGAAGGAAGCAGGAGCAGCTCAAATCTTTATCGGTGGTGCGCACGATTTACAGTGAGAGTACAAAAGAGCCGGGACAGATTTATAGTGAAGAAATGGTAATTTCTCCGCAAAATAATGAAAGGATTGTGTATTTTAACAAAGCCTCCTACGGACTTTCTGCGGAATTTGCTATGGAAAGGGAAGGAGGAGAGGTGACATATGGAGATACGCTTCCTGACGGGACTAAGATCAGGATTGCGGAAAGCTCGGATTTTTATGCGAAGTTATGTTTTGACCATGTGACGGCGGAACAGATGGTTCAGGTGGTGGTGAACGGGAAGGAGTATCAGACGAATGAGAGCCGCCATACGGTTTTGCACAATACGACCGGTGAAGAAGTGGAGTGGAAAAATGAATTGATTAGTACGGTGGGGCAGGCTGAAGAGCTGGAAGAATGGCTGGCGGAGTATTACCAGGCTCCTGTTGAATATGATGTGTCTTACCGGGGGGACCCCAGAGTGGATGCAAATGATTTATTTTTCCTGGAGCTTCGGAGCAGGGAGCGGGCTATGATTCGCTGCTGTCAGAATGAGCTGAAATACAACGGCGCATGGAGTGGAAAAATGAAAGCTAGGAAGGTGGTGAGTACATGAGCTGGCAAGAGCCAAAAACAGATTGGACCGCTGATGACAGGTTTGATGCGCCGCATTACAACCGAATCAAGAATAATTTGCTGTTTCTTCATGAGATGGCTGAGGCGCTTTATCATCCGTTTGAGATCGGGGATATGGGGGCGGATAAAGATTATTCAAGCTTTTATTATGCGGATGAAATCAATATGCTGTCGGATAATCTGGAGCAGATACATTCCAATATTTATCCGGTGACAATCGGGGAAAAGACGGTGTATGTGCAGAATCAGGCGTTTATCGGGTATGAGGATTTGAACCGGATAGAATCAGCGGCTTTGAGAATCTATACATTGCTGAAAGAACAGAAGGAAAATAAACCCAGGCTGTCATTTCGTCTGGGAAACAGGAAGCATCTTGGGGGAAGGATGGATTTGGCCATCGGATAAAGTGATGGCGCCTTAGAGAGTGTTTTTCTGTGATATGGAAGAGAAATAAATTGAAGAAGTACCATATGGTATATTTTTTGCCTGAAAAAGACGGGCAGATGAAAGAAAGGAGCGAAATGCTAATGTCAGAATTATTAACAAATTTTAAGGATGATATTCTTGCCGAATCTATGGAGGGAAGACGGCGTTATCAGATGATTACTAATGAGGATGGGACAGTGTCCTTTGTCGATGTGACGGAGTATGAGCAGATCGGAAGTGAATTTGGACAGGCGGAGGTTAATGCGATTCATAGGGAGATAAACAGGAAGTTTGATTCGGGAGATGTGGTTGATCCGCTTGCGGCGGAGGAGTCTGGGTTTGCGGCGGATGCGAAGCTGACGGGGGATGCGTTACGAGAGGTAAGTGCGAAGTTACCTACATTTGTTTTAGATGGATCTACTCTAACCATTACTCTTCCAGAGCCAGACACAGAGGAGGTGATATAATGCCTCTAATTGTTAATGGCAGTCCAATATCTCCAGGCAGTAAAATTTTATGCAACGACATTGATTTACAAAAAATTTATTGCACTGATATTTTGATATGGCAGAAATATACTAATTCAAGTGGCGCTGTATCAGGATATTTTTCATTTGAGTATTCTACATCTATGATAGCTAATTCTGCTTCTCCTGGCGACAAAAATGAAACCTATTCAAGAGGTACGATGTCTGGGGATGTACTCTCTTGGGGTTCAAAAGGGGCAATTGTTAAGGCAAACTGTGATTGTAAAGTAACGGTATCCGGCTGGTTAAGCGTAGGGGCCCAAGATGGACCAAAAGCATATAAAGCATATTATTATAAAAATAATTCTATTGTGTCAAATTTTGCATATGCTTACTTGTCTAGCGTTGGAGCGAGCCGGACTGAAACATTAAAGTATACTATCAATTTAAAAAAGGGAGAGACCTTTTCTGTTCGGGTCGGTCAAGCAGAATCAAGTAAAGGGCGGCTTGGTTGTAGTTCTAACATAACTTTTGTCGGTGAACCTATTTAGCTGTATACATGGACAGCTTCATTTTTTAAGTTTTGTTGCAACCGTGATCCGATCAAATTTTTATAAAATGCTATGATATTCGCCTCCACATATACACCGCCAGATAGGGCGGCATGTTGTTATGGGCTACACCACTACCAACCGCTGTAGTTGCGCCAGTAGTAATAGAAAATGCTCTACCCATACCAGTTAAATAAGCATCTGTATAATTTGTTGGTATTGTATTGTAATATACAAATTGGCTATAATTATGGCCATGGCTTGGCATTTCTGATACAGTCAATTTGTGGGTAGCCTCACCTCCGCTACTACCAGCCTCGTATTCGTCACTGGCCGCTAACAAAAACCTGCCTTGTATACGCTCCCATGTTCCGCCAAACAGTGTGGCCGGATCGGTAGGCTCAAGTGACATATAAATGCTCCCAACTGGATGCAATTTCGCACTTAGGGCTCAAAAAGCTACAGCAAAAATGCAAAAACAAATTACTATTACAAACATAGAGCACAGAAATGCTCTTTTAATTAAAAAAGGAGAAAACGAATGAACTGGAATACATTAAAAATGATTATTTTAACCACTTGCGGAACAGGAGGCAGCTTTATCATCAATGCACTATTAGGAGGCTGGACAGAAGATTTGGCAACTTTACTTATTTTTATGGGAATTGATTTTGCAATGGGGCTAATGATTGCGGCCATTTGGCAGCAAAGCGAAAAATCCGAAAGCGGAGCCCTTAACAGCATATCCGCATGGAAGGGCTTATGCAGAAAAGGCTGTTCCTTATTAGTAATTATGGTTGCATATCGCTTAGATGTGACATTGCAGGTAAATTACATTAAAACAGCAGTTATTATTGCCTTTATTGTAAATGAAGGAATTTCTATTGTAGAAAACTATGGAATCATGGGAGGGCCAATGCCAAGCATATTAAGGACAGCCTTGGAAATATTACAAGAAAAATCAGACAAGGCAGAAGCAGACAGGGGGAATCGCATTTGAACAAAAAAGTAATTGACGTATCCTCATATCAGGGAGATATTGATTGGAGAAAAGTAAAAGCCTCAGGAATACACGGGGTGATTTTGAAAGTGATACGCAAAGATCTTACTCCGGACAGGCAGTTTGAGAATTACTGGGCAGGCTGTGTAAAGGCAGCTCTTCCAATTATAGGAGTATATAATTATTCTTATGCAACAACCGCAGCAAAAGCAAGAACAGATGCACGGAAAGTAATCGAAGTTTTGGGAAAAAGGAAAATAAAGGTTTGGCTTGATCTGGAGGACACTTGTCAGGATGGACTTGGAGTCACTTTATTGGAAATCATAAACTCATACCAAAAAGAACTCAAACCTGCCGGGTTGGAATTTGGTGTATACACAGGACTGTCATTTTATAACAGAAATTTGAAACCTTATGAAAATCAGATATCCAACAGCTTTTGGATTGCAAGGTATCCATCCGGAAGCATAATGGACATGTCAGCAAATCCGCCGCCAAATAAGAGACCTGTGCTTAGGCAGACATTGGAGGGATGGCAATATACCTCCAAGGGACGAATAAATGGGATCGGCGGAAATGTGGATATAAACTTATGGTACGGCGAATTAGAAAAAAGCATTACTGCTTTGGAAGAAAATCCTTATCCGGTTCCCAAAAAAATAATACAGCTTAAAACACCTCAAGTGTATGGAGATGATGTAAAATGGGTTCAATATCATTTAATCCGCCTGGGATTTCTTACATATAAAAACAGCAGAGGAAAAAGTAATATCGACGGTTTTTTTGGAAAGGATACAAATGCGGCCTTAAAAGCAGCGCAGACATATTTCGGCATAGCAGCAGATGGAATTGTCGGCCCCATAACAACGTACATTTTAAAGAACAATTAACATCAGATATTTCTATGAATATAACATTCTAAAAAATATAACCCTGCAACAGACTATGAAAGTTTAACTATTTGTGTTAAAATACAAAGGATATCCCAAAGCTTTTACGGAATCTTAATAAAAATATAGAAAGAAGTTAATAAATCTGCGATAACATACATAACAGGATATACCATAATATCCGCCCATCTGAAACAGGAGACTTTGTATAGCAGCAGGCAGATTGAAAAATACTATGAAGTATAATCATATGGAAAAGGCAGTTTTCCTGGAGCGCCCCAACCGCTTTATCGCCTACGTGGAGCAGGCGGGAAAACGGGAAATCTGTCATGTAAAAAATACGGGCCGGTGCAGAGAATTGCTCTTGCCCGGCACGCAGGTATATATACAGCGTCAGTCCAATCCGGCAAGAAAGACGCCCTTTGATCTGATTGCAGTAAAAAAAGGAGATCGCCTCATTAACATGGATTCTCAGGCGCCCAATAAGGTAACGGCGGAATGGCTCCGCACGGGCGGCTTTTGCAGTCCGCAAGCCAGGATAAAACCGGAATGCGCCTATGGAAATTCCCGTTTTGATTTCTACATTGAGGACGGCCTCCGCAAGATTTTTATGGAAGTAAAGGGCGTCACCCTGGAGGAAGACGGAATTGTCCGCTTCCCGGATGCTCCTACTGAGCGCGGCGTCAAGCATATTCAGGAATTAATAGAATGTAAAAAAGCAGGCTATGAGGCATATATATTTTTCGTAATTCAGATGAAAGACGTCCTTTTTATGGAGCCTAACGACAGGACGCATCCGGCTTTTGGAGAGGCGCTTCGAAAAGCGGCAAAAGAGGGCGTCGGCATATTTGCCAGGGATTGCCTGGTGAAGCCCGATGAGCTTACGATAGATCAGGAAGTTGAGGTTCGTTTGTAGATGGAAGCATTAAAGGAAATTGTCAATCCCATTTTAAAGTGGTATGACAGTCATGCGCGGGTGCTGCCCTGGCGGGAGGAGCCGTCCCCTTACCGGGTGTGGGTATCGGAAATCATGCTTCAACAGACACGGGTGGAGGCAGTAAAGCCGTATTTTGAGCGGTTTATAAAGGAGCTTCCTACGATTCGGGCCTTGGCAGAGGCGCCGGAGGATCGGCTGATGAAGCTGTGGGAGGGCCTGGGATATTATAACAGGGTCCGCAATATGCAGAAAGCAGCCATGGAACTGACCGAAGAATATGGCGGCGAGATGCCGGCAGACTTTGAACGGATTCTGAAGCTTCCCGGAATCGGAAGCTATACGGCGGGAGCTATCGCCTCCATTGCCTTCGGGCTCCCAAGACCCGCGGTGGACGGCAATGTGCTGCGGGTCCTGTCAAGGGTTCAAAAAAGCTATGAAGATATTATGAAGCAGTCTGTGCGGAAAAGCTTTGAAGAGCAGGTAAGGGCTGTGATTCCAAAGGATCGGGCGGGAGATTTCAACCAATCCCTGATTGAACTGGGAGCCATTGTGTGCGTGCCGAACGGTGCGCCCAAATGTGAGGCATGTCCCCTGAAGGAGCTTTGCAGGGCGCATGCCGACGGTGTGGAACTGGAGCTTCCGAAGAAAACTCCGCCCAAAAAGAGGCGCATCGAGGACAGAACCGTTCTCGTACTGCTTTCGGACAACAAGGCCGCACTGAAAAAGCGCCCGCCCAAAGGACTGCTGGCCGGCCTCTATGAGCTGCCCAATCTGGAGGGCAGGTATGAAAGCCGGGAGATTCTTAATTATGTCAAAGAGCTTGGCCTGTCGCCCATCCGTATTCAGCCTTTGCCGGAAGCAAAGCACATTTTCAGCCATATCGAATGGCATATGGCCGGATATGCGGTGAAGATTGAGGAACCGGATAAGGAGCCGGAGGGATTTTTCTTTGTGGAAAAGGCGCAGATGGAGGATATCTACTCTATTCCGGCGGCATTTGGGGCTTATACGGAATATTTTAAGCACCGCTTTTAACTTACAATTTGATTAACGGGTAGATAGTACGTTAGATATCGGTAAGAAACTGTCCTGAAATAACTTGAGATAAAACGTATTTTGATTCCTAATAAGAATATCTACCAGGCACGATAGAATTGAGTATACAAATAGATGCAAATAAACACAGAGGTGAAAAAAGATGTATGATGCAATCGTAATAGGTTCCGGAATCGCCGGGGCTGCTGCGGCAAGAGTGCTGGCAGAGGAACAGAATAAGTCCGTACTGGTGCTGGAAAAAAAGGCGCATATCGGCGGAAACTGCTATGATGAAGAGGATGCCTACGGAGTTCTGATTCACCGGTACGGCCCCCATATTTTCCATACTAGTGACGAGGAGGTCTACGCCTGGCTTTCCCGCTTTACCGATTGGTATGCCTTTGGCCATGAGGTAGTGGCAAAGGTGGGAGAAAAGCTGATTCCGGTGCCTTTTAATCTCAACACCTTAAGGCAGGTTTACGGGGAGGAAAAGGCTGCGGTTCTCGAAGAGAAGCTTAAAAGCACCTTCGGGGAAGGCGCGCGCGTGCCGATTCTCAAGCTTCGGGAGCAGCAGGACCCGGAGATTCAGGCGATTGCGGACTATGTGTATGAAAATATTTTCTTAAAATATACCATGAAACAGTGGGGACAGAAGCCGGAGGAAATTGATCCGGCGGTGACGGGCCGTGTTCCGGTGGTGATTTCCTATGATAACCGGTACTTTGGCGACAAATACCAGGGAATGCCTCGGGACGGCTACACCCCTATGTTTGAAAAAATCCTGGATCATCCCTTGATTGAGGTGCGGGCAGGAGTGGATGCAAGGGATGTAATGGAGCTTTCGGAGAGCACGGGAAAGGTCCTGCTTTATGGGGAGGAATTTTCCGGCAGCGTGATCTATACGGGACCGGTTGACGAGCTGTTTGGATGCCGGTTCGGGCGTTTGCCTTATCGCTCTCTGCGGTTTGATTTTGAACATCTTGACATTCCTGATTATCAGGGACACAGTGTGGTGAATTATACGGTGAGTGAGGAGTTTACCAGGATTACGGAATTTAAATATCTCACCGGGCAGGAGACGGAAGGGACGACGATTGTGCGGGAGTATCCGTTTGCTTACACGGGAGCGGAGGGAGAGATTCCCTATTATGCAATTATGAATCCGGAAAATAATAAGCTGTATGAGAGATACGCGGCCCTTACGGAGCAATTTTCTCATTTCCATCTATTGGGACGGCTTGCGGAATATAAATATTATAATATAGATGCTATGGCCGGGAAAGCGATTGCGCTGGCAAGGAGCCTGGCGAAAGACTGACACAGGAGGACAATATGAAACTTTTATCGATTGCAATTCCATGCTACAATTCGGAAAATTATATGCGCAACTGTATTCATTCGCTTCTGGTAGGAGGCGAGGAAGTAGAGATTATCATTGTGGACGACGGTTCTACGGACGGAACGGCGGCTATCGCAGATGAGTATGCGGAGAAGTATCCTTCCATTATCAAGGCGGTACACCAGGAAAACGGAGGCCACGGCGAGGCGGTCAATACGGGGCTTCGCAATGCCACGGGGCTGTATTTTAAAGTGGTGGACAGCGACGACTGGGTATCCATTTCCGCTTATAAGGAGATTTTGAAAACTTTGGAAAATCTGGCGGGGGCAAGGCCGCTGGTGGATATGCTGATCAGCAATTTTGTCTATGAGAAGGAAGGGCAGAAGCGCAAGAAGGTTATGAGCTACCGATCCGCATTTCCGCAGGATCGTGTTTTTACCTGGGATGATGTGAAGTTTCTTCTGAAGGGGCAGTATATCTTAATGCATTCCGTGATTTACCGGACAAAGCTTCTGCGGGAGTGTGAATTGGAGCTGCCGAAGCATACCTTCTATGTGGATAATATTTTTGTGTACCATCCGCTGCCTTATGTGAAATATCTGTATTATATGGATGTGAATTTTTATCGGTATTATATTGGACGGGAGGATCAGTCGGTTAATGAGAAGGTGATGATCAGCCGTCTGGATCAGCAGTTAAAGGTAAATTATCTGATGATTGACGACTATAAGCTGACAGATCCCAAGCAGATACCCAATCGGAAGCTGCGGCATTATATGAAGAATTATCTGGAGATTATTATGGTGGTTTCCTCTATCATTGCCATCCGATCCGGTACGAAGGAAAACTTGGAGAAGAAGTATGAGCTTTGGAAGTATCTGAAAAAGAAGGACCCGAAGCTTTATTATGAACTGAAATGGGGGATTATGGGAAGGAGTATGAACCTGCCGGGCAGAAGCGGCCGGAAGATTTCGGAGACGGCTTATAAGATTGCGAATAAGTTTGTGGGATTCAATTAAAATGATTAAAAATGTGCTATAGGGATGACAAAATAACGTCTCTATAGCATTTTTGTTATGATAAGTGTTATAGTAATCGTGGGAGGTTACCCTCAGCGGATGAGGGGACACTATAAAATTTTGCAGGAGAAGCAGAATGTTAAATCATAAGTTTTATTTTGACGGTTCGGAAGAGAGTGAAGGAGGAAAAATGAAAGAACATTAGTTCTTGATTTTATTGAAATTGAAAGATATATAAGGTATAATTAAATTGCTAGTTAAATAGTGAGCAGCAACATAGATAAGCATGGGGTGGTAAAATGTTGGAAAAGGTAGTTGAACTAACAAATTCATATATAGATAGCAGACCAAAGAAAGAACGAAAGAGATACGGTCAGTTTTTTACAAGTATGGAAACAGCAAGATTTATGGCAAGTTTGTATGATATTCCAACTGACAAGGAAAGTATAACCATTTTAGATGCAGGTGCTGGCTCAGGTATATTGTCATGTGCATTTATTGAGTATGCAGATCAATTTGATTCCATAAAAAATATTGAATTAACTTGTTATGAAAATGATGAAAATGTGCTTGAGCTTTTAAAAAATAATTTGCAATACTGTAAAGAAAATTCTAAAAAAGTAATTAATTATCATATTCGAACAGAAAACTATATCACAAGTCAATATCTTGATTTTAACCATTTGATAGGAGGCAATCTTAATTCAAAAAAATATGACTTCGTGATTGGCAATCCGCCGTATATGAAGATACCTAAGAATGCGCCTGAGGCAGCCGCTATGTCAGATATTTGCTATGGAGCGCCCAATATGTATTTTATCTTTGCGGCTATGGGGCTTTTTAACTTGGAATCCAGTGGACAAATGGTTTATATTATCCCTCGCTCCTGGACATCAGGTGCATATTTTAAGCGGTTTCGGCAGTATTTTCTGACAGAAGGGAAATTGGAGCACATTCATTTGTTTGTGAGCCGCAATAAAGTTTTTGATAAAGAGGATGTATTGCAGGAGACGATTATTATAAAAGTAAAAAAAACACGCACCCGTCCTGCTGAGATAAGAATTACTTCATCTAAATCAAATAAAGATTTTGGGGAATTAACTTTTTTAACGGCCCCCTATAATCTTGTTGTTTCCGGTGAAGATTATTATGTATACTTGGTGACAGATGAGAAAGATGTGGCAGTATTAGAGCGAATGCATAAGTTTAACCATACGTTGCCTGAGCTTGGGGTCAGAATGAAAACAGGTTTAACAGTAGATTTTAGAAATCGTGATATTCTTCGGGATAAAGAAGAAGATGGGGCAATCCCATTGTTTTATTCACAGCATATCAAGAAGGGAAAGGTGTATTTTCCTATTCAGAAAGAGCATGAGTATGTCGTGACAGAGCAAAGAGGGCTTATGCAGGACAATAAGAATTATTTGTTTGTAAAGAGATTTACTGCAAAAGAAGAGCCACGGAGACTGCAATGCGGAATCTATTTGGCAAAAAATTTTCCGCAATATACGAAGATCAGCACACAGAATAAGATTAATTTTATTGATGGATTATTGGTTGAGATGTCGGAGTGCCTAGTATATGGTTTATATGTTCTTTTTAATTCTACTTTGTATGATGTATATTATCGGATTTTGAATGGCTCCACACAGGTTAATTCTACGGAAGTTAATTCTATGCCGGTGCCGGATATTGAAAGTATACAGGAAATGGGCAGGAAGCTCATGAAAACAAAGGATTTGTCAGAGAAAAGCTGTGATCTGATTTTGGAGGGATATTGTGGATAAAATAGAAGAAGCAAGAAGATTTTTGGAAGCAGTGGGTATGCCAAAGGCGCAACAGGGGAATTTATGCTGCTATGTGCTGCTGGCAATGGCAGATATAAAACCGGATATGCTTTGGAAAGATGCAAAAAATAATTGGATTCGTATTCATGATATGATTCGATTTTGTAATACCTATTATGGAACTACTTATGCAGAGAATAGCCGGGAAACATTTCGTAAACAGGCATTACATAGGTTCCGGACAGCAGCATTGGCAGAAGATAATGGTATGGCGACAAACAGCCCTAATTATAGATACAGGCTTACGGAGGAAACCTTAGAAATGCTGAAAGCATTTCAGTCCCCAGGGTGGCCGACGTCTCTGAAGCGTTTTTTGGACTATCATGATAGATTAATTGATATCTATGCGTCAAAAAAGAAGATGACAATGATGCCTGTAAAGATCAATGGCAGAGATTTTAATTTTTCAGCGGGGAAACACAACGAATTACAGAAAGCAATTATTGAAGAATTTGCCCCAAGATTCGCCCCAAATTCCGAATGTTTGTATGTAGGCGATACGGTAGAAAAAGATTTGGTAAAAAATGCTGCAAAATTGACAGATTTAGGGTTTGAAATTACATTACACGAAAAAATGCCGGATGTTGTTTTGTATAGGGAAGATAAAGAGTGGATTTATTTTGTGGAATCAGTAACTTCCGTAGGGCCAATGGACCCAAAGAGGATTCTTGAGATTAATGAGATGACAAAAAATGTGAGAGCAGGAAAGATATTTGTAACCGCCTTTTTAGATTTTAAAACATATAAGAGATTTTCAGAAGCATTATCATGGGAAACGGAAGTGTGGATAGCGGAGATGCCAGAGCATATGATACATTTAAATGGGGATAAGTTTTTGGGACCAAGATAGTGAAAAGCAGAGAGAAATTATACAGGATATAAAAAGGGCGATTCAAAACCGCCCTTTTTTCGTAAGCTGTAATATCTCTCATTTTCAAACCCGAACCGGCTTCCTCCGCCTGGAACGTGCAAAGGAGAAATCCGTATGGTACACAAGCTGCTCCATCAAAACGCCCAGCAGCGTACCGGCAATCACATCCAACACGGAGTGCTGCTTCAAAAACATGGTAGCCAGTATAATCGACACCATCAGCAGGAAGGACCCGCCGCGAATCCAAATATTTCCTCCAAGCTTCCGGTTCTTCGCCACAGCCACATGAGCCGCAATTGAATTAAACACGTGAATACTCGGAAAAATATTGGTAGCCGTATCCGTCCGGTAAAGCATCTGAACGGCAAAGGTAAAAATATTGTGCCGCTCAAAGGAGGCAGGCCGGAGCAGATGCCCGTTGGGGTATACGGTAGACACCACCAGAAACAGCGTCATCCCCGTAAACAGGAAGATACAGTACTGATAAAATTCCTTCTTCTTATCAAACTGAAAAAACAGATAAACAAAAACAGCCGCCACATAAACAAACCACAGCAGGTAAGGCACAATAAATACTTCCGAAAAAGGAATCAAATCGTCCAACCGCACATGAATCACATGGTAAGGCAGGTTTGCCCGGCTCTCAAGCCATATAAACCAGGGCATATAGATAAGTCCGTAGAGCAGGACAAGAGCATGCCGATATTTTTTCCACAAAGCTTTCATATCTTCATCTTCTTTCCTTAAAATCTTCTATTTCATCATTGTCATTTTCTGAATCGAAGTATATCACTTTGAAAATACCAATACAATGACCTTTAAAATATTTTAAGAAAATTTTATAAAAATATGCTATTCCCACAAATAATCATTGATAAAAACAGACTTGCGGATACAATTTAATAAACGGCCTGGGGGTATATGGCTCAAAGAGTGGAAAATAACGGCAATATACTTGCTGATATACGGCAATTAATGAGCAATGTGTTGCATCCTTTGTCTCCCGCCGATGATGGTAAGCGCCCCCGAAAGGCAGGAAACCGTCAGCACATCTTCCGGCGCATAAGGCTCTCCGTCCGTGTGGAAGGGGAGGGGCTTCTCCGGCCGTATTTCCAGAGACTTTACCCGGTACTGATGAATCCCTTTAAAGATATTATGCCATCCCCGATAGGCCGTAGGGAACATAAGAGCAATGGTCAGCTTGCTTAAGCCTTCCACCACACATATATCCAGAAACCCGTCATCTGCCTTTGCCTGGGGACACATTTTCAATCCGCCGCCCTCATAGGGACAATTCAAAGCAGAGAGAAAATAAGTCCGCGGAAAACGCAGCTTCTTGTGGTGATCCAAAGTAAGACGTACGGGAACAGGACGAAACAGAAGAATCTGTTTCAGAGCAATCCCCACATAAGTCAGCTTCCCAAGACCAAAACGGTTCAGTACATTCTTAATAGGAGAACCAAGAGCCTCCTGACAAACCGCGGCGTCAAAGCCGCAGCCGCAGCTTCCCGCAAACCGCCGTGACCAGGAGCCGTAGGTTATAAGCCCCAGATCAATCCTCTGAAAATAAGAGGGATGCAGAATATTATGAAGAGCCGCCTCCGGTGCGGAGGGAAGCTTTAAGCTTCTGGCAAAATCATTGCTGGAACCTGTGGGAATATAGCCGAAGGTAACCTTATTGAAATACTGAATCCCGTCAACAACCTCATTCACCGTACCGTCTCCTCCAACGGTCACAAGAGTCAGTTTTTCCCCTCTTGAAGTGATTTCCTTAGCCAGCTTTGTCGCATGATAACGGTAAGAAGTAAAATACACCCGATATTCTACCTGTTCCCGTTCCAAAATCTCTTCTATGGTCTGCCAGACAACTTTCCCGTTTCCGGAACGAGAACCGGGATTGACAATGAAATAGTACATTCGTTTCCCCTCTCCTCACAGGGAAGCTTTGCTGCAATTTCCCTGCAAACTGTAAAAATCCAATACTCCTTTTCCCATTATAGCATTGTAAAAAAACCTGTTCAAGAAGCTTTTGACAGCATGGAGTTCTCCTTGACGGTCTTGGCCGGATCATGTAGAATAAACGAATACAAAAGGGCCTCTTTTCAGATATATAAGATTGTACCGGGGAGGAAAAGAATGGGAAATAGACGGTGGCGTCTGACGGCAGTGTGCTTTTTTATTTTATTTCTGCTGGGCTTTGAGGCGGGAGGATTTCAGATTTCGCTTTTGAAAATTATAGAGGCAGAGGGGTTTTCCTCCGGCTTAAGCGGCGTCTTGGTGTCCGGTCAGTACGGTGCGATCATCATTATGCCCCTGCTGGTTGGCGGTTTTGCAGATCGAAGGGGAAAACGCAAGGTATTGGCGGCCTCCTGCCTGATTTTTGCTCTTGGAGCATTTGGAATGTCGACCCTGCATGCCTTTGGAGCTTTGATGCTTTCGGCGTTTGCCATTGGCACGGGCTACAGTGTCAGTGAAAGCATCGGTTCGGCGCTCTTGGCCGAGGTTCACGGAGAAAAGTCAGGAAAATATATGAATCTTTCCCAGTGCTTTTTCAGCCTGGGGGCCATGGTGAGCCCTCAGATACTGGAGCTTGGAAGCAGAAGTTTTGGGTGGAGCTATCAGAGTCTTTTCCGCATTTGTGCCATAGCAGGGCTTGCGGCCTGTGTCCTGGTTCCGGTTTGGTCCGGAAAGGATGTGCCTGCTGCCGTATCCACCGAGAAGGAGGTGCGGCCTATTGGCCGGGAGATCCTATATCTGGCAGCAGGCCTGTTTGTATATGCCGGACTGGAGGGAGGCATCAGCTACTATCTGGACAGCTTTGCCGCGACGGAGCTTATGCGGCCGGAGCATGGGGCCAATATGCTGTCTCTCTTTTGGCTGTTTATGCTGGGAGGACGTGTGATCTGCGGCCTGCTGTACCGTTACCGGCGCGTGCTTCTGGGGATCAGCCTGTTTGGAACCGGTATCTTTTTATTTATTTTAAGTATATTTCCTTCCCTTGCCGCGGGATATATCTGCTTTTCCCTTATAGGCCTCTGTCTGGCATCTATCTGGCCCAATCTGATGAGCCTTGCGGTGGAGGGTTACGAGGGGAATTCGGCGCAGGCGGCGGGAATTATCTCCACAGGCGGCGGACTGGGATCGGTGCTCTCCCCTCTTTTCCTTGGAATGATTATGAACGGCGCGGGATTAAGAGTGGGTTTTGGAGTGCTGGGTTTTTTTTCACTGGCCGGAATGCTGATCTGCGGAGGTTACTACAGGACAATGGAGAAAAGGCAAGACAGAAGCTATGGGAAAGGCGGCATATATGAATGAATTAGTGATAAGAGCAATTTTCTCTTTGCCAAAGATACTGCTGTGGAAATTTAAGTACGGCGGACGGCTGACCATGCCCTTGGTTCAGTCCTTTGGCAAACATGCGGAGCTTCACTTGGATAAAAAAGCAAGAGTATCCATAGGAAAAGAAACCGTATCGCGGTTCGGGCTGTTCCTGCGTGCGGAGGGCGGTGAGCTGTTCATTGGAGATAAGTGCTTTTTTAACACTCATGTGTCCGTTACCTGTCTGGAGCGTATCCGCATTGGGGACAGATGCCAGATTGCCAACAATGTGATAATTGTAGATCAGGATCATGATTACAGGGCTTCCTGGGGAACCTATCATACGGCCCCTGTTGAGATCGGCAATGATGTGTGGATAGGTGCAAATGCCGTTATACTAAAAGGAAGCACTATCGGGGATGGAGCTGTGATTGCGGCCGGGGCCGTAGTTCGGGGACATGTAAAGCCCCATAGTCTGTATCTGGGCATTGCAAAGGGACAGCGCCCTATAAAGCCGGACTTATAAGCACGGCTCTTACGGGTTTTTACCTTCATCCGCCCCGGCAATTATCTTTTCGATGCCTCTCATATCGGCGGCAATGTCAGTAAAGGAGCTCCAGTAGCTGCCGATCAGCTTCTCCGTAGCGGCGAGACAGTAGAGATCCAGAAGGGCATCATGCATCCCTGCCTCGGAATTGCGGCTTAAGGTGCGTGTCTCGTTGCTGATAATCCGTCCGGGAAAGGTCTTTCTGAGAAGAGCCTCCTCTTTGGCGTCGTCGGTAGCCAGGAAGAAGCGTGTTTCCGGGAAAGCCTCCAGCTCCTTTTGCATAAGAGCGATAAACTGCTCCGTGGTGCTCTTTCCCATGGAAACGGTGTTGTCTGTCCGGCGGATATGCACGCCTACACAGCGCTTTCCGAAGGAAGCGGTGATAACATCCATACGCCTTTGCAGCGAGGGAACCGGTACGTAAAAATGATAGTCACGGGAAGGATAGAAATGCTCCCATGTAAAAAGATAGACGGGATTCTTCAGGCTTTCATAAAAGCTCCGGTGGAGGATGCCGTCCGTTTTATGCTTTAGAATGTCATCGTTGCCAAAGCGCTGCCGGGCAATGAGCTGGTAAAAAAGCTTTCTTGGATCCTTAAGGGAACGGATGTTGATGATTCGGATCTCCTTTACCGGCTGAAACAGAGATTCAAAGGAGCAGTTAAGCTCCGGACAGAGATACCAGAGTACAATCAGGCGCTCTCCCCGTTTCTTGGCCAGCTCCCAGGCGGAATTAATCACCCGCATCCTATTGCATAAACCACCCGAAGGTTGTATTATTATCATAGTATGGTTTGCCTTTCTTTGGGAAATTTGTAATAGTATAATATATTAGTATAACACATTTTGCAGAAAATGAAAACAGGGAGCGGTCTTCAAACATAAAGCCGCCTACAGGAGAAAAGATGAAGCCACAGAAAATCAAAAATTTATTTCTGCGTCAGAGCTATCAGGACGCATGGGAGGAGTACGAAAAATCCCTGACAAAAAAATATTTTATCCGCTGGGATTACGTGATTCTGACCGCCTCCAATGAGGAACAGGCAGCGGCCTATCAGGCGCAGATTGATATACGTCTCCGGCAGGGACGCCTTCCGGCGGAGACGGTCTACAAGGTGCTGCCGGATCCGGAGGGAAAGCGAGTGGGCTCCGGCGGAGCTACCTTTCATGTGATGAAGTATATCAGCGAGGAGAGCGGGGAGGAACATTGCTTTCGGAATAAGAGAATACTTGTGATTCATTCCGGCGGGGATTCCAAGCGGGTTCCTCAGTATTCGGCCTGCGGCAAGCTCTTTTCACCGGTGCCCCGGGAGCTCCCGGACGGACGCCGCTCTACGCTGTTTGACGAATTTATCATTGGAATGTCCGGTATGCCGGCCCGGTTTAAAGAGGGAATGCTTGTTCTATCCGGGGATGTTCTGCTTCTGTTCAATCCCCTGCAGGTGGACATGGCCTTCCGGGGAGCCGCGGCTATTTCCGTGAAGGAGCATGTGGATACCGGAAAGGATCACGGTGTATTTTTAAGCGATTCTCAGGGAAATGTGGGAAAATTTCTTCACAAGCAGAGCGTGGCCCAGCTTCGGAAGCTTGGTGCGGTGAACGGACAGGACGCAGTTGATTTGGATACGGGAGCTATTCTTCTGGACTGCGATCTGCTGGAGAGCCTGTTTGGACTGATTGGCGAGAAGGGAAGCGTAGTGCCGAAGAAATACGATCGTTTTGTCAATGACAGGGCGCGTATCAGCTTTTATGGGGATTTTTTGTATCCTTTGGCTTCGGGCGCCACTCTGGAACAGTATTTAAAGGAAAAGGCGGAGGGAGAGCTTTGCGAGGAACTTCTCAGCTGCCGCCACGCCATTTGGAAAGCAATCGGTGATTATACCCTTAAGCTTATCTGCCTGTCTCCGGCCAGGTTTATTCATTTCGGAACCACAAGAGAGCTTCTTAGTCTTCTGACGGAGGAGATTGACAATTATGAGTTTCTGGACTGGCGGGGGCAGATCTTCGGCGTGGAGGAGAATCCCGGCGCCTGTGCCTACAGCAACAGCTATATTGAAAAGAATACCCGGATTGATGCCTCCGCCTACATTGAGGACAGCTATATTTATGAGGGAACTCAGGTGGGAAAGGGGTGTGTGATAGCTGCAGCGACCCTGTGCGGAGAGCGGATTCCCGATCATACGGTGCTTCACGGTTTAAAGCAGAAGAACGGTACTTTTGTCATTCGGGTTTATGGTGTGAATGACAATCCCAAGGACACCCTGGAGAATCAGGGAGCCTTTCTTTGCGGGACGCTTCAAAGCTTCCTTGCCGCTGCAGGATTGAAGCCTGAGGAGGTCTGGGACGGTGAGGGGCATTACCTGTGGAATGCGGCCCTTTATCCTGTGTGCGGTTCCATTGGTGAGGCTGTGGCTGCCGCCATGCTGATTTTAGATCTTGCTTCCGGGAAGACGGAGCGGGCGGAGGAATACCAGACTATGAAGCGCTTAAGTCTTCAGGCCAGCTTTGAACAGGCGGATACACAGGAGATTGCGGCGTGGCAGGCAAAGCTGAATACACAGGTGCGGATTACCCGTTTTCTTCTGGCCATAGAGGAGCGCAGAAGTATCAGGGAAGCGGCGGCGGTCTTCGGAAGTCAGGGGATGACGGAGGGACAGCTTGAAAGGCTGAAGGGGATTGCGGAGGAAGCGGAATTTGGGCTGCGCATGCGCCTTTATTACTATTTGTCAAAGATGACAAAGGGACATGAGAGCGAGGAGCTGGAGAATAAATGCTTCCGCCACATCTGTGACAGCCTCTATGACGCAAGCATCGGAAGGGCTCCGGCGCAGAAGAAGTATCATATTGCAAAAGATGAGGTTCGGGCAGAGCTTCCTGTGCGGGTGAACTTTGGAGGCGGCTGGTCCGATACGCCGCCCTACTGCAATGAGCATGGGGGAACGGTGCTCAATGCGGCCGTGAAGTTAAACGGGATTCTGCCGGTTGTCGTGACGGTGCGGAAACTGTACAGGCCCTGTATTGCCCTTGCAAGCACGGATTTGGGAGCTTATGAGGAATTTACGGATGTGGGACGCCTGAGAAGCTGCAGAGATCCGTTTGACACCTATGCTCTTCATAAAGCGGCGCTTCTGGCCTGCGGGATTGTTCCTTTAAAAGAGGAGATATCCTTCGAAGCCCTTCTGGAAAGGCTGGGCGGCGGCCTGTATCTGTCTACGGCGGTTATGGGCATTCCCAAGGGATCCGGCCTTGGCACCAGCAGTATTTTGGCTGGGGCCTGTGTGAAGGCAATTTTTGAATATATCGGCAAAGAAGTTACGGAGAATGATTTATATACCCATGTACTCTGCATGGAGCAGCTGATGAGCACCGGGGGCGGCTGGCAGGATCAGGTAGGGGGGCTTACCATGGGAATCAAGCTGGCGTCCACAAGACCGGGACTGCTGCAGGAGATACAGGTGGAGCATCTGACAATTCCGGAGGAGGCCGCAGAGGAGCTTAAGGAGCGTTTTGTTTTGATTTATACGGGACAGCGGCGTTTGGCCCGGAACCTTTTGAGAGAAGTAGTAGGCGGCTATATCGGATCCAATCCCAATTCCATTGAGGTGCTCTATGAGATACAACGGACGGCAGTACTGATGAAGTTCGAGCTGGAAAAGGGAAATATCGACGGCTTTGCAAAGCTTTTGGAAGAACACTGGGAGCTGTCCAAACGGCTGGATGCAGGCAGCACCAACACCTGTATTGATCAGATCTTTTTAAGCTGTCAGGATCTGCTTTCGGCCCGGATGATCTGCGGGGCGGGCGGAGGCGGTTTCCTTCAGGCGGTTTTGAAGAAGGGACGCACAAAGGAGGAGCTGCGTGAGCGCATCCGCAGCGTGTTCCAGGACAGCGGTGTGGATGTATGGGATTGTGAGCTTGTTTTTTGACGGAACCTGAATCGCACAAATCGATTTCCGGACACATGTATCCGCGGCCGGAAACTGACTTCATAAGGGTGTGCTGTAAAGGATATTACAGGACTTATATATAGGAGAATTGACTTGAAAGTGATGCAGATTAATACCGTATGCGGCAGCGGCAGCGTGGGCCGTATTATGGTGGATTTGATTCATGCACTGGAGGCAGAGGGGGAGCAGGGCATGGCCGCCTTCGGCCGAAGGGAAGCCCCTCCCGGCGTGCAGGCATACAAGTTCGGTACAAAGCCGGATATGGCACTTCATGTGCTTCATACATTTTTTCGGGGAGAGCATGGATTTGCGTCAGGAAGGCAGACGGAGAGGCTGATTCGCAAGATAGAGGAATATGATCCGGACATCATTCATCTTCATAATATCCACGGCTTTTTCTTAAATGCGGAGAGGCTTTTTGCATATCTGAAAACTGCCGGAAGACCTGTGGTATGGACGCTTCATGACTGCTGGAGCTTTACGGGGCACTGTGCTTATTTTGATTACTGCGGGTGCACGAAGTGGAAGACAGGCTGCGAGGCCTGCCCTCAGTACAGGAACGTATACCCTTATGCCCTGTTTAAGGATAATTCAAAGCATAATTACGAGCGCAAAAAAGCAGCGTTTACCGGAGTTCCCAGGCTTACACTGGCAGCTCCCTCTTCTTGGCTCTCCGATCTGGTGAGACAGTCTTATCTTAAAGAATATCCCATCCGCGTAATTCCCAACGGAATTGCCCTGGACAAATTTCATCCTGTGGAGAACGGGCTTCGGAACCGCCTCGGCATGGAAAAAAAGTTTGTTCTTCTGGGCGTTGCGAGTATGTGGGAGGAAAGAAAGGGTTATGCTTACTTTGAGACCCTGGCGGAACGGCTGGACAGCTCTTTCCGGATCATCCTGATTGGCCTTTCCAAAGAGAAGCTTAAGAAGCTGCCCCCGGGCATTTATGGAGTGATGCGCACGGAAAGCATGGAGGAACTGGCGGAGTATTATTCCATGGCGGATGTGTATGTAAATCCGACCCTGGAGGATAATTTCCCCACGACCAATCTGGAAGCACTGGCCTGCGGAACTCCGGTCATTACCTTTGCCACAGGGGGAAGTGTGGAGTCCGTGGATGACAAGACCGGGAAAATTGTGCCCAAAGGAGACACGGAAGGACTTCTGCGCGCCATAATGGAGCTGCGGGAGGAACCGTCCAGGCGGGAAGCGTGTCTGGAAAAGGCAAAGGAGTACGATAAGAATCACAGGTTCCGGGAATATCTGGATTTATACCGGGAGCTGCTGGAGGAATCACATGTATAGACCCAAGGTGTCCATTGTGACAACAACCTATAATGACAGGGAAAGCCTTAAGAAAACTATTGACCAGGTTCTGCGGCAGGATTACGGGAATCTGGAATATATTATTGTGGACGGAGGCTCTACCGACGGGACCTTAGAGGTGATCCGGGAGGCGGAAGACAGGCTTGGCGGGCGTCTCTGCTGGATTTCCGAGCCGGATTCCGGAATCTATGACGGTTTAAACAAAGGGTTTCGGATGGCTACAGGAGAGATTCTGGGATGCTGCTTTGACGAATTCGCGGGGCCGGATGTAATATCAAAGATGGTGGAGCTTGTAGAACGGGAGGGCACGGACGGTGTTCACGGCGATCTCTGCTATATGGAGGGAGAACGCGTCGTGCGCCGCTGGCATCAGGGACAGGGCCATATCCGCTATGGATGGATGCCGGGGCATCCTACGCTGTATCTGCGCAGAGAGGTCTATGAGACTTATGGGTATTATAAGACGGATTACCGGATCTCAGCCGACTATGAATTTATGATCCGCATTTTAAAGGATGAAAAAGTGAAGCTTTCCTATCTGCCGGAGGTGTTGGTTTACATGGCTCACGGAGGGACAAGCACTCACAGTCTTGGTGCTTATCTTGCCGGATTAAAGGAGGGACACCGGGCGCTGAAGGAGAACGGCGTCAGAGCGCCCTGGTTCACGGATGTGTGCCGGACCTTACGGGTACTTGCACAATTTGTAAAAAAGGGATAAAATACCTTAAACAAACGAAATGGTATTTTACGGAAAATAGAAGGTGGTTTGGAAGTGGAACTAATCTATCGGATAACAAATGAGCTTTGGAAGCGTCTTTTGGCATGGATGAAGGCGGAGAAAAACCAGGAGCGCTTTCTTCTGGCGTGCTTGGGCATCAGTCTGCTGCCGATTCTCGTTCTGAGCTTTTTTAATCATCCCGTTATGGATGACTTTAATTATGGGATTTTGACCCACCGGGCATTTGTGGAGAACAAGGGATTGGGCTGTGTAATACCTGTTTTGCAGGCTGCTGTTCAGCGGGCGGTCAATCTCTGGAATGAGTGGCAGGGAACCTTTATGTTCAGCATTATAGGAGCCTTAAGGCCCTCAATTTTTTCCGAGAAGCTGACCTTTACCCATACCTTTATTCTGCTGGGGCTTCTGTGCGGCGGCGTTATATATTTCTGCAGGATACTGCTCCACCGGATACTGGGACTGTCCCGGCATGTGGCGGTCAGTGTGTCCGCTGTGCTTTTGATGCTCTGTATTCAGTATGTGCCCGTGGGGCTGGAGGCTTTTTATTGGTGGATAGGAAGCGTCGGCTATACGGGAATGTTCGGTGTTATGCTGGTATTGTTTGCCAAGCTGTTTTTATGTAAATACGAGAAGCGGATTCCGGTTAAGCGCATGGCTGCTATGATGGCTATGGCCTTTTTGCTGTCGGGGAATATGTTCCCCATTATGCTTCTGACGGCTGTGGTGATGTTTCTCAACCTCCTGGATATTTTAATCGGAAAGCAGTATGACAAGGTGATGAAGCTGCGTATGACGGCTTTAAGCATCGTGTATTATGCAGGATTTATTCTCAATCTGGCGGCTCCGGGAAACGGGCGGAGGCAGTCAAATTTTGAGCCGCGTACGCCCCTCCAGGCTATTTACAAATCCTATTCCTATTCTCTGGAATATCTGTCCGAGTGCACCAATGCGGTGATTGTGCTGGCGATGATGGGCTTGTTTCTTTATATGCTGTACAAGCTTAAGGATACAGCGTTTTCCTTCCGGCTTCCTCTGCTGTTTACTCTGATAAGCTACAGCATGGTGGTGGTGATGTGGGTGCCGGGTATGTATGCGGTGCGTTTTATCTCCGGAGGGCGTTATTACAATATCCTGTATTATGGAGTGATTTTGTTTTATGGGGCCAATGCCGTTTACTATGCGGGCTGGTTCCGCCGTCAGTATGAGCGGTGTGAGGAGCAGGTGCGGGGATTGCTTCAAAAGGCGGCGCCGCTTCTTATGGGAACGGCAGGGCTTCTCTGCGTGATCCTTGGCTTTGCGAAAATCAATATGGTGCGGGATGTGGAGGAGATTCTCTCGGCCAAAGCACTGAAATCGCTGGTGTACGGAGAAGCGCAGGTGTATCATCAGGAGATTAAGAAGCGGGAAGCTATGTATAATGATCCGAATATCAGAGAAGTGGAGGTAGAAGAGGTTACTTACCGTCCGGAGCTTTTGTACTTCGGAACTCTGACCCCGGATCCGGATGAGAGCCGGAATCAGGCTATGTGTGCATATTACGACAAGGACTATATGGTGAAAATCGTTCCGGAGGAGGAAACGGGCGGCGAAGCCGGTGAAGAAGCGGAACAGGAGCAGCAATGATAAGAGGATTGCGGAACCGAAATATAAGGAGAAGGTGAATGAAGTGTCTGGTGATTGTCCCGGCGTATAACGAAGAAGAGAATATTGTGCGGGTCATTGAGAATTTAAAGGAGAATTATCCGGCCTATGATTATGTGGTGATCAATGACGGTTCCTCCGACAATACGGCGGGGCTGTGCCGGAGGATGGGCTATGAGCTGATTGATCTGCCGGTGAATTTGGGGCTGGCGGGAGCCTTTCAGACAGGGCTTAAGTATGCCTACCGGCAGGGGTATGATTATGCCATACAGTTTGATGCCGATGGGCAGCACCGGCCAGAGTTTATCGACGCCATGCTGGACAAGATTCAGGAGGGCTATGATATAGTCATCGGCTCCCGGTTTGTGACGGAGAAAAAGCCCTGTTCTCTGCGGATGTTGGGAAGCAATCTTATTTCCCTTGCCACCGGAATTACTACGGGAAGAAAAGTGAAGGACCCCACCTCAGGCATGCGGATGTTTAATAAGAGGATGATTGCCGAATTTGCCCTGAACTTAAATTACGGACCGGAGCCGGATACCATTTCTTATCTTTTAAAACAGGGAGCGACGATTGCGGAGGTGCAGGTGGAGATGGACGAGCGGGTTGCGGGTGAAAGCTATCTGAATCTTTCCAGTTCCGTAATGTATATGCTGCGGATGCTGCTGTCCATTCTGTTTATTCAGAACTTTCGGAAGCGCAGGGAGGTGAGGGCCAAATGACGCCGGTATTTCGGATTTTACTGATTGTGGTGTCTTTACTGACTACCTATTATATTTTGAAGCGGATTCGCCAGTCAAAGCTGCAGATTGAGTATGCGATTTTCTGGATCCTTTTTTCCGGGGTGCTCATTGTATTCAGCCTGTTTCCCTGGCTGGTATCTCTGTTTACCCGCATCATCGGGATGCAGCTTCCGGTAAATTTTATTTTTCTGCTGTTTATTTTCGTACTTATGGTTAAAATGTTTTTTATGACCATTGAATTGTCAACATTGGAAAATAAGGTGAAGGATCTCACCCAGGAACTGGCTCTGGAGGAAAAGGAGAGGCGGGACGAGCAGAAAAAGCTTTTGGAGGAGACAGACGCAAAGAAGGATACAAAAGCTGAATAGATGGAACGTATTTAACGGAATGAAGAAGGAAGAAAAGGAGATAGCCATGAAAAAAATTATGATTACGGGCTGCAACGGACAGCTGGGACGGGCGGTAAATCAGCAGTATGCGGGAAGTACGGAATACGAGCTTGTCAATACGGATGTGGGGGAATTGGACATTACAAGGGTGGACGAGGTACTGGCCTTTGCCCGGGAGGTAAAGCCCTGTGCCATTATCAACTGCGCGGCCTACACCAATGTGGATAAGTGCGAGACGGAGGTGGATCTGGCCTGGAAAATCAATGCCATCGGTGCCAGAAATCTTGCCATTGCCGCAACGGATGTGAAAGCAAAGCTGATGCATATTTCCACGGACTATGTATTTCCGGGGGATGTGTGCGAGAAACCGCTGACTGAATTTGACACGCCGGCGCCCAAGAGCATGTACGGTGCCACCAAGCTGGCGGGAGAGCAGTTTGTACGGGATTTTTCAGATCACTTTTTTATCATTCGTACCGCCTGGCTGTACGGGGACGGACACAATTTTGCAAAGACCATGTTAAAGCTGTCCGAAACCAACGATACGATTGGCGTTGTAATGGATCAGGTGGGAACGCCCACCAGTGCTGCGGAGCTTGCGAAGGCCGTAAAATATCTGCTTCCCACCGATAATTACGGACTGTTTCACGGGACATGCGAGGGAGATACCAACTGGGCGGAGTTTGCCAAGACGGTTCTTAAGCTGGCAGGAAAGAAAACGGAGATCGAGCCGATCACTACGGAGGAATATAAACGCCGCTTTCCGGCTTCCGCGGATCGGCCGGCCTACTCCATTTTAGAAAATTATATGCTGAAGCTGACAACGGACTTTACCTTTGCCGGCTGGCAGGATGCGATTGAGGTGTATATGAAGGAGCTGGGACTGTAACGGTTCTTTCATATGAGTGTACAGGAACAGTTATTACGTAACTGGAATAGGAGAAATACCTGATGACAGGAAATGATATTTTGTATTTGGTGATACCCTGCTACAATGAGGAGGCAGTTCTTCCGGAGACGGCGAAACGGCTTCTGGAAAAGATGAATTCCATGCTTGAGCGGAACATGATTGCAAAGGAGAGCAGGATCATGTTTGTAAACGACGGCTCAAAGGATAGGACCTGGGAGCTTATCGAAGAGCTGCATGCCTCCAATCCCATTTATTCCGGCGTGAAGCTTTCCCGAAACAAGGGCCACCAGAACGCCCTGCTGGCAGGACTGATGACTGCGAAGGAGAAGGCGGATATGACCATTTCCCTGGATGCGGATCTGCAGGACGATATTGATGTGATTGATCAGATGGTGGAGAAGTACTATGCGGGAAACGACGTGGTGTACGGGGTGCGCAGCGCCCGGAAGACAGATACTTTTTTCAAAAAGTTCACGGCCCAGGGATTTTATAAAATCATGCAGGCTATGGGAGTGGACATTGTCTACAATCATGCGGATTACCGGCTGATGAGCAGGAGAGCTCTGGAAGGATTGGCGGAATTCAAGGAGGTTAATCTGTTTCTTAGAGGAATTGTTCCGTTGATAGGATACAAGTCGGATATCGTGACTTATGAACGCCATGAGCGATTTGCGGGGGAGTCCAAATATCCCCTGAAAAAGATGCTTGCCTTTGCTACGGACGGGATTACTTCTTTTAGCATTAAGCCGATTCGCATGATTACGGTCTGCGGGTTTTTGATTTTTGCCGTGAGTATTTTGATGCTGATTTATTCTCTTGTGGTGCATTTCACCGGGCGGACCATTCATGGATGGACCAGTATGATTGTATCCATCTGGGCCATCGGAGGACTGCAGCTCCTGGCTATCGGCGTCGTGGGAGAATATATAGGAAAGATTTACCTGGAGACGAAAGAACGGCCCAAGTTTATTATTGAAAAGGTGTTGGATCGGACGGAACCGGAATAAGGAGATTTATGAAAAGAATTTTGGAAAAATATCAGTTAGATTGGGCGGATGTCTCGTATCTGCTTGTTATGACTGTGATTGGTATTGCCATCCGGGGAATTCTGAGGGTGGTGACAACCGTAGACTGGGAGATGTACTGGGATCCCTGGATTTCGGACTTAAGGGAAATGGGCTTTTCCTATCTGGCCACAGACCGCTATGATTATGCTCCCTCCTTTGTATATATTTTGTGGGTTATCAGCAAGCTTCCCGTCAACCCGATGACGGCTTATAAGTCCATACATATTGTCTTGGATTTTGCGGCGGCAGCAGTTATGGGGAAGCTGGTTATGGAGACGACCAAAAGCAGAATAAAGAGTTTTAGCACTTACGGCCTGATGCTGATTGTGCCTACTATTTGGGCGGACAGCGCCCTTTGGGCCCAGTGTGATATTATTTTTATGCTGTTTATTCTTCTGTGCTTTTATTACCTGTTTCGGGAAATGCCGAACCGGGCGATGTTTTTTTACGGACTGGCCTTTGCCTTTAAGCTTCAGTCATTGTTTATTTTCCCGTTCCTGGTGATTCTGTGGGTAAATAAAAAGATTAAGATTCAGCATTTCTTATGGATTCCGGGCCTTTATTTCCTGAGTATTATTCCGGCCTGGATTGCCGGGAGACCTCTGATTGAGCTGATTAATATTTATATGGCCCAGGGAGCGCAGGATGTGTGGTCCCTGTCTATTAAGTGGGCCAATATCTATCAGATTATCGGAAATCAGTATTTCCTTCTGGAATATGCGGAGGCGGGAACATGGCTGATTCTGGGGATTCTGATGTGTGTGATGTTTGTTATGGCACAGAAGCGTTATCGTATTACCAATGAATTCATTGTACAGATAGCGCTGTTTTTTGCCATTCTTACCCCTTATTTTCTGCCCCATATGCATGAACGGTACGGATGTCTGGCAGATGTTTTGGCCATTCTCTATGCCATGATGAACTGGAAGCGGTTCTATATTCCTCTGGTGCAGATTCTGATGTCCTTTACCTGCTATATGGCTTATTTAAGCCACCTGGGTGATCAGGAGCCGACGATCTACTATGGGGTCTGGGCACTGGCGGAGCTGGCTTTATTGGTGATTGTGGGACTGGATATGTGGCGCTATATGAGAAGCCAGGAAAATCAGCTTCCGGTGCGGGAGGCAGTCACGGAAAATGCGGTTTCCCGGACCGGGGATGTCAGGAAGGAGGGGAAGCGGCGGAATGGATGAGCTTTTAAGAAATTTGATTATAAAAAAATGGAAAATCGGAAAGGCGCAGTTTACCTTTTTGGATATGCTTCTGGCAATCTGTATAACGGGAACAGGTCTTATGCTCCGGCTGTCTGTGATGGGGTATACAGTAACAGACAACCAGAAAATCGGAGCCATGCTGATTGATTTTATTCTGGCCTTTTTCTGCGGAGGGCTTGTTTACGATTATACCGGACATCGGAATAAGGCGTTTTTGACGTATTCCATTCTTGTGATTTATCCCACCATGATAGCAAACAGCGCTCTGTGGGGGCGCAACAGTGTGTACAGTGTGTTCTTCTTTTTCGTGGGCCTATACTATTTTGTTAAACACATTGGAACAAGAGGAAAATGGTGGGGGCTGCTTGCAATTGCTGCGGGCGCAGCCAGGGCAGGAATACAGTTTCGATTGAGCGACAAGAGGCTTACTCTGGGATGGCCCAATTTTTATGAGATCATTGGAAAAGAAGCATTTGTGGAGCTGTTCAATCAGGTATCGGTGCTGTGCCTCTTAGGGCTTCTTCTTACAATGGCTTATGTATTTATTAAGCAGCAGGTAGAGATTACAAAGGATTTGGCCTTGCGGCTGTTTCTGTTTCTGGCGCTTCTCATTCCCTACCTGGCTCCGTCCATGCCGGCCTGGGCTGGGCTGACGGCGGATATCGCGGCTCTTGTATATTGTATGCGTTGGCCGGAGAAGTTCTATGTGCCGATGCTGCATCTGATTGTATCCTACAGCGCTTATGCTTACGTAATCAATGGTGAGACGAAGCTTCCGATGGTGCTGTACTCGGTGATTCTTCTGCTGCTGATGATGGATACGGGGGCCGGAATTTATCGGGAAATCGCGGAGAACTGAGAGGCGGCATTTTGCAAAATGTTTACCGCCATGAGAAAGCCTTGATGATTTTTCATTTGTGTTAATAGAAAGATGTAAGACGGAAAGCCATAAGGCTGTTGATACTTACGCCATAGCAGACAGAACAGTGCCGGAGGGAAGCTTTCGGCACTGTTTTATAATTGAAAAGAAAACTTAATGAATTACTAAGAAATGGATTTATTGTCAATTATTTTTGTATGTGGTACAATTGGAACGACAATATAAAACAGGTAAGATATTATCCTTCATAAGGGATATTGGATTTTTAAATTGGGGAGGGATATAAATTGGAAAAGAAGAATAAGGGCTTTGGCGGCATCCCCTGGCCGTGGAATCTCATTCTTTCCATCGTATTCGTAGTGGGAGCCGGATTTTTTATCGGGTATCTCTGGAGCTTCCTGATAGCGCTTGGAGTATCGGCCTGGCAGAAAAGCCGCAATCCCGGTATGCCAAACGGGGGATACTGTCTGGAGAAAACACGAAAGCAGCTATCCTCCCTTGGAATCGCCGTACTTGTGCTGATTCTGGGGGCCTGCTGTGTGCTGTATACGTGGATCGAGCTTCAGGAGGGCACGGATGGCTGGGAGAGCATGGATTATGCCAAGATGGTTGTAGGAGGTGTAGGAGGCCTGATTTTTTTCCTGGGCGGTATTTATACGGCGTACATAGCAATCAGGGATACCTTCTGGCCGGAGAAGAGCACCCTTGCCCAATCCATCCGCTCCCAGCTCCCCTATCCGGACGCAGCTCCGGGAGTGACGGAGCTTTTTGCAATGGTAGATAAGGACATTGAAGAACATGGTCAGTGGTTTGACAAGGTTGCCGTGGGAAAGGAATGGATTCTGGGGGAGGTGGCAAGCTGTATTCCCCGCATCCGGGTATATTTCGGAAGAGACGAGATAAAGACCCGCAGAAACGGCGATCATGTGAACAGCTCCCGGATTATAGAGCTTCATATCCTGGACGACCGCAAGCAGCACCATATTATTTCTCTGCGGAATCCCAGAGAGCTTGAGCCTCTCTTAAACTGTATCTCCTTACGCGCGCCGGATGCTATCAGAAGGCCCTACGGCGAATTTGGCAAATGGCAGGGAAAGTCCGATATGGAGTGGGAGAATATGCTTCGGGAATTTCGGGTAAAGCAGGGGAACCGGGAAATGGCGGCCTTCCAATATGGAAGCCAAGATGATAACATTCGGCAAAATGTAACGCTGACCCGTCCCGACGGAAGCGTAACCTCCCGCGTGACGGCGGAGCTGATACACCAATCCATGCTGGAGTGCCTTCAGGAAGGAGAGGGAACCTTTTCTCTGGCCCTTGGATGTCCCATCGAGCAGTACAATGTCCGATATGTAGAAATAGAATGTTTTGCGTCTTTCTACGAGGATATGGAGGATGTGGAGAATCCGACGCCGGAGGATATGATGGATCTTGGTGAGGCGGAGCTGTTTTTGAAAACGACCTCCGTGGGCGAAGCCGGAAAGAATCTCTATTCCGGCCATGTACTGGAGACAGACATCCGAACGGCGGAGGAGATTTTGAAGAAATGGGCCGGGGGTGTGATTCCTGATATGACAGATTGGGAGGCAACACCTCTGTGGGAGAAGAAGGAGCAGCAGGAGAAAAAAAGAGAAGTTCCGCCGCCTCATCTGGCCCTGCTGTCGCCCTCCGGTGTATTTCAGAGCCATGACCGCTTTACCATAGAGGACGTGGAGGTTGCGGCAGACGGACTGGTGGACGGAAGCTATCAGATGGTAGAACTGGTTCTCACAGGCGGTTACCTGGTGATGCGGATAGACGGCGGCAATAAGATGGACGGCCGCTGCAGCGTAACGGTTACAAAGCCGGACGGAGCGAAGCTTCGCTTCTTTAAAAATCAATGCACACACAGACAGGCGGCAGCCTGGCTTTTGGAATTTGCACAGGGAAGATTTGCGCCGAATTGGACGGAATGGAAGGATTGTACCAGACAGACGGAACGAAATATGGCCCATAAAAAATAATGTTAAATATAGGAGGAACTTTGAGATGGGAAAATGCTACAGTGATGAGGTAGAGCAGGCGCTGCGGTATATCTATTACGATCTGCGCGCAGGAAAAGGAGCGGAAGGACTGGCACTTCTTGAGAAGGCTTCCGCAGCAGGAGACGGGGATGCTTCCTGTATCCTGGCACGGTGCTACTGCGGGCCGCAGTACGTGTGGAGCGGACACAATTTCCCGGAGGATGATGACAAGGTGGTTTCTCTGATTCACAAAGCTGTGGAGCAGGGAAGCGGAATCGGCGTCCTGGTGGCAATGCGTACCGGAGAGCTGACGCCTTCTCTGGAAAAGAAAATGGGCTTTGCCAATCTTCAGGAGGCTTTTGACAGTGTGCTTGAAAAAGCGCAGATGGGCGATGCCTTCAGCCAGTATACGGCGGCAAACGCATATTTCTGGTGGGATTTCCTGCGTATTCAGGGAAAAGGAAGGGAATCTTTTTCCACTGACGGCGAATTTAAAGCCTATTTACGGGAAAATATATCAAAATGTGAGGATTTGTTCCAGAAGGCATTCCGGGGCGGTATGTATTTTGCGGCAAATAATCTGAACAAATATTATTCGGAGGGCGATGAGGACTTGATTGCGCCCCGTCCGGAGCTGGCAAAGGATCTGTACAAGACAGGGGCGGAGAGGGGATTCCCCATTCATCAATGGTTCTATGCGGATGAACTGTATGACGCCGAACAGTTTCAGGAGGCCGTTCACTGGTATAAGCTGGGAGCGGAGGGCGGCCAGCTGGAGTGCTGGTTCCGAATCGGCCTGATATACGAGGAGGGCAAGGGGGTTGCAAAGGACCCGGCTTATGCGGCCCAGTGCTATGAAAAGGGCCTGGCACAGAAGCAGGACAGCGGCAAACGGATCGGCTGTGCAAACCGCCTGGGCGCCCTGTATTATGACGGCAACGGAGTGGAGAAGGACTATGCCAAAGCCTTCCAGCTTCTGAAATATGCATACGATCACGACAACAACTGGGGCGTCTGCTATCTTGGAAAATTGTATTTCCGGGGATGGGGAACGCAGCAGGATTACGGGAAGGCGAGAGAGCTTTTAGAGAAAGTGAACTGGAATAACCTGGAGGCCTTTTATATGCTGGGCGTTATCTACGGACAGGGCCTCGGCGTGCCGGAAGATATCAAGAAAGGCGTGGAATATCTCCAGAAGGCCGGCAGCAATGAGGAGGCCAAGAAGGAGCTTTTGAAATATAAAAAGACCTTATTTGGAAAATGGGTACGCCGGTAAAGAGGAACTTATATGGCATCTGATATTATGCTGACCCTCTTGTTTCTGGGAGCGGTGCTTGTGATTTATTACCTGGCGCCCTCCCGGATAAGGTGGGGGATTCTCCTTGCAGCAAGCCTGATTTTTTATGCAAGCGCTTCCGTTTGGATGCTGCTGCTTACGGGCATTTCAGCCTGTTGGTCCTGGTTTGCAGGAGGAAGGATAGAAGAGATACACACAGAAAAAGGCAAGAGAGGCTGGCTGCTGTTAGGCATCCTGCCTCTTCTTGGCGTTCTTTTTGTATTTAAATATTTTAATTTTTTCAGCGCATCCGTGGCTTCTCTTTTGGCTCTGGCAGGACTTCCGGCCGATCCCCTTGTGCTGAAACTGATGCTTCCCCTGGGAATTTCCTATTATACCTTTAAAATGATAAGCTATCTGGCGGATATCTATCTGGGAAAAAGATCTTCTGAGCCTTATGTGGGATATTATGTAACCTATGTGCTGTTTTTTCCCCAGATTCTTTCGGGACCTATTGAGCGGTCCGAGGGCTTTTTGGAGCAGCTTCACAGGGGATTGTATTATGACAGCGGGCTTTTTGCGGAAGGGATTCAGAGGATTATTCTTGGGCTTTTCAAGAAAATGGTGATTGCCAACCGCTTAGGCGGATATGTGGATACAATATTTGCCTCTCCGGGAGACTATCCGGGGCTGGCGGCAGTAATGGCGGCATTTTTTTACTCCTTTCAGCTCTACTGTGATTTTTCCGGATATTCGGATATTGCCATTGGCATGGGGGAGCTGCTGGGGATTCGCAGCAGGCAGAACTTCCGCTGTCCCTACTTTGCGCGGAATATCCGGGACTTCTGGAATCGCTGGCATATTTCCCTGTCAAGCTGGCTTAGGGACTATGTGTACATTTCTCTGGGAGGAAGCCGTGTGTCCAAGGCGAAGCGGGGACGGAATGTGCTGCTGACCTTTCTGGCAAGCGGACTTTGGCATGGAGATAATTGGACCTTTGTGGCGTGGGGCGGTATACATGGGGTATGGAATCTGTTTTGCCGGAAAAAAAAGGCGGAGGCAGCCGGGCCTGTCAGGGTATTGGGGCAGACATTGGCGACGTTTTGCGGCGTTACGCTTGGATGGGTGTTCTTTCGGGCGGAAAGCTTAGGGGCCGCATTTTCTTATCTTGAAAGAGCGGTTCTTGGATTTTCCCTTTCCGCGGCGGATATTCAGAACTCCATTCTGCCTTTTACGGGGGATAATACCTGCGCGGCCTATTTTCTGACTGTGTGCCTGTTTTTGCTTCTTCTGTTTCTTTATGAGTGGGGACAGGTTTACGGGAAGGGAAGGGATAAGGAGTTTTCCCTTTCGGGGATCTGGATGGCAGTTATGGGACTCAGCGTTGCCCTGTTTGGTGTGTTCGGGGCTTCCGGGTTTTTGTATGCGCAGTTTTAAATGTAAAAATTAGTAAACATCGATCTGTTATTTATTCCCATATTAAGTAATAAGATTTTTTCATAAAGGGATTATAATTGATTATTTTGTTTATTCCCGTAAGCAATGAGCCAAGCGGACATAGCCCAGGCCACCCTCTCGCCCAAAGGGCTCACCTTGTGCTGACATATCCATTTGACTTAAAAAGGTTTTAAAAGATTCAGTTAATTAATTTTGACATATTTAAATTAATATAATATAATTATATTGATGAGTGAATAATACAAAAACTTTATACAACTAAAATATAAAAATTTAAAATTAGAGCCTTAGTAATACAGCGAATGTTTGGTATGATACTCACTTTTTTAACAGAATTTATATGAAAAAGGCTGCTTTTACAGCAATAGGGGTATGCAGAATCGTATTAAGCCAAATAAAAGAAGCATATTTGAAAATTGGTGTGGAATATGAGGTTTCGGGAAATTTTGTCCCCGAATATATACCAGGATGTGAGCCGTGTAATTCCGGGCCGTGTAATGCTGGCTATTGGAGATATCAGGTTAATGAGGTGTGATAGTGAAAAGACATAATGTGACTGTAAAGCTACTCTGGATTATAGCAGGGATTTTGATTCTGTTGGGAATACGATTTTTGTATGAAGATGGTGTCCTGAATAGATGGATAGCATTGCTGTTAACAGTTGCGTTGTATTTTATAATTATCAGAATAACTAAGCAGAAAAAATAAATGAAAAAATGCAGTTGCTTTCATATACAAATAGAGGAATATGTTTGGAGATATTTCATTAATTCCATATTATTCAATTATAAAAGAAGGTGAAATTGAAAGAAGTGGCATTGAAAAAACAGATGCTGCTTTTATCATGAAAAGAAGAAAGCAAGTTATAATAATGATAAATTGTAGATCAATTGTATAGATCAATTTTTCCTCAGGGATTGACATACTTGTAGGGCTTGCGTATAATAAGTAGATAGTTGTCTTGAAAAGTAGTCCGCTTCCGATCATACAGAAAATAAATAGACTGTGTAAACGTAATTCGCTTCCAGTCATGCGAATAATAAATAGATTGTGAAAAAGTTTTTAAGCCTCTTGCCTCGAAAAGGCAGGAGGCTTAATTAGATTAAAACACATGTGCGGAAAGGATATTGCGAAACTGGAACAGAATATGAAACGTATAGGAAAAATTCTGGCAGGCGTATTATTTGCAGTACTTCTGCTCACAGGAATCAAAAATGAATATGCCCGGCTTCTGCCTGTGTCCACCTATGGAATGCAGGCAGCCGTCAAAAAGAAATCCGTGGATCATCTGTTCATCGGCTCTTCCATGTTCCGCCAGGGATTGTCCATTGATGTGCTGGAGGAAATGCTGGAGGGAGAAGTCTACATTCTCTCCTACAATGGCAATCAGCCGGCATTTATGGCGATGGAGCTGGAATATATGCTGAAAGAAGGTCTGGAAATAGGCACCCTCTATGTGGATCTCTATCCCTATACGGCCGCGGCCGCTCCCTGGATCAGCGACACCAAGATTCTTCTGGATACGGATCTGAGCTTTAAGCTGGATGCCTGGAAGCTGATGAATGTGTATAATGACACAAAGCTTTTGGACTTCTATGAGTTGTTTGTCACAGCCAACAATGAGCAGATCCTAACCTACCCCATCCATAACCGCCTGGTATCCGCACAGTTCCGCAATGGCGGAAATATCCTGACGCCCGGGGGACAGACAAAGGAGCATCTGGATTCGCTGGGGATGCTTGGGGGAAGGGATGGCTTGCAGGAGGCGCAGGTGGAGGGATATAAAAAGATACTGGAGCTTGCCAGGGAGCATGGGGTGAAAGTATACTTTATTGAAACGCCGAAGTATGAGCGGATGTACCGGGATGCAGACTATATGGAGCTGTATGAGGCTTGCAGAAATAAGATGGAAGAACTGACAGAAGCAGATGGGACGATTTCTACAAAAGAAGCAGGCGGGAGCAAGGAAACAGGCCAGGAAAGCGGGATAAATAAGGCAGATACAGATGTGTACAATGCCGAAGTGATTCTGGCAGAAGAGCTGGCTTTTGATTTTGCAGATGCGGCCTGCTTCCAGGATTTGATTCATTTATCTACGGAAGGGCGCACGCTGTATACTAAGCTTTTGTGTGAAAAATTAGAAGAATTAGGTGTGGAATAAAGGCGTTTAAGACAATCGAAGGACAAAAAGCAGAATACAGAGGCGGAGAAAACAGAGCAAAGAAAATGGAGGCGGAGAAATGAAGAAGCTGGATTATATTGACGGACTAAAAGGCATCGGCGCGCTGATGGTATATCTCTGCCATTTTGTATTTGCCTTCTACTATGCTGCCTACACGCTGCTGCCTGAGCATGTGAATACAAAGTCAGGCTCTGAGATTTTCATAGGAAAAACACCCCTTAATTTCTTTTACAATGGAAACGGAGCGGTCTGCCTTTTCCTGGTATTCAGCGGCTTTGTGCTCTGCCTGACCTATTTTCAGACAAGGGATCGGGGCAGGCTGAAAAGCGGGGCGCTTAAGCGGTATTTTCGGCTGATGCCGGTGATTCTGGCGGTGAATGTTCTGATTTTTATTCTTATGTATTTTGGTTTCTATCAAAATGCAGAGACAGCGGTCCTTACGAAGTCTGTTCCCTGGTTTCAGGGCTTTAACCAATTTGAACCGGGGATTTTGAGCATGCTCTATGAAAGCCTGCTCGGGTGTTTTGTAAGGGGGAGCAATGATTATAACGGTGTGCTCTGGACCATTCCCTATCTGTTCTGGGGGGCTTTGGTTGTATATCTGGCGGCTTTTCTGGTGGGGGAGAATCCTCTGCGGTATATTGCGTATGGCGTTATGATTTTGGCGGCTTTAAAAACGGATATCTATTTTGTGGGAATTTTTCTGGGCTTTGTGCTCTGTGATTTTTTCAGCACACAGGAGCGGCTTGTGAGGCTGTACCGGAGATTTCGGCTGATTCCGCTGCTGGTGTTTCTGCTGGGATTTTATCTGACCTCGTATCCTTCTATCGGAACGGAGCTGCCGGGAACGATCTACGGGGTGCTGCCTGCCGCCTATACGGTGATTTATCACATTGCCGGGGCATTTTTGCTGACGGCGGGAGTGCTGGGATGTGATTGGCTGCAGTGGTTCTTTTCGCGAAAGCCTTTTTTGTACCTGGGGAAGATTTCTTACTCCCTCTATCTTCTGCATTTTCCCATTATAGCCACATTTTCCTGCTGGTTTTTCCTGAAATTCCAGGGGAGTATCGGGTATGGGCTGACGGTGGGGGCTGATTTTGTGCTGACGACAGCTCTGGTACTGACGCTTTCGTCTTTAAGCAGCCGATATCTGGAGCCGTTGGGGGCGCGGTTTTGGAAGCGGGGAGGAAAGGCGTAAGAAGGCGATTGGCCGTTATGTGAAGGGCAAAATAAGAAGTTTCATGAATCAGCCGGAATTGAGAAAGGCGAAGGAGGAGCAGAATGGAAAAGCAGAGGATTCTCTGGATGGATATAGCGAAGGCATTCGGCATATTGGTTGTACTCATTGTCCACAGCGGAATCAGCCTGGGGCCGGTTACATTTTTTGGCGGGATGTTTTACATGCCGGTGTTTTTTGTGCTGGCCGGCATGACATTTACCTGGAGGAAGGAGGAGACATTCGGCGCCTTTGTGAAGAAAAAGGCCCGTCGTCTTTTGGTTCCCTATTTTGGGTATAATTTGTTCCTGTTTCTCTTTTTCTTTGTTAAGGACAGCATGCTTACGGGAAATGTTGCCTCGGAGTCCTTTTTTCCATTGCTTGGGATTCTGTATTCCAGAAACAGTCTCTTTGGAAGGGGGGCGGCGGAAAATGTATATTTTATGCAGATTCTCAATGCGCCGACCTGGTTTTTGACAGGCTTGTTTGTAAGTCTGGTGGTATTTTGGATACTGATGCAGGCTGTGGGAGGAGAGCTTCGCAAGCTTTTCATTATGAACAGCGGGGTGCTTCTTTTTTCCGTACTGCTGCATTATTTCTGTCCCATTCTTTTGCCGTGGAGCGTAGACTGTGCCCTGTATGCGGTGTCCTTCTTAACCTTTGGGAAGGCACTGGCGGAGTATGGCTTAGTGGAAAAGCTTTCGAAGAAGCCGCTTGCTCTTATTTTAATAATGGGCGCTTTTGGAGGCTTGTCCTTGGTAAACGGCAGCGTTAATATGTCTGTCGGAGAGTATGGAAGTTCTATGGTGATATATTTAATCGTAGGAGGGCTGGGGTCTCTGCTCTGTATGGAGGTATCCTATTTTGTGGAAAAATATACGGACCTTCCGGCCAGGGGCTTGGCGTGGCTGGGGAGGCATACGATGCCTGTGCTGTGCCTGCATCTCTTTGTGTACTCGGTAATTGGCCTGCTCTTGTTTTAAATGTGCTTTGATGCTATACTCTCATAATATAGAAAAGGGGAGATGTGCGTCTGGTAAAGTCGCAAAGGCGCACGAGAGAAACTTTTATGAGTGCCCTTTCGAATAAAAGTTTCTCTCATTACAGGCGTGTCGAAGCGACTTTACCCTTTAGTGCCGTCGCGCAGCGACTATAATAGTAGGAGGAAATGCTCATGAGCTATTATGTAGATGAAAATATAAAAAACACGCTTCGTATTTTCCCGGAACAGGGAAGGTATGATTACCACCGTTTTGATATGAATGAGAACCCCGAGGGGCTTCCCAAGAGCTTTGTGGATTCCGTGCTGAAGGAGATAACGCCGGAGTTCCTTTCCGTCTATCCGGAGCCGGAACGGTTTATTCGCAAATATACGGAATATGTTTCCGGCCTTTCCGCGGAAAATGTGCTGCCAACCAATGGTTCGGACATGGCGATCCGGTATCTACTGGAAACCTTCGGGGAAAAGGGCAAAGAGGTTGTGACGGTAGCTCCTTCCTTTGAAATGTACTGGGTCAATTGCAGCATCCTGGGTCTTAAGCATGTGCCGGTAGCCTATGAAAAGGATTTGACTATTCGCATTGAAAAGATTGTGGAGGCAGTCACAGAGAACACCAGGGTAGTCGTACTGCTGAATCCCAATAACCCGGTGGGCAATGTCTATACGGAGGAAGAGCTTCAGCAAGTAATTGAAAAGGCCCGCAAGGTGGGGGCAGTTGTGATAATTGACGAAGCATATCATTATTTTTATGATAAAACCTTTATAAAATACGCAGTATCCGGAGATAATGTGATAGTATTGCGCACCTTCTCTAAGCTGATGTCTTTGGCGGCCTGCAGGCTGGGCGTAATTATCAGCAATCCGCAGATTATCGGCTATGTAAAAAATGCAAAGCTTACCTTTGATGTGAACTCTATCGCACTTCTGTTTGGGGAACGGATTTTGGAACATCCGGAGCTGATAGAGGAGCTGATTCAAAAGGAAAAGGAAGGAAAGGAATATACCCTGGATGTCCTTCGAAAATCCGGCTACTGGTGCCGGGACTGCAGGGGGAATTTTATCTTTGTGAAGCCGAATCAGAATGCCCGGGCTTTGGCACGGCGTTTGAAGGAAGAAAAGCGGATATTAGTGCATGCCTATGGAAATGAGCTTTTGAAGGATTTGCTGCGGGTATCCGTAGGCTCAAAAGAAGCAATGCAGATTTTCCTGGACGGATTTTTGGATTTGGATAAAGCTTAATGGATATGCTGATATAAGATGAGCTTGTTCGGGCAAAAGGCGGCGCCGGGTTTGTTTAGGCGCTGTTTGCAGGAAGAAAGAGGAGAAGCAGATATGGTAAAGGTAATTACATATGGAACCTATGATTTGCTGCACTACGGCCATATCCGGCTTTTGGAACGTGCAAAGGCGCTGGGAGATTATCTCATTGTGGGCGTGACCACAGATGATTTTGACAAAACCAGGGGAAAGATCAATGTACAGCAGCCCCTTATGGAACGGGTAGAGTCCGTAAAAGCTACCGGCATTGCGGATGAGATTATCATAGAAGAATATGAGGGGCAGAAGATTGATGATATCCGGCGGTACGGTGTGGATATTTTTACGGTAGGTTCCGATTGGGAAGGAAAGTTTGATTATCTGAAGGAATACTGTAAGGTTGTATATCTGGAGAGGACGCAGGGAATCTCCAGCACGGAGGTACGCAGTCATCAGCAGGAGCTTCGTCTCGGGTTGGTAGGGGAATTTGCCATGCTCAATACGGTGGGGCAGGAGAGCAGCTATGTGAACGGCCTGTCTGCCAGCAGCGTTTATACGGAGGACAGCTCCCGGCTTTCCAAACAGCTGAAGGAGCTGATTACCGAAAAGACCTACGAAGGTTTTCTGGGGGATGTGGATGCCGTCTATATTGCCTCTCGCCCGGAAAAGCATTATGAACAGGTGAAGCAGGCGCTTGAACAGGGAAAGCATGTATTGGTGGAATCTCCGGTGACGCTTGAAAGAACCCGGTGTAAGGAACTGCTGGAACTGGCGGAGAAGAAGAACCGGATTTTAATGGAATCCATTAAGACCGCCTATGCAACAGCCTACAGCCGGCTTCTCTTACTGATAAAGAGCGGAAAAATCGGAAGCGTGGTTTCTGTGGATGCCACCTGTACCAGTCTAAGAGAGATTGGGGAAGACGGGATGGCGGAACAGAGTGCGTGGAGCAGCATTTGTGAGTGGGGACCGGTAGCCATGCTTCCTATCTTACAGATTCTGGGGACGAATTATGAAGAGAAGCGGATTGTCTCCCATCTTATCAAAAGTCCGGCAGACACCGTAAAGTTTGACGCCTTTACAAAAATTGATTTTGTATATCCGGAGGCGGTTGCTTCCCTAAAGGTCGGAAAAGGCGTAAAATCAGAGGGAGAGCTGATTGTCTCCGGAACAAAGGGCTACGTCTATGTTCCGGCGCCCTGGTGGAAAACGGATTATTTTGAAATCCGTTATGAAAGTCCGGCGGATAACCAGCGCTATTTTTACCAGCTGGATGGAGAGGGGCTGCGGTATGAGCTGGTGACTTTTTTAAAGTCGATTCGTATGGGAAAGGATATGTCCTATGTGGACAAGGAGATTACGGCAGTTATTACAGGATTGATAAGCGACTTTGAAAATGGAGTGGATATGAAGTTGATTTGAAAAAATTAAAGCACAGTAAGGAAAAAATCCTCTCTGTGCTTTTTTGATACTATTATTTTTGGCGGTGATAATCCAAAATCAAATCCACAACCGTCTCCGAAGCATGCCCGTCATCGTAAAATTGCAGCATATCCCGGAATTCCTTACAGCCCTTCCGATAAGCATCCTCATCAAAAGCTTCTATCTGCGTCATAAGCTCGCCGCTTGAAAGGGCAAGGGTAAAGGGTAGCTCCTTTAAGTCAAAGTAATAGTCCTTAGTCCGCTTCATTTCCTCATAATCTTCAGCATACAGAAAGCCGGGTTTCCCAATCATGGGAAAATCAAAGGCACAGCCGGAATAATCGCTGATAATAATATCGGAGGCAACCAACAGCTCCTGCATATTCTCGTAAGGGCTGGCATTCAGAATCCGCTCCGTGTAAGTAAGAGGATAATCCTCATAGCTTACATTTGGGTGCATACGCACCAAAACGGCCCAACTGCCGCCGAAGCGCCGGCCCAGAGATATCAGCAATTGATCATAATCCAGGTTATACATGTCGGTTTTGCGGCTGTCGCGGTAGGTGGGGGCATAGAGGACAAGCTTTGTATCGGCAGCGAGGGAAAAGTGTTCCAACACCTTTTGGCGGTAAGGAGCCGGATCTTCAAAATAAATGTCATTTTTGGGAATCCCCTTTTGCAGAATGGGGCCGTCATACCAGAATGCTTCCCGGTAGGAATCATATTCCCATTTGCAGCAGGCAAGCAGGAGATCCATATGTTGGGAGTCGATCTTGGCATAGGACACATATTCTCTGCTTAAGGCTGCCTCACAATCCTTTTCCACCTTTTTTAACCCCAGGCCTCCGTGCCAGGTTTGAATATAAAATTGACCGGGGCGTTTTTTAAAGTAGTAAAGCTTGCGGGTATCGTCCACCCAGGTTCCGGCTGTTGCCATATGAAAGGCAAAGGCGGCCGTGTTGGGGCGAAGGGGAAGAATCCCCTCAGGAAGATTGTAATCGGAGGCTGACACCCAGTAAAGCTTTCGGGAAAGGCCGCGCTTTAAAAATTCCTGAGCAATGAATTTGGGATTATCCCCATATCCTCCGCCGTTAAAATTGCTGAATACAATTTTTTCCCTGTCAAGCGGAAAAAGAACAAACAGATTCCAGCAAAGCTTCATCAGGAACCGGTGAAGGCCCAGATATATGGGAAGTATGAGTTTTTTCATGAAAAAGGTAACCTCCTTGCGAAATCGCTGCCATAAACTGCACTCATTTTAGCATTTAAAAAAGAAAATGTGAAGTCTCAAAAATAACTGTTTGACTTTTTGGAAAAATGTGTTATATTTTAGGGTAGATTATATGTCGTCAAATGATGACATTGGAACATGAAGGTTCCTGTTTCAATTTTGCCATAATATTCTGGCAGCGCTTCCCAAGATAAATAAAAATGTTTCATTATAGATACGTTTTGGAGAAAAGACAGAATGAGAAAATAGGAGGATCGGAATGACAAGAGAGCAATATGCATCCCTTCCGCTTTCGGAGCTAAAAGAAATAGCGAAAGCGAGAGGCTTAAAGGGAACTTCCGTAATGAAAAAGGGAGATTTGATCCAATTGATGCTGGAGAAGGATGAGGAGAGCAGGGCCGAGAGCGCTCCGGAGAAGGCGGAACGGACGGAGCGGGCGGAGAGAACGGATCGCTTTGAGCGTCCGGCGGAGAGGGTGCCTGAGCGTCCGGTGACACAGGACATGTCCCAATTGGACAGCGGGCAGGTTGCCAACGGAATTCTGGAGGTTCTGGCGGATGGCTATGGATTTATCCGCAGCGCCAATTATCTTCCGGGAGAGAATGATATTTACATTAATCCGGCTATGATCCGCCGTTATAATCTGAAGACCGGAGATATTCTCTGCGGTAATATTAAGGTGCGTGCTCAAACAGAAAAGTTTGCGGCCCTTTTATATTTAAAGACAGTGAACGGATATCGGCCGGAGGAAGCGGCCAGAAGAAGAAACTTCGAGGACCTGACGCCTATTTTCCCGAATTCCCGGATTCATTTGGAGCGTCCGGGCGGAAGCATGGCCATGCGGATTATGGATCTGATTTCTCCTATCGGCAAGGGACAGCGCGGAATGATTGTGTCGCCTCCGAAGGCAGGTAAGACAACCTTACTGAAGGATGTGGCAAAATCCATTACAAAAAATCATCCGGACATGCAGCTTTTGATTCTTTTGATTGATGAGCGTCCGGAGGAGGTTACGGATATTCGTGAGGCGATTGCAGGACCCAATGTGGAGGTAATTTATTCCACCTTTGACGAACTGCCGGAGCATCATAAGCGTGTGTCGGAGATGGTGATTGAGCGGGCAAAGCGCCTGGTGGAGCATAAGAAGGATGTGGTGATTCTTCTGGACAGCATCACCAGGCTGGCAAGGGCTTACAATCTGACGGTTCCTCCCAGCGGACGTACCTTGTCCGGCGGTCTTGATCCGGCGGCGCTGCATATGCCCAAGCGTTTCTTTGGCGCGGCCAGAAATATGCGGGAGGGCGGCAGTCTGACCATTTTGGCTACGGCCCTTGTGGAGACAGGCAGCAAGATGGATGATGTAATTTATGAGGAATTTAAGGGAACCGGTAATATGGAGCTGGTGCTTAACCGCAAGCTTCAGGAGAAGCGTGTATTCCCGGCCGTTGACATTCCCAAATCAAGTACCAGGCGGGAGGATCTGCTTCTCACACCGGAGGAGCTGGAGGCTATTGATACCGTGCGTAAGGGACTGAATGGCCTGAAAGCAGACGAGGCGGTGGAGAATATTCTGAACCTTTTTGCCCGTACCAGATATAACAGTGAATTTGTTCAGACAGCCAAAAAGACAAAATTCATCTAAAAGTGCTTGAAATGCCTATTTTTTTATGATACAATTTATAAGCTGTCTGTATGGACAGGGAACTGTAGGGACTTGCAGGGATAGCTCAGGGAAGCTTGCTGTGGAAGTATCGGAGCAGCATTGACTGAGAATGGAAGAGCGAAGTTCACAAATATGAAGAAGAGGTGAAAATCATGAAGGAAGGAATCCATCCGGAGTATTACCAGGCAACCGTAACCTGTAACTGCGGCAACACATTCGTAACAGGTTCCACAAAGAAAGATATCCATGTTGAAATCTGTTCCAAGTGTCATTCATTCTACACAGGACAGCAGAAGGCTGCAGCTGCCCGCGGACGTATTGATAAGTTCAATCGTAAATATGGTATCAACAAATAAGAATGTGTAAGTCAGGGGTGAGGTTGGAAAATCTCGCCCTGTTTTACTATCTGACAATCTATGCAGATGGTATTACGGAGGAAGAACATGAAGAAAGCGTGCAAATCTTCGGGAATTGGGGGGCAGGCCGTATTGGAAGGCATCATGATGAAGAATCAGGAGGTCTATTCCATCGGTGTGCGTAAGCCCGACGGAGAGATTGAAGTAAATTTAAGCACCCACGAGGGAATTGGAAATAAAAAACTGAAAAAGATCCCGATTATCCGGGGAGTAATCAATTTTGTGGATTCTCTGGTGCTCGGCATGAGATGCCTGACATTTTCCGCCAGCTTTTATGATGAGGAGGAAAATCAGCCCTCTAAGGCGGATGTGGTCTTACAGAAGCTTTTTAAGGATCGGGCGGAAAAAATTGTAATGGGAATTACGGTGGCATTTTCCATTGTCATGGCGGTGGCGATTTTTATGGTGCTGCCTTATTATCTTGCGGATGTTCTGCGCCGGTATATTGTGTCCGATACGGTATTGGCCGTTGTGGAAGGAGCAATCCGTTTGCTGCTCTTTATCGGCTATGTGCTTCTGATTTCCGCAATGAAGGATATTCAGCGGGTATTCCAATATCATGGTGCGGAGCATAAGTGCATCAATTGTATTGAAACCGGACTTGAGCTGAATGTGAAAAATGTGCGGGCGAGCTCCAAGCATCACAAGCGCTGCGGAACCAGCTTTATGCTTATTGTAATGGTAATTAGTATTATTTTCTTTGTTTTTATCCGGGTAGAGTCTCCCATTCTGCGTGTAGTCTTTCGGGTGGCGCTTGTTCCGGTTATTGCCGGTGTATCCTATGAGTTTATCCGCTTTGCAGGAAACAGCAACAATATTATCATCCGTATCTTAAGTCTGCCGGGTATGTGGCTGCAGGCATTGACTACCAAAGAGCCGGACGACGGCATGATTGAAGTTGCTATCGCGGCGGTGGAGGCGGTCTTTGACTGGCGTGCTTATCAGGGAAGAAGCGAGGAGGAACCTTCCATGGAAGAAGCGGTTCCTTCTGAGGAGACGGCGGAACAAATAGAAGAGCCGGAAGAGACGGAAGAGGCGGTGCGGTCAGAAGATGTGTCGCCGATAGAAGTACCGGCGCAGGAGGAATCCAGGGAGCCGAAGGAAGCGGAACCGAAAGAGGATTTTGATAAGGATTTGGAGGAGATCCGGGATATAGAGGATATTCTGGAAGCGGAGAAATGACCCTCTTAGAAGCCTGCCGGTATGGAGAGAGGGAGCTTAAGCGGGCAGGTGTTCCGGAGGCCGGATTGAATGCGTGGCTCCTTTTGGAATATGTGAGCGGCTGCAGCAGAAGTCATTATCTTGCCTATCAGGAGGAAGAGCTGTCAGAGGAAGCGAAGCGGCGCTTTTTGGAGGTAATAGAGCGGCGGAGCAAAAGAGTGCCTCTGCAGTATATTACCGGGACGCAGGAATTTATGGGACATTCTTTTCTTGTCAGTGATCAGGTACTGATTCCGCGCCAGGATACGGAGGTTCTGGTGGAGGAGGTTCTGAAGGTTTTGAAGCCGGGGATGCGTTTTCTGGATCTTTGTACCGGTTCAGGCTGTATCCTGTTGAGCCTGCTTCTGGGATGTCCGGGAGCTGTCGGCGTGGGCTCGGATATTTCCCTGCCGGCGCTTAAGATTGCGGAAAAGAACCGGGCGCTTTTGGGGCAGGAGGCATTGCTGCTGGAAAGTGATTTGTTTGAACATGTAGAGGGAGCCTTCGACCTGATTGTATCCAATCCGCCTTATATTAAAAGTCAGGAGATTTTGGGCCTTATGGAAGAAGTCCGCATGTTTGAGCCCGTGTCAGCCCTTGACGGGCATGAGGACGGACTGTATTTTTACGGAAGAATTGCAAGGGAGAGCTGTTCTTATCTGAAAGCAGGCGGGAGGCTGTATCTGGAGATTGGCTGGGATCAGGGCCAAGCGGTTCCGGAGCTTTTGAGAGAGCAGGGATTTCAGGAGATAGAGGTAAAAAAGGATTTGGCCGGTTTGGACCGGGTAGTGACAGGAGTTCTGCGGAACTGAAATCAGCAATATCCTTTTTATACCCGTGTGCTGTGAAGAATATTGCGAAACTGGAATAGGAGGACAAGAATGTTTGATAAGTTGGAGGATCTGCTGCTGCGGTTTGAGGATGTACTGAATGAGCTGAATGAGCCGTCCGTTGTCAATGATCAGGTACGCTTTCGAAAGCTTATGAAGGAACAGAATGATCTGCAGCCGATTGTAGACGCCTATAAGGAATATAAGAAATCGAAGGAGACCGTGGAGGAAAGTCTTCAGATGCTGGAGGAGGAAAATGATGAGGAAATGCGGGAGATGCTCAAGGAGGAGCTGAGCGGAGCCAGAGAGTGCATTTCCCGGCTGGAGCACACCCTGAAGATTTTGCTGCTGCCCAAGGATCCCAATGATGATAAGAATGTTATTGTGGAGATCCGGGCCGGAGCGGGCGGCGATGAGGCAGCGCTGTTTGCGGCGGAGATTTACCGCATGTATGTTCATTATGCGGAGGGACGCCGCTGGAAGGTTGAGGTTATGGAAGCTGACGAGATCGGCATTGGCGGAATGAAGAGCGTAACCTTTATGATCAATGGACAGGGTGCTTATTCCGTTATGAAATATGAGTCCGGTGTACACCGGGTGCAGCGCGTTCCGGAGACAGAGTCCGGCGGACGTATTCATACCTCCACCATTACGGTGGCCGTGATGCCGGAGGCGGAAGAGGTGGATGTACAGATTGATGAGAAGGATATCCGTATTGATGTGATGCGTGCTTCCGGAAACGGCGGCCAGTGTGTCAATACCACGGATTCGGCCGTGCGTCTGACCCATTATCCCACAGGCATTGTGGTATACAGCCAGACAGAGAAGTCTCAGCTTCAGAATAAGGCAAAGGCATTTGCTCTGCTGCGGGCAAAGCTCTATGATATCGAATGTCAGAAGGCTCATGATGCGGAGGCGGAGGCCAGAAGAAGCCAGATCGGAACAGGAGATCGTTCCGAAAAGATACGTACTTACAACTTCCCCCAGGGCCGCGTGACGGATCACCGGATTGGTCTGACGCTTTATAAGCTGGATAAGATTATGAACGGCGATATTCAGGAGATTATAGAAGCCTGTATAGCGGCTGACCAGGCAGCAAAGCTTTTAAAGATGAATGAGGAATAAAAGAGGGCGCGAAGAAAGACTGTCGCAGGAGGTATACATGGCAGACACACGCAGCCAGACAATAGATGCATTGAAGGGGATTGCGATCCTGATTGTGATGGCAGGACATGTTTTAAGCTGGAATCACATGGAGGATGGTTATCTCTACGATGCAATTAAAGTAATTCAAATGCCGCTGTTTATTATGGTCAGCGGCTATTTGTGTGGAATCGGAAGACGGGCGGCGGATTTGGCCGGATATGGAGCGGTGATAAAAAAGAGGGCATATTCCTACCTGGTTCCCTTTTTTTTCTGGATTGTACTGCAGCACCCGCTTCATCCTTTGGCAAATATATGGGAAACACTGTTTGGTTTGGATAAGGGACTGTGGTTTCTTATGACCCTTTTCCTTTTGAATTTTATGACCTATACGGCTCAGCTTGCGGGGGCAAGGGCGGGACGCTTTCAAAAGCAGGTATTTTGGGCGGTGTATCTGGGCCAGTGTGCTTTTGTCGTGCTGGAAACCTTGTTGGGCTGGGAATTTTTAAGTCCCGGTCTGACAAGGCTTTATCTTCCTTTTTATCTGCTTGGCTATCTGGCAGGAGAATACAAAAAGCAGATTAGTGAAATACCTGTAATTGCAAAAAAGCTGCTCTTCGCAGTATCTATGGCAGGGTTTCTGGCGCTGGTGGTTTTTTGCGATTTGCAGGATGTGGGAAGTCTGATGCTGCTTCTGCGCCAGCTTTTGGCGTCCGTGCTGGGATGCTGTGTTGTTGTATACGGAATGTCTTTTATCAGGGATGGAAGAGCGAAGCGCTTTTTGGCATGGCTGGGAGGATACACGCTGGAGATTTATGTACTTCACTTTCATTTTGCCACCATATTAAATCGGGGAATTGCCTATGAGCTGTACTCCTGGCAGGGAGTGATTTTTGTGACGGCTTCCTTTGCGGCAATGAGTCTGATAACGGCGGTCATCATTGCGGTGACTAAGAAAATACCGCTGCTGAATTTTTTGCTTTACGGAAAACGCATTTTGTCATAAGGGGAGGTTAGGATGGGATTTACATCACTGGTCTTTTTGGTTTTTTTCCCAATCGTATATCTGGTGTATCTTCTGATGCCTCCGAAGGGGAGAGCGTTCTGGCTTCTCATAGCCAGCTACGGCTTTTGCATCAGCTTTGGCTTAAAGTATGCCGTGATTCTTTTGATTTCCACTCTGGGAACCTGGCTGGCGGGAATTGCGGCGGAGAAAAGGCAGGGGGAGGCGGAAAGCAGATGGATAACGGGAGCCGCAGTTCTTCTCCATGTTCTTCTTTTATGCTTTTTTAAATATAACGGCAGTCATCCGGTTCTTCCGGTGGGGCTTTCTTTTTATACCTTTCAGGCCATCGGCTATCTGGCGGATGTATACAGGGGAACTGTAAGGGCGGAACGGAATCTGATTCGGTTCGGACTCTTTCAGGCATTCTTTCCCAAGCTTGTTCAAGGGCCCATTGAACGCTCACAGGAGCTTTTGGGGCAGATACGGGAATTGGAGAAAAAGAAGCTTTTGGACCCGGAACGTATGCGGGAAGGGATGCTGCTTTTGCTATGGGGCCTGTTTCAGAAACTGGTGATAGCGGATCGGGCGGCTGTTGCGGTCAATGCCGTTTACGGACAGTTCGGGGCTTTCGGCGGAGGGGAGATTTTACTGGCAACCCTGTTGTATGCCTTTCAGCTCTACTGCGACTTTGCCGGATATACCAATATGGCCCGCGGAATTGCAGGGCTTTGCGGAATTGAGCTGACGGAAAACTTCCGGCGGCCTTATCTGGCGGTTTCTGTTCGCGAATTCTGGCACAGGTGGCATATATCCTTAAGCAGCTGGCTGCGGGATTATGTGTATATTCCTTTAGGCGGAAGCCGGAACGGAAAGCTGCGCAGGTATATGAATGTAATGCTGACCTTTCTTGTCAGCGGGATCTGGCATGGGACGGGCTTTCATTTTCTGCTTTGGGGCTGCATGCATGGCGCGGTGCAGCTGGCGGAGACAGCATGGGAGAAGCTTCCAAGGATTCTGCGGTGGTGCCTGACCTTTGGCTTTATCAATGTGTCCTGGATGGTATTCCGGGTCAATTCCCTGGGGGATTTAAGGGGGATGCTTAAGCTTTTGGTGACGGATATGCGGTTCCGGGATCCGGCGGGAATGGGGCTTGGAGGCTTGGAATGGCTGCTTTTGGTTCTGGGCCTGTTCCTTGCGGCAGGAAAGGATCTGCTCAATGAGAAGGGCTTTGGAATTCGGAAATGGCTGTCAGGGCGGGGATTTTTTGTGCGTCTTCTGGTATACACGGCCCTGCTGTCCGGAATAGTTGTTTTTGGCGTGTATGGTGCGGCCTATGATACCGGCGGATTTTTGTATACACAGTTCTGATTTGGAAACACGAAGCGGACGGAGATAATCCGCAGAGAAAGGAGGGGAAAAATGAGAGCAAAGGGATGGAGCCTTTGGATAAAATTCGCAGGAACGGGTCTGCTGGTGCTGCTTTTGACGGGCCTTCTGACCAGAGGCTTAAGTTACCTTCTTGTGGATGACAGCCAAAGCTATACGCGGCTTACCATGCATGAGTTATATGAGGAAAAGGAGCCCATTGATACGCTTTTTTTGGGGAGCTCCCATTGCTTTCGCGCCTACAATCCGGAGCTTTTTACGCAGCTGACGGGAAAGAACTCCTACAACCTGGGCTCCTCCGCTCAGAATTATGATACCTCCTATTATCTTCTTCGGGAGGCGGCAGGGGATCATGATTTGAAGACAGTTTATCTGGATATGCACTATAAATTTCTGTTTGTGGATAAAAAGGACCGGGATCTGGTGCAGGCAAATATTATTTCGGATTATATGCGGCCTTCCTTGAATAAGCTGGAGTTTTTGACACGCACCTCGGAGCTTAAGCAGCTTACCAACCGCATTTTCCCCTTCCGGCGGGAATGGCAGAGGATGGCCGAGCCCTCTTATCTTAAGCAGGTCTGGGAGAAAAAGCGGACAAGGGCCTACAAAGACTATGAGCCGGTTGTGCTGGAGCAGGAATATTATGCGGGAAAGGGCTTTGTGTATTCCAAGGAGGAGCTGAACGCGGAGGCCATTACCTGGTGGGACAATTTTACGCCTGTGGCTGAAGACATGAACAGTGATGTGACTTACACATTGTCCTATATCAAAAAAATCGTGGAGTTTTGCCGGGAGGAAGAGATCCGGCTTGTTTTTGTGACGGCGCCCAGCTTTGACAGGTATCTTGAGGCGGTGGGGCCCTATGATTTGGCCTATGGGTATATAAAGGATCTGGCAGAGAGCTATGGGGTTCCTTATCTGGACTTTAATTTATGCAAAAAGGAATATTTGGATTTAGAGGAGGACAGCTTTTTGGACGTGGATCATCTGAACGGAAAGGGCGCGGAGGAGCTGACGAAACTTCTGGCAGAGCTGGATTCCGGCCAGGTGGACGTTGACGAATATTTCAACACATGGTATGATGAAAAGAGTGCTGACAGGTAAAAAGGGATGCATGACAAGGGAAACCGGAGGAGGAAGCATAATGAAGATTATGGCTAACCGGATGGATCGGGGATTTTTCCGATATCAGAAGGAGTTTGAAGATAAAGCCCTTGAAGTACTTCGTTCCGGCTGGTATGTGCTGGGAAATGAAGTGAAAAGCTTTGAGGAGGAATTTGCCGCCTATACGGGCAGCAGATATTGTGTGGGTCTTGCAAGCGGTCTGGATGCGCTGTGGATAGCCTTTCGGGTGCTTGGAATCGGGCCGGGGGACGAGGTGCTTGTCCAGGGAAATACCTACATTGCCAGTGTGATGGGAATCACGATGAACGGGGCAACCCCCATATTTGTGGAGCCGGATGAATATTTTAATATGGATACGGCGAAGCTTGAAGAGAAGATTACGGAGCGTACCAAGGCCATTTTAGCGGTGCACCTTTACGGCCAGGCGTCCAAGATGGATACGATTTCGGACCTTGCAAAAAAATACAATCTGAAGCTGGTGGAGGACTGCGCTCAGTCCCATGGAGCCCGCTTTGACGGACAGATGACAGGCACCTTCGGAGATGTGGGCTGTTTTTCCTTTTATCCCTCCAAGAATATCGGAGCCTTTGGAGACGGAGGCGCCGTAGTGTTAAAGGATAAGAAGCTGGCGGAGGACTTCCGCATTTTCCGTAATTACGGAAGCGAGAAACGCTATTACAACAAGCTGGTAGGAGCCAATTCCCGCCTGGATGAGCTGCAGGCCGGGCTTCTGCGGGTTCGTCTGCGCCATACGGAGGAGTGTGAACGGGAGCGCTGCCGAATTGCGGAGCGTTATTTAAAGGAGCTTAAGAATCCCAAGCTTCTGCTTCCCGGCGTGCGGGAGGGGGCAACGGCCGTATGGCATCAGTTTGTGATACGTACCTCCCGGCGCGAGGAGCTGATTGCTTACCTGAATGAGAGGGAGATCGGAACCATTATTCATTATCCTATCCCGCCCCATTTGTCAGAGGCTTATCAGGGATTGGGTTATGGACGCGGGTCTTTCCCAATCACGGAGCAATATGCGGATGAGGTGCTGTCCATTCCTATGTATAACGGAATGACAGAGGAGGAGCAGACCTGTGTGATAGAGGCTTTAAACAGCTTTTAACCATGGCGGAGAGTGCTGTACAAGGAGGCAGGCTATGAGGATTAAGGATCAGTATAGAATTCTGGAGTTCGGTGATTTGGGTGATGAGCGGGGCAACCTGGTGGTTGTGGAAGGAGAGCAGGATATTCCCTTTGAGATTAAGCGCGTCTTTTATATCTACGGTTCGGACAGTGAGGTTGTGCGGGGACAGCATGCCAATCGGAATTCGGAGTTTGTTCTGATAAATGTAAGCGGAACAAGCAAGGTACGTGTGGACAACGGCTTTGAGGAGGACATAGTGGAGCTGAACAGGCCCAGAATGGGGCTGTATCTTCCTACCATGCTGTGGAAGGATATGTATGAGTTCAGTGAGGATTCCGTGCTTTTGGTTTTAACCAATACCCACTACGACGGGACGGAGTACATTCGTGATTACGATGAATATGTAAAAGAAGTAGGAGGCAGTAAAGCCAGATGAGCAGGCTCTCGATTATTGTTCCGGTATATTGGAATTCCGATACCCTGATGCTTCTCTATGAGGATATGAGGGAAAAGATTCTTCATAAACTGGAGGATTATGAAATTGTATTTGTAGATGATGGATCCGGGGATAATTCCTGGGAGATTATGAATCAGATCCGGGATATGGACGGCCATGTAAAGCTGGTGAAGCTGTCCCGGAATTTTGGAGAACACGCGGCAATTCTGGCGGGGCTTTCCAATTGTACCGGAGACTGTGCCGTGACCAAGCAGGCGGATCTTCAGGAGGATTCCGAGCTGATTCTTGAGATGTATGAGAAGTGGAAGGAGGGCAATAAGGTGGTTCTTGCTGTCCGCTCGGACAGAGACGAGGGACCAATCCAGAAGTTTTTTGCCAATCTCTACTATACTTTGATGCGTAAGCTGGTAATTAAGGACATGCCCAAAGGCGGTTTTGACTGCTATCTACTGGATCGCCGGGTGATAGAAGTGCTTCTGATGCTGGATGAAAAGAATTCGGCGCTTACCCTGCAGGTGCTGTGGGTAGGTTTCAAGAGTGATAAGGTATATTTTCACAGAAAGGCCAGAGAGATTGGAGAATCCAGGTGGACGCTCTCCAAAAAGATAAAGCTGGTTTTAGATTCCATGATGAGCTTTTCCTACTTTCCGGTGCGTTTTATGTCGGGGATGGGAGTCACATTTGCCTTTATTTCCGTGGTCTGGGCCATTGTTCTTGTGGTTCAGCGCCTAAGCGGTGTGGAGGATGTGGCAGGCTGGACCTCCATGATGGTGCTGATGCTTTTTGGCTTTGGCGTGATCATGGTGATGCTGGGGCTGTTGGGAGAGTATATCTGGCGGGCGCTGGATGCGTCCAGAAACAGACCGCCCTTTTTGGTGGATGAGACAAGGGGCTTTAAAGAGAAACAAACGAGGTAAGGTATGGACAGGATTTCCGTCATTATTCCCTGTTACAACGAGCAGGAGGCAATACCGATTTTTTATGAGGCAATTCAAAAGGCTGCCAGGGATCTGCCCCAGGCGGAACTGGAGCTTTTGTTTGTCAATGATGGGTCAAAGGATAACAGTCTGGCAGAGATGAAGCGGCTGGCCGAGCGGGATCCGCGGGTGAAGTACGTAAGCTTTTCACGGAATTTCGGTAAGGAGGCCGCCATGTATGCGGGTTTAAGCTATGCGTCGGGGGATTATACCGCTATTATGGATGTGGATCTGCAGGACCCACCCGATTTGCTGCCGCAGATGTATGAGATGATAACTGCGGAGGATTATGACTGCATAGCCACCAGACGGGTGACACGGAAGGGAGAGCCGCCTATCCGCTCTTTTTTTGCAAGATGCTTTTACCGGCTGATGCATAAATTGTCCAAGACCGATATTGTGGACGGTGCCAGGGACTACCGGCTGATGACCCGCCAGTTTGTGGACGAGCTTTTAAAGCTTGGGGAATACAACCGTTTTTCCAAAGGCTTATTTGGCTGGGTGGGCTTCCGGACAAAGTGGCTGGAATATGAGAACGTAGAGCGCAGCGCCGGGGAGACGAAGTGGTCCTTCTGGAAGCTTTTGATTTACAGCATAGAGGGAATCGTGGGCTTTACCACGGCGCCTCTGGTGATGGCTGCCTTTTTGGGTGTATTTTTCTGTATAGTAGCTTTTTTGGCTATCTGTTTTATTATTGTCAGGACCATTCTCTACGGAGATCCTGTGTCAGGCTGGCCCTCCATGACCTGTATCATTGTATTTCTTGGAGGAATTCAGCTTTTCTGTATGGGAATTCTGGGAGAATATCTGGCAAAGACTTATATGGAAACCAAGAAGCGCCCCATTTTCATCTGTAAGGAGACCAATATTCCTTAGAGCGGCGAATGGCGGAGATTCGGACGGGCGTTTACTTGGCCGGAGAATGTATGAAATCTTGCAAGGCTGGAATAAAAGATATGATGCAAAAAAAGCAGAGGCTGCTGACGGCAGTATTGGCGCTTTTCCTTTTAGCGCTGTTGATTTGGAATATCTGTCTTCAGAGAGAGCTTGGAAAGTATAAGCCTCAGATTGAGGCATATCTTCCGGAAGATGTTTATGTGGCGGTTGGAAGTACCATAGAGCTTTACAACAGTCAGGTAGCCTGGACAGGGATTCGGGAAGGATATTCCTTTAACTGGGACTGCCCGGTGGGAGAAAATCTGGAGGACCGCTATTCCGTTACGGGAAAAGAGGAGCAGCTGGGAGAATATCCCCTGATCCTGACGATTTATGACTATAATGTCAATGAAGTTATGACGCTTAAGAGTACTCTGCATGTGGTGGATCAGATTTTGGAGGAAGAGTACTCTATTATGAATATGGGTGACAGTCTGTCCAACGGCAGAGAATGGTATCGCACCATTTTCTATTTGTCCGATGGACAGATTACGTTTACGGGAACACGCGGATGGACAAAATACGGTCATGAGGGCAGGAGCGGCTTTTCTGCGGAGGACTATCTGGGGCCTGCGGAATATTTTTCCGAGAGCGTCAGTGAGGGGATTCATCCTTTTTATGATCCGGTTCAGGAAATGTTTGACTGGAATTATTACAAGCTGTATACGGGCAAGGATCCCGATGTGATTCAGATTTTTCTGGGAACAAACGGGCTTGCGGACGATCCCTCCCATACAGTGGAGGCTATTGCCAAGATGGTAAAAAATATCCGCAGACATGATAAGGAGATTCCCATCTATCTGGTGAATACGATTTACTGGGCGGATCAGGAGAAGATTGGAACCATGGTACGCCAGGACGGGACGGCCTTTCTTCAGGGAGAGTTTAAGAACCGGTCGGATAAGCGGATTATGGATTTGATGAAAGCGATGGACAAACGGTTCGGGGATATGGATGGAGTTACATTAATTCCGCTGGCCCTGATGCACAACAGCCGGGATAATTTTGAGCCCGGGGATGCGCTGCATCCGGGAGACGCGGGTGATCAGCAGTTTGCGGATGTGATGTACAGTGTGTACTGCGGGACGCTGGAGCAGTAGCTGAGAGATTACGGAACCGGAATAGGAGGTCAAAATGCTGAAAAGAGCGTATGGTACGGCCATTGAATTCTTTGAAAAATATTATTGGTTCTTTTTTGCTGCGGCCTGCCTGACACTGGCCTTTTATTGCTTCCGCTGCCTCGATGTCCAATATGTGGATTCCTGGGATGAGGCCAGGCACGGCGTCAATGCTTATGAGATGATACAAAACGGGGATTATATCCGTCATACCTATAACTATGAGGTTGATGACTGGAATCTGAAGCCCTCCGTCAGCTATTGGGGAATTGTACTTGGCTTTCGGCTGTTTGGGTATGGAGTATTCGGCCTGCGGTTTATCTCAGCCCTGTCATATCTTCTGACAGGAATTGGCTGCGGCCTGTTTGCTAAGAGGTACGGTAAGGAGGCATCTTTACTGGTAATGGGCTTTTTCTGTGCCAATACCAGGCCTCTGTCCGCACATTTGGCCAGATCCGGTGATGCGGACGCACCGTATCTTCTGTTTTTTACCTTCGCCATGCTGGCTATGCTCCGAATCCGAAAGAACCACAAAAATCTCTATGCCTGCGGCCTTTTATTTTCACTGGCCTTTCTTACAAAAAGCTGGCATGCCGGTATGATTGCGGTGATTGGCGGTCTGTATCTGCTTTTGACGAGAGAGCTTTTTGCCATAAAAGCCAGGGAGTGGGGCTGGTTCCTGCTTTCCGTATTTGGGCCTCTGCTGTTCTGGTTCGGCTGGCGCTATACAAGGGATGGCTTTGCTTTTCTTGACCGGATGATCAAGGTGGATCTGCTGGCCCGGACAGGCGGGGCCAATTATGAGGGGCATGAATTTCCGTTTTCTTTTTATTATGATACCGTGTTTGGACATGAGGCTTATATTTACCGGTGGCTTTTGCTGATTTGTATCCTGGGGATTGGCATGGGGATGTTTGTGATGCTTCGAAGCAGAATATGGAAAAGAACGGTGCTTGAGGAAGGGATTGGGTATCTTCTGTGGTTTTTTATTCCCTTTCTTGGATTTTCCTGTATTCGGACAAAGCTGATTTGGTACTGTTATCCCTGTACGGTTCCTTTGTTTCTTGCGGCGGCGATTTTCCTCGGTTATGTGCTTCAGGTATCCATACCTGCAAAGCAGGGGTATGATGAACTGCGGTTGAAGAGCGGAGGAGCTGAGAAAGGCGTTTCAAGCCTGAAAAATGAGCTTTTTTGGGCAGGTAAATGGATGGCCGCTTTCCTCTGCATATTTATGGTAGGCTATTATATGCGGGGCGCCTATTTTGAGGTGATCCGCGGAGCCCACGGGGACGGCTTTCAGCTTTTTATTCAGGAAAGCGCGGAGCGTGATTCTTCCTATGCCGGGCGGAGGGCCTATATTATGGTTCCTACGGAGAATCCGGAAAACCTGGGAACCTGGGATCAGAATATGCTGTTCTTAGCAGAGATAAGCGGTGATTTCCACTGTATGGACGGCGGTGTGGAGGGATACCTCACTGAAACGGAACCGGCAGTACTTTATCTGGAGCAAGGGCAGTATGAGCAGTATATGGATCGGTTTGCGGATGTGGAGGTGCTGTGCCGTAATGAGAGGTATTTACTTTTGGGAAATTAGCGGGGATATTATGAAAATAAAGCGAGTGCTTCTTTTTGGTGCTCTTATTTTAATAGGATTGATCAGCATGAGAATGTGTTTATGTGAAAGTAGAAGAAGCTCTGACATTTTTATACTGGAAGAAAAAGAATGGGAAGAATTATGTCAAAACAGGCAAGAGGAAATTTTGAATTATACGTTGTATTTGGAGCAGATGCCGTTGCCTTGGTATGAATCGGAGCTTGGCGAAGGATACTTGCTATCCCTTTCGAATGGGAGGATAACGAACAGGATTACTGTGTCGGAGGGCTATCAGGCAGCCTTTTTAGAGACAATTGAGATTCAGAATATGGATACGATCATTCGTGAGATGCAGCCCATTCCATACATAATATATAATGAGAGCAGTTATTGTAAAGGGAACCTTTTTTATAGAATAGTTCCAAGATGTTTATAGAAAAACGGTAGAGGAATGTGAATGGTATGAAGTTAAAAAAATGGGTTATGTATGCCAACCTTCTTCTCATAGGTGCAGTATGTTTTTCGCTACAGTATCAGTCAACCCATCAGTTTTTTCAAGTTCCGCTTTTGAGTGAAAAGGAGTGGATAGAAAAAATGGAGGGAAAGAAAGAAACTCAATTACAATATCAGTTATATTTAGAAGGAGAAAAGCTTCCGCTATATAGTTCAGATATTGGAGAGGGGTATCTGATATCACTCTCAAATGAACGAGGTGTGATGCTGGACAAAATTACTGCCTCGGAAGGATATGAAGTTGCTTTTTTGGATATAGGAGAGTTGGAGAACTTCGATACTATGCTCCAAGAGATGAAGCCACTTCCATTTATAATATACAATGAAACCAGTTATTGTAAAGGAAATGCATTTTTTACAAGCCTTCCAATAATGATATTAGATACATATACAACAGAATACGATGGAGAAGGAGAGGAGCTTCGATATGGAGAGATGACACTTTTTGGAGGCTCTGCTATTGCATCTCCATGTGAGTTTCATATCCGCGGAGTTTCCAGTCGTTCTTACTATAAAATGAGCTATAAATTGAACCTTTTGGACGAAAATGGGGTAAAAAATCAAGAGTCACTTTTGGGAATGCGTGAGGATGATGACTGGATACTTCGATCATTGGCGTCAGATGAAAGTAAGATTCGTGAAAAACTTGCAACAGATTTATGGAATGAAATGAACGCTTTTGGTTCCTACCATATGAAATACATAGAGCTTTTTCTGGATGGCACCTACTGGGGACTGTATGCGCTTCAAGAACCCTTGGATTTTAAGACGCTTCAATGTACAAGTGAGGATACAATGCTTTATAAAACCTGCACATGGCCTGGGGAAGCGCTGTTTTTAAATAATATGGAAATGTTTGGAAGGAATAATCTGCGCTGTGGTGATATTGAAATAGATAAGGCTCATAAGGAGAACTTAGATTTGGCTTATGATGTGATGGAGGAATATAAATACCTTCTCGGCGGAAAAAGCTTAGAAAAAATTCAGCTGGATCTGGATAAGGAAAATTTATATCGATTGAATATTTTTTTGAGCGCAATTATAGGAGTTGATAACACAGGAAAAAATCAATATATTATTGCTAACAGCATAGGAAGCTCAAAATTTAAAATTCGAAAGCTTCCCTGGGATTTTGATATGACATTTGGTCTGATGGTAGATGACCGTGTACATGAAGATGCATTTTCTTCTTTTATAGAGGATGAAACTATAAGTTATCTAATGTCTGTTGAACCAGATGAGACAAAAGCAGGGCTCAGGGAGACTTACAATGCTTTTTCCACAACTGTTTTAAATGAAGAACATCTGCTGGAGCAGGTAGACCGGCTGTATTGTGCTATTTATGAAAGTGGAGCACAAATGCGAGAGAATATTGCTTGGAAGCAGGATGTAGGAGAAGAGCAGGTAGAAGTAATTAAACAGCTTATACGACGCCGTTTAATCTGGATGGACGAGTATTACAATTCCTTTTAATGACTCAAGCGCTTCATCAGCACCGTAATTCCTGCGGCCAGTAAAAGAAGAACGGCACTGAGGGCAAGGTAGAACTTTAAGCTGAAATAAGTGGTGATCTTGTATTCGTAAACAGCGAATGCTAGATCGCCTTTTTCTTGGGCTTTTCCTCCTGTTGTGAGATATCCGCCGGAATACATATCGCAATTGCCTGTATTGTAGGAGAGAAATTCCAGGCTGTTTTCCCCTTCGATATAACCGGGGACGATCTCCAGGATATAGCCGGTAAGCCCGGAGGGAGTAACGGGATCCAGGACAAATTCGTAGGGTTTATTTTTTTCAACCATACCGGAAAGAAAACGGTCATTGTCATAAAGGATATTTCCGTTCTCGTCTGTCAGCTTCACACAAAAAGCGGATTGATTGGATTCTCCCACAGGGTTAATGACACGGATGGAAATGCGGTTAAAAGGCCGATCCGCAGCAAAGGTCTGGACATAGCTTTCATCGTAATTCTTCACATAACCGTCATAGCCGCCCGCATATTGATACTGATCCACGCAATAATCCCACTCCTCTATGGGCGTGTCAACCAGCTCCTTTTTTCCGGCAATCAGCAGAAGCAGGACAAAAAGAGAAGCTGTCCTATATAAAATTCCGCTTTTTCGCATGAGCGGCGTGGAAGCACATGCTTCCGAGAGAGAAGCCATACTGTCAGCGAGCAGCATAAAGCCTAAAACAGTAAAACCAATGCTGTAAAGGGGACTGGTTTCCCACAGAATATGGAAGGCCATACCGCCTAAAAAAGTCAGCTGAACAGGAAAAAGCCCGGGTAGTTTTTTGCGTTTTATAAGCGCCAAAAAGCTATGGAGCGCACTGAAACCCACAAGGAGCATCTCAAGGGCCCGAAAAGCCTGGCTGTACAGGGCGAGAGGCCCGCTTTTGCTGCCGAGCAGATAATCATAGATTTTGCCGTGGGAAGCAAAGCTGTTTTCAGCCTGATAGGTATCCGTGCCGTCCACCCAGGTATTTAAGAGCTTGCGTCCCGTAAGGGAGATAAGCCCCACAGGTCCCGCTTCCCGGATGCGTTCCAGAAGCACCTGCTTGTCAGCCTCTGTTTTTTCTTCCTTTGTATCAAAGCCGGAGGTAAAGAGCTCGTCCGACTGATCAAAGGAGCCATCCCAGCGGGCGCCCATCATGACCCAGTGAATCATGGGAAAGCCGGTATTTTTGTAATCGAAGGTTACATAACGATTGACGGCAATATTCCAAAAGCCAAGAGAGAGAGCTGCGGTCAGCAAAAAGGCTGCTCCTGTGGGAAGATATGTCCGGACAGCGGCAGAAAAGGAGGCTTTGGATGCCAAAAGCTTCCCCGCGGCCAAAAGAACCACGGCAATCATGGCAATCATGGCAGTAGCGCGCAGCTTGTAGCCCCAAATGAGAACAAAACCCATCAGACCTCCAAGAAGTACACGGTGCAAAGCTGTCCGCACTTTGGAAAGCCTCAGATACAGATATAAAATACCCATCAGGAAAGGCATGGACAGGGTAGCCGTATAAAAATAACCTGCCCACACATAGGAGAGAGGGCAGAGTACACAGACCGCGAGATAATAAACGGCAATCCGCCGTCCCTGAATATCCTTCAAAATAAGGTATCCAAGCCAGAAAGAGCCTGTGATGCAGAAAACATTGACAAGCTGGACCGCAGACATAAAAAAAGACTGCGCGACACCGCATTTGGAAAGAAGGAGCAAAAACCAGTAGGTCAGAATGGTAATGGGATAATTATTTGTATAGCGGGCAAAATATCCCGTTTCATAAGTGCCGGAGATAGTATGGGTTCGAAGCATTTCAACTGCCATATCAAAAACCTTCAGGGGATCATAGCGCAGCATAGGCCGAATCAGAAGCAGAAAGGCAAGCTGTCCCGTTACAAGGATTATCATGCAAATAAGAGCGGAGCTTCCAAGGGCCTGCTCCTTAAACCCTTTCAGCAGACGGTATATGAGAAAAAGTGCGCCCATAAGAAAAAGAACGGCAATGACAATCAGAAGGATCTTCACCGGAACCAGATTCAGATTGCGCAGCCAGGAGGCGTCCCAGCGGATAAAGGCCCAGGCTCCGATGTAAAGGCTAAATATGGAAAGCAGAAGCAATACAAATGTATACATAAATCCTCCGGAAGCAATTGGTAATTTCAGTTTTAAGCTCATGTTTATAGGATAACGTAAAAATGTGCGGGGGTCAAGACGCAACAGCATGGGCGGCGCCGGGCGGGCAGCGGGTGAATTTTAAAGATAAGTCTCAGATGCCGTAAATTTTTTCTTGTGAATTTTCAATAATTTGCTATAATAATTAAGATAGGCAAATGCATAAAGAAGGAGTAAATTATGGGAAAGTATTTTGGTACGGACGGCTTCCGGGGAGAAGCGAACGTAAAGTTAACCGTAGAGCATGCCTTTAAGGTAGGAAGATACTTGGGATGGTACTATGGCAGAGATCACAAGGCACAGATTGTAATCGGTAAGGATACAAGAAGAAGCAGTTATATGTTTGAGTACGCTTTGGCAGCAGGCATCACGGCGTCCGGAGCAGATGCATATCTTCTGCATGTAACCACTACGCCCAGTGTTTCTTATGTGGTGCGCACGGAGGGCTTTGACTGCGGCATTATGATTTCCGCAAGCCACAATCCCTTCTATGACAATGGAATCAAGGTTATCAACGGCCTGGGTCATAAGCTGGAGGCCGAGGTGGAGGAGAAAATAGAAAAATACATTGACGGGCTGATAGAGGAGCGCCCGTTAGCCACAGGAGAAAATATCGGAAGAACCATAGACTTTGCAGCAGGGCGGAATCGCTATCTGGGGTATTTGATCTCTCTGCCGACACGTTCCTTCAAGAATATGCGGGTAGGTCTGGACTGTGCCAACGGCAGCGCCTCCGCTATTGCGAAGAGCGTTTTTGACGCTTTGGGCGCAAAGACCTATGTGATCAGCAATGATCCGGACGGCACGAATATTAATACGAACTGCGGATCCACCCATATGGAAACCCTGCAGGAGTTTGTGAAGGAGAAGCATTTGGATGTAGGCTTTGCCTATGACGGAGATGCGGACCGCTGTCTGGCAGTCGATGAGAACGGTAATGTGGTAGACGGCGATCGCATTATGTACATCTGCGGCAAATATATGATGGAGCAGCATGCTCTGCGTGATAATACCATTGTAACCACAGTCATGTCCAACCTGGGACTTTACAAGGCCTGTGATAAGATTGGTGTGAAATATGAGAAGACTGCGGTAGGCGATAAATACGTATATGAGAATATGACAGCCAATGGTTTTCAGCTGGGAGGCGAGCAGTCCGGACATATTATTTTCAGCAAGCATGCAACTACAGGAGACGGCATTTTAACCTCTCTTAAGATCATGGAAGTGATTCTGGAGAAGAAGACCACATTGGCAACCCTGGCTTCTGAGGTGAAGATTTATCCCCAGCTTCTGCAGAATCTGAAGGTATCGGATATGGATGCAACCCTGAATCATCCAGCTGTGGTGAAGGCCATTGCCGAGGTCGAGGAGAAGCTTGGAAGCGATGGAAGGGTTCTGGTGCGCAAGAGCGGAACGGAGCCGCTGCTTCGTGTTATGGTGGAGGCCCTGACGGATGAGCTTTGCGAAGAGCATGTGCTTCACATCATCAATGCAATGAAAAGTACCCTTTAGGGGCTTGGAATAAAAACGGCAATGTCTTTCAAAGCGAACAAATTAAAGTAGGAGGAAATGGGATGAAAAAGACAGCATTAGTAGTTATGGCAGCCGGAATCGGCAGCCGCTTCGGCGGAGGAATCAAGCAGCTGGAGCCGGTAGGACCCAGCGGTGAGATCATTATGGATTATTCCATTCATGATGCATTGGAGGCAGGCTTTAACAAGGTGGTATTCATTATCCGCAGGGATCTGGAGAAGGACTTCAAGGAGATCATCGGCAATCGTATTGAAAAGCTTGTGGAGGTAGAATATGCATTCCAGGAGCTTGAAAACCTGCCGGGAGGCTTTAAGAATCCGGAAGGCCGCACCAAGCCATGGGGAACCGGCCAGGCGGTTCTTAGCTGCAAGGGTCTGTTAAATGAGCCTTTCGTGGTAATCAACGCAGACGATTACTACGGAAAGGAAGCCTTTGTAAAGGTTCATGATTATCTGGTAGAGGAACATGCGGATAACGGCATGCTTGATTTCTGCATGGCAGGCTTTATTCTGGGCAACACCTTAAGCGACAACGGGGCCGTTACAAGAGGAATCTGCAAGGTAGAGAACGGATATCTGACGGATGTTGTGGAGACCTCCGGCATTGAGAAGCTTCCGGGCGGAGGCGCAGCCGTTCCGGGAGAGGACGGAAAACCGGTTCCTGTTGATGCAAAGAGTTATGTTTCCATGAATATGTGGGGATTAACCCCGGAGCTTCTGGATGAAATTGAGAAAGGCTTTATTGAATTCCTGGGCAATGTAAAACCGGGAGATCTGAAGGCCGAGTACCTTCTTCCGGGAATTATTGACGGCCTGTTAAAACAGCAGAAAGCTACCGTAAAGGTACTGGAGACAAAGGACAAATGGTTCGGCGTTACCTACAAGGAGGATAAACAGTCTGTAGTGGATTCCTTCAAGAAGCTGATTGCGGACGGCGTGTATAAAGAGAAACTGTTTGCATAAGGAATTATTTTTTGTATGCGCTGCAATTGCTCTTATTACCGCTCTTAAGAAAAAGAAAAAACAGCAAATGAATAAGATTTAATAAAAGGGATGCCGAAAAATAAACCGGCGTCCTTTTTCTTCTGGAAAAACTTATATATATGTGTTACACTATTATGGTTGTCAATGAAAAAAATACAGGAAACCGGGCAAAATAAAATGGAAACAAAAGCAATGAAAACAAGTACACTCTTAAAAAGATTCGTTCCCTACTACAAAAAATATACGGGAATCATGGTTATGGATCTCTTCTGCGCAGCGCTCACTACGGTCTGCGAGATGATTCTGCCCTTGATTCTGCGCCATATTACCGATGTTGGGATGCGCGATCTGTCAGCCCTCACGGTGCGCACCATTGTAACCATTGGCATGATATACTTTGCGCTGCGCATTGTAGACGGAATGGCCAGCTACTACATGGCCTACACAGGCCATGTCATGGGGGCGGCCATTGAGACGGATATGCGTGAGGATGCCTTCGCCCATCTCCAGAAGCTCTCGGACAACTATTTCAACAACACCAAGGTGGGGCAGATTATGTCCCGGATTACCAGCGATTTATTTGACGTGACGGAGTTCGCTCATCACTGTCCGGAGGAATTCTTTATCGCCTTTTTAAAGGCCGTTGTCTCCTTTGTGATACTGGCAAGGGTGAACCTTTTGCTGACCGGCATTATTTTCGCATTAATCCCGGTGATGGCCGTATCCTGTACCTATTTTAACCTTCAGGTGCGCAAAGCCTTTAAGCGTCAGCGGAACCATATCGGTGAGCTGAACGCCAGAATCGAGGACAGTCTTCTCGGAAATAAGGTGGTACGTGCCTTCGCCAATGAGGATGTGGAGCTTGAGAAGTTCAGCCGGGACAATCATGAGTTTTTGAAAATCAAGCGCCAGACCTATAAGTACATGGCAGCCTTTCAGAATACCATTCGCATCTTTGACGGCCTGATGTATGTGGTGGTGATAGTAGCCGGAGGCATCTTTATGATAAGAGGACTGATTGCTCCGGCGGATTTGGTGGCTTATACCCTGTATGTGACCACGCTTCTGGCAACCATACGCCGGATTATTGAATTTGCGGAGCAGTTCCAGAGAGGTATGACAGGCATTGAGCGGTTCACGGAACTGATGGATGCCAGTGTAGACATTTTTGACGAGGAAGGAGCCGTACCACTTACCCATGTGGAGGGAGAAATTACCTTTCGTCACGTATCCTTTGAGTATCCGGACGATCAGACCCCGGTGCTGTCCGGCATTGATCTGACCATCCGCCCGGGAGAAAAAGTGGCGCTGGTGGGACCGTCGGGAGGCGGAAAGACCACCCTTTGTAATCTGATCCCCCGCTTTTATGATCCGACGGAGGGAGAGATCCTTCTGGACGGGCAGAATATCAAGACGGTGACCTTAGAGAGCCTTCGTGGCAGCGTGGGCGTGGTTCAGCAGGATGTATATCTTTTTTCCGGAAGCGTCTATGAAAACATTGCCTACGGGCGGCCGGGGGCAGACAGGAAGGAAGTAATGGAGGCGGCCAGGCTTGCGGGGGCTCACGATTTTATTATGGAGCTTAAGGACGGCTATGACACCTATGTGGGCGAGCGGGGAGTGAAGCTCTCCGGCGGACAGAAGCAGAGAATCAGCATTGCCCGGGTATTCCTGAAGGCGCCCCGGGTGCTTCTTCTGGATGAGGCGACGGCGGCCCTTGATAATGAAAGCGAGCATCTGGTGTCTGAATCTCTGGACAAGCTGGCCGCAGGAAGAACCACTCTTACCATCGCACACCGTCTGACCACCATTCACGGCGCCGACCGGATTCTCGTTCTTTCAGGCAACCGGATTGTGGAGGAAGGGAATCATGAAGCGCTGATGAAGAAAAAGGGAATTTACTATCAGCTTTACGAGTCAGCGAATATCTTTGAGAAGCCCGCACCTGGAAACTGATTTGTACATTATAAGGGATATTAGGGAACTGGAATGGAGAATACTATGGAAATCAATCTGAAGCGGCCGGAATTAGAGGACCGGGCGCAGATCAATCATTATTTAAGCTATGCGGAAACACGAAGCTGCGAGATGACCTTTGCCAATACTTATCTGTGGTCCCGCCACTATGACGTGGGCTTTGCCATTTTGGAGGACATGCTTGTGTTCGGACGCACCTCCGGGGAAGAGTCCTTTACGGTTCCTGTGGGGCCGGGGAGCTTAAAACAGGCTCTGGATGCTTTGATGGCATATTTTGAAGAAAAAAACCGCCCTTTTCAGCTTCACAATGTGACAAAGGAGGATTTTGCCCGGCTTGAGACGCTTTATCCGGGGATGTTTACCATCAGTTATGAGCGGGATTACGCAGATTATGTGTACGAGACGGAAAAACTGATAAATCTTTCCGGAAAGAAATACCACAGCAAAAAGAATCATATTAATAAGTTTAAGATCCTCTATCCGGACTGGAGCTATGAGCCCGTCACAAAGGACAATCTGGAGGAATGTTTTCAGATGGGCCTGCGTTGGAGAGAGCTGAACGGCTGCGAGGAGGATGAGGAAAAGCATGCGGAGATCTGCGTTGCGCTGAATTATCTCCGTCTTTTCGAGGAACTGGAAATGCGGGGCGGAGCCTTGCGGGTGGACGGAAAAATCGTAGCCTTCACCATTGGAGAGCCTGTGGGAAAGGATACACTGGTAGTTCACATAGAGAAAGCATTTGCCGATGTTCAGGGAGCCTACACCATGATTAATCAGCAGTTTGCGGAACATGAGGGAGCCGGCTTTACCTATCTCAACCGGGAGGAGGACATGGGCGAGGAAGGGCTGCGCAAGGCAAAGTTATCTTATAAACCCGTATTTCTTGTGGAAAAAGGGGTTGTAAGAAAGAGCAGTCTCTAGTAATATAGTAGGAAATCGCAATGCGCATAGCTGCAAAAGAGAAGATTTCCGGAGGATAAGAACAGAAAAGCGGAGACAATTATGAAAAAATGGCAGGAAAACATAAGAAGGGTTGTGCCCTACACACCGGGAGAGCAGCCCGACATACCGGGGATGATCAAGCTGAATACCAACGAAAATCCTTACCCCCCGGCTCCGGGCGTCCGGCGCGCCCTTGAAGAAATGAAGGAGGAAAGCTTCCGGCTCTATCCGGATCCGGCTTGCTCCATGCTGACGGAGGCACTTTCGGAGCGCTGTCAGAGGCCGAAGGAACAGTTTTTTGTGGGTGTGGGTTCGGATGATGTACTGGCAATGGCTTTTTTAACCTTTTTCAATTCCGGCAGGCCGGTGCTGTTTCCCGACATCACCTATTCTTTCTACCCCGTGTGGGCGGAGCTGTTCGGAATCCCTTATGAGCGTCCGGCTCTGGATGAGGAATTCCGCATTGTAAAGGAGGATTATTTTCGGGAGAACGGAGGCATCATTTTTCCAAATCCCAATGCTCCGACAGGGCTCTATATGGAGCTTGGCCAGGTGGAAGAGATTATCCGCAGGAATCCCGATGTGATTGTGATTGTGGACGAGGCTTACGTGGACTTTGCCGGTCCCTCCGCCATGGAGCTTGTGGATCGGTATGATAACCTTCTGGTGGTTCAGACCTTTTCCAAATCCCGCTCCATGGCCGGAATGCGCATTGGCTTTGCGGTAGGAAGTCCCCTCCTGATCAAATACCTGAATGATGTGAAATACTCCTTCAACTCCTACACCATGAGCCGGGCGGCTCTGGAGCTGGGAACGGCTGCGGTGAGGGATGAGGCGTATTTTCAGGAGAATCTTAAGAGGCTTACGGCAACCAGAGAACGGACGAAAAAGGAGCTTAAGGCTTTGGGCTTTCACTTTCCCGATTCGGGAGCGAATTTTATCTTTGCTTCTCATGAGACCTGTCCGGCAGGAGAGATTTTTAAAGCTCTTCGGGAGAGGCGCATCTATGTGCGCTATTTTGACGCCCCAAGACTTCGGAATTACCTTCGGATTACCATAGGAACGGACGAAGAGATGGATACGCTTCTAAAAGCCCTGGGGGAGATCACGGCTTAGATAATGAAGCGGATGAAAGCAATGTTACCATTTTGCAGGATAACCGGCAGCGGAAAAGTACACCGGTGAGAAAGGATATGAAACGATGACAGAGACATTGGTACAATGGTTTGTGGAAAATCTGGGAGGAAGTGCGGCAAAGGAGCTGGTTATTTTTATCATTTCCATGATTCCCATACTGGAGCTGAGAGGAGGCCTTCTGGCGGCGGGACCGGCATTTTTGGATGTGGAGATGTGGCGGGCCATTCCTATCTGTATTGTGGGAAATCTGATTCCTGTTCCCTTTATCTTACTGTTTATCACGGCGATTTTCAATTGGCTGAAAAAGACAAAGCTGTTCCGCCCCATGGTGGAAAAGCTGGAAAGCCGGGCGATGAATAAAAAGGATCAGATTGAAAAATATGAATTCTGGGGCTTGCTGCTCTTTGTGGGAATTCCCCTGCCGGGGACAGGCGCCTGGACAGGTTCTCTGATTGCGGCCCTTCTGGGAATCCGCTTTAAGAAAGCATTTCCGGCGGTGATCCTGGGAGTGCTTCTGGCCGCGTTTATTATGACCATTTTATCGTATACTATCCTGGGTTCAATTTTTGCTTAAACAGTAATATTCCGTACAAATCAATTTACAGGCATATGCATTTGTGCCGGAGACTGATTTCATAAAGATGTACCGGAAGAGATATTACGGAATCGGAATAGGAGAGGTGAGGGCTGTGAAGTGGCCGAGTAAGAAATTATATTTTATTTACAATCCCCATGCCGGGAAGGAGCATATTAAGGGGAAGCTTTACGGGATTCTGAAGGTGATGGCGGATGCAGGATATGAACTGACGGTGTACCCCACCGGAGGGGCGGGGGATGCTGTGGAACAGATGGAGCAGATGCCGGAGGGCTATGATCTGGTGGTGTGCAGCGGCGGAGACGGAACACTTGACGAGGTAGTAACCGGAATGATGCGCCGGAAGCATAAGGTTCCCGTCGGCTATATTCCGGCAGGCACCTGCAATGATTTTGCAAGGTCCTTAAAGATCCCCGTCAATATGGAAGAGGCGGCGCGGATCGCCGTACAGGGAGAAAATTTTCTCTGTGATGTGGGTTCTTTTAATGATAACAGCTTTATATATATCGCGGCTTTCGGCATTTTTACGGGGGTATCCTACTCCACTAAGCAGGAGATCAAGAATGTTCTGGGACAGATGGCCTATATTCTGGAGGGCATGAAAAGCATTTACAATGTAAAGTCTTATCAGCTCAAGGTGACAAGCAGCGAAATGAGCTTTGAGGGAGACTTCCTCTTCGGCATGGTGACCAATTCCAAGTCCGTAGGGGGATTTAAGGGAATCATAGGCAAGGATGTGGTCTTTGACGACGGCGTGTATGAGGTGACCTTCATCCGCAGGCCGAAGAATGCGATGGAGCTCCAGGATATTCTGGCGGCACTTCTGGTAAAGGAGATAGACAGCAAATACATGTATTCCTTCCGCAGTGCCCGGATTGAGGTAGAAGCACAGGAACCCATTCCCTGGACACTGGACGGAGAGTTCGGGGGCGAGCACAGATCCGTGACGATTTCCAACAACCCCAGGGCCGTGGAGATTCGTGTGACAAAGGAGTGCAGAAAGAGTATAACCTGTGAAAAAAATCTTGCAACACACCGGCCGGATCATATATAATGGACAGGTATGAAAAAGAGTATCTATAAAAAACGGAGGTAAAGTACAATGTTAGTATCAGCAGCGGAAATGCTTAAGAAAGCAAAGGCAGGCCACTATGCGGTAGGCCAGTTCAACATTAACAACCTGGAGTGGACCAAGGCAGTACTTCTGACCGCACAGGAGAATAATTCTCCCGTGATTCTCGGCGTATCCGAGGGTGCAGGAAAGTACATGGCAGGCTATAAGACTGTGGTAGGCATGGTAAACGGCATGCTTGAGGAGCTGAACATCACCGTTCCCGTGGCTCTTCACCTGGATCACGGCAGCTATGACGCATGCTACAAGTGCATCGAGGCAGGATTCTCCTCTATCATGTTTGACGGCTCTCACTATCCCATTGAGGAGAATATCGAGAAGACCAAGGAACTGGTAAAGGTCTGCGCGGACAAGGGCATTTCCCTGGAGGCGGAGGTCGGCTCCATCGGAGGCGAGGAAGACGGCGTCATCGGCATGGGCGAGTGTGCGGATCCCAAGGAGTGCAAGGCTATCGCAGATCTTGGCATTGATTTCCTTGCAGCCGGAATCGGCAACATTCACGGAAAATATCCGGAGAACTGGGCAGGCTTAAGCTTCGAGACTCTGGATGCCATTCAGCAGCTTACCGGCGAGATGCCTCTGGTGCTTCACGGAGGTACGGGAATTCCTACCGATATGATTAAGAAGGCCATTGATCTGGGCGTATCCAAGATTAATGTGAATACCGAGTGCCAGTTATCCTTCGCAGCCGCAACCAGAAAGTATGTGGAAGAGGGCAAGGATCAGCAGGGCAAGGGCTATGACCCGAGAAAGCTTCTGGCTCCCGGCTTTGAGGCAATCAAGGAAACTGTGAAGGAGAAGATGGAGATCTTCGGTTCCGTAGGAAAAGCTTAAGCAGAAAAATATTCGGGGCGCCGGGAAATAAGTCAGCTGTCTTGTTTCCCGGTATTTTCGTATGATTTTAGGACAGTAAAACCTGCGGGGGAGAATAGAATGGCTGAGAAGATTAATATATCGAAATTATTCGGAGAAAATGTATTTAATGATACGGTGATGCAGGAGCGTCTGCCGAAAAAAATTTACCGGGAGCTGAAGCTGACCATACAGGAGGGAAAAGAACTGGATCTGGCAGTAGCCGATGTGGTGGCTCATGAGATGAAGGAGTGGGCCATCGAACAGGGAGCCACCCATTACTCCCATTGGTTTCAGCCGCTGACCGGAGCGACTGCGGAAAAGCACGATGCCTTTCTCTCGGCGCCCAAGACCGACGGTAAGGTTCTGATGGAGTTTTCCGGAAAGGAGCTTGTGAAGGGAGAGCCGGACGCCTCCTCTTTTCCCTCAGGCGGCTTAAGGGCTACCTTTGAGGCAAGGGGGTATACGGCCTGGGACTGTACCTCGCCGGCCTTTGTAAAAAAGGATGCGGACGGCTCCAGAGCCATTCTGTACATACCTACGGCTTTTTGCTCCTATAAAGGAGAGGCTCTGGATCAGAAAACGCCGCTTCTGCGCTCCATGGAGGCCGTTAACAGGCAGGCCCTTCGTCTTTTGCGCCTCTTTGGAAATGAAACCTCCCGGAGAGTAACGCCCTCCGTAGGAGCCGAACAGGAATATTTCCTGGTGGATCGGGAAAAGTACTTGAAGCGCAAGGATCTGATTTTTACCGGGCGTACCCTCTTCGGTGCCATGCCTCCCAAGGGACAGGAGCTTGACGATCATTACTTCGGGGTTATCCGGGAACGGATTGCCGATTTTATGGAGGATGTGAACCAAGAATTGTGGAAGCTCGGTGTGTCCGCCAAGACACAGCACAATGAGGTTGCTCCCGGTCAGCATGAGCTTGCCCCCATCTATGCGGAGTGCAACGTGGCGGTGGATCACAATCAGCTTGTCATGGAGACCTTGAAAAAGGCCGCCTATCAGCACGGGCTCCAATGCCTGCTCCATGAAAAGCCTTTTGCCGGAGTTAACGGCTCCGGAAAGCACAACAACTGGTCGCTGATTACGGATGATGGGATCAACCTCCTGGATCCGGGAAAGACCCCCCATGAGAACATACAGTTTCTTCTGATATTGAATTGCATCTTAAAGGCGGTGGATGATCATGCGGCCCTTCTTCGGGAATCTGCGGCGGATGTGGGCAATGACCACCGCTTGGGAGCCAGTGAGGCGCCTCCGGCGATTATTTCCGTCTATCTTGGGGAACAGCTGGAGGATGTGCTCTCACAGCTAATCAGCACCGGTGAGGCTACTCACAGTCTGCGGGGAGGTCATCTGCACACAGGGGTTAAGACACTTCCCGACTTTGCCAAGGATGCTACGGATCGGAACCGTACTTCTCCCTTTGCCTTTACGGGCAATAAGTTTGAGTTTCGTATGGTGGGTTCCAGGGATTCCATAGCGGCGCCTAACGTGGTGCTCAATACCATAGCGGCTCAGGCATTTTCCGAAGCCTGTGACTGCCTGGAGAAGGCGAAGGACTTTGATATGGCGGTCCATGATCTGATTAAAAAGTATGCTTCGGAGCATCAGCGGATTGTATTCAACGGCAACGGCTACTCGGAGGAATGGGTGGAGGAAGCGAAGCGCCGGGGACTTCCTAATATTAAGACGATGGTGGATGCTATCCCGGTATTGACAGAAACGAAAACCGTGGAGCTGTTTGAGCGCTTCGGCGTATTTACCAGAGCGGAACTGGAATCCCGTGCGGAGATTCAATATGAGACCTATGCCAAGGCCATTAACATTGAGGCCCGCTCCATGATTGATATTGCCAGCAAGCATATTATTCCCGCAGTTCTCCAATATACCACGGCCCTTGCAACCTCCGTGAATCAGATTCGGCAGGCCTGCGGGGAGGCCAATATCAGCGTGCAGATCGATCTTTTAAAGGAGTGTTCTTCCCTGCTTGCGGCTACAAAGGCGGCCCTTCGGAAGCTTACGGAGGTGACGGATGACTCTCAGGGAAAGAAGGAGGGAAGAGAACGGGCGGTATATTTTCAGAATGTGGTGGTTCCGGCTATGGAAGCTCTGCGTCAGCCGGTAGACAAACTGGAAATGCTTGTGGCAAAGGATATGTGGCCGATGCCTTCCTACGGGGATCTGCTGTTTGAAGTGTAGAGCGGACCGGAATATAGAAGTTATAAAGCAAATGGGTGCCGGAAAAATCCGGCACCCGTTTTAATAATATGTAAAAAATCCATGGAGAACCATTTTTAGTACTTATCCACGCTTGCCTTACCGTCTTCCTGGACATCCTCTTCCGGCTCCTCTTCCTCAATCTCCAGTGCAGCCGCATGGTTTGTTACCATGGCGCATCTGCCGTCGAAGAATGCGTCCTCATCAATGACAAGGGAGCGGGCCGTGATGTTACCGGACAGCTTGCCGGTGGAAAGCAGCTCCAGTTTTCCGGAGGAATCCACATCACCTACAACCTTACCGGAAAGAATCACATTCTGAGCCTTGATATTGCCCTTGATCTGCCCCTCAGTTCCGAGAATTAAGTTACCCTTGCATACGCAGTTGCCGGTGAGTGTTCCATCGATACGGATAGCTTCCGGTGCGGTGATGTCGCCCTTGAATATGGCTCCGGGGCCAATGATAGTACCAATCTTGGCAGTCTGTGTTTCTGCCGTAGAAGTAGTGATGGCTGGTTTGCTTTTTCCTAACATGTTAAAATCCTCCTTAACTTATCCGCAGCATTCTGCCGCTGTTTATCCTTTTGCATCAATAACGGAAAGCGGATCAATTGGCTCATCATTTAAAAGAACCTGATAGTCCAGCTGACAGTCATCGGATGTAATGGTCATTAACGTATCTCCGGCTTCTACCTGTGCACCCTCCTCCGTGTTTACTTCACAGTCCTGGTGAAGCAGATAGCGTGTCTTATAGCCCCCTTCATGTTCCACCTCAATAATATGAGCATATGTGTCATCGGAGCTGACGGCTGTCACGACGCCGTTCCCGGCGGCAACAATATGGCCGTCCGTGTAAGCGCTGATGGCAATGTAGGGCTGCTCCTCCGAATAGGATGTTTTCAAAATACCGGCGCCGTCGGAGGGGTATAGGCTGGGAAAGGCGGGATCCGCAGCATCCTCCGATTCTTCTTCCCGGGGCTCTTCCTCCGGTACATCCGCAGCCTCGGTCTGACGGCGTAAGGCCTCATTCTCCGCAGCAAGTGTCAATTTATCTTTTGTCAGGTCTTCCCGTTCCGTCTCAAGAGTTTGAAGCTGTTCCTTCAAAGCGGCGACCTCCTGTCGGAGAACCTGCCTCACTCCGTCAGCCACGGAGGCCTGGTAGATGAGCCAGCCTATGACAAGACAGAGGCCGACGATGAGACCGGCACAAAGACGAAGTGTAAAAGCGGAAACCTGGAACTGTCTGCTTTTTCCATCTGTGTTGGAGACCATAAGAACGGAATAGATTTCTTTACGTTTATGTCTCTGGTTTTTCATAGAATAACCTCCTATGCTCTCCATTGTAACACAAAATTTAGAAAAAGAAAACTATTTATGATTCATTGCGGCTCTCTTTCGGAGAGTGGGATCCAGGATCTTCTTGCGGATTCTTAAGGACTTGGGCGTAATCTCCAGATACTCGTCCGTATCAATAAACTCCAGACACTGTTCCAGGCTTAAAACTCTGGGCGGTGTCAGCTTCAGGGCCTCATCCGCACTGGAGGAACGCGTGTTGGTCAGCTTTTTGGTCTTGCATACATTCAGCTCAATATCCTCCGCCTTGCCGTTCTGGCCGATGACCATACCGGCATAAACCTTTTCGCCGGGGCCGATAAAGAGAGAGCCTCTCTCCTGGGCGTTAAAGAGACCGTAGGTAATGGCTTCTCCGGCTTCAAAAGCAATCAGCGACCCTTGCTTGCGGTACTGAATGTCTCCCTTGTAGGGGCCGTAGCCCTCGAAAATCGTATTCAGGACGCCGGTTCCCTTGGTGTCCGTGAGAAATTCGCCCCGGTATCCAATCAGGCCCCGGGCGGGAATGAGGAATTCCAGACGTGTGGAGCCGCTGCCGTTGCTGTTCATATTCAGCAGCTCGCCCTTGCGTTCCCCGAGCTTCTGAATAACATTTCCCGAATACTCGTCGTCCACATCAATGTAGGCGCGCTCCATGGGCTCCAGCTTATGTCCCTTTTCATCCGTACGGTAGAGAACCTCCGCCTTGCTTACGGCGAATTCATAGCCCTCGCGGCGCATATTTTCTATTAAGACGGATAAATGAAGCTCGCCCCGTCCCGATACTTTGAAACATTCGGTAGTTTCCGTCTCCTCCACCCGGAGGCTGACGTCCGTATTCAGCTCCCGGAACAAACGGTCACGCAGATGGCGGGAGGTGACATATTTTCCTTCCTTTCCCGCAAGGGGGCTGTCATTTACCAGAAAATGCATGGCGATGGTGGGCTCGGAGATTTTCTGGAAGGGGATGGGCCTAGGGTCATCCGGGGAGCACAGAGTATCTCCGATACGGATATCCGCAATGCCGGAGATGGCTACGATGGAGCCGATACCGGCTTCCGTTACATCCACCTTATTCAGACCGTCAAATTCGTAGAGCTTACTGATCTTTACCTTTTTGCACTGATCGGGATCGTGGTGGTTGACCATCACCATCTCCTGATTGACCCGGATAGAGCCGTTGTCCACCTTGCCGACGCCGATGCGCCCCACATACTCATTATAGTCGATGGTGCTGATCAGTACCTGGGTTCCGGCCTCCGGATCCCCTTCGGGAGCGGGAATGGCGTTGATAATTGTCTCAAAGAGAGGCGTCATGTCCTTCGGTTCATCCTCCGGATTCCGGAGCGCGTAGCCGTCTCTTGCAGAGGCAAAGACAAAGGGACAGTCAAGCTGCGCGTCCGATGCGTCCAGATCCATCAGAAGTTCCAGAACCTCGTCAATCACCTCCGCGGGCCTTGCCTCCGGCCGGTCAATTTTATTGATACAGACGATCACCGGAAGCTCCAGCTCCAGGGCCTTGCGGAGCACAAACTTGGTCTGGGGCATAGAACCCTCAAAGGCGTCTACTACCAGAATGACGCCGTTGACCATCTTGAGAACACGCTCCACCTCACCGCCGAAATCCGCATGGCCCGGCGTATCAATGATATTGATTTTGATGTCCTTATAGGTAACTGCCGTATTTTTGGAGAGGATGGTAATGCCGCGCTCCCGTTCAATGTCGCCGGAGTCCATTACGCGCTCGGCCACCGCCTGATTGGCGCGGAATACGCCGCTTTGCTTTAACAGCTCATCCACCAGAGTGGTTTTTCCATGGTCTACATGGGCAATAATTGCAATATTTCGAATGTCTTCTCTTTTCATAACTGCTTCCTCATAACTGCTCGGACCGCATCGTATTCATGATTGCGTAAATGTCATTATCCGCAAGGGTAATTTCATAATGAATACGGCGCCGCACTTTTTCTTGTTTTTGTATCATTAACTTATACAGTTTACCACATTTATGCGGGAATACAACAGGAAAATGACCCGGGAAATAAAAAAATTATTAATTTTCCGGAAAATGGTTCTAAAGCCGTTTTCTTCTTCATATATATGTAAAGATACCAAAATACAAGAAGAAGAAGGGAGAACTTGCGTAATGTCAGATAAGGTCATTGAAAACAACCAAGTGTCGGTAATCGGAGAAATTGTTTCGGAATTTACATTCAGCCATGAGGTCTTCGGGGAGGGCTTTTACATGATGGATGTACTGGTAAGGCGTCTGAGCGATTCGGCGGATATTATTCCGGTCATGATTTCGGAGCGGCTGATCAATGTGGAAGAGGATTATACCGGAGAGTACATCCGGGTGGCCGGCCAGTTCCGCTCCTACAACAGGCACGAAGAGAAGAAGAACAGACTGGTGCTGTCTGTGTTTGCCAGAGAGGTGGAATTTTTGGAGGATGAGGTGGAAAATGCAAAAACCAACCAGATTTATCTGGACGGATACATATGTAAGACGCCTGTTTATCGGAAAACTCCTCTGGGCAGGGAGATTGCGGATTTGCTGATTGCGGTGAACCGCCCCTATGGAAAATCAGATTATATTCCCTGTATCTGCTGGGGCAGAAACGCCCGTTTTGCCTCCGGCTTTGAGGTGGGCGGCCATGCTCAGATCTGGGGCAGGATACAGAGCCGGGAATATGTAAAGAAAATAGATGAAGAGGAATCGGAAAAGAGAGTGGCCTATGAGGTTTCGGTGAGCAAATTGGATTATCAGGAGAATTAATTCCTGTATTCGGACGCGATTATAGCTTGATAATACGGAAAAATTTGCATTTCCTGCGTAATTGGTGTATGATAGATGCATTACACAATACCGAGATTACAACACGACATCTGATGCTCCGGCCTTTGGTTTCGGGAGCAGGAAAGGAGTGCAGGGATGGTGAAGGGACAGATTATGATTATCTGCGGCGAAGGAAAGGGCAAGACCTCTGCTGCTATTGGCCGGGGAATTACCGGAGCCAGCAATGGAAAGTCCGTGATTATCATCCGTTTCCTTAAGGGAAAGGTGAAGGAAAAGGATGAGTTTATCAAGCGTCTGGAGCCGGATATTAAGGTTTTTTCCTTTGAAAAGTGGGATGTGGATTATCAGTCCTTGTCACCGGAGCAGCAGGCGGAGGAGGCCGTGAATATCCGTAACGGCTTGAATTTTGCCAGAAAGGTGATGACAACGGACGGGTGCGACCTTCTGATCCTGGACGAGGTTCTGGGACTGGTGGACAGGGAGATTATCACGGAGGAGGAGCTGAAGGCCCTGGTTGAGACGAAGGACGAGAGCATGGAGCTGGTTCTTACGGGAATCAATATGTGCGAATCCCTTTATCCATATGCCGATGATGTGGTGAAGATTGACACTTTGAAATAAGGTGCTGGAATCGGAGGAAATTTCGTTGACAATCAAATAGCCGTGTGGTACAGTAAGGCTAATATGGACAATTTCATACAAGCATGATAGAGGTTGCGTTCTCCAAGAGTACCTTTTCGGATATGGCAGACATAGAGGAAGGAGAGGAAAAGGGGCGGACGCCGAAAGAGACGGCTTTCTGCAGGCGGTTTCTTGGGCATATGCCGAAGAGGTATATGACTGTCATCAGACACTGATGGGGCGCTATCAAAAAGAATTCATGGTAAAAGAGCGATTCTTTAGGGGCGGACTTCGGTAAGGGTCGGCCCCACTTTTGATTCGAATGGAGGTAGGCTATGGCTATTTTTAAGGGAGCGGCGGTGGCGATTGTCACACCGTTTACAGAGAACAGAGAGATTAATTTTCCGAAGCTTGCGGAGCTTCTGGACTATCAGATTGAAAATCACACGGACGCTATTGTGATCTGCGGCACCACGGGGGAGTCTTCCACTTTGACCCATGAGGAGCATCTGGAGGCAATTAAGTTCACGATTGATCATGTGGCAGGCCGAGTTCCGGTGATTGCAGGAACAGGCTCCAATTGTACGGAGACGGCAATTTACCTGTCCAAAGAGGCGGAAAAATATGGGGCGGATGCTCTGCTGATTGTAACGCCTTACTACAATAAGGCTACTCAGAAGGGATTGATCGTCCACTATACGGCCATTGCCGATTCCGTAAAACTGCCGATCATTATGTACAATGTTCCCGGCCGGACTGGCTGTAATATTCAGCCTCAGACTGCCGTGGAGCTTGCTAAGAATGTGAAGAATATAGTAGGCATCAAGGAAGCCAGCGGCAATATTTCGCAGGTGGCGAAGCTGATGGAGCTTGCGGACGGATGTATCGAGCTGTATTCCGGAAATGACGATCAGGTGGTTCCTCTGCTGTCACTGGGGGGATACGGCGTGATTTCCGTGCTTTCGAATGTGGCTCCTAAGGAAACCCATGATATGGTGGCCAGGTTTCTGGAGGGTGATATTGCAGGCAGCCGTGAGATACAGCTTCGGGCGATCCCCCTGGTGGATCAACTGTTCTGTGAGGTGAATCCCATTCCCGTGAAGGCGGCGCTCAATATGATGGGTATGGAGGCGGGACCTTTGCGGATGCCGCTTACCGAGATGGAGCCGGAGCACAGGGAGAATCTTAAGAAAGCAATGATTGATTTCGGAATCGAGGTTAAATAAATGATTAGAGTACTGATGCACGGCTGTAACGGCCGGATGGGACAGATGATTGCGGGCCTGCTGAAGGAAGATGCGGAAGCGGAGATTGTGGCAGGCGTGGATACCTTTGACGGTGTGTCCAATCCGTTTCCCGTATTTTCGGATATTGGGGACTGTGATGTGGAGGCGGATGTGGCAATTGATTTTTCTAATGCAGGTGCGGTTGAGGGGCTGCTTGATTATTGTGCGGCCAGGAAGCTGCCGGTGGTTCTGTGCACCACGGGGCTTTCCAAGGCGCAGCTTGAGAAGGCAGAGGAGACTGCCAGGAAGACTGCCGTTTTAAAGTCCGCAAATATGTCCGTGGGGATTAATCTTCTTTTGAAGCTTTTGAAGGAGGCGGCGCCGGTCCTGTCGGAGGCAGGCTTTGATATTGAGATTGTGGAGAAACACCACAATCAAAAGCTTGACGCGCCCAGCGGAACAGCCATCGCCCTTGCGGACGCCATCAATGAGGCGGAGGGCGGAGCATATACCTATGTGTATGACAGAAGCCAGGTGCGTAAAAAGCGGGAGGCCAGGGAGCTTGGAATCTCGGCTGTGCGCGGGGGAACCATTGTAGGGGATCACGATGTGATTTTTGCAGGAACGGACGAAGTGCTGACCTTTGAGCATCGGGCTTATTCCAGAGCGGTTTTCGGAAAGGGAGCCGTACAGGCGGCGAAGTTTCTGGCCGGTAAGCCTGCGGGCCGGTATGATATGAGCGATGTGATTGGATGAGCGGGTGAACCGGAAGCGAAGTAAGAACCTTGCCGATTTTCGAGAGGAGTCTTGAGGGTTGGCGAGGTTTTTCCGTTTTGGGAGACTGCAGAACAGGTGGAGGATAAAATAGGATGAAAAAGAATAATCTTGCATTTCACACAGTACTGGCCCTTGTATTGACACTGACCATTATTTCTGTGTCCGTGGTATTTACGCTGGCTTTTCGGCCCCTCTATTATCTGGATATTTCCGCACTGAATATTCCGGAGCAGTCCGGGTATTCCAGGGAGGAGATTCGGGATAATTATGATGTGCTGATTGATTATAACATGTCCTTTGGCGGCGGGCGCCTGGAATTTCCCGGTCTGGCCATGTCAGAACCGGGAAGGATTCACTTTGAAGAGGTGCGCGATATATTTAATCTGTTTAAATACATGGCAATAGCAGGCGCCGTATTGAGTACGGCAGGTATTGTGTTCTGTTTCCGCAGAAGAGAGTATAAATATCTGAAGCTGACCTCGATTTTAGCCGTGGCCTTGCCGGCCGTGTTAGGGATTCTGGTGGCACTGAATTGGGATTGGGCTTTCGTAGCATTTCATCATCTGGCATTTAACAATGATTACTGGATTTTTGATCCGGCAACCGATCCGGTGATCACCATTCTGCCGGATACCTTTTTCATGCATTGCGCGCTGATGATTTTGGGGTGTGTGGTGATGGGAAGCCTGATTTGCGGGCTGCTTTACCGAAGAGAAAAGCTTAAAGGTGCATAAGAAATACTTGTCTCAAATTTAGTTTAAAAAATAAAATGGAATATGGTATACTGATGGAAGAATGGCTGCTGAAGAATGGATATTATCGAGCCGAAATAAAAAAGTAATCAGTATCAGGAGGATATGGAGATGAAATACAAAGAACTTGCAGTAATTACGGAACAAAAAAAGATTGCTGCGGATATTTACAGTATGTGGCTTCAAGCCGGTCAAATTGCTGCTTTGGCGGTTCCGGGACAGTTTCTTTCCATATATTGCAATGATGCAAGCCGCATGCTTCCCCGGCCTATCAGTATCTGCGAGGCGGATAAGGGGCAGGGGAGAATTCGGATTGTATACAGAGTGGCAGGAAAAGGAACGGAAGAATTCTCGGCATGCCGGGCCGGAGATACATTGAATGTCGTAGGTCCTCTGGGCAACGGTTTTCCTTTGGACAAGGGCTACCGGAAGGTATTGCTGATTGGCGGAGGCATTGGCATACCTCCGATGGTAGAGCTTTCCCGTCAGCTTTCCGGGGAAAAGCAGATTGTAGCTGGCTACCGAAACAGTGAACTGTTTTTGAAAAAAGAATTGGAACAGAACGGAACTGTGTATATTGCTACGGAGGATGGCAGCTTGGGAACAAAAGGCAATGTACTGGATGCCGTTTGGGAAAATGAACTGACGGCAGACGCTGTCTTTGCCTGCGGTCCGACTCCCATGCTGCGCGCGCTGAAGGAATATGCAATAGAACAGGGAATGGACTGCTTCCTCTCTCTGGAAGAGCGTATGGCCTGCGGAGTAGGCGCCTGTCTGGGCTGTGTTTGCAAGTCAAAGGAAACGGACGGCTACACACATGTGAAGAATAAACGCGTCTGCAAGGACGGACCGGTATTCTCGGCGGAAGAAATTGAAATTTGAGAGGAGAAGGAAAGCATGGAATACAAAACAAGAGTAAATCTTGCGGGGGTGGAGCTTAAAAATCCGGTTATGGTCGCATCCGGAACCTTTGGATCCGGAAAAGAATACAGCGAATTTTACGATCTGGGTCTTTTGGGAGCGATTACGGTTAAGGGAGTTGCCAATGCACCTTGGGCCGGCAATGCAACACCCCGTATTGCGGAAACTCACAGCGGCATGATCAATGCCATCGGCCTGCAGAATCCGGGTGTGGATGTTTTTATTGAGAGAGATATTCCCTTTATCAGACAATTTGATACAAGGCTGATTGTGAATGTCTGTGGAAAAAGTATTACGGACTATTGTGAAGTGGTAGAAAAGCTTTCGGATCAGCCGGTGGACATGCTGGAAATCAATGTATCATGTCCCAATGTGAAGGAAGGAGGCATTGCCTTCGGACAGGACCCGTCAGCGCTGGAAACAATTACCAGGGAAGTAAAAAAGTGCGCAAAACAGCCGATTATTATGAAGCTTAGCCCAAATGTAACAGATATTACGGTGATGGCAAAGGCGGCTGAGGCCGGCGGTGCGGATGTGATTTCTCTGATCAATACACTAACCAGTATGAAGATTGACATACATAAGCGCACCTTTGCCGTGGCGAATAAAACGGGAGGCTTGTCCGGACCGGCCATCAAACCCATTGCGGTTAGGATGGTATATCAGGCGGCTCACGCCGTATCCCTTCCGGTGATTGGAATGGGGGGGATCCGTAACGGAGAGGATGCGGTGGAATTTCTTTTAGCAGGGGCAACCGCAGTTTCCGTGGGCGCTGCCAACTTCTCAAATCCTTTTGCAGGAAAAGAGACGGCGGAGGGGATTCTGGATTATATGAAAAAATATCAGGTTGCCGATGTAAATGAATTAATCGGTGCGGTAAAAGAATAAGATTTTGAAAAGGGGCTGTCCGAACTGGCGGTTCCTTTTAGGGTAATTTGTAAAAAGAGTATAAATGATACAATTTACTTAATAAAAGGAAGTATTAAGATGAAAAAAGGAAGTAAAACAGCCATAGTATCCTGTTCCAATGCGCAGCCGCAAACATACCGCGAAAAACTAAACAAGCTGCAAGCCACCCTATCAGATCTCGGCCTAATCCCTATCTTCGGGGACTGCATCTACGAAAAAGAATCCGTCTTCAGCGGCACAGGAAAAGAACGCGCCGAAAGCCTGATGAACTTTTACCGGAACCCGGAGATCCGGGCGGTTTTTGACATCTCCGGCGGCGACATTGCCAATGAGATTCTTCCCTTTCTGGACTACGATGTGATAGCCAAAAGCAATGCCGTATTCTGGGGCTACAGCGATCTGACAACAATCATAAATGCAATCTATACAAAAACAAAAAAGCCGTCCGTACTTTACCAGGTGCGGAATCTTATCTCCCCGAATGCACAGGAGCAGGCGGCCAATTTTTTTGCAAGCATATTCGAGGAAAAACCGGACTTGTTTTCCTTCCGTTACAGTATGATACAAAAGAACTCCATGCAGGGCATTGTCGTGGGCGGAAATATCCGCTGCCTTTTGAAGCTGGCAGGCACCCCTTACTGGCCGGACATGAATGGAAAAATCCTGCTTTTGGAAAGTCTCGGCGGCCTTGTTCCCCAGATGACGGCCTATCTGAATCAGTTAAAGCAAATAGGCGTATTCGAACAGATAAACGGAATCCTTCTGGGAACCTTTACAAAGATGGAAGAGGAAAAAGCCCTCCCCTCCATGACAGAGCTGGTAAAGCGGTATGCAGGAAAAGAACTGCCCATTGCCAAGACAAACGAGATCGGCCACAGCGCCAATGCAAAGGCAATTGTGATAGGAAAGGAAATGAATTTCACAAAATTTTCATAATTCCATTATTGACAATCCAACATTTGGGTATTAATATATAGCGTGATATATATCTAATGTATATCACGCTATATATTTTTGCACCCAGGATTATGCGGCAAGCCAATAAAGAATACAAAACATTTTACTTCCGAACTTTATAGCAATAAGCTCCAAGAACAGGATACCACATACCATATTCATTAAATTTTCAAAAATACACTCCGTCAAAAAAGGAGGTGACAGCCTTATGCAAAGAGAGCTGAACACAATTAACAAACAGCTCAAAATGATTCACAAAACCTTTGAGGAAAGAAGAAATAAGCATCTGCTGAAATACAACCTCACCTCATCCCAGCAGGAAATCCTTTTTTATCTGGGTTTCCACGAGGGAGAGCCGATTCATCAGCGGGAGATTGAAAAATGGTTTCACTTAAAAAATCCAACCGTCACAGGGATTTTAAACCGTTTGGAGGAGAAAGGCTTTATTGTACGGAAAACAAAAGAAGACGACAAGCGCTTCCGTATCATAGAGCTGACGGAAAAAAGCCGCTGTCTGATGCAGGAGATGCGCGAAGAAATGCATCAGATGGACGACAAAATCTACGGCTGCATGACAGAAGAGGAGCGCAGACAGTTCTCCGAACTGCTGGAGCGGGTACTAAAAAGCTTGTCAGAACTGGAATAAGATTATGCGGCTTTACCCTTTAGCGCCGTCGCGCAGCGACTTTTAATAGGAGGTTTATATGCTCAAAACACTAAAAAAATACATCGGCGAATACAAAAATATAGCAATATCAGCTCCTGTTTTCATAATCGTGGAGGTCATTCTGGAAATGATCATCCCCCGTCTGATGGCAAGCATCATCGACGACGGTCTCGGCACAGGAAATATGAGCTACGTGGTAAAGGTAGGACTGGTTATGCTGGCCGTATCCTTTGCCTCCCTGTTCTGCGGAGCTATGGCAGCGAAGCAGGCTTCTATCGCCTCCACCGGCTTTGCAAAAAATCTGCGGGAAGCCATGTACGGCCAGATACAGGAGTTTTCCTTCTCCAACATTGACCGCTTCTCCACAGCCGGCCTGGTCACAAGACTGACCACAGACGTAACCAACGTACAGAATGCATTTCAGATGATTATGCGTATGTTCACCCGGGCGCCCATCACACTGATAACAGCGATGACGATGGCATTTCTCATCAATGCGCGCCTGGCCCTGGTATTCTTAGGCGCACTTATTTTCCTGGGCTGCGTGATTATCTTCCTTATGGGAAAGGTAGGCCCCTACTTCCGGGAAATGTTTGAAAAATACGACGGACTCAATGCCAGCGTACAGGAAAACCTGACAAGTATCCGCGTGGTAAAAGCTTACGTCCGCGAGGATCACGAGACGGAAAAATTCAAGAAAGCTTCTCACGCCCTGTACCTCTGCTCCATCCGTGCGGAGAAGGTCATGGTCAGCATGATGCCTATTATGCAGTTCACAGTGTATACCTGTATTATTCTGCTCTCCTGGCTGGGCGCAAAGACCATTGTGGTAGGCGGCATGACCACCGGCGATCTGATGAGCATGTTCACCTACACCATGAACATTCTCATGAGCCTGATGATGATCGCAATGGTCACGGTAATGATCTCTATGGCAAAATCCTCCGCCGAGCGTATCTGCGGCGTCCTGGAGGAAAAGAGTGATCTGACGAGCAAAGAGGACGGGAAAGCGCAAAAAGAAGTAAAGGACGGCTCTATCTCCTTTGAAGACGTCTGCTTCAGCTACCACGGAGATAAGGAAAATCTCCACCTGTCCCACGTAAATCTGGAAATCCGCTCCGGTGAAACCATCGGAATCTTAGGCGGAACCGGAAGCGCCAAGTCTACCCTGGTGCAGCTCATTCCCAGACTTTACGATGTGACAAGCGGGCGCGTAAAGGTAGGAGGACTGGATGTCCGGGAGTATGATTTGGAGGCGCTGCGAAACGAGGTTTCAATGGTGCTTCAGAAAAATGTCCTGTTTTCCGGCACCATCAAGGAAAATCTCCGGTGGGGCGATAAGGAGGCATCGGACGAGGAGCTTATCCGTGTCTGCGAGCTGGCCTGTGCGCATGAATTTATTGAAAAATTCCCCAAGCAGTACGACACTTACATCGAGCAGGGAGGTACGAATGTGTCCGGCGGACAGAAGCAGCGTCTCTGTATCGCCAGGGCGTTGCTGAAAAAACCGAAGGTCTTGATTCTGGACGATTCCACCAGCGCGGTAGACACTCACACCGACGCCATGATCCGCAAAGCATTCCGGGAGGAAATTCCCGATACCACCAAGCTGATCATTGCCCAGCGTGTATCCTCCGTGCAGGATGCGGATAAAATTATCGTATTAAATGACGGGCAGATCGACGGCGTCGGCACGCATAAGGAGCTTATGGAAAGCAATGCCATTTACCGCGAGGTATACGAATCTCAGCAGAAGGGAGGAGATGCAGATGAGCAGTAATCAGGCGAGAGGCCCAAGAGGTCCTATGGGACATGGAAAAGGAATGAAAAAAGGCCCCAAGGCCAAGAATCCCGGGCGCACATTGAAGCGCCTCTTTGATCTGGTAGTAAAGGCATACCCCGTTCACTGTATCTTTGTGGTTGTGGGAATTGTGGTGGGCGTGCTGGCCAATGTTCGGGGAAATCTGTTTTTGCAGACCCTGATAGACGGCTATATAACGCCGCTGATTGGCTCCGATACACCGGATTTTACCCCTCTTTTAAAGGCATTGTCCATGATGGCCCTTATTTATCTGACGGGAGCGGCTTCCACCTATCTCTATAACCGTCTGATGATTACGGTAGCTCAGGGGAGCCTTACGAGAATCCGAAATGATTTGTTTTCTCATATGGAAACCCTGTCCATCCCTTACTTTGATACTCATTCCCACGGGGACATTATGAGTATTTACACCAATGACACGGATACCCTGCGGCAGCTTATCAGCCAGAGTATTCCTCAGCTTTTATCCTCCGGCATCACCATTGTCAGCGTATTTATTTCTATGGTGAGCCTAAGCCCTCACCTGACGCTTCTGGTTGTGGTGATGATTGTGATTATGACCCAGGTGATTAAGCATATCGGCGGAAGGTCTGGCGCTTATTTTGTGGCGCAGCAGAAGGATTTGGGAGCGGTCAACGGCTATATCGAGGAAATGATGGAGGGACAGAAGGTAGTAAAGGTATTCTGCCACGAGGAGGAAGCCAAGCGGAAGTTTAAGGAGCTGAACGATCAGCTGTTTGAAAGCGCAAGCAATGCCAATATTTACGCCAGTGTTTTAATGCCTGTTATGGCAAACATCGGAAATATCAGCTATGTGCTGACTACAATGGTGGGGGCGCTTCTGGCAATCGGCGGCGTGGGCGGTCTGACTTTAGGCGGTCTGGCCTCGTTCCTGCAGCTGAACCGGAGCTTTACCCAGCCGATTACCCAGGTAGCCCAGCAGTTTAACTCTATTATTATGGCGCTGGCCGGAGCGGAGCGTATCTTTGAGCTGATGGATGAGCCTTCCGAGCAGGACAGCGGCTATGTGACGCTGGTCAATGCCCGTTATGAAAACGGGGAGCTTGTGGAGGTTCCCGAGCGTACCGGCGTCTGGGCCTGGAAGCATCCGCATCACGACGGAACCCTTACCTATACGGAGGTGAAGGGGGATGTGGTTATGGATGGCGTGGACTTTGGCTATACGGAGGAAAAAATGGTGCTCCACGATATCAAGCTCTTTGCAAAGCCCGGCCAGAAGGTGGCATTTGTGGGAGCCACGGGAGCAGGCAAGACGACCATAACCAATCTGATCAACCGTTTTTACGATATCCAGGATGGAAAGATACGGTATGACGGGATTAATATCAATAAGATCCGTAAGTCGGATCTGCGCCGCTCCCTTGGTATGGTGCTTCAGGACAGCCATTTGTTCACTGGCACCGTGGCGGACAATATCCGTTATGGAAAACTGGACGCCACGGATATGGAGGTGAAGGGCGCGGCTATGCTGGCCGGAGCGGATACCTTTATCCGCCATCTGCCCCAGGGCTATGACACGATGATTTCCGGCGACGGAGCCAACTTGTCACAGGGGCAGCGTCAGCTTCTGACGATAGCGAGGGCGGCCATTGCCGATCCGCCGGTTTTGATTCTTGACGAGGCCACCTCCAGTATTGATACCCGGACGGAGGTTATTGTTCAGAGGGGTATGGACAGTCTGATGACGGGCAGGACGGTGTTTGTGATTGCCCACAGGCTTTCTACGGTGCAAAATTCCGATGTGATTATGGTTCTGGAGCAGGGGCGGATTATAGAGCGCGGAACGCATGAAGATTTGATTGCGGAACGCGGGAAGTATTATCAGCTTTATACGGGAGCTTTTGAGTTGTCTTAAAAATTTGAAAAATTACTGCAAAAATAGTTTCTGTTTCTGAATAAAAGTCTTGTAAATGGCTCATAATGGTAGCAAAGAGCAAGAAAGGAGACTTTTATTATGAAAATGTTCAGAAAGTACACGGCCGGGGCGCTGCTTTTGGTGATGATTCTGGTGATCGCGGCTTGTGGAAATTCCGACAACAACGCTGCGGATACACCGGGGAATGACACAACGAATGAGGGAACGACGAATGGGACCAATGGTACAACGAACGGGACCAACAACGGGACGACCAATGGTACAACCAATGGCACAACCAATGGTACTGTGAATGACGGTACTACGAACGGTACGAACGGCGACGGGGTTGTGGATGATCTTGGTGATGACGTAATGGATGGCGTGGATGATGTTGTGAACGGTGTTGAGGATGCGGTGGACGATGTGACCGGAAACGGGAATACGACTACCAATGGCGGGACTGTGAATCCTTAGGTGAAGATTGAAGTTTTATCTGGCGGAGGGCTTTTTGGCTTTCCGCCGGATGTTTTTGGGGACGGACGCTGCTGTGACTGCGACAAAAGAAGCCCTATGAATTTTCCATATCCGTGTTCGGACGGTTCACGTATACTCCGTCTGCTCCGGACGGACATTGCTTTTCGGGTTTTGGGTGCGGTGGTGTTTTTTGCAATGTTCGCCCGGCTCAGACGGAGTGTACGTGAACAGCCGGACACATGATATTGGAAAATTCATAGGGCTTCTTTTGCGGCAGTCACAGCAGCTGGTTTTTGGTGTCGGAGTTGTGAAGGGGGTATTTTGGGAAAAGGGTTGGGAAAAATACATAAATGTTTGGTTGCAGGTGGGGGAGAAATGAGGTATACTATCGTAAATGGCAAAATATGTGTGGTGTTTTTGATTGCTGTTTTTGATGCGGTGTCTTTTGCGGAGGAGTTTGGTGAGGGATATTGCGGGATTAGATTAAGAGTATAGAGGGGATTGAATTATGAACTTTATTACGGTGAAAGAGTTGTATAAGAACAGTGAGGCTTATCTGGATAAGGAGATTGAGGCCGTAGGATGGGTGAGGAGCAACCGGGGGTCCAAGGCTTTTGGGTTTTTGGTGATTAATGACGGGTCTTATTTTAATACGCTGCAGGTGGTTTATCATGATACGATGGAGAATTTTGCGGAGATCTCTAAGCTGAATGTGGGGGCGGCGGTGATTGTGAAGGGGAAGCTGGTGGCTACTCCGGAGGCGAAGCAGCCCTTTGAGATTCAGGCGGACTCGGTGATGGTGGAGGGTGACTCTGCGCCGGATTATCCTTTGCAGAAGAAGCGTCATTCTTTTGAGTATTTGAGGACAATCTCGCATCTAAGGCCGCGGACGAACACGTTTCAGGCGGTGTTCCGGGTGAGATCGCTGGTTGCTTATGCGATTCATCGGTTTTTTCAGGAGCAGGGGTTTGTGTATGTGCATACGCCGCTGATTACGGGAAGTGACTGTGAGGGCGCCGGGGAGATGTTCCGGGTGACCACGCTTGATCCGAAGAATCCGCCGCTGACGGATGAGGGGGCTGTGGATTACAGCCGGGATTTCTTTGGGAAGGAGACGAATCTTACGGTGAGCGGGCAGCTGAACGGGGAGACGTATGCCTGTGCTTTTCGGAATATTTATACGTTTGGTCCTACCTTTCGGGCGGAAAATTCCAATACGACACGCCATGCGGCGGAGTTTTGGATGATTGAGCCGGAGATGGCCTTTGCGGATCTGGATGATAATATGGAGATTGCGGAGGCTATGCTGAAGTATGTGATTCAGTATGTGCTGGATGAGGCTCCGGAGGAGATGGATTTCTTTAATCAGTTTGTGGACAAGGGGCTTCTGGAACGGCTGAAGGGTGTGCTGAACTCGGAGTTCGGGCGTGTGACTTATACGGAGGCTGTTGAGATTCTGGAGAAGAATAATGATAAGTTTGATTATAAGGTGAGCTGGGGATGTGATCTGCAGACGGAGCATGAGCGGTATCTGACGGAAGAGGTGTTTAAGCGGCCGGTGTTTGTGACGGACTATCCGAAGGAGATTAAGGCTTTTTATATGAAGCAGAATGAGGATGGGAAGACTGTGGCGGCTATGGATTGTCTGGTTCCCGGAATCGGCGAGATCATTGGAGGGAGCCAGAGAGAGGATGATTATGAGAAGCTTGTGACCAGGATGCGTGAGCTTGAGCTTAATGAGGCGGATTATGGGTTCTATCTGGATCTCAGGAAATACGGATCTGTGCGTCACTCCGGGTTTGGGCTTGGGTTTGAGCGGTGCGTGATGTATCTGACGGGGATGGGGAATATCCGGGATGTGATTCCGTTCCCGCGGACAGTGAATAACTGCGAATTGTAAAGGAATAGTAAATGATGTAAGGATAAGCCGCAGTCAAGGGAGATTTAAGAACTTGGCTGCGGTTTGCTTTGGGGATGGACTTAAAGTATAAATTTCATCCCCGTGGGGCGGATTGTTTTTCTTTTTTGCTTATGGTACAATGTACCCGGCGACAATGCGCAGTGTAAAAATAGGCAGGGACAAACCGGCTGTTGACAGGAAAGCCGGAGGTATTGAATAAGCGCTGCGGGACAAAGAAGCTGCCGATTAAACAGAGAGAAGAGAGATAAGAGGATGAGCGAAAAGCATACACATATTGCAGAAGACGGAACTGTATACACGCATGTGCATGAACATACGGAGAAACATTCCCACAAGCATGAGCAGGAACACGGCCATGCCCACATGCATACCCACACCCATCAAAATACAAAGGCCGTATTAAACCGCCTCTCCCGGGCCATTGGGCATATGGAATCTGTGAAGCGCATGGTGGAGGAGGGCCGGGACTGCAGCGAGGTTTTGGTGCAGCTCTCCGCAGTAAAAGCCGCCATCAACAATACGGCCAAGGTAATCTTAAAGGATCACATCGAACACTGTCTCGTGGACGCGGTAGAGTGCGGAGATCACGAGGCCATTGAGGAGCTTACGGGTGCGATTGATCGGTTTATGAAGTAGATTTGGCAGAATTACGGTATTCCGTAGGTGTAAATCCCGTAAACTTTTAAAAATTTCGGATAAAGCTCTGCTGATGGTTAAAACCCACGGCAGCCGAAATCTCCTCCAGAGTCATTTTTGTGGTACGGAGCAGTTCTTTGGCATAGTGAATGCGGACGGAGGACAGGTAAGTAATAATATCATAATTTATTTCTTTCTTAAATAATTTGCTGGTATGGGCGGGGCTGCATCCAATCTTTGCAGCCATATCTTCCAGCGAGAGGTCCTGATGATAATTCTCCTGAATCCAGGAAATCAGGCCGTCAATTTTCAATTTCCCTTTATTGGCGCTTACGGCCGAGACAGAATGGCATATATTTTCCACAAAGGGCAGAAGAAACTGGCCGAAATCATGTACGTGAGTTAGATGTTCCGTCTGTCCTTTTGCGGATTCCAGTTCCGGGGCGCAGCCGGCCAGGACCACAGGCATTTCTTCGGAGGTAATGATGCTTACGAAGGCAATGATCGGCGGGCGCTCTTCTTCCTCCATGGCGCATGCTTTGAAAGGCATCCTTATGAAAGAAATTGGAAAGCCGGAAAATGAACAAGGGCTGCTGCAGAGTGCTTCAGCTCACTGTCCAAACCAAAAAAAGAAAGTGTAGAGGCCGAATTTTTCGGTTTTGATTTGTCAAGGTAGCAGAGTTTAAGCTAAGGGGATGCTGCAGATTATGCCAGCATCCCTTTTCGTACTTCTGCTGATTTAAGGATTCAGCTCCGCAATTCTGGATACGCCTACAAATATTTCTGAGATTTTATACCAGGTAGGATAATCCACCACACCGGTAGCCGGAAGGCCGAAAATAGACTGGAAGGTCCGAACGGCTTCTTCCGTGGCCGGGCCGAAGATCCCGTCCTGTGCTATTACGGGCATTGCCGGATAAGCCTGTGCAATGCGGTTTAACTGTTCCTGCATCTGCAGAACCTTCTGTCCCCGGGAGCCTACCGTCAGATCGGAACCGGGCCAGGAGTAGGGGACGCCGGAGATCTCTTCCGCGTTGTTGATATAAATACTGTTTCCATAGTAATTACGGAGAATTTCAATTGCAGAATAGCCCTGCTCTCCCAGATATTGGCTTCCCCATTGACTCATCCAATTGGGGCAGGTGATACGCTGTCCGTCGCAGTATTGGGTGAGGATGGGCTGTTTCACATTGGGCCGGGACAGATAATTTCCGAACATTTCATCCACAATCCGGGAGATATTTTCAAAGATATTTCTGCCGTTGATCCATTTGTGGTCAAAGGCGGTGGAGGAGGTGATGGTGAAATCGTATCCTTTATTGCGATACCACTCCGTATACACACGATTTAGGGTAAAGGACATAATTGCCAGAATATTCGCCCGGATCGCCGCGTCGCTCCAGGTTGCGTAGATTTCGCTGGAGGCCACATTTTTGATATAATCCTTATACCGCACCCAGTAATTAACGGCGGAGCTGTCAGTGGGAACGCCGTCGTGTACAATCACATATTCCGGAACAACCACCCGGCTTAGAACGATCTCGCCTGTCTCGTTTATAGGCTTTATTTCTGCCTCTGCGATTTTTGGGGGATAATCTCCGAACAGGGTGTGCGCGGGAATGACAAAGCGCTCATACTCCTGTCCTTCCTGAACGGGAAGCATCTGAATATTCTGCAGGGCGGTAACCTCGGGGAGAATTTCCGCTCCGGCTACCTCCACAGGCTCATAGCCCGGAGCTGTTACTTCTATAGTGTATTCGGAATAGGGCTGCTGCTCACTGGGTTCCACGCTGTATTCCAAAGGGGGAGCGGAAAGCTCCAGAGTTTCCGTCTGGCCGGAGGCGTTGGTGGTAACTTCCTCCAGTTCCCGCTCCGGTTCTCCCGTATAGTAAATAGCTACTTTTGCCCCTGAGATGGGCGTTGCTCCAAGAGCGGATGTAACATTGATTTGCAGACGGCCTTTATCAGCGGCTTCTGTCTGTGCGGCTTTTATGGGACATTCGTGCATAAAAATTCCTCATAGTAATTTGTTCTTGTTACAGTTTATGCGGAGCGGCTTATTTCGTTACTTGTGCCTTTGCGGAAAATATAGTATAATTAGCCGGCACATCGAATGAAAATGATAATAAAGCCGGTTATAAATGCGGCAGTACATAGGACGGACATACAAAAAGGAGGGAGTTTCCCGTGCGTTTTCGACCCTGTATTGATATTCACAACGGAAAAGTAAAGCAGATTGTAGGCGGCAGCCTCACGGATGAGCATGATTATGCCAGGGAGAATTTTGTGTCGGAGCAGGATGCGGCCTGGTATGCGAGGCTGTATCAAAAGGATGGCCTGAAAGGGGGACATATCATTCAGCTGAACGGGAAGGATTCCCCTTATTATCAGGCGACAAAGGCACAGGCTCTTGCCGCTCTTCGGGCATATCCCGGAGGTCTTCACGCGGGGGGAGGCATTACGGCGGAGAATGGGGCGGAATACCTGGACGCAGGGGCCTCCCATGTGATTGTGACCTCCTATGTCTTTCGTGACGGACAGATTTTCTATGAAAATCTGGAGCGGATGAAGAAGGCCGTGGGAAAGGAAAGGCTGGTACTGGACTTAAGCTGCCGGAAAAAAGCCGGCTCTTACTATATTGTTACGGACCGTTGGCAAAAGTTTACGCATGTTCAGGTGACAAAGGAGATTCTTACGGAGCTTGCTTCCTGGTGCGATGAATTTCTTGTCCATGCCGTGGATGTGGAGGGAAAGGCGTCGGGAATTGAAGAAGAGCTTGCGGTCCTTTTGGGAGAATGGCAGGGGCTTCCCGTTACCTACGCGGGAGGCGTGGGCAGTATGGAGGATGTACTTCGCCTGAAAGAACTGGGAAAGGAACGCCTGGATGTGACGATTGGCAGCGCCTTAAGTCTCTTTGGTGGTTGTATCCCTTACGGAGATGTGGTATACTTGGAATAAGATTCCACATGCAGAGCAACCTATGACTGCTGGTCACAGAGTGAATGGTAATGCTTAAGAGCGTGGATTTGCCCGGTGATTGACCAGGTTTTTCAGGACAGATACACCGGACAGCATTGAGAATCTGAGAAAAGGTAAAGGAGTTGATTAGATGCGTTATATTATCAGCGGAAAAAACATCGAAGTAACAGAGGGCCTTCGCACAGCGATTACGGACAAGCTTGGAAAGCTAGAGCGCTATTTTACTCCGGACACAGAGGTACAAGTAACCTTGAGTGTTGAAAAAGAGAGACAAAAGATTGAAGTAACCATTCCTGTGAAGGGAACGGTGATCCGTTCCGAGCAGGTAAGCAATGATATGTATGTATCGATTGATTTGGTAGAGGAGGTCATTGAGCGTCAGCTTCGGAAGTACAAGAATAAGCTGGTGCAGAGAGAGCAGGGCGGCGGCAGCTTCCGTCAGGAATTTATAGAGCGTGAGGCAGAGGATGAGGAAGTAAAGATTATCCGTACCAAGATGTTTGACCGGAAGCCCATGTATCCTGAGGATGCCTGCATTCAGATGGAGATGCTTGGCCACAGTTTCTATGTATTTGTCAATGCGGAGACGGATCAGGTCAATGTGGTGTATAAGAGAAAGGGCAATACCTACGGGCTGATGGAGCCGGAGGATTAAGTATCGGCGAAGAGACAGGAAGACAGAGAATCAAGATATGGCGGCACAGCTTAATTAGGCTGTGCCGCCTTTGTTATAAAATGCAGAAGGCGGGATGTAAGTCCTTTCCTTAGTAAAAATACGGATATGTCATTGGAGGATGGTAATAGATAAACCATTCATCAGGCAGGATAAGCTCCTGTCCCACATAGAGCCGGTTTTCGTCGGAAATCTGGTTGCGGGCGGCCAGCTCAGGGTATCGTTCCTTGTCTCCTGTATAAGACTCGGCAATATAGGACAAGGTGCAGCTTTCCCATACAACAATCTGCCAGGGCAGAGGATGAAAATTGTTTAAAAGCTCTCTGCTGAGAATGCCGAATTCGGAGAAGTCATCGGAATATGTAATCAGAAACAGCCAATCGGCTGTGCTTTTGCCATGATCATAATTGGAAATTACTTCTGCTTTGAACCAGGATTCATTCTTTAGTCCGAGCGTATTTACAATGGTTTTATACGGCATTGATTCGAGATTAAGGCGCAGCAGCCATATTTCGCAGGGACAATAAGCGGCATCATTTGCTGAACGCGGTTTCAGACACAGAGCGTAGGGAGAAATATCTGCAATGTAAAACCCTACCGGGCATCGCAGGCAGAATTTATCGCAGAGATAGACCTCATCATAATGAACGGTTAAGGAGGATTCTTCTGCGTCAAGGGGAATAAGGGGAAGCTTCTTTTTTGCAGCTTCCAAATCAAACTGCCAGTCATTTTCCTGATAAGGAATCTGTCCCTGATTCGAGATCCACAGATCCATTTCAGGTTCATCCAGCATCATAATTTCTTCATTGCGCCAGAAATTAAGGACAGAGCCTTTCAGACAGACGCTGTTCTCAATGGCTGCTGCTTCCTTTTTTGTTCTGGAGATACCAAAGGCAATCTGTCCGTCTTCATCAGGAACAGAGATTTCACCCAAATTATAACAGCTTCGTATAGTTCCCTGATCCGTGTATCCGCAGATTCCGCCGGCCCCGTTTTCGTTTCCCCGAACCTTTGGATTGCGATCCTTCTGGTATTCTCCGTATAGAATGGAGACATCTCCCGTGTTTTTGCAGCTCTGAATATCATCATGATTGAATCCTGCAATGCCTCCGGCCTGCCAGTGGTTTGTGATACTGCCTTCATTTGCACAGGAAAAGATCAGGCTGTGGTTCAATCCGCTGATTCCTCCTGAGCCGCAAAGACCGTTTCCGAGAACAGAGACTTCGCCTTGATTGGTACAATAGGTGATATGAAAGCTTTTGTTGAAGCCTGCAATGCCTCCGGCGTAGCAGCGGCCGCTGCCCTGGATGCGGACCGATCCCTGATTTGTGCAGGCCGCTATAATTCCGCTGTTCTTTCCGGCAATCCCTCCGGCATAGAGGGGTCCGTCTCCCAGAACCGTAATTTTGGCGCGGTTTATGCAATTATCGATTGTATTATAATTGGTTCCGGCAATTCCGCCTGCATTGCAAAAGGAGATTTCCATCGACCCTTCTGTGACGCAATGAATGATTTTTCCTTTGTTTTCCATACAAATCATTCCGAAACCCTGAGATTTATCCTGGGAAGTAAATGTAAGAGCGTCCGCTTTAAAATGGAGATTTATGACCTGTCCTCCGATACCGATCAAAGCAAACATGGGACCGGTTAAACGGGAATCCCAGGTAATGGTGTGTCCGTTGCCGTTGAAGCTGCCTTTAAAGTATTTAATTTCCGGCCGTATGTAGGGATGCTCCGCAAGATTGCCATAGCCTTCCTCTTTGGTGAAATCAATATCGGAAAAGAGCTTTGCATATTTGAGTGTGAAGGTGCGGTTTTCATAATCACGGTTGACATATCCTGCAAAGCGCAGATAATCCTTCTGTGTATAAATGCAAAAAAAGCCGTTGCGGAAACAGGGATCATTCTCCACATTGTCCCGGAGGGGCTCAGGCGCAGAGAGAAGATGGATATCCATACGGGAGGAGGGAAGAAAGCCAAAGAAGCCGAATAATAAGAAAAGTAAAATGATTTTTCGTTTCATCATAGCGTTTGACAGTTCCTTTTCTGATTTGCCTTTATGAATTGAACGGGGATATGCTCATGGGGATTCGGCCGTCTCATGGGATTTGATAATGACTGCGGACCGTATTCCTGTATTTTATTATACCAACAACCGGGAAGGGTGACAATTATTATATTTTCTTGAATATTCCCCGGGATAGTGCTACAATACAAAAATAGGGCCATTATGCCCGGAAAACGAAAAACAGGAGTTTAGTTGGATGAGTATATTAACGAAAATGTTCGGAACCCACAGTGAGCGTGAGTTAAAGCTGATTTATCCGACAGTTGACAAGATAGAGGCTTTAAGACCCGCTATGATGGAACTGTCCGATGAGGAGCTTCGAGGGAAGACAAAGGAGTTCAAAGAGCGTCTGGCAGAAGGACAGACGCTGGATGATATACTGGTAGAAGCGTTTGCTGCCGTGCGGGAGGCCGCAAGGCGTGTTCTTGGGATGGAGCATTACCGGGTTCAGCTGATTGGCGGAATCATTCTTCACCAGGGCCGCATCGCCGAGATGAAGACCGGTGAAGGAAAAACACTGGTATCCACCCTTCCGGCCTATCTGAACGCACTGGAAGGAAAGGGCGTCCATGTCGTAACCGTCAATGACTATCTGGCGCACCGTGACGCGGAGTGGATGGGCAAGGTCCATGAGGCTCTGGGCCTGACCGTAGGCGTGGTGCTGAACAGCAACACCAACGATGAGCGCCGGGCAGCCTATAACTGCGATATCACCTATGTGACTAACAATGAGCTGGGCTTTGATTACCTTCGCGACAACATGGTCATTTACAAGGAGCAGCTTGTACAGAGAGAGCTTCACTATGCCATCATCGACGAGGTGGACTCCGTACTCATCGACGAAGCCCGGACCCCTCTGATTATCTCAGGGCAGAGCGGAAAGTCCACCAAGCTCTATGAGATCTGCGACGCTCTGGCTAAGACTATGAAGCGGGGCGAGGCAAGCGGGGAATTTTCCAAGATGAATGCCATTATGGGCGAGGAAATCGTGGAGACCGGCGAGTTTATCGTCAATGAGAAGGACAAGGTTGTTAATCTCACCGACGACGGCGTGAAGCGCGTGGAGCAGTATTTCCACATTGAGAATCTGGCGGACCCGGAGAATCTGGAGATTCAGCACAATATAATTCTGGCTCTGCGTGCAAACTATCTGATGTTCCGGGACCAGGACTATGTGGTGAAGGACGATCAGGTTTTGATTGTAGACGAATTTACCGGCCGTATTATGCCGGGCCGCCGTTATTCCGACGGACTGCATCAGGCGATTGAGGCCAAGGAGCATGTGAAGGTAAAGCGCGAGAGCAAAACTCTGGCAAACATTACCTTCCAGAACTTCTTCAATAAATATGGGAAAAAGGCAGGTATGACCGGTACGGCTCTCACGGAGGAGAAGGAGTTCCGGGAGATTTACGGCATGGATGTTATTGAGATTCCCACCAACCGTCCGGTTGTGCGTAAGGATCTCCAGGACGCCGTGTATAAGACCCGCAAGGAGAAGCTCTTTGCCGTGGTAAATGCTATCGAGGAGGCGCACAAGAAGGGCCAGCCGGTACTGGTGGGCACCATTACCATTGAGGCTTCCGAAGAGCTGAGCGTACTGCTGCGAAGAAGAGGCGTTCCCCACGAGGTATTGAATGCCAAGTTCCATGAGCGTGAGGCGGAGATTGTGGCTCTGGCAGGCCGTCATGGGGCAGTAACTATTGCAACCAATATGGCGGGCCGCGGTACGGATATTAAGCTGGATGACGAGGCGAGAGAGGCCGGAGGACTTAAGATCATCGGTACGGAGCGCCATGAGTCGCGGCGTATTGACAATCAGCTCCGGGGCCGTTCCGGACGGCAGGGAGATCCGGGTGAGTCCCGTTTTTATATCTCTCTGGAGGATGATTTGATGCGTCTTTTCGGTTCCGAGCGTCTGATGGGTATTTTTAATGCCCTCGGAGTGCCGGAGAATGAAGAGATTGAGCATAAGATGCTTTCCGATGCCATTGAGAAGGCGCAGAAGAAGATCGAGAGCAATAACTTTGGTATTCGTAAGAATCTGCTGGAATATGACCAGGTAATGAATGAGCAGCGTGAAATTATTTACGCGGAGCGCCGGCGGGTGCTCAATGGCGAAAGTATGCGCGACGCTATTTACAAGATGCTGACAGATACGGTGGAGAATACCGTGGACACGCTGATTGGCGATGATCAGGACCCGGAAGAGTGGGATCTGAAGGGACTGAACGAGATATTGCTTCCGGCCATTCCCCTGAAGCTGATTACGCCGGATCGCGTAAGCGGCAAGAAGAAAAACGAGTTGAAGCATATGCTGAAGGAGGAGGCTGTCAAGCTGTATGAGCTGAAGGAAGCGGAATTTCCCAATTCGGAGATGCTGCGGGAGCTGGAGCGCGTATTCCTTCTGAAAGTTATTGACCGGAAGTGGATGGATCACATTGACGATATGGATCAGCTCCGCCAAGGCATCGGCCTGCAGGCATTTGCACAGAGAGATCCGCTGGTGGAATATAAGCTCAGCGGTTATGAGATGTTCTCTGCCATGACCTCCAGTATCCAGGAGGAGACGGTGCGGATTCTGCTTCATGTGCGTGTGGAGGAGAAGGCGGAGCGCGAGCAGGTAGCCAAGGTGACGGGAACCAACAAGGATACCAGTCTTGCCAAAGCGCCGAAAAAGCGTGAGAGCGAGAAGATTTATCCCAATGATCCCTGCCCCTGCGGAAGCGGCAAGAAGTACAAGCAGTGCTGCGGCAGGAAATAAATCATTACCGCGAACACAAAAATATCGAATAAGGAACAAGAAAATGGCCATACTCCTAATAAATGGAAACAGAAAGGGGTATGGTCATTTTATGTCAAAAGCAAAAAAAGTGGATCTGAAAAACTTAGAGCCGGAGGAGCAGCTGAAATATGAGATAGCTGAGGAACTGGGGCTTTTAGATAAGGTGGTAGCCGAAGGGTGGAAGTCTCTCTCCGCTAAGGAGACCGGGCGCATTGGAGGATTGATGACTAAGAAAAAGAAGGAGATGCAGGCGAAGCTTCAGAAGGACAATGAGGAGCGGGAGCTTCTGATTGAGGAATTGCTGTAACATGAAAGATACGGCGGAATTTTGCTGACAGATTACATTTTTCGAATGAAAAATGGAAATGGCGGAATGTGGCCGAACAATGCTGCGAAGAGATATATTTAAAATAGAGACTTGCATAATTCCAAAGATATGGTATAATAAACAAATCCGAGTATAATAGTCGGATTTATACCGAATTTACCATAGAGAACTGGAGATGATAAACATGCTTGAAGTAAAGCACCTGACCTATGAGGTCATGGAAAACGGAGCAAAGCGCAGACTGGTAGATGACGTGAGCTTTTCCGTGAAGGACGGGGAAATGCTTGTGATCACCGGCCCCAACGGAGGCGGGAAGTCCACCATAGCGAAGCTTCTGATGGGAATTGAAAAAGCGGACGGCGGCGAGATTCTTTTGGATGGCCGCAATCTTTCCGCTATGAACGTAGACGAAAGGGCCAACGCCGGTATCGGCTACGCCTTTCAGCAGCCCCCGGCCTTCAAGGGAATGACCGTGGAGCGTCTTTTGAATCTGGCGGCCGGCGAGACCCTCCCGGAAGCCGTGTGCTGCGAGCTGTTAAGCAGCGTTGGCATGTGCGCCAGAGAATATCTAAAACGGGAGGCCGACGCCACGCTCTCCGGCGGCGAGCGCAAGCGGATTGAGATTGCGACGGTCTTGGCAAAGTCCCATAAGATCTGTATCTTTGACGAGCCGGAGGCCGGCATTGACTTGTGGAGCTTTTCCATGCTTGTGGATCAGTTTGAGCGGATTCATGAGAAAAAGAAGGAAAGCCTTCTTCTGATTTCCCACCAGGAACGGATTATCCGCATGGCGGATCGGATTCTGGTGGTTAATGACGGACGCATTGAGGACGGAGGCAGCAGGGAAGAGATGCTGCCGAAGCTGTTCCCGGAAGAGGGCGGCTGTGCCTGTCGGAATGAAAGTGCGGGAAGGGAGGAAGGAAGCTGTGAGTGTGAAGCTGGATGCGGCGGCAGATAAGGTACTGAAGGTGATTGATAAATCCGTGGCGGAGCAAAAGGGCGCTTACAATGTGCGTTACAACGGACAGCCCCTGTGCCACGGGGACAGTGAGCACATTAAGATACGCAGAAAAGAGGATAAGCAGGGAATTGACGTGTACATCGACAAGGACGCCAGGGGGGAGCAGGTGCATATCCCTGTGGTGGTATCTGTATCCGGCATGACGGACATTGTATACAATGATTTCTATGTGGAGCCGGGAGCGGAGGTTGTGATTGTGGCCGGCTGCGGGATTCACAATTCCGGCTGCGACTCCGCAAGACATGACGGAATCCATGCTTTTCACATCGGAAAGGGCGCCAATGTGCGCTATGAGGAAAAGCATTACGGTGAGGGCGAGGGAAGCGGCGAGCGGATCTTGAACCCGGTGACGAAGATTTATATGGAGGAGGATTCCATATTTACCCTGGATACGGCTCAGATACGCGGGGTGGATTCCACCGTCCGGGAGACAGAGGTGGTGATGGGAGCGGGAGCCAGGCTTCAGGTGACGGAGCGCCTGATGACCCATGACAAGCAGACGGCGGTTTCCAATATGGAAGTAAAGATGAACGGCGGCGGAAGCTCGGCGCAGATTATATCCCGTTCCGTGGCGAAGGGCAGCTCCGTGCAGACCTTCCATCCCAAGGCGGTAGGAAATGCAGGCTGCCATGCCCATATTCAGTGTGATTCCATTATTATGGATCAGGCGGAGGTGTGCTCCATTCCGGAAATCAATGCAAGGCATATTGACGCGCAGATTATCCATGAGGCGGCTATCGGGAGAATCAATGACGAGCAGCTTTTGAAGCTTCGGAGCCTTGGGCTTACGGAGGAAGAGGCGGAAGCAGTGATTATTGAGAATTTTTTGCAGTAGAAATGCAGTAAGAGGATGGAATTATTGAATACCCGGATTCCGGTGTGTGACGTACCATAGTATCTGCGGCTTTCTGCTGATGAAAAGGATTGAGTAAACATTAAAAAAAGAGACTGTAGATAAAGGAAGCTGTTTGGCTTCTCTACAGTCTTTTTTTGATTTTGGATTCAGAATGGTTTTTCCGGGGGCTTTCGAAGCTTCAGATGCTGAATCCCCAGAAACTGCCGGATACACAGGCAGGCGGCCCCTAGAAGAATGGAGGTATCCTGCAGGCCGGAAGGAACCAGGATACAGTGCATCCGCATCCGGTTTTGCAGACGGTTCTGGATTTGCCGCAATACCTCCGGGAAATAGGTGGTGAAGGAGCTGTTGATCACGATCATATCCGGGTTGAAAGTATTGAGAAGGTTGTTGATTCCGTAGGACATGTATCGGATAAAGTCGTCAAGAAGGGACAAGGCGTCATCGTCCTGCTTGTGGCAGGCGGCCACGAAGGTGTCGATGTCCGCATGCTCCAGGCCCTTTAAAGCGGCAAATTGCTTCAAAATGGAACGCTCGGAGGCGTACTGCTCCAGACAGCCGGAGTTGCCGCAGGGGCAGGGGCGGCCGTCTGGTTCTATGATGGAATGGCCGAACTCTCCCGCATTTCCGTTGGCTCCGGTGTAGAGCTGGCTGTTGATAAGGATTCCTACGCCGATTCCGGTGTGGATGCTGATCCCGATGAGGTTTGGGGTGTGATAGTAGAAGGTGTGCTCTCCGATGACAGAGAGGTTGGCCTCATTTTCCAGATAGATCGGGATACCGAATTCCTGTTCCAATATCTCACGGAAGGGGAGGTGTTCGTAGGGGGAGTAGGGGGTAAAGGTTACCTGGTTTTCGTATACGGTTCCGTGGATGCCGAGGCCGATGCCTACTACGCCGTAGGGGGTGGGGTCTGAGGAAGAGATCATGTCGCGGATGATGGTGATGAGCAGGGGAATGATTTCTTCGCGGCCGGCGTGGTTGGGGTATAGCTTTAAGCGGCAGTTTTCGCCTTTTAGGTTGCAGATCATGGCGGAGATGGTGTTGGCGTTTACGTCTATGGACAGGGCGCGGCCACAGTTGGCGTGGAAGGTTAAAAGGATGGGTTTGCGGCCCAGAGAGGTGTTGTCGTTTCCTACTTCTATGACCAGGTTTTGTTCTATGAGTTTTTGGACAATGGCGGAGACGGTGGCTTTGGTGAGGCCGGAGGTTTTGGATAGGGCGGCTCTGGAAATGGTGCCTTCTTTTAGGATCATCTCTAGGATTAGGTGGCTGTTCATGTCGCGTATTAGTTCTTTGCTTCCGGTTATCATAAGGGGGTCTCTTTCTTTTTTGGGATTGTTTGTGTTTAAGTATAATACATGTTTGGGGTTTCGTAAATATGTAATAAAATTCGTTCAGGGGGGGATTGCGATTCGACGTGGGGGAGGTCAGGCGCGGGGCGGGAGGATGGAGGGTGGAACGCTGTGTGGTTTTTTGTAGGTGATTGGTGGTTGTAAATGGGAGGGAAGATGTTATAATTAGTAGTATAGAGGGAGAGGAGTTTTTGATGAAGGATAGAAAAATACAGTGGCATCCGGGGTTTGTGGCAGCTATGAATTTGGAATTTGAAGAAAATAGGATGGATCTTGTTTATGAGAAGGAATATAATTTGAATACAAAGCCGCTGGAGATCGATCTTCTGGTGATTAAGAAGGAGCCGGAGGTTGTGCTGGTGAATGAGATTGGAAAGCTGTTTCGGGGGCATAATATTGTGGAGTATAAGTCGCCGTTGGATGGACTGGATATTGACTCTTTTTATAAGGCGGGGGCGTATGGATGTCTTTATAAGGCTTTGGGAAGCTCGGTTGATGAAAGGGCGGCTGATGATATTACTGTTTCTATTATACGTGATATAAGGCCGGAAGGGTTGTTTCGTTACTTTGAGGAGCATGGTATTGAGGTGCTGAATCCCTATGCGGGTATTTATTATGTTTTGGGAGCGGTTTTGTTTCCGACGCAGATTGTTGTGGGAAGAGAGCTGGAAAGGGATGGACATATATGGATTAAGGCTCTTTCGGATAGGGTGGAGAAGCATGAGATGAGGGAGTTCCTGAAGAAAGTGAATTGTCTTACGCAAAAATTTGATCGGGAGCTTGCGGATTCTGTGTTGGAAGTCAGTATACGGGCAAATAGGCAGGTGGTAGGAGAGTTGAGAGGAGAGGATGGCATGTGTGAAGCATTGTTGGAAATTATGGCGCCGGAGATTAATCAGATTGTTTTAGAAAAAACTCAGAAAGTAGCACAGGAAGTGACGCAGAAAGTAACACAGAAAGTAACGCAAGAAGTAACACAAGAGGTAACAAAAGAGGTGACTCGGGAAGTAACACAAGAAGTGACAAAGGAGGTAACTCGGGAAGTAACACAGAAAGTAACACAGAAAGTAACACAAGAAGTAACACAGGAAGTGACAAAAGACTTATCAAGAGAAACAGCAAGTAAAATGTTGAAATCCGGGAAGTTTACGGTGGAGGAGATTCATGAGTATGTTCCCAAGCTTTCCATTGAAGAGATTCGGGCATTGGAAGAATGAATGGAATGTTTTGCTGTTTCGAATGAAAAGCGGTATTTTAAAAAATGGTATTATGGTTTTGCCAATAGGCAGAGTTTCTAATTTTTAGAAAATTTTGAAGCCCTGTCCGTAAGCTTGATTTGAGCATAACGGACAGGGCTTTTGTTTTTGCGAGAAGCGGGGCGGACAGATATGCTCCGCTTCATTTTTCTTATGTATGAGCTCTGCTTGCTTGGATAGATCGTCTGACGAAGGATTCATTATAGAGGGGTGAAAGGCGGAATACAGTGATTTTTTTGGTATTACTTGCCTTTGGGTTTTGCAGGTGATACTATTATATAAATTAATTTAATGAGTGAACAAAGTGCGGCATTCTGTTTTGGCATTGTGCTGCGGCGTTTGAGGGATAGTGAGAAAGAAAAAGGCGAGGCGGAAGAATATATGGCGGAGAGAAATGAAAAAAAGAAGATGACAGCGGTTCTGCTTGTGCTTCTGCTGACAGGGCTGGGGCTTTACGGGCTGGTAGTGTTTTTGGGAAGGCTCCAGGTGACGGCTATGGAGTCGCCTAAGAAGAATGAGATTTACGGCGCGTATTATGTGCTGATTGAGGACGGGCATGACAGTACGCTTTGGGATTCGATTTATGAGGGAGCCAGAAAGGAAGGGGAGGAGAACTGTAATGCTTATGTGGAGTATCTTGGGAAAAATCTGACGGCGGATTATACGGTGCAGGATAAGCTGCGGATTGCCATTGATTCGGGTGTGGACGGGATTATTTTAAATGGGGGCAGCTCGGAAGAAACGGACCGGCTTTTGGAGGAGGCGGTGGGAAAGGGGATTCCGGTGGTGACTGCTCTGGATGACAGCGCCTACAATCTGCGGAAGTGCTTTGTGGGGGTGAATAATTATATTCTGGGGCAGGAGTACAGCCGGCTTTGCTTTGAGCTTCTCTCGGAGAATCCAAGGGACAGCCGCGTGGTGGTTTTGATGGATTCGTCGTCTACGGGGACCGGGAAGAATACCATGTTCTGGGGGATGCGGGAGACGTTGGATGAGAAGATCCGGGAAACCGGATGGGGATATGAGATTAAGGTGCAGGCGGTTTCCATTGACAGCAGCAATGCATTTATGACGGAGGAAACCATAAGGAAGCTCCTGGTGACCGAGGAGGAGCACCCGGATATTTTGATTTGCCTGAGCGAGACGGATACGCGCCGGGCTTATGAGGCAGTGGTGGATTATATTAAGGTGGGGGAGGTTCGGATTCTGGGATATTATCAGTCCGATGGGATTTTGGATGCGATTCAAAAGAAGATTATTTCCTCTACGGTCGTTGTGGACGGGGAGCAGCTTGGGCGCTTTTGTGTGCAGGCCCTTACGGAATATCGGGAGACGGGGTATGTAAATGGGTACTTTCCCATAGATACGTATGTGATTGACGAAACCAATGTGGGACAGTATCTTATGCCGTAAAAGTAAGAGAATTTTGTATAAAACTGCTGCGGATTTGAAACGGCCGGAATGGTGGAAGCTTTTGAAATGGTATTTTTACGGAGGACGGGAGTAAAGCGCATGAAGAAATGGAAGAATCTGTCTATTCAATTGAAGCTGATTGCAGCGTTCCTGCTTACTTTTTTTCTTATTTTTTTCGTGAATCTTATTTTGTATGCCAATATTAATTTTATGTCGGGAAGAATCGATCAGGTTTACCAGAGCAACAGCAGCCTCAATGAGCTGTCGGAGGCTTTGAGCGCCGTACACGGCAGTATGACGGAGTATTTGAATGTGAAAAGCTCGGACACTCTGGATTCCTACTACCGGAACAGTCAGGAACTGAATGGGAGGCTTCAGGAGCTGAATACGGAGATTTGCAGCGATGAGCTTTTGATGATGGAGCGCAATATCCGCAATATGACTCTGGAATATCTGCATATCACGGACGAGGCGACTCAGGCAAAGCGCGGCCGGAATATCGAAAAATACCGCCTGCGCTATGAGGAAGCCGTAGAGCGGTTTGAGTATATCAATACATATATTTACAGCCTGAATAACCGCAGATTTAAGACGAATACCAACAGCTATGAGGCCCTTGCCAGAGCCTTAAGCCGGTTTGAACTGGTGGGGACGGTGATTCTGGCGGCCGTGGGCGTGTTGATTACGGCTTTGATTTATGCCATTACCAAGAGTATTACGGGGCCTTTGAGCCATTTGGCCCTGAGAGCCAATGAGGTTGCGGAGGGAAATCTGGAGGTGGATCTGGTTCCGGTCCGCAGCATGGACGAGGTGGGCATTGTGACTGCGGCTTTTAACCAGATGGTGTCGAGCATCCGTATTCATATGGAACGGATTAAGGAAAATATGGAAAAGGAAGCGGCCATGAAGGAGAAGGAGCTTATGATGGAGGGGCATTTGAAGGATGCGCAGCTTAAGTATCTCCAGGCCCAGATCAATCCCCATTTTCTGTTTAATACGCTGAATGCGGGGGCGCAGCTCGCTATGATGGAGGGAGCGGACAAGACCTGTCTTTTTGTGGAAAATATGGCGGATTTCTTCCGGTACAATGTGAAGAAGATTAACCAGGATGCGACCATACGGGAGGAATTGGAGCTGGTGGACAGCTATCTTTATATTCTGAATGTGCGCTTCGGGGGTGAGATTCACTTTCGGAAGCAGGTGGATGAGACCCTTCTTGACCTGCGCGTTCCAAGCATGATTCTGCAGCCCATTGTGGAAAATGCGGCTAATTACGGTATCCGGGGCATTGACTGGGAGGGATGGATTGAGCTTCTTCTTTACCGGGAGCCGGAGCGTATCTGTATCTCCATTCGGGACAACGGCGTTGGAATGAGCAAGGAGAAGATTCGGGAGATTATGGAGGGAAAGGTCCGGGAGGCGGATTTGTCCAGAAATTCCACGGGTATCGGTCTGGGAAATGTGATCAGCCGGCTGCGGCTTTATTATAACCGGGAAGAGGTTTTTGAGATTCAAAGCGACGGGGAAGGCAAAGGGACGCAGGTGTTCCTGTATCTTCCCTTGGAGGATATTGCGGAGCTTGGAAAACAGTAGTGACTTTACCCTTTAGTGCTGTCGCGCAGCGGCTCTACCGGTAAAGTCGCAAAGACGCACGAGAGGAACTTTTATGAGTGCCCTTTCGAATAAAAGTTTCTCTCAATACAGGTGTGCCGAAGTGACTTTACCCTTTAGTGCCGTCGCGCAGCGACTCTACCGGTAAAGTCGCAAAGGCACACGAGAGGAACTTTTATGAGTGCCCTTTCGAATAAAAGTTTCTCTCATTAACAGGTGTGCCGAAGTGACTTTACCCTTTAGTGCCGTCGCGCAGCGACTCAGATAGGAGGACAAGCATGTATAAAATTATGTTGGCTGACGATGAAGGAATTGTAATTGACTCGCTGACTTATATCATTCGTCAGAATTTTGACGGGGAATGTCAGGTGGAATCCGCAAAGACAGGGCGCAGCGTAATTGAGCTTGCGGAAGGCTACCGGCCGGATATTGCATTTATGGATATTCAGATGCCGGGAATCAACGGCATTGAGGCCATGAAGGAGATCCGGAAGAACAATCCCAATCTCATTTTTATCGTGATGTCTGCCTACGACAAGTTTGACTATGCCCAGGAAGCTATCAATCTCGGCGTTCTGGAATACCTTCACAAGCCGGTGAACCAGAAAAAGATTGTGGAGGTGATTCGAAAGGCTATGAGCATGGTGGACAGCCGAAGAGAAAAGCGGAGCCGTGATCTGGAAACAAAGGAAAAGCTGGAAATTGTGGTCCCCATGCTGGAGCAGGGCTTTATTATGGCAGGACTGCTGCAGGCCCAGGACAGGCCGGGGCTTGAAAATTACAAAAGTCTTCTGGGAATAAGCGAGAGCCATATGTTCACCCTGGTTCTGGAATTTGGGGATGAGAAAAAGGAGCAGGGGGTTACGAATCCGGTGGGAGCCGGCGTCCGCCTCCAGGGGAGCTATCAGCAGATCCGCAGCATGATTAAGGAATACTATACCTGCTATGTGGGGCCTCTGATGAATAACCGTCTGGTGTGCTGTGTGCCTGCGGACATGGAGCAGGGAGATTATGAAAGCCGGGCAAGGGATGTGGAGAGGTGCCGCCAGATGATGGAGCGCATCTCCGGCATCTGCGGCCTTACCTGCCGTGTGGGTGTGGGCAGTATCCTGCCGGTGGACAAACTGGAGAAATCCTATGAGGATGCTTCCAAGGCTCTCGGCAATTCCGACGGAAGCGTGGCCCATTGCCGGGATCTGCCTATTTTCTGTGAGTATGAGGAGGATTATCCTCTGGGACTGGAGGAGCAGCTTTTTGACTGCGTAAGGGCCGGAAAAGGGAAAGAGACCAGAAATGCCGCGGAAGCCTTCTTTGACTGGATGGCGGAAACCCAGACAGACTATATGCCGAATATCCGCTTAAAGGTACTGGAATTTGTACTCTTTATGGAATATGTGGCATACAAGAGCGGAGGTATGATGTACCGCTTCCGGGATCGCTCCGAATATCTGGATGTGGTCCGCACAGGCTCTTTGGAGGAAATGCGCCGCTGGTTTTTGAAAAAAGCGGAGGAAGCGGCTGCAAATGTATCCGACAAAAAGAAGGAATATTCCCATGAGGTTATTGAGAAGGCCAGGGTGTATATCAGCCGGAATTATAAAAAGGATTTGTCTCTGGAGAGCATGTCCAGGGAGATGGATATGAGCCCGTATTATTTCAGCAAGCTTTTTAAAGAGGTAACGGGGACGAATTTTGTGGAGTATGTGACAAGTATCCGTATCCGTCGTGCCAAGGAGCTTTTAAGGGAGGGCAAAAGCTCTGTAAAACAGATTTGCCAGGAGATCGGTTATGGGGACCCCAACTATTTCAGCCGTATTTTTAAGAAATGGACAGGCCAGACGCCCACGGAGTTTAAGGAGGGAAATGAGGAATGAGATTGAAAAACGGACGGCTCAGAAGAATTTTTGAACTGGCTTTCTGCATGGTTCTGTTCTGCGGGTGCGGCGGTGCGGAAACGGAGACAGCAGGGGAGGCAGCCCGGGAGGATAAGGGGATTCGCATAGGCTTAAGCTTTGACTCCTTTATTATTGAGCGGTGGCAGCGGGACAGAGACGCTTTTGTGGCAAGAGCCTCGGAGCTTGGGGCGGAGGTCAACGTTCAGTGTGCCAACGGAGAAGCAAGGGAGCAGGCGGCTCAGATCGAATATCTGATTGAGAAGGATATGGATGTGATTGTCATTATTGCCACGGACTATACGGCACTGAGCGAGCCGGTACGCAAGGCAAAGCGGGAGGGCATCAGGGTGATTGCCTATGATCGTCTGATTAAAGATGCGGATGTGGATCTGTACATTACCTTTGACAATGAGCGTGTGGGGGAAATGATGGCGGAGGCGATTCTGGCCCGGACTCAGGAGAACGGAAAGATTTTTATGATGTGCGGCTCTCCCGAGGACAATAATGTGTCCCTTGTGATGGACGGCTTTCACGGGATGATTGACCGGACGGATCGGGAGATTGTGGCGACGGCATATGCGGATAACTGGCTTTCGGAGATTGGATTTAACGAGGTCAGCGCTTATCTGGACGGCGGCGGAGAGGCGGACGCTATTATGTGCGGAAATGATGATATTGCAAGCCAGGTGATACGCGCCCTTTCCGAGCGGCGGATGGCCGGGGAGGTGTGCGTGGTGGGGCAGGACGCGGATCTGGGAGCCTGCCAGAGAGTGGTGGAGGGAACTCAGGCCATGACGGTCTACAAGCCCGTGGAAAAACTGGCAAGACGCGCGGCGGAATGTGCGGTGACTCTGGCTAGGGGGGAGGAGCTTAAGACAGCCGGAACCTTTTTTGACGGCGCTCAGGAGGTTCCCTATATCGGACTGGAGCCTGTAGCCGTGACAGCGGGCAATATGGATGTGATTATTGAGGACGGGTTTCATCTGCGGGAGGATATTTATCTGAATGTGGGGGAATAAAACCGATTTCTTCCCGCACAGCCCCGGCTATGCTCGGCCAGCTTGCCACACTGATCTATAATCTGGCGGACATCTATTTTGTATCACTGACAAAGATTGCGGAGAGTGTTTTGACCGTAATCTGCCTGATTATGTACCGTATTTCTTCTCCGAAGAAGATTATGAGTGTTAAAACAAATAAAAATATTATTTCGCAGCAGTCGGCATAAAAATAGCAAATTAGTCCACCTAAAAACGTAAATGAAGGAATGTGCGCTTACGGAAAATGCGGTATATTGGTTCTATCAAAGCAGAGCTTAGAATGGAGGTAACTAAAATGTCAAAATTCAAATTTTCCGTAGGCCCCTGGAATGTACATACGGGAGCGGATTCCTACGGACCCGAAACAAGAAAGGAAATTCCCTTTGAAGAAAAGGTAAAGAAATTTGCCGAGATGGGCTTTTCCGCTATCCAATTCCACGATGACGACGCAGTTCCCAATATCAACGACTACACCGAAGAAGAAATCAAAGAAAAGGCCCGGGAGCTGAAAAAGCTTCTGGACAAATACAACATGGCCGCTGAGTTCGTAGCCCCCAGGCTCTGGATGGACGGGCACACCATTGACGGCGGCTTTATGAGCACCTCAGCGGAGGACAGGGAATATGCCATGTGGCGCGCCTACCGCTCCATTGACATTGCAAATGAGCTGGGCTGCGACATGATAGTACTCTGGCTTGCAAGAGAAGGAACCCTCTGCGCCGAATCCAAGTCCCCCGTATGGGCGACGAAAATGCTCATTGAGGCAATCAACAAAATGCTGGAATACGATCCGAAGATCCGCGTCTGCATCGAGCCGAAGCCCAACGAGCCGATTGACCGCAGCATCTGCGGAACAATGGGCCATGTGATGGCCGTGTCCGCCGCAACCATCGACCCGGCCAGAGTAGGCGGCAACCTGGAAAGCGCCCATGCGGTACTGGCAGGACTGGATCCCACCCACGAGATTGGCTTTGCGATGGCAATGGGCAAGCTGATGACCGTACATCTCAACGACCAGAACGGCATGAAGTACGACCAGGATAAATCCTTTGGCGTGGAAAATCTGCGTTCCGCCTTTAATCAGGTAAAGGTGCTGAAAGAGAATGGCTACGGCGATCACGGCGAATATGTGGGCCTGGACGTAAAGGCTATGCGTACCACCACGGACGCAGACAGCTACAAGCATCTGGAAAACAGCCTCAAGATTTTCAGGGCGCTGGAAGCAAAGGTAGACAAATTCGACTATGATTTCCAGAAAAAATGCGTGGAGAACCGGGACTTTGAAGGACTTGAGATGTATGTGATGAACCTGTTGATGGGAGTAGAGTAGGAGGTGCAAAAATGGCAAAACTGCGTTACGGAATGGTAGGCGGAGGACCCGGAGCCTTTATCGGAGATGCCCACCGCAAAGCAATCAGTCTGGATGGCACCGCAGAGCTTGCGGCAGGATGCTTTTCCCGGACGCCTGAAAAGACGGCGGAACAGGGAGCGGCCCTTGGAATTGCCCCGGACAGATGCTATAAGGATTACAAGGAAATGGCCGCAGCGGAAGCGGCCCGTGAGGACGGAATTGATTTTGTGGCAGTCGTTACGCCCAACAGCACCCACTATGAGATATCCAAAGCCTTTTTAGAGGCAGGCATCCATGTGGCCTGCGACAAGCCTCTGGTGACCACATCCGCCGAGGCGGAGGAGCTTAAGAGCATTGCCGATGAAAAGGGACTTCTTTTCATGGTTACTTATACCTATACCGGACATGTGACCATGAAATTTATGCGGGATCTCGTTGCCGGAGGCGAGATTGGAACCATCCGCACCGTTATGGCGGAATATCCCCAGGGATGGCTGTACGATGAAAACGACTGGGGCGGCAAACAGGGAGAGTGGCGCTGCGATCCGGCACAGTCGGGAAGTGTCAACTGTCTGGGAGATCTGGGCACCCATGTGGAAAATGCGGTAGCAACTGTTACCGGCTTAAAGATCAAAAGAGTTCTGGCCAAAATGGATGTGGTTGTGCCCGGCAGAAAATTGGACGACAATGATCAGATTCTTGTGGAATATGAGGGAGGAGCAACCGGCGTCAACTGGACCAGTCAGTTTGCAATCGGATGCGACAACAGCCTGCGCCTTCGCATTTACGGCTCCAAAGGCTCTTTGCTCTGGTTCCAGGAGTCGCCGGAGGAAGTTACCTTAATACATGAGGACGGAATCCCCCATATCATAAAGCGCGGATATGGAGCCGTGACACCAAAGGCCGCAAAGTACGGCAGGCTTCCCGCCGGCCACACGGAAGGCTGGTTAGAGGCTATGGGAAATCTGTATGACAGCTTCGGCGCCTGTGTACAGGCAAAAAGGGACGGAAGTTTCAAAGAGGAATTGATTGATTACCCCACCATTGAGGAAGGAATTGCCGGACTTAAGTATGTGGAGGCGTGTCTGGAAAGCAATGAAAAGGGGAATATCTGGGTGACACTGTAGTAGGGAGGTATTTGACATGGCAAGACCCGTAACATTATTTACCATTCAGTGGGGAGACCTTCCCCTGGAAGAGATTTGCAGGCTGGCTAAGCAGATGGGATATGAGGGATTGGAGCTGGCAAAGGACGCTCATTTTGACGCGAGAAAAGCGGCGGAGGACCCAGGCTATGTGCAGGAAGTTAAGGATACTCTGGCAAAATATGATCTGGGCTGCTGGGCTGTCAGCGCGCATTTGACAGGACAGTGCGTGACGGATGCTTTACAGTGGGCATACGATCCCCGTTTGGACGGTTTTGCGCCCTCTCATCTGGCGGGAAAGCCGGAGGAGATTCAGAAATGGGCCGTCGAAGAGATGAAAATAACGGTTCATGGAGCGAAGGCTATGGGGGTGGATGTAGTTACCTTCTTTATGGGATCTCCGATTTGGAAGTTCTGGTACTCTTTCCCGCAGACTAGCGAGGAAATGGTGGAGGAGGGCTTTCAGAAGGTGAAGGAGCTTTGGAGTCCGATTTTTGATGAGTATGATAAGTGCGGCGTGAAACTGGCATTGGAGGTGCATCCCACGGAGATTGCGTTTGATTACTGGAGTACGAAGAAGCTATTGGAGACCTTTGACTATCGGCCTACGCTTGGAATTAATTTTGATCCCAGTCATTTGATTTGGCAGGGGGTTGATCCGGCTATGTTCCTCTTTGATTTTGCGGATAGGGTGTATCATGTACATATTAAGGATACGAAGGTGAATTTAAACGGGAGAAATGGGATCTTGGGGTCTCATATTACATTTGGGGATCAGAGAAGAGGTTGGAACTTTGTGTCTCCGGGGCATGGGGACGTGGATTTTGATAATATTATTCGGGTACTGAATCAGAAAGGTTATGTTGGGCCGCTTTCGATTGAATGGGAGGATAGCGGTATGGAGCGTGTCTTTGGGGGGACTGAGGCTTGTGAGTTCACGAAGAAGATTAATTTTTCGGCTTCGGATATTGCGTTTGATGATGCTTTGAAGAACGGGTAGTGGTGAGGGGCTGCCGCAAAAGAAGCCGGCAGCCATTTCCATATCCTGTGTTCGGACGGTTCACGTACACGTGTCTGCTTTGAGCGTACATTGTCCTTTGGGGTTTGTTAGGGCGCGGGTTTTTGGCGGCCAATGTTCGCACAAATCAGACACGCGTACGCGAACAGCCGGACACCGGATATCGGAAAAGTCTGCCGGCTTCTTTTGCGGCAGCCCTGCCGGAAGTTTTGTTGGCAGGAGGTGTAGTGTGAAAGAAAGTAGACTTTCATTACTATTTGTGCCGCCAACTGAAAGGCGGCGGAATGGAGGTTTTTATAGAGATGATTGAGAGAAGCGGGATTTGTGCGGCGGGGAATCTTCTTGTGGATATTACTTATCCGATTGAGAGGTGGCCCGGACAGAGTGAGCTTACGACGATTACGGAGGGGATTACGCGATCGGTTGGCGGGGCTGTGTGTAATGTGATTTTGGATTTGGCAAAATTGGATTCGGAACTGCCTTTGGAGGCGCTGGGGGTTGTTGGGGAGGATTCGGAAGGGGAGTTTATTCTTGAGCAGCTTGGCGCTCATAGGAATGTGGATGTGAGTTTGCTGAAGAGGAAGGGGAAGACCTCTTTTACGGCTGTGATGAGTGATAATGATACGAAGAAGAGGACGTTTTTTCAGTATCGGGGAGCGAATGCTTTGTTTGATGAAAGCTGCATTGACTGGGACCGGATGAAGGGGGAGCTTCTTCATGTGGGGTATATTCTTTTGCTGGATGCACTGGATCGGAAGGATGCGGAGTATGGGACGAAGATGGCAAGGCTTCTGGCGGAAGCGAAAAGGCGTGGGATCAAGACCTCGGTTGATGTGGTGAGTGAAGCGGGGGAGCGGTTCCGTGCTCTTGTACCGCCTGCGCTGAAGTATACGGACTACTGTGTAATCAATGAACTGGAAGCCCAGCAGATTACAGGAGTGCTTCTGCGTGATGAGGAAGAAAGGCTGTATGCGGAGCATATGGAGGAGGCTCTTCGCAAAATGAAGGAGCTTGGAGTGTCTGCCTGGGCAGTGATCCATTGTCCTGAGGGGGGCTATGGGTTAGACGAGAACGGCGTCTTTGTAAGCATGAACAGTTTAAGCCTTCCGAAAGACTATATTAAAGGAACTGTGGGAGCCGGTGACGCCTTCTGTGCCGGTGTGCTCTATGGAGCGCAGAAAAAGTGGAATCTTGCGGAAAGTATCCGATTAGGGATCTGTACTGCCGCGGCTTCACTGTCAGAGCCTGGGGCTACCGAAGGAGTAGGGACTTTGGAAGATGTGATGAAGCTTGGGGAACGGTTTCAGGAGCAGGAATTGTATACAACGCACAATTAGATTTACAGCTACATGTATCTGTAGTTGGAATTAGATTTGGCAGTAACTATATTTGAAAGAAATATTATGGAATTGGAATAGGAGAAGCTTATGAAAGCAGTAATGTACGGCGCCGGCAACATTGGCCGGGGCTTTATCGGTATGCTTTTTTCGGCATCCGGATACGAAGTAACCTTTATCGATGTTGCAGAAAAGCTGATAGACGCTTTAAACCGTGAAAAAACATACCCGGTCCGCATTGTCTCCAATGAGGGCTTTGAGGATATAGATGTAGAACGCATATGTGCAGTAAACGGAAATAACACGGAGGCGGCAGCACAGGCAATTGCAGAGGCAGACATTATGGCAACAGCCGTAGGCGTCAATATCTTAAAATATATCGTACCCAATCTGGCAGCAGGAATCCGAAGAAGAATACAGGCCGGCGGCAGCCCCTTAAACATCATTATCTGCGAAAACCTTATAGACGCCGATAAGCTTCTGGCAAAGCTTATCCGGGCAGAGCTGTCAGAACCGGAACAGCACTGGTTTGACAAAAACATCGGCCTGGTAGAAGCCTCCATCGGCCGCATGGTCCCGGTACAGACCGAAGAAATGAAAGCCGGAAATCCCTTAAGAATCTGCGCAGAGCAATACGATTTCCTGCCGGTGGACAAAGCAGCCTTCAAAGGTGAAATGCCAGACATCAAAAACATGGTCCCTTACGAGCCATTTGACTTTTACATCAAAAGAAAGCTCTATGTCCACAACATGGGCCACGCCATCTGCGCCTACCTGGGACTCTACACACATAAAGATTACATATACGAAGCAATCGACGACATAAACATCCAAAGCATCGTACAAAACGCCATGCTGGAAAGCGCAATGGCCCTCACCCACAAATACCGCATGCCCACAGAAGATCTGGTAAAACACTTCCAAAACCTCCTGTACCGCTTCACCAACAAAGCCCTAAAAGATACCTGCAAACGAGTAGGAGCAGACCCCAAACGGAAGCTGTCACCAACAGATCGCCTCATCGGAGCCTCCCAGCTATGCCTGGAAGGAAACATATCCCCCGTATTCATCAGCATCGGAACAGCCGCAGCCATCTGCGAATATATTCGGGAAAATAATCTGCCCCAAAGCACGGAGCAGGCGGAAAAGGTCCTGGAGAGTATATCCGCACTGAAAAAAGATCACCCCATATACACCTACGTCCTACCCGTTTATAATCGATTCCTAAGCGGCGTAAGCATCCGCGAGATCCGTCAGTTTGCGGAAGGTCTGAGGGAAAAAGAACAAAAAGCAGTTATTTAAAAGCGATTGGCTGCTTGCAATAACATTCATATCTATATGAGACTGCCACACCGAAAAGTCTGCAGCTTGTTAAGCAGATTTTTATAAGGATGAATTTTTGTCAACTTGCATAAAAATACTCTTTTAAATTTGTTGACATTTCATAATTGACAGGGGACACATAATCGTTGTAGTATAGTGACAGAACTTGTGAATACGTATTCACAGCGTAAGGAACGGATGAAAAAGGCTGTACGATTCGTTTCAAATATTTCTAAAATTCAATGGCGGAGGCTCTTATGATTACAATGACCGAAATCGCAAAACTGACCGGTGTATCCCAGCCGACGGTTTCCCGTGTGCTGAATGGAAACCAGGCTGTGAACCCGGAGGTAAGGGAACGTGTGACGGCCTGCGCCAGAGAGCATGGCTATCAGCCGAATGTAATGGCTCAGAGCCTTGCGGGGAGCAGAACACATCTCATCGGTGTGATTCTTACGGATATTTCCAATGCTTTTTTTGCGGATTTGGTAAAGCATATTGAGCAGGAGGCAGGAAAAAACGGTTACCGTCTGATTCTATTTAACACCAATTATCATCCGGAACGTGAGCAGGAATGTCTGGAGGTGGTACAGCGCTATCGGGTTGACGGCCTTGTGGTGGTTCCGGTACAGGAGGAAACCGCGGAGTGGAGAGACAGGGTCCGCAGACTTCATATTCCTGCCGTAGTGATTACCCGGCGGGCAAAAGGGCTGGACTGTGTTTACGTAGATCACAGGGAGGCGGGGAGCCAGGTTGGACGCCATCTCCATGAACAGGGCTGTGAGAGCTATGTATTTTTCGGAAATATGGCGGATGAAAAGTATGAGGGCTTTATGGAGGCTGTTGAAAAGCTTGCCCCTGCCAATCGGAAGCATTTTACCAATATAGTGACAAAGGAGCCTGCGGCCATTGAAAAGCATCTGGCAAAGCATCTGGAACAGTATCCGGGCCGTGCGGGAATCTTTGCCTATAACGACAGAAGGGCCTTACAGATTCTCGGAATTTTGCAGAGGATGGGAATTGAGGTTCCGGGCCGTGCGGCATTGGTGGGCTTTGACAATACCTATATGTGTGAATATCTCTATCCCAGGCTTTCCAGCGTGTCTCAGCCCAATGAGGCTATGGCAGCGAAGGCTGTGGAGCTGCTTCTGCACAGAATTGAGCAGCCGGAGGAGCTTCAAGGGGAGGCTCATCCTATGCATGCCCGGCTGATTCCGAGAAGCAGCTCTGTAATTGCTTTGTGAAAAGGATTTGCAGGCAGTATATTGTTTAAAAAATAGGGCTTGAAATATTTGCTGTTTTGAGGGCGGATTTCAAATGGCCCTTTTTATACCCCAAGTGTGAATACGTATTCACGTCGAGAGTATGGAAACAAATGCGGGATGAAAGAAAAGAAGGAAAAAACAAAGAAAGTCAGCTTAAAGCTTGAAAGGAGCAGGAGGAATCCTATGAACGCACTTTCCCGTTTATGGAAGCAGTTAATTGAAAAAGAGCTGAAGCAGGAGGAAACGGAGAAAACCCGTTGGCGTCCAAAGCTTCACATCGCACCGCCCGCAGGATGGCTCAACGATCCCAACGGACTTTGTCAGTATCAGGGCGTTTATCATGCGTTTTATCAGTTTTCACCCTTTCAGCCGGAGGGCGGCTTAAAGTTTTGGGGACATTGCACCAGCCGGGATCTTCTTCACTGGACCTTTGAGGGCGTGCCTCTGATGCCGGATCAGCAGGAGGACTGCCACGGAACTTACTCAGGCTCTGCTGTTGCGGAGGAGGGGGAAATGTACCTGTACTATACGGGAAACGTAAAAGAGACAGGCGATTATGACTTTATAAATACAGGCAGGAGATCCTATACCATGCTTGCCGTAAGCAAAGACGGCAGGGAAATCGAGACAAAGGAGGTTTTGATGACCAAGTGTGATTACCCGTCTGATCTGACCTGTCATGTAAGAGATCCAAAGGTTTGGAAGCAGGAAGGTATCTACTATATGGTGCAGGGAGCCAGGACAAAGGAGGACAAAGGCATAGCGCTGCTATACTCCTCTGAGGATAAAAGGCATTGGCAGCTTCTTGGCCGTTTTGAGCCGGAGGAGGAGTTTGGATATATGTGGGAATGTCCGGATATCTATGAATTGGAAGGTCGGACCGTTCTTTGCATCTCTCCTCAGGGAGTAGAGGAGCAAGGATTGAAATACGCCAATGTGTATCAGAGTGTTACCTGCTTTATAGAAGGAGATTTCCGCAAGGGAGCGCAGGTAAGAGAATTTCGGGAGCTGGACGGCGGATTTGATTTTTATGCGCCCCAGACCTTTCTTGCAGATGACGGGAGAAGGATTCAGATTGCATGGATGGGAATGCCGGATGCGGAGGAGTTTTATGTCAATCCTACGGTGGAGGACGGCTGGCAGCATATCATGACGATTCCAAGAGAACTGTCCATACGGCACGGCGTGCTTTGCCAGAATCCGGTAAGAGAGCTGACAGAATGGTGGAACTGCTCACATTCCTTTGAAGGATACTTTGAGGGAAAGGTGGAATCCTGTTGTGCATTTGAGCTGAATACGGCGGGAGAGGGCCTGCAGATTCTTTTGGCGGGAGGCTTAAGACTGAGCTACAGCCCGGAGGAAAAAATATTTTGGATGGAATTTACGGATTCCGCACTTGGAGCAGGAAGGACTTTGCGGGGCAGAGAAGTGGATAAGCTTGAGCGCCTGCGGCTTTTGATTGATGTCTCCGGCGCAGAGGTGTTCTTAAATGAAGGAGAGGACGTATTTTCCACACGCTTTTACCCAAAAGAGGATGCTTTTACCATCCGAATAGAGGCGCCGAACAGTAAGGGAACTTATTCTTATCATTTAGAAGAGGCATAATAAGCATAACAGTAAAATTGACCGCAGGGCAAAACAGGCAAAAAGGTTCAGACGATGTGAAAGCGGCTGCGGTTAATATAAAAAACGGCCCAGGGGCCTAAAAAAGAAAGGGGAACGTTATGGATTACAGAAAAACGGCGGAAGCGATTTACGAAAAGGTCGGGAAAAGGGAAAATCTGATTTCCGCGGCTCATTGTGCCACGCGTCTTCGTCTGGTACTGGCGGACAATGCAAAATGCGATGTGAAGGCAGTAGAGGAGATCGACGGCGTAAAGGGGGTATTCAGCGCGTCCGGCCAGCTTCAAATTATTCTGGGAACCGGGACGGTCAACAAGGTATATGACGAATTTTTGGCCGTATCCGGTCTGACCGCAGCCAGCAAGGAGGATGCCAAGGCTGCAGCGGCGGCTAAGCAGCCGTTTTACAAGCAGGCCATCAAGACTTTGGGAGATATTTTCGTGCCTATTATTCCGGCGATTGTAGCAAGCGGATTTTTGATGGGAATCATGGAAGCCCTCAATTTTATGGTAAATAACGGATTCCTGAACATCAATACCTCCGGTTCCATCTTTGTATTTGCCAATCTCTTTGCAAATACGGCTTATGTGTTCCTGCCGATTCTCATTGCCTACAGCGCGGCGAAGGTGTTCGGAGGCAATCCCTATTTGGGGGCGGTCATCGGTATGCTGATGATTCACCCGGATCTTCAAAACGCCTGGACAGTGGCAAGCGAGGGTGTTCTGAGGACACAGAAGGTTTGGTTCGGACTTTATGAAGTGGATTTGGTGGGCTACCAGGGCCATGTGATTCCGGTTATTATTGCAGTTTTTGTGATGTGCATGATTGAAAAGAAGCTGCACAAAATCGTTCCTGCTATGTTTGATTTGTTTGTAACGCCTTTGGTGAGCGTATTTGCAACAGGGTATCTTACCTATTCTGTTATCGGACCGGTATTTGTAGCCATTGAAAACGGAATCATCGGCGGAGTACAGCAGCTGATTGCATTGCCGATGGGAATCGGAAGCTTTTTGATGGGCGGTCTCTACTCGACAACGGTGGTGGCAGGCGTTCATCATATGTATACGGTGATTGATGTGGGACAGCTTGGACTTTACGGCGTTACTTACTGGCTGCCTCTGGCGTCTGCGGCCAATATCGCCCAGGGTGCGGCTACTTTGGCAGTTGCCTTAAAAACAAAAAATCAGAGAACAAAGTCTATGGCAGTACCTTCCGCAATGTCCTGCTTTATGGGAATTACGGAGCCGGCAATCTTCGGCGTGAACCTGCGTTTCTTTAAGCCCTTTATCTGCGGAGCCATAGGAGGAGCCTGCGGAGCGCTCTATGCTTCTATTGTAGGTCTTGGGGCGTCCGGGACAGGTGTGACCGGCATTTTTGGCCTGCTGTTATGTCTGCATGATCCTTTAAACTATATTATAATGTTCCTTATTGCGGCAGGGGCGTCCTTTGCATTGACTTGGATGTTTGGATACAAGGATCCGGAGGAGCCGGTTAAACCGGCGGAAAAAGAGGAACTTGCTGAAACGGCATCTGCGGTACATATGGAAACGGAGCCAAATGCAGTCTATGCGCCTGTAGAGGGAAGGGTGATTCCTTATACGGAGATCGGGGATGAAACCTTTGCTTCCGGCGCTCTGGGAGCAGGCGTCGGAATTGTTCCGGCAAAGGGAGAGGTGGTTGCACCCTTTGACGGAGAGATTGCCATGTTCTTTGACACAAAGCATGCGATTGGGCTGGTGAGCGAGAGCGGAACGGAGATTTTGATTCATGTAGGAATCAATACGGTGGAGCTTAACGGAAAGCATTTCCGGGCGCTGAAGGAATCCGGCGCTAAAGTGAAGGCAGGAGAGCGTCTGCTGGAGTTTGATATGGATGCAATTAAGGAGGCCGGATACGATATTACCACAGCGGTTCTGGTATCCGTTCCGGAGCAGGTAGAGATTTTAAAAACCGGGGATGTACAAGCGCTGGAGAAGATTTTGACAGTTGGAGAATAAGGCTATAAAAGCTACATCTCCCCTAGAGCGTGTTTGAAAATTCATTCCTGCAATCTGCCGGAAAGCAATTTTCAAACACGCTCTAGGCGCTCCAGCCAAACCAGACTCGCCTTAGGCGACAAAAATTCCTGGGTACTCAAGATGGATCTCTGCTTCGAAGGCAGCTCCTCCCGATCAAACTGCGCCCGATACTCCCTGGGAGAATATCCATACTGCCTTACAAAAGCCTTATTCAAATACTTAATATCGGAAAATCCGGATTCCAACGAAATATCCAAAAGATTCAGGCTCGTCAAAAGCAAAAGCTGACGAGCCTTTTCACACCGCAACGCCGCCACATACTGCTGAAAACTCATCTGAAAATAATCCTTAAACAAATGAGAAAGATAATGTAGCGAAAGATGCTGCATCTTAGCAATCTCCGAGAGCAGCAGCTTTTCCGAAAAATGAGCATCAATATACTCCGTAATCTGCCGAATCCGTTCATAATGAATCCACTGCTTTTTCCTCCCGTCCTCCGACAGGCATACGGTAGGCAGATGGCAGACAAAGAGATAGAGAAGCTCATTCACCAGACTCATACATTGAAACTCAAAGCCTTTTTCCATAGAAAAATAAGCATAAGCCAGGGAAATCGCCGTATCACGAAGCAGCTTCGCTTTCTCGGCAGGAAAAACACTCCGCCCCGACACCAGAGAAAATTCCGTATTGTTAATCTGAGGATAATAATCCATGCAAAGAGACTTCTTAATCTGAATAGACAGAATCAGCGCATGCTTATCCGCCCGAAGCTCATGGGGCGTACAGGGACTCAGAAGGAAAAAATCATCCCTGTCAAAATGAAGCTGCCGGTTCCGGGAAAAAAGGGTAACGCCTCCGTCCAGAATCAGGCACATCTCCATATCCCCATGTATATGAGGCGTGCGGTAATCAAGATTTACCAGAAAAACCTTCATATTTTTGATAATTGAATGTTCAATAAGCTCATATTCCTGCCGCATCAAAAGCTCCGTTTCCAATCATATTGGTAGATCCCCGCATAAATTCCGTCCCCTTCAAAATCAACGCAAAGAAATATGGGGAATACACATCTATACCTGCCCGCAGGAAGCCTTCAATATAAATTCTTCCACAGCCCAGGCAACACCACATTCATCATTGGTAAAGGGGGCAATGCAGTCCGCCTTTTCCTGGGTCTCCGGGTAGGCATTTTTCATAGCAATGCCAAGTCCGGCATATTCAAGCATGGGAATATCGTTAAAGCCGTCGCCGCAGGCCATAATTTCCTCCCGGGTAATATCCAGATATTCACAGATATGGGCCAGAGCCTTGTCCTTAGCCACACCCTTGGGAGCCAGCTCCAGAAAATAAGACTCTGCGAAGAAACTGTCACAGATATGTGAATATTTGGAAAGAAATTCCTCCCGGGCTTTCACAAGCCGCTCGTGCTCCCCGGCTCCTAAAATCTTTGGAATCGGATAGTCCAGAAATTTCGGAAGATCCGGAACCTTTTTTACCGGCGCGGAATTGCATTTGCACTCGGCAAGGACATAGTGATCTGTGTCCGTCTCCGCCACAATCTCATTGTCCGTATAGGATAAGGGCTGCGCACCGTATTTCCTGACAATGGCACAGGTATCGGCAATGGCTTCCCTGGGGAAAAATAACTGCTGAATCATAGTGCCGGTTTTGTAATCAAAGGTTTTGCCTCCGTTAAAAGCAGCAATGATTCCGCCCCGCTTTTCAAATTCCAGTTCCTTCGCAAGACCGATAATCCCCATGACCGAGCGGCCGGAGATTAAGATAACCTGAACGCCCAGGTCCATGGCTTTCCACAGAGCTTCTTTATTTTTGAGAGGAAGCTTTTTGTCGCTGTCCGTCAGTGTTCCGTCCAAATCCAGTGCCACTGCTTTGTATTTTAAATTCTGCATACGGATTCTCCCTTAATTCTTAGCTTTTTGTAATCATTATACCGTGGGCTGCAGGAAAGAGCAACATTTAAAACAGCCGCTACCAGGACAAATTTGTCTTTCTTCATTTTTTTAGAGCAAAAAAATGCTATAATTAGTTTAGTGAATAAATTAAATAACAAAATTGTCAAGAAAGTAGACAACTAATTGCTATATAACCTGTGGTATAGTACAAATGTACCAAATAAATCACGAAAAGCAATGTCTCAAAACCAAATGGAAGGATTTGCGTCCGTATACATTTACATTCGGAACCTGTTCTTGCTTAAAAGCGGGGAGAGAGATTGCAGAACAACATTCAGGGAGGACGAAAACATGAAGAGAAAATTACTCAGTGTCATTCTGGCAGCGGCAATGGTAACCGCTATGCTGGCAGGCTGCGGTTCCAAAGAAGCGGAAGCTCCGGCAGCGGCAGAGGGCGAGACAGAAGCTCCTGCACAGGCAGAGGGTGAAACAGAGGCTCCGGCAGAGAGCGCAGGCGGAGAAGGAGGTCTGGTAGGCGTGGCAATGCCCACCAAGGATCTTCAGCGATGGAATCAGGATGGCTCCAACATGAAGGCGGAACTGGAAGCAGCAGGCTACACCGTAGACCTGCAGTATGCAAGCAATGACAACGCAACAATGGTATCCCAGATTGAAACCATGATTACAAACGGCTGCAAGGTTCTGGTTATCGCTTCCATCGACGGCGACGCGCTCGGAACCGTTCTGGCTCAGGCAAAGGAAGCCAACATTCCGGTTATCGCTTATGACCGTCTGCTGATGAACTCCGACGCAGTTACCTACTATGCAACCTTTGACAACTACATGGTAGGCCAGAAGCAGGGCGAGTACATTGTACAGGCTCTTGATCTGGAAAATGCCGAGGGACCCTTCAACATGGAGATCTTTACCGGTGACCCGGGCGACAACAATGCCAACTTCTTCTATGGCGGCGCTATGGATGTACTGAATCCCTATATCGAGTCCGGCAAACTGGTGATCCAGTCCGGTCAGAAGGAATTTGCAGAGGTTGCAACGGCAAACTGGGCGACAGAAACCGCACAGTCCAGAATGGATGCCATTCTTGCTTCCTACTATGCGGACGGCACAGAGCTTGACGTAGTACTCTGCTCCAACGACTCCACCGCACTTGGCGTAACCAATGCGCTTGAGGCTGCTTACACAGGCGAATGGCCGGTTATCACAGGTCAGGATTGTGACGTTGCCAACGTAAAGAACATGATTGCAGGAAAGCAGTCCATGTCCATCTTCAAGGATACCCGTACACTGGCAAGCCAGGTAGTAAAGATGGTAGATTCCATCATGAAGGGCGAAGAGGCGGAAGTAAATGATACCGAGACTTATGACAATGGCGCTATCGTAGTTCCCTCTTATCTTTGCGAGCCGGTATTCGCAGATGTGAACAACTACAAAGAGCTGTTGGTTGATTCCGGTTACTATACGGAGGCAGACCTTCAGTAATCAGCAAAATGCAGACAAAAATGAGAATAGGCGGGATTCTCCCGCCTGTTCCGTTCTATGAAAAAGAACTGGAATCAGCAATCACATTCCGGTGCACGGAACAATTTGCAGGCGCATGCATCTGTGACTGGGAATTGTTCTCAGTAACCGTGTACCGGAATGTGATTGCAGGACAGGAATAAAACAGGGGGATTATAAAATTGGCGAAGATTTTATTGGAAATGAAAAGCATCACCAAAACATTCCCGGGCGTCAAAGCGCTTGACAACGTCAATCTAAAGGTGGAAGAGGGCGAGGTCCACGCCCTGGTAGGGGAAAACGGCGCCGGAAAGTCCACGCTTATGAATGTCTTAAGCGGCATTTACCCTTACGGAACCTACGAGGGAGACATTATTTACAACGGAGAAGTCTGTAAGTTCGGAAAGATTAAGGACAGCGAAGAAAAAGGCATTGTCATCATTCATCAGGAATTGGCACTTATCCCCTATATGACCATCGGGGAAAATATGTTTCTTGGAAATGAGCGCGGAAAAAAGGCGGCCATTGACTGGAGCGAAACCTACGGACAGGCGGACAAATATCTGCGCCAGGTAGGTCTTAAGGAATCCTCACGGACCTTGATCAAAGACATCGGCGTAGGAAAGCAGCAGCTTGTGGAGATTGCGAAGGCACTGGCAAAGCATGCAAAGCTGCTGATATTAGACGAGCCTACGGCCTCCTTAAATGAATCGGATTCCCAGGCGCTTCTGGATCTGATGCTGGAGTTTAAGAAGCAGGGCATGACTTCGATAATTATTTCTCATAAGCTGAATGAGATTTCTTATGTAGCAGATAAAATAACGGTGATCCGGGACGGCTCCACCATTGAGACACTTGACAAGGCGGCGGACGATATCAGCGAGGACCGGATCATCAAGGGAATGGTGGGCCGGGATCTGACAGACCGTTTCCCAAAGAGAACGGAAAAGCATATTGGAGATATCAATCTGGAGGTTAAGGACTGGACGGTGTACCATCCTCTCTATACCGAGCGCAAGGTGGTGGACGGCGTGTCCATGAATGTGCGCAAGGGCGAGGTGGTGGGAATCTCCGGTCTTATGGGCGCCGGACGGACAGAGCTTGCCATGAGCATTTTCGGAAAGAGCTACGGAACCAACATTTCCGGAACCCTTAAGATTGCGGGGCAGGAGGTGGAGCTTAAAAATGTCCGCGACGCCATTAAGCGGAAACTGGCCTATGTGACCGAGGACCGCAAGGGCAACGGCCTGATTCTCTCCAATCCCATTAAAATAAATACCACACTGGCCAATCTGAACAGCATCAGCGCCCGGGGCGTCATTGATAAGGATAAGGAATACCAGATTGCCGTGGAGTACAAGGAAAAGCTGAACACCAAATGTCCGACGGTAGAGCAGAATGTAGGAAACCTAAGCGGCGGCAATCAGCAGAAGGTTCTGCTGGCGAAGTGGATGTTTGCGGACCCGGATGTTCTGATTCTTGATGAGCCTACCAGGGGTATCGACGTAGGCGCCAAATATGAGATTTACTGCATTATCAACAGTCTGGTGGCAGAGGGAAAATCCGTGATAATGATTTCCTCCGAGCTTCCGGAGGTTCTCGGCATGTGCGACCGCATTTACGTGATGAATGAAGGTAAGATGGTAGGCGAGCTTGAGGCGGAGGAAGCGACCCAGGAGCGGATTATGGCCCAGATTTTAAAGTCAAGTAAAGGAGAATAGACATTATGGATAAAGCAAATATGAAAGCCGTCCTTCAAAAATATACCATGATTATTGTACTCGTCCTGGTGACACTGTTTTTTACCTGGAAAACAGGGGGTAAGATTCTGCTTGCCCAGAATATTTCCAATCTGATTTCCCAGAATGCTTATGTGTTTGTATTGGCAACCGGTATGCTGCTCTGCATCCTTACAGGCGGCAACATCGACCTTTCCGTGGGATCGGTTGTCTGCTTTGTAGGCGCGGTGGGCGCCGTGCTGATGGAGAACTTTAAAATGAATATGGGCGTAGCCGTGATTGCTATGTTAGTCATCGGAACGCTGATCGGCGCATGGCAGGGCTACTGGATCGCATTTGTGCGGATTCCTCCCTTTATCACCACACTTTCCGGTATGCTTGTATTCCGCGGCTTGTCCAATGTGGTGCTGAACGGACTGACCGTATCCCTAAATTCCGAAGCCTTTATCAAAATCTTCGGCGGCGGCGCCAACTGCTTTGTACCGGATTTCTTCGGAGTGGAGGGCTTTAATCTGACCTGTATGCTGGCAGGTGTTCTTGCTGCTGCCATTTATATACTGCTCCAGGTGAAGGGGCGTATGAGTCGGGTGAAGAAGGGCTATGAGGTAGATCCAATTTCCGGTATGCTTGTTAAGACCGTTCTGATTTCGGCTGTAATCCTGGTATTTGCCTACAAGCTGTCCCGGTACAAGGGTATTCCCTCCGCGCTTTTGTGGGTGCTGATTGTGGTTCTTGTTTATGGCTACATAACCTCCAATACCACAACAGGACGTTACTTCTATGCGGTGGGAGGAAATGAGAAGGCCACAAAGCTTTCCGGTATCAATACGGATAAGGTTTACTTTATCGCTTATCTCAACATGGGCTTTTTGTCCGCTCTGGCCGGTATGCTGACCATCGCCCGTATGACCTCTGCGCAGCCGACTTATGGGCAGAACTATGAGATGGATGCGATTGGTTCCTGCTTTATCGGCGGCGCTTCCGCTTACGGCGGCGTGGGAACCGTTCCCGGAGTTATTGTAGGCGCTATTCTTATGGGCGTTATCAACCTGGGCATGAGCATCATGGGCGTGGACGCCAACTATCAGAGAGTGGTAAAGGGGCTTGTGCTTCTGGCGGCAGTTATCTTTGATGTGGTTTCCAAGAGGGAAGCGCAGAAATAGAGAGTAAAGGTAAAAAGCAGGGATAAGAAGTAAAGAGAAAAAGTAATGACAAAAAGTGCGGGATAATTCGCGGTAAAGCAAACAAAAAAGCAGGTATGCAGGCCAGGAATATTAAGCGCTTTTCATTGCAAAATACTTGCGTTTCCTCTGACCGGGTGATACTATAAATTCAGTTAGTTTAATAGGTGAACTAAATGACTGAAAGGAGAACCGCAATGCAGATTAAGAAAGTAACTGACAAAGAATTTCAGAAATACGGAAGAGTATTGGATGTAAAGGCGCCGGATTTGCTGAAGCGTCTGGAGGGAACGCCGATGCCCCAGGATGTGGTTTACGTGGCGTCTGCCCCGGAGCTTGAGGCGTGTGAGGAATTTGATGCGTTGGAGAACAGCATATTCGGAGGGATGCCGATTCAGGTTGGTTATTGCAACGGAAACAATCATACACTGAACGCTGTGGAATATCACCGCAATTCAGAGATCAACATCCCTTTGACCGGAGCAGTTTTAATCGTAGGCATGCAGCAGGATGTGGAAGCAGATTTTACATATGATACCTCTAAGATGGAGGCTTTTGAGGCTCCGGCCGGCTGTGTGGTAGAGCTTTACGCCACCACCCTTCACTATGCGCCGTGCAATCTGAAGGAAGAGGGCTTCCGGGTTGTGATTATTCTTCCCAAGGGAACGAACACAGAGCCGCCTGTGCTGACAGGAAAATCTGCGGAAGAAAAGCTGATGACTGCAAGAAACAAGTGGCTGATTGCCCACGAGGAATCAGGCCTGGGCGCAGACGGGGCCTTTGTGGGACTTAAGGGCGAGAATTTAAAATTGTAATTGGAACTAAAAACGGAACTGGAACAGACCGGCTGGTAAAGTCGCAAAGGCGCACGAGAGGAACTTTTATGAGGCCCTTTCGAATAAAAGCTTCTCTCATAACAGGTGTGCCGAAGCGACTTTACCCTTTAGAGCCATCGCGCGGCGATTATACTGGTAAAGTCGCAAAGGCGCACGAGAGGAACTTTCATGAGTGCCTTTTCGAATGAAAGTTTCTCTCATAACAAGTGTGCCGAAGTGACTTTACCCTTTAGAGCTGTCGCGCAGCGACTGGAATAGGAGGAAAAAGATGATTAATATTCCATCAGTAAAAGTAGGAATTGTAGCAGTGAGCAGAGACTGTTTTCCGGAGTCTTTGTCCGTAAACCGCAGAAAAGCTCTGGTAAAAGCTTATGAAGAGAAATACGAAGCCGCAGACATTTACGAATGTCCCATCTGTATCGTGGAGAGCGAGATACATATGGTTCAGGCCCTTGAGGATGTAAAGAAGGCCGGCTGTGACGCACTGGTAGTTTACTTAGGCAATTTCGGACCGGAGATTTCCGAAACCCTTCTGGCAAAGCATTTTGACGGCCCTGTAATGTTCGTGGCGGCAGCCGAGGAATCAGGCGACTCCTTGATCCAGGGCCGGGGCGACGCATACTGCGGTATGCTGAACGCAAGCTACAACTTGAAGCTTCGCAACGTCCGCGCCTACATTCCCGAGTACCCGGTGGGAACCGCCGAGGAATGTGCCGACATGATCCATGAATTTCTGCCCATTGCCCGTGCCATTACAGGGTTAAGCAGTCTCAAGATCATCAGCTTCGGACCAAGACCTTTGAACTTCCTGGCCTGCAATGCGCCTATCAAACAGCTCTATAACCTGGGCGTGGAGATTGAAGAAAACTCCGAGCTGGATCTCTTTGAGGCGTTCAATAAGCATGCGGACGATCCCAGGATTCCTGACGTGGTAAAGGATATGGAGGAGGAATTAGGGGAAGGCAACCAGAAGCCCCAGATTCTGTCCAAGCTTGCTCAATATGAATTAACTCTGCTTGACTGGGTGGAGGAGCACAAGGGCTATCGGAAGTACGTTGCCATTGCAGGAAAATGCTGGCCTGCCTTCCAGACCCAATTTGGCTTTGTTCCCTGTTATGTAAACAGCCGCCTCACCGGACGGGGCATCCCCGTATCCTGCGAGGTAGATATCTACGGAGCCCTCAGCGAGTTTATCGGAACTTGTGTAAGCCAGGATGCGGTGACCCTGCTTGACATTAACAATACGGTTCCGGCTGATATTTACAAGGAAGAGATCGCACCCAAGTACGATTATACACACAAGGATACCTTTATGGGCTTCCACTGCGGCAATACCTGCTCCAAGAAGCTGTCCTCCTGCTCCATGAAATATCAGCTTATTATGGCCAGAAGTCTGCCAGAGGAAGTGACCCAGGGAACCTTAGAGGGCGATATTGTGCCCGGCGACATTACGTTCTTCCGCCTGCAGAGCACGGCAGACTGCAAGCTGCGCGCTTACGTGGCGCAGGGAGAGGTTCTTCCCGTTGCAACACGTTCCTTCGGAGCGATCGGAATCTTTGCCATCCCGGAGATGGGACGCTTCTACCGTCATGTGCTGATCGAGGGCAATTATCCCCATCACGGCGCCGTGGCATTCGGTCATTACGGCAAGGCATTGTTTGAGGTGTTCAAATATCTGGGCGTAGAGCCGGAGGAGCTGGGCTTCAATCAGCCCAAGGGAATGCTCTATAAGACGGAGAATCCCTTTGGATAAAATAGGAAATCCGCTTCCAAGTACATAGGGAACGAAAATTCAGCCTGCCCCTTTTCAGGGGCAGGCATTGTGGGATAATTATAAGAAACCGGAAAATAGTACGGAACTGAAATGGAGGTTTATATGTTATATATAGGAATTGATCTGGGAACCTCAGCGGTGAAGCTGCTGCTGATGGACGGCGCAGGAAAGATTCAAAAAATCGTATCCAGGGAATACCCTCTGTATTTCCCAAATCCCGGCTGGTCCGAGCAGAACCCGGAAGACTGGTACACAGAGGCCATAGAAGGCTTAAAGGAGCTTACTGCGGACTGCGACAAATCCCAGGTGGCCGGAATCAGCTTCGGCGGACAGATGCACGGCCTTGTAATTCTCGACAGAGACGATCAGGTCATACGCCCGGCCATACTGTGGAACGACGGAAGAACCGCCAAGGAGACAGATTATCTCAATCAGGAGATTGGCAAGGATAAGCTGTCCGAATACACGGCCAACATAGCCTTCGCAGGCTTTACCGCGCCCAAGGTGCTGTGGGTGAAAAATCAGGAGCCGGAGAACTTCGCCAGAATAGAAAAGCTGATGCTGCCCAAGGACTATCTTGCCTACCGCCTGTCCGGGACCTTCTGTACCGATGTGTCAGATGCCTCCGGCATGCTGCTCTTTGATGTAAAGAACAAATGCTGGTCCAAAGAAATGATGGATATCTGCGGTGTAAAGGAGAGCCAGCTTCCAAAGATTTTTGAGAGCTATGAAGCAGTGGGAACCTTAAAGCCGGAGCTTGCGGCGGAGCTTGGCCTTTCGGAAACGGTAAAGATCGCGGCCGGAGCCGGAGACAATGCCGCTGCCGCTGTGGGAACAGGAACCGTAGGGGACGGAAGCTGCAATATTTCCCTGGGAACCTCGGGAACCATATTTATTTCCAGTGAAAAATTCGGTGTGGATGCTCACAATGCGCTCCACTCCTTTGCTCATGCGGACGGCCATTTTCACTTGATGGGCTGTATGCTGAGCGCCGCTTCCTGCAATAAGTGGTGGATGGATGAGATCCTTAAGACCAAAGATTACGCCGGAGAGCAGACAGGCATTAAAGAGCTTGGCAAAAATCAAGTATTTTTCCTGCCCTACCTGATGGGCGAGCGCAGTCCTCACAACAATCCTAATGCAAGGGGAACCTTTATGGGAATGACCATGGATACGACGAGAGAGGATATGACCCAGGCGGTTTTGGAAGGTGTTGCATTTGCCCTGAGAGATTCCTTTGAAGTGGCAAAAGCTCTGGGAATCCGAATTGACCGCACGAAAATCTGCGGCGGAGGAGCCAAGAGCCCGCTGTGGAGGCAGATGATTGCAGATATTTTCAATATTAAGGTGGACATTCCTGAGAGCGAGGAAGGCCCTGCCATGGGTGGCGCCATGCTCGCGGCCGTGGCCTGCGGCGAGTATGCAGGCGTGGAAGAGGCGGCTGAAAAAATCGTAAGGATTGTGGATACAGTAGAGCCGATACCGGAGAATGCAAAGCGTTACGAAAAGCAGTATCAGAAATTCCGCCAGATTTATCCGGCGGTGAAGGAAGTGTTTGATGTGATAGGGGCCTAGCGCTTCCGTTCACTCTTCGGATTCGGATATGGTATGGAGAGTGATTCCTTTTTCATGAAGATAGTCCTGCCAGTCAGGAGAAAGCTCCTGATCGGTGATCACGGTGTCAATTTCCGAAAGTTCACAGATAAAGGAAGGACGGACAACGCCGAATTTGCTGGAATCGGCAACCAGGATTTTTTCCACGGAGGATTTCAGAATAGCCCGTTTTGTGGGAATTTCATAATCATGCATACAGGTGATGCCAAGATCCCCATGGATGCCGGCAGCGGAAAGAAATACCTTGGCAGCGCGGATGGTACGGATAAAATCAATTCCCTCGGAGGATTCAAACATCTGGGTATTGGGGTGGTACCGTCCGCCGGCAAACAGCATATTTACACCCGGATTGCGCCGCAGCTCCATAAGAATATTGATATTGTAGCATAAGACGGAAAGATTCTGATCAACGGGCAGATAGGAAATGATTTTTTCAGTGGTACTGCCGGTATCTACAATGATAATATCGTCCGTTTGGATTAAAGAGGCAGCAAACCGGCCGATGGCTTCTTTTTGTGCATTTCGGCGCTGCTGCTCCTTGGTCAGGGTGTAGTTTGCATCCGCATTGATTCCTGTATGAGCAGGGTTATATACGGCCCTTCCCGAAATGTTTTCCGCCACATCATTTTGCCGCAGTATCTGCAGATCGCGCCGCACCGTCATTTCAGACACATGGAGAAGCGCGGCAAGCTCCCGGACGGAGACATATCCTCTCACCTTTAAAATGCTCATTAATTTATCGATGCGATCTGCTTTTTTTCCCATACATTTTGCCTCCATAATGCGAATGTATGGATATACTAACATAAAAGAGCGGGGAAAGTAAACACTTTTCACCTGTTCTATCCTTTTAAATTCTGCGCAAACGGAAAATAGAAATGTTATTTTTTAAACAAAAATGTTAGAATATAAACAAAATTGTTGACAGAGAAAAATAGCGATGTTATAATCCGGTATAACAGGAGTTTGCGGAAGTTAAAGGAGGATTTTGTGATGGAAAACAGTGAACTTTTCAGCTATATTGACCATACCCAGCTGAAAGCATTTGCAACCTGGGAAGATATTCGTAAATTGTGCGACGAGGCAGTCCGCTATGGGACAGCATCGGTTTGCGTGCCCCCATGCTATATTAAGCGGATTCATGAGGCTTATGGGGATAAGATCAATATCTGTACCGTAGTCGGCTTCCCCCTGGGCTACAGCGTAACGGAAGCAAAGGCGGCTGAGGTAAAGAAGGCTCTTGAGGACGGCGTAAATGAAATCGATATGGTGGTGAATATCTCGGATGTTAAGAACGGCAATTATCCGGCTGTGGAGGCAGAAATCAAGGCATTAAAGGAGGCGGCCGGCAGTAAGATTTTAAAAGTGATTATTGAGACCTGTTACCTGACGGAAGAGGAAAAGATCGCCATGTGCCATGCAGTTACGAATGCCGGTGCGGATTTTATCAAAACTTCTACCGGTTTTGGAACCGGCGGAGCAACCATGGCGGATATCAAGCTGTTTAAGCAGCATATTGGACCTGAGGTAAAAATAAAAGCGGCAGGAGGGGTAAAAACGATCCGGGATTTGGAGGATTTTATTGCCGAAGGCTGTACAAGGATTGGCACAAGCTCTGCTGTCTCTATGATTCAGCAAGGACAGGCAGAAGGATATTGAATTCCATATTAAGATACATGCAGAAGTCCCGGAGGAAGCCAGAGAGCTCCTTCGGGACTTTTTGAATCAGCCGGATTTTCTTTCCTGTGAGGCAAGAGACATCGCCTCAACAAATATAACTTAAAATGTAAGATTCGGCTCTCGCGCTGTAATGATTCCGTCAGTCTGTAATTACAACCGCAGTATATTTTCAAAAATATAAACTGGACTGGTTAAAAAATAAAAAACTGGATATTTTATAGAAGCCAGATTTGAAATATAATGTGGGAAACGGCAATATCTTAAGATAAAGCGGTATCGGCAGAATCTTGTGATATTGGAACAGGAGGCTCATATTATGAAATCAAATCTGAAAAAAATTGTAATGGCATCATTGTTAGCGGCATTTGCCTGTGTAGCAACCATGTCCATCCGCATCCCTACCCCCGGAACAGGCGGATATATCCACCCGGGTGATGCGGTTGTAATACTCTCCGGCGTGATTCTCGGACCATCCTGGGGGCTGCTGGCGGCAGGAATCGGTTCGGCCATGGCAGATATGATAGGAGGTTATTTTATTTATGTTCCCATTACCTTTGTTATCAAGGGGGCTGTTGCATTCGCAGCGGGGATGATTTACCGCAATATGGGCAAGACGTCGAGAAGCCGTTACGCTGCCGTTGTTTTGGGCGGAGCTGCAGATATGGTGCTGGTGGCAGGCGGGTATTTTCTTTGTGAATGGCCTCTGTACGGCATAGCGGCGGCAGCGGCCAGTGTGCCGGCCAATATCATCCAGGGAATCGGAGGTCTGGTGATTGGCATCATATTATACCCGGTTTTGATTGCCGTTCCCGATGTCCGCCGGATTGCACAGGAGACCGGGACACAGACACAGCGTCCGGTATCAGGAGAATGACGTTTCCCGATAGTGATTCAGCAGATCACATAAGACGAGTATTTCTTTCTCATCAATATTCAGCGGAATCAGCTCCCGGGATTGATTCAGCCGTTTGCTGACAATCTGATAGATAGTGCTGTCTTCAGTTACCTGGCCGGGAATATAAGCCGGATTGATGAACTGCTTCTGGCTGCTGCGCATAATCATAAAGTTTCCGTGCAGAAGGAATTCCAGAACCATGCCTATGGTCAGGTCACAGTTAAAGTAATCAAAGATATCCTTCATAATATTATAAAGGAGCCGGTTGGCCAGAAGCGTGTTGGTCTCCGGAAAAAAGGATTCGAAGTTGTGGCGGATCACACCATTGATATATTCCGAAGGAAATGAGCCGATCCGGTCATGGTAACCGCTTAAGGTATCCTTTTTGGAATAGATGATTTTGCGGATCATGGGAACCACATGGGAATTGTCCTCCTGCATAATGTCAAAGGTTTTCATTAAAAGGGGCAGAGCAATGGGATAGAGGGACAGGAACGGCCGGTTCAGGGTAGCTACCATCACAGTTGACAGGGTATTCAGGGGTTCCCGATCACTGACAATAATGATTTCTCTGGACTCATCTAATTTGGACAGAAGCTTCTGGGTATTCCGGACAAAACGGGGGTAATTGGCCTGGGCTTCCCTGGGAAACGGAAGCATATAATAGCTGCGCGTATCGGAGATATAATTCATATAGTAGGCATAATTTTGCGATAACTGATCGTTGTAAGAGACAATAATATAAATGATATTGCCCGTGTTCAGCGCCTTCAGCGAGAATTCCAGAAAAAAGCGCAGATAATTCCTGTAGCTTGTTACCAGGGTGACATTATAAGAGGTTTCAATTTTTTCAATTAAGGCTCCTGAAATCCGGGAGGTAACATTGCTGAACTGGAAAGGTTTGTCTTCCATAATACAGTCAATGGTAAAAGTTCCGTGGATCATTTGGTCAATGACGGAATAGAGATGATTCAGGAGCGGTATATCGTAACGGATCCGTGTCTGGGCAAAAATATATCCGAGCAGATAATGCAGCCGTTCTTCCCGGATGTGAGCGGCAAGGGTTACATCCATGCGCAGAACATCCTCCTGAGCCTGGGCCTGGAAGGTCTTTTTTTCCTTTGGCAACAGTATGGATTTCATATTATCGGCGGCCAGAAGCTCCAGAACCGTACAATTAGTATTGGGATAAAAATCTACAAATTCCGGAATGGAGCTTTCTACAAAGGCCGTCATTTCTTTGATATAATTCTGGTTTTCCATCTGATTTTCCCGCAGCTCATTTGAAAGAAAATGAGGCAGTAAGGTAGCATAGCTGCTTTTGGAGAAGTAAATGCTGTTTGAGATGGCATAATGGATCTCATTTTTCAGCTGAAAGATATTATATTTATATTTTGCGGACAGAAGCTGGGTGAATACCTCCCGGTTGCTTCGGATATGCGTCTGGTTCACATCCGAGGCTTCCTGGAACAGGGTAAGGATCAGCTTGATTTTTTCTGTGGTTCTGCGCTGGGCAAAGCTTGGAAACTGTACAATGCAGGGCGTCAAAGTGGAGAAGTTCTGTTCAATTGCCGCAGACTTGTCCGCAAGGAAGATCAGCACGGGCGGATGACATCCGTGGTTTCGATAGAGATTGAAGATTTCGGTCTTCAGTTCATAAATTTTTTCTTCTTTGACTGCTTCAAAGATCTCAATAAGGATAAGGCCGGTGGATTCCGGTGAGATCTGCTGGAGCAGATATTCATTTGTCTTGGAGGCCTCACGCCAGAGCACGGAAAGGTATTGGGTTTGCTTCTGAAAAATTTTCTTTTTTATTCCATACTGAAAAAGCTGTTCGCAGAAATGCTTTTTTCCGCAGCCCTTTTCTCCGATCAGAACAAGCATAAGGGGATTTCCTTTTGAGAGAAGAATACAGGGGATGACCTTATCAATGATCTCCTTTAAGGACTCCCCCATATTGCTTCCTACAATTTTAAAATCTGGAGAGGATGTATTGCCCACAGGGGTATTCAGGATCAGCTGTTCCCTCAGCTGTTCCTTATTATCAATGATTTGCGGAGCCTTGGAATAATGAAACTCGTTGACGATCACTTCCCGGGATAAATAGGTAGTGGGTCTTCCGTTAATTTTAATAAGAAGATACTCATGAAACATTTGGTTCAAAAGCCGGGACACATTGCTTCGGTCAATTTTCAGTTCCAAAGCAATATCAAAAGCGTTGCAGTGTTCAAACTGGAATGTGTTATCAAGGATGGATTCCCGCGTATATTTCACAATTATTTCATAAATCGAATCTTTTCGGTTGTTCATCTGTTTTACTCCTGACTTTTTGGTGTATTTAAATAACACGAATAACACGGTATTCTGTGAAAAAAAGGACATTAGTGTGCACAAAAAACACACTAACAAGATTATACCTACAGCAAACCGGAAAATCAATGAAAAATCCTAGAAAAAGCGTGTGTTAAGAAAAAAGTTATATAAAACTGTGTCGCACAAAGGAAGATTTCACATGAGTTTGACAAAATCATAGGGGGGGGGGTAAAATCAGATTCGTCGAAATGACGGAGGAACAAATAGAATAGTGTGTGAAATTATAGAAAATGATGGAGGTGAGCAAAATGAAAAAGGTTGCTGTGATTAATATTAGCAGCTTTGGCAGGGAGTTCCCGGAGAATATAAAGGAGCTTGAGAAACAGTTTCAGGTGGAAAAGATGCTTTTGCCTCAGGATATGGAAGAGGAAGAACTGGCGGAACGCCTCAGGGAAGTGTCCTATGTTCTTTTGGGAAATTATCCGTTCTTCGGAGAGACCTTTTTTGAGAAAAATCAGGATGTCAAGCTGATTGCACGTCATGGGATTGGATATAACAATGTGGATGCGGCCAGCGCTAAGCGCCATGGGGTTTATTTTACCACCATTCCTCATGAGGTTGAAAATGATGCGGTGGCCGAGCAGGCGGTATCTCTTGTGATGGCAACGGCTAAGAATATAACGGCTTCGGATCGGAAAACTCGTCGGGGGGAATGGGGAAGCAACCGGCAGGAGCTTGTAGGCTGTCAGGTGCGGGATGCGGTAACGGGTGTCATTGGTCTTGGGAGCATCGGAAGACGTTTCGCTGAGATTATGAAATACGGCTTTAATAATCAGATTCTGGTTTATGATCCTTTCCTGGGAGACAGGAAAATTAAAAATGCGGGCTTCACTCCCTGTTTGCTGGAGGAGGTGCTGGAGAGGGCAGATTTTATATCTCTGCACTGCTGCCTGACAAAAGAGACGGAGCATATGATTGGCGCGGAACAGTTAAAGCGGATGAAGAACACCGCGATTCTGATCAATACGGCCCGGGGAGCCCTGGTAGATGAGCTGGCGGTCAGTGAAGCCCTGGAGAAGGGAGAGATCTTTGGCTATGGCGCGGATACATCCGAATATGAACCGATGGATCCCGGACATCCGCTTCTGAAGCAGAAGCATGTGGTTATTACACCCCACACAGCCATTTATAACCGTACCTGTATGTATCAAATGAACCGCAAGGTAATGGAGGATATTTTTCTGGTTGATGCCGGAAAGGCGCCGTCCAATATCATAGAGCGGTGACAGAAAAGGAGGACCCATGAGCAGAGAAGAAACAATTGGCAGAATTGAGGAAAACAAGATTATCGTAATTACCCGGGGAATCTACGAGGAAGAGCTTCAAAAACTGGCGGACGCCCTGTATGAAGGAGGAATCCGCGCCTTTGAAATTACCTATGATCCGGCAGATCCCGACACGCTGGCAAGGACACGAAAAAATATTGAGATGCTGGATCGGCAGTTCAAAGGGGATTTGCTTCTGGGCATCGGAACCGTGCTTACATGCGAACAGGTGAAAAATGCAAAAGAAGCAGGGGCAGGCTTCATTGTATCACCTAATTTTAATGAAGCTGTGGTAAAGGAAACCCTGAAGGAAGATCTGGTATCAATGCCGGGCTGCATGACGCCTACCGAGATCTGTGCGGCAGATGAGGCCGGTGCGGACTTTATCAAGCTGTTTCCGGCAGGAACCCTTGGGATCAAATACTGCAGGGATATATATGCTCCGATTCATCATGTAAAATTTATTGCTACCGTCGGTGTGACGGAGGAAACATTTAGGCAGTATCTGGAGCTGGGCTTCACTGGCGCCGGTATCAGCAGTATGCTGGCAGATAAGGAGCTTCGGAAAGCCGGAAGGTACGGGGAGCTTACAAAACGAGCCAAAAGATTTGTTAATATCGCAAAATCTTTCAGTGCATAAAAATCAAATAATTTTAAGAAGGGAAGGTAAAAGGAATGGAAAACTTGAAACTCACAAGAATTGACTTCAGACTGATTCATGGACAGGTGATGACGCGATGGGCCAAAAAATATGATACGGAGGCAATTGTAGTCATTGATGATCGTTCCGCGTCCAGCGCGCTGCTGAAGAAAATTCTCCTCGGTGCGGCTCCGGCCGGCATTGATGTAACGGTGGAGTCCGTAGCAAGCGCGGCAGCCAAATGGAAGGCAGGGGAATTCCCGACCGGCAGCCTGATCATTCTCTTTAAGAATACGGAAACAGCCCTTGCAGCCTATAAGGCCGGCGTTGCCTATCCGTCTCTGCAGGTGGGCGGCATCGAGGGAGCCGGTGACAAAAAGAATGTGTATAAAAATGTGGTAATGTCTACCGCAGAGGCAGCTCATCTGAAAGAGCTGGGAGACGCAGGCGTGAACGTGTTCTTCCAGCCTATTCCGGAGGATGCGGAGTATCCTTTGGCAGATGCGCTGAAGAAATTTTGAAAACAGGCAACTGTTTAAATAAAAAGCGTACCAAAGTTATGAAGAAAAGGAGGGAAAGATTATGGTACAGGCTTTATTAATGGCTTTAGTAGCACTCTTAAATGGTATCCAGGGACCATGGCAATGGTACATGTTCCGTGAGCCGGTTATGGCGGGCTTCTGGGTAGGACTCATCTATGGTGATCCCGTTCAGGGTACAATCATCGGTGCTACCATCAACGTTTCTTACATGGGGTGGATCAGCGCGGGAGGAGCGAATGCTTCCGACTTATACTGGGCCGGTCTGCTGGGCACCTTCGTTGCCATCAAGGGAGGCATGTCCCTGGATACGGCGGTGGCATTTGCGGTTCCCATTGGTCTTTTGGGCAACTATGTGCATGTTGCATACATGACACTGGCATCCATATGGCCGACGCGTATGGACGTTCTTGCGGCAAAGGGTGAATGGAAAAAGATCCGGATGCTACAGATTATCGGAGGGCCGTCTTTTGTGCTGATTCTTCGTGCGCTTCCGGTATTCCTCATCGCATTGTACGGCGGTGATTTGATCCAGACCTTTATTGATGCGCTTCCTGTATGGGCGATGAACGGATTGGCTGCAACCGGTAAGATGCTGCCGGCTCTTGGAATGAGTATGCTTCTGAAATTCATGTATAAAAAGGAACTGCTGCCGTTCTTCGTACTGGGCTTTGCGGTTGCGGCTTATACCGGACTGACCGACCTTCTGATGTTTGCCTGCATCGGCGTCTGCCTGGCATTCATCCTGATCAAGCTTGGATTCAGCAGAGAAGAGAAAGGAGTTGAGTAATCATGGCAGAAAATAAAGCATTGACAAAAAAAGACGTGCAGAAGGCCGCGCTGTTCTGGCATGCAACGTCTCACATGACATACAACTATCAGAGACTTCAGGCAGGCTCCATGACGGCTATGATGGGACCCTTGTTTGAGAAGCTGTACCCCAACAATCCGGAGAAGATCAAAGAGGGCTGTGAGCGTCAGATGCTCTACTTCAATACGGAGCCCCGCTGGGGAGCCATTATTCCCGGTATGACGGTCGCTCTGGAGGAGGCTTATGCAATGGACCCGGAAGGCGGCGTTGACGGAAGCCTGATTACGGAGATTAAGACGGCGCTGATGGGACCGCTGGCAGGTATCGGTGATACCGTATGGGCCGGACTGATGAAGCCGATCATTCTGAGTATTACACTGGCATGGGCCATGCAGGGCTACGTGCTGGGTGCATGGGCTTACTGGCTGATTACCTTCGGACTTGATCTGGGCATTACATACTACATGTTTATGCGCGGTTATAAGCTGGGTACGGATTCCGTAGACCGTTTCCTGGAGGGAGGCTTTGTAAAGACCGTAACGACAGCCATTGGAATTGTGGGCATGTTCTGTCTGGGAGCAATGATAGTAAAGTATGTGGGAATTTCTGCGGTGCTGCAGATTGAAATGACAACTACCACTTTGGATTTTGCTTCCATTATGAATAAGATTATTCCCTCCTTCCTGCCGCTGGTATTTACGCTGCTTGCCTACTGGATGCAGGTAAAGGGCAAGAAGGTTACTACCGTACTGCTTGTACTGTTTGCAATTGGGTTTATCGGCGGAGCTATCGGCTTCCTGGGATAACGGACAGAGACTGACAGGAAGAGCCGCCGCAGAATCGAACGAAAGATTTCTTTTGCGGCGGCCGCTGTCATTTTATTCAAAGAGAGGAGACGAAAAGAAATGGTACGTATTATGATCGTGACTCACGGTCCGCTGGCACAGGCGTTTAAGGAGAGTTCGGCTATGTTTTTCGGATCAGCCGCTGACAGCCTGGTGACGCTTGGTCTGTTTCCTGCTGACAGCCCGGAGGGCTTGAAGGATAAAATTGTAGAGAAAGTAAATGAGATTGATGATGGAGACGGTGTTTTGGTATTTGTAGATATCTTTGCGGGCTCTCCGTTTAACATGACTGCAATGGCCATCGATGAGCTGAAGGAGAATCATAAAATTCACTGCTTTACCGGTGTGAATATGCCGGTACTGATGGAAGCGCTCGGCAGCTGCGGGACAATGAGCCTGGAGGAGCTCCGCGAGGATACGGCTTCCACGGCCAGGGAATCCATTGTAGATCTGAGAAAATCTCTGGATATATAGGGGGGGAGGACGAAGAAACATGATTTTTGGCGGAAGTGTTGACTTTGTAGAGGATACCAAAAAGCGGAGACTGCTGTTTTTGAGAAAGGAAGGCGTCTACTATCTGGTAGAAAAGAAGCAGGAAAAATATGTGCTCTTTCTTAAGAACAATATCATCAATGCCGCCTCTGTCGGCGCCATGACAGGGTACTTTTTGAAGCTGCCCTATATAATCTGGGGGGCGATTGCACTGGTATTTTATGTTTCGTATCTGATTTTATTCAATACGAAGATATTTCCGGGCTTTGAGAAGCTTCGGGAGAAAAAGATCAAGGTGGTTCCGCCCTCTGAGACAAAGGGGAGGATGCTTATGTTTTCCCTGGGGTTTCTTGCCGTTGGCGCGGGGCTTTTGCTCTGCATTCCGCTGAAGCAGGTGGAAGGAAGCATTGACAGCGGCGCGGTAGTTGTCTGCGGTGCATTTTCCATTATCATGGGACTTCGTTATTTGACTGCTTATCAGAAAAGCTCATAGTCCGTATTTAAAAGACGGACTGCCAGAACAGCAAGGGAGGAAACAATATGGAAAAGGCAAGGGCGCTGATTATACCGGCACAGAACCGGCTGGAATTTACGGAGCTGGAAAAGCCGGGAGTTCGAGACTACGAGGTACTTCTGAAGGTAAAGGCTTGTTCCTTATGTACGCTGGATCGAAGGGTATTCCTGGGAACCAGGGCAAGGCAGTTTCCTTTCCTGGGAGGACATGAGGTTTCCGGGATCGTAGAAGCTTGCGGAGACGGCGTTGTAGGCGTGCAAAAAGGAGATTCCGTAATTCTCACCTCCGCCTACTGCAATCAGTGCGAGATGGATCGCACCGGACGGGGAACTCAGTGTATCAATAAGGCAAAGGAGCCGCAGCGGGTGAATTTCAATGGTTTTATTCAGGGAGGCGGATTGTGTGAGTACTTGAGTGTTCCGGCCTGGCAGGTTATTAAGCTTGATCCGGCCGTAGATTTGGATCATGCCGCCCTGACCGAACCGTTGGCCTGCTGTATTCACAGCATCAACAAAGGACGGATTCGTCTGGGTGATACGGTGGTCGTGATTGGTATGGGAATTATGGGGTATTTTCATATGAAGCTGGCTTTGCTGCGGGGAGCGCGGGTGATTGTCAGCGAGATGGACGAAGCCAGAAGACAGAAGGCGCTGGAGGGCGGAGCCCATGCAGTGCTCGATCCCTCCGGGCAGGATCTCTGTGAAGAGGTGAGGAAGCTTACGGGCGGACTGGGGGCGGATGTGGTGGTTAATACCATCCCAAGTCCGGCTGTTTGGGACAGTGCGATACAAACCCTTGCACCCTATGGAAGACTGATTGCTTACTCTTCTCAGGACAGCAAAACACCGATAGGCGTGGATTTCGGTATGATGCACAGCCGTGAAATTGAATTTATCGGCACTTTGAATCCGACCATAGAAGACAACGACATGGCAGTAAAGCTGATTGCCTACGGCCTGATAGATATGGAGGAGGTTATTGACGGACGGTTCTCCTTTGAACAGGGGAAGGAGGCCTTTGCGGCGGCCATGAAGCCGGGAGCTTACCGGGTTATTATTAAATATTGAGGAGGATAAGCCAGATGCTGGTAACATTAAACGAGATACTGAAAAAAGCAAAGGCGGAAGGCTATGCGGTGCCGGCTGCAAATGTAGACCATGATCACAATGTGCGGGCAGCCATTGAGGCGGCCGAAGAGATGAATTCCCCTCTGATCCTGAATATGGTACCCGCGGCAAATCCGGACATGGAGTTTTTCGGACCGGTGGCGGCGGAGATGGCAAGAAGATCCCGCCAGATCATCTGCCTGAATCTGGATCATGGAAAAACTTTTCATCAGTGTATGCTGGGTGTGCGTTCCGGCTTTACCAATATTATGATTGACCGGTCCACTCTGCCGCTGGAAGAAAATATCAGACAGGTAAGGGAGATGGTGGAGATCTGCCACGGACTCGGCCTGACCGTTGAAGGAGAGCTGGGCCATGTGGGGATGGGAGAAAACTATGAGGTAGACGGAAATCAGGCTCTGACGGATGTGGAAGAAGCGAAGGTATTTGTGGAACGGACGGGCGTGGATGCTCTGGCGGTAGCCATAGGAACGGCTCACGGAGCCTATAAAGGAACTCCCCATATCCGTTTTGAACTGCTACACAGGCTGCGGGATGCGCTTCCGGTTCCCTTAGTGCTTCACGGAGGAAGCGGAAGCGGGGATGAGAACCTGGCAAGATGCGCCAAAGAGGGCATTAATAAGCTGAATCTGTCCAACGATCTGAAGCGGGCGGCTATTGAAAATCTGGTAAGCCGCGACTTGAGCGGCAACGGAGCCTATCAGCTGTATCCGCTGCTGGCGGAGGGCTTTAAAAATAAGGTAAAGCACTACATTGCTGTCTGCGGCTGTGCGGGAAAATGACTATGAAAAAATTAAAATATATCATCTGTGATCTGGACGGAACCCTGCTGAACGAGGAGCGGAGGATTTCCCGCCGGCAGGCGGACTATCTTTGTGATTTGTATAAGAGAAAGGACATCCGGTTTGGATTTGCCTCGGGGAGAGCGGTTACATCCCTCATTCCCATTGCGGAGGAAGCGGGGATCCTGGAAATCTGCGACGTTATGGTGGCGAACAACGGCGTGGACATATTGGATGTAAAAAGCGGAAGGAAAACGGAGACGCTGATGGTATCCGTGGAGGATATTTATACCATTCTGGAGCTGATGAAGCCGTTTGAATGGATCAATGTAACCTTTCATAATCCAAATGGTCTTTTCGGCCTTTATGAAACTCCGAGAATCAGGCAGATTTTGGAGATCAATCATTTTGACAGCTTACATTCTCCCTATACCGAACACTTTGTGCCGACGCCCCGGGTTACGCTGATATTTGATCCAGGGCGTATTGACGAGGTGCGCAGGGTTGTTGCCGGGCTTAAGCTGCCTCCATGGATACAAGGCGTTCAGTCCGATAAGGATATTTATGACCTGGCCAGAAGCGGAGTTTCCAAGGCGGAGGGAATCAGGCGTTATGTATCGGCCTTTGGGGATTCCATGGAGGAAGTGCTGGTCTTCGGTGACGGGGAGAATGATTTGGACATGATGCGGGCCGCCGGTGTATCCGTAGCTATGAAAAACGGTTCCGAGGAGGTCCGGGAAAGAGCTGACTATGTAACGGAAAGAACCAATCAGGAGGATGGCATTATGCATTTTCTGAAAACGGCGGAAGATTGGTTTTGAAGAAAGGGCGGAAGGATAAATGGAAAATTTTATCTATGATATTCCCACGCGGGTTTATTTCGGACGGGGACAGATTGAACAGCTGAAACGGGAGCTTCCGGCATATGGAACAAGGATTCTTCTGGTATACGGCGGCGGGAGTATCAAAAAAAACGGGATTTACGAGGAACTCCGGCAAATTGAACGGGAAACGGGAATTGAAATTTTTGAGCTTTCCGGTGTGGAGGCCAATCCCACAATTCGCACCGCACAAAGAGGGATTGCCCTGTGCCGTGAGTATGAGGTGGATGCGGTGCTGGCTGTGGGGGGAGGAAGCGTGATCGACTGCGCCAAGGCAGTTGCGGCGGGCCGGTTCTACGAAGGAGATCCCTGGGACCTGGTGCTTCACTGGGACAGAATTACGGAGGCGCTCCCGCTTCTGACGGTTCTGACGATTGCGGCTACGGGAAGTGAAATGGACAGCATTGCGGTGATTTCCAATGAGGAGACGCAGGATAAGATGGCAATGAAGCATCCTGTTTTGCGGCCAAGGGTCAGTATTCTCGACCCCTCCTATACCTTTTCCGTAAGCGCATATCAAAGTACTGCGGGAGCGGCGGATATCCTGTCACATGCTATGGAATCATACTTTGCCCGGGAGGAGGCAAGGTTACAGGATTACTTTGCCCAGAGTATTATGAAAGTCTGTATAGAATGTGCACCCAAGGTTTTGGAGCACCCGGAGGACTATGAAGCAAGAGCCAATCTGATGTGGGCCGGCAGCTGGGCCATCAATGATATGCTGAAGCTGGGGCATGCCCTTCCCTGGAGTGTTCATGCCATAGAGCATCAGCTGAGCGCGGTCTACGATATCACACACGGCGTGGGCCTGGCGGTGGTTACGCCGCATTGGATGGAGCATGTACTGAAGGAAGAGACCGTGGATAAATTCTATGAGCTGGCGGTGAATGTCTGGAAGGTGCCGGAAAACAGCGATCGGTTTGCCGCGGCGAGAGCGGGGATTCAGGCATTGAGGGATTTCTACCGGAGTCTGGGAATTGTATCCCGCCTGTCAGAGCTTGGAATTGACGAAACTCATTTTGAGGAGATGGCGGAGAAGGCGGCCAGACAAGCCGAAGGCTCATATCAGCCTATGACAAAGGCTGATATTGTCCAAATATATAAAAACAGTTTATAAAAATAAGGAGGATATGAAAATGAACAAAGCGGAAACAGTATGCAGAATGAAGGAAACCGGAATTATGGCGGTGGTCCGTGTGGAGACCATTGAGCGCGGGCTGGAGATTGCCCAGGGCTGTGTGGACGGCGGTGTGGATGTAATGGAAATCAGCTACACCAACGCCAATGCCGGCGATGTGATCAAGGCAATCAAAGAGAAATTCGGAGACCGCATCTGCGTGGGAGCAGGCACGGTTCTGGATCCCACCACGGCCCGCCTGGCGATTATGAACGGAGCGGAGTTCTTTGTGGCGCCCAATTTTGACAAGGATGTACAGATTATGGCGAACCTGTATCAGATTCCCTACGGCCCCGGCTGCTCCACCTATACGGAGATGCTGGAAGCGTTAAAGGCGGGAGCGTCCTATATTAAGGCATTCCCTATTTCCAATTACTATGGTCCTGATTTGGCGAAGGTATTCAAGGTTCCGTGTCCCCAGATTCCGATTCTGGCAAGCGGCGGCGTCAATGCGGGCAATGTGGCGGAATGGGTGAAGAACGGTGCGGACGTACTGGGCGTAGGCGGCCTTCTCACAAAGGGAAGTGCCGGGGATATTGCAAAAAATGCCAGAATGCTTCGGGAAGCACTGACAGCGGCAAGAAAGGAAGCGTAAGCGATGAAGAAGATTTTAGTAACCCCCAGAGGATATGCAAAATACGGAGCGGAAGCCGGAAAGCGCCTGGAGGCTCTTGGCTATACCATGGATATCAACGACACAGGTAAGCCGGTGCCCAGAGAGGTATTTGCAGAAAAGGCAAAGGAAGCGGTCGGAATCATCGTAGGTGTGGATGAACTGGACGCGGAGCTTTTAAAGGAATGTAAGAACCTTAAGGCCGTAGTGAAATTCGGCGTGGGAGTAGACAATATTGATCTTCCCACCTGTGAGGAGATGGGAATTAAGGTGGGACGCTGCCTGGGCACCAATTCCAATGCCGTGGCAGAGCTGACCGTCGGCATGATGTTTGCATGTGCAAGGCATCTGGTAAGCACAGCTATGGAAGTGAAAAACGGCGGATGGAACAAGCCCACGGGCTTTGAGCTGACAGGAAAGAGCGTGGGCATCATCGGCTTCGGAAATATCGGAAAGAATGTGGCCAGAATGGCTCACGGCATTGGGATGAAGGTATATGCCTACGATGTATTCGATATTCCGGCGGATGTGCTGGCGCAGTATGAGGCCGAGACGCGCAGCGTGGAGGAAATTCTCACCTCCTGCGATTTCATTACGGTTCATGTGCCGCTGACTGAGGATACGAGAGATATGATAAGCGATGCGGAATTCAAAAAGATGAAGTCAACGGCAGTACTGATCAACGCGGCCCGGGGCGGAATCGTAAATGAATTCGCCCTTTACAATGCATTGAAGGAAAATGAGATCTATGCCTGCGCGTCGGATGTGTACACCAGTGAGCCCCCCGCCGCTTCCGGCGAACCGTGGGTAGAGGATTTGCTGAAGCTGGATAACTTTATTCTTACCTCCCATATTGGCTCCCGCTCTCAGGAATCGGAGATCAATACGGTGGAGACAGCCACAGACAATATGATTGCACTGTTGTCCGAGTAGCATAATCAACATTGCAGAGGGGCCGCTGTGGAATTAAGACCTTGCGCTTATTCTGCAGCGGCCTTCTTTTCGGAGGGAATACCATGTCGGGAAAAGGATATACCATTACGATGGCCGTACTGACGGTGATTCTGCTCTCTCTGTATGTTTTGAGAGCGGTGCTGGGAAGCTATTACCGGAATTGGCTGGCAGCCTGTGTGCAGGGCTGTGATCCGGAAGCCTATGAAGCCATTGCACAAAAAAAGCTGGCAGGACTTCTGGTCCCGCCTTTTAACCTTCACTATATGAGGCTGAATTTGAATATGATGCTGGAAAAGGAGAAGGAGACAGATCAGGAGTTTGACTTTCTTCTGGCTATGAGCACGGGGAAGGCCATGCGCAGGGAGGTGGTGCGCAAGGCGTATTACTATTATGTCAAGCGCAGGGACGGGAAACGCTGCAGACTGCTGCTGGACGAGCTTTTAACCTTTGCGCAGGGGGAGGAAGCGAAGGAGTGCGAGCTGCTCTATGATATCTATATTTTGAAGAAAAGCAGCCATATCCGGGAGCTTATGGAAGGGATTGAGGAACTGCCGCCGGCACAGAGGGCTGTGAACGAATATCTGATTTCCCTTCAATATGAGAATCAGAGCAAAACGGATTTGGCACGGGAATACGAGGAGCTGTCCAGGCATCATATCAAAGAGGTCGTGGAGCGAGAATGATTTTTGTGTGTATGCCGATGGCTTCCATAGAAGCCGCATCCATGCCCGGATCGGTGACCAGATAATCAATCTCGGACCAGTCCGCAAACTGGAGAGGCGAGGAATAACCTGCCTTGCTGCTGTCCGCGAGCACAATACTGGTGAGCGTATTTTTGAGGGCGGTTTTCTTAATATGGCTGTAGTCAAAGGCCAGACCCGTAGGCCCGCTGTTGGCTTTGAAGCCGGAGCTGCCGAACACGGCCACATCTGTACGCAGCTGTTGTAAAAATTCCACCGTGGGAGCGCCGCTTGCCGACATAATGTCAGTGTCAATAACACCGCCGCAGATAATGAGCTTGTTGGAGCTTCCGCAGAGTGTGTTGATGATTTGCAGGGAGGTGCTGATGATAGTGTATCCGGACAGGGCACGCAGCATCCGGGCAAAATACAAGGTAGTACTTCCGGTGTCAATAAAAATGGTGGCATGCTCGGGAATCAGCTCCAGAGCCTTTCGGCAGATCTGCATTTTGGCATCCGGCATCCGGTTCATGCGTTCGTGAACGGCAGGAAAGCTGTCGTCTTGGGTATCAGTTGATACGGAAGAGGAAGGATTGCTGCGGATTACACCTCCGAACCATTTTTGCACAAGGCCCTGGCCGGTCAGTTCCAGAAGATCCAGACGGATGGTCTCCCGGGAGACCTGAAAATGTTCGGCCAGGTCGGCGGTTTTTGCAGCACTGCCGTCAGAAAGCAGTTCCAGAATCTGCTGCTGACGCTGGGTGGAAGTAAGTTTTTTCATCATCATCACTCTTTTCTCTTTGCTATTTACTAGCTTATTAGAATTTGGATGAAATGTCAATGCTGTTTCTTTGATACGCCAGAGAAAAAATGCAAACTCACAAATATAATTTGTAAAAATACAAATATAAAACAAGTAAAAACCAAAATTAATGTGGAAATATACAAATTAGTGCTTGCAAAAATACAAATCGAGTACTATAATAAGCTATGGAAGCAAAGAAACGCGAGAGGAAGGAAAGGAGAGGCGGCATTGGGAGACAAGTGGATTGATTTGTCGGGCAAAACGGTAATTGTAACAGGAGGTTCCATGGGCATCGGTGAGGCCATTACAGCGGATTTAAGAGGCTGCGGCGCACGGGTGGCTATTTTTGATATGGCACCTCCGAAGTATGAGATTAAGGATACGGATACCATGTTTATAAAGTTGGATATCCGGAACAAAGGGGATGTGGAGGATGCGGTCAGGCAGGTACGGGAGCGTTTTGGGCGTATTGACGCACTGGTGAACAATGCCGGCGTAACCCGTCCCAGAATTCTGGTGGATTATTACGGAGAGGAGCCCCAGTATGAGCTGAGCGAGGAGGATTTTGATTTTCTGGTAAGTATCAATGAGAAGGGGACCTTTCTGGTATCTCAGGCGGTAACCCGTGTGATGCTGGAGCAGCAGTCAGGCGTAATCATTAACATGTCCTCGGAGGCCGGGCTGAGAGGGTCCGTGGGGCATAGCTGCTATGCGGCCACCAAGGCGGCGATTCACAGCTTTACGCAGTCCTGGGGAAAGGAGCTGGGCAAGTTCGGCATCCGCGTACTGGGCATAGCTCCCGGTATTCTGGATCGGACGCCCTCCAACAACGATGAAAAATACCGTGCCCAGGCATATGGAAGAGGCTGGGGCACCGATGTAAAGCCGGAGAGGTTTTTTGCCAATTATAAGACATCCATTCCCCTGGGGCGGCCGGGGCATCTGTCTGAGGTGGCGGATGTGGTCTGCTATCTGATTTCAGATCACGCATCATACCTTTCCGGAATCACCATTCCGGTAGGCGGCGGAAAAGACTGAGAGAAGCTTAAATGATTTTTTAAGGAGGTAATGTAATATGAAAGCTGTGGTTTTGGGAGCAGGAAGAATCGGAAGAGGCTTTGTAACGGAGCTTCTTACACTGAATCAGGTGGAAATCACCTTTTTTGATGCCATGCCGGCGATGGTAGAGGAGCTGAATGTGCGGAAGGAATATACCATTCATGTTCTGGGAGCGCCAGAGAAGGATCTTTTGAAGAAGGATGTAAAGGCATATGAGATCAAGGATACGGATCAGCTGGCAGCATGCTGGGCGGAGGCGGATCTCATCTTTACGGCCTGCGGCGGAAAGAATATGCCGGCGGTAGGAGCGACACTGGCAGAAGCGTTCGGAAAGCTGATGGCGGCAGGAAAGGTACATACCAGCAATGTGGTGACCTGTGAGAACTGGATTGATCCGGCGGCAGATTTGAAAAAAGGAATTTTTGATCATCTGACAGAAGAGCAGAAGAAGGTATTTGAGGAATATGTAGGTGTCAGTGAGTCGGTGATTCTCTGCACAGGGACAGGGGCTCCGGATCCGGACAAGGTAACGAATCCTATGGATACCTGGGTACAGGATTTGCGTTACCTTCCCATCGACCGGGATCGGATTAAGGGAGAACTGCCGAAGCTTGAGTACATTGACTTTGTACCGGCCTTTGGCGATCTGCTGAAGCAGAAGATTTATACCAACAATACCAGTGTGGCGACCGTAGCCTATTTGGGAAAGCTGAAAGGGCTGACCTATGTGGCGGAGAGTGCCAACGACCCGGAGATTGAGCCGATTCTGGACGGCGTATACCGCGAGATCAATGAAGCATTGGTTAAGGGAATGGGCATCAACGAGGAAAGCCAGCTGGAATTCTCCAAGCGCGCCAAGGCGAAGTACACGGATCCGGCCATTGTTGATGTTGTGACCCGGATTGCGCGGGATCCCATTCGGAAGCTGGGACCGGAGGATCGGTTTATCGGACCTATCAGGATTGCTCTGGGAATCGGTCTGGAACCAAAATCAATTGCCATGGGCTGCGCTGCGGCGCTGTACTATGAGAATCCGGAGGACGAGGCGGCCAGGGAGCTTGTGAAGCTCCGCAGGGAAAAAGGCGTTGACTACATTCTGGAGCATATTTCCAAGCTGGATTTGAACGGTCCCGAGGTTAAGTGCATCAGGGAAGCCGTAGAGGAATTGAGAAAGAAAGGATGGATCAAAGAGGCATGAGCAAGAAGGCGGTTGTGATTGGAGCCGGTCAGTCCGGCAGAGGCTATACGGCCCGCTATCTGTATGAAAAGGGGTATGAGATTACATTTATAGATGAGAAAAAGGAGCTTGTGGAGCTGCTGAAGGAGGATCGCGCTTTCTCCATCCATTTTTATCATATGGATCGGACGCCGGTATATGTCAGGGACTTCTGTGCATATGCGTCCTATTCGGAGGAGGCGAAGAACGCCATTGGAGACGCGGACTATGTATTCACCGCAGTCGGCGAGCAGAATCTGGGTGATGTGGCAAAGCAACTAAAGGAAGGAATGGAAGGAAAGCGGAAGCGTACCGTTGTAATTACCTGCGAGAACGGCGTCAACCCGGGGCGCGTGATGCGGGAGCATATGGAGAGAGAAGGGATTCAGGCGGATTACGTCGTATCCCAGACGGCAATCTTCTGTTCTACCGTTATTGTCAGAGGAACGCGGCTTGACATATTGTCTCAAAATGAAACATATTTCCCCTATGACTGCGATGAGTTTACGGATCCCTTTGATTTTGAGGGCGCGGTCCCCGTTCATAATTTTGAGAAGTTCTTTAAGAGAAAGATCTATACTTACAACTGCCTGGCCGGCCTGATTTCCTACTGCGGCTATATTAAGGGCTTTGAGGTATATGGGGAGGCGGCGGTGGATCCGGATATTTCCGGGCTGATGGATCGCCTTTTGGAAGAACTGAATCCCTGTCTGGAGGCTTATTTTGAAATCACCGGAGAGGAGCAGGCGGCATTTGCCAAGAAGGCTCTGGACAAATTTAAAGATCAATATATTCTGGACTACAACATTAAGAACGGCCGTGCGCCCCGGCGCAAGCTGGGTCCCACGGAACGCATTATGACTCCCATGAGGATTCTGATAGGGCATGGAAAGGATCCCAGCATTATGCAGTTTGTAGCGGCGGCAGCTCTTACCTATTGGCAGGAGCTTCAGGGAAAGAATAACGAACCGCTCCTTGAGAAGTCACCCATAGAAACCTTCTGTGAGATCAATGATCTTTCCGCAGATGATCCCATTGCGGTAAAAGTGGAGAGCTATTTCCAGGCAATTCAGCAAAACCGCAGCAACATTCATATCATGTCTCTTTTATAAAAGGTAAGAAAAGGCAGAGAGGCTTCCCGGTTCTCCGGGAAGCCTCCTGTACCGTATAAGGTGATATATGATTATAAGCGCCGTTTCTCAGGCTTCTTTGGCAATCTCGGCCAGAACCTTTCCCTTTTTAAAGAGCTCTCTGGTGACCAGCTCCTCCGCCATTTCTTCCAGGGTCAGCACCCCGCTGATCAATGGCTTTAGTTCTATTCCCCCGGAAGCCAGGAGGGCAACGGCCCGTTCCGTGCAGTCAGGGTTGATGTAAGAGGTTTTCACAACCAGCTCCTTTTGAAATGCATCATACTGACGGAAGGCGAAGGAGGAATCTGGTGCGCCGAGTCCGAAAAGAACTACGACTGCGCCGCGTCCGGCGATCTCCAGCGCGGACTCCATAGTAGCGGACAGCCCCACACATTCAATCACGCGATCCACATTGGGAATACCGGCAGCCCGTATTTCTTCGGATACATCCGTACGCGCGGGATTGAGAAACAGGGTGGCGCCGAGAGACGCAGCCAGCTCCTTCTTGCTCTCCTGAGTTTCAATTACGATGATATTGGAAGCCCCGGCCAGCTTACAGAGCTGTACAAAGATAGCGCCGATGGAGCCAAAGCCGATGACGGCCACAGTCTGCCCCATCTTTAAGTCAAGGAGATCCATCCCGTGAATACAGCAGGAGAGAGGCTCCGCCAGGGCGGCATATTTCAGGGGCAGATGGTCCGGAAGCTTGTGTACGTTTTCCTGAGGCGGGCAGATATATTCGGCAAAGCCCTTGACTACGCCTCTGCCGTGGAGACAGAGGTGGTTTTGTCCGTTTTTGCAGAAATAACAGCTCTTACAGTACCAGTTGGGATTGGCGGTAACCCGATCGCCCGGCTGAAAATCCCGTACATTTTCACCTACCTCCGTGACGATCCCGGAAGCTTCGTGTCCCAGAGGAACGGGATAGGTGACCGGATGGGAACCGCTCTGCCCCTCATATTTGTGCAGATCTGTTCCGCACAGTCCGCAGTAGGAGACGGCGATCTTTACGGAGTCCGGACCCAAAGGCGGCTCGGGAAAATCCGTGGTGACACGCACATCTTTCTTTCCATATAATACCAGTGCTTTCATGAGAATCCTTCTCCTTTATTTCTGAACCGTAAAGGTAGGCTTGCTGAACAGCCCTACCGTGTCTTGAACGGTATTGGCAATCAGCGTTGTAAAGGTGTCCGCGGCCATACTGAGCAGGATGCCAAGCTCCTTCAGGGCGAAGGTGAGTTCCTGCTCGTTTCGGGAGCTGACCTGGGAGATCAGATATCGTGTCAGACCGATGATATCCTTTTGGCGGACAGCGGCATCCTTATGGTAGATATTGCCGCAGATCTGTTCGAAAACCATCAGCTTGCCATGGAAGAAGTTGAGACAGCCGTCCAGAGCTTCGGCCTCCGCGTCCGATAAAATCTTTTGGTAGGTGCTTTTGGCGGCGCCGTCCTGAATTTCCCTGAGATATTTTTCGGAGGTCATCTTAGGCTTTTGCTTAAAGGACAGGGCGGCTATAACCAGAAGCACGGTACTGTATTCCACGGAAAAGCGGGCTTCCTCCTTGGGCGTCATGGACAGCTCCCGAAACAGAGCTTCGTCGCTGACGGCTCTCTGGTAATGCTCAAGAACCAGTCCGCTTATGGTTTCGATATATTCCTTCATAGACAGCTGGAGCGTTGCGTGAAGTCCGGCTTTTTTCATGGTGCTCCTCCTTGCTTCATGTTGAAAAGAGGCCGTCTGCCCGTGTTATCCGGACAAACGGCCCTGATTTTATTATTTGGCGTTTGTGGAATACATAGCCTTGCAGATGGATACCTTGTGAGTATAAATATCCTCACAGAGCTTTGGAAGATCTTCCAGGGAGCTTCGATGCGTGATCAGATCCTCAACCTGCATTACGCCTTCATCCATCATCTTAACCGTATAATGCCACTCGTTAATGGGGGCCGCATAGTGAGAATTCCAAATACCCTGAATTGTCAGCTCCTTGCGGAGAATCTGGCTGTGCTGATGAAGCTTGATGGTGGTGTCCCTGTGGGGATTACCCATCATCAGAACAGTGCCAAAGGTCTTTACGCACTCAATGCCCAGGCCGAGAGCAGCACCGGTGCCCGTGCCTTCAATTACGATATCGGCCGGTTTTCCATTGTTCAGCTTCCGGAATTCCTCGTCGATGTTCATAGTCATGGAATTCAGAACGATATTTCCCCGGGCCTTTGCAAATTCCACCTTTTCCTCCAGTACATCCACCAGAACAACCAAAGATGCGCCGAAGATCTTGGCCCAGCGGGCAGCCATCTGGCCAATGGGGCCGGCGCCGAAGATTAAGATAGACTGGCCGGCAGTCAAGCCGCTTTTGCGGACCGCATGCTGTGCAACCGTACAGGGCTCTACCATGCCCATGGCATCATCCGAAAGATTGGGATTGGTGGATTCCACAAAATGCCATTCGCTGGGAACGAGGCAGTACTCCGCAAAGCCGCCGTCGCTGCGGGAGCCGAGATAATCATAATCCAGGCACATTGCATAATCTGCAGTTAAACAGGGATCGCATTTCCGGCAGGGGATGCACGGGAAGATAGCGCCGCGTTTTCCTACCAGACCCGGATCGGCATCTTCTCCCACAGAGACAATCTCGCCGCCGAATTCGTGGCCCAGGGTCAGCGGATATTTCTGCTTGCTGGTGCCAAGCTCAAAGATACGGGGGATATCGGAACCGCAGATGCCGCAGGCGCCTACCTTAACCAGCAGTTCTTTTCCATGGGGAACGGGAACCTCCACGTCAACCGTGCGGAATTCACCTATTTTAAATAATTGTGATGCTTTCATAATAGCTTACTCCTTTCCAACCTAAGACACAGAATCCGTAAATTACAGCAGCTTGGAGATATCTGTCTGCTTTGCGGCGGGGATGATCTGAACCTCGATCTTTACGCCCTTAGCAATCAGCTCCCGGAAAATATCACGCTCGGCATCGGAAGCGGAGATGTTCTGAAACAGCTTTTTGCGGCCTGCGGTCATGCCCATACCGCCGATGTTTAAAAAGTCAATATCAATGCCGCTGTCCACCAGCTGCTTAATGGTGTCAGGAACCTTTACGATCATCATGGTAGGCTTGGGAAGCCCATCCTTCATAATCTTAATGGCTTCCTCAATGGTGCGTACCTCAATGGAGATGTGCTCCGGAATCAAGAGGGCAAACATTTCACCCATAAAGGGATCCTTGGCCGTTTTGTCATCTACCACCAGAACGTGCTTAACGGTGGGAAGGCTTTTTAACCATGCGGTACATACCTGTCCGTGAATGAGGCGGTCGTCGATACGTGAAAAAATCAGATTTTCCATACTGTTCATCCTTTCTTAAAAATGCATGCTATCGTTTATTTTTTCTTTCCGAATTCTTTGATTTGCTGTATGCCGTTTTCCTGCAGAGACTCTACCAGTTCATCCATTGTCATGCCGTCAAAACGATCCAAAACGGAAAACATAACCATAGGAAGATTTACGCCGGTAACAATGCGTACATTCAGATTTTTCTCCATCTTTACACGGTAGATGGTATTGTTCGGAGTGCCTCCGGTGATATCTACAAGGGCTACGACGCCTTCGCCGGAATCCAGACGGGCAAGCTTTTCTTCCACCTGAGCCCGGAAATCATCCGGGGACTGTCCCGGGAGAACGCAGACGCTTTCCAGCTGTTCTCCTTCGCCTACCAGCATAGCGGCGCTGTTTAGAAATTCATCGGCCAAGCGGCCGTGGGTAGCTACAAGAACACCAACCATTTCTCGATTCTCCTTTCTATTGGCAGATGGCTTTCATATATGCGGTATAATGTGTACCGAAAGCTTCCGGACCATCCTTTAGAATGGAGGAGGTTCCTACTACAAGACCGTCCGCGCCTCCTGCCAGCATGGCCCGTGCGTTTTCCGGGGTGGTATTACCATCAATGTAGACGGGAATATTTTTGCCGGAACGAACAATTATTTCGTGAATACGCCGGAGCTTATCCGGGTGATCCGGAACAAGCTTCTGCCCTGCAAAGCCAGGATTGATAGACATCAGCAGTACAAAATCCAAAACACCCGCCATTTCCTCAATATAGGACACGGGGACAGCGGGACTCAAAGCGATTCCGGCTCTGCAGCCTCTGTCCTGAATGGACTGAATCAAACGATAGGGATTCCGTGCTGTCTCCGGATGAAAGCTGACCCAGTCGCCAGGCTGCGGCTTTATATATTCTACAAACATCTCCGGCTCAGTGCACATCAGATGAACATCGACGGGCATGCTGGTGATGGATTTCAGGAACTGATAATCCCGGACACCCAGCATAATATTGGGAACATAATGTCCGTCCATTACATCAAAATGAATGGCGTCAATGCCGTTCTCCTCAAAGGCCCGTACGTAATCGCGCGTATTGTCAGGTGTGCTGCACATGATTGATGGTAAGATGGTAACTTTCTTATTCATAATAAACCTCTCCTGTGGAATTTTATGGAATATGGCAGCAGGCCAAAACCGTGCTGCCATATTTCCTTCCATTATATATGCTTGAAAAATAAAAGTCTACCGGTAAATTAGTATGCGCCGCACAGTGCACCAAGACCAACGGTGATGAATGCAAGAACGAACATCAGTAAAATAATAGTGGTAGGCTTTGTGCGCTTCTTAAGAAGCTCGCGGACGCCGAGCACCAGTGCCAGCGGGAGAATACCCGGAAGCAGTGCGTCAAGTACGGTCTCCTGAAGATTGAAAGCAACGGAACCGATCTCATTCTGTACTTCCCATCCGATTAAGGAGAGATTATAAGTAATGTTGTTGACAGCCATACTGCCGACTACCATCAGACCTACGATGCTTACAAGATCCAGCATTCTGTTGAGAACACCGGTTTTCAGGAAGGTGATAATGGCGCTCTTGCCCTGCTTATAGCCCATCATATACATGTTATAGCCCAGGGTAAGCATAATGATCTTGTAAATAACTTCAAACAGAATGGGTCCGGCATAGTTGCCTGCCAATGCCAGCTGGATACAGACACCGGCCAGAATCGGGTAAACGATAGACTGGGACACTACATCGCCGATACCTGCCAGGGGGCCCATCAAAGCGGAACGAACCGAGAGAATCTCATCAATGGTGATGTCTCCGTCATTAGCACGCTTCTCCTCCATTGCGGCCGTAATACCGTGGATAACAGTACCCATATAGGAAGGCTCGGTATTGAAGAAGTTCATATATTTGGAAATTTCCTCCGCATACTGGTCCGGTTCATACAGACGCTTGATGATCGGAATAAATGCATTGGCATTACCAAGAGCCTGAAGACGCTCATAGTTGTAACAGGTCTCACTGGAGTAGCCTAACAGCCAGTTCTTGACCAGATCAGATTTCCGAAGCTGTTTTTCTGCCATAACTATGCCACCTCCTTATTTTTTTTATCCTCACCGAAGAGGTAAAGAATGAAGGCAATGATTGCACCGAATACGGTGATAGCCATGGTGCCCAGTCCCAGGAACTGTGCCAGGAAGAAGCCCAGGAAGAAGAACGGAAGCAGCTTCTTGGTCTGTCCTAAGTAGTTCAGCAGCATACCGATACCAAGTGCGGGAAGGATACCGCCAACCATTGCGAATCCGTCAATAATCCACTGGGGCATAGCTGCCAGCCAGTCACCTACAACAGCGCCCTTCATAACAATCAGGAATGCCGGAACACCGTTGATAAGCAAGGATACGAAGAAGGACGGTACGTAGTTGAAGAAACGAATCATCTTCAGATCGCCTCTTGCTGCGGCCTTGTCAGCCATATGTACCCATACGGAGTTTACGGACATGTAAACGTTCCAAATCATAACGGCAACGGAACCTAACAGTACGCCGATGGTAGTGGCCGTATTCATATCCAGTCCGGATACCAGACCCAGAGCCGTACCTACGGAACCGGCGAACATTGCATTGCCGGGCATGGAGCCGCCGGCTGTGATAAATCCTACATAGGGCAGATTGATAGCTGCCGCCAGCATCATACCTTCCATGGGCTGCCCCATTACGATACCTACAAGAAAACCGGACCAGATAGGATAAAGCCAGGTTCTTGTGATTACATGGCTGAACCACCATGTACTGCATGTAGCGATAAGCGCTACCAGAATTGCACGAACAATCATGTTTTTCTTCTCCTTTTTTTGTAGTATTGTTTGTTTACGTGTTCACTCATTTCGCTGATTCTAATACCACCTCCCCCGTATTTCCGCATCCGCAGGCACAGCACTGCGCCAAGGAATGCATGAATGCTCCGCAGCGCTTCCGTTTATTCGTCCAGAGCATCTATATATGCAATGATCTGTTCCAGAGCCTGAGCTTCGTCAGGACCCTCCGCGGCAACCTGAACCGTAGTTCCCTGTTTCAGACATCCGCTGAGTATGCTGAATACACTCTTACCATTACAGACCGTGCTGTCGCTGGAAATTGTAATATCACTTTGAAATGTCCGGCACAGCTTTACCAGCTGAGCTGCGGGACGGGCGTGCAAACCGGTTTTGTTTTTAACAAGCGTTGTACCTTGCAGCATTTTAATCTCCTTTTATAGTTTATTTTTATACTTTTCTATTCTTATGCCTCAAACCAAATCCCGGAAATGAATTTTGTTCTCTCCGTATACGACCTGGACATAGACTTTTGTACCATTGTCCTCCAGCTCCTGAAATATGGAAATTTCATTGTCCGCAGCATACAGGCCGCGGCAGAGATGCCTTCGTGAAGGACCGGCGGACATACCGCCGATATTCAGGGAATCCGGATGGTAGCCGTAATCCCACAGCTGTTTAATGACCTCCGGTGATTTTGCCAGAAGGATTGTATTTGGAGGTGTCTGGTCCATCTCTTTCTGTATATAAGCACTTCCTTTTACAACATCGAATATTTTCAGATTTATATTGGACGGAAGTGCCATGGTCAGAACTGTTTCCGCAAAGGGATCGTGAGCCAGCTGATCGTCGATTACAAGAATCTCGCGGACCTGCAGGCGTTTGGCCCAGGAAGCCAGAACCTGCCCGTGTATCAGTCGCTCATCTATTCGATTTAAAACGATATTCATAAACCGCCTCATCCTTTTCCTTGACAGTCAAATGCTTTTTGGAAGCCGCAAGTAAATGTTTCTGCTGATTGTGTCTTCCTTACGACACAAATATTACTCCATGAAAACACGCTTGTCAAATTTATGCCGAAAAATTTTCTTTTCAGATCTGTGTAGTTGGTCAAAATATATAAAAATGAATTTTGTTCATTATAATTTTTATGCATTTCATTTATAGATTCAGAACAAGAATTGTTATAAAATATATTGTGTCATTGATATGGGTTATTTTTGACACAAATATGGATTTGAAATAAGTTTGTGTCGGTTTTTGAGAGTGTTTTGACAGTCATTTCTAAAAAAAATATAAATTTTTTCTTAATTGACGTTTAGATTTGGGAGGTTTTTATGAGTCAGGCAGATCGTATGAACAGACAGGCGCGTGTTCTGGCAGCTGTCCAGGAAAATACGCAGACAGTACTTAACAGCTCTTCCAATGAGCTACCGGGAATTCATGCGGGTACGATTGCCGAGGCTCTGCATATGGATCGGGCAAATGTGGCAAGAGAGCTGAATAATTTATATCGGAACGGACAGCTTATCAAAATTCAGGGAAAACCGACCCTGTACATCTGCCGTTCCATTTTATCCAAAGAATATCCGAAGGTATTTTTCCCTTCAACGCTGCCGAAGGGAGGCCGGCTGCTGGATTATGTTTCCGCATCTACCCAGCCTCAGGCGCCGGTTCAGGAACAGAAGCTGGAAACCACATCGTCCCTGGAAACGATGGCCGGCGCCAATAAGACCTTGAAATCGGCAATTCTTCATGTGAAAGCGGCCGTTATGTATCCCTCTCATGATCTGCATGTTCTGATAACGGGCAGCATCGGGGTTGGAAAAAACATTCTGGCACGGGAGATGTACACCTATGCCGTGAGCAACAAAGGATTTGCGGCCGACGCGCCTTTTATTACCATCAACTGCCGGGAGCAGAGTGTGTCGCCTCAGCTTTTTATGAATCAGATCTTCGGCTGTACCAGGGATGCGTCGCTCAAGGAGGAAAAAGCCCAAAAGGGTCTGATTGAACGGGCGTCCGGGGGAATTTTATGTCTGATTGCCATTGAATGTCTGCCTGTAACGGTTCAGGATGCGCTTATTACGCTGTTGGAAAAGAATACCTACACCCGTATGGGCGAGGCTTCCGTGGTGCGCTATTCCAGTGCCATGATTATTGCAACCTCCACAGAGAAGCCGGATTCCGCCGCTCTGGCCGATCTGCGTCAAAGATTCTCCGTGCGGATTCACATTCCGGATTTGAGCAGCTGGAGCCTGCGGGAGATTGCGGAGCTTCTGATTCAGGCATTTCAGAAGGAGGCCGCTTCCACAAGTCTGAGCTTTCAGGTGCCCCGGGAAACCTTTGCCATGCTTCTTCGGGCCTCTTATCCGGGGAATCTGGGCGATTTGTTCAGTGTAGTCCGCATGACATGCGCTATGGCCGTTCAGGAGTTTTTTTCTACGTCACCGCGTCCGAAGACCATTGAGATCTCCCCCCGGCATCTGCAGCCGGAGCTGCTGTCAACCGTTCGGGAGGAGCCGGGATGTGAGGAGGAGCTTCTTCAGCTGCTGGGGGAGCTGGAGCTGGAGTATCTCACCTTCAATCCCAATGGCTTTTTCAGCAATCGTCTGGTTGCGCCGCAGCTTTTGAAGCTGCTGCATCAGGAACCGGAAGCCTCGGAGAGGGTGGGGGCGGAGGATGCGGCCGTACTGTCGGCGGCTCTGACGGAGGCCGGACCTTATATTAAGAAGGGAATCGTATCAGGGGAGATTACCTGGCGTATGCTGGAGAAGCAGTTTACCAAAAAGCTGGTCCAGACCGTGAGGGAGACGGTAAACAGATTTCCGGTATTTTCCTCTCTCGGAGAGTCGCCGGAAAATTTTCACCTGCTTTTAAGCTGTCTTTCCGATATTCTTCAAGGCAGAATCTTACCTCCGGAGCAGGAGCATGGAATTTGGCAGCATCTGCAGAGGATTTGTACCTTTGAAGCCGCCTGTGCCGTTGCGCTCTGCCAGATCGCGGAACGCAGCATTTCCGATTATGAGCGGATGATTTTGACCGCCTGCCTTCATAAGCTGCGCTCCCACAGTGAATTCTGCCGGATTCCGATTCTGCTGGTGTTTCATGGAAGCGGGATTGCGGAGGCAATGGCGCATTATGTAAATCATGTTTTGGAGCGGGCGGTGGTGATAGGCTTCAGTATTCCGGACGGACTGTCCTTTAACGATCTTCTGAAGCAGCTGTCCGAAGCAGTTCGAAGACTGGATCAGGGCTTCGGCCTTCTTCTGGCAGTGGATATGGAATCCTTAAGCGGTCTTCATGAGTATCTGCTTCCTCTTACGGGAATTCAGATAAAGACCGTATCGGACGTCAGCCTGCCGGCGCTTCTGTCCATGGCAAGGCTGGCCCTTAAAGAGAACATTACCTTGTATGAGCTTCACCAGGAGGTAGGGGAGTCCGCCCAAAGCGGTATGATGCTTACCGAACCTACCTTCCTGAACCGGATGGTAAACGAGATTTTGACGCCCTCTCTGACCTTCCTGAATCCGAACAAGTCCATAGAGGCTCTGAGCACGGCTTTGGACGCTGTTTTAAAAGAGCTCGATATCATAAAATCAAATGAAATTACGGTAAAATTTATTTTTCACGGCTCCCATATGCTGGAGCGTTTGATTAGCGGAGATTCTTTGAAATATGATGGGTTGAAAGCCTTTGTGAATGAGAACGGCAGGCTGATAGCCGTTATAGAAAAGCATATGAATTACATTTCCGAGGTGTTCGGCGTGTCGATCCCGGCCAATGAGCTGGCTTATCTGGCCGAGATTCTGCTGCCGTATCTTCCGTAAACGGATGCTGTTAAGTTCGGCCGGCTTACTCCCGCAAAGTGTCCGGCTTCGGACGCCTCCAGAATTTCAGCTTGGCGCGGCGGCGAAGCCTGTTTACTTCTGCAGTCAGTTCTTTTTGCTTTTCCGGATTGGCATAGGGGGCAAACTCCGCCCACCGGTTCAGGGCCTGTTCTCCGTGAAGGCAGAGGTCAAGAAGCAGGCGGCGCATATCCCAAGCATCTGCCATGTCCTGAGAAATAGGCAAACGGCAGGCATATTGGGCAAGGTCAAGAGGATTATAATCCTCCTCCAGCCCAATCTCGCCCTGAAGCTTTGCCGCATCGGTCATGGTTTTCAGCGCGCCCTCAAAAAAGGCTGCCGGGGCGTCCCGTTCCGTAAAGTGCCCGGATAAGAGGGAGGCATAGCCATAGTAGACCGTTAAGACGGCTTTGTATTCCACATCGGCCTTTAATAGAATTTTCTGAAATTCCTTTAATACAAGCTCTTTTTTCTCAAAGCTGACATCCTTCTGCAAAAGGGCGTATTCCAGCTTCTGCCAATCATTGCAGCGGATGTAGACGGCGTTGGCATAAACGGAAAAGAGCTGTCTTGCCTCCTCCCAAAATTCATGATCGGGGTTTTGCTTCAGAAGCTCGGCGGACTGCTCCCAGGTATCTGCGAGAGCTACGCCTGTTACAGCATCTGCGGAAAGTCCCCGGGATACCAGACAATAAAGACGTATGCGGGGGTTATCGGGATTTTCGGACAGCAGATCCTCAAATTCCCGGGCAGCACAGTCGTAAGCTCCTTCCTTCCATTTTTCCATTGCAGCTTCAAATTTTGAATTCTTTTCCATTATCATTATACAGATCCGCCTTTGCATATTTGTACTTGATCATAGCTTTTTAAGATTTTTCTGTCAAGTATTGTTTGAAACCCTTTGCTTTTGTGAAATAAAATTGTTATAATAGTTTCAGCAACATAAACCGGCAGAGGATAACCCTAGAGACTTCCCGAAGGCAGGCGGAGGAAGCGCCGAAGAAGCAAATGGGAAAGCGGATCGGCTTTCCCGTGGAAACTGACAGGCAAAAGGAAGGTTATCCGACGGAACTCTGGAGAGTGCGGTAAGACCGCCGCCTACGTGGCTATAACCAACTGGTAAAAGGACAGAGAGACAGATGCTCAAGGGCATTTGTCTCTTTTTTTATAGCTGCGGGCCGCGGGTTATGGGGGCTTTCCGAAAGTGTTTTGAAAGAAAGAAGGTTACAGGGCTATGAGAATGATGCTGACAGGAGCAGGGGCAGTAGGAGAATGTATTTTAAAGGTGCTGAAAAAGAGAGATCCCAAAGGAGAATGGTTAGAGTATGTGTTAATTACCGATTACAGCAAAGAGCGTGCAAAAGAGGTACTGGAGCATATGGAGCACTGGCCTGGGGCGGATGCGGAAAAAAAGCGGGAGAGACCGGATATCGGTACGGAAGCCAAAGACGGGCGGAAAGCTGTCATATATGAAGCAGCCCGTGTGGATGCGCACGAAAAACCGGAGCTGATACGCTTGATAAAGGAATACCGTATTGATTTTGTTGTGGACGCCGCCTCTCCCTTTGTAAGCAATTATATCTTTGACGCGGCCTGCGAAGCAGGTGCGTCTTACGTGAATCTGGGAACCTGGTCCGTACCTAGGGAGCATCCGGAGTTCGGAACGGGCTTTGAGGGCAGTTACACGGAGCCTATGACAAAATACAATTTTGACCGGCATGAACAATGGAGGGAAAAGGGCCTTACCGCCTGCATCTGCCTCGGCATCGATCCGGGCGTAGTCAACGTATTTGCCAAATATGCGGCCGAATATCTTTTTGACGAGCTTTTGGAGGTTCATGTGAAGGACGGGGGCAATCTGCAGGCGCCGGACGCCGGCAAGGATACGGTGCGGTTTGGCTTCAACGTATGGACGGTTCTGGACGAGGTTATGAATCCCAATGCGGAATGGAGCGAGGAGGAGGGGTTCCGGATCGAGGATGCATTTGCAGGGGAAGAGGAATTCCGCATGCCCGATCCCTTCGGTGTCAACCGCCTGGTGAAGGTAGAGCATGAGGAGGTTGTAACCATGCCCCGTTATCTCAGAAAATACGGCCTCAAAAAAGCCAGCTTTAAAATTGCGCTGGACGACAATCTGCTTACGGCCTTAAAGGTCATCAATGCCCTGGGGCTGCGCAGCACCCATCCGGTGGAGGTGGACGGCGTCAGGGTAATTCCCCGGGATGTGGTGGCGGCCTGTGCGCCTCAGCCCAAAGACATCGGCAATGAGATGACGGGTGGTATGTGCGTCGGTGTGCACTGTATCGGAAAAAAGGACGGAAAGAGAAAGGAATGTTTTATTTACCAGCCGTTTGACAACGAGGAGTCCATGAAGGTCTGGGGCATGCAGGCCGTGGTGGCCCAGACAGGCTTTGGAGCGGCTCTTGGAATTGAGCTTCTCGGAAAAGGAATCTGGAAGGCTTCGGGCGTATTCTCGCCGGAATACTTTCCTTCGAAGCCGTATATGGATTTGATGAAGGAAGCCGGGTTGGAGTACCGGATTGAAGAACGGTAAAAATTTAAAAATATTTACAAAAACCATTGACGCCCCCCGCACTTTTATATATAATGCAAAGTGCGAGGGAGCGTTAAATAAAAAGAGCCTCGCCTAATATGGTGGTTTCATCCGGCAGCGGGTGGAGTTCATTGGTTAGAAGCACATAGGACGGGAAAGTCAGTAAAGCTTTCTGCGGTCCTATTTTTTTATGCATTAGCACATTTTACGGAGCTGAAACAGGAGGACGATGTGATGAAAAGAAACATAATTGCGCTGTTTGTGACAGCGGTACTTTTGACAACATTATTTTCCGGATGCGGAAAGAAGGAAAGCGGAGAAAAGCTGTATCTGTATAACTGGACGGAATACATCCCGCAGGAGGTGTATGACGCCTTCGAGGAAGAGACCGGGATTAAGGTTATAGAATCCACATTTTCCTCCAACGAGGAGATGCTGGCCAAGCTGACGGCCGGCGGTTCCGATCAGTATGATCTGGTGATGGCAAGCAATTATGTGGTGGAGGCGATGATCAAGCAGGAATTGATTCAGCCCATTCACAAGGAAAAACTTGAAAATCTGGGCAATATCAGTTCCACGGCCATGAATCAGGACTTTGATCCGGACAACCAATACTCAATTCCCTTTATGAGCACGATTACTGTAATTGCGGTAAACAGGGAAAAATGCAAAGACCTTGGCATAGAGATTCACACTTTTAATGACCTTTTAAATCCGGCGCTGGAAAATAATATCGTAGCCGTAGATGATGTCCGTGAGATTGTGGGAATTGCACTGAAGGCTCAGGGACAGGATTCCAATACCTGTGATCAGGCCGTTGTCGAGGCATCCCTTTCCTGGCTCCTGGAGCTGCAGCCCAATATTAAGGCATACGACAGCGACAGCCCCAAGACCCTGCTTGCGGCAAATGATGTGGCAGTCGGTATTGTCTACAATACGGATGCCGGAATGGCAATCAAGGAGAATCCGGATATCGATGTGATATTTACGGAAGAGCCCTGCCAGATTTCTATGGACAACTATGTGATGTCGGCCAATGCAAAGAATGTGGAAAACGCAGAGAAATTCCTGGACTTTATACACCGGCCCGAGATCTACAAAATGATGCTGGATGAATTCCCCAGTGTGTGCCTCAACGATGCGGCGCTGGCGATTATGGACGGTGAATATCTGGACAATCCGGGAAGCAACGTAGACGCTTCCGAGATTGCCCGGGCCACGCTGATTGAGGAAGTAGGCGATGCGGTTGTGTGGTATGATGAAGTATTTACAAAGATGAAAACAAATTAAAAGGCGGTGGCTGTTATGAAAAAGATTGAGATTATCACAAGACCGGACAAACTGGATACCATTAAGAAAATTCTGGCAAGGAATGAATACTCCGGGATGACGGTGACGGCGGCCATGGGCTGCGGCCGGCAGAAGGCGGATGCAAAGGACTTTGAGGAGCTGAATCTTGATATGAATCTGCTTCCCAAGATTCACGTTATGACGGTGGTCTGGGACGAGGATTTGGAGGAGATTCTCTGTGAGCTGCAGCAGAAGCTGACTACAGGAAGTGTGGGAGACGGCAAGATATTTATTTCAACCATTGACGATGTGATGCGGATCCGCACGGGGGAGCGCGGATACAAGACCCTGTAGTATGAAGGGATTGCGTATGTATAAGAGGATTGTGGGACCGGAATAGGAGAAATGGATGGAACGGACGAGAGATAAGGTGATTATCAGTCTAAAGGATGTGGATAAAAGCTTTGAGGACGAGCGCGTGGTGAAGCGGCTGAACCTTGAGGTGGAGGAGGGAGAGTTTCTTACCATGCTCGGCCCCTCCGGCTGCGGCAAGACCACAACTCTGCGGATGATAGCAGGCTTTGAATACCCCACCTCGGGCCAGATTTTTCTGGAGGGTGTGGACGTGGAGAGCAAAAAGCCCAATGAAAGGGACGTAAATACGGTATTTCAGAATTATGCCCTGTTCCCTCATATGAATGTATTCGACAATATCGCTTTCGGACTGGTGGAGAAAAAGGTGAAAAAGGACGAGATTCGCCGCCGGGTGGAAGAGATGATAAAGCTGGTGCGTCTGGACGGCCTGGAAAAAAGAATGCCTTCCCAGATGTCCGGCGGACAGAAGCAGCGTGTGGCTATTGCAAGAGCGCTTGTAAACCGTCCCCGCGTGCTTCTCCTTGACGAGCCTTTAGGAGCTCTGGATCTGAAGCTTCGCAAGCAAATGCAGGTAGAGCTGAAGCATTTGCAGAGACAGCTTGGCATTACCTTTATCTATGTGACCCATGATCAGGAGGAGGCGCTGACCATGAGCGACCGGATTGCGGTAATGAACCGGGGGAATCTGGAGCAGGTGGGAACGCCGGAGGATATTTATAATCATCCTGAAACAAAGTTTGTGGCGGACTTTATCGGAGAGTCCAACATCATTGAAGGTTATATTGAAGAAATGGATGAGGATGCCATCTGGGTGACCATGGAATCGGGAAAGGCCCGGATCGGTGAAACAGGCTACCGCCTGGAGGAGATGGTTTATCTCTGCGTGCGGCCGGAGAATCTGAAGCTTTCCACAGAGCCCGTAGATGGTTTTCGCTTCCGGGGGCAGGTGAGGGAGCATATATTTGTGGGTTCAATCAACAAAACTCTGATAGAGCTGCCTAACGGCCAGATGTTAAAAGCGGAGACACCTGCGGAGGATGAGCTGATTCCGGTGGGAACCGTAGTGAATGTTTACTGGAATCCGGGCAAGGTGGTGGTCATGCGGACCACTGAGGAGCAGATCTACAATGTAATTGAGCAGTCCGTGGAGATAGAGGGAATGACCAATGATCAAATCTTTTAAAAAACGTCTGGGGATTTTGGGAACCGTGGGTCCCACGGTGCTTTGGCTTGCCGCGTTTCTGTTGATCCCGCTGATCTATGTCATAGGAATCAGCTTTCTGACAAAGAATGCTTACGGGGGAGTGGATTTTACCGTGACCCTCTCCAATTATGCCAGCCTGTTTCAGAGCGAATACGGAAAGGTATTTGCCGATTCCCTGTGGCTTTCTTTGGAGACTACGGTAATCTGTCTACTGATTGGCTATCCCTTTGCTTATATTATTGCAAATGCGCCGAAAAAGTGGAAGCCTTTTCTGGTTTTGCTCCTGATGCTTCCTTTTTGGACCAATTCTCTGATTCGGACTTATGGGTGGAATACCCTTCTTCGGACAGAGGGAATTATCAATCATTTTCTACAGTGGATTGGTGTGGCGGATCATCCTCTGGAAATGCTCTATACGGACGGGGCGGTGCTGCTTGGCATGGTGTATGCTCTTCTGCCTTTTACGGTGCTGCCGCTTCATACCTCCATAGAAAAACTGGATCCCTCTCTTCTGGAGGCGGCCGGAGATCTGGGAGCAGGCCGGGTGCATGTATTTACCAGAGTGATTCTTCCTTTGACCATGCCGGGGATTTTTGCAGGATCTATTCAGACCTTTATTCCGTCTCTGGGATTTTTCTTTATCTCCGATATGATGGGCGGCGCCAAGACCATGTATATAGGCAATTTGATTAAAAATCAGTTTTTGTCAGCCAGGAACTGGCCCCTGGGAGCGGTGCTTTCCATTGTGCTGATTGTGATCACGCTGATTTTGATGCGGCTTTACACCAAAGTGGGAAGCCTGGAGGATATGGCATAGCTATGAGCCGCGGGGGATTGCGCCGGCATGCGGCGGAGTAAATTTAGCAGGAGGACAAGACATGAAAAAGCGGAGAAAGGTACGTGAATTCAAGCCGGGCAGCGTATTTTACGCCTGTCTGATTTATTTGTTTTTATATCTGCCGATTTTTGTGGTGATCGCATTTTCCTTCAATACCTCCAAGATGAATATTACCTTCGAAGGCTTCACTCTGGAATGGTACGGAAGGATGTTTGAGAACCGGCAGTTAATGCAGTCCTTTTTTAACACTGTCATTGTGGCAGGAGTGAGCACGGTTCTTTCGGTAATCATCGGAACTCTGTGCGCCCTTGGCCTGTACAAATTCGAGTTTAAGCTGAAAAATGTGCTGAGCAGCTCCCTTTATATTCCCATCGTGATTCCGGAGCTGGTATTTGCCATCGCCCTGCTGATTTTCTTTACGTCCTTAAATATCAGCATGAGTATGGCAACGCTGATTATTGCCCATGTAACCTTTTCTATGCCCTTTGTGGTCATTACCGTCCGAGCCAGACTAGCGGGTTTTGATCATTCCATTGAAGAAGCGGCCAGGGACTTGGGGGCAAATGAGCTTCATACGTTTTGGCGTGTGACGCTGCCTATGATTTCTCCGGGAGTGCTCTCGGGCGGCATGCTTGCCCTTACCATGTCCCTGGATGATGTAGTAGTCAGCTTCTTTACGGCAGGACCGGAAAGCACCACCTTACCTTTGAAGATTCTGGGCATGGTCCGCAAAGGAGTGTCCCCGGATGTAAATGCGCTGTCAACCCTGATGATTGTGGGAACCATTGTAATTCTTCTGACATCAACGGTGATTCAGGGCAGACTGGAGAGGAAGATGTAAAAGCGGATGCTTATGAAAATGAAAGGAGAGGACAGAAGCAATGTTTCATATAGAAAGAATGCAGGAGTATATGCGCGGTGAAGTGCTGCCTATGGTAATGGAATTCTATCACAGCGATGCGGTCAGCCATCCGGTGGAAGTATCCGTTTTGGAGCGGACCTTTGCGGATGCGGTCAGCAACGAGGCCGTACTGGAAGGACAGGTACTGATGGAGGATGATCACATTGTGGGCTTTGGCTATACAACCATCTATTATGCCTGCGAGGTAGGCGGCAGATGCATGATGTTTGAGGAGCTTTTTCTAAAGGAGGAAGCAAGAGGAAAAGGATACGGAAGCCGCTATTTCTTGGAGATTATGGAGCAGCACCCGGAGGTGATGCGTTTCCGTCTGGAGGTAACGAGAAGCAACGAGGCGGCAGTGCGTTTGTATGAGCGTCTGGGTTTTTCTTTTTTAGAATATGATCAAATGGTCTTGGATCGGTAAACGATTTCCAGACACACGTATCTGTAACTGGAAATTGATTTTATATGGATGTATAGTAAGAGAAACTATTAAATGTAAAATACCAATAACAGAAGGAGAACATTATGGATTACAAAGAGCTGATGAAACAGGCAATTGAGATCAGAGAAAGGGCATACACCCCATATTCAAATTATCAGGTGGGAGCGGCTTTGCTTTCCGAATCCGGAAAGGTATACCGCGGCTGCAATGTGGAAAATGCCGCCTATTCTCCGGGGATTTGTGCGGAGAGAACTGCTTTTGTAAAGGCAGTCAGCGAAGGAGAGAGAGCGTTCCGGGCTATTGCCGTTATCGGAGGAGCGGCAGGCGGCCCGCTGGAGCTTGCACCGCCCTGCGGTATCTGCCGTCAGGTGATGCGGGAGTTCTGCGCTCCCGATACCTTTGAGATTATTCTGGGAACAGGCCCGGAGGATTTTAAGGTTTATACCCTTTCCCAGCTTCTTCCGCTGAGCTTCGGCCCGGAGAATCTGGAAAAGCAGGAAACAGTATGACAGGCGGTTTCAAGAGAAATATTCCAAAAGGGGAGCTGCTTTTATTCCTTTTTATGGCAGGCTTTGGCCTTTTGAAGCAGTTTCTTGTGTATAATCTGCCTATTATGGCAGTGCCAAAGGGGATTCACGACGACTGGATCATGGTGCATCTTGCGGAGACGCTGAGAAACGGACAGTGGCTCGGAGAATACAGCGATCTTACGCTCACGAAGGGGATGTTTTTCCCCCTGTATCTGGCGCTGTGCAATTTTCTTCACCTGTCTTACCTGAATGTGACAGCCCTGTGGTATACCGTGAGCTGCATGCTCTTTGTCTATGGCCTGCGTCCTCTTTTAAAGAAGGCGCAGGCTATGGGTCTTTTGTATCTGGCGCTGCTGTGGAATCCGGTTTCCTATTCGGTGCAGGCGTTTCAGCGTGTGTACCGGAACAGTATTTCCTATATTCAGGTGCTTCTGATCTTCGGCGGATTTCTGGCGCTCTATCTGCGGAGAAAGGAGCCTCTGAAAAAGCAGATACTCTGGGTGCTGACAGCAGCTCTGGGAACGGTGAGTTTTTTTTATACCCGGGAGGATGCCATCTGGGTGGCGCCCTTCCTGTTTGTATTTCTGGCGGTTTATCTGGGAAATGTCATCTGTCTTTTTAAACAGACAGGGGAGAGGCGGTATATTGGAAAAGGGCTTCTGGTTCTGGCGCCCTTTTTGTGCCTGTGGCTGACAGGGCAGCTGATAGCCGCCCAAAATGAAGCGCATTACGGAATCCGTACCGCCAATGAACTGCAGGACAGCGGCTTTGCCGAAATGTACAAAAGTATGATGGCGGTAAAGCCCGAGGAAGATATTCCGGGCGTAACCCTGACCAGGGAAAAAATTGCCCGCATGTGCGATGCCTGTCCTACATTAAAGAAACTGGAGCCTTACTTTGACAGCAGCAGGGAGTATTGGGCCGGGCCGGAAGGAGACGCGGATACCTGGGAGGTCCGGGACGGATGGGTGTTCTGGATTGTGCGGACGGCTCTTGCGCAGGCCGGATATTATGAAAACGGCGCGGCGGCCAATGACATCTGCCTGCAGATTCGCGATGAACTGGAAGAGGCTATGGATAAGGGGCTTTTGGAGCGGCAGGCGACAATGCCCTCCACCTATATGTCGCCCTGGCGGGAGGGATATCTGGGGGATTTGTTCGGCGCTCTGGGAAAAGCCATTGCCTATACTTCCACCTATGAGGAAATGGAAACCCTTGTGTATCTTTACAGCGAGCCGGATGAGAACGGAGGAAATCTGCTTTTTGAGCGGATAACCGGGGATAAGACGGTATGGCATGAGTCCAATCTGATAGAACTGGCAGGCTGGTATGCGGTTTACGAGGGAATGGAGCATGTGACCCTGCAGGCTGAAACGGCAGAGGGCGAGGTCATAGAAAGAGCGGAATTTCTGGAGAGCGGGGATATTGCCGCTTATCTGGAGGGGCAGGGAAAAACGGTGCCGGGAGCGGAGAAGTGCCGTTTTCACCTGAAGCTGTATGTGGAGGACAAGGCTCAGCCGGTTTATCTGAAATCCTACCGGGATGGGAGGCTTCTGGATACCTATGAATTGGGGACAACCACGGAGGGCTTTGAGACAGAGAGCGCCCGTCTGAATCTGGACTGGTACTGGGATGTACCGGAGCGGCACGGATTGCTGGCGGACATTGCCTATAAAGGTGTTATTTTAAATGGAATTCGTCAGATTTATCATTACAGCGGAGGGGTGCTTGCGGTTCTTGGCTTTGGAGCCTGGCTGTTTTTGAGCGCAGGGCTCTTGAAAGGCGTATGGCTCGGCGTGTTTCGGAAAAAGAAAGTGGCAACCGGGCAGTCCATAGATGAGTGGCTTGTGCTTACATCCCTGCTGTTCAGTTATCTGGTGCTGCTTGGAGGGATTTCTTATTCGGAGATCTCTGGGTGGAATGCTATTTTGTACTGGTATCTGTCAGGAGCTTATCCGGTGATGATTGCCTTTGAGGTTTTGGCGGTAATGTTTGGAGCAAGGAGACTGAGATAGGAGAAAACTATGATTGATTTACATCTGCATTTTGACGGTTCCCTGCTTCCCCGAACCATTCTGGAGCTGGCAGGAGAACAGCAGCTTTCCCTTCCGGCAGAAGAGCCGGATGAGCTGAAGCTGTTTTTGACGGCGCCAGAGGATTGCGGAAGCTTAAATGAATATCTGGAAAAGTTTGATTTGCCCTTGCTGGTACTTCAGACAAAGGAAGGGATTCGTAAGGCAATGTATACGCTGCTCAGTTCTTTGAAGGAACAGGGAATGCTGTATGCGGAGCTGCGCTTTGCGCCCCAGTCCCATCTTCGGAAAGGATTAACGCAGGAGGATGCGGTGAAAGCGGCGATTTTGGGAATGCAGGAGGCCGCCGCAGGCTCGTTCTTTATGGCAAAGCTGATTCTCTGCTGTATGCGGGGGGCGGATAATAAGGAAGCCAACAAAAGGACGGTTGAGACGGCGGCAAAGTTCCTGGGACGCGGTGTGGCGGCGGTGGATCTGGCGGGGGCCGAAGCGCTTTTTCCCACGGCAGATTATGAAGAGCTGTTTGCATATGCAAAAAAACTGGGTGTTTCCTATACCATTCATGCGGGGGAAGCTGACGGACCGGAGAGTATAGAGGCCGCATTGAGGTTTGGGGCGGCCCGCATCGGGCATGGGGTCCGGGCAAATGAGGATGCGGGACTGTTAGAACAGCTAAAGGAGAGGCAGATTCCTCTGGAAATGTGCCCGACCAGTAATGTTCAGACAAAAGCCGTGAAGAGCTTCTCGGAGCATCCGATTCTTGCATATCTGCGTTCGGGGCTGAAGGTGACGGTGAATACGGATAATATGACAGTTTCGGATACTACCATAGAGAGGGAGTACCGAAGACTTGAAGAAGAACTGGGGATGACAAAGGAAGAGAAAAAGCTTTTGCTCTTCAATGCCGCAGATGCAGCCTTTCTGACAGAGGAAGAGCGTGGGCGGATGAAAGATGTAATTGGACGGATTCTGTAAAGAGTTCAGATTCGGACAGGGAGCTGCCGCAATAAGGATTAGGGATACAGGATATAGCAGTATTTATTATCAGGCAAATACTACTATATCCTGTATCCATTTTCTTAGTGCGGCAGCCCCCTGTTTTTTGTATGAAAAAGTTCCTTCAACGGCATAAAGATTTTACTGGGAATGTATCACATCCGTAACGGACATCCGCCGGATCTGCCTGGCCGGGCCCAGAATGGCCGCCCCGGAAGCCAGTGTCACCACAAGGAGAATGAGAGCCAAAGCTCCGTAAGGAACCGTCCAGGGAGTTCCCCAGCGTGCGGTCACCAGCCGGCCGTACAGGAACCGGTGGATTGGCAGGCCGAAAGCACATCCAAGCATGCAGCCAAAGAGTGCATAGGCGGCAGCCTCCGCGCCGAGCATTTTTGTAAGCTGTCCGCAGCTCATTCCAATGGCCCTCATAGCCCCATACTGCCGCATCCGCGCGGAGGTGTTCATGGAAATGCTGTTGACGATATGAAGGCAGGCAATAAGCACAATTACCGTGAGAAAGCCGTATAAGAATAAAGCAAAGGCCCAGTAAGCGCCCCGGGAATCCCGGTTGCTGAGACGCTGATCCGAAAACAGCACCTCATCACCGGCCAGCTTTCGAATGTAGTTCACATCCGCATCATCGGCACGGCGGGTTAGCTGGATGTCAAGGATCGTGTACCCGTTTTCACCGGTCAGCCGCCGAAAGGTGTCTTCGGAGCAGATCAGTCTCTCGGCATCCGCTGCCCCGTCAAAGGGGCAGTGGGACAAGAGCCCCGCTACGGTCACGTCTCCCAGAGAGGTGTGAACAACCTCGCCGACCTCTAAGGACGGTCCGGCAGCGTCATGTACGGCCAGTACATAATTTCCGTCCTCTGTGATTTTGGACAGATCTCCCTCCAGAAGATAATGGGATTCCTCCGCCCAGTTAAGCTGCTGGAGATCATAAGAGAGCAGCATGGCCTGTTTCCTCTCATTTTGGCTCTCCACAGGTACGTCGTAAGAAAAGGCTCTTCCGTAGACACGCTTCACACCGGGACATCCGGCAATCCTATCCGCAAGCCGGGCATCCAGAGAGCAGGAGGAATCCGGGCTTACGACGGACAGATCCGGCGTGTAGGGACGCAGGGGTGTGATGGCGTGATTCATAAAAGCCGTGGCCGCAAAAAATGAAAGAAAGAGAATGATACTTAAGGCAAAGGAAAAGGACATCAGAAGAAAATTCTTTTTCCGGTGGAGGGCATGCCAGACTCCCAGAAATGTTTCCACATGGAGGGACGGAATGTTTCCCTGCCTGTAGGACCTGCCGGCAAGCCGGCCGCCCTGCCTTCTCTTGAACCAAAAACCCGCGATCGGCGTTTCCCCATTGCCTGTAACTGCCGTGACCGGGGACACCCCTGCGGCCTTTTTTGCCGGGGAACGGGCAGCAAGAAGTACGGTAACCAGTCCCACAAGAGTGCCGGCCAGGATGCCGGGCAGACTGATGCCGAAGACAGGCATATCGGAGAAATACATGGAGCTCAGGTATCTGAGAGCTCCGCAAAGTCCCCAGATAGTGACAACAGAGAGAAGAACTCCTGCTGGAATGGCGGTTTTGCACCAATTCAGAGCTTCCAGGCGTACAAAGCGGCGGATCTGCCGGCTGTCCGCTCCCAGACAGCGGAGAAGGCCGAAAAATTCCGTCCTCTGGGCGATATTGCTGTTCATGCTGCTGGCAACCATAAGAACGCCGGCAGTCAGAACCAGGAGAAACAAAACGCCTGCAACCAGATACAGTCCGGTCATATAGGAGTCATTACTGAAGCCCATAAGACCCAGAAGTGCCGTGTTTTCGCTTATTTGTTCTTCTGACAGCCTGAACTGCGCCTGAATATCCTTTATGGCATTCCGGATATTGCAGCGCCCGGAGAATTGGATGTAGTAGACCATATCCGCATCCTCTGCCGTATCATGGATGGAGTGATACAGGGATTGGAAGGAGGAAAGGGGAAGAAAGGCAATGACAGCATCGGCCTTCATAGCCGCCTCGTTATCCATTCCAAAGCCTGATATCCGATAGGACAGGGAATCCCCCTCCGGGGTTTGGAGGGTAATGGAGTCTCCCAGCTCTGCACCCAGCATTTCTTTGGAAGCATTGGTCAGGATGATTTGCTGTTCCGTTTCCGGAAATGCTCCTTCTGTTAAATCATATTCCATCAGGGTGAGCATAGAGGGCTCGATTCCGCATACGGCGGTTCGCTTTCCGCTGATGAAATAGTCCTCCTTCAGCCGGTAATTCAGCACATTGTACCAAGAGGAAACGGCCACATCCGGACGCCGGGCGATGATGGCGGCATCCTCATCCGAAAGATCCTTTATCTGGATGTGCCAGTTGCCGTAACGGGTGATGGCCTGGAGCCTTTGGCTGCGAAGCTCCATATCTGCCATTCCGAAGACAGCGGTTACCAGAAAGACGGAAAATATGATGCATAGAAGGGTCATGCGGTTTTGCTTTCTGTGAACCCTTGCATAGGCGGGAATCAGACTAAGATAGCTTTTCATCAGGACGCCCTCCCAAATCTGTTAAATTGCCGTCAGATACCCGGAGAACCCGATCCGCATAAGCGGTGAGTCCCGTGTTGTGAGTTATCATCAGAACGGTCTGCCGGTAGTGGTGGGCAGCCCGGGTCAGGAGCTCCATAACCTCCTGGCTGCTTTTGGAATCCAGATTGCCCGTTGGCTCGTCGGCCAGAATCAGCATGGGGTTGTGAATCAATGCCCGGCCGATGGCGGTTCGCTGCTGCTGGCCGCCGGAGAGCTGGCTTGGCAGATGGTTCCGCCGCCCGGTAAGCCCAAGAATGGCCAGCAGCTCATTTACCCGTTCCATATTCGGCTTTTGGTAATCCAGAAGAAGGGGAAACATGATATTCTGTTCCACCGTCAGCTCCGGAATCAGCTGAAAGGATTGAAAGATAAAGCCGATGTTTCTCCGGCGGAAGATGGTCCGCTCCTGCTCCTTCATAGAAAATAATTCCCGGCCGCTTAAGAAGACCTGGCCGGAGGTGGGATTGTCAAGTCCGCCGATCAGGTTCAAAAGTGTTGTTTTGCCGCTTCCGGATTCACCCACAATAGCGGTGAACTCACTTTTTTGCATGGAAAAGGAAGCGTCCTTGAGGGCGTTTACACTGCTTTCACCAAAGCCGTAGGTTTTGCATAAATGCCGTACGTTTAAAATGTCCAAGGTAAGAATCCTCCGTTTCAGTTCCGCAATATCCTGTCAGCACACTTTTGTATAAATCAATTTCCGGCCGCAAATGCATACGTCAGTAAATTGATTTGTGCACTGACAGGATATTACTGTTTTAAGTTAAAGCGTAAAGCTGCTTCGGCACACATATCATGAGAGAAGCTTTACTATCTAACAAAATAGCACAGGAAGCTTACAATCAGATGAATTTCACCTTACGGTTTTGTAAGACAAAAGAGCTTTATGAAGAGGTATCTTTCAATGCGCGGGGAAGGCTGAGCGTGAAGACGGCTCCCATGCCCGGACTGCTTTGTACGAAGATGCTTCCTCCCTGCCCCTTTGCAATCGCCCTGGCAAGGGGAAGTCCAAGTCCTGTGCCGGAGGTTTGGCAGGCGGTTTGGCTGCGGTAAAAGCGCTTGAAAATGTGGTGCAGATCCTCCGGAGAGATTCCGGCTCCGTTGTCCCTGATTTGAATCCGGGTTTCTAAGGGGGTCTCTTCCTTATGAATTTCGATCCTTTTGCCCGGGGAGGTGTGATCCAAAGCATTTTTGAGGATATTTCCGATGGCTTCTATGGTCCATATGGGATCGCAGTAGATTTCCCCCTCCGGGGCCTCCAAAAACAGGATCTCCTTTTCCTCCTGACTGGCCCGGAGGGTAAGGGGCTCCAAAGCGGCATTCAGAATCTCCGAAACGGGACAAAAGACTTTTTGAAAGGTGATACCGCCGATATCCAGACGGGCGATTTTTAAGAGAGACAGAATCAGGGACTTCATCCGCTCAATGGAAGCATCGGACTTTCTGGCAAAGGTCTGAATGATTTCCGGACACTCCGGCTCCTTTAGAATAATTTCGTTGTACATGGAGAGTGCGGCCAGGGGCGTTTTCAACTGATGGGAAATGTCGGAAATGGTGCTTTTCAGAAATTCCTTTGCCTCATGCTCTGCCTCCTGTCCGGCTTTCAGCGCTCCGGCCATGTGGTTGATTTCACCAAACAGGCGGTAAAGGCTTCCCTCCTCGGATTCAGGGAGAGAAGCGTCAAAGGACCCTTTTGCATAACCGCCCACAATTTCGGCGGCTCTATGGTACAGGCGTTCTTCCTCAGATAGAAAATGAATCATTATGAGGAACAGAATGCAAAAAGAAAGCAGGAGGATGAAGAGGGGAAAAAGAAAAGTACCCTGCCTGTAGGAGGATACGGAGGAAAGAAGCGACAGGTCCGTATTCTCGCAGATTCCCAGACGGTTTAGAAGGCGGATGCCTTCCTCTCCGGCTTCGGCGGCGCTTAAGGCCCTGGCCACAAGCTCTTCCGGAACCTCCTGCTCCAATAAGGAAGCGGCTATGGCTCTTTCCCGGTTGAGCAAAAGCTGCCATGCCGCATGATTCTGACGGGAGATAACTGTCAGAGTCAGGAAAAGTGTCAAAAGAAAGGTAAGGAGAACGGATAACATTAGTTTTTTCACACGGGCTTCCCGAACAATACTCATGGCTTCACCTCATTCCACTGATATCCAAAGCCCCGTACCGTGCTTAGATGTACGGGGTGGGAGGGATCTGTCTCTACCTTTTCCCGTAAGCGCCGGATGTATACGGAAAGTGTATTGTCATCCACAAAGCTCCCGCCGCTGTCCCAAAGCTCATCCAGAATCCGGCTCCGGGAGACAACCCGATTGGCGTTGCGGACCAACAGGCTGAGCAGACGGTATTCGGCGGTGGTAAGCTCCAGAATTTCATTTTTTAAAGAAGCCCGGCTTTGGATAAGGTCGATGAACAGATCGCCGCAGCGGATGACCGGAGTCTTATCCTGCGCAGAAAGGCCGGCACGACGGAGAAGGGCCCGAATGCGGGAGAGCAGCTCTCCTAACTTGAAGGGCTTGGTGATGTAGTCGTCTCCGCCGCTGTCCAGGCCGCGGATGATGTTGATTTCTTCGTCGGAGGCTGTTAAAAAGATAATGGGAGTACGGCTGTCTTTTTTTCGCACATGGGTACAGATATCAAAGCCGGTTCCGTCGGGAAGGGTCACATCCAGAAGAAGGAGATCATAGGAGACATCCCCCTCCAATAAGAATCGGGCCTGGGCTGTGGTTCGGGCTATGTCCGGGGAAAAGCCGTTTTTTTCCAGGGTGTATTTGAGGCCGTCAATCAGGCTTTCGTCGTCCTCTAAAAGCAGGATACGGATCATTTTGATTTCCTTTCCGGGTGGGAGAGCTGCTGCATAAAAGGAGCTGCCGCAAAGCTCCGTAGCTTATTTTGCGGACAGCCCCTCCAACAGCAAGTTCAAGTATTTGATACGCTTACAGTTTGATATTCTTAAATAGATCTCCTAAGCTGGTAGTAAGCTCCTCGCTCTTAGGCAGAACTACTTTTTCTTCGCGGATTTCCTCTGCGGCGACATCGTTGAGAGCCTTCATGCTTAAAGAAAGCTTGCCGTCCTTGACTGCGATTACTTTTACCTTTACGGTATCGCCTACCTTGAGAACCACATCGGGACTCTTGATGCGCTTTTCGGAGATCTGGGATACATGCACAAGACCGGAAAGACCGTCTCCCAGGTCGATGAATGCGCCGTAGGGCTGAATACTCTCTACTTTGCCTTCTGTCACCAGACCGATCTCCACATTGGAAATCTTATTCCGGCGTGCCTCGGCCGCTTTTTCCCGCAGGATCTCTCTTGCGGACAGCACAAGCTTTTTCTTTTCCGGGTCTACGGTGATTACACGCACCTGGATCTCTTTATTTAAGAAATCCTCCAGATTTTCCACATAGCTTAAGGAGAGCTTGGAGGCGGGAATAAAGCCGCGGAGTCCTTCTACATAGGCAATCACGCCGGCGTTCACCACGCCGCCTATCTTTACATCCAGAACGGTTTCATTTTCCAGATATTCGGCAGCCTTTTTCCAGGCCATTTCAGCCGCCGCAGCCTTTCTGGACAGAAGAATGTGCCCTTGTCCGTCGTCGGGGCGAAGAACGGTAGCCGTTACCTCTTCCCCGAGCTGCACGTCGTTTTTAATGGAAAATGACGGGTCCTCGGAATAATCCTCCAAACGGATAATGCCTTCGGTGTAATATTTCAGATCCAGAGTTACCTCTGTCTCGGACACGCCGATGACGGTTCCTGTCAATACGTCTCCTTCCTGTACCTTTCGGAAGGAGGCTTCCAATTCGGTTGCGTAGTCGTCCATAGTCAGTTTTTCTTCCATAATGCTTACCTCTCTTTACTTATATATCTTTATCACACGTGTCCGGTATCCGGTGTCAGAAAAAATGACAGGGACGTCCGTCCGCGAAGGATTCATTTAGTGCGAAGCCCTTCCTGAAACAGGAGCCTTCGGAAAATATGCTTGTAGTCGTTCAGCCGCAGGAAGCCGTAGATCCCTTTTTTCTGTGCCAGGCGGAACAGATCCATCACCAGGCGGAAATATTCCAGGTAAAAGCAAAAGCGGCTCAGATGCACCGGCGGCACCACCAGATGCATAAAATCCCATTTCTCCGGGTCTGCGGTAAGCAGGCGCTTTTCGTACTGCCGGTAGAGAGCAGTTCCGGGAATGGGCGTAAATATGGAAATCCCCGTATAGGCAAGGTCCATGCTGCGGATAAACCGGCGCAGATTCCGAAAATCCTTCCGGCGAAAGCGGATATCCACAATAAACAGGCCCACCGGATGAATGGACAGTTCACGGAGAAGGCGGATGCAGGCGCAGTTGACATTGAGGGAGGTTCCCTTGGCATAGCTGTCAAGCTGCCGGTTGCTGACGGCCTCCAGGCCGACCATCACATATTTAAGGCCGATGCCGGCCAGAGCCTTCATAAGCTCCTGATTTTCCGTGATAAAATCGGCCCTGCCATAACAGATAAAGGTTTTATGAATGTTATGGCTGCGGATAAGGGCGATAAACTCCCAAAGCCGATCCGCGTCGTAAAGAAAATCGTCGTCCACGATCTGAATGTTGGGGCTTGCTATCCCCCTGATCTCTTCTATGACAAGGGAAAGGTCCCTCTGACAGTACGTTCCTTTGTTCAGAGTCCTTCCGTAGCAGAAGGAACAGTGATGGGGGCAGGAGGCACTGGTTTTTAAGAGAGCCACAGGGTGAACATCCAGATAACGGTACTGGGTGAGATAGCGTTCCATATGGCTCCGGTCGGGAATGGGAAGCCGGTTGATGTCAAAGGCTTCCATAGGATTCATTTTCCATCCCTCACAGGTATCATAGCAGAGACCGTCGATATTTTCAAAGGGTTTTTGCTGCAGCACATCTAAAATAGCATAGATATTGTCAGAACGGCAGATAAAATCGATATCGGGTTCAAAAAAGTGCTGAGGATTCTGCTGTGCGTGGGAGCCGCCTACCAGGGTGAGAATACTCGGGTCAAAAGCTTTTGTCCGCTTTGCATAATCCTTGATTCGGTTTTCCTGTGTGATGTATCCGGTTACTGCGACGGCTGCGGGGTGATATTTTGCAAGCAGTTCTTCAAAGGTATGCGGGTCCGCAGCGGCTTCATAGAGATAACAGGGGATCTCGGCCTCACGGAGCATGGCCGAGATGTACTCCAGTTCCAGAGGTTCCGTGCGCAGAGCCATATCCAGGGAAAATCCGCTGTCCGCAGGTTCCGGTTTTACAAGTAGTATCATCATGATTTGTTTTTGCGCCCGCAGGAATTGCTTTGCTGACTGATGCGGGGGTATCTTGTTATGAACTCCTGATTTTAGGGTGGTAAAAAAATGATTCGTTATTATCTCTATTATATGGTAAAATGAATCAGAAAGCAATGATTATAGGAGGGGAAAATGAAAATGAAATATTTATATATTCTGCTTTTGTACCTTCCTTCCGGTTTTGGGAGGCTGACGCAGCGGATGACCCATTACAAATATACCCATGTGGCTTTGTCACTGGATGATCGCTATGAGCATTTTTATGCGTTTTCCAGATTGCGGGCCAAGACACCGCCGATTTCGGGGTATATTGAGGAAAAGCGGATTTATTATACTCTGGGGGAAAATGTGCCTATTTATACAAAGATTTTTAAGGTGCCGGTTTCGGAAAAGGGATATGAGAGGGTGAAACGGTGGCTTGGGAAGGTCCGCAGAGATCCGGAGATTATGTACAATCTCATCAATATGCTGCTTCTGCCCTGGTTCGGCGGGCATCCGGTTTATAAGGCGTATAACTGCGGAGAGTTTATTGCCAAGGCTCTGAAGCAGGCCGGGGTGAAGCTGGATATGCCTTACTATAAGTATATGCCGAAGGATTTTGACCGGCTCCTTGGGGAGTATGCGATTTTTGAGGGGACTTTGGATAATCGGAGCAGAGAAGGGAGCGGGGATGATTTTTTCCGGGAAACGGGGCGTTTGGAGTATGTGTGCAAGACGGCTTATATTGTGAAGGAGCTTTTGTACAGGCAGCTTACGGGACATGCATCCAAAGGATTCCGGCCGGAGAAGGTGCGGTTTGTGTGGGATGCTGCGGAAGCGGAGAACAATAAAATAACTTTTGGTACATAAATGAATTTATAGGCGCATGAATTTGAAACGCGGCGTTATTTCATGAGGATGTACCGGAAATGATAACAGGGAACTGGAATAGGAGAATAAGATGAACAAGGTTTGTGTTAGAAATGTGGTAATTGGTGAGGGAATGCCGAAGATCTGCGCGCCGGCGGCGGGGCGGAGCAGGGAGGAGATTTTGTTTCAGGTAAAGAAGCTTCGGGAGGCCGGGCCGGATCTGGCGGAGTGGCGGGCCGACTGGTTTGAGGGGACGGCGGATAAGGCTCAGCTTCGGGAGATAATGGGGCTTTTGCGGAAGGAGTTAGGGGAGATGCCCTTGCTTGTTACCTTTCGGACGAAGCAGGAAGGCGGAGAGCGGGAAATTTCTGCGGAGGATTATGAGGAATTTCTCGGAGAGGTTCTCGCATCGGGCCAGGCGGATTTGATTGATGTGGAGTTGTTTATGGGAACAGAGCTTTTGGAGAGGACAGTGGAAAAGGCTCATGCAAAAGGGGTGAAGGTTGTGGCCTCCAGTCATGATTTTGAGAAAACGCCGAATGTGGGAGAGATGGTTGACCGCCTGTGTAGGATGCAGAAGGCAGGGGCCGATCTTTTGAAGATAGCGGTGATGCCCTGCGATCCGGGCGATGTGCTGACGCTCCTGGCGGCCACCTGGCAGATGAAGGAGTGTTATGCCGCTCAGCCGGTGATTACGATGGCGATGGGGGGAAGCGGCGTTGTGAGCCGGATGGCAGGGGAGATCTTTGGATCGGCGCTGACCTTTGGATCGGCAGGACAGGCTTCCGCGCCGGGGCAGGTGGATGTTGGGGAGCTTAAGGGGGTGCTTCGGCTGCTGCATGAAAATCTTTCTTAAAAACAGATGGGTGGTCTGCCAATCACGGAAGAGACCGGCAGAACATCAATGGAATACAGGAAGGGAGGGTATTACATATGGATACAAAATCAAAACAGGTTTTTATCAGCTATCATACTGAGACGGGAAAGGATGCCGTAAGGACGATATGCGCGGCCTTGGAGGGAGCGGGGATTTCCTGCTGGTATGCGCCTCGGAACGTAGGCGCCAATTATGCGCAGTCCATTGTGGAGGCGATTCGGGAATGCAGGGTGTTTTTACTGGTACTCAATGAGGGGTCCAATGTTTCCGCCCATGTGCTCAATGAGATCAACTGTGCTTTTGACCGCTTCAAGGCCCATGAGGATATTACACTGCTGCCTTTCCGCATAGACCAATGCGCGCTCAGTGATGATATTTATTATTATCTGGGGCGTATTCACATTATGGACGGTGTTCTGCCGCCGGAGCTTCTGCGTGTTCAGGAACTGGTGGATCGGGTGTCGCGGCTGTTGGGACAGGAGCCGTCGCGGAAGATTTCCGTGCCTGTCACCGGAGATGAGAAAAAGACTGCTTCCTACCGTATTGTGGGAACTGTTGTTTATCCGGATCGTCATTTTGTAGGGCGCGAAGAGGAAATGGAAGCTATCCGCACCCATCTGTCAGGAGGAGAAAATAAGCTGTTTCTGGTGGGAATGGGCGGCATCGGAAAAAGTGAAATTGCACGGATGTATCTCAAACGCTACTCCGGGGATTATGACGTGGTATTGTGGCTGTCCTTTGAGGAAAGCCTGCGCCGCACCTTTTTAAGTGATGCCGCGGTCCCGATCCGGGGGTTGAGCCGGGCCGATTATCCGGAGGATTCGGATGAGGAATACTGGAAGCGCAAGCTCCGCATTTTGAAGGAAATTGCAGATGAGCGCGTACTTTTGGTGGTGGACAATTTTGATGTACCGGATGATCCGGACCTGGAGGAGTTCACCGGAGGTGCGTATGCCGTGATTTTCACCACCCGCTGTCATCAGGATGCGGGCCGTCTGCCCGAAGTAGAGGTGCAGTCCGTTACCAATCATTCCGAGCTGCTTGCGATGTTCCGGGCGGAGTATACCCGGGGACTGAATCCGTCAGGGGAGGCTTGTGTGGATGAAATCCTGGAGCAGTTAGACGGCCATCCCTTAAGTATCCGCCTGGTGGCCTCCGCCATGCAGAGCCGGCGTATTTCGCCTGAAAAAATGAATGAGCTTTTGAAGAACGGCGCATCGGTGATGGCTGAACAGAATGCAAAGGCCGCCGATTTGATTTTCGGCCGTCTGCGGCAGGTTTTTCAATTGTCCACCTTGAGTGAAGAAGAGCAGTATTTGCTTAAAAATCTCTCATTGGTATCTCTGCGGGGGATTCCGGTGGAGACTTTGTATGACTGGTGCGAAATGGATGATTTTGATCTGATAGACGATCTAATCCGCCGAAGCTGGGTAATTCACGATCCGGTGACGGACGAGGTACACCTTCATCCCCTGGTATCGGATCTGATGGCAGAGGAATTGGAGAGAGATCCCATGTGCTGTGAAAGGTTTCTGAACAGCCTGGTAAAAGCTTCCGAGGGCGTCTATAATACCACTTATGAATACAAGCAGTGGCTGTTTGACCTGGCGGCCAGCGCTTATGTGCGTCTGCCGGCGGCCCATACGCTGCGGGGGCTTACGCTGCTGTCCAGAGGTATGATGCTGCATCATATGTCTCTGTACCAGGATGCAATTCCCTATTTTCGGAAAGCTATTCCTCAGACGGAAGATCTGCACCGGCGGCTGGATGCCTACAATCGGATAGCCCAGTGTTGTCAGCTCAGCGGAGATTATGCAGGGTGCAGGGATACGGCGTTGGAGGCTTTGACGCTGATTGAAAAGCCTGTGCCGGCGGATTTGATAGCTTTCTACACTATGATATTGTCGCGGCTGGACGAAGCTTACCGGGAGTTAGGCGATTATGATGCAGCCATTTCCTATGCAAAGCAGACAATCGAGTACGAAAAATTCCTTCCCGATTACGATCATGGATGGCCGGAATACCATCTGGCACGTGCTTTGTATATGCGGGGGGACCTGGAGGAAAGCGAGAGGGTACTGGAAGAGGCATTCGAGGCATTCCGCAGAGTGGGCGGCGTGTGGGCCGTAAGCCTGGGGTCTGATTTTCTCGGACAGATCAAGATGGCTCAGGGGCAGCTTGACGAGGCATTGGAAATAAGCCTTAAGGCATGGGAGGAGCTTCTTCCTCAGCTCGGCCCGGAGCATGCGGATATGGCCAACAGTCTGCACTGGCGCGGGAATATTTACCGTGCTATGGGGGACATGGAAAAGGCCAGGGGATGTTATACGCAGGCGGCGGAGATTTACCGCAAGCTTAATTGTCCGGTACAGGCGAAGACGATTCTTGCTTTGGCGGAATAGGCAGGCGGGAATATCCGGAGGGATAAACATAGGGAACTGATACATATGTTGAAGCTTAAAGCGCATAAATTGTAATAATAATAGGGAGTAAGCCTGAATGCGGTGTTGGGAGTCTTTATTATCCCTTATAGGCTCGAATATTTTCATGAGCTATATCAGGAATACTTCGTGCAGAATATGCGGAGAGCTTTATGGAAAATGCCAAACTGGAAAATATGCTGAACCTGGCCCTGGATGCTACGGTGCGGGAGCGGGAAAAATCTCTGAATCTGGATGTGGGCTATGATTGGCAGGAACGGACCTGGGAGCTGATTGTAAAGTATCATGGGGACTTAAGCTCATTGAGGGCGGAGGGGATACAGGTGGTGGAGCTGATGAACGAGTACGCCATTTTAACTGTTCCCGAATCTCTGATAGAACGGCTGGCAGATGTGATTGAGATTGAATATATTGAGAAACCAAAGAGGCTGTTTTTCTCTGTGAATCAGGGGAAGGCGGCCTCCTGCATTACGGGGGTGCAGAATGCCAGGTATGATTTGTTTGGGGATGGGATATTAATTGCCTGCCTGGATTCCGGGGAACCTGTTATTATAATGTCAGGTTAGCAAAAACCCAATAAAATCTAGGGTTTCCGCTGATTTAGTCCTACGGAAAAAGCCGGTTTGGATGGTTATTTTCAGTTAGGACGGGCCCGTTTTATCATAGGAATAACAAATTTTGCATTTATTTAACATGCGGTGGATAGATTATATACATCCGGCTTTTATGTTTAAAAACTGAATATTGTGATTTAGGACTAAATTAGCTTTCGGCCAAAGTATTGGCAGCAGTATTTGTTGTTCTTTGGAGCGCTGACTTGGTCCTTTTTTCACCTGGAAAAGGAGCAGTATTAGAACATTGGATGTTTTGATTGACATATTTTTATACTCGTTGTAATATAATAGTAGCGACGGGCAACTTGAGTGTCGGTCAAAGCGTTGACATAAGGTGTTGTGCCAGAGGGCAGTGCCTTACGAGCTTTGAATGGGTTTGGCGTTTACCGCATTCTGGCTAGACTGCATGAACAGTTGAAAGAAAACGTCAGAAAAGCTCTGCGAAAGCAGGGCTTTTCTTCTTTTCAAAAAGAAAGAGGTAAGTTAGATGCGTAATGTGTATGATTGCGTCGAGGCTTTTGGAAAATTGTTAGATAAGGAATATCATTTGGTATTAGGTCGGAAAAATATATCTGTTTCGCTGCAGATAAATTTTGATAAGAAAGAATGCTTCCACTTAATGGGACTTCAATATCTGACTGATAGACCTGAACTAGTCCGTGACAGAGAAAAAATATTTGATGCAATAAGCAGACATCAAATAACGGCAGAACATCTACAATCATCTGATCTGTATTATAAGATCGCAGATAGAGTAGATATGCTGCCATTGCTAGAAAGCATGCTTGACAGTAATGATACAATTTTTAAGTATAATCGAAAACGTAATATTTATTCGGTTATTAAAGCAGATTATATTATGAAAAATAAAATGGAAGAAAGAGATGTTTTCTTATTTTTGGCACAGAATGGGGAGGGAGGAAAATATTTCTGCAGATCATTTTTCCCGGAAAATAAAATGGATTATACGAAGAATCAGGCATCATGGACTTTACTGTATAAAAAGAAAATCACTCTTTCAACAGGAAAAGAAGAAATATTGTATGATAGATTAAGAAAATGAATCAAATATATTAAAAATAACAGCATCCAGGCCATAGACGGTTTGGGTGCTATTTTTTTGCCAAGAAAGGGGGAGGTGATTGGACATCAAAAAGGTGGATGAAAAGCCTATGGTGCTCCACACAAAGATGCAAAGTCCGCATCCTATGTCTACAATGGCACGGGCGAGTTAATCGAGATGGACGAGTACAACCTGGGCGGAAAGAAGCTGTTCAAGACCACCTACGGCTGGGACGCAGAAGGAGACCGCTTAAGCGAGATGCAATACAACCACGGGCAGAGCGGAACCAGCGGCAACAATGGCAATGAAAACAATGGCAGCAGCGGAAACAACAATGGAACGGGGAACAACGCCGTTATCTCAGGAGCACTTTTCCACGCGGCGAATGTATTAGACAGTCTGTTAGAGGGCGGAAACTCCGGCACGACAAGTTCACAAGACACACAAAACACACCGGATACACAGAGCGTACGGACAACACCGGAAGCACCGGCAGTAGAGATTCCTTCTGTGGATACCGAACGTTTAAGCACGGAGAACTCCATTGTCAACAGTATGACACTTCCGGACCCCGCGGCAGATACGGCCGCAGGCGTAGTTCTTAACAATCAGGCGGAGGCGGCGGAAGAGTTAAACGCACAGCTTCGGAATACGGCAGCGGAAGCACCCAAGCCTGAGACACCGGAAACCGAAGCGGATAAGCCTGAAGCAAAGACACCGGATACGGAGCTTTCGGAGGGTAACAAGCCCGAAACCGGAAAAGACGACGCATCCGTAGAAGGCAACGGAGATGGAAACGGCCAGGTTCCTCCGGGACAGACCGAGGATGAGGACGGCAACATCGTGAATCCGGGCGGCCATATGCCTCCGGGACTTAACAGGGGAGAAAAGGGAGAGAAGCCCGACAATCCCAACAAGCCGGAAAAACCGGACAACCCAGGCTCCGAGGACAACACGGATAAACAGGCGAACAAAGCCAACAAGGGAACTCATAAATACACCTATGATGAGTTGAACCGTATGATTACCAGCAATATCGCAGGCACCACGACCACCTACACCTACGATACGTTAGGAAACCTGGTGCTTGAAAAGTCAAAGAACCATGTGGTAGACTATCAGTATAACGAGCTGAATCAGCTGGTAGAGAAAAAGGACGGCAATGAAAGCTACACTTACACCTACGATAAGCGCGGCAACCGCACGGCGGAAATCGGAAAGAAAGCCAGCCGTTCCTACGTCTATGACGAAACGAATCGTATGGTGGAGGGAACCAACTGGAAGGGAGACAAATCGGCCTACATATACAACGGACTGGGCCTCCGGATCAACAACACCCATACCACCCATGCCGGAAAGGTATACGCTCGTGATTACGTGATCGATTACACCAGCTTCGAGAACGACGACCTGATGGTATTTGCCGAGGGCAACGGCCAGCTGGAATACGAGCAGAAGCACGTGTACGCCGGAAGCGAGCGGATCGAGCAGTTCACGGACAAAGGCAATTGGGAGCGGATTCTGTATGTCCATGAGGACGTGATGGGGAACACCCGGTATTATACCAAGGCTAACGGCCAGAGCTTCGCAGAATTAACCTATGACGCCTGGGGAATGCCGGAAAGCCCGAACAAGCTCCTGAACAACGACCACGGCAACTACGTATTTGCAACCTTTACAGGCCATATCTACGACACGACCCTTGACATCTACTTTGCGGAGGCGAGGTTCTACGATGCCAACAACCGAACATGGTTTGCGATGGATCCGATTAAGGATGGACTGAATTGGTATCAGTATTGCTATAGCGATCCGATAAATTATATGGATCCAGATGGTGAAAATCCGTTTATTGTATATGTTGTTAATATTTTAATTGAAGGTTCCTCAAATGCTGTAGTTCAAGGAGGATTTAATGTTTATGATCAGTTAAAATCTGGGAATGATTTTGATTGGGGCAATCTTAAAGATGAAATGCTCAAAGGATTTGTAGATGGGGCTATAGATGGAGCTATTCCGTCTGAACCTATTTCGGCTATATATCATGGGATTAGAGCTTATATAGAAGAATATCGAGAAAACCGAAATACATTAACAGCAATATTTGAAGGTTTAGTATTTGCAGGGATGGAATTTTTACCTTCTGCTGGTGAAACAGTTTTAAAAAAAGTTGGACTAGGTACAGTAGATGAATTTTTAGAAAATGCTATTAAAAGGCTTAATAGTTCTGATATACACAATATTATCACCTATTTTAGATATGAGGAGATAAGTACTGCAATAGGTGAATTACTTTCCAGAGCAATAAATGGTGTCTCAGCATTGGCCAGAAATTATTTTGAATCATTACAAGGAAGCTGACTAAAATTATGAAAAAAGAGAGTCTTAAAAGATTATATGTAATACAGTTAAACGGTATGCTTGCTGTTTTGATTTATTTAACTGTGTCGATGATTTGGGATGTTTATGATGCAAAAGAGGTGTTAAAAACACCTCTTCCATCCTATGAAGAATTAGAGCATGTGGATGGTATTGTGGAGAAATTTATTACATCAAGAGCTTCTACTAAATATGGTGGTAAAATTGCAGAACTATATCTGAATAACGGAAACATCTACTATTTTAGTAAACGCATTTGTTCTATTTTGGACCAGACCAATTTTGAGGAGGTGGTGAAAAAGGGCGATAAAGTAGAATTATGGGTAAGTTATCAAAAAACCTCTGCTTTAGATGGAAAAGTGCCTGCAGTATACCAATTAGTAAGAGATGGAGAGGTGTATCTTTCTTATAAAGTGGTTTTTAAGGAAACAACTGATATGAGAGAGGCCGAAACGAAGCTTCCTTTATACTGCCTTGGAATTTTATATATTATATGGATTCCGTATTATGTCTATTCTATGGTCAAATATAAGAAATCAGGTAGATTGCCAAAATCATATTTGAAAAAAATGCGCTCACATGAAATTTATGGAGAAGCAGGGATACGAAATGAAACAACAAATAAAGCAAAGCAGTTTGTTAGGATGATAGCAGATGAAGAACTTAAAGAAAAACCAATGAGCGCTACTAAGAGAATATATGTTAATATTGTGTTTGGTATTTTGTTTTTTGTAATATGGGGAAGTATTGCATTTTTCTCCTTTAGAGTATTGGATTCATCTTTAAGAATTGCACTGCGAATAGGTTTGTTTCTTTCATTGGCAATTACAACACTACTTTATTTGATATTATATTATAGAAAAAATAGTTGATATTGATGGGAGATTTCTATTTGTTGTATTTAAGGTAGTTGATAAAAGTTGAATAATTTTATTTGCCAGATCTTCAATTTCAGAGATCTGGCAAATAAAATACAAAATAGGCAAGGTACATATATGCATATTGGACAAAAAATTTATAATATAAAGGCATCAATAGGCGCAACAATAAGATGGATTTTTTGTTGGAGTGTTTGGGCAATTATAATTTTGTTGGCCCTTTTATTTGGAGGTGAAAAACAGCCATCAAAAGAAAGTTTGACTTATGTAGAAGGCTTCTATCAAGGACGGAAGCCGGGTAGGGGATTTACAATTGTGCTGATGGATGGAGAAAAATATAAAATAGGTGTGACTGTATGTGATAATGCATTTGATGAAAGAAATTTTTGTGATAATGTAAAAAGTGGCGATTTACTCCAAATGCTAGTTGATTTAAATACGAAATATTATATGCCGTATATATATGAACTGAAAAGTAACGACATATCATATATTGCATATGAGGATGCTATAAAGTTCGTTAAAAAAAATAACCGTGAAGTGACAATATTTGCATGGATAGCTTTTTCAATTATGACGATTTTTAGCATTGCCGGAGTTATTAAACTGATTGTGGATGGACTATATAAGAAAAAACAGATTTCAGCGGATTCATCCAAAGTTACCGAAAAGTATAGTCTAAATGCGAATGTAGTACGGGCGACTGTTGCCGGAACCGTTTATAAAATAATGGTAGTTCCTGGTCAACAAGTTAGAGAAGGTGATACGGTTCTTATTATAAAATCAATGCAAATGCAAATTCCGGTATTAGCACCTGCAGAAGCAATCGTAGAGAATGTGTATGTATCTATTGGAGATGTTCTTGAAAAAGATATGATGGTAATCTTGTTAAGATAATTAATCTGCTAATTTGAAAGGAACATTAACATTTTAATTGGAGTGAGCAAATAGAATAAATAAAAGTATGGAATAAGTTTATTTTCGAAAATTCTGAATGATATGTAACAGTCATAGATAGTTCGTCTATAAACCCATGAAAAAACTGAATATAAAAATTGATACGGTAATACTGTAAAAAATTTCCGTCAAAGAAAAAAACAGCGCTTTGACGGGTATTTTTGCGTGCCTAAAACCATCCATCTTTCTAAGTTCTGTTTTGGAGTGTCAGAAAGATTTTTTGTTTTTTAGGTAATCCTTTCATACCAAAATCCTTCCAGCCTTGCATAATTACCAGGATACAGCTTCAAAAGCTTCTGACCATAGCAGGAGCTTTGCAAAGTGTTTGGCTGTGAAAAAATCAAATGCCGGTCACCGCCGGCTTGTTCTTCATTTCAAAAATACACAGAATGGAGAACAAAACATGAAGGATATGAAATACATCATTGCAGATAACGTGAGATTCTACCGGAAGAAAGCAGACTTAACACAAGCCGGGCTTGCGGAAAGGGCCGAATTATCTCTGGATACCATAAAACGGATAGAAGCAGGTACTAGAACAATGTCCCTGGAAAATTTCCTGGGATTGTCCGATGCGCTGCGGATTCCATTAACATTTTTATTATATGAGCAGAAAGACAGAATGCCGGACGAAGAACGGATTCGGGGCATTTTGAAGGGAAGGAGCGACGGGCAGAAAGAATATCTCCTGCATATGCTGCAGGAGATAGCGGATGGAATAGACCGGTATCTATAAAAGGTTTTACTTGCGAAGCTTATAATGTGTATAATCAAGATGGCCTACGACATCATGCATAACCTGATACAGTAGGCCGTCACTTTTAGGATTTTATCACGCTCCCAAAGCTGTCTGATTTCCCAGGCAGATTTCCATATTTACGATATAGCAGAAATCTTTA